>NZ_BPWE01000002.1 GCF_020884755.1 Bifidobacterium mizhiense | reverse complement strand
GCCTTGTTGGATGCCTGGGCCGGCTTCCCGCCCTTGGTGTTCTGCAGGAGGAAGTCGAACTCCCCGGCTTTCAGGCCCCGGCCTTCCAGGTGCTTGGAGGCGGTGAGCCTGACCGTGGCCGGCTTGGCCTGGTAGGTGTTGGTGAAGGCCGCCGTGTCTATCTTCTTGCCCTTGCTGTCAGTCCACTGCGCCTTGGCGGTACGTTCTAACTGAGCTGCATCAGTTGTCAAAGTGATGGTCAGGATTGCAGTGCTCTGATCATACGTTAGGCCAGGAATGGAGCCGGTTTCCTGGTGTATACGATACTCGTAGCT
Source organism: Bifidobacterium mizhiense (assembly GCF_020884755.1). Taxonomy (GTDB): domain Bacteria; phylum Actinomycetota; class Actinomycetes; order Actinomycetales; family Bifidobacteriaceae; genus Bombiscardovia; species Bombiscardovia mizhiensis. Next base: position 347,315 of record NZ_BPWE01000002.1, on the reverse strand, counting down.
GCCATCGTCGGGCAGAGCAGACACGTTGACGGGCACCTGGGCATTTTGGTTGTCGGCGTCTATGGTGATTTGGCTGGGCAACGCTGCGGACGGTGCGCCATTCAGGGGCTCGGCAGTTAACGTGAATGAGTCTGAGTTGAGCCAGTTCCTGCCTTGGATCTGTACTTTGACTCCTGCAGACACTTCATTGGTGTCTATTGTTCCTGTCAGGCCGCAGTTGTTGAAATCCAGGGATTGGCTGGCTGTGTCCACCATATCCTCGGCCTTCTGGAACTTAATATCCTTGATGACGGCGCCTTTCATGGTTCCGTTCTCCAGTATGTCGCTGGCTGAGGAGTTTTCGCTCGGGCTGGCCCCGCTGGCCTTTTGGATTGTTGTAGTCAGGTGGGTCCAGTTCGTATTCGGAGCGGGGTCGAACCGCAGGTGGAATTGCCCTGCCGGTATATTGGTCAGTTCGTACTTGCCCTGGGAATCAGATTTTGTGCTCAGATCATCATGTGGGGTGACGACCGACTTGGCGGGCTTGTCGTCAGTATCGTTGAGCAGGGTCACTTTGACATCTTTAAGCAGAATATCGTCCGAAGAGCGGGTGCCGTCCCCATCGACGTCGTACCATACGATGCCACTGATGGAACGTTGAACAACCATGGCCTGAGCCGGCATTTGGTTCAGTGCATTGCCCCAGCGATTCCGATAGAGGTCGCCTGAGGAGTTGTTTCCGGGATTTATATGGAAAGTAATGTCATAGCGGAATTGGTTGGGCTGCCCATCGATGATGAAGGCCCAGGCCACCACGTTTTCAGGCATTTTCACTTCGCCACTTGTTGTGTTGAAGTCAGCCTCGTCCCAAGAGAGGTATTCCTGGGATTGTATGGAACTCGTGTCATTGACCCGCCATCGAGAATCTGTGGTGTAGCGGATGGTGATTCCGCTCAGACTAGCCCCCGCCGAAGCTTTTACGTTCATATCGGCAAAAGTGGGTTCCCCGTGGAAGTCGGGTTTGCCGCTTGTCTGTTTGTACGGCATGATGTCGATGGCATAGTGATGCTGCTTGCCACTGCCTGAGGTGCTGCTCAGCATGTTGGTGAAGCCGATTGGTGCACCGACTTCATTAGTGTCCTGTACGGCCGAGGTGGAAAGGGTGGTTGTATTGGTCCGCCAAGCGTGGATGGTGAAGGAATCGGCAGTCTTCAAGTATGTGTTGGGCTGGGACATATTCTGTTTTGACTGAACTGTGGCAGAGGTCGTCAGGTCTTCGTTGGAGCCGATGTCTTTGTTAGGGTCAGTCAGGTCACCCAGGGAGGTGGAGAAGTGGATGACGCGGTTGTTGCCGTCCACAGGGATGTTGGTCAATGTCCAGGACAGAGTGGTGATTCCGGTTCCGGGGTCCGTGCTCACTGATGGCTCACAGGCGGTTCCGCCCTCTATGTGGCCCATTTCAGGCGTGGCTTCCGTATATGTGCCACCCAATCGGGCGCTGCCGGGGATGTAGTGGAGCTTTGCCGGTAGTTTGTCGGTGATGTACAGTTCGGTTTGGGCGCCCTTGTTGGCTTGGGAAGCTGAAGTGCCGGTGTTGATGGTTAGTCGCCAGTCAACGAACCGTTGATCGCTGTCTATGTCAAAGTATTCTTTGGGTTCGGAATTGGTGCTTGTTTGTGCCACGGCGTTGGAGATGGTGTTGGTTTCGCCGGCTACATAGAGGCTGTCCCCGTGTTCATTGCCGCCGGTGTCTCCGCCCAGGTAACCGTTTATTTGGTCATAGCTGGCCTTGGTATAGCCTCCGACCGACGTGGCTAAGACGGGAGGTTTGATTTTGGCCAGCTCGTAGGGGTTCTGTTGCTTGGCCCAGTCCTCCCATTCCTGATCGCTGGAGTTCTCGGGGCTTAACCCGGCCATAGCTGCTAATTGGCTGCGGGTGAAAGTGCGCGAAACTGATGTCAGCTGGGCTACCGAACTTACTTTGGCATCGGGGAGGACGTTGATCACAAATCCGCCGAAGCCGAATCGGGAATTCTCTTCGGCAAACTTGGAGGGCGCGGCGGTGTGCCCGCCCAGCAGCATGCCTACAACCGTGCCATGCTCCTTTGCATCCTTCTGCGTGCTATAAAAGTTCAGATCCTCTATGTCGGCATTGGCTTGCTCAGTGTCGTTTTTCCAGTCCTTGCCGTCGGGTTTGGTGGCGTACATGACCAGTTCCTGTGACGGGTGTTGATCGCTCGTTGGCTCGTATTGATCGTATTTGCCGTTCTGCCAGATGCCATTGACCCAGGGAATATTCAGACCTGCGGGGTCCGGTAGTCCAACTACCTTTGGGTCGATCTTGACCAAGGACATTCCCAGCAGAGGCAGATCGGCCTTGCTGGTTTTGAAGTTGAAGCCGGCCGTTACCCGCACTTGGGTCCCTGCGACTGCTGAGTCGGTCCCCCGTAGGTTGTCAGGAGCAGTCCACCACCCGCAGTCCACGCCGTCATCAAAAAAGTTAGGAGCCGTCATGCAACTGTACTGAATGATGTTGCTGATGCCTGCCTTTATTGTGTTGGAGCCTAGCGCGAAGATGACGTTGTGCCACATGTCATCGGACTGGTCGGCTTGGTTTGACGTGTCCGTGGGGCCGGTGGCAGAGGGTAAAGACTGGTTTGATAGCGATTTCGCACTCAGGTTGCCGTCGTCGACCTTGCTCTGCAAGCTGAGACCGGTCTGTCCATAGTAGTTGGCCACGTCCTTGCCGTCGACAGTGGAGGGGTTGAAGACATATAGGTAACCAGTGGAGATTTCGGCCACTTCCTGTCGCGTGCAGTCAGTCGAGGCCAGGGCAGTCGTGCACCTGGCGTCTGGTGCATAGGTGTGTCCTAGGTAGGGGAAGGGGTCGTTGGTTTTATAGTCCTTCAAAGTCAGGTCCAGCCTGAGGCCCTGGCTGTTGCGCTGTTCAGCCACGGTGTATTGACCATTGCCTTGGACTTGGTCCTTCCCAGCCGTGCCACCCGTGGATCGGGCATAGCCATAGTTGCTGAGAGTGGGTCTCCAGCCCTGATCGCCGGTGTTGCGTCCGCTGTTGTTGAAGTCGCCGTCGATGGTGCCGATGTCCCAGAAGTAGGGTTGCAGATCCGCTATCTTCGGGTAGGCATCTCCGCCAGCGGTCTGCCACAAATTGCTCAGTGACAGGGAAAAGGTAATGGGGCCAGTGGGAACATCCAGACCCTTGAGGCCCTTGGTCCGATCGGGCCAACGCATGTCAACGGCCCAGTTGAACTTGCTGATGATCCCCTTGCGCTTACCCAGCTCATGGTTGGGGTAATTGCTGGCGGCTGGGGTGTTGAAGTCGAATGTTTGGTTGCCGGAGCCTTCATTGGTTCCGCCAGTGATTCGCAGGTTCAGATTAAGCTTGGCCGACACAGTGACCTGATCGGATGTGGCTGAAGCAGGATCGGTCTTGGTGGTGGTATTCGGAGCGCCCCAGGCTTGGACCTCGGGGGCGAATTTGCTGCCATTGGGCATGCTTCGGACCCGAAGGACCAGAGTGACGCTGGAGGATCCCGGAATAACGGTAGGCAAATTCTGTGGGGCGGTGAGTAGCCTGTAAACGGTAAGCACCTGTGTCGGATGACCGTCGATAGTCTCTGTAGTTTGCTTTGGCTGGTATTCCGGCGTAGTGTCCACCCAGCCCATGGAATTCACATCAAAGGTGACCTGGTCCTCAGGCTGGCTCAGTTTGAATTGGAAGCCTATTCGGCCTCGGCGATAGCTGGTGGTCTCGCTGCGGGTATTTACGGCAAAAGAGTAGGTGTAGGACACCTTATCGAAAGTGCGCACTATGTCATTGTCTGCATCGTGGTCGTCGCCGGGGTTGTTGTCGTTGTCGAAAGGAGCCGTGCCGGTGGAGCGGGATGCCTGGGACAGTGTGGTGACCACGGCGTCGTCGGTGTCCAGCATGTCCTTGATTGCCGATTTGGTGGTCGGCCCTGTGCTGGGTTGTATGGGTGCGGCCTGGTTCGGGGTGGCCGACTCCGACTTCTGAGTGGTTTGGGCTGCTCCGGACGCGGCGGTGCCTGACTGTGGAGTCGAGGTTTGGGTCGACGTGGACGATGTCTGCTGTGCTTGTGTCGTTGCAGATGTTGATGTGGAGGCGGTGGTCTGGGCATCAGCTGTCTGTCCACCATTGGCTATGGCCATAGTGGGTATTAACGTGGCCATAGCCAACAGGCCGGCCAGGACTTTTCCGCTCAAATTACCCTTTGCCACGTTTCTCCTTTTGAGCGCCGACGACCGACTGGGGCGTCGGGCCGGGGCATCCCCTTCAGATCATCCGGTCGACTGTCTACGATGGTTCTCGAGTCATTCGATACTAGCTTTACAGAATAGTATACAAAGTCATTGATTATAATTCCGCTATTGATATGCGCCTCCGGAGTAAAGGGTCAACTATGGACAGAACAGGGAGGTCTGCATGAGTGAACGGGATCATCATGAGCTCTCGTCTGCCGATTTTCCAGGTCACGGAATGCGAGAGCGGTCAGCTGTCTACGGGTTCTTCATCATCATGGGCATCGGTACCTCGGCTTGGATTTCTCGACTGCCAACAGTCAAGGCCAGCCTCGGTCTGCAGCCCTCGGGCCTGGCTCTGATGACCATTCTGGGCGGCTGCGGCGCTCTGGTCGGCATGCTGATCTCGGGTGTATTGACTGATCGGCTGGGAGTGCGCAGGGCCATGCTGCTGGCAGCCTCCACCTGGTGCCTGGGCATGGTAATCGCGGCACTGGCTGTCACTCTGCGCTCAGTGCCCGGGGTGGTTTTGGGACTGCTCTTCAATTCGGCGGGGATCAGCCTCTGGGGAACGGTCAACACCGTCGAGGCGGGTGCAGTGGAGCGCTTCTCCTCCCGGTCCATAATGCCGCGTTTTCATGCCTCATATAGCTTGGGCATGTTTCTTGCCTTGGGACTGGGCTCGCTCCTGTCTCATTTGGGGGTGGCCATAGGCGCGCACCTAGCAGTCAATGCGCTGGTCAGTCTGGCTCTGGTGATCGCCTGCGTTCTGCTCTGCCCGGCTCAGCCTCTAGGGGATTACAAGGGCGGCGCTGACGACCGACGTTCGGATCAGCAGGCGGGGTCGGAGTCAAAGCAATCGTCCGCCTTCGGCAAGCAGTTGGCTGCTTGGGGCGATGCACTGGTTCTCATGCTTGCCCTGATTAATGTGGCCCTGGAGGCCAGCGAGGGTGCTGTCAATGATTGGACCGGGATCGGCCTGGTCGATGCTTTTGGCGTCCCCGAGTCCCAAGCCGGTCTTGCTCCCACGATCTTCGCTGCAGCCATGATCGTCTCAAGGTTGCTGGGTACGCATCTGATCGAACGACTGGGGAACATGCGCTCGCTGGTCCTGACCCTTCTGGTCTCGGCTCTGGGCATCCTGGTCTATGCTCTTGCTCCCTCTTTCGTGTTGAGCCTTGTGGGCACTGGAATTTGGGGCGTCGGAGCTGCTCTGGGTGTACCTATCGTCACTACGCTGGCAACCAAGGATCCAGCCGTGGCAGCCCAGCGTGCTTCGGTCATCTCCACTGCCTACTACGGGGTCTCCTGGATCATTCCCCCGGCTATCGGGTTTTTGGCTGACCATACCGGTGTTAGGCCTGCTCTGCTGCCCTTGGCGCTCTTGCTGGCGGCGGTTACCCTCCTGGTGCCCACGGTGTCCAGGCTCACTCGGGAATAACACCCTTTGGTTGGCAAAACTCTGCCAACCGGTTGTCGGGCGAATACAAGAGATGGAGACCGGCAGTACGGTCTTTGGGCAGATACTCGGATTCAAACAGCCGTTCCCAGATATTGCCGTACACGTCTGTGAATTTTATGGCCACAGCAGCCAGTCGACACCGGCCCTGAGGGTCGTCATCAGGTCAAATGGATGCCCTTCCCTGCCAGATTCTCCAGGCACTCCTGCAGATAGGCTGCATCGTGCTCGGGATAGATGGGGTCCGTCAACGGCACTGCAGTTAAATCCTTGTATGGCGGGCAATGCCTGCCGCGGTAGAGCGGGTCATACCAGGTGGGATCAGGATGGTAGCCGCGCTCGCGCATCGTTGCCATGACCAGCAGATGAAATTGAAAGAGCTTGTATGGAGAGTGGAGAAAGACATAGTCAACGGTGGCATGCCGCCGTCCCCAGCCCAGTCCACGCAGAGCGGTGATCTCCCGATGCTGACCCAGCAGCTGCTGTCTGGGAAGCAGCCGAATCAGATCCTGATGCCACAGTCGCATGACGCCCCCCTCGTTGAGGGCATAAGTGAACCCCTCCTTCAGCCTAGCCGTTTGCATTGCTGTGAGGCGGACTGGCAGAAGAAGGGGGTTGGGCAATTCCTTACTGGAATTCCTTACTGGGCGATGAATCCACCGTCCACAACGAATTCGGCACCCAGCGCGAACTTGGATTCGTCGCTGGCCAGGTAGACGCAGATCTCGCCGATGTCCTGGGGCTCGCCGATGTGGCCCAGAGGTGTCAGCTTGCTCATCCTGTCTTCAAGGCTCTGGCTGATCAGAGGGGTCTTGATGAATCCAGGATGGACCGAGTTGATGCGAACACCGTAGTTGTTGTTGGCGGAATCCAGAGCGGCAGATTTGGTCAGCAGTCTGGTGCCGCCCTTGCTGGCGTTGTATGCTCCAGCCCGGCTCAGGCCCACAAAGCCCTCAATGGAGGAGATGTTGATGATGGAGCCGCCGCGGCCCTTCATCACCCTCATGCCATGCTTGGTGCCCAGGAAGGTTCCGTTCAGGTTAATGGCGATAACCTTTTTCCAGTCCTCGTAGCTTTCCTCGTCCATGGTGGCACCGCTGCCGCCTATACCAGCATTGTTGACCACGGTGGTCAGCTGGCCCAGCTCCTTTTCAACGGTGTCGATGGTGGAGACCCACTGGTCCTCGTCCGTCACGTCCAGGGTGTGGAAGACGACCTGCCCGGGGTGCTCCTGCATGAAGCTGCGGGAGGCATCGCTCTCCTTGATGTCGGTAAGGGCCACCTTGGCTCCCTCGCGGACGAAGCATTCGGCGACGCCCACGCCCATGCCGCCGGTTCCTCCGGTGATGATGGCTACCTTACCTTGTAGACGATCAGTCATATCCACTCCTTTATAGAGATGTGCTGTCATATTCCATCCTATGTGATGGCATGCCCATGTTGACGGCTGCTGAATGAGCTATCTCCGGATGACGCGGCTTCTATGGTCGGTATGTGGATTAGTGTTATTGCTTCGTTAAGTCTGCGTCCTGTAACTTGATGAGATTTTTTGACTACGAAGTGATGATTTATGACGCATATCAAGATAAAGCCAATTGTATTGTTCGCGATTTGGTTAAGAAGAAGGGCAGATATGTTTTAGTTAATAATGTATTCGCACTCATCTGTCTTTGCAACTTTGTGCCATATCATTGAAAAGCGGTAATACAGCAATTACTAAAAATGGTTTCATGCGTACAGGCTGCCTTTCCTACGGCCATCAACCAATGGAAGAGAGCCAGTTGCCAGAGCTACTACCATGATCAGCGCGCTTAAGGTGAACAGTATGGCATATCCATGTGGCCGGTCAATAATTATTCCCCAGAGGATCGCTGCGACGGCTGAGGCTGCGGAACCGGCCATCTGTATGCGGGCATAAATCTCCGTATAATCCAAGGTGCCGAAGACCGATCGCGTCAACAGAGGTGTTTCGACCGTCGTGCAGGCATATACGAATCCAAATCCGAAAGAACCGAGCAACAGCAGGATGCTGTGGGTGGGGAAAGCCCACATCAAAAAGATGCCTATTAGTCCGCTACTGATCCCAACTCCTAAACCAAGGACCACATTCCGGTCGTTGATGAATCCAAGTGTGATCTTGCCAATTGCTTGTCCGATCATGCAGGAGGAGGCGATTAGACCTGCCATGGCTGCCATGGAGGGAATGGATGCCGCATAGGAGGGCAGGAATTGGTAGACAGTCTGGTTCATGGTGATAAGTGCGCAGAATATCACCAAGGACCAGAAAGCCGGGGTACGCAGGGCCTGATGTGCTGTTATGCCCTTGTCCGTGGGTTTGGCTGCAGACTTATCTTCTTTTTTGTTAATCGCCTTATCCGTTTGAGTATTGACTGGGGAGCGATCAGCCCCATATGGTTGCAGACCCAGGTCCGATGGGTGTGAGCGAACGACGAATATGGTAAATGGAAGAGTGACGACCAGGATAATAATTCCAAAGGTCAAGTATCCACGTCGCCAACCGTTGGGTGCGGATTGGATGATCGAGTTGCCTAATTGGTTGAAAATAGCACCGCCTATACCTGTGAAGGCCATGCACAAACCTATATTGAATCCGATGCGCTTGCAGAACCATGCGTTGATCAAGGTGGGCACGGCTAGGTAAAGTACGGCCGGCATGCCCACGCCCATGACGAATCCACAGACGTAGAACTGCCAGATGGCTGTGGTACGGGACATTGCCAGACAGCCTAGACCCACCAAAAGAATGCTTGCGCTTAGCACAGCGCGCAGGTCAAATTTGCTCATCAGCCGTCCTGCTATAGGCAGGAAGAACACCATAGTGATGCTAAACAGGCTGAAGTAACCGGTGAACACAGCTTTGGGCACGTGGAAATATTGGCTGACAGGTGTGAAATATATTCCTGCGCAACTGCAAATCAGCGAGACTGGTACAGCGTTGAGTATGATGCCGGTCAAAACGATGAAGTACGGGTAGACGGCCTGCATCCGGGCAGATGATCGTGATGGTCGAGGCATGACCGCTGACCTTTCTTTCGCAGATAAGGGAAGAACAAATTACCAGGGATGATACCAGTATGTTGTTGCGGGATCTGCGATGAGGATGCCAATATGGGCACGAATTATCCTAATAGGATTTGTGAATGTCGAAGAGTGGCGAGAACTCAATAATCACCGTTTTGACGGCGGTATTGTATAGGAGTCATACCTATTTGATGTTTGAAGGTGTTGCATAGGATTGATATCGAGGAGAATCCGCACTGTTTGCGGATTTCGTCCAGGGAAAGATCGCTGTTGAGAAGTAGAAACTTGGCCACATCGATACGTGAAGCCGTGATATATGCGTGAGGTGTCAGACCTGTCTGCTTTTTGAAGATACGGATGAAGTGGTACTCGCTCATATATGCCCGTTCGGCCAGTGAACTCACCGTTAGCGACTGATTGAGATTATCGGCGATGTAGGCTATCGAATCATCGATGGTACGTGAACGCTTTGCTGTGACTCCCGGCTTGTTCTCTACGGCAAATTCTGTGAGCAGGTCGGTAATATGCCGAGCCATCTCCGGTTCGGAGTATCCACCCTGATCCGTGGCCATATCGTGGATTTCACGTAGCTGCGTCCGCGCGTATGAAGGGTTGCGAAGGGTGATTACATTTCCAAGTTTTGCTGTGATCAAATCATAATACGGTCGTGCTGTTATTCCGTCGAAGTGCATCCACAATACATCCGTTTTGGTGTCAGTCCCATAACGATGACGGGAATAGCAGTCAACGAGAACGAATTGATCAGCCACGGCCCGCAAATGACCTGCAGGCAGATCCAAATCCATGGATCCTGAGAGCACTAGCATGACGAGAAAACTGTCAAAGGAGCGGCGATCAAGGCGATAGCCGGGCTGGTAGCTGAACAGGCCAGACCTAAGCAGGTAAAGAAATGTACGCCGAGCTGTGGCCGAAGGAATCCGCATGACGAAGTCCGACTTGGCCAAGTCGATGAAGTGCTCGGCGGGTTTCATGATTGCTGTTCCTCTTTGTCCATATTCGTTAACGATATGTTATAAGTCTGTTCCTTAAGTGGGTAAGATAATGGCAGGAGCCGTGTGGCATGGTTCCTGCCATTATCAAAATGCCCGTGTAGGGTCCCGGTTTCAGTTCTCGCTCATGTCTTCTAGCGCCACGCCACTGGTCTCAGGCAGGGCCTTGGTGACCAGAAGGAAACCTACGACGCCGAAAAGGGCGAAGATCACATAGGACCAGCCCAAGCCAATCCCGTCACGCATGGAGGGGAACACCCAGTTGCAGGCGGCTGAAGCAATCCAGCAGAAGAAAGTCGCCACTGACACTCCTATGGCGCGAATGGAGTTTGGCAGTACTTCGGAGATGACGACCCACATGCCTGGTGCCCAGGTAGCGGAATAGCAGAACCAGAATACATTGGCTACGATCAGCAAGAACCAGGCCCAGCCGGTGGTCACATTCACTTCACCGTTGACCACCTTGCCGGTGAAGAATCCTACGGCCATAAGCGCAAGACCAATGGTCATGGTTACGGATCCAATCGTCAGCAGCTTGCGCCGACCGATCTTGTCGATGTAGGCCATGCCGATCATGGTGGCAATCAGAGCGAAGATTGTGCGAATGAACGACATATGCAATGCGCTTTGCTCGGAGAATCCGACCATCTGCCACATGGACGAATCGTAGAACATGATAACGTTCGTCCCTTGGAGTTGTTGCAGCATGGCTACTCCGATTGCCACCCACATGACCTTGCGCAGTCCGAAGCAATCGCCCCTCAGATCAGACAAGCGTGCCGGACGTTCGAGCATGGTTCCACGTATTTCCTGAACCTTGTCGTCGGGATCGGGTTCGCCGGTGATTTCGGAGAGGATAGTCCTGGCCTTCTCGTTCTGCCCTTTCATCACCAGATATCTCGGGGACTCCGGGAGCATCAGTGCCACCACGAACATAAGTATGCCCGGCAGAGCCATAGTCATCAGCATCCATCGCCAAGCCGCTAGACCCAGCCACCAGGTCTTTTCGGCACCGCCTGCGCCCATCGCATATAGATCATTGAGGCCTAAAGCTGCAATTTGTCCAAGAACGATGGCGAACTGTTGCATGGAACCTAGCATGCCGCGCAGATTCTGAGGAGCGATTTCCGAGATGTACGAAGGGCCGATGACAGAGGTGAAGCCGACTCCGATTCCTCCTAGGAATCTGAATATGAAGAACACCCAAACGTTGCTTGTCAGGCCCGATACCAGGGCGCAGGCCACGAAAAGTATGGATGCGCCGATAAGAACCTTGGTGCGACCGTAACGATCGGCGAGTTTGCCGGCAAACCAAGCTCCTACAGCGCAGCCGACGAGCGCCGATGAAACCGTGAATCCGGACATGAAGCCTGTGACGCCGAATCCGGAATCCGGACTGGTCAGTGCCTTGACGGCGCTGTTGATGACGGATGTGTCGTAGCCGAACATAAATCCGCCGACGGCAGCGGCAGCGCAAACGATAATGAGTTTGATCTTATTGCCGTTGGATAAGCCTTTTGCCGGCGGTATACCGGTTTTAGTTGGATGAGACATGTGAGAAACTTCTTTCTATCTTGTTGACGGGTCTCTGTTGTTTCAGGAGATGATGCTCGTTCGGTAGCAGATCCTGGCGGCAAAAATGTCGCCTGCTCTTAAGATGGGTTTTATGGGGTTGTCGCTGTTGATGGCGTTGGGTACAAATTCGCATTCAAGCGCTATGCCCTCCCTGGGCCCATAGCAGTGGCCATCCCTAGCTCGGGTGTTGCTCAGATAGTCACCGGTGTACATCTGGATTGCGGGCAGATCGGAAAAGACGTCGAGCCGAATGCCGGTTTTCGCGCTGGTTAGCGTGGCCATATGGTCGAACTCTCGAGGGCTTTTGTTGATCGGGTAGGCATGGTTGTAGCCGTGCCCAAGCCTGATCTGATCGAAAGTCGGATCGCGACGCTTACCGATGTTGCAGGGTTTCCTGAAATCCATCGGAGTATCGGCCACGGCCTGTCGAGAGCCTGTTGGGATGGCATCCTCACTGATGATGGGGCAGAACGTATCTGCATTTATCTGCAGTGTGTGATCCAGAATATTGCCAGATCCGTCGCCATCCAGGTTGAAGTAGGCATGATTGGTGAGATTGCATATGGTGTCTGCATCCGTGGCGCCTTCGAAGGTTATTTCGAGTCCGTCATCCTGAAGCCTGTAGCATACCGTGATCGACATGGCTCCTGGAAAGCCTTGATCGCCGTCTGGGGTATCCATCCTCAAGGTGACATGCCGGTCGTCGTACGAATCAGTCGTCCAAAGTCGGTGCTCGTAACCATCGGGGCCGCTGTGGTTGTTATTTTTGCCGTCGTTCGCTGCTAATCGGTATGTGCGTCCATTCAGCTGGAACTGAGCATTAGATATCCTGTTGGCATTGCGTCCGATGATGGCACCCAGACAACAGGTGTCAGCGCAATAGCTCGCTAAATCCGAGCACCCCAAGACGATTTGTCTAAGATCTCCGGCACTGTCCGGGGTGAGGAAAGAGACAAGCCGCGCTCCGTAATCGGTGATTGTTGCCGATTGTCCCTGTCCATTTTGGAGCCTAAATAGGTGTGCGGCTCTATCATCGTCTAATCTGCCGAATTCGTCGGCCGACATGTCCGCTGCCTTCATGCTGTCGCCTTAGTTGCAGCAGAACTGTTCATCAATATATGCCGATGGGACAGTTCGTCGCTAAATAGGTTGACCTGGATGTGGCTAGGATCTTCGGACATAGCTTTGGCAAGCAGATCCGACGCCTTTTGCGCCTTGCCCAATCCGATGTTGGCTAAAGCCATGACATACAAGCAATGAATGTGGTTCATTCTTGTGTAATCCTTGTCATAGATTACGAAGTCAGGAAGGGATACTGCGAAGTATTCTATAGCTGCTTGATCGTTCAGGTGCTGTTCGCCGAAGTCCAGCAGGCGGTAGAACCTGGCATTGGCAGGTCCGTGTTCACCTAGTGCATCATGAGCCAGACCCTGGTACAGGATCATTTCTGCAGGCTGGTCGTTATAGAACATTGCCCCCTTGACTTCGTCCGGTCCGATGGTCGCCTGACGGAATTGAGCCTTTGCTGCTTCATCATGACCCATGTGTGCTTCGACCAGGCCTAAGAGATAATGCAGATCGTTGTCTTTCTGCCCTTCGAGCTTGCCCTCGCCCAGATTTTCTGGATAGGACTGGGCCTTGGTCAGTAGATCCTTAGCTGTTTGCCAGTCTTTGGCGTTCATTGCGTCCTTTGCCATGAGCATCAGACTGATGCGGTATTGGGCTGTGATCTTCCCTTCTCCGCCTTCCCAAGGATGGAAATGCCGTTTGCCCATCAGTTCATAGGCTTCGCGATAATTGCCGGTCATGTTGAGCACTGTCAGATACTCGATGTACAAGTCATCGCGCTCCTGAACGGCGTTGAGATTGCGGCGGTATTCGACCAGACGCTGGCTGTAGGTCCATCCAAGCATCCGGCGGAGTTGATCCAGCTCCAGGAAAATGCTGGAATCTGTTGGGTCGAGGCTAAAGGCCTTTTCCATCTGCTCTAGGGCACTGGCTTCATCATGTCGCTTGTTATAGTATGCCAAGGATAAGTTGCGGTGGACCGTGGGGAAGTTCGGATCGTTCTGAGCACTGGTCTGCCACAGCTCGATAGCCCTGTCTGATTGGAGCTTGTCGTAATAAAGGCATCCCAGATAGTAAGGTGCCTTGGCCTTGGCGCCCATCTTCATCGCGGCCTGAAGGACCTGAATATCGTCCAAGGTGTTGGGGAAGCAGCAGTAGCTGTCGTCTTCCTCGCCTCTCAGAACAGCTTCCTTGGCTTGGTCAGGACGATTCATGGCTGCTAGGTAATAGCCTTTGTAGTAGTCCAGCATAGGATCCTGGCCTTTGGCTTGGCTTAGCATTGCCAGGGCTTCGTCGTAGGCTCCGAATGACGCATATTCGCGAGCTGCCTTGATGTGGTTCTTTGTGAATCCCCGGGTAAGGTCCAAATCGTGTTTGTTGCCTGTGGTCAGGTAGTGTTCGTAGCTTGAGACGAAGTCGAATGCATCCAAGGTGAGGTTTTTCTCCACCTGGCTGGCCGCCTCGTCTGTTCGGCCCAATTTACGCAACAAGTAGGCTTTGAGCCCTCTAGCCCTGATGTTCTCAGAGTTCTTCACCAGGCTTCTATTGACGAAGTCCAAGGATCGAGACCAGTTGCCGCGGCGTGCGCTGATTGCGGCGAGATAGAAGAAGCCCATTTCTTGTTGGGAATCATCCCAGGTCGACTTGTAAAAGGCATCGTAGGCCTGATCTTCCAGTCCCAGATACCAATTAGCCAGGCCGAGATTGAAGTACGGTTCTGAATCATAGGGGTTGGGGTTACGGCTGGTTATGCGGTCGATGGCCTTTTGGAAATGTTCCTTTGCTTTTTCGAACACGCCGCGTCGTAGCAGAAGCAGGCCATAGGCATTGTTGATCCTGGCATCGCCGGGATCACGTTGCAGTCCTTCCAGATAGTAGGGATCGGGACGATATGTGGCATGGCGGTATTGTTCAAGATGGGTGCCGATGAGGAATAGCTCCTCATTGGTGGCGACATCGCTCGGTTTGGGTGCAGCTTTTGCGGGGCTGGGCAGTTTGTCGATAGTATCCGGTTCCGGAGTGTAAGAGACGAGTTCCTTACCGGTGTCTTGGTCGGTGACCGATACGGTCATGTCTGTGGGAGCCGTCCCGTGAGTGTCGAACTCTTCAGCGAGGATATTGACGGGGCTCAGTAGAGTGGTTCGTTCGAGTAGGGTCTCGCCTTTACGATTCGTGACCTTGACCAGACCATGATCTATACGGTGCGTGGCGTACACGGTTACCCGGCCCTGCCCATCCGACAAGCCGCTGCCGTCGACGCCTTCGGTTTCTCCCGCGGCTTTCGCAGGATCAACAGGGCCAAACTCCATGTTCACAGCAGCATCTAATGTGGCGTTTTTAACCAGACCACAGGCTTTATACGGCATGAAATACTGGGTGAAACGTTTGGTTTCGAAAGGCTTGAGCCAGCTGAAATCCGGCTGGTTGTCAGTGAATACACCGGTCATGAGTTCGGCATAGGGCCCATTGTCATCGGTTAGGTTCCGATCCCAGGCATGTCCAAAATCACCGCTACCCCAGACCCACTGCTTCTTGCCGGGACTGATGTGGTGGTCGGCATAATGCAGAATGCCGGCTTGAGCTACGTAATCGTATCCGCCAACGAAGTCGTACTTGCTTCCAGCAGCCATGTAGGAGGTGGGAACGGGGACGTTCTTGTACCTACCAATGTCCACGCCTTCCGAATAGTCATGCTTGTAATAAGTGCCCGTAGCGATAGGATATCTGCTCACGTCGCGTTTGCCGTGATCCATCACCGCTGTTACATCCGGAGGCATGACCGTCTTGGTGTGGGCGTTGACAGATACGGCCGGGTTAGCCCACCAAAGGAAAGTCTGGGGAAGGCTTGTGCCATTGTAGAGATCTCCTGTGATGGCTATGTACGCCTTACCTGGATAGAGGGCGATTGTAGTGACGACCTCGGTGCCGTACATCTGGTCGACATCATGGCATTGGACTCCCTTGCCGCCATTGGCGAGGTCGACAAGACGGTAATCGACTGGACTGAAAGTAGTGGGGCGATGGTGCTGAGGCCAGTTAAATTCGATGCCTCCCGAGATCCACGGTCCCGTAAGGCCGACCAGTGCAGGCTTTATGACATCGTTTCGGTAGACGAAATCGTACCCGTTGGTCTTATCCTGGGCATATTGGATTCTGCCCCCTAGTTCGGGGAGCACCGT
This sequence comes from Bifidobacterium mizhiense, assembly GCF_020884755.1. GTDB lineage: Bacteria > Actinomycetota > Actinomycetes > Actinomycetales > Bifidobacteriaceae > Bombiscardovia > Bombiscardovia mizhiensis. The sequence continues at coordinate 331,722 of NZ_BPWE01000002.1, read as the reverse complement.
TACCTTGATATATTCATTCTCAATGATGACAGCTTTGTATGACTTGTCTTCCTTGGTGTCTTTGATAGAAGTGATTACCGGGTATGGATAGACCTTGCCCGAGGATCCCTGATAGACGCGTTTTTCAATAAATTGAGGATTCTTATCCGGTTTGCCGACTCCGTAGGTGGGAATGACCAAGGTGGTGTCCGAAATTTTGACCTGTCCGGTTGACGACATTACCTGCTCCTTTGTCTTTTAAGGTTATGTCTGGGGGAGTCGAGCGGCCCGAAGCAGCTCCGATGCTGTCTCCTTACGTCTCACACTAAGGCTGGATATTTGGGTTGCGACCAGTAAAATTGTCCTCTTATTTCGGATTCTTGCTCTTACTAGGAGGATTTGTGGCCTCGTGCCGGTTCGGTCTGTCGATTCTGAAATCACAGACTCTGATAGGTAAGTCACAGGCGGCCCACTTTTAACTTGCACTTCCAGCGGCTCGAGGTTGTACCATCAGGCCGATTGAAGATCAAGGAAAGGTGGGACTGCTATGACAGTTGCAGATAAGACAGTGTTGATTACCGGAGCTTCGTCCGGTATCGGGGAGGCCACAGCGAGGCTGTTGGCGCAGCGAGGGGCCAAGGTGGTGCTGGGCGCTCGCCGCAAGGATCGGCTGGATACAATCGTCAACGACATCGTTCAGGCCGGTGGCCAGGCGGTCGCCATGGCTCTGGATGTGACCGATCGACAGGCCAATAAGGACTTCGTGGCTTTCGCCAAGAAGCAGTTCGGCGGGGTGGACGTGGTATTCCTCAACGCTGGGCTTATGCCTAACTCGCCCTTGTCGGCTCTGCATGTGGACGAGTGGGATAGGACCATTGACGTCAACCTCAAAGGCGCACTGTACGGCATTGCTGCGGCTCTGCCGGAGTTCACCGGGCAGCGACATGGTCAGTTCATCGCCACCTCTTCGGTGGCTGGGCTCAAAGCCTATACTGGCGGAGCGGTTTACGGGGCAACCAAGTGGGGCCTGCGTGATCTGATGGAGGTGCTCAGGATGGAGTCCGCCCAGGAGGGGACGCATATTCGTACCTCTACCATTTATCCGGCGGCCATTAAGACTGAACTACTGGAGACCATCACAGACAAGCAGACCCTGGCTGATATGAACAAGACCTACGACAGCTACCAGATTGATCCCGAGCGGGTGGCTCAGGTGGTGGCCTTTGCCATTGATCAGCCTGAGGATACCAATGTATCGGAATTCACCGTAGGCCCCACCATCCAGCCCTGGTGAATTCCTCTGTCGTTGCCTTCAGTCGCCGTTGGAGGAAAGAAGACGAATGCCGGCTTGGGCCATGGCCTTTCGAGCCTCGACGCCCTGATCCTCGCTGACCGGGACAGTCAGATCCTCGAAGACCGTGACCTGGTAGCCCAGATTCGCGGCATCCAAGGCCGTTTCCTTGACGCAGTGGGATTCGGCGATGCCGACTACATCCACTTGGTCGACTCCCGCTTGCGCCAATGCGTCGGCCAAGGTGACTCCAGATGACTTAGCCGCAGCGAATTCCTCCCTGCTCTGGATCCGATCAGTGTTGTCTTCGATGCCTTCGAATCCAGAGTAAGCGGCGGAATACTGACCTTTTTTGAAGTGATGGGCGATGCCCAGCTCCCGAATTCTGGGATGTAGCTCCGCCCCATGTGATCCGGCCACACCGTGCTTGGGCCATGTGTCCACGAAATCCGGGTGATCGGACCAGTGAGATCCAGGCTCGATGTGCCAATCCTGGGTGGTGGCCATGTAGGCGTAGTCTCCGGCATGACTGTGGACATAGTCGGCAATTTTGCCAGCTGTGGCGTTGCCTCCCTCGACTCCCAGTTCACCTCCTTCGCAGAAGGTCGGTTGAACATCCACGACGATCAAAGCCTTGGACATGGTGATCACTCCCTTGGTCGATGCTGACGGTAGGCAGAGGGAATACCGGTTGAAGCTCCGAAAGCATTCCTCTTACGTATCAGTCTAATTCCCGCAGGTGCGTCGGTCCTCCCGCTTGAGTGCATGTGGACAAATACGGCGGCAAATCAGCATCTTGTGGGCAAGATGATAAAAGGGGTGGCAAGGGTGATCAGACGGGGTAGTGCGAGGCGGATTCATACGGACTTTTGGGGTGTTTGCTTGGTATCCTAAATGCCAGGATTGTACGGGGTGATAGCTGGTGCTTCTGGTCCGCATCTTCCGTACAATGACGGAGCGAGCATCGTTCCAAGGGAGGAGATGCGGGTATGAGGATCAACGAGTTTGGGCAACCTATTGGTGATGCAATTTCGTTCGCCGGAGCCATGATGCCGGAGCCTGTCAACTTGACCGGCAGGACCGTTCTGGTAGTGCCCTTGGACGAAAACCAAGGTGATGCCTTCTATGAGCGGATTTTCGGCCCAGAATGCGACAAATCCATTATGACCTATAGCACTCACGACCTCTACCCTGATAGACCAGCATTCGACTCAGGGTTCGCGTCCATGATTGTAAGCCGGGATCCCCTCTTCTTTGCTATTCTTCGCAAGCCATCTGTACCTGAACTCGTTGTCGGTCAGTCTGCAGGTGCGAAGGACGCGGATATGAGCGAGCATGTGAAGCTTCAAAATTCGTCGGATCTGTTGGGCATGTATGCCTTGCAGCGGATAAGGTCCGACATGGGAAGCGTTGAGATGGGCCACGTTATCTATACCAGGGAGTTGCAGAGAAGCAGACAGGCCACCGAGGCCCAATATCTGATGGCTCAGCATGTCTTCGAGGACTTGGGCTATCGCCGATACGAGTGGAAGTGCGACAGCCTCAACGCGCCCTCCCGGGCGGCCGCGCTGAGGCTGGGATTCAAGGCTGAAGGCCGGTTCAGAAACGATATGGTCTACAAGGGCCGCACTCGGGATACGGATTGGTTTTCCATAATGGATAGTGAATGGCCGGCCGTAAAAGAGCGGTTAGAGACCTGGCTGGATGACACCAATTTCGATCAGGATGGCAGGCAGAAGCGCCGCTTGCAGGACTGCTGAACCATTGCTGATCTGAATGCAGCCGCTTATGATCGCGCTGCTGCGTCCTCGTTAAAGCCGAAATAGGCATTCATGGCTCGGGCTGTGGGAGTGTCATTGCGGTGCATCAGTGCAAGCGGAGCTCCTTCAAACAAGACCTTGCCGCCCGCGCTTCCGGCTCCTGGGCCCATATCGATCACCCAGTCGGCCTGACCGATGAAGCGCAGGTTATGTTCTATGGCGACAACAGTCAGCCCTTTGCTTGCGATGAGTCTACGTAGGAGCGCAATCTGCTGCAGGATATTGGATTCATGCAGGCCGCTGGTGGGCTCATCCAAAATCAGGGTCTCACGAATTCCGTCCTTGAGTAGCCTGGCCAGTTTAAGGCGTTGCAGCTCACCGCCGGAGAGCGTATCGAGGGCCTGCCCAACGGATAGGTACGACAGCCCGACGTCCGCCAGTGCCTTCATGGCTGGCCCCAGCACTTCACGATATTGACGCATGGCCTCGTCGGCAGTCAGTTTCAGCACCTGAGCGATGCTGAGACCGCGATATCTGGCGGACAGAGCCTGTGTTGAATACCTGGTTCCGTGGCAGCTTTCGCAGACAGTGCTGGTGTCGCCCATGTAGGCAATATCCAGAGTGACGACCCCCTTGCCCTTGCAGACTGGACAGGCTCCGGCAGCATTGAATGAGAAGAGTGAGGGGGATTCGCCTGTGGCCTTGGCGAAGGCCTTGCGCAGCGGGTCGAAGACGCCCAAGTATGTCAGCAAGTTGGAACGTCCGCTGGCCTTGATCGGCTTCTGATCCAGGAGTATGGCATCATGCTGTGCCATGAAGCCTTCCCGGATCAGCGTGCTCTTACCCGAGCCGGCCACTCCGGTCACCACAGTCAGCATATGCCGGGGTATTTTGGCGTGGGCTTCTCTGACGTTGTGGGCAGTGACCTTGTCTATTGTATAGAAGCCTTGCGAAGGCACCGCCGGTTCGTTTACAGTGCCTGGATCTGACAGGGCTCTGCCAGTGGTTGTTTCGCTTGCCAGCAGAGACTGATAGCTCCCTTCGAAGACGATCTGTCCCCCTTCTCTGCCTGCTCCTGGCCCCATGTCGACGATATGGTCGGCAATGGCGATGAGCTGGGGGTCATGATCCACGATCACCACTGTATTACCCTTGTCCCGTAAGCCTTTGAAGATTTTCCTGATCCCGGTCAGGTCATGGGGATGCAAGCCAACGCTTGGCTCGTCGAAGATGTAGAGAACGTCATTCAAGGGGCTGTTCAGGCAGTTGGCGATTTTCAGACGCTGTGCCTCTCCTCCTGAAAGCGTAGAGGTGCCACGCTCCAGACTCAAGTAGCCAAGACCAACCGTTATCAGGTTGGCTATCTTTCGCCTTAGGTCCTGCAGAATGATCTCAGCCTGATCGTTATGAATCTTCCCGAGCCAGTCCTTGAGGTCAGCCACGCTCATGGCGGAGCAGTCAGCTATGTTCAGTCCATCGATCCTGGCTGAGCGCACCTTGGCGTTGACCCGAGCCCCTTGACAGTCGGGGCACTGGGCGATTTGTGTAACCTCCTCCAGCTCATGCTGGTATTTGTCGTTGCTCTGGTTGATGAAGGTCTTGGTGATTCTGGGCACCAATCCCTCATACATGGCCGTTTTATGCCACTTGGGGCCAGGGTTTGCCGGTTTTTGCCTCTTGCCGTGGAGCAGGAAGTCGAGGTCATCTCTGGTCCACTCCCGTAGGGGCAGATCATTGTCAAAATAGCCTGAATCCGTATACCTGGTCAGTCTCCAGCCGCCCGGCTGGAAGGTGGGAAAGTTGATAGCTCCCTGGTTCAACGAGAGGCCCATGTTCAGCAGGCGATCAAGCACCAGACTGCGTACAGTTCCCAGACCCTGGCAGGTTGGGCACATTCCCGCAGGATTGTTGAAGGAATACGTCATGGAGTACCCGATGAAAGGCCGGGCCATACGGGAGAACAGCAGGCGCAGGGCGGTATAGATATCGGTGTAGGTGCCCACGGTGGAGCGGGCATTGCCCGAGAGCTGCTTCTGGGTTACGACAATGGAGAAGGGCAGGTTGTCGATGCGGGCGACTTCCGCAGGCTCATACTTGGGCAGGAGCTGTTGAATGTAGGAGCTGTAACTGCGGTTGATCATACGCTGTGACTCGGCTGCCAGCGTGGAAAACACGAGTGACGACTTTCCTGAGCCTGACAGGCCTGTGACCACGGTGATGGCCCGCTTTGGTATGGCCAGCGAGACTTGTTTGAGGTTGTGTGTGGAGGCCCGATCAATAATAATGCATTCGGTCCTCATCGGGCGACTCGCTCCTGGCGCAGCTTGGCGATGAGTCTGTTTGCAAGAGCAGTGAACTCTTCCTGCTCGTCTTTGGACCAGACCTGTCGGGCATCCTCTTCAAGGGTCTTATGTTGTTGATCGATGGTGTTGAGCATGTCCCGGCCATCCTGGGTCAGACTGGTCTTCAGCTCTCGCCGGTCGTGGGCGTCAGGCACCTGCCTGATGTATCCGAGATCGCGCAGCGTGCTGAGGTTCTTGGAGACCTTGGATCGGCTCATGCCAAGCCGTTGGCCAATCTGTGAGGGCATGAACGCTCCCGTGCGTAGGACAGTCAGGATGTCGAATTGCTGCCAGGTGATGTTTCCTGGGTTGACTCTGTTACGCTCTGCCACGAATTCGCACTGCAGATACATAAGAGCGTTATAAAGAGGGGACGGCTCATTTGATTTCATAATAGAAACTATATCATATTGGAAACTATCTGTTGATAGATTGGGCTCATCATGTATCAACGTCAATTCCGCCTGGTTTTCTTGGTCTGCTGAAGAGGTAGGCGGACTTTTCGACTGCATGCCTGAGTGTCGTTTTACTGCAGTCCGATACCGAATACTTACGGATTTCCTTGTGCAAGTCTCACCCCGAGTGGAATTCTGCTGCTTACAGAAAGGCTGTGTATGTGTAGCGACTGATTATCCCTCTATTCATAAAATTTAATGTGAATAGACCTCGGCTCATAGGACATACTAACGGTTTCAAACTGGATCTAATTGATGGTTGGATTGCGCTTCCCACGAGCGGCTCTCCACAGCCGCGAGGCTCTGCAGTGCTCGCTATGATCTTCGAGTTACTGGATCGTCAAGGCAAAGACCAGCCTGCCATTGTTTGAACCTTTATCGCTGCTTATATATTGCGCCGATCTACCTGGAGGGGACTATGCCAGATACCCCTCCAGGCTCATTGTCGCTTGTCTTGTGTTCATCGAGAACTTTTGGCCAGAATTTCTTCCAAGGTCGCATCCGTTTGGCGTATCGTGCATTCTCGATTAGTCATGCCCAAGGGGGCTAAGGCCTTCCGCACCTCGGTCTCACTTCCGTTCATGACCCGTAAGGTTTTCCCATCCAGAGTGACTGGCAGGTTCGCTTGCTTCAACAGTGCAAAGGCATCCCGCCACCTGTTTGTTTGGACCATGATGGAGGAGTGTCCACGTAGGACTTCTTCCAAAGTGCCTTCCGCCTGTGTCCGGCCATGTGAGAGGATCAGACAGCGGTCACACTGTGATGCCTCGCTCATATAATGCGTGGTTACCAATATTCCTACCCCGTTGGCGGCTGTGCGGTGAAGCTCGCGCCACAAACGCATTCGTGATACGGGATCCATTCCCGAAGTGGGTTCATCCAAAACCAGCAGTTTTGGCTGGTGTTCGGCAGCGATGGCATAGGCCAGGAGCCGTTGGGAACCAAGCGGCAGATTTCCGACTGGACGTTTTCCTAAAGAATCAGCATATAGGGCGGTCCATCCGCGCGCTGCTACCTTATAGATATCAGCCGTAAACTGCATATTTTCTCTAGCGTTCAATGCTCGGTAGAGTCCAAGGCCTTGAGGGACATATCCGACAAGACGACGTGTAGAGAAGCCCGGCTTTCCGCCAAACATGGACACCCATCCCTTGTCCATGGTTTCTAGCCCAAGAAGAATCCTGATGAGCGTCGTCTTCCCTGCGCCGTTCCCGCCGATAAGTCCAAATATCTGACCTGAATTGACCTGCAGCGATACCTGATTGAGAGCCGTGAACGATCCAAATTGCTTGGTGATCGACATAGCATTGACGCAGGGTTTGCTGGTATGCATGACGAGTTCTGAAGTCTTGTGGGGCTTATCTGCAGAATCAGATTCCAACGTTGCTGACGCAGAAGCATTGGCATGCTTTTCTTCGTCGGAGAGAAGAAAAGCGATAAATGCATTCTCCAAGTCAAAATCAGTGCGGCGAAAGTTTTGAGGTGTTCTACTGTCCTTTGGTGATGTCCAGATATAGACTGTATTGCCTCTTTGCCAGTTATGGTATGCAAGCTCCGGAGGGCGTGCTTGCAATGAGGACCCGAACGAAGATTGCAGGATCATCGGCTTTCCGATGTCGAGCGTGGCTTCCCATAATTGGCCCGGTGCATCCTTCTGCATAGCTTGCGGATCGCCCACATACAGCGGCTTTCCCTTGTTCATTAGATACAGAGTTGAGGCACGGGCCGCCTCGTCCAAATATGTTGTAGCAAACAGGACAGTTCTACCCTCGACCGCTTGGGATGATATCAGAGCGAGAATGTCTTCGCGACTGGCCGGGTCGACGCCTGTAGTCGGCTCGTCGAGCAGAAGGAGGTCAGGCTCATGCAGTGCTGCCATGATTACACCAAGCTTTTGGCGCATTCCTCCTGACAGCTGTCCTCCTAACCTGTTCCGGGCGCCTATCAATCCTGCGCTTTCAATTAAGTAGTCAATGCGCTCTTGAGCGTGTGCAGGGTTCATGTGGTAGATGCCGGCAACAAACCGCAGATTTTCCAGTACGGTCATGTCACGCCATACTCCTGAATCCGCAGGTTGGTAGCCGATGCGTTCCTTGTCGGGCAGTCCTGTAATCTTCCCGGAAGCTGCTTTTACCCGGCCTGCCAGCAGCTTCAGCAGAGTGGTCTTTCCCGCGCCATCTCCGCCTGTGAAAGCGGTCAGGCTGCCTGCAGAGAATGTCCCTGTGAAGGAATCAAGCGCTTTGACTCCGTCAAAGGCTACACTGACGTCCCTCAATTGAAGACTGTTGTTCTGTCTGCTCATTTTCTTAACGTCCTGATCTTTGCTCATCGTGCCCCTCCTCTAGTGAGTAGGCGGCGCAGTTTCAGCGAGGCGAGAGAAAACAGCACCACTGCTTCAGCGGTCAGTATTGCCACGGGCAGCCACAGCGATTCCCATGTAGACCCGCGCAGCATGATTCCCTGAGCCATCTGATTGAACCAGGTAAGTGGAAGTATGTACCCGATCCATCGAACCGATGCCGCCATGGATTCAAGCGGGAAGATGATGCCGCCAAGCAGCATTTGCGGCATGACCAACATCATCGCCATCTGGACAGCCTGCCCTGAGTTTTGGGATATGGTCGAAATGAAAATGCCCATGCCCAGTACTACGAACAGGAACAGGACTGTTCCCAGCAGAAATATCCAGAAATTACCGCGGAAGGGAATTCCGAATACCCATATACCCAGGATGGTGATGATGGCCATGTCCACCAAGGCAAGCAGGAAGTAGGGGGCTATTTTCCCGACAATGATGCTGAATGGGCGAAGCGGCATAACAGCGAGCTGTTCCAAGGTGCCCTGTTCTCGCTCCCTGACCAGACCGATGCTGGTGATCATGGTGCCGATCAGCGTGATGATCAGTCCGATAAGTCCCGGAATCATGACAAAAGAGGTTTTCAGGTCAGGGTTGAAGAATATCGTCATAGCTGATGTGTTGGCGTCATTTGTAGGAGAGCCGCTGGTTTTCTCTGACATATCGCTGTTCTTTTCCAAGGACAGCTGAGGTCTTGGTGGTGCAGGCTGGCCCTTTGCTGCTGCCTGTTGAGCGGCGAGCTGATACTCCTGAAGTTGCTGCTCGAATTGTCTCATTTTTTCTTGTTGTGTTTTCAGAGCATTCTTTTTGGCTTCCTTTGCGCTCTGCTGCATATCTTCACCGGTGAGTTGCAAAACTGTTTTCCTGGCGGACTGCGCGGCGAATAGACCTGAACCGTCGATGTAGGCATGAGCATCCCTGCCAAGAATTCTGCTCTGCTTATCTGCGGCATCGCCTTTTACGGTGATGACTGCATCTGCCTTTCTGTCTCGCAAGAGAGTCTCGGCGTCGTTTCTTCCATGCATGTGCTCATCTATGCTGGTGATGGTCATTCCATCCTTGTAAGCATCGTATTTTTCCAGCTTTTCAGCGTATTGATTTGCGTTCTCTCCGATGACGATGACCGATACCTTGTCAACTGAGAAATTCGCGGCATAGCCAAAAATGAACAGCAGAAGCACAGGCATGAGAATAAGCATGGCCAGAGTTCTTTTGTCTCGCAAAAGCTCTCTGAACTCTTTGATCATCACGGCTTTCATGTTTCTCCAATCACTCACACTCTCAGATCGGCCTTGATGGCCGTTGTACATTTATTCATCATCGATGAACAAACGGTATGCTAGCACATATTCATCATTGATGAATTCTTGAGTTTCAGCTAGTATTTCCTGTAAGAAATAGAGGATGGAGAAAATGTCAGCCGAGGGAAAGTCACGCACGCGAAAGTCATCTGGAAAGAAGAAGGCAATGCCCGATAAGACGGCGGTAAGGGCTGCTAAGCGTGCAAAGGGGGATTGCTCCCGTAGACAGCGGCGCGGGCGCCCTAGCAGGGCGGAGAATTCCGCTGCACGGGAAAACCTACTTGAAGCGGCCTGCCGAGCTTTCTCCACCAGTCCATTTGATAAGGTCACCATGCGGGGGATAGCCCGAGATGCTGGTTATGACCAAAACCTCCTCTACTACTATTTCGGCAACAAGGATGATCTATTCTCACGATCCGTTGAACGGATAATCTCAAGCAACCAACTTAGGGTTGATTTTGGTCTCGACAAGCAGACTCATAGAGCGCCCTCGCACATTTCGGGAACGAAATTCATGGACCACTTCTTCCGATTTCTAGAGCATTCTCCGTCAGGAGAAACATATATACGTATAGTGCGTAACGCGGCAGGCAATGATCATGTCCTTCACCTTTTGGTGAGCACCATATCTCAGCAACTCGCCAAGGCGCATCCTGAGCCTGCGGATATCGATCATAAAGATGAACGCATGATGCTCATTGCATCGCAGCTGTTCGGGATCGTCGTTTTGCGGTACATATTCCGGTTGGAACCACTGTCTTCCATGCCGGCTCACGAGGTGGAACAAGCCGTTGCGCCAGTGATCGACCATTACCTATATGGTGATATCGATTTTTCGGAGTGAAACTATTTGGCGACTGTGGTTTGATACCGTATTTACTTGCGATAAAGCCATTCCAGTCTTTGCCTGGCTACTGCAGATATAGGTACATTCCTGAATCCATCTTATGCAGGTCAATCATGATTATGTTGAGAATAGTCATCCATATTAAGGCGATAATCTCCGCTCTTTAGACTTTGCCCTGGCTTTATTTCGATGTTGGTCATGGTATTGGGAAGCTTAAAAAAAATAGACCACGATAATAATGGTGACAGCCATCAGCACCGCCAGCATCAATTGATGAAATTCTGACCGAACCGTAGTCTTGAATCAGTTAGCCTCCCTTGCCGGTTATTATCGAGATAAGTTGCTTGAAAAAGACAGTAAGACGTCGTTGGTTTTGTCCTTATTTCTGGTGACTGCCATGAAGAAGAACAAAGATTGATGAGACTAGATATTTATTTGTAGGTATCTGTATGCCTAGTGAACGCAAAAGTGATACTACGACTGTTTTAACTAGTACGAACGCATTTTCTGGCTTCGATGGCTGAGAGAATGCCTCTGCCTATGTAAAAGCAATTACCTTGCTTCAGGCAGAGGCTTCACAGACCCTTGTTTATACGGCACAAGAGTTCGCAACGTACATATAATGAATATGCAAAAATTTATTAGGTGTTCTCCCCTTTAGGACGTTGAGTACCGCAAACTAGCTTTGCTGAACAGAGTTATTGTTGGCGTCGGCAAAAACTTGTTGTAATACTCCCTGTTCCAGATCGTGTATGTTGTATAAATGCTGCATATAATTAAAAGTTTCCTCAAGATTGCCGCGGGCACTTTGCCATCCATTCCCATCGGTAATCCAAATAAATTCAACACCTTCGATTCTTGCAACATCTTGGGCTATGGCTTTGTAGCTACGGGCCGTCTCATTAAGTTTGGAACCCCCTCCGGTATAAAAATTTGTCTCAATCAAAAAGAGCGTGTCGCCTGTGTGAACTACAAAGTCCCAACGTTTGGACGAAGTGCCATGATCAGATATTTCGGAAAGGTCAATATTCCATCGTGCCTCAACCTGGTTGAGCCGCATCTCTGAGAAGTAGGTTACATCCATATTCTCAAGAAAATTTTTGACCAGGTTCTCCATCTGGTGTCCGCCACGGTTTTTCCTGCCGTTGCTATCCAGACCCGTATTAACCCCTAATGCATAGTCAAACAGGTTGTTGGTTAGGTGATGCTGGATGAGATCGAAGAGTCCGGTCTTCTGCATAAACGTTACATATTGGTCGGTACTATACTTCGGATTTTCGAAATCGTATTCATAGACTCCGTCTTCGTCTTGCGTATAGATAATGCTTTGCCGCACTGCAAGGAGCATGGGTACACATTTTAGTATTTCCGGATGAATCTCCAACAAATCCTTAAATTTGGACTCAATGTCTTGTGAACCAATCAGCGAATCCATAAGGCTTAGTTCAGTTTTATACTGAGCCACCCACCTATAAACATTTTCAAAATTAACATAATAATCGTAACGATTGATGCATGGCTTCATGGTGGCGAGCCATTGGTTAAAATCCCGTGTCATTTGTGCTCCGCCTTCTCTAGTCTTTTTTGGGATAAGTTAATGTACGCTTCTTCAGCGTCAATGCCAATATAGCGTCGTCCAAGCTGAACAGCAGCTACGCCAGTTGTCGAGCTACCACAAAAAGGATCCACTATGACATCACCTACCTGTGTAGACGATTCAATTATACGTTCAAGAAGGTAAAGTGGTTTCTGAGTAGGGTGTTTTCCCTGTTTCTTCTCACGAGGCGGTGTTGAAGGCCCCGTCCAAACGTCTTTCATCTGTTTCCCTTCATTCTGTTCTTTCATGAGGGAGTAGTTGAAGTAGTGTTTGGCTTTCTTCTCATCTTTTTTCGCCCATAAGACAGTCTCCGTGCTGTGCGTGAAACAGCGACAGGCAAGATTGGGCGGAGGGTTCGTTTTTTGCCATGTAATATTATTCAGAATCTTAAATCCTTCCTGTTCAAGTGCAACGCCTATGCTGTATATGTTGTGCATAGTTCCGCTGATCCAGATGGTGCCGTTTAGCGTCAGTGCTCTTTTGCAAAGGCGAATCCATGATCTGTTGAACTCATGCTTAGCCTCGAAAGAAGAGGCCTCGTCCCAGCTTCCCTTGTTGACGGAGGCCATTTTCCCTGATTTGCAGGTTATTCCATTATTGCTTAGGAAATAAGGCGGGTCGGCAAAAATCATATCAATCGAATTGGGTCGAACATTTCCCAACGCAGAGAGTGCGTCGTCTAGATAAAGAGCCACAGTATCCGTTGCATACCTGGGCTCTGCGCTGCCTTGTAATAGATCAGAGACTCTCATGCAATCCTTAGTAGTTCGAGATGAGGACCTCTGAGGCAGAACGCTTAGAGGCATTGCTATTGATGTTTCTCTTTACTCCTAAAGTCTCGATACGGTAGCCCTGATAAAGTTCACGAACAAGTTCCACGTCGTTATTGCTAAGTAACACTTTTACGCCCTGAGAATCGAGTTTCCTAAACAGGTTTGCCAATCGCATGTGATCTTCGAGGGTAAAGCCATCTTTCGTGTAGCTCGTAAAATTCGACGTTGTACTTGCTGGTACGTATGGAGAATCGAAATAGACGAAATCGCCAGGACGTATGTCGTAGCAGGCTTGAGCAAAATCACCTTTCCGGATCTGAATATCAATCTTGTTGAGATAACTACTGATGTTTACAAGGCTTTCCGGATCGATAGAAGCACCAGACTTTTTATTATTGTAAGGCACATTGAAGAACCCCCTGGCATTGACCCTATATAAGCCGTTGAAGCAATGCTTATTAAGCCAAATCATGAGTGCCGCGCACTCGGCATCAAGTTCATGTTTGGCTATCTTTTGATTGTATCGACAACGTAGCTTTAAATAATATTCCTTATCACACGTGACAGCATCGAAGCTGGATACAGCGGCTATCACTTGTTCGGTGTTCTTCTTTAGCGCTTTATAGGCGTTTATCAGCTGTTCATTGACGTCGTTGATTACTGCCTTCTTTGGCTGAGAGTCAAGCAGCAAAGCACCTCCTCCAACAAACGGCTCATAGTAGGTTCCATAGACAGCAGGCATCCTGTCCTCAAGCTTTTCAAGAAGCTGCTTTTTCCCGCCTGCCCACTTTACAAACGGATGCATCTTCAAGCCTGTCATAATTCCCTTTTCTGTCTATATGGTGAGTTGCTCAAAACTCAAATGAGCGCGCAGATTTCACATAACTCTGCAACTCCTACTGTATGTTAACTAGTTGATTGTATGATTCTCGGTCTTCGAGTAAAAGCAATTTCTGTAGAGGCATATATCATCACTTGGTCGTGTTCAGAGTTAGAAGAGATGAATATTGTAATTGAACGTTAAAAAAGACCAGCCCCCCCCCCCCCCTGATAATGATCGGATTTAGGCACGTGATGCCATGTCTGGCTTGACAGTGGAACAATACGACGACATATACGCCTACGATGCCATTGTGGTCAATGACCCGTCGGTACTGATAAGATCAAGCGTCGAATTTCTACTGATTCAAGCAAGCGTCTTCGGCATCTAGAAGGTGGACATGCAGACTGTCACGCTTGCAGCCAAGCATCAGGAAAGTGATGACATGGGTCGCGCAGGTCATAACGATGCAGCGGTTCATATCGTGCTTGAAGAGCAGAGTCTGAACGGGTATATAACCCTACCTGTTTAGGACCAGATCCTTGCCCTCATATCCTTGTATGCCTTTAGGACTGTGCTGACGGTCAGCACAGTCAAGCTGCTGGGTATTCAAAGTCGGTAATGCAGCCAGCGTGGATGATGACCGGTACGACAGCTGCAACCTCGGGTTCAAACCTATCGCTGCTCACTAGCGACTTCCCATACATGTCCCGCAAGATCTATCGGTGGCTTTCGACAAACAGGACTTTCAACCTCATACCGTACTGATCAAGCTAAAAGAGTCTGACTGGCCGAAGATGGGATTTGCTGGTAACCTGCGCGGGAACAAGACTGGTCTTATTCGTGGCCACCAATGAGCAGCAGAAAATGAGGTTAAGTACGAACTGCGCTATGGTCAACGAGGGTGTCATGTCAGTCCGCTTATTCATCATACGGCCCTCCTGGTTTTGCTGCGGTCTTTATGCCGTCGATCATGAATATCTCGGATTGTGAGCCCGGCTACTACCAAGGCGCAGGGTTCAGACTCGGGAAGGTGTATTCCTGAGGCGACGAAGGACACCAGGGCCTTCACCTTTGAGGACATCGTCCTAGGACTACCTACAGGATGACCTATTTGGTCCTGGAGGTGATAGTTGTAGACCGTTCCAGCCAAGTCGGCTGCGCCATAGCGGCGCTCTTGGCCATGATCTTACTTGGTGATGCTGGTGACCAGCCGAAGCTTAGATCGCATAGGTATGGTCTCTTCAATGAAGAGTTCAGAGTGATCTGGCCGAGTTGTGCAGACCATGCTTCATCTTGACAGCTGAGTCCAGCTTTTAATAATGTGGCAAGCTATATTTTTGAAGGGCAGGAAAATGAATCCTTAATTGTCTGGGCAACTGCTTGAGCAGCTGGTCAAAATAGCTAGCACCCTGCTGAAAAAGCACATGGGTGAGTGGTGCGGAGCATCTTTCCTAATTTGACCGGTCTGCAGTTTGCAACGGTCTATTATCTGTATGAGCATGACGGTCTGGGGCGACGTAGAAGACAGTAACCGACAGGTTCCGTTTGAGCCATCCCACGGTTCGGGGGGAGTTATCAAACAGCTGGTCAAGGCAGGGTGGCTACGATAAAGCCGCAGGCTGATGACCGAAGTCAGATGTCTGATCTCACTGGATATGCACGGAAGGACCTGAACGCTCACCAGGTCGAAATCCGGCATGCATTGGAGGCTACAGGCAAGCTCGCCTTGAATGGGTTCGATGAGCAGGAAAGCAGACTGCTGTTCGGCTACCTGGAACGGCTTATTAAGAACATAGCATCCTGATCTGCTTTTATTTGGATCAAGCCGGCTTCAGACCGAGCCGGTGAAGGACGGGGAAGATGCGGTATGAATAAGGATGGCGGCAAGGAGGAAGGCAGCATATGCGGGGCTGAGGGGAAGTTGCACCGCGATGATGGGCATGCTTCTGGCTGGGGCCTTTCTTGGCTTGATGGCGGAGACTTTCCTTAACAATGTTCTGTCCACTATCAAGACGGAATTCCATTTTCCCCAATCCGCCGCACAAATGGCTGAGCACCTCTTCTCTACTGGTGAGGGGGGCTGATAATACTCGTATCAGCCTGGGTGTTTTTCAACTTTTCGTCTAGGCAGACCTTCATGGTCGTGATGGCAATTTTCCTGACTAGCTACCTGGTCTGTGTCTTCTCCGAAGGGCATTTTCCGCTGCTGTCGGCTGGCAGAATAATCTAGGCTGTGGCCGCTGGATCGTTGATTCCTTTCATTCAGAATGTGGTGCTGTTGCTTTTCCTCCGGATAGGCGCGGTGTGGCTCTAGGCCTGGTGGTGGCTTTGGGTCCTACGGTTGGCCCACGCTTTCCGGGTTTGTTTTGGAGCACCGATCTTGGAGAGTCTTGTTTGTTTTGCTCGCCGCCTTGAGTGCTGCGATCCTGGTGGCATCGTTCTTCTTGGTCTAACACGGTCAATCGCCAGGTGGAGACTCGGCTGAACGTGTGCCTTCCGGGGGTATATTCCTGCCTGGGTTGCGGGCTCCTTCTGTGCGCCCTGTCTGCTATTGGGGACGCGGGGAGCGCGTCAGTACTTGACCTGGGATTGTTTCTGGCTGGCCTGCTGGTAGTGGTTCTGTTCTGTCAGCGTCAGCTGCATCTGGAACCTCCGCTGGTGAATTTGCGTGTCTTCACGAACACCATCTTCAATCTGACCAGTCTGCTAAGCACCCTGAGCAACATTGCCATGGTTGGGGTGTAGCCGGTCTTCCCCTGTATTTGTAGAACACGCACGGGCAAGCGCGCTCACCTCAGGTCTAGTCATGCTGCCAGGAGACATCGTCATGGGCATATTCAACTCCCTCTCTGGTCTGATCTATCAAAGAATAGGCGCGAGGAAGATTTTACTTTCGAGATACACGGTGCTATTGGCCGGAACCTTGCCGATGATATGGTTCGGCACCGCTACCAGTCTTATTGTGATTGCCTGTTGTTATGCTCGGCGCCTGGCAAGAGTGGCGCTGGTCATGATGACTACCTCCGCCGAGGGCATCAACGCCCCTGCCGCAGGAACTCACGACCCATGGCAGAGTGACTGCCTCAACTGTCTGCTAGGCGGGCGGATCGCTGGGCACAGCCGCAGCCATAATGATCGTGACCATCGGCGCAGAACGATGAAGCCTCAACGGAGCTGCGCAAGCCCAAGTCCTCAACCAGGGCTACCAGTAGGCCTTCATCTTCCTCATACTCATAGTCCTGATCGGCATATGCGTTTCGTAAGTCACATAAATCTGAAGTTAGGCAGGAGGAGTCTATTTAATGTTTGGCATACAGGTTATGACCACATGGAATCAGATAGCCTTCTACTGGGTGAAGACCGTGGACCGTAGAGCTGGAGAAGATGTTGCCTCAATTCTTTATTGGGTAGAGTTGCAAGAATTTATATAAGTTTGAATAGTGGAGCAACTTGAAAATGTGAGTTGTGGTTTATTTAATCCAAATCAGATCCATGCATAATTTTTCATTAATATATGGAATTGAACCATCTGATTTCTAGAATCAGAATGTCTCAATCATGATGGGAAGAGTGGTCGAAGGCTGCCGTATGACGGATACTTTCGCTTTATTAACTGGAGGTATTTCACTACTTTTTATTTGGACCAATTATTACAAGGTTTGCTTCTTGAGTATGTAATATAGGACGAAGAACTTGTAGATCATAGAACAATTTAGCGAGCAGAGATGTCTATTGTTTTGTCTTATTCGGTTATATTCGTTGCGGCCAGCGGAGCAAGTTGGACTGATACGTTCCAGGCTTGGGGTTCTATAGCCAGCGCTGCAATTGCTGGATTTTCATTGATTGCCAGTGTATGCTGCTATTTCGCAGGCAAGCACAACGATAGAATCGCGCAAGAGCGCAATGACGCGAAGCGCATATCTGTGTGGGGAGTCGCATCCTTTGAGAATGGTTATTGTGGAGCCCTGATCAGGAATGCCTGCCCCTATCCGGCAGAAGACTTTTCCCTAAGGCAGGATGATAATAGAAAGGAGCTGCGTTTAGAAATTTTGCCTCCAGGTACTTGGTTTTCGCAAAAAAATGAGGACAACCGTTGGGAAGGCTGTTTCCCGGTCATCAAGGATGAGTCAGCGCCATCGGGTTATGCCATTGAAAAAGAAGGCAAAAGGTTCGCTTTGCAGAACGCCGTTGCAGATCAGTATGGTAACCCTCTGCATTTCAGTTGGCAGTTTGCGCTAAATGAAAAGGGCAAGTGGACTAATAGGAATGGCGAGTTGACGTTTGCAAAATAGGCAGTCAATCAGCTGTCTGAATATCGAATTCATGCGACTTCATTAGTAATGCGGAAAGGCACCTCGAAATGTATACGGTAAAAAGCATAACCATTGATGGTTCAGATATAAAGCGTGGTGTTGAGGCAGTCGATGAAAACAACACCCTGCTAAGTACGTTAACAAACACAAAGCAACGAGTCGTGTTCATATATGGATCTGCTGAAAACCTTTATCTCGGCTCGGTAAAGGGTTTTTTTAGTTCTGACTTTCAGGACCCCGCTACTCTGGAAAGTAAGAATCGCAGCGTATCCAGTGCGCACTATTCCTTGCTTGTAGTGGCTTACGGTCCAGATGTCGACATTTCCTATAAGGAACTGGTAACTGATTTATATCTTGAACTCGACTCCGACACGCATAGCGGGAAGTATCGTAAAAGCAAGCGTGTCATTCTGTCTCGGGATACTGATTTTTCGCTAATGGCCAGTCCTAATCTTATACGCAAGAACAAGAACTGGCAAAAGGTGGCGGACCGGGATAACAAGGATTTGCCTACAAACTATCCGGAGATTCTGAGAGACATCTGGCATGCATTGTTTAGGAATGGGCATGGCTATGTGAGCAGATCAACCTCGACAGGGGTTGATAAAGCTCTTTTGCAGAAATACTCACCTTCGGTTTCTCTAGATTTGCGGCAGAGGTGTGTGATTGATGACATATGCTTCAAACATGAAAATACTGATCATGTCATTTTCGGAGGGGCGGGCACGGGTAAAACGCTTTTGATGATCCAAGCCGCAGATCGATTATCAAAGGTGTATAAGAAATCCACTTACTTGGTTACCCAAGGCAACTGCGCCACTGAATTCAAACAACTGGTCCGTGAGACCGGAAACGGGGACGTTCGGCTGGATAGTCTCGTAGGATTCACTGCAAAAATAGCAGATGATCTATTGTATGGTCTGCTGCCTAAGCCATTTGTCAATACGGTATTCGTTGATGAGGCACATAATTTGCCCAGCTTTAGGAAGGGCCAGTATGGGAAAACCAGTTTCGGTTTCCGGCAGGACGCTTGGGGCTATAGTCCGAAGGAAAACTTGAAAAAAGGCAAGCCCAAGAAAGCGAAGAACCTTCGTCAGCTCTTCAATGCTCCTCCAATAGGTCCAGAAGATGAGCAGCAAGGCGGAATTAAGGATTACGTGGATTTTCTTATTTTTTTGAAAAATCATGGCTATATCAATCAAATAGTCATCTGCTATGACGGGGATCAATGGGTATACAGCGGTTCAGTGGCAAGAACAGATCCGTTCCAAGTTTCAGAAGGGTCTGGTATAGCCACGTATCATGGACATGAATTTCGTGAACATCGACTTTATGCTCAATATAGAATCTTGTCGGAATCGGGCGAAAGCGACAAGGGCACAGATTTTGTAACCGGCATAAGGACATTCTTGCAGTTAGAACCGCCAACAAGAACATTCAACAGGAGTGTTTTCCAAGACTGCGAATTTGGCGGAGAACAAATTTGGAAAGAAAACCCAAACCCTAGCTATTTTGGCATAGTCAATTCGATAAAAGAGCTCTTTGATTATATAAATATTATGCATGAAAAGCATCCGGGATCACATAACAGGGTTGTGGCTGGATATGCTAGATACTGGGATAAAACGCATATCGATCCTTCTTTGAATTATGAAGACAGGCTCGCTCGCAAGGTTTGGTTCGATGATGCTCCATCCGATAAAGGTGGCAAAAACCAGGGTTGGGCATGGAATAACAAGAAGGAAGGTTTCGTATTCGATGAAGCATTGGAAGAAGTACACAGAGCGCAGGTAGGATCAATTTTCTCTGTTCAGGGAATTGATTTAAATTATGTCGGCGTCATCATCGCAGAAGACATTAAATATGATAAGGCTACTCATACGATCGTCGGAGTACCGAAAAACTATAAACACAGAATGGGAATAGTGCCAATGGGACTAAGACGCACAGATCCTAGTAGATTTAAGCAAGACTTCAATAAGCAGATTCGCGGTAGTTATTATACGCTCATGACCAGAGGCATAAACGGGGTCAGATTCTATTTTATGGATGACGACATGAAACAATATTTCCTGGAATTTATGGGGATTCAGCCGCCAGCTGCTATACGCCACTAAGACATCTGCTGTGGATTTGGAGTGGCCTTTCAGGCTTGATGTTAGATTTAGCTTCACTCTCACTGATTGAACTGCAGTTTGCCGGTGTTGTGAATAGCGACACTTGAATAGGTAGGCATCTTTACCTGGCGTGACGAAAGTGTAGGCGTTCGGAGCGGCACCATACAAGTTGCTTGGTCTGTGTGCCTATTGCTGTTTCCTTTGTCGGCTTCCATGCCTTCAAGGAACTTCTCATGTTCGTTCTTGGTAACGTCTTGGTAGGGCATGGCTGTGATGACCTGTGTATGTCATTCTTGCGCTATGACTGCCTTGAGGCTATTTGTGTGCGTAGCCACCTGGTTAGAGCCTGGTTGCGCAGGTCGTAAAGCTGTAGTTTCCGTTTCTCTAGCCTGTGTACTGCTTTGCGCGCGCCCTGTATCAGGCCATTCCTTACTGACTGAGTAATGCCAGCGTATGGGAATGCTTGCCGGTGCACAGGTGGCTCTCCTACATATATGTCGAGGTGCCGTTTAATATAAAAGGACCAAGATTGGTGGTAGTGATAGATTACACACGCTGCCAGGCGTTTTGTGTTGTCCACGGTCACGATTTGCCCATCTGCATAGCTGTTTCAGAGTCGTTTAGCTGTTTTCAGCTTGCGTCTCGAGACCTAGTGTGAAGCGACTAATGATCCACTTAAACAGTCCTGGCAATTTGGAGTAAGCATCGACTGGTGGCTGGTAACGTGCCTCGATGTACTTGCGACCCGACTTTCTGTCGATGCGCAAGGGCATTGAACCGCTCCTTCTGCGCTTAGCTGGTTTACTCATGACCGTCTCCAGTCATCGTGCTCTATCGCCTTTATAAGGGCAGTTAGGTGTTGCCGGAGTAATCGCATGAACCCGGCCACCTTATTCACGACCTAACTTATCGCTTTTCACGTTATTAAATGAAACTAAACGAAACGATGGGGTGGAGGGTGAATCCCCGAGAAAACTTGTGATATCAACATTTTAACATAAGAAAAGGGTTCCGGTATTAAACCAGGAACCCTTGCTGGCGGAGGATACGAGATTCGAACTCGTGAGGGCGTGAACCCAACACGCTTTCCAAGCGTGCGCCATAGACCACTAGGCGAATCCTCCAAGGCTGCAATGAATGGGGTCGTAGTCTATGTGACCCTGATCAAGGCAACTAAGAAATAGTAACACAGGGCGGGGATTGCAGGCCAGTCCAGACGTGTCGCCGGCAGTTCCCACCCTGTACTTGCATTACTTGATCTGATCCATGGAAAGGCCAAGAGCCTCAGCCACGCGCTGGCCGTAATCCGGGTCGGCCTGGTAGAACTGCCTGGTCTCGAGAACCTGGATCTCCTTGTCATCGACAGAGCCCAGGTTGTTCTTGATGGTCTGGATCAGACGGTCCTTCTCCTCCGGGCTCATCAGCCTGTAGAGGCGGCCGGCTGCAGAGTAGTAGTCCTTGTCATAGGGGCGGGAGTACTCGGTTTGTCCTTGGACAGCATCGCCATGCATACGGGCATCGTTGTCCTCCACGGGACCGCCCTTGCTGTTGGGCTCGTAGTTGACCGATCCGTCCTGCCCCTGGGACATGAACCCATCGCGCTCGTAGTTGTGGACCTCATTGACTGGGCGGTTGATGGGCAGCTGTTCGTAGTTGGCGCCTAGGCGGTAACGTTCTGCGTCCTTGTATCCGAACAGGCGGCCCTGCAGCAGCTTATCGGGTGAAGGCTCGATGCCGGGCACGAAGTTGGCGGGGGAGAAGGCCGCCTCTTCCACATCATCGAAATAGTTGGTCGGGTTGGTGTCCAGCACGAACTCGCCTATCTCAATGCGCGGATAGTCCTTCTTGGAGACGACCTTGGTCACGTCGAAGATATCGTCCTTGTAGTCCAGGCCCTCCTGGTAGGGCAGGATCTGCACGCAGACCTTCCACTTGGGGTAGTCGCCCTTGTCGATGGCATCGTAGAGATCGTGCAGGAGGAAGTCCGTGTCCTCGGAGGCGACCTTGGCGGCGGTCTCATCGGTCATATTCTTCACGCCCTGTTCGCTCAGGAAGTGGTACTTGACCCAGAACTGCTCGCCTTTCGCATTGACCCACTTGAAGGTGTGGCTTCCGTAGCCGTTCATATTTCGGTAGCTGGCAGGGTTGCCCCTGTCGCCCATCAGATAAGTCACCTGGTGAACAGACTCGGGGGAGTGCGACCAGAAGTCCCACTGCATCTCCTGGCTGCGCAGGTGGGTGGCCGGGTCGCGCTTCTGCGAGTGGATGAAGTCGGGGAACTTCAGGGGGTCATTGACGAAGAAAATGGGAGTGTTGTTGCCCACCACGTCGTAGTTGCCCTCCTGGGTGTAGAAGCGCAGGGCGAAGCCTCGCACGTCACGCAGGGTGTCGGGATAGCCGGATTCGCCGGCCACCTGGGAGAAGCGCAGCAGGATGGGTGTGGTCTTGCCTGCACCGTTGAATACGTCGGCCTTGGTGTAGGCGCTCATGTCCTTGGTCAAGGTGAAGGTTCCCTTGGCTCCGGCACCCTTGGCGTGGACTACACGCTCTGGTATGCGCTCGCGGTTGAAGTGGGCCAGCTTTTCGAGGAGCTGGTAGTCCTGCATGAGGATAGGTCCGCGGGTGCCTGCCGTCTGGCTATGGTTGTTATCTGCCCAAGGCTGCCCTTCGTTGGTGGTGAGTTTGTCGTTCATGTCTGCTCGATTCCTCTCACATCTATGAGTTTTGCGATTGACAGTCCCAAGCTGGCCAGGTCTGCGACCCAGCTCCTGGTTAACCACTCGATCGCTGATAGCAGAACTCTTGATAAAATCCTGCTATTCTCCACCGTATCTGACAGGGGATGAAGTTGGTGGATATGCGCGCTGAGCGAGAGTCAGATAAGTCACTAATCGAGCAAGACGTTGATTACATCGCAGACAGCATTGCAAGAAAGCCGCCGCCACTGCCTCATTCATTGGGCAAATGGCGGCGGCTCCCATCAGAGCACTGGTGCTCAGAGCATCTGTATCAGTTCGCCCACATCCTGGATGACCAGCTGAAGGTTGAGTCCGGTCAGGACTGCCACCACAATCCAGGCCAGGAAGGCCATCCATCGAGGGTTGGCGTACTTGCCCATGATCTTCTTGGAGGAGGTGAACCAGACCAGGGGAATCATGGATATGGGCAGGGCCACGCACAGGAAGACCTGGGAGTAGACCAGCAGGCTATCCAGAGCGGACTCCTTGCCGCCGAAGGCGATGGTGCAGATCAGCACGGGGATGATGGAGATCACACGGGTGACCAGCCTGCGCAGCCAGAGGGGGATCCTCATGCGGATGAAGCCCTCCATGACGATCTGTCCGGTCAGGGTGCCGGTGATGGTCGAATTCTGACCGGAGGCCAGCAGGGCTACGGCGAAGAGGGTTGAGAGCAGACCGGAGGCGACCGGCCCAGCGATGGTCTTGTCGCCGAGAGCGTTGTAGAGGGCTGTGAAGGTGTCCAGTCCTTCGCCGTGTCCGAAGAACATGGCTGCACCCAGCACCAGCAGCAGGCAGTTGACCACGAAGGCAGCGGACAGCTGGATGTTGGAATCCCAGGTGGCGAAGCGGACCGCGTTGGCAACCTGACGGTCGTCGTTTCGGTCGAAGTCGCGGGTCTGGACGATGGATGAGTGCAGGTAGAGGTTGTGGGGCATGACTGTGGCGCCCACGATGCCCAGGGCCATGGTCAGCTGGCCGTTGCCCAAGATGGCCTTGTCAGGGATGAAGCCGCGGAAGACCGCCGGCAGGTCCGGCCTGGCCAGGAAGACCTCGTAGAGAAAGACCGCCATGATGACCAGGATCAGCGTGGCTACGATGGCCTCGATGCGTCGGAAGCCGATCTTGGTCAGCAGCAGGAGGATGAGCACATCAAGGACAGTCAGCGTTACGCCCAGGATCAGCGGAATACCGAAGAGCAGCTTTAGGGCGATGGCCCCGCCGATCACTTCAGCGATGTCTGTGGCCATCACAGCCAGCTCCGTGCAGATCCAGAGGGCGAAGCTGAGCCGACGGCTGGTGTGCTGGCGGGTGGCCTGAGCCAGGTCCAGACCAGTCACGATTCCCAGCTTGGCCGACATGTACTGCAGCATCATGGCGATCAGGCTGGAGATGAGGATGACGCTCATGAGCAGGTAGCCATACTGGGCACCGCCGCCGATGGAGGTGATCCAGTTGCCAGGATCCATGTAGCCGACTGCCACCAAGGCGCCCGGGCCGGAGAAGGCTGCCAGGTTCTTCCAGAAGGAGGAGGTCGAGTTGGGTACGGAGACCGTGGCATTGATCTCCTCCAGGGAGCGTCCGTTGGCCGTCTCGATGATGGGATGGGATTGGTGCTGCCGACTGGATGGCGGAGTCCTGACTTCGGATCCGGCTGGACTGGCGGACCCTGAGGCGGGTCGGGTCTGAGTGTTCGGCATGTCACCTTCCTTGATTGTGGACCGTGGCGGTCGTGTGGCTGTCTATAGACTTCGACCCTTCGAAGTCTAATGGCGCTTGATGAAGAATACCAGAGGTGATCTGTGACAATGTCGAAATATGCCTGCAGGGTTGCTCACGGATCGCGCCTTGGATCTGTGCTATAGACTGTGGAACATGGGAATTGCCGAATTGTCTTCCAGCGCCCAGGATTATCTCAAGGTCATCTGGGATCTTCAGGAATGGGACAAGGGCCCTGTACAGCCCACTGCGGTGGCCGAAAGGACGGGCATGAAGCAGTCGACGGTTTCGGGCGCGCTGGGCCGTCTGGTCGATGCTGGTCTGGTCACTCACAGGCCTTACGGCAAGGTGGAGCTGACTGAGACCGGTCGTCGCTATGCGGTCACCATGGTCCGACGTCACAGGCTGCTGGAGACCTTCCTGGTGCAGGTCCTCGGCTACGGCTGGGATGAGGTGCATGAGGAAGCGGACAGCCTTGAGCACGCTGTCTCCGACAAGATGGTGGACCGCATCGACGAATATCTCGGACACCCTACTGCGGATCCACACGGGGATGCCATACCGTCTGCTGACGGAGATCTGCCCGATATACCGGCTACCAGTCTTCTATCCGAGGTGCCGATAGGCTCAAAGGTCTGCATTCAACGAGTCAGCGACGAGGATTCGGACATCCTTAGGTATCTAGTTCGTCTCGGCCTAGTGCCTGGGAGTATTCTGCGTGTGGAAAGCAGAGGAAACAAGGATGGGATTGCGAAGTTTCAGGTGAGTATTCTTGCGCCTGCTGCTGCAGCGTCTTCTCCCACGGAATTGGGTAGTAATCCGGCGACGAATTTAAAAGTACTGAATGAGGATGCGCGGGATGTTGTCGATGTGGACTTAAAAGCCGCTGATCTGATTCAGGTCAGTATGGCATGATGGTGATGGCTCTAGTCAGATGCCAAGAATCTGTGCGGGTCAAGTCCAATGCCAAGGAACAGCCAGTCGGGCAGATTCCGGCGTAATCCTTAAGGGTGCAGGTATGGATGCGGATATGAGAAGAAGTCGCGAACTGGACCAAGGAAAAGTGGTTGGCTCATCTGCCTTGGTAACATGCCCGCTGGCACGTGATCATGCCAGTTGCAGATCGGCAGATTCAAGATCCTCTTCGGTTGCTCGGCTACTTAGACATGCCCATATCTATGCGGGACTGTTCGGAATTCTGATCGCCTTGACATTGGTGCTGGTTTGGTTCTCCCGCACTGGAGATATTTGGTCGTCTCCGATTCAGGAAATCGATGCTCCTTCTCATTATTATTTCATTCGTAAGCTGCTTAGGAATGGTCTATCGGTTGCGCTGACTCTGAATCCCAATGACTCGTTTTATCCGCCTTTGTTTCATCTTCTGGTTTACGGAATCATGCGGTTGTGCGCATTGTTTGGCATCGACATCACTATATTTGCTGGTGTCAATCTGATTTGGATTGCTTATGCCGGTTTGATTTTTCCTATGGGCATGCTGCTCTGGACCTCGTATTTCCTGGATGGGCTGTGTACTTGGCAACGTTGTCTGCTTTCTGCCGCTGTGCCCATATTGTCGGTCATCTCAGCGGCTTTTCCATATTGGACTCTGAGTGCTGGTCCCCTCCTTGCCTATGGTCTGGGGACTGCTTTGCTGCCTTTCGCGCTTTATACTGGTCTGCGACTGATGGATGCTGTGACTGCTGAACGCAAAGATGGCTCTCGTCATATATTGCAGTGGGCGATCGTCAACATCCTTTTTGGATTGCTCATCATACTGGCTCATCCACGGGTTGCCTTCACCTATCTGGTACTGATAGGGTTTTTCATTCTCTTCAGATTGCCCTGGCGTTGGATTCTCGCGGCTCTGGGAGGTCTGGGAGTCGCAGTTCTGCTTTTTGCCTTGTATGTGATGCGCCGTGATCATGGGAAGGACTTCCTGCATCCGTCCAATTGGTTTCACACTTATCAGCCTACGCGGAGCCTGTCTGAAGCCTTCCGAATTGTCATTACTGATTTTCTGCCTGGTATTTCCGGCCTGGCAATGGCTGTCTGTCTGGTGCTTTCCATTGTGTCTGCACTGGTTCTGAGCGGCAGACGGTTCAAGGATGGTTTGGCACTTGTTCTCTCATATGTACTGATAGGAGTGATTTTCGTATGTGCGGCTGCGGTAAAGGGGCCACTGGCTAATGTGCTTACCGCTGCTTGGTACCGAGGAGAGACTCGGCCATTAACAATGATCCCGCTTGGCGTTGTGCCTCTGTTGGTTTTCGGTATGCGATGCCTATTCCAATACAGACCGGACACAAATAAGAGGTCTTTCGTGTCGGCTCTCTATAGAGAGTACGGATCGAATTTTGTAGTAGTTCTTCTCTTGGTCTGTTTGACAGCTACGGCCTGCTTCTGTAACCCTACTCGGGAGGCGGTAGCATCGAGCGTAGCTCGAAACACGGGTTTTACTAAGACTGACCAATCGGAGCAGCTTACCGATCGGAAACGTCAAGTGCTTTCTCAAGTCAACCAACTGGTGGGGCCGCATTCCACCGTGATTGCTGATCCGCTCAACGGATCCATGTATGGGATGACACTGTATGGCATGGACATGCTGTACCCGGTATATAACCCCATGGACACCAAGAATGGCAAGGTCTTTGGTCAGGTTGAACACGCGTTCGCTTCCGGGGATCCCGAGCTCATGTTGAGCACGACTTGTCCGGTTACTACCAGCTATGACAAAGGGGCCGAAAACAGGACTGCAACTCCAACAAATAAGTACCTGCTCACTATGGGTGATCAGGCATCTGATCTGCAAATGTTCACCTATAAAGCCCAGTATTATCCTTTTCACGATCAGGGGCTTATTGATAGATATATCAGTTTGCAAGCACTCCAAAAGGTTGATGACTTCGGATCGTTTGCCAAGAACGACCAGCGTTGGGCGCTCTACCGTTTTTTGTGTAGCTGATAGTAAGCTCTTCCCCGTCATCTTCGTCTCATGGTGTTTCATGTACCTCCAGAGATTCGGGGATAGGGCAGGTTGGGAGGGGGGAGCTCGATTCGGCGCTTGTGTGTGCTTGCAAGTCGGACTGGATCTTTCATCCTTCTATCGTCGAAACTCAACGTGTCAATGATAGTTCTTCCATACGAGAATCACGGAAACATACTACAGATAGGCCAGTGCAAGGAAAATAGAAAGATCGAGTCTGATACATGTAATGAATTTGTAGGCAGTGATATTTTCTTTGGTTCAGGCAGGAAGTGCGGAAGAGCGTTTCCCAGGTCATGGATAAAAAATAGCAGGATTGGCATGAAGGCATAAGTCCTCAAAAAGGTCGTGACCAACAGGGGGGCATAATGGAGGTCTTGACTGATTGTTCGAATGAGCCATCTCGATAGAGTTGCCAGAACAATAGCACAGGCACCCTATAGTTTCTACACAGGTACCTTTCAAACGTATAGAAGAAAAGAAGATTAGTATCGTATACTTGTCACCATGGCAGATTTCTTTTCACCCACTAATATTTTGGTAACCGGTGGTTGCGGCTTTATTGGTTCAAACTTCGTGCATTATGTCGTCCGCAACCATCCAGATGTACATGTCACTGTGCTGGATGCGCTCACTTATGCGGGTAACTTGAAAAACATCGAGGGGTTGCCAAAGGACAGAGTGGAATTCGTCCACGGCAATATATGTGATGCTGAGCTGCTGGACAGGATCGTGCCTGGACATGATGCCATCGTGCATTATGCTGCTGAGTCTCATAACGACAACTCGATTAAGGACCCGGCGCCCTTTGTGCAGACCAACGTGGTGGGTACATTTAGGCTGTTGGAAGCCACTAGAAAGTACGATATCCGATATCATCATGTGAGTACCGACGAGGTGTATGGGGATCTGGCTCTCGACGATCCAGCAAAATTCACCGAAGAGACACCGTATCATCCTTCGAGTCCATATTCGTCGACTAAAGCTTCGTCCGATATGCTGGTCCGCGCTTGGTTCCGCACCTACGGGATCAGGATGACCATCTCGAACTGCAGCAACAACTACGGTCCATATCAGCATGTAGAAAAGTTCATTCCTCGGCAGATTACCAATATTCTTGAAGGCATCCGTCCCAAGCTATATGGAAACGGACTAAATGTTCGAGACTGGATCCATACTGAAGACCATTCTTCAGCTGTGTGGACCATTTTGACCAAGGGCCGGCTGGGTGAAACCTACTTGATCGGGGCAGACGGAGAACGTGACAACATAACGGTGCTGCGGCAGATCCTCAAGGTAATGGGTCAGCCAGAGGATGCCTTCGATCAGGTCAGGGATCGGCCGGGGCATGATCGTCGATACGCTATTGATTCCACTAAGCTTCGAACCGAGTTGGGCTGGATGCCCCGGCACACGGACTTCGAGAAGGGCCTGCGCTCGACGATCAGATGGTATGAGCAGCATAGGGATTGGTGGGAGCCAGTGAAGGCAGCAACCGAGGAGAAATACCGGCAGGCTGGTCAGTGACTCCTGGAGAGTTAACGTTTTCAGCGATGGTGTCCGCGAACACAAATATGAATATATAGGCGCGAAAGAGGTTACCTGACAATGCCTATCGAATTTGAGAAGAAGCTAACTGTCACTCAGACCAACATACCGGGTCTTCTTGTTTTGGAACTCCCTGTTCATGGTGACAACCGAGGATGGTTCAAAGAAAATTGGCAGAGAGCTAAGATGATCCAACTGGGTCTGCCTGATTTTCACCCTGTTCAGAACAATATCAGTTTCAATGCCAAGCGGGGAGTCACTCGAGGTATTCACGCTGAACCCTGGGACAAGTTCATCTCCGTCGCCAATGGTGAAATCTTCGGTGCATGGGTGGATCTGAGGCCTGGTGATTCCTTTGGACAAGTGTTTACTACCCGCTTGGGCCCATCCGAGGCTATATATGTGCCACGCGGAGTTGGCAACAGCTTCCAAGCACTTGAGGACAACACGGTCTATACCTACTTGGTTAACGCTCACTGGTCCCCAGAGCAGAAGAAGACCTACACCTTCGTAAACCTAGCGGATCCGGATCTACATATTGATTGGCCCATCCCTCTAGAGCAAAGCGAGCGCAGCGAGGCTGACTTGCATCATCCGATGCTTCGGGACGCAGTCGCCATGGCGCCACGTCGTACCTTGGTTACAGGAGCGCATGGGCAGTTGGGTCAAGCTGTGCACAAATATGTCGAAGAGCATGGTCTGCAAGGATTCGATTTCGCGGATATTAACGACTTTGATTTTTCGGATGCACAGGCCTACCAGCACTATGACTGGGATTTATATGGAACGATCATCAACGCGGGAGCCTATACAGCCGTTGACAAGGCGGAAAACGAAGAGGGTAGGAAGGCTGCCTGGAAGGCGAATGCCCAGGGTCCTGCTTTGCTTGCGAGAGTTGCTGCTGAACACAATATCACCCTAGTTCATATCTCTAGCGACTACGTTTTTGACGGAAAAACGGATATGCACAATGAAGACGAGGCGTTGGCACCTCTGGGTGTGTATGGGCAGACGAAAGCCGCTGGTGATATAGCAGTGGCCGGTACGCCCCGTCACTACATTCTCCGCTCCAGTTGGGTGATCGGCCAAGGTCATAATTTCGTACGTACCATGATGAAGTTGTCGGATCGTGTCGCGGATCCTAGTGATGTCTTGGACCATGTGACAGTTGTGGATGATCAGTTTGGGCGTCTGACCTTTACCGATGACATGGTGGGTGCGATTTTCCAACTGCTAAATAGTGGAGCTCCGTATGGGACCTATAATCTGACGGGGTCGGGTCAGGTCAAATCCTGGGCAGATATCGCCACGATGGTCTTCGACCTGACTAACGGCAACGGAGAGGCCGTGAAACCAGTGAGCACCAAGGCTTATTATGCTGATTCCAAGGAACCCGTGTCGCCCAGGCCGACTTATAGCACCCTGAAATTGGACAAGATTGAATCAGCGGGCTACCAACCCAAAGATTGGCAAAAGGAGCTTAAGGAGTATGTCTGGCGAATGACTGCGACCAGTCATTGATCTTTTTGCAAGGAAACCGCACAGATCTGGCGTACCCCTCTGTTGGTTGGCGAGTACGCATTAGACTAATTGTCATTCTGCTAACATATGACCGCCAGTCGCTCAAGAAGGAAGGACGCAGATGAAAGGCATAATCCTCGCCGGCGGGTCGGGTACTCGTCTGTATCCATTAACCACCGTTACATCCAAGCAGCTGTTGCCCGTTTACGATAAACCTATGATTTATTACCCGCTGAGTGTGCTGATGATGGCGGGTATACGTGACATTCTGCTTATTTCTACACCTCAGGATTTGCCCAACTTCAAGCGATTATTGGGCAGTGGCAAGCAGTTCGGCATCAGTTTGTCATATGTTCAGCAACCTAGTCCTGACGGGTTGGCGCAGGCTTTCATTCTGGGTGAGGATTTCATCCAAGGCGAGCCCTGTGCTCTTGTGCTGGGAGATAACATCTTTTTCGGGAACGGCTTGGGCACTATTCTGCGTCGGGCGGCTTCCATAACTCATGGTGCCACTGTTTTTGGCTACTATGTTGATGATCCCGAGCGATATGGCGTAGTAGAGTTTGATGAAGATAAGCATGCCGTATCTATTGTGGAGAAGCCGTCACAGCCGGCATCGAACTATGCGGTTACGGGCCTGTACTTTTATGATTCACGGGTCACCGACTTTGCCAAGCAGGTTAAGCCATCGGCCAGAGGCGAGTTGGAAATCACCGATCTGAATCGTATGTATTTGGAAGCAGGTGAGTTGAATGTGACCACATTGGGTCGCGGTTATGCTTGGTTGGACACTGGCACAATGGACTCCCTATATGAAGCGGGAGAATTTGTCCGCACTGTCGAACGCGCTCAGGGCTTACCGATTTCCTCATTGGAGGAGATTGCATACGAGAATGGCTGGATCAACAAAGATCAACTAATGCAATCGGCGAGAAGGTATGCCAAGTCCCCATATGGACAGCATCTATTGCAAGTTGCCGAGAACAAGGTCATCTCCCGCCCTGACGATTGAAAAGAATGTGATGCCTAAATTTTCGGTGGTAATCATCGCCTGCAACATAGAGAACTACATAGGTCAGTGTTTGGATAGTCTAATACATCAGACCTTCCAGGATTTTGAGGCCATTGTCGTTGATGATTGCAGTACTGATGAGACAGGGGGGATCATCAGCAGAAGGGTCGGCACAGATCCGCGTTTCGTCATCTTATCGAGAACAGCCAGGGGAGGAAGTCATCTGGCCAGAAAGATGGGAGTTGCCTTAGCCAAGGGAGAGTGGACGCTCTTTTTGGATGGAGATGATGAACTAGTTCCGCAGACTCTTGAACAATTGAACGCCATAGTATCAAATGGCACTTGGGATGATTGCCCTGATATCGTCCGATTTACCAGAACAGTCGTAGCCGAACACTCCGATGGTACTGAGCAGGCCAAGGCGATGGAGTCGGCTTTCAATGTCAAAATTGATGGAATTTTAAAAGGGCCGGAAATACTGCAATCCGTGTTCTCGGACCGTTCGCCTAGGCGCAGCTCGTGGTCCATCATATCTATGATGACCAAAACCGATGTCCTTCGCAGGGCGTTTGAACGGATGACCGATGAATGTCTCGGCAGATTGGAAGATGCCTATGAGTTCTTCGTTTTAGCAGATACTGCGCATAGCTATGTCTACTGCTCCTCGGAGCCTTTATATTTATATCATTGGGGCCGTGGAATTACCGGGGTGGGACTGATATCGATCAGGGAGTTCCATCACAATCTGGTCGGCATTGCTGAAACGGTTAGGGCTATGGATGCTTATTGCATGAGCCGCGCCACACCGAGTGTAGAGCAGTGCTGCCATTGGTTCTGTCTTGATGTGCCCAGACATATTTCCACCGATATGGTCCTGCGGCTTAATGTAATAGATGAACACGATGCAGTTATGGATTTTGCCAGAATGTGGGGTAGCCAAGTAGTGGTTGGCGAACTGGACAGGCTGATTTCCGACAGGGCGTTGTCTGTGCTGAATCAGGGTATTGAAGTTCCGCCCATTGACGAGCTCTGGCGGCTTTCAGACTTTCGACAGGAAATTCAGATCGGCAGGCAATGGGCAAATATAAATAATGCTCCATATCAGGCTCACTATAATAAGATTACGCGGATTGCAGCTGAAAGAGTCCAACTAGTGAAGAATCAAAAGCATACTGCAAAGTTTATTAACACAGAAACCGCGAAGAGGCTTGCCATCTTCTGCTTCTATGATTCGAATGGACACGCTGCGAAATATATCAGGCCTTTTCTGACAGATCTTATGAGGAATGTCACCGACCTGGTGGTCGTTGCCAATGGGAAAGTTGATGACGAGGCCAGAGCCATGTTCTCCCAGTTTACCGACAGAATCATTGTTCGCGACAATGTGGGTCTAGATGCCGCTGCTTATCGTCAGGTCATGCTGACTTTGGGATGGCCTACGCTGCTCTCGTATGACGAGATCATATGCTTGAATGATACTGTTTTGGGCCCAGTATATCCATTCAAGGAAATGTTTGCTGAGATGGATTCGCGCAAGGTCGATTTCTGGGGGATCACCGCCTATCACGAGGAAACGGTCAATGGGCAGTTCATACCCACCCATTTGCAAGCCTACTGGCATGCATATCGCCGTTCTTTGGTGGCATCTCGGGATTTTCAGGAGTATTGGCAGAATCTGCCCACTTGGAAGTCTTATGCAGATGTGACCCACAAGCATGAGATACCGTTTACTTCATATTTCGCACAGCGTGGATATTCCTGGTCGGCATATATTGATCAGGAGCAGTACGCCGATGTGTCCTCATACCCGCTGTTATACGCACCCATGCAGCTAATTCGTGACAATCGCTGCCCGGTTTTCAAGCGCCGATCGTTCTTCGTCGATTATGGTACCTACTTTGATCAAACGGCTGGTCAACCGGCTATGGATTTGTATGAATACCTCCGTGATCACACGGCTTACGACACTGATTTGATTTGGGATGCCATATTGCCCAATTACAATATCGAGGACATACGGAAGGCCATGCATCTCACCTATGTTCTGCCAGGGCAGACGGTGAACCCAGTCGTTGAACCGTTACCCAGATCGGCCTTTATTTTCCATATCTACTTCATGGATCTGCTCGGTGAGACCATTAGGTATCTAGCGAATATCCCTGATTCCACTGATCTATATATCACTACTACAGAGGACAAAATAAGGCAGATTGACCAATATCTTAAGAGTCGGGGGTTGACGAGAACGATTCATTATCTTCCTGTCAAGAATCGAGGACGTGATGTATCCGCCCTGCTGGTTGGTGCTGCCAAGGTTGTGCTTGACGGAGGCTACGATGTTGTGGGTTTTGCTCATGACAAGAAGTCAAGTCAAAACCAGCAGACAGGTCATCATGGTTCGGAAACCCAAGGATTTGCCTACAAACTCTTGGAAAATACTTTGGGGAGCGCCGACTATGTACGTAACATCCTAGGGCTGTTTGCTCAGAATGACAGGTTGGGGATGGTATCGCCCATACCGCCGTATCATGCTCTGTACTTTGCTCATACCTTGCCAACGGATTGGGGTCCGAACTTTGAAAATACCAAAGCTCTGGTTCAACAACAATTAGGATTGCATGTGCCCATGGATAATCGCAAGGCTACTATGTCTGCGATAGGTTCATGCTACTGGTTCCGTGTGGATGCTCTCCGTCCTTTATTTGCCCATGGATGGCATTACGAGGACTTTCTGCCAGAAGGTGTAATGGGTGCAGATGGTTCCATATCGCATGCTATAGAGCGTGCCAACGGATACATAGCTCAGTCTCAAGGCTATTATCCAGCATGGGTGCTTAACGATCGATATGCACGGATTGAGTTGGATTCTCTCTTGTACTCGACCAACTCGTTGCTGACGGCTATGGGGAATATGCGACAGGGTGAGACGCTTCTGGCAAACTGCGCTTCGCTATCACTGGGCAGTTCCCGTGTTGGCGGATTCTATGCCAAAATACGAAACAAGGTTCATCGGATTCTGCGAGGCGCTGCCAAACGGTATGTGCAACCTCTGCCGGAACCCATGAGATCGTTAATTTATAGGTGCGGATGGTTTCCGATCAATCTATACCGCCATGCTAGGGATCGGTATATGCCTAACAAGCACGCGTAATAGGGCTAATGACAGAGCCCGAAATAAAGCAGTGCATCCTGTAGGGATTCCTAAACGGTATTTATGGGTATTTCTCCACAAGAAGAATATGATTTAAAACGGGCATCGACAATCCGGCGGATGATTGTAAGCGTGCGATTACCTATCGTTTCGACGGCATGATTTAGCTCCTATCAATGCAAACTGTCATAGGGCATGGTCTGTCCCGTGCTTCATATCGACAGCTGCATACTTAAGTAATGCATAATCAGTGCCACGAGAATCTTCGCGTATTGAGAATGAGCATGAATTGTCGTCGTTGGTAAATGCCACCATCTTGGTATCGATATCATCTTCTGGATCCTGAACGCGCAATGAAGCAACGATTTTATAATCACCGTTGTTGAAGAGGTGAAGAGGGAGGCTGAATTGGATGGAGCGGCGTCCCCGGCCTCCCATGCCCATATCTATACTCCCGGTGTCGTAAGGTATGCCTCCCCGCTTGGTGTCCAGCAAGGACAATGCCAGAAAGTATCGTTCTTTACGAGTGAATTCGTATTGAATGGTGAACTTGAAAGTCATGTTGCTGGTCAATACCACATCCGAGTCGGGCAGACAGCGGAAAAAAGGCACGGTGGCGTTAAGACCGCTTGGGTAAACGCTATCTGGGTCGTGATTGTCGGTGTCTTTGGTGTTCTTGTTGAGGCTCTCTATGTTTTCCTGAGTGTATAGGTTGGCTGCCTCGTTCTTGTCGCCGTTCACGATGATGCGACCGTCACGGATCAATATAGCCTTGTTGCAATACTTCTTGACTGAATCCATAGAATGGGTAACAAGAATGACTGTTTTCGTTTTGTCTTTTTTGATTGTATTGAAGAAGTTATTGCATTTGGTTTGGAAGGCCTCATCGCCTACTGCCAGTACCTCGTCTAGGACTAGG
Organism: Bifidobacterium mizhiense; assembly: GCF_020884755.1. Classification (GTDB taxonomy): domain Bacteria; phylum Actinomycetota; class Actinomycetes; order Actinomycetales; family Bifidobacteriaceae; genus Bombiscardovia; species Bombiscardovia mizhiensis. The sequence goes on along the minus strand of NZ_BPWE01000002.1, from coordinate 296,177 downwards.
ATGTCGCCTTGAGCTTTGATGGCAACAGAGAAAGCCAGACGAACCTGCATGCCACTTGAGTAGTTCTTCAGCTTTTGATCCATGAAGTCCCCTAGCTCGGCAAAATCCACAATGTCGTCGTACATTGCGGTGACCTCTTCCTCGGAGAAGCCGAGAAGGGCACCATTAAGGTAAACGTTTTCGCGTCCGGTCAACTCGGGATTGAATCCCACGCCGAGCTCGATGAATGGTACAAGTTTCCCATAGACTTCGATGTTCCCACTGTTGGGGGTATATATGCCGGATATCAATTTCAGTAAAGTTGACTTGCCGCTGCCATTCCGTCCGACAATGCCGAGGAAATCACCTTTATGGACGGTAAAACTGATGTCCTTGAGCACCTCCTGGTCCTTGTAACCTCTGATGCCCCGCGTCCAATTGATGAAGGCTTGTTTCAAGCCGCTGGCCTGCTCAGTAGGCAGGCGGAAGGATTTGCTGACGTGGCTGACACGTAAGGCAACATTGTTGGTATCAATATCTGTACTAGTCATAATCACAGGATTTCCGCAAATTTGTAATTGTATCGACGAAATAGCAGGATTCCAAAGCCGAAAAGCAACACCGTGATGGTCAGAGGAATAAGTTGAATATACCAAGTATTGACCATAGTCCAAATAGTTGGCACATTCTCTGGTGAGATGAGGTTGTGGCGGACGTCCATGATTGCCTGTGCTGCGGGATTCATCATCATCAGTTTAGAGATGATTTTACCATACTGGGGACTCATGGTTTGGATCATGGAAATGGGATAGATGATCGGGACTGCATAGAAAAGGGCCTGAAGAACAACCTCCCATATATGCTGCATGTCCCTGAACCATACAAACAGAGTAGCCAGAATCATAGCGATGCCTAAGGCCAGCATATATAGCTCTGCAATATTCAATGGAACCAGAATGATGCGCCAGGTAAAGTGGGCATGTGAAAAGAGTCCGAAAATGATGACGACGCCCATATTGATAGCCAGGCTGATCAAAGAGCCCATTGTTGCAGCCACTACCGTAATGTATTTGGGGAAATTGATCTTCCTGAGAATATCTCCTTTGGTTACCACTGCTTGCATGCCCATGGTAGTTGCTTCTGAAAAGAAGTTCCATAGGCTTATTCCACACAGCAACACGATTGGATAGGTCACGGTTCCGTCGCTGAATTTAAGGAAGCGGACAAAGACTACGTACATGACGGCAAAGAGCATGAGCGGTTTCAGGACTGACCAGGCAATGCCTAGCCAAGATCCTTCATACCGGAGCTTGAAGTCGGTCTTCACCAGTTCCTTGAGAAGAATGCAGGAATACCTGTATCTGCTCGCCAGTCGTTTTCGTAATTGCTCCACAATGAATACAGTGTAACAGCGGGCTGAGTCCTTATACTGGTAGCGACAAGTGTCAGACTGCTATTAGTAGGCATTGGTGAACCGATGGCATAAAGTTGTTGGGGTTTTGTGTATTTTGCAGGCGAATGCTTACCATGAGTCCGATCTGCAGTTAAACAAGCTTTTGTTATGGTTATCGGGGCTTCTCCATGCTCCTGACTGCCTTTAAAGGAGATGTGTTAGATGCGCTCGAGATCATCGGTATTTAGAGTTGATAGGCTAGTCCAACAGATTGGCGTGTTCATCATCGCTGTGCTCGCTGCTGCTTATCTGGAAATGTTCTTGGAAGTTGTGCATGCAGATCGTACACATATGCATTTCGGATTCTTCTTCGGCCACGTTCAACTCATGCATGTTCTGCGGCTTGTAGTTTTGCTGGTAGTGATCGCAGTTACTATGTACATCCTTAATTTTCGTGCGCACCGTTTCCTGCATGTCCTGCATAAATACCGTTGGTGGATTGGGTGTGTTCTGATCATAGTATTGACCCTATTGCGTATCAGTGGTTCTTCGTTGGCGCTCATGTCTAAATATATTGGCGGAGAGCCCTATAAAGGTACTTTGTTTGGTATGCCTCGGGCAGTTCGCACTGATGAATGGAAGGTGTTTACTCCGCTGGCTTTTTCGCAGGCCTATTCTGGGTATTCACGAATATCATCCATACCAGAGGCCACCCCAATTGATATGACTATGACTTATGCACAGCCGGCGTGGGCATTGGCCACATTCTTTCGACCCTTCTTATGGGGATTTATGTTTTTGGGCAGTGATAAAGGTCTAGCTTTCTTCTGGTGTGCGCGGTTGGTTGTCCTTTTGCTTGTTTCCTACGAATTTGGCAGATGGCTGACCAAAGATAATCGCCAGCTTGCCGCGGCCTATGGCATTCTGGTTGGTTTGTCGCCTATAGTTCAATGGTGGTTTGCTGTCAATGGCACGGCAGAAGTGCTGATTTTTGGTCAAGCTGCAGTTCTCCTCTTTAGAGGATACCTGCAAGCGCATTCCAAGCTTCATATGTGGCTTCAGGCACTGGCCACCATGTATTGCTTCGGCGGTTTTTTACTGGTTCTATATCCGCCTTTACAGATTCCATTGGCCTATATCTATGGGTTGCTCATCATTTGGCTCATCATCTGCCGTTATCGAAATGAACCGCTCACCAGTCGTTCTCTGCTTACAATGATAGTTCCCATGGCTGTGGCATTTGCAACTTTATTAATCAGCATTCTGATCGTCATCTATACATCTCGGCAAACAATTCTGCTTGAGACTTCAACGGTTTATCCAGGAGCGCGCATTAGCCATGGGCAGGGATTACTTGAAGATCTAATGGATTATGCCGCAAGTCTATTTACCCCCTTGGAATATGACCGGGCTGTTCCCAATGCACCAGAACAGGCTATGTTCTTTTCTTTGTTCCCGATCGGGTTGATTCTTAGTATCTGGGCCCTCGTAAAAAAACGGGATGGTTTAATTGCGCTTTTGCTGGTTTGCTATGCATTTTTAATGATCTATGGAATGTTCGGCTTTCCTGATTGGCTTTGTCGCATTAGCTTGATGGGACGGACGACTACAGGCAGAGTCAAATTTGCTTTAGGATTCATTGATTTGATTCTTTTGTTCAGGTCTTTGTCTTTGTTGCATAGCAATGTGGCTAATGAAGGGCTGCCAGTTATTTCGGAGAAAGATTCAGTCAAAGCTCGTCTTCTGCGTAATGCTACTTTAGCCTTTGTCTCTTCAATTCTGTTGACTGGCGCGACGGTATTGTGGTCAGCTTATCCACTGCGCAAAATCTATCTGATATTTTTAGTTTTGCTGCTGACAATCATGCTGCTCGCTATTTTCGAATGGATTTCCGAACAAGGATATGCAAGCCAGCTGTTACTCTCGTCGATTCTGGTCGTGGCTCTTGCCGGGTTCTGTGTCAACCCCATTCAACAAGGTTCTCAGAGCATTCGAGAGGGGCCGTTTATTGATATGGCGTTGAAAGAGGTTTCGCGAAACCATAATTCATCAAATGGGCGTCCGATTGCATTCATAACCGATAATGCTGCTCGTGGACAGGCTTTGATTGCTAATGGCATCCCTGCCGTGAATTCTGTGAATATTTATCCACAACTGAAGCGGTGGCATGTCATTGATCCTAAACATGCAAACGAATGGATGTATAACCGATATGCACATGTCGACGTCAAATTCTCTGATAAGGGACAGCCCGCTTTCAAGCTGGTGTCAGCCGATTACATGATCGTCAGCATTCCTGTTGAGTATTTACATAAAATCGGCGTTACACATGTCTTGACCAGTCATGAACTCACTGAATGTGTAGACGGTCATAGATTCCTGCAAAAGATAGAAACAAAGGATCATTTGAATCTTTATGAGGTGAAGGCCAGTTGACAAAGCTACCTCAGCGCATATTCTTGATCGCAACATCATAAAGGTGCTTTTCGATAAGGCGGATATGGCGCAGAATTGCACAAGTCATGTGCTGAAGAGCGGACAATTGTGCAATCTGCGCGCTGGCTGTTTGACGATCTTGAGTAAAATGATGGTAATCAGCTGCTGTAGACTCGCGGTTTGAAGACCGTCGTTCATCGTCAAGCGCGCCCATGATTGTGTAATAACTTCTGGCAGGCAAAATTCCCTGTTTCTTTGCCAGGTCGAAGTTATGCATACCGGCGACGAAATTGTCATTGTAAAATTTGAATCCACGTTCTCGATGCGTGACCGAGTCTGATGTTTGCAACCAGTAATAAAGCACAGCATCTATGTCAGCGACCTTGTTCATGCGAACATACAAGTCTCCTGCCACCATGACATCTTGGGCATAGGCCCCTTCAGGGAAGCGAATACCTTTCCAAAGGTCTCGTCTATACAAGCGGCACCAGTTAGCTTCATTGAAGTATTTGGACTCGCTTCTCTTGCCCATATAGGTGCCAAGAAGGCGCAAACTTTTGCAAAATACATTTTGATAAGCCTGCAGAGGTTTTTTGAATACCGTAATATGCGATGGATCGCCACTCCCGATAGCGGCTTGTTGTCGGATCTGCGACAAGTGTGATACGCCGAACTGTCTCCATCGCCCTTTACTCATGTCGGCTCCGGTGGAGATCAGTGCTGACAAGAGCAGTTCAATATTGCGTCTGTCTAGTATGTCGTCATTGTCTGCGAATGCTAGGAACTTGCCCCTTGCAAGATCAATGCCGACGTTTTGCGCTTTACCTATCCCACCGTTGCTTTGATGCACAACGCGGATACGTGGATCCCTTTTTGAATATTTATCGCAAATCTCTGCAGACCCATCCGTAGAGCCATCGTCAATAAGAATAATGTCTAAATTGGTATAGGACTGATTGCGGATTGAATCCAGGCAATCCTCAAGATGTTTGCTGGAGTTATATACAGGTACGATAATGCTGACAACAGCTTGGGAATTATCAGGCATAGGAACCATTCTATCCGATGATGAAGCGATTTGACCCGTGACATGTCGTCTCAAACTTTCTCAAGGTACTGTATGGTATTGCCATGTTCTTTCAGATTGATTTAACCTGATAAGCGGGTAATACACTGGTTGCGGATGTGCGCGGACTACGCGTGCTCATTCCTGCCAGTATTTACGATGAGAACGTTAAGGAACAGTCAAACAACTTCACGGCTTTGATTTCTCAGATAAAGGTATACGGGGGTACATTTAGACGATGGTTAGGCTGTTCGGCTTTGTTCTATCTGTGTAAGGCTTCTTTCCGATATGTTGATGATCGTATTTGATAAGTAGCGTTCATGGTCTAATGATTAAGATCGCTGGCATCATATATCCTAAATAGTCAATGGTCATCTTCTCGCTCAACCGAATTCGGATGGCGGTGCGGACCCAACCGTTGTCAACAATGCGGTCATCAATTCGACATTAGTATATTTCTTTAGGAGTATACGAATATGGGCACCAACGGGTGGCTGCTCTGTTCGCATTGATAATATGTGCTCTGATCATAGCTGTAGGGATTCGTATGTCAGGCATCTATTACCTTGCATTCTCGGGCATCGGATTTTTGCTGGCTGGAGTCATGCTTCTTATGCTTATTGTTTGTTATCTTCTGCCTGTCAACGGATGTGTCAGTAGACACCGTGACGGTCGAATTGGCTAGCAATAACGGTGTTGGTTGTATTGGCGTTGTTGCTCTAAGTGGAGTGAGTTTGGAATTTCATTCTTCAGGAAGAACGTATGGGGGGGGGTCAGAGCCGATTTTATATTCCGATATACACGGTGCTGCTTCTGATCATGCCTAATGTCGGAATATGTTTCGACAATCCCAAGGTAATGAAAAGGATTGTTGTATTTTTGCGACGTGAACTTATGCTGGCCTGCTTTATAGCACCGTTTGCCGTTTTAATGGCCGCTAATTCTTGAATAGCCTTGAATGGAAGCGCTTTGTTCTGACAAACAGAGGTCCGTGCAAGACTGTAATATAGTGGTGTTGGTTCGTGACTTCGATCTCTTACTCTGGGATTTTGTCATGGACACGGTGCAATACACCCTCCTGTCACGGAAGGTCCGTGACCTGTAAGTCCAAAGGAGGTGGGTGATGTCTGCGCACAAGTATGAATTGATGTTCATTGCCGATCCGGCCATGGATGAGCGCTCGCTGAAGAAGCTGACCGACCAGTATCTCGAGGTGGTTACCAAGGAAGGCGGCTCCGTCGACAACATCGACGTCTGGGGCCGTCGCAAGTTGGCCTATGAGATCGACAAGCACAAGGAAGGCAACTACGTGGTGGTCGAATACACCTGCGAGCCTTCTGTCAGCGCTGAGCTCGACCGTGTGCTCAACCTGAACGAGTCCGTCATCCGCACCAAGATTCTTCGCAAGGATGACAAGTAAGCAAACAGCAAAAGGACATCGAAGCGTCGGCTGACCTCCAGTTCTCGCGTCGAAGGTCCAAGGGTGCGGGATTCGCCCCAGTAGGCCCATTCCCAAGTCCTCATTCCGAGGAAAGGTCGTGACATGGCAGGAGATACATACATCACCGTGGTGGGTAATCTCACTGCGGATCCGGAGGTGCGTACGACCTCCAACGGAGGCACGGTGGCCAACCTGACCATCGCGTCCACGCCTAGGCAGTTCAACAGGAACTCGGGGCAGTGGGAGGACGGCGACTCGCTCTTCATGCGTTGCTCGGCCTGGGATTCCACCTACAGTCCCATGGCCTCCAACATTCAAGCCAGCCTGACCAAGGGCATGAGGGTGATCGCCCAGGGTCGTCTGGTGCAGCGCTCCTATCAGGATCGTGAGGGCAACAACCGCACGGTTGTGGAGCTGCGTCTGGATGAGATCGGACCTGCACTGACACGGAATACCGCTCAGGTCACCAGGAACGCCAACACCGGTGGCGGAGGATCTCGCGGCGGTTTCGCTGGATCCAACAACGGCGGCTATCAGGGTGGGGCATCCTACCAGGGCGGCGCCGGCGCGGCATCGGCCCCTATGGGTCGTCAGCAGCCAGCGCAGAGCCAGCAGGCCCCGGCCCAGGATCCTTGGTCATCGACCGGATCCGGCGATTCCTTCGGATCCTTTGGGTCCACCGGCGAGTTCGGTGGTTCTGGAGACGATCCCGAGTTCTGAAGTTTCATAGCGTCATCATTCATTTAAGGAGTACCAATGTCACGTAAAAGGCCGCAACCGCCGGTCAAGCCCTTCAAGAAGAAGCCGAATCCTCTGAGGGCTGCCAAGATTCATACCATCGATTACAAGGACGTGGCTCTGCTGCGCAAGTTCATCTCTGACCGCGGCAAGATCCGTTCCCGCCGCATCACCGGTGTCACCGTCCAGGAGCAGCGCGAGATCTCCAAGGCTATCAAGAACGCCCGCGAGATGGCCCTGTTGCCCTACGCCACCAACGGTCGCTGAGGGAGGTCCGGATTATGGCAAAGGAAACCAAGGTAATTCTGACCGATACCGTGACCGATCTGGGTCATAAGGGCGACGTTGTCGGGGTCAAGCCCGGCTATGCGCGCAACTTTCTGATTCCCCAGGGTCTGGCTTTCGCCTGGTCCAAGGGCGCCGCTGCGCAGATTGAATCCCTGCAGCGGGCACGTCGGGCCAAGTCCATGGCCACCCGTGAGGATGCCGTGGCAGCCAAGACCGCCATCGATGGCCAGACCGTCGAGATCGCAGCCAAGGTGTCCGATTCGGGCAAGCTCTTCGGCGGCATCTCCAATGATGCCATCGCCCAGGCTCTTCGCCCCTTGGTCGATGTGGATCCCCGCTCCATCTCTGTGGAGACCATCAAGACCACCGGAGAGTTCCCGGCCACCGTGGCCCTGCACCCCGAGATCTCGGCCGCTTTCACGGTCAAGGTCGTCGCAGAGTAGTAAATCTGACCTATCCCATAACGATCCTGTTTGAAATAGGGATCTGGGCTTAAGCAGGAGGCCTTCCCGCCGCAGGTATATGCGCGGGAAGGCCTCCTTATGCGTTACAGGGGATTACTCGCCTAGAAATTGCCGCCGTTCCAACCCCAGTCGGTAGTGGCCGTATAGCGGATGTAGGTGCGGTCCTTGGGAATGGACAGCTCCGATTCCAATGTGTCCATGATGGTCTTGGTCAGGCTTTCCCAGGCAGACTTGGGTACGTCGCTGCCGAAGACGTTGACCTCCACATAGGCGGCAGGCTTGCTGTCATTACCCCCGAAGTAGATGGGCATGTCCGACTCGAAGGGGCACATGAGCCAGCCCTCGGACTTGCCGGGGACGGCGGTGATGGCCTTGCCATAGGCGGTCTTGATCCGTTCGCGCTGTTCGGCGGTGATGGGTGTGCTTACATGGGTGTGGATGACGGGCATGGCGCTTCCTTTCCGATCCGTCCGGCATGACCAATCAGGATGACTCAGTCCGTATGCCGGATGGCTGACTATTCCCGTCCCATAGTAGCCTCGACCGGGCAGGCTGGCTTAGCGCCAGCCGAAGGGACGATGACTCAGGGACCAGGCCCCCAGACGGTGGGCCACAGAACGGGGGTTGACCGGCTTGTCGGGGGCGGGCGCATCCAGTAGCCACTTGCGGATCAGGAAGTTCCAGATGGCCACCACCACGGTGGCTGTGATCTTGGCGATGTTGGCGTAGAGCAGGTAACGGGCGTGCATGGTGGTGATGGCGTCCGGCGGCAGCATGGCAGTGCCCATCCACAGGATCACCTCGTTGATCCCCAGGCCGATCACCGAGGAGACCAGGAAGACTACCATCTCCATCCACCGGGCCATGTCCTCCCGGTGTTTGAAGACATAGCGCATGCTGGCCAGATAGTTGAAGACCAGGGAGATCAGAAAGGAGATGGCCCCTGCCAGGACGTTGTTCAGGTGCGGCCCCATGATCAGCAGGTTCATGATGCCGATGTCAATCAGGAAGGCGATGACGCCCACGATGCCGAACTTGAGCAGCTGTCCGATTAATCTACGCACGATAGCCCATTCAATCATTCATCCTGTGCTCACGGGGTAGCGGGAGCCGCTTGTGCGCAAAAGCCTTACGTTGCGCCCTCAGGCGGGTAGCTCGGTCAGTATGGGGTCCTCGGTGCTGTTGCGGATTTGACGGAAGCCTACAAAGGCGATGGCCAGCGAGGTCAGAGCCAGAGTAGTGACCACCCCGAACCCGCCTTGGGATCCGTAACGGTCGATGAACTGCCCGGCCACAGCCGAACCCGCCGAGGATCCGATCGAATTCATGGCGCTCAGCCAAGCCATGCCTTCGGTAAAGCGGATGGGCGGCACCAGGTGGAGCATGAGCTGGTTGCCGTTGATCCAGGTGGGTGCCTGGCAGACGCCGATGATCAGGTAGATGATCATGATGGTCCACAGATTCCTAGCGAACATGAAGGTTCCGATGCCCAGGTTGACCACCAGCAGGCAGAAGTAGAAACGCTTCCAGAGGGGGATGGTCCAGTTCTTGGCCCCGTAAAGCAGGGCGCCGACCAGGGAGCTGAAGGAGAAGCAGGCGAAGACGAACCCGGTCATCTGTTTCATCCCCTGCTCAGTGGCGAAGGCGATGATGGAAATGGATGCGGCGCTCTGGAAGGCTCCCAGGCCGAACCAGGTGGCGCAGACGGCGATCATGCCGGCGCTCCAGAAGGCGCCACTACGGCCGTTGCCGCCCTCCTGATCCCGCAGACGTGCCACCTGCTGAGCCTGCCGCTCCCGGTACTCCTTACGGGTGATGCCCTGGGTGCGGGCCATGTCCGTCTGCGAAGGCGGCTCGGTTTCCCGGCAGGATAGGAACATAAAGGCTCCCACCAGCACGCAGATCCCAGTGAAGGAGAAAGCCAGCACGCCTGAAATGACCGCCAGGATGGAGGCCAGGGGATTGCCGATTACCCACATGGCCTCGTCGAAGACCCCTGACAGGGACAGGGCCTGGTTGGTGGCTCGGTGGTCACCGCGCAGCAGATGTGTCCACCGGCTACGGCTCATGGCTCCCCAGGGCGGAATGGCCGCCATGAAGGGGGTGACCAGGTAGAGCACCCAGGTGGGAGCGTGGGCGGTGATGGCTGTGATCAGAACCGTGGCGGCCACGATCCAGACCAGAACCGTGGGGATGGAGACCTGTCGCTGGCCGAACTTGTCGACCATCTTGCCCAGCATGGGGCTGACTAGGGCCAGTGCCACGGCCTGGATGGCGGTCAGGGCTCCGGCCAAGGAGTAGCTGCCATAGTAGTGCTGCACCGAGATGGTGATGGTCATGCCCACCATGGGGAAGGGCATGGAGGCGATAACCGACCCCACTGCGAACCGCGCCGTATGAGGCAGTCGCAGGAGCGCCGAGTAACCTCCGAATACCCTGTGACCGGCTTCGATCAAAGCCGCCTTCAATTGCCGTGGCATGGGTTGTTCGTCTCGCTTTCCTTGGGTGTTTTCACGGTCCCGAAGCATGTTTTTCCGCAGGGCCTTCCAGACGCATGAAGGGATGTGGGGCTACTGGGGGGACTGCTACAGTGGTAACCATATCGGCGCCTGATCGGTGCCATTCGGATAGTAGTAATTCTATCCTCCGCTATGGTCACTTATGGGGCCCGCCGGGGAGCATGGGAGGTGGGTTGTGCCTGCGACGACCATTCATTTCGTCCGTCATGGCCAGGTTGATAATCCCGATCATATTCTCTATGAGCGATTGCCAGGATTCCATTTATCTGACAGAGGCAGGGCCATGGTCGAGGCGACGGCACGCTTTATGGCCGAAGCTCCTGGCATGCGTGATCTGGAAGCCGTCTATTCCTCTCCGCTGGACAGGACCAGGGAAACCACGGCCATCCTGCTTGAGCAGATCAACCCCGCTCGTGTCCATCACGGCTTGAAACCATTGGAGCCTATTTACGACCGTCGTCTGATCGAGGCCGGCAACGAATTCCGCGGCAAGCGCATCGGTCACGGGCAGGGGGCCCTCTGGCGGCCTTCCAACCTGCGGCTGATTCTGGATCTGCGCCGTCCCAGCTGGGGGGAGTCCTATCGGCAGATCGCCCGACGAGTGGGGGATTTCGTCCGGCAGGTGGTCCGCAGCCATCCTGACGCACAGGTCCTGGCTGTCTCGCATGAGTCGCCCATCTGGTCGTACCGTCATCTTTTGGAGACTGGTCACCCCGAGCACAATATGCTCCTTCGAGCCACTGCCCTGGCATCGGTGACTTCCATTACCCTGGACTGTGATACCGGTAAAGTGCTGGGAATCACCTATGCGGATCCGGCGGCAGGCGTGTGAAGACCGCTTGAGCGTCCTAGGATGGCTGAGGATGCTGTCGTGGATGACTGTCCGAGAACCCGATGAAGGAGCGTGATGATCATGGTGGATGTACAGGCAAGCACGGAGGCGGTAGCCGGGCGGCCCTCCGTGGCCCAGGCGGCTGAGCAGGGGGCCGGGCTGGTGGACCTTTGGCCCTTGACGAATGCCGAGCATATGGCCAACGACGCCAAATATGCGGAGGATCTGCAGGTGCGCATCAGCATGGTGCTGGCGCAACTGATGACGGGAGAGGATGTGACCATCCCCGACGCTGAATACGTCTATGAGGGCGCTGAGGATATCCCTGGCCGTCCCCAGGATTTGGTGGATGCACTCATGGCGGCCAACGATGCCATTGAGGCTGCCGCACAGGCGCAGGGCGACCAGTCCAAGATGCTTGCGGATTTGGCTGAAACCTTGGGCAGTGGATGGGATCAGGCCCGGCAGCAGGAGGTGGCTGCTGGCGTGGCCAAGGCCGAGCAATCCGTGGATGACCAGGGCACATCCCCCAAATCTCCGCAGGACAAGGAGGGAGTGGCCCGGGCCCTGGCCACTAGCCTGATGATTTGCCGTGATCTGCTTCAGCGTGCAGGTGCTGACCCTGACCATGCGGCGACCGCCGCGCCAATTTTGGTCTATGTCAATGAGCTCAACGAGCGACTGGGCATTCCCCGGGCCTTCCTGTCTGACGAGGATGTCATCCGCGCCCTGGGATTACTAGATGATCCCGAGGCTTTCGCTGACCTGCTGGCCCCTCTGGTGGGCGCTGAGTGGGACCACCATCGTCAGGAGGTGCTCTGGGACCCCGAGGAAGCCAAGCGCAAGGCCAAGGAGGATGACGAACGCAAGAGTCGCGAAGCCCTGCAGGCCAAGTTCGCCCATGTGCCTGAGGACCCCAATAAGCCTCCTGTGGAGCTTTAAGATTTTAAGACCTTCAGCCCTTCGTCTTGGCATCGGTCAAGGCGAAGGGCAGGGTGGATTCAGCGGTCGAAACGGGCTCCTCGTGGATCGCTAGGCCGGGCCAGCAGAATGACCCAGGCGACAATTCCGGCAATCATGATCAATGCACCCAAGCCAAGCAGAGAGAGGGCGGATCCTGGATGCCCGTCTGCAATAGCCACGATGGCGAAGACCATAGGGATGCTACCCACCAGCTCGCTTACGAAGGGTAGGAGTATCCAGAAGCCAGACATATTGGTGTCATGAAGTCGCCGTATGTTCACGGTCAGATTGGGTATGAAAAGTCCTAGGGTGACCACGAAGGACACGACCCGTCCCGCAAAGATGGATTCTGAGGTGATGATCGGAATCGCAAGGTTGATGAGGAAGATCATGAGAAAAGCCCACCAGAATTCCCCACGGGAGGCCCTCCCGGAGAAGACGGCGTATTTGACGAAGAAACGCTTGCAGGCGTTTACGAAGTCAATGCCGTACCAGGGTGCGTTCAGTGGCGGCTCGCCGTTGAAACCGGCATTTGCATAGGGGTAGGCCGGATACTGCGGGACTTGGGGTCCGGGCTGGTAGCCTGCCTGCGTCCAACCCTCGGGTGCTTGATAAGAGTTGTTCGATGCATAGCCAGCTGACGGGGTTGTGCCATTGGGCTGGCCGGGATTCGGATCTTGACCGTAAGGCGCCTGCTGCTGTCCGTAGTATTGCTGACCATAGGGCTGTTGCTGGTTGTAGCCTGGCTGTTGACCCTGCGGCTGTTCCTGGCGATAATCGTTGACAGGTGTTTGGGCTTCGCTGATTGGATGGTAGACGTCGCTCTGGTCAGAAGCTGCTTGTGCATAGCCGGGTTGGTCTGGTTGCGGCTGGTTCGGGTAGGCTGCGGGTTCTGAATCGGTTCCCTTTGTGCGATTGTTCTGGGGCCAGCCGTTGGCGAAGCCCTGGTCATTGGGGGGCTGGTTCCCGTTGTTCGTATCATCTGGATGGTTCATGGATGTCGTCCCTCTCATCTTCGATTGATATCCGGAATCTGACTTTTCCGTATATCCCTATTATGGCAGGCCGGTTTTTCTGCCGGCCAGTCATGGATAGTAAAGGGAATGTGGGGCTCGTCCCACTTACTTGGGCCAAGCCGTCAGATTCGGTAGGTAATTGCTGTCGCAGTACTCTTCACTCGTCGTCCGGATTGACCATATGATCATCGCCGGCATCGCCCAGCAGTAGCCGCTCGGTCAGGGTGATCAGGCCCAGCAAGAGGGCAGTCAGCAGGATGATGACCAGGGTGGCCGAGAAGATCAGTGGGGTTCTGAAGGAGTTGAAGGCCGACTGCAGCCATATGCCCAGGCCGTTCCTGGCACCCAGATACTCCGAAGTGGCCGCGGTGGCGAAGACATAGGCGGCGCTGATACGCAGACCGCCGAAGATCTGCCCGGCCGCCACCCTCAGTTTGACGTGCCAGAGTGTCCATGTCCGGGTTGCGCCGCAGTTCAGCGCCACGTCCTGGTAGAAACGGGGCACGGACTTGAGCCCCCGGTAGGTCTGGACCACTATGGGGAAGAGGGCGAAGACGGCCACGATGACCACCTTGCCCAGGGGCTCGAACCCGAACCAGATCACGAACAGGGGGGCGATGGTGATCAGCGGGATCATCTGAGCGCCGGCGATCAGGGGGTAGAGAGCATCATGCAGGGTGCGCCAGCTGTAGAGAGCCAGGCCGATCACTATTCCCAGGACCGAGGCCAGGAGGAAGCCCAGCAGGCCTTCAAGGGCGGTGATGGCGGTGGCAGGCAGCAGATCCTCTCGAGACTGCACTGTGGCAACCAGGATTCGGCTTGGCGCTGGTAGGGCCTGTTCGCTGACCCCGCCCAGGCGGGATGCCAGCTCCCAGATGATCAAGAGCGCCAGCAGAGTGAGGGTCGGAGGCAGCGCCCGAGTTCTGCTCTGCTTCCCTACCTTCATCGACCGGCTGCTTCCCGAACGTAGCGATCGGTCCACAGGTCAGTGGCCTGAGGGGCTTTATTGGGATCGCCCTTCTTGGCGCCCTTGTAGGTGCCCGCCTTGAACTGGAAGTCCAGATAGTCCTGGGCATCCTTGACATTGATCAGTCCGCTGATGCTCTTTTGATTCGGGCTGTCAACCCAGTACCCCTCCTTGACGATGCTCTCCATGGAGCGTTTGGCCAGGGTTGGGTCGATGGCCGACCCCTTGGTCTCCTTGACCAGGATGTCCGCCGCCTGGTCGGGATGGCTCAGGGCGTAGTTATAGCCCTTCAGGCAGGCCTTGACGAATGCCGTCAGGGCGCGACGGTGGCCGGCCTGCTGCAGCCAGGAATTCTTGACCACGAAGCCCAGCTGGTCGGGGTTGCCGGGCACGCCCCAGTCGGCCTGGGTGAAGCAGTGCAGGGCTGGGCCTTTGAGCTCGCTCTCCACGCCCTCCCAATTGGCGTAGAAACCCGCGAAGTCCCCCTTGCCGCTGGTCAGGGTGGCGAAGGTGTTGGTACCGCTGGTCACCCGCTTGAAGTCGCCCTTGCCGCCTGCATAGCGGATCATCTGCTTGACTACGGCCGTCTGCTCGGCCGAGCCGAAACTGACGAAGGTCTTACCGTCGAAGTCCTTGGGGGTCTGGATGTCGGTGCGCGAAGCCAGCGAGCACCAACGCGCCACGGAATGCTGGCCTATGTTGAAAACCTGCCGCAGGTCGGCTCCCTGGGAGTTGAAGGTGCCCAGGTTGCTCAGCTTGGAGAAGCCTACGTCGGCGACCCCGTTCTGGACGGAGGTCTCGGCTCCTGCCTGGGCCGTCGGCAGGATGGTCAGCTTCAGGCCGGCCTTGTCGAAGTAGCCCAGGTGCCGGGCTACGTAGATGCCCACATGATTGGTGTTGGGCGTCCAATCCAGCATGAAGGACAGTTTGGAGCCGTCGTCGGCCTTGTTGTCTGCCCCCTTGGTCCCGCAGGCTGCGCTCGTAGCCGCCATGCAGAGCGCCGCTGTCAGGGCGAGTGCCCGCACGATCAGTTTGTGGCCGGGAATTCTCCGGAAGCTACTGTTCCTCGACATGCTCATCACTGTCACCTTGCCTCTCCGGCACCCCTGGTGCCCATCCGCATCGGGGCCGCTACGGGAAGGTGAGGAGCCCGCGCGACGATCCGGTACGGTCTTGACCGATGGAATTCTGCGATATGTGCCACGGCTGCTGCCACCAGCCGCGCGAACAAGACCACTCTAGTCCAAGACCGCCAGTCCTGCCTCGCCGTGATGAAAGGTTGCATCGTATGCCTCTATACTGGAAACTCACGAGAGGTCCGCGCGGGCCGGCCGCTGTCGGTCTCGTTCGGAGCAAGACAACCGATCACGGTAGGGGTCGACGGAGGTTCCCATGTCGGTGACCATCAGTGATGTGGCCAAGCAGGCGGGTATGTCCGTGTCCACGGTCTCCCAGGCGCTCAACGACAAGGGGCGCATTTCGCCGCCCACCAAGGACAGGGTTCGCAGGGCGGCCATGGAGCTGGGCTATATCCCCGACAGCCGGGCCCGTTCCATGCGTTCCTCGCGCTCGCATGCCGTTGGCCTGTTGGTCCCCGATATCCGCAATCCGTATTTCTCTGAGCTGGTCTACGCCGTCCAGGACCAGCTCTACTCGGCAGGCTACGCGCCCCTGATCGGCGTGTCCTCGTGCCAGGCCAGCAGGCAGGAGGACTATTACCGCATCCTTCTGTCTCGGCATATGGACGGTGTCCTGGTCGTGCCTGATGGGCCCACGTCGCCCATGCTGCGCACCATGCTGTCGCGAGAATTCCCCGTTGTTTTTGTGGATCGTCCCGACCGGACCCTGCCCGGTGTCCCTTTGGTTGATTCCGATCCTGTGCCCGGCCTCGAGGCGGCCCTGAACGCTCTGGTAGCGAGGGGATGCAGACGAGTGGCCTTTGTTCCGGGCCCAGAGAGCCGCTCCTATACTTTCCGCGAGCGCGAGCAGGCCTTCCTGTCTGGCGTAGAGACCCGTCAGGGGCTGACGGGATTGGTGGTTCGCCAAGGGTTCGAGGATCGCCCCCGCGCGGCCGCGACCATGCGCCACCTGCTCGGTCAGGGGGTGGATGCCGTCATCTTCGGCTACTCTGCCGATGCCATCAAGGCCGTTGCCATGGAGTGGGACGGCGACCAGCGCTCGCGAGTGCCCTTGGTCTCTTTCGACGACCTGGAGGTCTTTCAACTGATCAGTCCTCAGGTGTCGGTCATCTCCCAGCAGGTGGATCGCATGGGTCGCCAAGGCGTTGACATGCTCCTGTCCATGATTGAGCCGGGGCGACAGGCTCCGGAGGGCATGAGTGTGGATCGCCGTCTGCGCACCCAAACCCTCTTTGTTCCCCGGGGTCTGTTGGCTTAGGTCGGTTCCTGCCTGATGCAGGGGTCGGGGCTCGACAAAATATGTGCGTGTCGGGCGGCTGTGTCGTCCCTGGAAATAACCTCCAATGGCCTTTCGGCCATTTGCCGCCCTTGTCCAGACCCCTCTATTTGTGACTCAGTTCACAAAACACGTGAATAACTAAATGTAGGCAACGAATCATCCTCAGACACTACATATGGTGGTCACAGCGTGCTAGAGTGAGTCTTGTCATCAAAGAATGACATCCATGTGATTCGCCGTTTCCAGTCTGGAATTTGGGAACGCCAAAGCAACTGCACATGAGTAACCGTATGAGTCGTATGAGGAGTGACGATGGATACTGAGGTCATGACCGATAGCGTGAAGGAGCGTGGCATTTCGGATCGCGATGCTGTCGATGGCATTCTGGTCGAGAAGCGCGACGGCCGGATCGTCGATTTTGATCCCGTCAACATCATGAACGCCATCGAAGCCGCCTTCAAGGATGTCAAGCACGAGGTCAGCCCTGAGGATCGCCAGCAGATCCGGGATATGGCCCTGACCGTCCAGTCCGAGATCACCGATCGCTACACCAACCCGGTCAAGATCGAGGACATCCAAACCCTGGTCGAGCATGCCCTGGTCAATGCCCACCTTTACGAGATCGCTCGCTCCTATACCTCCTACCGTCTTGACCGCGACATTCAGCGGGCCAAGGCCACCGATGTCAATGAGGCCGTTCACCGCCTGACCAGCAAGGACGAGACCCTGGTGCGTGAAAACGCCAACAAGGATGCCAACGTCTACGCCACCCAGCGTGACCTGTTGGCCGGCGCAGTCTCCAAGGCTTCAGCCTTCGCCATGCTGCCTAAGGATGTCTCCAACGCCCACATGAAGGGCGATATTCACTTCCATGACGCGGATTACTCACCCTTTACGGCCGAGACCAACTGCTCCCTGCCTGACTTCGGCGACATGCTTGCCCACGGTTTCGAGCTGGGCAACGCCATGATGGACTCGCCCAAGTCCATCGGCACGGCTGCCACGCAGATCACCCAGATCATCAAGGACATCGCCGGCTCCCAGTACGGCGGCCAGACCGTCAACCGTTGCGACGAGATGCTGGACAAGTATGCGCGTCTGGACTATAAGAAGAACTATTCCATGGCTGAGGCCGTTCTGCCGGACGAGGAGCCCATCGACGTGGCCAAGGAGGTCGTCCGCGGCCTCAAGGCCAGGGAGGCCGACTGGCTGCACCTGGATGATCGTGCTCCCATTGGTGAGGATGCCCCCTTCGATCTGGACGCTCCGCAGATCGTTCGGCTGCGTCAGGTCTACGCCAAGATTCTGACCCGCAAGAACATCTACGATGCCATGCAGACCATGGAGTACCAGATCAACTCCAACCGTGTCTCCAACGGGCAGACCCCCTTCGTCACCGTGGGCTTCGGCCTGGGCACCTCCTGGTTCGCCCGGGAGATCCAGCGGGCCATCTTCCTGATCCGCATCCGCGGACTGGGCAAGGATCGCCACACCGCCATCTTCCCCAAGTTGGTCTTCACCATCAAGCATGGTCTGAACGCGGACGAGGGCGATCCCAACTACGACATGAAGCAGCTGGCTCTGGAGTGCTCGACCAAGCGTATGTACCCTGACGTGGTTTTCTACGAGAACCTGATCAAGATCACCGGCTCCTTCAAGGCCCCCATGGGCTGCCGCTCCTTCCTGCAGGCCTGGACCAATCCCGAGACGGGCGAGGACGAAGAGGACGGCCGCATGAACCTGGGTGTCGTCACCGTCAACATTCCTCGCATTGCCCTGGAATCCCGCGGCGACAAGGATCGCTTCTGGAAGATCTTCGACCAGCGTATGGAGGTGGCCCACCACGCCCTGCAGTTCCGCATCATGCGCTGCAAGCAGGCCACGCCCATCAATGCTCCCACCCTCTACGAGTACGGCGCCTTTGGCAGGCTGAAGCCAACCGACAGCGTTGACACCCTCTTCCGGAACAGCCGCGCCACCGTCTCGCTGGGCTACATCGGCCTTTACGAGGCCACTAGCGTCTTCTATGGTAAGGACTGGATGAAGGATCATTCCTGGGATCCGGAAGGCAAGGAATTCGCTCTGAGCATCGTGCGCCGGATGAACCAGCTCTGCAAGCAGTGGGAGAAGGCTGAGGGGTACCACTATTCGGTTTACTCCACCCCGGCCGAGTCGCTGACCGACCGCTTCGCCCGGATGGACAAGGAGAAGTTCGGCGTAGTCGACGGCGTGACCGACCACGACTTCTACACCAACAGCTTCCACTACCCGGTCTGGCTGCGGCCCACCCCCATGGAGAAGCTCAACTACGAGCGCGACTTCCCCTACCTGGCTTCCGGCGGGTTCATCAACTACTGCGAGTTCCCCTCCATGCAGCAGAACCCCAAGGCCCTGGAGGCGGTCTGGGATTACGCCTATGACATCGGCATCGGCTACCTGGGCACCAACACCCCCATCGATCACTGCTTCGTATGCGGTTATGAGGGCGATTTCGAGCCCACCGAGGAGGGCTTCAAGTGCCCTGAGTGCGGCAACGATGACCCCGACAAGTGCAACGTGACCAAGCGCACCTGCGGCTATCTGGGCAACCCCGTCCAGCGGCCCATGGTCCACGGCAGACACGAGGAGATCGCCCACCGTGTCAAGCACATGGAGGGTGAGACCGGCCACGTGGTCCTCAAGGATGGATCCACCAAGGAGTGGTTCGACGACAAGGCCGAATAGGCTCTGAAAAGACGCAACCAATGGCGGGCCGGGCAGTTTGCGGCCCGCCATTGTCATGAGGAGGACCGTATGACGGACAAACAGGGGGCCATGAGAAAGACAGGCGGCCACCGTGACTTCGCAGCTGATGAACAGGGGCGCGGTCCTGGGGTCCCCTCTGTGCTGACCAACAATCCCAGGGCCGGCCAGTGGGACGGTCGTCGGCTCAGCCGGGGAATTGTGGCGGACTACAAGCGACTGGTCATGACCGACGGCGAGGGGATCCGCTGCTCCCTCTATGTCAGCGGATGCCCCTTCCGCTGCCAGGGGTGCTACAACTCATCCATCTGGGACTTCGGTGCCGGGCATCCCTATACCCAGCAGCTTGAAGACCAGATCATCAAGGACCTGTCACTGTCCTATGTACAGGGCATCACCTACCTGGGCGGGGAGCCCCTGCTCAACACTCCTATGCTGCTCGGCCTTTCGAAGCGGATACGGCGTGAGTTCGGCCACGAGAAGGACATCTGGTGCTGGACCGGCTACACCTGGGAGGAACTGAACCGGCCGGGGGAGACCCCGGACAAGGCCCAGCTGATCTCCTATCTTGATGTGCTGGTGGATGGGCGCTATTTGGAGAATCGGAAGAACAGCCTGCTCCAGTTCCGGGGCTCGGACAACCAGCGAATCATTGACGTACCGCGGTCCCTGGAGCAGGGCCAGGTGGTCATCTGGCCCAAACTGCATGACCAGACCAGGTTTATCCCGGAGACCTACAGCAAGGATCGGCAGCAGGAGCAGCAGCGGGGCTGATACCGGCTCCTGCTCTGAATTGGTCTACGTCGCCTTGCCGGGGCACAATGGGTGTCATGACTGATGAGCATGATCATGACGCCAAACCCGACCTGCCCAAGGATCTGAGGGTCCGCTTCTGCCCTTCGCCGACCGGCACCCCGCATGTGGGCATGGTTCGAACCGCTCTCTTTAACTGGGCCCAGGCCCGGCACTCGCACGGCACCTTCGTCTTCCGCATCGAGGACACCGATGCCCAGCGGGACAGCGAGGAGAGCTACCAGCAGATCCTGGAGGCACTCAGGTGGCTAGGGCTGGACTGGGATGAGGGTGTGGAAGTCGGCGGCCCGGATGGCCCCTATCGGCAGTCCGAGCGCGGCGATATCTACCGCGATGTGGCCCGGCAGTTGCTGGATGCCGGCTACGCCTACGAGTCCTACTCCACCGCCGAAGAGATCAAGGAGCGCAACCTGGCCGCCGGCCGTCCTGCCGCTTTCGGCTACGACGGCTATGACCGCGACCTGAGCGAGGAGCAGCGCCAGGCCTTTCGTGATCAGGGTCGGCGACCCGCCCTGCGCATCCGCATGCCGGACGAGGACATCGCCTTCGACGATCTGATTCGCGGGCATATCGAGTTCAAGGCCGGGTCCGTGCCCGATTATGTGATCGTGCGTCCCAACGGCGATCCTCTCTACACACTGACCAATCCGGTCGATGATGCCCTGATGCGCATCAATGTAGTCCTGCGCGGCGAGGATCTGCTCAGCTCCACCCCCCGGCAGATCGTCCTCTACCGGTACCTGATGAAGTTGGGCATTGCCCGGGCTATGCCCCTGTTCGGGCACCTGCCCTACGTCATGGGTCAGGGCAAGAAAAAATTGTCCAAGCGTGACCCTGAGTCCAACCTCTTCCTGCACCGGGAGCATGGCTTCATTCCCGAAGGTCTGCTCAACTATCTGGCCCTGCTTGGCTGGTCCATCGGCCCAGACCGGGATGTCTTCTCCATGGATGAGATGGTTGAGCACTTCGACATCCGCGACGTCAAGGCCAATCCGGCCCACTTCGACATTGACAAGGCCGTAGCCATCAACGCCGAGCACATCCGCATGCTGGAGCCACAGGACTTCCTGAACCGTTCCCTGCCCTACCTCAAGCGCGATGGGCTGGTGAGTGCCGAGCGCTGGCAGGACTTGAGCGGTCGTGAGCAGCGAATTTTGACCGCGGCCGCCCCCCTGGTCCAACCTCGTGTGCGCCTGCTGGGCGAGGTCTCCGGCATGGTGGGCAGTCTGCTCAGCCAGGATGAGTACCTGGAACCCGAGCCAGATGCTCGCAAACAGCTCAAGGACTCCGCTGGGCAGGTTCTGGACCTGGCTATCGCCGCTTTACAGGAGGTGCCCGACCAGGACTGGAAGACCGATCACCTGCACGACCTGCTCACTCAGGCGCTGGTGGATGAGGGCGGATACAAGCCCCGTCTGGCCTTCGGCCCGGTCAGGGTGGCGGTCTCGGGAAGGCGGGTCTCGCCGCCTCTGTTCGAGTCCCTGGAGATCCTGGGTAAGAGTACAACACTCCGAAGGATGTCCAACTTGCGCCAAAACCTCTGAGCGGGTATATTTCTTTTTTGTTGTGCTACTGACCTGCTGAACCGGGTTCGTACGCGGCGAAAAGTGAAGCCCCCGTCGTCTAGCGGTCTAGGACTACGCCCTCTCACGGCGCCAACACCGGTCCAAATCCGGTCGGGGGTACGACATGTGGCAACCGTCCAAGCGGTTGTCGCACAGCCAATTGGGGTATGGTGTAATTGGCAACACAGGTGATTCTGGTTCATCCATTCTTGGTTCGAGTCCAGGTACCCCAGCGATTGAGATATGAGATCCTCAGGAGCGGAACATCGACACGGTGTTTCGCTCTTTTTGTTTACGGATTACCATGGGTTTTAGGAATGCTTCTGGTTTGCAAAGCGGCGGCCAGCGGTATCCACGAGAGTTGCTCACGGTGTGAGCAAGCAAACAAAAAGAGGAGGCCCGGCAGACCGCTATGTCAGAGTTTCCGATGATGGAATCTGATACTTTGAGCATAGAAGCTTGAGTGAGGAACCCAATCATCGGCTGATCGGGCTACATCACCCGGTATATGAATCATTGTACGATTTTTTCGGTAAAGGTGTGTGATTATGACGACAATCATGGTGTTGGGAGCTGGTTATGCGGGTCTTCGCGTGGTCAAGAAGCTGGCTCGTGCAAAGACCGATGCCCATATAGTCCTGGTCAATAAGAACGAGTACCACTACGAGTCCACCCAGCTGCACCAGGTGGCGGCAGGAACCAAGGAGCCGGCGGATGTGGTCTTCGACCTGCGCAAGTCCCTGCCTGATTCGGTGGAGCTGATTATTGACAAGGTGGTTGGCATCGATCAGGACAACCGCAAGGTCAGCCTGGAGCATCACGATCCTCTGTCCTATGATTACCTGGTCAACGCCCTGGGCTTCGAGTCCGAAACCTTCGGCATCAAGGGGGCCGATGAGTATGGGTGGCCTCTTGTTGATGTGGACACCGCTCTGGCGGCCCGCAAGAAACTTGAGCAAACGTTGGCCCGCTACCAGACCAGCCATGATCCGCTGGATCTGAGCATCGTGGTCTGCGGTGCTGGCTTCACCAGCATCGAGTATCTGGGCGAGCTGGTCTACCGTCTGCCTCAGCTCTCAAAGCGCCTGGGCTTCCCCATGGATCAGGTCAAGGTGGACTGCATAGAGGCCTCGCCCAAGATTCTGCCCATGTTCAGCAAGGACCTGGTTGACTGGGCTGTGGATTACCTGCGCAAGCGGGGAGTCAACTTCCACACTTCGACTCCTATCACCGAGGTCAAGCAGGATGCTGTGGTCTCCAATGACCAGGAGTTCAAGGCCCACACGATCATTTGGACGACGGGTGTGCGTGGGAGCCACGTTATTGCTGATTCCGGGTATAATCAGAAGCGTAACCGTGTAGTGGTCAGGGATGACCTGTCGGTGGAGCAGCATCCAGAGGAGTTCCTGGTGGGTGATGTCAGTGCCGTTCCCGACCCCCAATCGGGTCGGCTCTACCCAACCACTGCACAGATTTCGATGGCCCAGGCTGATACCGCGGCTGCGAATGTCCTCGCCAGAATGCGGGGGCAGGAGCCCCAGCGGTTCACCTTCCGGAGCCTGGGGACCGTGTGCTCCCTTGGCCCCCACGCCGGGGTTGCCGAAATTGACCGTATGGGCACGCTGAAGCTCAAGGGCAAGGCGGTCTCGGTTCTGAAGTGGATCGTGAACGAGCGGTCGGTTCTGGAATTGGCTGACGTGCGTACCATGTTGGAGAGCAACTAAACCAGCGTCTCAAGGGACGCAAGGGGCTAGACGACGAGGGAGAGGAGGATGAACATGATTCGGGTCATGAGGAAACGGCACATGTTCGTCCTTTTCCAGCCTCGGATTGGATCGTTCTGGGCGACGATGGCCATCGGCCCTGCGTCCATCGATATCATTGACTGCCTCCTGCTCCTCCTCATTCCGGCGAAGACCGTGGCCGATTGCGGCCTCCGTCGGGACAGTGGAGGCCCCCGTGCCCGTGCGCGGATCGGCAGGAGCGAGAGGAGAGTGGCATTAGCATGAGTTTTCTACAAGGTTTGTGGTTCTTTGTCATCGGCCTGCTTTTTGCGGGATTCCTTCTGCTAGAAGGATTCGACTTCGGCGTTGGCATGGCTACCAGGTTCGTGGCCCGCGACGGTGATGAGCGCGCCACTTTCATGAGGGCCATTGGCCCCCACTGGGATGGCAACGAGGTCTGGCTGATCACCGCCGGTGGCGCTATGTTCGCCGCTTTCCCGCTTTGGTACGCCTCCCTCTTCTCGGGGTATTACCTTCTGCTCTTCCTGGTGCTGGTCTCCCTGATTCTGCGTGGTGTTTCATTCGAGTTTGCCTCCCACGCACTGACCAGCCGTGAGCGTGGTGTCTGGCAGTGGGCCAACTTTATAGGCTCGCTCTTTGCGCCATTCTTCCTGGGCATGATGCTGACCAGCCTGATCCAGGGCATCCCCATGGATAAGAACGGCGATGCCTGGCCCGGGTTCTTCGACGTGTTCAACTGGTTGTCCGTGGTCGGTGGCATTGCTGTCGTCTTCTTCAGCTTCGTTCATGGCCTACACTTCCTGAGCCTGAAGATGGGCGTCATGGATTCCCGCCGGATGCTCAACGTCAGCGAGAAGGCCTACTGGATCGCCTATCCGGCCCTGGTTGTCTTCGTGCTTCTGGCCATCTTCAACACCGACTTCTACAAGGCCCGCCCGCTGTCCACTTGGCTGATCACCGTCATCATCCTTGCATCGGTCATTGGAGGCCACGTTGCCGTCTTCAAGAAGCACGGCGGCTATGCCTTCACCTGCTCAGGCATCACCCTGATGGCCATCATCGCCTTCATCTTCAACGGGCTCTTCCCGCGCGTGATGATCGCTGATGATCCGGCTCACAACCTGCTGATTCAGGATGCCTCGGCCTCACCGCTGACCATGAAGATCATGACCGTGGTGCTTTGCATCTTCCTGCCCATCATGCTGGCCTACTTCATCTGGAGCTACTTCATCCAGCGCAAGCGGCTGGACACTGATGGTGCCCATTTGACCTCGCCTGTGGCCCCTTCGGCCACTGTGGCTGAGACCGTCTGAAAATTACAGGAGGCAGGGGGGCAGTGCTGGCAGGACCGGAGCGCATCCGGAGGATAATGCATTGATTGACAAAAATCTCTTCCGTTTCGACGGAGTCCGGTCCACCTTGGGCCTGCTGGCCGCGCTGTCCCTGCTCCAGGGAATAGGCGTGGTGGTTCAGGCCTACGGTTTGACCTTGGCTCTGGTGCGTATTTGGCACCTTCAGAACCTCAAGGTGCTGGTGGTGCCGGTACTGATCTTTCTGGCCGCCTATACCTGTCGACAGATCTGCGATGTGGCCAAGGATCGTTGTGCCACTGATCGTGCCGACGCCATCGTAGCCGAGTTGCGACCCAGCATTCAGGACAAGGTCTTCTCGCTGGGGCCATCGGCTCTGGCTCGGCGTGGCACAGGCTCGGCCGTCACCATGTTGGTGGATGGGCTCGATGAGGTGCGCACCTACGTACTGACGGTCCTGCCAAAGATGATGGATCTCATCTTCATCCCATTGATTGTCCTGGTTGTGGTTTGGACTCAGGATGCAGGTTCGGGGCTCATCCTCCTGCTCATGCTGCCCCTGCTCATCTTCTTCATGGTCATCCTGGGTCTGGCAGCCAGGGATCGCTCCAGCCGTCAGTATGCCCAATTCCGCAAGCTCAACACCAGGTTCATGGATACGGTGCTTGGTCTGCCGACCCTGAAGATGCTGGGCATTGACAAGGAGTACGAGGACGAGATCTATTCGGTCTCGGACCGTTTCCGCAAGAGGACCATGAGCGTTATCCGGGTGGCCATGACCTCCACCTTTGCTCTGGACTTCTTTGCTACCTTGGCCATCGCCATCATGGCTGTCTTCTTGGGCAACAACTTGATCAATGCCAAGGTGGAGCTCTTTCCAGCCCTCTTGGCCCTGATTCTGGCTCCTGAGTACTTCATGCCCATCCGCCAGTTTGGGGATGATTTCCACGCCACGCTGAACGGCAAGAACGCCTTGGACGATATTGCGGATATGCTGGCCCAGCCAGAGCCCAAGCGCTTGGAGGAGCTGGACTGGTCCGGGTGGAAGGAAGACAGCCACCTGCACCTGGAAGGAATCGACTTCGCCTATCCTGGTCCCAAACCGGTAGAGAGCAATGCTTCAGCCGGGGCGCAGATGGATGCCATGGCCAAGTCCGAGAGCCAAAAAACCAGCAAGAAGAGCCGCAAGCCCAAGTCACCCAAGGTTCATGGCGGTAATGGAGGGGCCGTCTCGGCTGAGTCCGGTTCTACAGCACCACAAGGAGCTGGAGTCGAGGCTGTCGCGGATTCACCGATCAATGGGTCCGAGGAGGGTTCAGAAGAGCAGCCACTGGCACTGAGCGGCCTGGACTTCAACCTGCATGGTTTTTCCAAGGTGGCCATTGTCGGTCGTTCCGGAGCTGGCAAGTCCACGCTGATGGATCTGCTGGCCGGCTTTGATCAGCCCAAGGCAGGCACCATCGATCTGGATGGTCATCAGCTGGAGCATTGCAACGTGGCTGCCTGGCAGCGGCACATCAGCTACATTCCCCAGAACCCCTTCATCTTCCACGGTACCGTGGCCGACAACATTCGCTTCTACAACCAAGAAGCAAATGATGCCCAAGTGGCCCGTGCAGCCGATCGGGCTGGACTGACCGACTGGCTGAAAACATTGCCCGACGGTCTGGGCACCCAAATCGGAGAAGGCAACCGCGGTATCAGCGGCGGCCAGGCCCAGCGAATCGCCTTGGCCAGGGGCATCCTGGATCCCTCACGCGAGATTCTGTTCTTTGACGAGCCCACAGCCCATCTGGACATCGAGACCGAATACGACCTGAAGCAGACCCTGCTGCCCATCATGGACGGGCACCTGGTAGTCCTGGCCACCCATCGGCTGCACTGGTTGGCCAACATGGACTGGGTGATCATGCTGGAGCATGGACGAATTGTGGCCCAGGGCGATCCGCACGAGCTGATCGGTCAGGGTGGACCATTGGATGCGCTGATCGATGAGATGGGAGGGAACCAGATTGCCGACTACCAGCAGGACTGAAACCGCCGGAAGAGACAGCATGGGATCGTCGAAGACCTCCCGCCGCGGTCGGGGGCTGTCAGGCTATATGCATATCTGGCACCGGGATCATTGGTTCTGGCCCTACCTTCGTCAGAATAAGGGGCTGCTTGCCCTGATCTTCTTCCTGGGGACCATCACCTTCGTATGCGCGGCCGGGCTGATGTTCACCTCGGGCTTCCTGATCAGCAGGTCGGCCCGCCACCCCTTCAACATCTTTGCCGTATACGTGCCGGTGGTGCTGACCAGGGCCTTTGGCATTGGACGGCCCACATTCAAGTACCTGGAGCGCATCAAGAGCCATGACTGGGTGCTCCGGGTGGTTTCCAAGCTGCGGGTGCAGCTCTACCGCACCCTCTCGCAGGACGCGGCCTTCCTGAACGAGCATGAGCGCACGGGCACGGTTCTGGGCATGCTTTCGGACGACCTGGACCATCTGGAGAACTTCTACCTGCGCACCATCTTCCCCACGGTCGTGGCCTACATGATGTGGGTGGTCGTCACCATCGCTGTAGGCGTCTTCTCCTGGCTGACTTCGCTCCTGCTCTTCCTGCTTTTCGCCCTGATCCTGATCCTGGTACCGCTGGTCTCGCTGGCTTATTCAGATGGGCGCTACGACATGGAGAAGGCAAGGCGGCAGGATCAGTACACGGCCGTGACTGAGAGCTACATGGGCCTGGGCGATTGGGTGATCACTCGCCGTCGGCGCCGCTTCGTGGACACGGCGTCCGGTGATTTCAACGACATCGCCACCGGCCGCAGAGAGCAGAAGCGGTTCGAACGCTGGCGCAACTGTGGCATCCAGATGATTTTCGCCCTCATGGTGGTGGCTCTGATTGTTGGAGCGGATCTACGCATGACCAGCTCCACCTCCATTGCTGACTTCGCGGCAGCCGTGGTCCTGGCGGTTTTCCCCCTGGTCGACTGCTTCATCGTGGTCTCCCAGGCTGTGGCTGAGGTTCCCCTCTATACTGACTCGCTGGACCACCTGAATGATCTGACCGAGCGCGTCGAGTCCCGGCGAATTGAACCGAGTGCCCAGACCAGGTTGGAGGGGCCGATCAAGTCAATCGTCTTCGACCACGTCAGCTTCTCCTACGGTCCTGATGACCCCCTGCTGCTGGACGACTTCAGCCTGCGGATCGAAGGCGGTCAACGTGTGGCCCTGCTCGGTCCCAGCGGCGAGGGAAAGACAACGGTCCTTCAGCTGCTTCTGGGCGACCTGCGCCCCACCAGTGGCCGCATCCTGATCAATGGAATACCGGTCGATGCCTTGCAGGATCAGCGTCCTGAGCTCTTTGGCTACCTGAACCAGCAGGCTTTCCTCTTCAACACCACCATTGCCTCCAATGTGCGTCTGGGCGCCCCCCAGGCCGATGACGATCAGGTTCGCCAGGCCTTGAAGGCTGTGCAGCTGGATCAGGTCGTGGATGACATGCCCCAGGGAATCGACACGCCGGTGGATGAGGCCGGCGGCCGACTTTCAGGTGGCCAGCGTCAGCGTCTGGCCCTGGCTAGGATTGTGCTCAAGCGCACGCCGATCATCCTTCTGGACGAGCCCACCATCGGTCTGGATCCCATAACCGAGCGGCGGCTCATGGCCATGATCTTCAAGGTCAGCCAGGATCGCACCCTTCTTTGGGTGACCCACCACCTTCAGGGGCTGGAGGAGGCCGACCAGGTAATCTTCATGCAGGATGGTCATATAGCCATGCAGGGTCGGCCTGTTGATTTGTACCATGAAAACGCCCGTTTCCGTGAACTTTATCGCATGGACGTCTCGGACGTGGACAAGGGTGCCGGTCAAGGGATATACTCAAAGAAGCAGTCAGATTCAGATGGACGGAACCCTGTTGAATGACCATCAGGCTGTTTCCCGAGCAATGAATTTTGCACGGTTGTCGGGTCGCCGATCTTGGCGGATGGCTTCCCGGCCGGTCACCGTGCGCCGTCGGTTCATGGACTGGACGGCATGGAAACCGGAGCCCGAGGAAGCGACCAGGTGGCAAAGTCGGGGAGAGCTGAAGGTTCTCGTGGGCACAAGCCTGGTCATATCTGAATCCGTCCGGATTCGACCCGTGTACCCGCGCCCGACGAACCCTGCAGAGATTGGGAGGAACGATGTTCACTGTATTGGGATTGTCTAGATTCCAGTTCGCCATGACGACGATATTCCACTTCTTCTATGTCCCTATGACCATCGGTCTGGCCCTGGCGGTCGCCATCATGGAGACCACCTATGTTGTGACCAAGAAGGATGTCTACAAGAAGATGACCATGTTCTGGTCCAAGATCTTCCTGCTTTCCTTCGCAGTCGGCGTGGTCACCGGCATCATCCAGGAGTTCCAGTTCGGCATGAACTGGTCCAACTACTCCAGGTTCATGGGTGACATCTTCGGTGCCCCCCTGGCCATTGAGGCCCTGCTGGCCTTCTTCTTGGAGTCTACTTTCATCGGCGTGTGGATGTTCACTTGGAATCGGTTCAAGCCGGCCGTGCATGCGGTCTTCATCTGGCTGACCTTCCTGGGCTCCTCCATGTCGGCCATCTGGATTCTGGCTGCCAACAGCTTCATGCAGCACCCGGTCGGATTTGAGATCAACCAGGCCACCGGCCATGTGCGGCTGCGCAGTTTTGGTGATGTCATATCCAATCCCCAGCTGTGGATTGAGTTCCCCCACGTCTTCTTCGCCGCCGTCTGCACAGGGGCCTTTGTGGTCATGGGCTGCAGCGCTTTCAGCCTGCTGAGGATGCATATGGGGAATAAGGACCAGGCCGTGGCCGCTGTCGAGGCCGACTCCGAGAAGCAGGCCAAGGTCAACCTGTTCACCAAGTCCATCCGTCTGGCCGCTCTGCTTGGGCTTATCGGTTCCATCTGCGTGATCACCTACGGTGATTTGCAGGGCAAGTACATCGTGACTGATCAGCCCATGAAGTTGGCTGCCACCGAGGGCATCTACGAGGACACCGGTGATCCCGCCCCATGGAATGCCGTGGCTCTGATCAACGAGAAGGACCATAAGATTGAAGGGTCCGTCGAGATTCCCGGAGCCATGTCGCAGCTGGCTTATGGCAAGAAGACAGGCGCCGTCAAGGGCATGAACACCGTCAACAAGGAGCTGCACGAGAAGTATGACGCCAAATTTGGCAAGGACATGAACTACTACGTGCCGGTTACCACCCTATTCTGGGTCTTCCGTCTGATGGTCGGAATTGGGTTTGCTTTTGCCCTGATATCAGCATTGGTGCTCTGGTTCACACGGAAGAAGAAGAACACCCTGTTCACCACACGCTGGAAGCTCTGGATCATGGGTATCTTTACCTTCGCTCCCTTCGCTGCGACGACCAGTGGCTGGCTGGTGACTGAGCTTGGTCGCTATCCATGGCTGGTTTACGGTTATCAGACCATTGCCGATGGCGTTTCACCCACCAGCACGGTGCCGAACCTGCTCTTCACCTGCATCGTCTACTTCCTGCTCTTCCTGGTTCTGGGCGGAGTCATGATCTTCTACACCAGGAGAACCCTGCACCAGGGACCCTTCTACAAGCCGGATGACGGCAATGGGCCGCAGACTGCCAAGGTGCATGGTGCACCGGCTCGGGTAGCCTTGGCATAAAGGTCGCCTGACCTCAACCCTTCCTTCCCCTTCGGTAAATCCCCCGCTTCGGACCGTATGGTTCGGAACGGGGGATTTGCTGTCATAGGGTGTTTGCCATCAGCTGCAGACAGCGTAAAGCAATGCCAAGCAAGGAACGGGGTTTTGATGCGTATTCGGGGTATATCCGAAACCGAACTAACTGCACTCGTTCAGGTTTGACCGAGCTGGTTCAGTCGTGCGAATTCGGTCAGACCTGGACTGTCAGCTTGACTGTAATCCGCTGCAATAGATTACGTACGCCTTTGTCCATGGGGGAGTCCTCTAGGCTGTCCGCAGCCCGTTGCAGATAGTCCTTGGCGGTTTGCCGACTGCCCTCCATCAACTGGGGATGGGCTCTGAGGTAGTCGATCACCCGGTCGGGATCGTCTTGCTGCACCAGTGTCCTGAAGTTCTCGTCCTCCTGGAATCCGAGTAGAACCGGCAGAGTGTAGATTCCGTCGCGGATATCCTCCAGCTTGGGCTTGCCGGTGTCACGATCCAGATCAAAATCGTTGATATCGTCGATGATCTGGAAGGCCATGCCTAGATTGCCGCCGAAGTCCCTGGCGGTCTGCTCCAAGGCCGAGTCAGTTGGCTGGCCATCAAGGCGGATCCCGGTCAGGCAGGCCAGGCGGAAGAGGGCTGCGGTCTTGCCTGAGATGGCTCGATCGTAATCGTCAATGGTGATATGCGTGTGGTGACGGTCTGACTCCTGGTAAAGTTCGCCGCCTACGATTTCGCAGACTGTACCGGCCTGCTCGCGGATAAAGGCTGTGTCAGGAGCGATGGAGGCCATGATCTCCATGTAACGCGAAAGGATCAAATCTCCTAGATAGATGGCGGCCTTGTTGCCCCGGATGGTGTGGACCGTGGGCTTGTTGCGGCGGATGGGGGCGTTGTCCAGAACGTCGTCATGGACCAAGGTGGCCAGATGAAGCATCTCGATGGCGGCGGCGCCGGTGATGACGGTATCGTCCAAGCGCCCTTCGATCTGTGCCCCTGCCCGGGCGAAGAGAACCACCATGGCGGCGCGAATCATCTTGCCGTGGTTATCCAGCAGACGACGGTAATCCTCCTGATAGGGTGCCACATGAGTACGCTCCTGGTGCAGGCGGTCGACAACCCGCTCAAGATCCTTGCGCAACAGGAGCTCTTGTCCTTCTGCCATGGAGGTACGCTCCCTCTATCTCGTTAAGAACCGCAACGTATCCAATATACCAAGACCGGAGCCGGGTCTGAAGATTGTCCGCCCGGTCCCGGCTGTCGTCGTAACCACTGTGGCCAAGCTAACATCGGGGTGTTGCCGTGCTGTAATGACGCTGAAGCCTGAATTCGGTTCGTAAGGGGGCTGCACAGATAGTCCTAGGAGCGAAGCCGGGTGAAGTAGGCTAGACGTATGAGTCAGCATAACCACGCGGATCAAGTCTCCCCACAAGGCGGCGAGGGAGAGCATGATCGACCGCTGTCCGTTTCGGCCCGGCTGGGACGACTTCAGTTCCATTACTCGGGCAAGTTCAGACTT
Source organism: Bifidobacterium mizhiense (assembly GCF_020884755.1). Taxonomy (GTDB): domain Bacteria; phylum Actinomycetota; class Actinomycetes; order Actinomycetales; family Bifidobacteriaceae; genus Bombiscardovia; species Bombiscardovia mizhiensis. Next base: position 264,271 of record NZ_BPWE01000002.1, on the reverse strand, counting down.
CTGCAGCTGGCCGACGTCCAAGAGGGTCCCAAGGTCTCTCCGGACACAATCAGACTGATAGGTGCGGCTTGCGATGCGGCAAAGCCCGATCTGGTGGTCTTCTCGGGCAACCAGGTAGCCGGTTACGACACGGCTTACGAGCGCACCTTCCGTAAGAGACGCTGGAGCACCCCCTTGGACGGCATCTACTCGGCTGGTCTGAGCATGGGCGGCGCTCTGGGATTTGGGGGAGCCTCCCTGAAGCGCTCTTCCAGGCCTCAGGATGGTCAAGCAGCCGGCGACCGTCGGGAACCAGACCGCAGGGATGCCGAGCGTGTACGTCAGCAGAACATCAAGCACACCGAGGATCTGGTCCGCAGAACCGTTGGTCTGATCACCGGCCCGTTGGTTGAACGTGGGATTCCCTTCGTGGTCACCTATGGCAACCATGACTTCCAGTGCGGGCTGGACACCGATCAAATGGATGCCATCTATCGGGAGGTGCCCGGTTGCCTGAACCCCGAGGCTACGGTCGCCCATCCTGATCGGGTCCATGCGCTGATCGGGTCGGCCCTGCCCTCCCAGACGGCCTTCGTCTGCGCTCCGGGCACCTTCGCGTTGCCTGTGGCGGATTGCGACGGTCATGGGGTGGTCATGGGACTGGTCCTGCTGGACTCTGGCGACTATGCCAGGTCAGGCGGCTATGGCTCACCGTCGGCCCAGGCCCTGGACTTTCTGGCGGCCGCTCCCGATCTTCTGGGCAACCGATCCATAGTCTTCCAGCACATGCCCATTCCCCAGTTCTATGATCTGCTCAAGCCGGTGCCAGCCACCACAGCCTATGCGGTTCAGGGCTACCGAAGTTTCGACTCCCGTTGCTACATTCTGGACGAATCGCGCACCTGCCCCGGCTCCTACCTGGGCGAGGGAGTCTCCTGTCCGGATGAGGACAGCGGCGAGTATGACCTGCTGACCCGGAATCGCGGCTATTTCGCCCTCTTTGCCGGGCATGACCATCGCAATGGCTTTGTCGGTCGTAGTGGGGATCTGATGCTGGGGGCCACGCCCACATGCGGATTCGGCTCATACGGGCCGGTGCCCAGCAAGCGGGCGGCGCGGCTCTTTGAGTTCGACATCCGCCATCCCCATCATCCTCGCACGCAGCTCCTGGAGTTCGGGCAATTGGTAGGGCGGCCAGGATCCCACAAGGTCTATACCTTCGCCATGAGCCATGTGCCGACCTCTACCGGGGACGCGGTCAATCTCTTGCGTCGGCCTGGGTTCTTGGCGGGCGGACTGACGGCCCTGGCAGGGCTGATCGCCTCCTGGGGCTCCACCCGGCGACGGTAAGGACGGCGATAAGAGCCAGGAAGGCGCTCAGACCCTACGACGAGCGGGAGAAGAGGCTCGCAGCAGGGCTTCGGTCAGATATTTGCCGGCGGCCATGACCAGGGGGGCGTAGCGCCTTCCCGGCGTGGTGGACATGCGATTGACCGGCCCGGAGATGGATATGGCGGCCATGACCTGCCCGGATCCGTTGCGGATGGGGGCTGAGATGGAACAGACGCCTTCTTCCCGCTCGTTGATGGATTCGGCCCAGCCGCGCTTACGAACCGTGGCCAGGGTCGCTGCATTGAATTTGGCGTGTCGCAGACCCTGATGGAGGCGCTCAGGTTCCTCCCAGGCCAGTAGAATCTGTGCAGCCGACCCGGCCTCCATGGACAGCAGGGCGCCTACGGGGATGGAGTCGCGCAGGCCCGAGGCGCGTTCCACTGCAGCGATGCAGACCCGGACCTCCCCTTGGCGTCGGAAAATCTGGGCTGACTCGCCCGAACGGTTGAGCAGTGTATGCAGGATGGGCCCCGAGGCTGTCAGTAGGCGATCCTCGCCGGCGGCAGCGGCCAGCTCGGCGAAGCGGGATCCCAGGACGAAGCGGCCATGCGCGTCCCGCAGCACGAAGCGGTGGCGCTCCAAGGCGATGGCCAGTCGGTGGGCTGTGGGTCGAGCCAACCCGGTGGCGTTGACCAGCTGGCCCAGGGTCATGGGTCCAGTCTCCAGGGTATCCAGAATTCGCACCGTCTTGTCCAGAACGCCGACGCCCGAATGAATCTCCTCCTGATGCAGGTTCGGATCATTTGTGGAGGGGTATCTGTCGTCGTCGTTCATAGAAGGTGTGTCCATGGTTGAATTATGCCATCTCAGTATATGAAATGCAAAAGTTCATAACGGTTGGGCAGTTCCATACTCGGTGGTAAGAGGCCGGCGGGGTGCCGATGAGGCTGGCGCCCCGGCCGGTCGTAGGTTTTCAGGAGGCGATATGGGACGCACAATGGCGGAAAAGGTCTGGGCCGATCATTTGGTCAGAAAGGGCCAGGGAGGCGAGCCCGATCTGATCTACATCGATCTGCAGCTCATGCACGAGGTGACCAGTCCACAGGCTTTCGAGGGGCTGCGCCTGGCAGGCCGGAAGATCCGCCACCTGGACCAGGTCATCGCCACCGAGGATCACAACACCCCCACCATCGACATCGATCGGCCCATCGCCGACAAGGTATCGGCCCTGCAGATCTCCACCCTGGAGCGCAATTGCCGCGAGTTCGGGGTCCGTCTGCATCCGTTGGGGGATGCCGACCAGGGCATCGTCCACGCATTTGCGCCGGTCCTGGGACTGACCCAGCCCGGCATGACCATCGTCTGCGGCGATTCGCATACTTCGACCCACGGGGCCTTCGGGGCTCTGGCTTTCGGCATCGGCACCTCCGAGGTGGAGCATGTTCTGGCCACCCAGACCCTGAGCCTGAAGCCTTTCAAGACCATGGCCATCACCGTCCGCGGCCAGCTCAAGCCCGGCGTGGGCGCCAAGGACGTCATCCTGGCTGTCATCGCCAAGATCGGCACTGGCGGCGGCCAAGGGCACGTTCTGGAATACCGGGGTGAGGCGATTCGGCGTATGTCCATGGACGCGCGCATGACCATCTGCAACATGTCCATCGAGGCCGGGGCAAGGGCCGGGATGATCGCGCCGGACGAGACCACCTTTGCATACTTGGAGGGCCGGCCGCATGCCCCCAAGGGGGCCATGTGGGATCAGGCTCTGGACTACTGGCGGACCCTGCCCACCGATCCGGATGCAGTCTTCGACAAGGAGGTCATCCTGGATGCCGACCAGCTGACTCCCTACGTGACCTGGGGCACCAACCCCGGACAGGGCCTGCCCATTGGCGCCGATGTGCCTGTGCCCGAAAAGATCGCCGACCCGGCCAAGCGACAGGCAGCCCAGGAGGCCATTGACTACATGGGTCTGAAGCCGGGGATGCCCATCCGGGACATCGCCGTGGACACCGTCTTCATCGGTTCCTGCACCAACGGGCGCATCGAGGATCTGCGTGCGGCAGCGGCCATCATGAAGGGGCATCACAAGGCCAAGAACCTGCATCGTGTCCTGGTGGTTCCGGCTTCTTCGCGAGTTCGCATTCAGGCCGAAAAAGAGGGGCTGGACCGCATCTTTGAGGACTTCGGAGCCGAATGGCGCAACGCCGGCTGCTCCATGTGCCTGGGAATGAACCCCGACCAGCTGGTGCCGGGGGAGCGCTCCATCTCCACATCCAACCGCAACTTCCAGGGTCGTCAGGGCAAGGGCGGCAGGACGCATCTGGCCTCACCCGAAGTGGCTGCTGCGACGGCCATCAGGGGAACCATCTGCTCCCCGGCCGATCTGTAGGCCCATCAATCATTCGTCATCGTCATCGCCATTCAGCAGGCAGGAGGTCATCATGGAGCCACTTTCCGTTGTCACCGGGGTCGGAGTGCCCTTGCGCCGCTCCAACGTCGACACTGATCAAATCATCCCCGCTGTATTCCTGAAGCGGGTGAAGAAGACCGGCTTCGAGGATGCGCTCTTCTACGCCTGGCGAAGGGATCCGAACTTCGTGCTCAACCGGCCCGAATATTCAGGCGCCCGCATTCTGGTGGCCGGGCCGGACTTCGGCATCGGCTCCTCGCGCGAGCACGCGGTCTGGGCTCTGCGGGACTACGGCTTCCGCGTGGTCATCGCCCCCCGCTTCGCCGACATCTTCTATGGGAACACCGCCAAGAACGGAGTCCTGGCTGCCATCATGCCCCAGGAGTCAGTGGAGTTGCTCTGGAAGCTCCTGGAGGAGGACCCTGGTACCGAGATGACCGTGGACCTGGGCGCTCGCACGGTCACCTGCGCGGATGTGACCCTGCCCTTCCAGGTAGACGACTACGTGCGATGGCGGCTCATGAACGGCTATGACGACATCGATCTGACCCTGCAGCATGAGGATGACATCCGTGCCTATGAGCGCATGCGGGCTGAGCGTTTCCCCTTCAAGCCGCGTACCCTGCCGGCCCAGCACATGCCCGAAGAGCCGGTCACTTCAGCCAGGGAGGGCCAAATCGACTGGCCTGGACCCCTGGCTGACCGCGGCATCATCTGACCGACGGGCCGTGAGTCCTCATATAAGAGTTATTTGCTCCCTCTTCGTTTACCATGGAATTGGCAGCCATTGGTCGCCTATGACCGGTTGGCAAGTGAAGAGGAGCGGTTATCATGAGGCACAGCAGCGGCGATGTGCACGACTGGGGCGTTAGACGGGCAGTGAATACCCTAAGTGCTTTTGCCTTCATCTACGTGGCTATCGAGACTCTAGCGGGCCTTTTGGGAGCCAAGGTGGTTGTGCCTGCGCTCTTCCCGCACGCTTCCAAGGCACAGATCAACGGGCCTCTGGGGGATTGGACAGTGGCCACCTCCGTAGTGCTGGCTCTGCTGTTTGCCTTGATTAGCCAGTGGCCGGTCATCGTAGGCCAGGAACGACATGGCCAGGATCAAGTGCAGTGGGTCACTGCGCGCCGATTCAGCCTGTTGGCCTTGATTATCGCCTTGGCTTGCTTCTTCCTCAGTCAGCTGGTGGCCGGGGTAGCCAACTCCGGACTGAGCGCCGTTCTGTCCAGTACTGGGCTGCATCCGCCGTCCGCACCAGGTGATGGAGGCATGGAGACGCCGATCATGCTCTTCTACGGCATTCTTTTGGGGCCCTTTGCCGAGGAGCTGGTCTTTCGCGGGGTCATCATGAACGGTCTGCGCCGCTTTGGCCGAGTCTTCGCCATTATTACTTCTTCCCTGCTTTTCGGTTTCATGCACGGCTCCTTGGTCCAGGGTCTGTTCGGTTTCATTTCCGGTCTGGTTCTGGGCTATCTGGCCATGGAGTATGGGTTGGTCTGGTCCCTGCTGGTGCACATGCTCAACAATGCTTTCTCTTCAGGCCTGCTGGCCAAGTACATGCCTCTGGCACCTGAAGTGGTTCGCATCGGCCTGGGCTTTCTCATGATCCTGGTACTGCTGATTGGTGTTATCGGGCTGTTGTTCAAGATCAGGACTCTCCGTGATTACTGCCGCAGCAATCGCGCTCCCAAGGGAATCTACGCTTCCTGGCGGGCGCCCTGGTTCCTGCTCTTCTGCCTGGCATGCCTGCTGATGGCTCTGAGCGAATTCGTACCTGGGCTGGCCTGACCAGACAGTCGGTGGCGCCGGGCCATTGTCGGGATTCTGTCGAGGAAGGGCGGGGTCGGGCTAGACTCGGACATGTAGTGTTGTGATATGAACGTGGGGAAAGGTTCGTGTCGCTGGACGCCCTTGACGGTCGTACGGTAGTGCATGAAGGGGAAGGATCATCGACGGATGAGGGATGATGAGGATCGCGACAGCGGCAGCGAGTCCGCCGATGCCCAAAGCGATCAGGGGCGCTGGAAGGTGTCGCGCTCCTCTATTGCCCTCATGACCGCAAGCCACAGTGCCAGCAAGGACTACGCCCGTCACTGGGATTATGAGGAGGGTTCCATCGACCTGCCGCCCTTGAGCCTGCCGGGGGAGGCCGTGGATGATGGCTTGGCCTACCCGGGCCGGATAGCCCATAGGAAGACTGCGGTTCTGGGTGATGAAGGAGCTGGCGGCAAGGGTGCCAGGCCAGTCGGTGAACGACCGTCAGTGCTTCCAGGATCCTATGATTTTTTGGACTCGGTCACCATGGCCAGTCAACCGGGAGTTGCCGCATTTCCTCCTGAAGATCTGCCAGCTGACGGGCATGTCGGGAAGGGATCCGACAAGGAATCTTCTCCGCGGCGTGTGGTGGTTCATCGAGAGCCGGAGGTTGCAAAAGCCGCGGAGACCTCGGGGCAGCCGGGGAAGCCTGCGGCCAAGGTCGTCTGGTCCTGGACCAAGCCCGAGACGAACAACGGCCCGGTCTTCTCTTGGAATATGCACAAGCGCCGCAAGCCTTCCGCAGGCACCCGTGCAGGCAAATCTGCGACTTCCGCTGTTAAAACTCCATCCGTTCCCGCTTCTTCTGCAGCCGAGCCAGCTGTGCCCAAGTCGGCGACCACGGCCGGGACACCCCAGGTCTCAGGTTCTAAGGTCTCCGCATCCGCAGCCCCTGTGGTATTTGCCGACCGACCAGTCGTGGTCCGTCGCTCGGATGCCGACTGGGATTCCCTGGTCACTGGTTCATCGGCTTCTGTGGAGAACGGTGCTGCTGTACAATCCGTGTCCAGCGAAGCCGATCACCAGGGGCGTCGGGTCTGTTCGACTCTGCGGGTAGTTGCCCAGCCTGCTGCAGTCTCCGGCGACGGTACCGGTGGTCGGGTCGTTACGTCAGAGGCTGTCGACGGACAAGGGCCGGCTGTCGCGCAGAAGGATCATGTCGATCAGCCCATGCAGACCGACCAGGCAGAGATTGCCGTTCAGCCTGCCCCCTCTGAATCTCCGCAGGCTGTAAAGGTAGTCCCGGCGACGCAGTCGGTCGTCCAGTTCTCGTCTTCTTCGACATCCGTATCCGCTCCAGGCGCTTCTGTGGCTCTTGCCGCCAAGGCTGCCGAGGCTGCCGCGGCTGCTGTGGCAGCCAAGGCCGAGTCCGCACAGACCGAGGAAGCCACGACGAACGCAACCAGGCCGACCCGTTCTTCGCATGGTCTTCATTTCGGCCTTTCTGCCAGAGGTCATGAAAGGAGGAGGGGAGTCCGTCGGTCGTCCAAGCGGCGGGCTGCTCGCAACCGTACCCGTCCTTCAGCCGAGTCGGCAGCCCCTCGGGTCGTTTCCAATGCTTCGGCAGGACCGGTCAATTCGCAGCCGATCGCTGTTCCCAGTCAACTTGGTGCCGTCACGCCAGCTGCTGAAGTTGCGGCTCAGCCCCAGCCTCAGGTCCAGGCGCAACCACAGACGGCCAGGACCGCCACCGACAAGTCCAACTCCTACACAGCCAGTTCCGGGGTCCTCCACGCCGTCAACGGCCAGGCTGCCTTCGCCTTCGTCTATCTGGCCATATCGGTTCTGGTGCTCATGGTCGGTTCGGGGATGATCCTGCCAGTCATCATGGAGCAGGTCAAGGATCCCAGATCCATCGCCTTTCTGTCCGATGGGATCACCCTCCTGTCGGTCCTGCTGGCGCTGACCTATGCCTGCATTTCAGAGTGGAGCGTTATTCGAGGTGTGGATCAGCGAGGACAGGACGCCGTCCATTGGCGAACCGGTAGAAGAATGACCCTGGCGGCTCTGCTGGCCCTGATAACGGTGCTCTTGCTGGGCCAGGGGATGGTTCATGAGCTGAATAAGTTCTTCAATCACTTCTGTCTGCTTCTGCACATCCCCTCCCTTGCCTCGCACAGCCTGCTGGTCACGGGCGCTTCCTCGCCGATGATGGCCCTGTACGCCCTTCTGGCGGTTCCCTTGGCTGAGGAGCTGGTCTTCCGTGGCATCATCCTCAACGGGCTGCGTCGGTATGGGCGAGTCTTCGCCATCCTGACCGCATCCCTGCTCTGCGCCCTGCTGCAGAGTGACCCGGTCTCCGGGCTTTGGATCTTCCTGCTGGGGCTGGCTCTGGGCTACTGCTCCCTGGAGTATGGTCTGATCTGGGCCATCGGGGCCCGTGTGGTCGGTGATCTGCTCTTCAGCGGCCTGCCCAACCGGTATTTGATGAGCGCTCCGAGAACCGCTCGTCTGTCGATTTTGGTAGTGGCGCTGGTCTTGGTTCTGGCTGGATTGCTCATGTTCTTCCTGCACCGCTCCAGCCTCTTGGACTACCGGCGGCGCTATCGGGCCCCTAAGGGCACATACGTTTCCTGGAGGCAGCCCTGGTTCCTGCTCTATTTGCTGCTCTGCCTGCTACTGACAGTCTTCAAGTTCGTGCCCGGCCTGCTCTAGAGTATGACGCATTGATGCCACCAGTGGTGGCGTAAACTTGGACCAGCTGGAGGTCAATGCCGGACGGTCAAACCTGCAGAGAATCATGAAAGGGCATGGTGACATGGGGCAGACAACGACGGCGCCCGACGCGTCAGGGACTGGGCAGACTCAAAAGCCCAGACGAGGCACGGCGGATCGCGCATGGATGAGTGCGGCCAGGGGAATGCTCAACCGTCAGGCCGCCCTGCTGCTGGTCTACCTGCTCATCATCAACAGTGTCGGCCTTCTGTTCGGTGTTCTGGCTCAGATGGAGTGGAATGCCGTGTTTGATCCAGTGCCTGCCCACTCGGGATTTATCTATGTGATGAGCCATGCCGACAAGGAGTATGGGGGCATCATCAATCTGATCGCCGCCTGCACAGGTCTCTGCTTCCTGGTTTTCACACGACGCCGGCAGATCTGCGATTCCGGTCCTTCGGGTATCTTCCACACTGATCTGCACCCCATGACCTGGCAGGTGCTGCTGGGATGTTTTGCGCTGACGCTGACCGGGCAGACCCTGGCCGACTGGTATCAGTCAGGCATGGACTGGACCACGGCGCGGCTGGGAGTGCAGCAGTCCTGGACCACGACCGAGCAGATCCAACAGGCCTCGGGTACCATTCCCATGTTCATCTACGTCAGCCTGCTGGCCCCCGTCATTGAAGAGCTGGTTTTCAGAGGTGCCATCCTACATGCGCTGAAGCCCTACGGCCACGTCTTCGCCATCGTCACCTCCGCGGTCATGTTCGGCTTCTTCCACGGCGACCTTGGCCAGGGGTTCTTCGCTTTCATTATGGGTCTGCTCCTGGGCTATCTGGCCTGCGAATACTCCATCTTCTGGTCCATAGCCCTGCACGTGTTCAACAACCTGGTCGTCAGCGACGGGCTGGAGCTCCTTCTCAGGTTTATGAGCGACAACATGTCCTCCTACATCAACGTGCTCATGATGCTGGCGGGTTTGCTGGCAGCCGTCCTGGTTCTCTATTTGGGCCGTCATCGGATTGTCGCTTTTCTGCGGGAAAACCGCACCTATACGAACGTCTATGGCGCCTGGGCCTGCCCGTTTTTCATCATGCTGCTGCTGATCATGGGCTTCACGATGCTGACCCCCTTCGTTTCAGCCGGTGCCTGACCAGTACCTGACCGGGTGGACGCTCTATGCCGGAGGCGACAATTCACGGTGTCCCCACACCCCTTGTGGCAGACTTGCAGATAGGGCCGATGATGTGCCAAAGCCCGGCTCTGAGCAGATACGAGAAGGAAGCCGATATATGCCCAAGGTGAATACACAGAATGATGTGCTGCATGTGGTGGGCGGCAGACCCCTGCACGGCACCATCCAGGTTCGTGGGGCCAAGAACTTCGTCAGCAAAGCCATGGTGGCGGCCCTTCTGGCTCCTGGTGTTTCAGTGCTCAAGAACGTTCCTGAGATCCGCGATGTCCATGTGGTCTCGGACTTGCTGAGGCTGCACGGGGTCAAGGTGGATGTCCGTCCCAAGGAGGGCGTGGTCACCATCGATGCCAGTCATGTGGAGCTGGCCGATGTGGCTGATGTAGACACCCTGTCGGGCTCTTCCCGCATTCCCATCCTCTTCTCCGGGCCGCTTCTGCATCGGATGGGGGAGGCGTTCATCCCCGTTCTGGGCGGATGCCGCATCGGCAGCCGGCCCATCGATTTCCATCTGGAGACCCTGCGCAAGCTGGGGGCCAATGTCGACAAGGAGCATGAGGCCGGCATACACATCACAGCGCCCAACGGTCTGCATGGGGCCAAGATTCACCTGCCCTACCCTTCGGTGGGCGCCACGGAGCAGACCCTGCTGGCAGCTGTCATGGCCGAAGGACGCACCGAGCTGTCCGGGGCGGCTACCGAGCCCGAAATCATGGACTTGGTGGCGGTCCTGCAGAAGATGGGTGCGCAGATTTCCGTGGATGTGGATCGGACCATCCGCATTGAGGGGGTGCCGTCCCTCAAGGGATTCACCCATACCTCCCTACCCGACCGGATTGAGGCCGCTTCCTGGGCTTCCGCTGCCCTGGCCACCCATGGCGACATCATGGTCAAGGGCGCCCACCAGCCCGATATGATGACCTACCTGAATGTCTTCCGCAAGATCGGCGGCCAGTTCGACGTGCGCGACGACGGCATCCGCTTCTGGCATCCGGGCGGCGACCTGCGGCCCGTGGCTATTGAGACCGATGTGCACCCTGGGTTTATGACCGACTGGCAGCAGCCTCTGGTGGTCGCTTTGACCCAGGCCAAGGGTCTTTCCATCGTTCACGAGACCGTCTATGAGAACCGTTTCGGCTTCACCGAGCCGCTGATTCAGATGGGCGCCACCATCCAGCTTTACAAGGAGTGCCTGGGATCCCTGCCCTGCCGCTTCCAGCAGCGCAACTTCAACCATTCGGCGGTCATCTTCGGGCCTACCCCGTTGACCGGCCAGGACATCGACGTGCCCGACCTGCGTGGCGGCTTCAGCCACCTGATCGCTGCACTGGCGGCATCCGGTCCCTCCACCGTCCATGGCATCTCCCTGATCGACCGCGGCTACGAAGACTTCCGCGACAAGTTGCTGGCCCTGGACGCGCAGATCGACTGATCCGGCAGGCATAGATGGCTTCCAAAGGCAAACCCTCCCCACGGTCTGCGGTGCCAGCGCTGTCTGACCAGCAGGTGGCTCTGCTGGCCCAGCGGCACAGGTTGGTGGATCCGACCCGCTACTATCCCACTGGACACCGCACGCCGGCCTTGGACGAGATAGACGGTCAACACCCTGTGGGGACTACCCGTCTGCTGCGCGGAGTCTCCCAGGTGGTGCGGGACTCCTGCCGGGTCTATGCCTGGGGCCTGGAGCGGGTGCCGCAGAGCGGCCCCTTTATCACTGCAGCCACCCATGTGACCCAGTTCGACGTTTTCATTCCTATGATGGCGCTCTTCCACCTGGGTCGTCGTCCTCGATATATGGCCAAGGCCGAGATGGCCCATTGGCCCCTGATCGGCAGCTGGTTTCGCATGGTGGGCATGCAGCCGGTGGAGCGTAAGTCCGGCAAGGCCAGGTCGATTGAGGAGGAGTCGATCAGCATCATCACCTCGGGTAGGCCCCTGACCATTTGGCCCGAGGGAACCGTGACCCGTGACCCTCTGAAGTGGCCCATGTCGCTCAAGCCTGGTGTCGGATTCATCGCCCTGGAGGCTTCGCGGCAGCTGGGTCGCATGGTTCCTCTGTATCCCAGCATCACCTGGGGGGCGGCTTCGATCAATCACAAGTGGCCCTGGCCTCGAAAGAACGTGGTCATGTGCTATGACCGGCTCCTTGACTATACCGACCTTCTGGAAGACGTGGATCAGTGGGGAGCGGAACCTCCCAAGCAGTCCGTGCATGCCCTCTGTGTCCGCCTGCGCAACCGGATGGAGGAGGTCATGGCCGAGATTCGCGGCGAAGAACCCCCAACGGCTGGATACTTCGATTACGTGACCATGACCCGTCGGCCCAGAAACGAGCAGTAAGGCCGGAACCCGCCTCTAATTCCCCCTGCCTGGCGGTGGTGTCATAGGATGGTAGAGACAAGATTGAGGCTGCTGGTCGGCGTTCCCGTGCGCACGGCATTATGCAAAGGAGAATGATGACGAAGATCGCGGTATTGGGAGCAGGCGCATGGGGAACCGCTTTTGCCCAGGTATTGGCTGACGCAGGCAATCAGGTGGTCATGTGGGACATCGACCCGGATGTCGTGGACGAAATCAACAGTCAGCATTCGAATGCTCGCCGCCTGCCGACCGTGAAGAGGTTGCCTGACGCCATCAGCGCTGAGGATGATCGGGCCAAGGCCGTTTCGGGGGCTAAAATTGTGGTCGTCGCCATAGCTGCTCAGCATGCCTGTGAGGCCTTGACGGAATTCAAGGGTCTGCTGGGTCATGATGCCATTGTGGTTTCCCTGATGAAGGGGATTGAACGGGGTACTGACAGGCGGATGGATCAGGTGGTCTGTCAGACGCTGGATCTGGACCCGGTCAGGTTTGCGGCCGTATCAGGCCCCAACCTGAGCAAGGAAGTGGCCGCCCGCGAGCCCAGCGCTACCGTGGTCGCCAGCGCTGATGCCGATGCTGCCATGAGAGTGGCCCGTGCCTGTACGACCGACTATTTCAAGGCCTTCATCTCGGACGATGTGATCGGTCTGGAAATGTGTGGGTCGCTGAAAAACGTGACTGCACTGGCTGTCGGGATGTCACGGGGGGCTGGATTCGGGGAGAATACGGCCGCCATGATTCAGGCCAGGGGTCTGGCTGAACTCACTGCCTTAGGGGAGGCCTGCGGGGCCAAGTCCAAGACCTTCGCCGGTCTTGCCGGGGTCGGTGACTTGGTGGCCACATGTGGGTCGTCCTTGAGCAGAAACTATACTTTTGGCTTTAATCTGGGTCAGGGCAAAAGCATTGAGGAGGCTACCCGCGTCAGCAAGGGTGTCGCCGAGGGCGTGCCCACCACCGATGCTGTCGTCGCCCTGGGCAGGCGTTACCAGGTGGCGACCCCGCTGGCTACGGCCATGAGCAATGTGCTGGGTCAGGGTCTGAGCTGCCGGGGCATGATCGACGAGCTCTTTGGCGGGCAGATCACCACAGAGTGAGTCTGGTGGCCATCAGAACATTCTGAAGGCTATCGAGGGTGCGAAGGCTTTGAAGCCGACGCTACCAGCATTGTGCTTGACGATATATGGTTTTCCGGATCAATCGCGTGTCTGACTTGTCCGGTGCTTGCGTCAGCTCGACTATGCCTGTTCGTGCCAAGCTTGTGGATGAGCGACCCTGACCAGGCCCCGTTGCCCGCCAAGGGGATATTCTGCTGTTTTGAGTGGTGTATCTGCCCGCGCAGATGCGTGAGGCTCGAATGCATGTCCAGGATGAGGAAAGCCGAGGGATGATGGTCAGAAAACGTGTTGTGGTGCTCTATGGCGGGCGTGCTGACGAACATTCCATATCCTGTGTGTCGGCGGCCGGTGTGCTCAGTGCCATCGATACCGACCGATACGAGCCCATTCCCATTGGCATCACCAAGGACGGCCGATGGACCATAGGTGGCCAGGATCCCAAGCAGTGGGGTCTGGGCGATGCCAGTCTGCCTACGGTGCAGATAACGGAAAGCAGCCGTCCGGTCATTCTCGACATGGCCCGCGGCAGGGATGGGTTTCTAATCGGCGATCATGACGACCTGGTCTCTGGAGCCCAACCTTCCCGGACAGTTGGGTCCCTGGAGCCTTTGGGGCATGTTGACGCGGTCTTTCCGGTGCTCCACGGCCCATACGGTGAGGACGGCACACTGCAGGGCCTGCTTGAAATGATGGGGCTGCCCTACGTCGGATGCGGGGTCTTCGCCTCTGCCGCATGCATGGACAAGCACTACACCAAAATTCTGCTCAGCCAAGCTGGCATACCTGTGGCTCCCGGCATCACCATTGACTCCCGTGAACAGCGATCCGGAGCCGACCTGCTGGCCGCTGTGGAGAAGGCGGAGCTGCATTACCCGCTTTTCGTCAAGCCTTCTCGCGCAGGATCCAGCTTTGGTGTGGTCAAGGTAGAAGAGCCTGAAGTCGAAGCCCTGGATGCTGCGGTTGCCGAGGCTGCAAGGCACGATTGGCGGGTCCTGATAGAGGAGGGGATCGAAGGGCGGGAGATCGAATGCGCCGTGCTCGCCTCAAGCAAGGACACAAAACCCCGTACAGCCTGGCCTGGCGAGGTGGTGCTGGACAAGACCGATCAGGACGAGGCCTTCTACGATTTCGACAGCAAGTATGTGGACTCCTCCGCCTCCCATGTGGAGGTCCCCGCGGATCTGCCAGAGGAGACTCTTCAGGAGGTTCGCGACCTGGCTGCCAAGGCCTTCAGAACCGTGGACGGTGCCGGTTTGAGCCGTGTTGACTGCTTCGTGACACCCGAGGGCAGGGTCATCGTCAACGAGATCAACACCATGCCTGGCTTCACGTCCATCTCCATGTATGCCAAGGCCTGGGAAGCAACTGGGATCACCTACACCGATCTGATCACCGATCTGATTGAGGGTATATCGGCCTAAAGTGGAGTTGTTCTCGGAGCATGCGGCATCTCCATAAGAGAAGAGACCACGCTTTTGTATTTCCCTGGCAGGATGAAAAGGCCATCTGGTTAGTGCTCAATGTCGTTTGCTTGGATTTCGGCTTCCTGAACCAGGTAGTCCTGGCCGGCCAGAGCGCGGGTGGCGGCATCCTGCATATCGGCGGCGATGACGCCCTGCTTAGCGAACATGACTACCTGGCCCTTGATGCCGTAAGGGGTGAAGCCCTGAAGCTGAACGATGGGTGGGTTGGCTGGCATGGCCATGCCCTTGGTTGCCTGGGCCACCACCTGTGCAATGGAATGGGAGGACCTGGCTATATCGGCATCCCCCCGCAGGGTGAAGGGAACCGTGGTAGCGGCCTCGCCGGCCTCGGTGATCTTCTCAAGCGCCGTGGTGTTGAGGATGGAGTTGGGGATCAGCAGCTGGTTGCCGGTCCTGTCGATGACGATGGTATGGCGCCAGGTCACATCACGGACCGTTCCGGTGGTGCCCTGGATGGTGATGATGTCTCCGGGTTGGACCACCTTGCTGACCATGAGTCCGAAGCCGCCGACGATATTGGCGATCGTGTCCTTCAATCCGAAGGAGAGCGCCAGGCCGCTGACGCCAAGGGCGGCGACCACTGTGGATGGATTGATTCCGAAGACGGGTTGCAGGACGGTGGCAGCAGCAAAGATCCAGATCAGGGCGCGGACGATGTTGACAAAGATGGAGGCACTGGGCAGGTTGGTCCGTTCCAGGGCACGTCGCATGGCCGCCGCTACAATCTTGGAAATCAATGCGGCGCAGACAGCCACGACGATCAGAAAGATGATCTTTCCGAAATTCTGGCGGAACCAGTAGATGACGGCATCGCTGAAGCTGGAGATGGCCTGTTCGGATCTTCCCATGGGATCCTTGTCCGGATTGACGCTTGTGCTGGCAAAGTTGACGGTCTGGTTCATCAGGCCTCGTCCTTTGACTCGCTGCCAGCATTGTTCGTTAGAGGCTTTTCCATCCACATGTGCGGGCATCCCTCGTCCTGGTCGTGAACGCCCATGTCCCTATAGCCTAGAGACCTATAGAAGCCCGCCACCCGCTCCTGGGCGTGAAGTGTGATCCGGTCGGCCCCGCGGCTCCGAGCGGTTTCCTCAGCCTTGGTTACCAAATTGGCGCCCAGGTGCTGGCCGCGGTAGGGCTTCAGAACCGCCAACCGGCCAAGGGTCCATGTCTCGCCACGGTCAGGGAAGATTCGGCATACCCCAACGGGTTTATTCCCGTCATAGGCCACGATATGGAGGCTGGCATCATCGGTTTGGTCGAATTCGTTGTGAAAGCCCTGCTCCTCTACGAATACGGCCTGACGGATGGCCTTGGCATCCCCGGGAATAGCCTCGCTCACCTCATACCGCATGTTTCCTCCTCGCCATGGTCCTCCGCTGCCTCCAATCTACCAAGCTTGATCCTTGGCGTGAACGGATGTCCGCAGCAGGATGACGAATGTACGTGTGGCTGCCGGCTGTCTGACCCAGACGATTACATGGGTGGGGAATATGCAAGCAGTGCAAACTTGTAGCAGTGACATTGAAGTGACGCGGGAACGATGGGATGGCCATGGATAAGGACTCAAAACTGACGGGTGCGACAGGCGGAGCCAGTAAAGGAAATCGGCGCTCGCAGAGGGAGCTGATGCTTGCTGGCGAGCTCTATGACGCCTCAGATCCTGAACTGGGTCAGTTGCGAGTCAAGGCCCACGAACTTTGCCGTCTTTTTAATGCGTCTTCTGAGCAGGAGCGGGACCTGCGCAGCAGGCTCTTGGACGAGCTGGTGCCCGAACATGGTCAGGACGTTGACTTTATGGGACCTATCTACTTCGACTATGGATGCTTTACTAAATTTGGTTCACGCATCTTCGCCAATTTCAACTTCACCGTTCTGGATACCTGCCCTGTGCAGATTGGCGACGATGTGATGATTGGCCCCAACGTCACCCTGGCCACCCCTCTGCATCCCCTGCGGTGGCAGGAGCGGAATCTGAGGCGCCATACGGATGGTTCCCTCTTCGACTACGAGTTGGGTGCTCCAATAACCATCGGATCCAACTGCTGGCTGGCATCAAACGTAACCGTGGCCGGGGGAGTGACCATCGGCGATGGTGCGGTTATCGGGGCTGGATCCGTAGTCACCCATGACATCGCACCTGACTCCCTGGCCGTGGGTGTGCCCTGCCGGGTAATTCGTACCATCACCGAGGCTGATCGGATGGAACTGTCAGAGGAGGGCTGAAAGCCTCCTGGTTTGGCGCAGCATCCATGCTGGCCAGCTGCCGGGCTATGGTCTGTGGGTCTCCGCCCGGGCAAGCGGCCTGAATGCGCCCGTCCTGGAGGAAGATGACCCGGTGGGCGCGGGCGGCGACGTTGGGGTCGTGAGTCACCATGAGGATGGTCTGGCCGCTGCGGACGGCTAGGTCGAAGAGGTCCATGACCTCCCGCGAGCTATGAGTGTCCAGGGCGCCGGTGGGTTCGTCGGCCATGATAATCTCCGGGCTGGCGGCCAGGGACCTAGCGATGGCCACGCGCTGCTGCTGGCCTCCGCTCATGTCAGCTGGATAGGTGCTGGCGTACCCCTCCAATCCGACGTTCGACAGGGCAGACAGTGCTGCTTGGGCGGAGATTTTCCTGCCGCCGAAAAGGCTAGACAACATGGTGTTCTGCAAACAGGTGAAGGCGTTGACCAGGTTGTAGTCCTGGAAAACGAAGCCGATGTGGTCGCGCCGGAGCCTGGTTAGCTCTTTCTCTTTCATCCGGGTCAGATCCTCCCCGGCGATGGCTACTCTACCCTGTCTGACCTGGAGCAGTCCCGCGGCGCAATAGAGGAGGGTCGATTTGCCGGCGCCCGAAGGACCCATGATGGCCGTCCAGGTTCCCGCCTGACATTCCAGACTGATCTCGTCCAGCACCCGGGCGCCCTGCTTCTGTCGCGTTCCGTAGTCGTAGCAGATCTTGTCCAGAATGAGCGGTTGTGCGTATGGATCCTTGATCGCCCGATGCTGCATCGTTGCCTTCCTTTCAGTCGTCATCTGCCTGGTTCCTACCTCTATAAGACCATGGCCAGAGCTCCTGTCAGGGTGTTTTCAGGGTCGAATCGGGGACGATTCAGGGTTGTGGTCTGCAGGATTCGCATTCCCTCCTGAAGGGTATGTATCGTGAACATAGAGGGGACGTATTGCTTGCCGGAGGGGGGCTGATAGGGATTCAGCGACCACCTGCTTCCTTGGAATTGCAAGGATGCAACCGTCGGTTGACAGAAAATATTGGTGTCTTTGTCGGGTGCAACCCAAAGCTGGTGGCGGTCGGAGCCCTGCACGTTTCATCATGGTCTCGTTGCTGGTTGAATCGGCAATCTGCCGATCTGGAGAAAGAACACTATGAGTTTCAGAACCAATGTGCAATATCTGCGTTCGCAGCGCAACATGACTCAGGAGCAGCTGGCCATGCTGGTGGGGGTATCCCGTCAGGCGGTGTCCAAGTGGGAGTCGGACAAGGCATATCCTGAGATGGACAAGCTCCTGGCCATCTGTGACCTCTTCGGCTGCACTCTTGATGACCTGGTTCTAGGCGATGTTCGGCATCCGGGTTCCGGGCAGCGTGCGTCCAAGCCTGACCATCAGGATGCCGCGCAGACGACTTCGACAACGCACACGACTATACCTGTTCAGTCTGCTGCGGAAGACGTGACCGGATACGCCTCCTTCAGCAATGCCTACAGCCTGCGGATGGCTTTCGGCATCGCCCTTATCATGCTGGGACTGGCTTTCAGTGGTCTCTTCGCCGCAGTCAGTCAGCCGACCGACGCACAGAATGGTCTGGCCTTCCTTGCTCTGATGATCGGCATCGTCCTGGGCCTGGCCTGTTTGATACCGGCGGTTTCCGCCAGAAGGGATTTTCGCCGCCGACATCCCTATGTAGCGGATTTCTATACCGATGAGGAGCGCTCGCGGGTTTATCGGCAGACTACTTGGGAGCTGGTCTGCGGTCTGGCTGTCGTGCTCTTGGATGTGGGGATCAACTCTGCTGGATTCCTGATCTGGGGCTGGTCCGATCAGGTCAGGGGGTTCGTTTTCTTCCTTCTCCTGGCTCTGGGGGTCTTTCTGCTGGTCCATGCGGGAACAAGCCATAGGATGATGAACCTCCGGGCCTACAACAGGCAGATTGATTCCGTCGAGGACGGTCGCTGGGATACCTACCGGTATGAGCACCGGATAAGCAATGCCATCAGCGGAACCATCATGGGTCTTTGTACGCTGGTGGCCCTGACCATGCTCTTCTCGGGCAATTATGACAACCTCTTCGGGTGGCGCATCCCATTCTGGGCCATTTGGATCATCGGCGGGGTGTTCTGCGGAGTGCTCCAATCACTGATTGGCATCTTCCGCAAGCCTCCTCGTGCTTGAGACCGCTGATTTGCCTTACTTGACGGAATGTAGTAGTCTAACAAAGTTGTGTGTTCATCCGTAGCCTTGCGTTGCGGGCAAGGACACCTGGGACGACTTGGAAAACAACGTAAAGGAAGTCATCATGGCAGCTCGTTGCGCGGTGTGCGGCAAGGGCCCGCAGATCGGTTACAGTGTTTCTCATTCGCATATCCGGAACAAGCGCATCTTCCGCCCCAACCTGCAGTCGGTGCACACCACCGTTGATGGTCAGAATGTGCGTCTGCGCGTCTGCGTCAAGTGCCTCAAGGCCGGCAAGGTGCAGCGCATCGCCGCCTGAGTGCGGTTTGTCGGTCGTATATGGACCCCCGGGGGCATAAGCTCCGGGGGTTCTTGTCATCCTGAGGGATGATGGTCGGCGCTTACGGGAGGTGATCGGGTATGTCGGCAGTGGCTCGTGTTGGTCTGCACAGTACCGTGGCCTCGCTGGTGGCCAACAGGCGTCGGGTGAGCGCCCTCAAGGCTCTGGGTGTGGTCACGGTGGGGGACGCGCTGACCTACTATCCTTTCCGCATCACTGATCCCATGCAGGTCACCACTATTGCCGGCATTCGGCTGGGTGAGCCCTGTGCATTCGCAGCCCGGGTCGAGCAGGTGCGTCTGGTGCCACTGAGCGGGCACCGGGGTTTTCGGCTGGACGTGATGGTGGACGATGCAGCCTTCGTCGGTAGTCAAGGCGGCACTCCACTGGCGGTCAGGCTGGTTTTCTTCTCTCACAAGAAGCCCTATATGGACTGGATGGTCCGTCGGCTGCAGGTAGGGGCGGATCTGGTCGTGGCCGGTGAGCCCGGCATCTACATGGACCAGCTCCAGTTCACCCATCCGGAGACCCTGGTTGTTGCCGATGCCGATCGAGAAGTTATGGCGGACGCTTCTCGACCCGATGTAGCCAGCCTTGACGAGGCCTTGGAACGTGTCCGTCGCCCGCGGCCGGTCTATCATGCCAGCTCCCGAATCTCCTCGGACCATATTCACGATGTCATTCTGGGTTTTCTGCGTCTGCTGGCGCAGGCCGATGGGGTCGAAGAGGAGCAGCCCAGTGCCGAGGTCCGCATTGATCCGGAAGCGCTGGGCCGAGCCATACCTGATGTGCTGCCCGAGCAGGTCCGTGTCGACCAAAGGCTGATGCATCGTGCCCGTGCCCTCTTGGGCATGCATGCGCCCGAAAGCCCTGAGGACTTCGCTGCGGCGCGCAAGACCCTGCGCTACGAGGAGGCTTTCGTCTCGCAGACGGCACTCCTGCAGACCCGTCGCCAGACCCAGCAGCAGCCTACTTATCCATGTGCGAATTCGGGCGCCGACCATCCAGACTCCCTGCCTGCCCGTTTCATCGACTCCCTGCCGTTCCAGCTAACCGATGGCCAGCGTCAGGTCATCAATGATATCGGTGTTGACATGGCCAAGGATCAGCCCATGCAGCGACTTCTGCAGGGCGAGGTCGGCTCTGGCAAGACCGTAGTGGCCCTGGCAGCCATGCTCCAGGCGGTCCAGGCCGGTCATCAGGCCGTCCTGGTGGCTCCGACCCAGGTGTTGGCCGAGCAGCACTATGCCTCCATCGGCGGCATGCTCAAGGCCATGGACACCGATGTTACCGCCACTGCCGTAGAAGGCCGCCATAAGCCTGTGGACAACGTCACCATGATCCGCATGACGGATCAGCTGGTTCTGCCTCTGGTGTTGCTGACCGGTGGCATGAGATTGGCCCAGCGCCGCTCTGCCCTGGCTGTCTCGGCCTCGGGCCGTCCCTGCATCGTCATCGCCACCCACGCGGCCTTCTCCAAGACCTTCCAGGCTCCCAATCTGGCCCTGACCGTCATCGACGAGCAGCATCGTTTCGGGGTTGAGCAGCGCGAGGAGCTGCGTCGCAAATCCGATCGCGTTCCCCACCTGTTGATCATGACTGCCACGCCCATCCCGCGCACGGCTGCTATGACCTGGTTCGGTGATCTGGACATCTCCGCCCTGACCGAGCTGCCCAGCAACCGCAAACCAGTCCGTACCCACGTCATCGCCGAGTCTGACGGAGCGACCATGGGTGCTATGTTCCTGCACCTGCGTCGACGAATCGAGGCTGGGGAGCGGGCCTATGTCATCTGTGCCCGCATCGACGATGAGGACGACCCGTCGGTCTCCTCAGACCGCTCCGGCCAATCCAGTGCGTCTGACTCCCAACCTGAACTGCTGGTTGAGGAAGGCCAAGGTGATGGCCAGCGTCCGCCTCTGCACTCGGTGGCCGAAATGAGTCAGCGACTGGCTGCTCTGCCGCAATTCCAAGGCATTGCCATGGCCACGCTGACTGGTCGGGATGACGACGCCACAAAGAATGCTGTTATGGCGGATTTCGCTTCGGGCCGCACGCCCCTGCTGGTAGCCACCACTGTGGTGGAGGTGGGGGTGGATGTGCCCCAAGCCTCCTGCATTGTCATCTTTGATGCCGATCGGTTCGGGCTCTCCCAGCTTCATCAGCTGCGTGGCAGGGTGGGACGCGGCGGCACCGACTCTTGGGCCTTCATGATCTCGCGTGCCCCTGCGGATTCTCTAGCTACCGAGCGGCTTGAGGTCATTCGTGACACCACTGACGGGGCCAAAATCGCCGAGGAGGATATCCGCATCAGAGGAGCCGGCGACGTGTTGGGTGATGCCCAGTCCGGTGGCCATTCTTCTCTGAAGCTTCTGCGAGTCGTCACCGACGCGCCCATGATCGCCCGCGCCCGAACCCAGGCAGGCCAACTCCTGGAATCCGACCCCGCTCTGGCCGGGCAGCCCGAGCTGGCTGGCGCCGTTCTGGACTTCATGAGGGGCAACGAAGGCTTCCTGGTCTCAAGCTGAAAGGACAACAGACCATATGCACATCATTGCCGGCCGCTTCAAGGGATTCCCCATTCCCGCAGCCCTCAAGGGCACCCGGCCCACCACCGATCGCACCAAGGAGGCCATTTTCTCCCATCTGGAGTCCGAAGACCTGTTGTCCGGCGCTCGGGTCTTGGACCTGTTCGCCGGCACAGGGGCTTTGGGATTTGAAGCCCTCTCCCGCGGTGCACAGAGCCTGGTGTCTGTGGAGTCTTCTGGTCGTGTCGCCGGACTTTTGTCACGTTCGGCCGCAGGGTTGCGCCATCATCCGGCCTGGGATCAAACCATGGATATTCGCGTCAGTAGAAACCGTGCCGAGCGCTTTGTTCGTCCCCTCTCCTCTGGTCATGAGGATGCCAGTCTGTCCGAAGCATGCTTCGACCTGGTCTTCATGGACCCGCCTTATGACCTGTCGACGGAGGACTGCCAAAGCATTATGACCGGTCTGACTACCCAAGGAATGGTGGACGATGGAGGCATGATCGTTCTGGAGCGATCGACACGCACACCGCCGCCCGCGGCTCCTGAAGGATGGGCCATCGACCAGGCTCGTACCTATGGGGAAACTGCAGTCTATTATCTGACAGCCCGCTGATTAGTCCTGTAATTGAAAGGTTGATCAATTTAACGACAGATCAGTCTGATGGTTGGTCCAGAGGTCTCGGGTGGGTTTTCCGTGTATCCCAGCCCAGGTCCTCCAAGAGATGGCGGTCATGCTTATCGAGGGTTGAGCAGTCCAATCGGGCAATCAGGTCGGGACGGATCCGACTGGTTCGCCTGATGGCCTCGTCGCGCCGGAATCTGTCCACCTTTCCGTGGTCGCCGCTGGTCAGTATCTCGGGAACGGCCATGCCACGCCAGGTGGTGGGACGTGTGTACTGGCGATATTCCAGCAGCGGCTCATCCCCGGTGTAGGACTCTTGCACGATGGATTCAGGATTGCCCATGAAGCCGGGCAGGAGTCGGGTGATCGCCTCCAGCATGACCGAGACGGCCACCTCGCCTCCATTGAGCACGTAGTCGCCGATGGAGTACTCTCGGACATCGACCCCTTTGCTTCGGTAGTAGTCGGGGATGCGTGCGTCGTAGCCCTCGTAGCGGCCGCAGCCGAATACCAACCTCTTCGCCTGTGACAGCTCGGTCGCATCGGCCTGGGTGAACAGGGGCGCGGATGGGTTAGGGAAGATCAGGACTGGTTCGGTCACGCCGGCCTCGTGGCTGTCTGCAGATGAATCTGCCTCGGATGCTATGCCGTCGCTTGTGTCGCTGGAACTCTTCATTGCTTCTTTGTGTTCTATAACATCAGCGGGGTCGGCTGTCTGGTCCGTAGACGGTTGTTGCTGAGTCGATCCGTCTGGCATGTCCAGCAGGTCGTCCAGGCACTGGCCCCAGACTTCGGGTTTCATCACCATGCCTGCTCCGCCACCTACCGGCGTATCGTCTACGGAGTGATGCACGTCATGGGTCCAGTCGCGCAGATTGTGGGCGCGTATGGTCACCAGGCCTTTCTCCTGGGCCTTGCCTAGCAGGCTGAGTCCAGTTACGTCAAAGTACTCGGGGAAGACGGAGACGATATCGATTTGCATGTCACCAACTTTACCGAAACTGGTTTAGGTTCGGAGTGGACACGGATTGGTGCGTCTGCGGGTGCTACACTGGCTGGGTCTTCAAAAGTTGTGGAGGCGAACCGGCTCGTCGTAGCATGCGGTTGTCAGCCCGGCGCCACCTTGGAAGATGTCATCAACGCAGCCAGAGAGCTATAACCGTTGCGCAAACAGCAATGAGAGCGGCATCGGACGATGTCATGCCGTACGGATCCGTGGTGATGGCTATGCGAACAGTCTGATATGTGAGGAGCGGACGGTCCATGGTCGACCATGTTGATAAGAGAACAAAACTGCTGATTACCGGCACTGCCGGGCTCGCCTTCTGCGGGGTTCTTTTGGAGACCTCGCTGAATGTCACTTTTCCAGAGATGACCCGGTACTTCAACACCGGGCTGGGCACGGTCCAATGGCTGACCACCGGCTATCTGCTGGTGGTAGCCCTGACGGTTCTGGCCGCCGCTTGGCTGGAGCATTCATTCACGACCCGTATATTGATTCTGGCCAGCGTGGGAATATTCCTGGGCAGTGACCTGATGTGCATCCTTGCTCCGTGCTTTCCTGTCCTTATGGCGGGACGTCTCTTGCAGGGCATCAGCACTGGTATCGCCCTTCCTTTAGTGTTCTCTCTGATTATGAGGAAGGTCCCTCTTCACATTCAGGGTCGCTACGTGGGCAGCGCCGGCATGGCGGTGGCTCTGGCGCCCTCCCTGGGGCCGACCTTTGGCGGGGCCGTTATCCAAGCCTTATCCTGGCGAGCAATCTTTTTGATCGTGTTGCCCATAGAGCTGGTTTTTGGGGTCATAGCACTCATCTCAGTAGACAGGGAGAGCGCCCATGTCGGACCCTTTGCCTGGCTCCAGTTCCTTCTTCTGGGTATTTTCCTGACTGGACTGACCCTGGGGCTGAGCACCCTGGATGTGCACGGTCCTATTACCTGGCTGTCTCTGTTCATCGGTGTTCTGGCCCTGGTTGCAGGGATCTGGGCCCTTACGCATCAGCGCACCAGGCTGATCAACATCGTGGTCTTCCGGAACCGTACCTTCACCCTTGCCCTGATCCTCTACTTCCTGGTCCAGTTCGTTCAGATTGGCCTGACATTTGTCCTGCCCAACATGGCCCAGTCCGTGCTGGGAGAGACCTCCACTGTGGCCGGCCTGCTTCTGCTGCCGGGGAGCCTGCTCTCGGCCCTCTGCCAGCCCATCACGGGCGGCTATTTGGATGGCCATGGTCTGCGCGGACTGCTCGCTGTGGGAAGCACTGCCTTCTTCTTCTCGGCCTTAGGTTTCCTGGTCCTCAGCCGGCACTTATCCGTCCCCCTGATGGTTCTTCTCTACGCCTGTTACATGGTCGGTCAGGCTTGCGTCTTCAACAATCTGCTCACGGTCGGACTGCAGCATATCCCAGCCAAACTGGTGCCTGACGGCAACGCGCTCTTCAACACCCTTCAGCAGTATTCAGGCGCCGCCTCGACCGGCGTTCTGGCCGCTATCATCACGGGCATGCCCAAGGCCAGAGGGATTCATGCCGGCGCTCAGGCCTTCCAGTTCGGGGCCGTTTGGGCTTTCGTTTTCGTCTTGCTCATCGTCCTGGTCATCCTCTTGGTGGCCTGGTTCCTAGAGCGTAGCCTGGCCCGTCAGGATAAGGGTGGGGTTCAGGTTGTATGACCTCTGATTCCTTCTGGAAGGCCAATGGTGTTAATTCAGCAATGAGATACCGACCCAGACGGCCCAGCCTAGTGCAAGGACCAGGTAGGGCCACCAGTGCATGCGGGTGATGGCTACGAACTCCCGGATGAAAGCAGTCGGCCAGTAGTAGCCCTTGGTGTGTGAGCCGATCCCGTCGGCATTCAGTCCCACCTTGCTGGCGTATTCGCTGGCCCGGAAGACGTGGTAGTCGCTGGTGACCAGGGCCACCCGGTAATGCTCAGGCCCGGTGCCCATCTCGTAGCGGTTATCCAGGATCTGCTTGGAGTAGCGCAGGTTCTCCAGGGTTGTGGTCGACCTGTCCTCCATGATGATAGCCTCGGCTGGCACCCCACACGAGTTGCGCAAATACTGAGCCATGGCCCTTGCCTCGCTGATGACCTCATCGGGGCCTTGCCCGCCGGAGACCACGAAGCGCCCCAGGCGTCCCTGCCGCTTCCAGAGGTCCACAGCCTTGTCCAGCCGTCCCCGGAGCAGAGGCGTGGGTTCTTCGCCGCGCAGACCTGCTCCGTGGATGATGATGTAGTCGTAGCGACGCTTGCGGGGCAGCAGCCTGTAAAAGCTGGAATAGAGCAGCAGAGCCAGGAAGGAGAAGAAGAACCAGGTGGCTTCCAGATCGATCAGCCCAGCCAGCTTCAGTAGCCATGAGGGGGCGCCAAACCCAGCCAGGAGGGGCGAAAGAAACATGTAGGCCACCACGGCCAGTGCAAGCAGTCCCGGCAACAGGGTGGTCAGGGAGATCCCCTCGTGTCGGATGACGATGACCGTGTTGGCCAGCAGGAAGCAGATCACCAGGAGGGGAGAGGCAATGAGCAGGATGACCAGGGGCAGGATCAGCCAGCGCATCCCGAACTGCAGAAGAAGCGCTCCGCCCAGGGTCAGGAGCAGGAGCAGGAACCAGATGGCATTGCGGAACTGTCGTGGCTCCTTGTGCAGGTCCCAGAGGAAGAGCAAGCCGAAGATGATGGCGGGTGCATAGAGCAGGAGGAGCTGCAAGTAGTTGGTCATGCCGTGATTTCCCTTCCCGAGGACGAACTGGCAGGGTTGTATTCCACTGTAGCGAATGGATGAGTCGCCGCTCGTCCTTGACATGCCACCGCTTCCCAGCCTGCCGTGGTAGCATATATGTGGTAAATCTCACACGTTCAAAAGCTGAGGGTGGGCGATTCCCGACGGTGCGAATTCCAGGTCGAGACCATGATAATGATGGGTCCTTTCAGGATTGCACATCGGTGTCCCCATGGGCGTGGTTGGTCGCAAGGCAGCGATGCGTTGGAAGGATCAGGGGTTCAAGTGATGTTGGGTTTCTCCGCGATCCGGAGTTGGTTCGGACCTGGCGTGCAAGGTTGTAGAGAGGTGCGGTAATGAAAGTAGTAATATTCTCCACCTGCGTGGTGGACCTCATGTTTCCGAACGTGGGGAAGGCCATGGTGGAGGTGCTGGAACGGTTCGGCTGTGACACCTACCTTCCCAAGCAGCAGATCTGCTGCGCCCAGCCCACTTTCAACAGCGGGTATGTCAAGGAGAGCATGCAGGTCATGCGCAACGAGGTCGATGCCCTGCTGAGCGTGGATGCCGACTACATCGTGGGTCCGGCGGGCTCCTGCGTGAATATGCTCAAGGAGCTGCCCTTCCATCTCAAGAACGACCCGGTCTATGCCGCCAAGGCTCAGACCATGGCTGACAAGACCTATGAGTTTTCGCAGTTCCTCTATCGTGTGCTGGGTGTGCTGGACGCGGGCGCCGAACTCAACGCCGTGGCCACCTACCACCGTTCCTGCCACATGACACGGCTGCTGGGGGAGCGGACCAGCCCATTTGTTCTGCTTGACCACGTCAAGGGTCTGACCATGGTTCCCCTGCCGCATATCGAGAACTGCTGCGGGTTCGGCGGTATGTTCTCCATGAAGGAGCCTGAGATCTCCAAGCAGATGGTGGACGAGAAAGTCAATGACGTGCTCAGCACCAAGGCCAGTGTCCTCATCTCCTGCGATCCAGGCTGCCTGATGAACATCGGCGGCCGTTTCAACCGGCGCGGCGAGAAGATCACCATCATGCATCTGGCTGAGGTGCTCAATCACAACGTGGACATGAGCCGCGTCAAGTATGTGGAAGGCCGCTCTGCTGGCGATGGGGCTGTGGGTTCCGTCAGGGCTGCCAAGGAAGAGGGGGCTCTGGTATGAGCAGCATGGTCAATGGCAAGAAGGCCGCGCAATATCTGCGGACCAGCAAGGCTCCCTTCCTGACCAGGGTCAAAGAGTCCGAGCAGGATCAATTCGCCCAACAGGCCGTGGCCAAGGCCCAGGATGCCCAGTGGGTCAAGCGTGAGGCTGCCCGCCAGGAACTGGGCAACTGGGAGCAGTGGCGCGACCTGGGCGAGCAGATTCGCCAGCACGTCATCCGCTACCTGCCTGACTACCTGGAGGAGTTTGCCGACAACGTGGAGAAGCGCGGCGGCCACGTCTTCTTCGCCCAGACCGACGATGAGGCTGCCCAGTACATCAAGCAGATCGCCATCGAAAAGAAGGCCAAGCACGTCGTCAAGAGCAAGTCCATGGTGACCAGTGAGATCAACCTGGATCCTACGCTGATGACGGTGCCCGGCCTGGAGGTTCTGGAGACCGACCTGGCCGAGTTCATCCTGGAAGAGGACGACTGGGATCAGCCCACCCATCTGGTCTTCCCCGCCCTGCATAAGAACCGCGAGCAGGTTCGGCAGGTTTTCGAGAAGAAGCTGGGTTACAAGGGCGACAACGACCCTCAGCACATGGCTCGCTTCTCGCGTAAGGTTCTGCGCAAGCACTTCCTCGAAGCCGACATGGGCATCACTGGCTGCAACTTCGCTGTGGCTGACACGGGCATGATCAACCTGGTGACCAACGAGGGCAACGCCGACCTGGCCATGTGCATTCCCAAGACCCAGGTGGTGGTCATGGGCATGGAGCGTCTGGTGCCGACCATGAAAGAGGCCGAGACCATGGATAACATGCTGGCCCGGTCCGCTGTCGGCCAGAAGCTGACCTCCTATCTGACCTACACCGCACCACGTACCGGCCAGGAGTCGGACGGACCGGACGATGTCTATGTGGTCATTCTGGACAACGGGCGCTCCAACGCTCTGGGAACGGTTTTCGAGCCTATTCTTCAGTGCATCCGTTGCGCTTCCTGCCTGAACGTCTGCCCCATCTACCGGCACATCGGCGGTCACGGCTACGGATCCATCTATCCCGGTCCTGTGGGTTCGGTGCTTTCGCCGGTGCTGGACGGAGGCTACGACGACTTCGGGGACCTGCCCTACGCCTGCAGCCTGTGCGCAGCATGCACGGCCACCTGCCCGGTCAAGATCCCCCTGCATCAGCTCATGATCGAGCACAGGCGGATCATGATGGATGATCAGTCCCAGGCCAATCTGATCGACGACACGGTCATGAGGGTCATGGGCCTGGGCACCGGCCATTCCTCGCTCTTCCGCACCGCCCTAGGGGTGGATCACACCATGCTGACGCCCATATCCAAGAAGCAGCCGGAGACAGCCAAGAACCTCTTCGCCAGTGATCGGCACGTGGAATGGATGCCCTTCGTCTTCGGCGGATGGACCAAGGTTCGTGATCTGCCGGATCCGCCCAAGCACGGGCAGAACTTCCGCAGTTGGTTCGCTCATCACAAGAAGGAGCAGCAGGCATGACCGATCGTGAGGTATTCCTGGATTACCTGGCCAAGAAGAGCGGACGGCCCCGCCACCAGCTCAAGGATCATCCTCTGGTGCCGGTCAACGATCTGCCGGAGACCACCCTGTCTGGCCACACCCAGGATGAGCTGCTGGAGATCGCCCGGAAGAGCAGCGAGGCTGTCCATGTGGACTTCCGCACCTGCACCAAGGCTGGCCTGCCCACTGCTCTGGATGAGTTCATCGATTCACGCAAGGATGACAGTGACCATGTGATGCTGCCCACCTCCGACCTGTTCGCAGACTTCGGACTGGAGGAGTGGAGGGACGGCCTGAACCCGCCCGCTACTTTTTGGAAGCCGGGAGCCAGCCGCGAAGAGAACATCAAGACCGCCGACGAGTCCGGTACGGCCATCGCCTTTGCGGACTTCCTGTTGGCCGAGTCCGGCACCATCACCGTGGCTACCACCCCGGGTCAGGGTCGTGCCTTCCACTTCCTGCCGGTGCACTATCTGAGCATCATCCGCAAGTCCAAGATCCTGCCCCGAACCCGGCAGGCCATGGACTACTATGATCCGGCCCTGGTCTCGGGCGAGCTCAAGACCTCTAACATCAACTTCATCACCGGCCCCTCCAACACGGGCGACATCGAGATGGTGATCGTGGTGGGCGTACATGGCCCCCTGGATATGACATATCTGGTGGTTGAAGACATGTAGCTCAATAAGATTTCCTGCTTAGGCAGGCGCATTCCCGTAAGTGGGGAGTCAGCGGCTCGAAAAGGGGCGCTGACTCCCCACTTACGGTTTTGTTGAAAGATGGACTCAGCCCAGACCGGGCAGAAGTCCTCCAGGCGGATCGATGGCCACGTACCCATTTTCAATGTCGACTTGGGGCACCAGGGCTTCGACAAAGGGTATCAGCCCTTCCGCGTCGTCGTCGTTTTCTTCGGTAGTCATGCGGATCTGCAGCTGCTGCTGGGCTACACCGTCTAGCACGTCGCTGACTTGGCCGACTACTCGTCCGGCAGGCTCACCCAGTGAGTTGCCTGGGGCCATGCGAACCTCGAGTCCGATCAGATCCTCGGGGTACCAGGCATCCTCCTGTGCCAGCTCCTCGGCTGGATCAGCCTGGACATACAGTTCGATGCCGTTCAGTGCTTCGGAGGCGTTCCTGTCTTCCACCCCTTTGAAGAGGACGATCCAACGCTGTTTGAAGCGGCGGGAGGAGGCTACCGTGAAAACCTGTCCGTCCTTGGTTTGTAACTGGGAACCTGGGGCGAATCGCCGCTCAGGCTCGTCGGTGTAAGCATATACGTTGACCTCGCCCTTGAGTCCCTGGGCGCGGCCGATACGGCAGACCCTCAGCAACCTTGGCTGCTGAGGGTCCGGACCCTGCGGGTCGTGATTGGTGGACCGGCTGGGGCTCACCGGCGCACATCCATGATGTCGACGCGCACCTTGTGGTCGGCCAGCGCCTGGATCACGGTGCGGATGGCGTTGGCGGTCCTGCCGCCCCTGCCAATCACACGGCCGATATCCTCGGGGTTGACCCGTACCCTCAACAGCTCTCCGCGAGAGTTCTCGTGGGACTTGACCGACACGTCATCGGGAAAGTCCACGATGTTCCTGATCAGGTGCTCAACGGCCTGTGCAAGCATGTTAGCCGGTCCTTCCAATCTTTGATGAATGTGCCTTACTCAGCTGCCTGCTCGGCCTGGGCGGCATCTGCCGACTCATCGGCCTTGGGGGCTTCCTTCTCCGCCTGGGCCTTGGCCTTGGCATCAGCCTCGGACTTGGCTGCCTTGAGCTTCTGGGCCTCGTTCTGTGCCTGCTCGATGCGAGCCTGGGCGTCGACCTCGGCCTGCGGCACCTTAAGGGTGCCCTCCTTGCCGGGCAGATCCTTGAACTTCTGCCAGTCGCCGGTGATCTTCAGAAGGTTGAAGACAGGGTCGCTGGGCTGAGCGCCCACACCCAGCCAGTACTGGGCGCGCTCGGAGTCGATCTTGATTGAAGAGGGCTGGGTGTTGGGATCGTAGGTGCCGATCTCCTCAATGACCTTGCCATCGCGCTTCTTGCGGGAATCGACCACGACCACGCGGTAGAAGGGGTAGAACTTCTTGCCCATTCTCTTCAGACGAATTCTGGTTGCCAAAACGGCTCTCCTTGGTACTTGGTGTGCCCGGCGGCGTCTCCATGTGGGGCATGGTGGCGCTCCTGGCGTGTTCCTCACGGCCGTCGGAATGAGAGGGCTCCTCCGGACATGAATAACAGCAAAAGTATACCTCAACCGAGGGATATGGCAGGTGGTAAGCCTGTACGGTGTCTAGAGCCGACGCTGTAGAGTCAATTGTGCTACCAGAGCTCGGTGGTCGCTGCCTGGAATGCGGAGGGCACGCATGGATTGCGGGACCAGGTCGCCGTCCGTCAGAATATGGTCGATTTCGATCAACGGAGGGAGCGCGCTAGCTGAGGGAAAAGTCGGATGGCTACCGGCTTTCAAGTGCAAAGAAGCGTCATGCAGCCCGGATTTGGCCAGCATGGCGCGGAAGGTCGGATGCTGCAGGGTGGCGTTGCAATCGCCCATGACGATGGTTGGTACGGGCGGCTGGGTCAGTTTGGTCAGCGCAGCGATACCTATGCCCCACTGTCTGGCACCTCGTTGGGGTGATTTGGGATGGACGCTGGCCACTCGAATCGGCCCACAGCTGGTCTTGAGCTCGACCAGGGGTATTGCAGCTGCCGGAAGGTTCACGGCCGATGGCGAAGCTTTGACGGGTTGGTTGGCCGAGAAAATAACGTTGTGGCCACCGTTGTCTTCAGGGTTTGCAACCCCTTGCGTCAGATAGGGCAGGAGCTGATTTAGGCCTGCATCCTGGAGCGATTCCAGCAGTCTTCCCTCTACCTCCTGCAGGGCGAGCACTTCAATTCCATAGGCCTGCACGCAACGCACGACTTCTTCAGGATCGGCTCGGCCGAAGCGGCAGTTCAAAGTCATGACACTCAGTCCATGGTCGGAAGATGGATGGCTGGTCCGGTCTGCTGGAGGCAGCCGGTAGCCCAGTCGCTGGCAGCTGACCAGGATAAGTTCTACCAACGCCAACAGGCATTGAGGCCAGGCGCGTGTGAAGACCGTCCATATCAGTATGGCCAGCAGGGGAACGGCCAACAGGTCGATCAGAGCGATCAGCTCCACCAGAGGACGGTGCCAGTCGGCTCCGGCCGGCAGGAAGCGCAGGGCCATCCACAAAGCGATGAGTCCCAAGAGAATCCAGAGAAGGGTGTTCACGTGCCATTGTCTCCTGCAGGAGGGAGGCGGTTAGCGGCCGCCGAAGAGGCCGCCTAGTCCACCGCCAAGGTTGGGGGGCAGATCCGGCAGGCCTTCAGGCATCTGCGGAGTCTCAGGGCGCTTGGCGAAGGCCGAGCCGCCGGAGGATTTGCCCTTGCCGGACAGGCGCTCGCGTAACGCCTTCTCTTCGGCCTCCCGCTTCATGGGATTGCCTGAACGGGAACCCTTGCGGCCTTTCTTACCTTTTTTGCCCTTCTTGCCGCCGCCAGCGCCCATGCCGCCCATGCCTGGGATCGAGCGGCTGCCATTGGTCATGCGTTTCATCATCTTGGCCGCTTGCTCGAACCGCTGCAGCAGGCCGTTGACAGCCGAGACCGTAGTGCCGGCGCCATAGGCGATTCGGGCCCGTCGTGAGCCGTCGATGATGCTGGGGTCGCGTCGTTCCTGAGGAGTCATCGACTGGATGATGGCCTGGGTTCGATCCACTTCCTTCTCATCGAACTGTTCAAGCTCCTTGCGGTGCTGGGCCATGCCCGGGATCATGCCCAGGATGCTCTTGAAGGAGCCCAGCTTGCGGACCTGCTGGAGCTGCTCCAGAAAGTCGTCCAGGCCGAAGCTGCCTTCAGACATCTTCCCGGCGGCCTTACGGGCTTCCTCCTCGTCGAACTGGCGCTGTGCCTGCTCGATCAGGGTCAGGATGTCGCCCATATCCAGAATGCGGGAGGCCATGCGGTCAGGGTGGAAGACCTCGAAGTCCTTGAGGCCCTCGCCGTTGGAGTCGAAGAGGATGGGCTTGCCGGTCACCGAGGCCACCGACAGGGCTGCGCCGCCACGGGCATCGCCGTCCAGCTTGGACAGGACCACGCCGGTGAAGTCCACGCCCTGGTCGAAGGCCTTGGCTGTGGCGACCGCGTCCTGGCCGATCATGGCATCGATGACGAAGAGGATCTCGTCGGGGTGAACGGCATCGCGGATATTGCGTGCCTGCTCCATCAGCTCCTGATCCACGCCCAGCCGGCCGGCCGTATCAATAATGACCACGTCGTAGAGCTTGTCCTTGGCCACTCTGATCGAATCGGCAGCCACCTTGACCGGATCGCCTGTGACCTGTCCGGGAGCCGCCAGCTCGGATCCGCTGGTCTGCACGCCCGGCTCGGGGGCGTAGACCGGTACTTCTGCGCGTTCACCGACAACCTGGAGCTGGGTGACCGCATTGGGCCGCTGCAGGTCGGCCGCCACCAGCAGGGGGGTGTGACCGGCATCCTTGAGCCAGTAGCCCAGCTTGCCGGCCAACGTGGTCTTGCCGGCACCCTGCAGGCCAGCCAGCATGATGACTGTGGGCGGGTTCTTGGCGAAATTGAGTGGTCGATCCACTCCCGCGCCCAGGATGTCAGTCAGTTCGTCGTAAACGATGGAGACCACCTGCTGGGCCGGGTTCAGAGCCTTGGAGACCTCCTCGCCCAGGGCACGTTCCCGGATGCGTCCGGTAAAGGATCGCACCACGTCCAGGGAGACATCGGCATCCAGGAGGGCGCGGCGGATCTCGCGGATTGTGCCATCGATATCGGCCTCGGTCAGCTTCCCCTTGGAACGCAGATGGGTGAAGGCCTGGGAGAGCCGATCGGTCAAAGATGAAAATGCTGCCATAATGCCCCAAGTCTACCTGTCAGCCGGGAGATTGGCCGATTGTTCCGTAAGGC
Source organism: Bifidobacterium mizhiense (assembly GCF_020884755.1). Lineage (GTDB taxonomy): Bacteria > Actinomycetota > Actinomycetes > Actinomycetales > Bifidobacteriaceae > Bombiscardovia > Bombiscardovia mizhiensis. The sequence goes on along the minus strand of NZ_BPWE01000002.1, from coordinate 230,678 downwards.
CCGTGCCCAGAGCCGACCAAACAAACATAGGCAGTTCAGAAGAATTCGATATTGCTGGGCTAACAGTTGTAGTGCTTTTACCCTTGAGAAGTTCGGGAACATTGATTGAACATCAGTATATGGATCATGACGAGGGGAGCTAGAGGATCTGAGTAGCTACACAAAAGAAAGACATGAGTCCACTTTGTGTCTTCTTGACATGATCCCCGGCTGGCTTCTATACTGAGTCGAAACGATTCGACATCTTGAGTGCATCGACGGAGATGGTTTGAGCCCTGCAATACACCCGAAGTCGAAACCTTTCGACATATTGAATCGCTATAGATGGATGCAAGGATGCAAGGAAGTTAGGAGCCATCATGAAGATCAGAAGAGGGATCGGGGCGGCCCTGGCCCTGGCCATGTCGATCCTGCCGCTGGCGGCCTGCGGATCGGGGGGTGATGCTCCCCAGGAAGCCCACCCGTCCAGCATCAAGATCTGGTACTACGAGGAGCCCAGCAGCGGTCAGGCCCGGGGTTGGCTGAAGGCTGCTGATATATTTACTCGACAGACTGGCATCAAGGTGGATTTCGAGGTTAAGTCTTTCACTCAGATCGCCCAGAATGGCAGCCAATTCCTCAACTCGGACGACGCCCCGGATGTCATGGAGTCCAATCGCGGCAACGGTTCGGCCGGGGTCCTGTCCACCCTGCAGCTGCTGACCGACCTGAAGCCCTATGTGCAGAAGTACGGCTGGGACAAGAAGGTGCGTGGCCAGGCAGCAGCAGTGGGCAAGTACGACAAGCGTGGCGTCATGGACGGGAACACTTGGTACGGGGTTTCCTCCTACGCGGAGATGCAGCGGGTCTACTACAACAAGGACCTCTTTGCCAAGTACAAGATCCCCATCCCGCAAACCTTTGACCAGTTCGTGGCTGCCCTCAAGGCCTTCAAGAGCCACGGGGTCACGCCCATAGCGGCCGATGCCCAGGAGTACGGGGTGCTTTGGCTCTGGTGGCAGCTGGCCATGACCAAGGCCGATGCCCAATTCGTTGACGACTGGCAGCTCTACAAGCATCCGGTCAATTGGCGCAGCAAGCCGCTGACCTTCGCCACGAATACCATCCGCGACTGGATCGACAAGGGATACATCTCCAAAAACGCCACCGGTATGAAGGCCGAGGACACGACCACGGCATTCATCAAGGGGACCTATCCCATCTACCAGACCGGCACCTGGAACCAGACCCGCTTCATGGAGCAGGTGAAGGCCTTCGACTGGACGGCATCCATCTTCCCAGGGGCCAAGATGGTCGAGGGCTGCGCGGGCAACCTGCTGGTCATTCCGCAGAAGTCACGGCACAAGGATGCCGCAGCCCGCTATATCAACGTGGTCCTGTCCAAAGAGGTTCAGAACTACATCGGCAACAAGGGCGGCGTGCCAGTGGCGGCCGATACGGATGCCATCACCAACCCCAAGAGTCGTGATCTGGTCAATGAATACACCAAAGCCTCGGACGCCAGCCGGATGAGCTACTATCCCGACTACCCTGCGCCCAACCTGACCGACGCCATGCCGGCTGCCTTCCAAGAGCTGGTCAACGGCACCAAGAGCCCCGACCAGGTTCTGGACACTCTGCATAAGAACTACGACGACGGTGTCGCCCAGCTCGATCTGGATGACGACTGAGCTGCGTCAATCCGCCAAGGAGAGTAGAAGCATGTCTGACACACATAGCAGGAAGAAGGCGCAGTCCCGTATCCCGGGCAGTGCGCCCTCGCGGTTCGTCCCTTATCTGATTCCCGGTCTGATAGGCATCGTGGCCATCGTCATCGTGCCCATCTTTTGGAACATCTACTTGAGCTTCACCCGTTGGAGGGGGGTGGGACCGACCAAATGGGTTGGTCTGCGTAACTGGCGACGGCTCATGGGCGACTCGACCTTCTGGGTCTCCTTCGGGCACACCCTCTGGATCATTGTGGCCATCGTCATCATTCCCACCGTCCTGGGGCTGCTGATCTCCTCGGCCTTGACCGACGTGATCCAGAAGAAGTTCGGCCCCCACACCTCCTCGACCCTGCGGGCCCTCTACTACCTTCCCCAGGTTCTGCCTGTGGCCGTGGCCACCATCATCATGGGCTGGATCTTCCGGCCTGAAGACGGTGCGGTCAACGACCTGCTGACCAAGATCGGCCTGGGCGGATTGGCCCATAACTGGCTGGGTTCGACCACCACGGCCCTGCCCATTCTCATGGTCATCCTGATCTGGATCCAGCTGGGCTATCCCATCGTCATCTTCATGTCCGGACTGCAGCGGGTAGACCCTGAACTCTACGAGGCGGCCAGCCTGGACGGGGCCAACTGGTGGCAGAAGTTCCGTGTCATCACCCTCCCCTCCATCATTCCGGAGCTGCTAGTGGTCATTCTCACCTCCACCATCGGTGCCCTGAAGACCTTCGCCCCGGTCTATCTGTTGACCAAGGGCGGGCCCGGCACCTCCACCATGGTTCCCTCCTACTACTCCTACAACCAATTCTTCCAGGTGCAGCAGGTGGGCTACGGCGCCGCCATCTCGACATCCCTGACCGTGGTCATCGTCATCTTCTCCATCGTCTTCACCATCGTGCAAAAGCGCGTGCAAAAGAGCATCGCCTGAGGAAGGCTAGGAAGCACATCATGAATAATCAAGCCACACTGCAAGCCGACGCCCGGGTGTCCTCCCGGCACGCCCATAAAATCCGCACCTGGGGGGACTGGGCCGGTCTGATCCTGCTGATCGCGGGAGCCGTAATCATGCTCTTCCCCCTGCTGATTCTGGTCCTGAACGCCTTCAAGACCACGGCTGACTACAACGCCACAGGCCCCCTCTCCGTGCCCGCCCACTTCAGCATGGACGGCATCATCTCCTTCTGGAACAAGAGCAATTTCCCGCTCAAGCTGGGCAACTCTCTGCTGATCTCCCTGGTGGTCGCCGTGGTCGGGGTCCTGCTTTCGGTCCTCAACTCCTTCGCCTTGGGCATCGGCAGAGTCAAGGGCAACACGGTCATCCTCCTGTTCATCATGCTGGCCAACATGGTCCCCCAGGAGGCCCTGCTCTACCCGCTCTACGTCATGTTCAAGTGGATGGGCTTCTATAACTCCCAGTGGTCCATCATCATCATCTTCACCATCATCCAGAGTGCCTACGGTACTTATCTGCTTTCCTCGGTCTACGGGACCTTCCCCCAGGCCATCCTGGAGGCGGCCACTGTCGACGGGGCCTCGCGCTGGCAGATTCTGCGCAAGATCGTGCTGCCGGTGTCCTGGTCGACCATCAGCGTCCTCTTCGTCTTCTTCTTCATCTGGACCTGGAACGAATACATGATCCCCATGGCCTTCCTGATGAGCGAGAAGACGCAGACCATTCCGCTGGCCTTGGCGACCATGCAGGGGCAGCACACCATGGCTGCTACCGACCTGGCTTCTGCCTCCCTGCTCAGCATTATTCCCACCATCATCTTCTTCATCTTCTTCCAGCGGAAGCTTTCGCAGGGGATAGTGGCTGGCGCTGTCAAGTAAACCGCCGTTGACAAGTACACTGAACATGGCCGCCTGCTGCAAGAAGGCAGGGGAGGGGAGCGGACGGCCCGAATATGAAAGGCAACCACAACCATGGGTATGACCATGCCGAACATCACCAACGCTCTTGAGGCGCTGACCCGCCCATCCACAGACCGCACCCGTTGCATCAATGCCGAGAACCCTCGGGGAGGCAAGGGCAGGGCGGCCATGACAGCCAGCAATCTCGGTCCATCCAGAAAAGGGACCCCCTGCCTCAAGAACATTCCTCCCGGGCAGGACATGGTCCTGGCCGACCTGTCAGGCGCAGGCGAGATCCGTCATATCTGGATGACCGTGACCGATGCCACCTCGCCCACCGGGCCTAACGTCCTGCGCAATCTGATCCTGGAGTGTTACTGGGACGGCGAACAGACGCCCTCCGTCTGCGTGCCCCTGGGCGACTTCTTCTGCTGTGGCCACGCCCAGGCCTGCCGGGTGGAGTCCGTGCCTGTGGCCGTCTACCCACGCCGCGGCTTCAACTGCTACTGGCCTATGCCCTTCCATGACGGGGCCAGGATCGTCCTGCGCAACCGCCACAACGAGCCCATCGAGGCCTTCTTCTACCAGATCGACTATGTGGAGAAGGATGAGCTGCCCAAGGAGGTCATGACCTTCCACGCCCAGTGGCGCCGTCAGCGGGTCACCGAACTGGGTCAGGACTACGTGATCCTGGACGGGGTGCATGGCCGGGGCTCCTACGTGGGCACCTATCTGGCTCTGACTGCCCTGGAGAGCCGCTGGTGGGGCGAGGGCGAGGTCAAGGTCTACCTTGACGGAGACAAGGACTATCCCACCTGGTGCTCCACAGGCAGTGAGGACTACTTCGGCGGCGCCTGGAGCTTTGCTGGGCAGGACGCGGATGATCGCATGCACGAGGTCACCTACAGCGGGGCCTACATGGGATTTCCCTTCCACTCCAGGCAGTTGGACAACCGCGAATCCCAGTACTGGGATGCCGACACCCCGGTGACCAGGGGGTTCTACCGCTGGCACATCCCTGACCCCATTATTTTCGCCAGCGATATCAAAGTGACCCTGCAGCAGATAGGCGTGGACGAACAGGGCTACTTCGAGCGTCAGGACGACCTGGCCAGCGTGGCTTACTGGTACCAGCAGGAGCCTCATCAGCCCTTCCCGCAACACGTGCTGGAGACAGGAGAGCGGGATCGTCGGCCCCGCTGAGCGACTCTGGGGGCCTCCAGCTTCTATCGGCTGATGGAAGAGCGGTCGATCAGCCTTGGTCGCTCCAGTTGGACTCGACCGGCCAGGGAGGCTCCCTCCTCCACAGCCTGGGTCAGCAACTCCGCAGCCTTGGCACACAGTGAACGGGGTGTAAGGGGAATCTCAGAGATTCCTTGAAGCTCAAGAGTGGGGCTGACCTTGCCTGCAGCGCAGGACAGAACGGCCACGTCGTCGGGAATGCTCACGCCGTCCGAGCGCATGCGGATCACCACGGTGTCCAGCAGGGAGGGGCGGATCTGGCCAATCAGGCCATCGATGTGGCCGTGATGGATGACATCCAGCACCTGCTGGGTGTAGGCCAGATCGCTGCCGGTAGGTCCCGGCTGAAGCTGCAGATCCATGCCCAGGCGGCGGGCCCAGTTCTTGAGACTGCGTAGCAGGATAAGGCGGAAACCGGACCCACGCCGGTATTCGCCCTCCAGATCCTCCAGAAAGAGCAGGCGTTTGCGTCCCGCTCGGGCCATGGCTTCCACCGCCATGCGGCCCATCAGATCGAAGTCCAAATCCACACAGGCGCAGGCCGCGTGCTGCCGAGGCACTCCCAGGGCCACGCAGGGGCGCCTGTATGATGCGGCCTGGGCGGCACGGATATCATCGTCCACCAGATCCATCAGGACCACCCCGTCTGCCAGATTGCTACGGGTGACCCGCCGGATATCTTCGACGCCGTTCTCAGCGGTCAGCAGCAGGGAGTCGTAGCCACGAGCATGCTCGCAGCTGGCCATCTCGATGAAGTAATCTGCGTAGGAGGCCCGGTTCTGCCCGGGGCGCAGCGGGGCGCTTAGAGCGACGATCTGGTTGCGCTTGGCCCGCAGCATCCGGGCTCCGGCATCCGCGGCGTAGTCCAGTTCGTCGGCGGCCTGCATGATCCGCTGGTAGGTTTCCGGAGAGACGGGACGCTTGCCGGAGAAGGCATAGGAGACTGTGCTGACCGAGACTCCGGCCCTTCTGGCGACGTCGCGTATGTCGGACATGGGTTCAGCGGCTCAGGTCCCAGGTGCTGCCAGCGGGTGTGTCCGCAACAGCCACGCCGGCCGCCGCCAGCTTATCCCTGATGGCATCGGCCCGGGCGAAGTCATGATCCTTTCGTGCTTGGTCGCGCTCCTTCAACTGCTGGCCTACCAAGGCATCCAGAGTATTCATGGCTTGGTCGTCACGGTCGGCTGCGGCCCCTGCCCAGTGGGGATCGAGAGGATCAAGTCCGAAGACATCCAGCATGGCTCTGACCTGGAGCAGGGCATTGGCCAGCCACTTCCGGTCCCGAGCTTCCGGGTCCGCATCCATGACAGCGTTGGCTTGACGGATCAGCGCATAGAGGGCGGCCAGACCGCCTGAGACGTTGATGTCGTCATTCATGGCCTGTACGAAGTCCTCTGGCAGATCGTCCGCACTCAGTCCCGCCACACGGTCACGCTCGGGTTGCGCGCCCAGGATCCGCCCGGCACGGTCCACGAAATTGCTGACGCGCTCGTAGGCGCCTTCGGCCTCCTGCAGGGACTGGTCGGACCACTCCAGCATGGACCGGTACTGCACCGAGACCAGCGCGTAGCGCACCACCCAGGCCGGATGCTGAGACAATACCTGTTCCACGGACAGTCCGTTGCCCAGGGACTTGCTCATCTTCTCGCCCTTCTGGGTCACCCAGGCCGTGTGCATCCATCGATGGGCGAACCCCCAGCCAGCTGCGTGCGACTGGGCCATCTCATTCTCGTGGTGGGGGAAGCGCAGGTCCAGGCCGCCTCCGTGGATGTCGAAATCCGCACCCAGATAGCGGTGACTCATGGCTGAGCATTCCAGATGCCAGCCCGGCCGACCTGTGCCGAAGGGGGTTTGCCAGCGAGCTGTGGGCGGGTCTGTAGGCTTGGGTGCCTTCCAAAGTGCGAAGTCGCGGGGGTCTCGCTTGCCGGGCTCCTCATCGGTATCGGCAGCCTGGTCATCAGTGTCGATGCTGGGCCCTAGCCGGTCGTTGGCGGCGGCCTGCTCGTCAGCGGGCTGGGTGCCGGTCTGCTGGTGGGTCAGGGCACCATACTCAGGCCAGGAGGCCACGTCGAAGTAGACATTGCCTGATGGGCGGCCCTGTTCGTCGGGCACCACATAGGCGTGGCCGCGGTCGATGATGCGCTGGATCAGGTCGATCATCTCGGGGATATGCCCGGTGGCTCGGGGCTCGTAGGTGGGTGGCAGGACTCCCATGGTCTCATAGGCATGGGTGAATTCGCGCTCGTAGATGTAGGCCCGCTCCCACCAGCGCTGGCCGTTGGCTGCCGCCTTGGTCAGGATCTTGTCGTCAATGTCGGTCACGTTGCGGATCAGGGTCACCTGGTAGCCCAGTCTGAGCAGCCAGCGCCTGATCACGTCGAAGGCCAAGGTGGTCCTGATATGGCCCAAGTGGGGCGAGCTCTGCACCGTGGCCCCGCACACGTAGATGCCAACCTTGCCCGGTTCGATGGGTCTGAAGGGGGTCACCTGGTGATCAGCTGTGTCATACAGACGCAGACCAGCTGCGGCCAGGCTGACTGAAGCCTTGGAATCATGCGGTTGCGAACTCGTATCCATACCCTTGAGCCTACCAAGGCTTGCTGACCGTCCAAGAGGAAATGCCGAGCCTGCAGACCCGGTCCGACGGCATGTGTGCAAGAATGGAATCATGGCGAAACCTAGGGTGCTGGTGCTCCAGCATGTGGATTGGGAGAAGCCAGGTCGCATTCTCGACAACCTCCAGGAGTGCGGGCTGGATACCGAGATCACCAATATCGTGGACGAGAAGAAGCCCAAGCTGCCGCGCTCGCGGGAGTTGGCGGGACTGGTCATGATGGGCGGGCCCATGTCGGCTGACGACTACGCGCATCACCCCGGACTCAAGGCGGAGACCAAGCTGGCCAAGGCTGCGATGGCTGCCAACAAGCCCATTCTGGGGATTTGCCTGGGTCATCAGATTCTGGCGCGAGCCCTGGGAGGCACCCTGATGCGGGACCAGGAGCCCGAATACGGCATGGGGCCCATCCGCTGGGTGGGGCAGGACGACGATGTGGCCATGTGGAGCAAGAACACGGATGTGCTGCACTGGCATGCCGACCAGGTCACTCTGCCTCCGGGGGCCAAGCTTCTGGCCCGCTCCCAGGCAACCAAGGTTCAGGCTTTTCGACTTGGATCAGCCTTGGGCCTGCAGTTCCACCTGGAGGTGACGGCGCCCATCTTCGAGGAATGGATGCAGGTGCCGAGCATGGTCGGCACGATGAAGAAGTCCAAGATCGCTAAAATGCGCGACGATTTTATCAAAGGGATGCCACAGATGCAGCCCTTGGCCGATGCCATCTTTTCTGCCTTTGCGGCCAGGTGTTCGACCCAGGCCGCTCAGCTGGCCGCCGACTGAGGCTATTCCAGCTCCTCTCCGATGGTCAGCCACTCCTCTTCCAACTGGTCCGACTGTCCGGTCAGATCCTTGAGCTTGCTGTTGAGCTCGTTGAGACCTTGGTAGTCGCCAGGGTCGTGCTCAGCCATCTGTCGTTCAAGATCTTTGCGTTGATCAGCCAGCTTGGCCAGCTTGCGTTCAATGGCGGAGGCCTGCTTGCTCAGATTTCGCCTGGCAACACGTTCGGCCTTGGCCTGATTGTGATTCCCGGTCTCCTTGGCTGATGCCTGGCCCGGTGCATCCGTAGCCTCACGGTCGGCCGACTCGACCATGTCCAGGTAGTCCTGGACACCGCCGGGCAGATGAACCACCTTGCCGTTGATCAGCGCGAACTGCTGGTCGGTCACCCGCTCCAGCAGGTAGCGGTCGTGGGAGACCACGATCAGGGTGCCCGGCCATGAGTCCAGCATGTCTTCCATGACGGCCAGCATGTCGGTATCCAGGTCGTTGCCTGGCTCATCCATGATCAGTGCGTTGGGCTCGTCCAGCAGGATGAGCAGGAGCTGCATGCGGCGCTTCTGTCCGCCTGACAGGTCACTGATCCTGGTCATCAGCTGGGAGCTTTCAAAGCCCAGGCGCTCCATCAATTGGCTAGGGGATACCTCCTTGCCCTCCACCAGATAGGTGGGCTTGTAGCGGCTGAGGACCTCCTTGATCCGATAGCGGCCCAGTTTCTCCAGCTCGTCCAGACGTTGGGTCAGCACCGCAAAGCGGACCGTCTTACCTACTTTGACGTGTCCTGCTGTGGGAGCCACGCTGCCGTCAATCAGACCCAGCAGGGTGGACTTGCCTGCTCCGTTGGCACCTACGATGCCGAATCGATCGCCAGGGCCGATCAACCAGGTCACATCGTCCAGGACCTTATGTCCGCTGATAGTGAGGGTGTCGGCCGCTGCAGTGCTCGGGCGGTCCTGGCCGTCTTCAACATTCTTGTCAGGATCGGTAGCCACGGTCACCGAACCCATCAGAGGGCGCTCGGCATGGGGGGAGGGGACCCGGTCGTTCTTGTTTCCATCGGTATCGGGGTCGGCCCCTGGATAGATCTTGGTCACGTCGACCAGGTCCACCACCTGCTTGCCCAGGCGGGAGGTGGCCATCCGCTTAAGCTCCAGGCTGTTGCGCATGGGTGGCACGTCAGCGATCAGTTCCTGCGCCGCCTTGACATGGAACTTCTGCTTGGTCGATCGGGCCCGGGCGCCTCGGGTCAGCCAGGCCAGTTCCTTGCGGGCCAGGTTGCGGCGCTTGGTCTCGGCCAGATCCGCCTGGCGCTCGCGCTCCACCCGCTGGAGCATGTAAGCGCTGTAGCCACCCTCGAAGGGGTCGATGGTTCCGTCATGCACCTCCCACATGGAGGTGCAGACCTCGTCCAGGAACCAGCGGTCGTGAGTGACCAGCAGGAGGGCTCCGGAGTTCTTGGCCCAGCGGTTCTTCAGGTGTTCGGCCAGCCAGTGGATGGTGAGCAGGTCCAGATGATTGGTCGGCTCATCCAGGGCCAGGATGTCCCAATCCCGGAGCAGCAGCCGGGCCAGATCCACCCTGCGGCGCTGACCGCCTGACAGGGTGCCCACCTTGGCTTCCAGCTCCATGCCGCCCAGAAGGGACTCGACGATTTCACGGGATCGGGGGTCGGCAGCCCACTCGTAGTCTTGCCGATTCTCCAAGGCAGCCTTGCGGACCGTGTCCTCGTCCTTCAGGGGATCACGTTGGTCCAGCATGCCGAAGGTGAGTCCATTGCGCATAGTCACCCGGCCCTGATCGGGTTCCTTGGTGCCTTTCAGCAGATGCAGCAGTGTGGATTTGCCGTCACCGTTTCGGCCCACGATGCCGATCCGATCGCCCTCGAAAATGCCCTGCGTCACATCCGTAAAGATGGTTTTGGTGGCGAAAGATAGAGCGACGTGTTCCAGACCGAGATCATAGATGGGCATGATTCCCCAATCTACCGCCAGCCTTGGATGGAATGAGCTGTGGGCTTTTCAAGGGGAGAGGGATTATTGGTCCTGGTCGTTCTCCTGGTTACGCTGATGAATTCTGTCCAGGTAACCGGTTTTGTCCGCATCGGTGATAGATCGCAGGACAGCGCAGGGGTTGCCGACCGCAACTACCTGATCCGGTATGTCATGGGTGACGACAGATCCCGCTCCGATGACGGCTCCACGGCCGATCCGCACTCCTCCCAGGACGACTACGTGGCCACCCAGCCAGGCTCCCCGGCAGATTTCGATGGGTCGGGCCAGGCAGGCGCCAGCCTTCCGCTCCTCATAGTCCAGGGCATGGTTGGTGCAGAAGAGCCCTACACCGGGGCCTATCCACACGTTCCTGCCTATGGTGATCGGAGCGTTATCCAGCATGACGGCGCCGTAATTGATCAGCGTCTGGCTGCCGATCCGTATGTTGCAACCAACTTCGCATCTGAAGTCCGGATTGATGACGACATCCTGTCCCATCTGGCCCAGCAGGTCTTCCAGAATCCGTCGCCGTTCCTGCTTCTGCCCAGGGCCGGTCCTGTTGTACTCCAGGAAGAGGTTCTCTGCACGTTCCCTTTGGCGATCGATGTCGGGATGGGTGTCTTGATAGACCTGACCGGATACCATCCGCTCCCATTCGATTCGGCCGGTCCTACTCATTCCCGCCGTCACATCGTCAGCCATGCGCACCACCTTCCAGGATTACAGGAGGAATCAGCGGCCGGTGATCTGGGAGCCCAGCACCTTCTCGCTCAGGGCCCGGGGACCCCGGGTAACAGCCACGGCGCCCGACCGGACCAGCTCGATGATGCCGAAGGGCCGCAGCAGCCGCAGCAGGGCCTCCAGTTTGCCCTCTGCCCCCGTAGCCTCAATGGTCAGGGACTCGGGATGGACATCAACCACACGTACGCGGAAGAGTTTGACAATCTCCAGCACGTCGGAGCGGTTGCGTTCATTGGCCTTGACCTTGATCATGACCAGCTCGCGCTCCACGGCCTCGTCGCCCTTGAGTTCGACGATCTTGAGCACATGCAGCAGCTTGTTGAGCTGCTTGATGATCTGCTCCAGGGGGACGGCCTCCACGTCTGCCGTGACCGTGATCCGGGAGATGTCGTCTCGCTCGGTGGACGAGACGGACAGGGAGTTGATGTTGAAGGCGCGCCGGGCGAATAGGCCAGCCACCCTGGCCAGGACGCCGGGGCGGTTCTCGACCAGGACGGAAAGGGTGTGCCGTTCGGAACCGGGCTTGGATGCTGGATAATTGGCCATGTGGTGCCCCTTTCCTACTTGTTCATGCGACCGGCGGCGTCGCTGGCCATGGCTGCCCGGTCGGCTCCGGTCTGCTCATGCGGCTCGGTCTGCTCCTGCTCCGGACGGATGCCGGCCAGGGGCTGCACGCCCGGCTTGTAGATGATGGTGTCATTGGAGGCGCCTGCCGGGACCATGGGCCACACCATGGCATCCTTCCAGACGCGGAAGTCGATCAGGACCGGCCGGTTAGTCACTGCGTTGGCCTTATCGATGGCCTCCAGGGCCTGCTCCTGGGTAAAGGCACGCAGTCCCAGGCAGCCATAGGCCTCGGCCAGTTTGACGAAGTCGGGGATGCCGTTGCCGTCTGTGGGCTTGGCGCCGCCGTCCTCCAGGTTGGTCTGGGAATAGTGGCTGCCGTAGAAGAGGGTCTGCCACTGACGCACCATGCCATAGACCGAGTTGTTGAGTATGGCTATGCGGATGGGCAGTCCCGCCTGCCCGGCTGTGGCCAGCTCCTCGGAGGTCATCTGGAAGGAGCCATCCCCGTCGATCAGCCAGACGGGTCGCGGATCCTCCTGTTCCCTGGTACCGATGGCCGTGCCGATGGCGGCGGGCAGGCCGTAGCCCATAGTTCCCAGTCCGCAGGAGGAGACCCAGGAGCGGGTGCGTTCAAAGTCGATGAACTGGCTGGCCCACATCTGGTGCTGACCCACGCCGGATACCCAGATGGTGTTGGGATCGGCCTTGTTGCTCAGGGTTTGGACCACCCACTGGGGGGCCAGGGTGCCGTCCGGGCTGGGCTCAAAGGTGGTGGGGTAGTCGTGCCGCCAGCCGTCGATCAGTCGCCACCAGGGCTTGAGGTCGGGCTTGCCCCAGGTGCGTTGGGCCGCCTTGAGTGCCGGGATCAGGTCGTCCAGCACCTGGCCCACGTCCCCGACGATGGGTACGTCTGCCTGCCGGTTCTTACCGATTTCGGCCGGGTCGATGTCGATGTGGATGACCCTGGCCACCGGGGCGAAATCTTCCAGGCTGCCGGTCACCCGGTCGTCGAAGCGAGTGCCCACAGCCACCAGCAGGTCGGAGTGCTGGATGGCCCCGTTGGCGGCCACCGTGCCGTGCATGCCGGGCATTCCCAGTACTGCAGGATCGGAGTCAGGTACGATGCCTCGCGCAGGCAGGGTGGTGACCATGGGGGCACCGGTAGCTCGCACGAGTTCCTGGACCTGCCGACGGGCGTCCGACCGGACTGCGCCGCCGCCCACATAGAGGACAGGCCTGTGCGACTGGACCAGGAGCCGGGCGGCATCATCCAGGACGTGCCCGTGGGCCCGTGTCACCGGGTTATAGCCAGGCAGAATCATCTCCTGGGGCCAGGAGTAGAGCATTTTGCCGTTCTGGGCCGTCTTGCTCAGGTCCACCACTACCGGCCCGGGTCTTCCTGAGCGGGCGATGTGGTAGGCCTCGGTCATGACCCGGGGGATGTCCTGGGCCTTGGTCACCAGATAGGAGTGTTTGGCCACCGGGTAGGTGATGCCCACGATGTCGGCCTCCTGGAAGGCGTCGGTGCCGATGGAGTCCACACCCACCTGGCCGGTCACCACTACCAAGGGAACCGAGTCCATCATGGCATCGGCTATGGGGGTGACCATGTTGGTGGCTCCGGGTCCGGAGGTCACCAGGCAGACCCCCACCTTGCCTGTGGAGACGGCGTAGCCCTCAGCTGCGTGGCCGGCTGCCTGCTCGTGGCGGGTTAGTGTGAAGTTGAAGCGCACCTGCTCGTCAATGGCGTCGTAGGCGGGCAGAATAGCGCCTCCAGGAACGCCGAAGACCTGGGTGACCCCCAGATCCTCCAGGGACCGAATCAGCGCCTGGGCTCCCGTCATGGGCTCGCCTTGGGCGGGGACATCCTTGTCGTCATGGTCCCAGTTCTTGGGTACCGAGCTGAATGCTTGCAGAGGTGTCGGCAGACTCATGTTTCCTCTCGACCTCCAGACTGCGCGCCGACCTGCGGCCGTGCATGTCGAAATACGAACCTGTCGGAGCGTCGGCGGGGTAGGCGGACGAATCCCGATCAGGAGGAGGCACCTGTGCCGTTCGTGACGGCGTGCTTCCGGGTTATGCCCATAGTCTAAACAGGGGTCTGGTCGGGGCGTTGGCGCAGTACCGCATGCCGGAATTTCGGTTGGAACCTCAGGAGGATTGCTCGGCGCGCAGAGTCGCAAGCAGATCCTGGTCGTCCAGCCGCTTCCACCCCTGGGCGGCAGCAGCCAGCTGGGCCTTCCGCTTGCTACTGGCCCGGCCCTTGCCGATCACGGTCCCGCCGTCCTCCAGACGCAGTTCGGCGGTAAAGACCTGGGCGTATTCCGGTCCGGAGACCGCCATGGCGTACCGGGGCTCGCCCAAGCCCAGCTTGTGGGCCTTGACGGTGATCGAGGTCTTCCAATCCAGTGCCGGCCCCTCGGTGGCTACCTCGGCCAGGGTGTCGTCAAGAAGGGTATGGACGGTGGTCCTGGCCCCCTCGATGCCGTGTTCCACAAAGACCGATCCGATCAACGATTCGACGGTATCGCAGAGTATGGAGTCCTTGTCGGCCCCACCGTTTTCGCTCTCGCCATGGCCCAGAAGAATATACTGCCCCAGGTGCAGTTTCTTCCGGGCGATGGCCGACAGTGCCTCTTCGGAGACAGCCTTGGCCCGCATTTTGGCCAGCTGGCCCTCGGTCATGTCTGGATGAACCTTGTATAGGGTCTCGGTGGCCACCAGTTCCAGAACCGCGTCGCCCAGGAACTCCAGCCGTTCATTGTTGGGCATGCCGGGGTGCTCATGGGCGAAGGAGCGATGGGTCAGGGCATGCACCAGCAGTTCCGGGCTGATCCTGCCACCCAGGGCCTGGAAGAGCTCCTCAGCCGCCTGGTTGCCGGAATCCACTTGCTCCTGTTCCTCCTGTTGCATATGGTTTTCCTGATCCTTTCCGGACTGCTCTGTCTGCATGGCCTTTCTCGCTTTCTCGGCCTTGCCCTCTGATGATATGGAAAAACCCCTGCCACCCGTCGATGGCCGGGGTTCTCTCATTGCGTATCGTTCGCTGATTGGCTCACTTGCTGAACTGCGAGCGAATGGCGTCGCGGTAGACGCGCCCGCGGTACATGCCGCAGCTGGGGCATGCCATGTGCGGCAGCGCAGGGGCTCCGCAGTTGGGGCAAGTCACCGTAGCGGCGGCCTGGGTCTTCCAGTTGGCGCGCCGGGAATGGGTGTTGGCGCGCGAGGTCTTGTACTTTGGCAGTGCCATATTGTCCTCTGTTTCGATCGAATACTTCGAGCTTAAGCGTAGAGCAGTCTACCGCAACCTCCGGTCATTCGCCAGCCTGGCCGTCGTTGCCGGGGTTCTCCTCCTGCTCCAAGCGCTGTTTGAGTCCTGCCAGGGCTGCCCAGCGGTCGTCCATTATCTCGTGGTGGTGATCGGGATGGTCGTTCAGATCCATGCCGCACTGGGGGCACAGACCCCGGCAGTCTGGTCGGCACAGGGGCTGCAGGGGGAGGGCCTCCACCAGGGTGTCGCGCAGCAGGGCCTCCAGATCCATGAAGGCGCCCCCGCTGGCCAGAGGATAGGTCTGACCGCTGGCCTCCTCCTGTTCGGCCAGGATCTCCTCCTTGCCATGGGTCGGCTCCGGTTCTGGATCCTTGTAGGGGAAGAAAACCACCGGATCGTCCTGGAGGCTGGTATCCACGGGTCTCAAGCAGCGGGTGCATTCGGTCTTCAGGGGCACGCTGATATGGGCCTGCAATAAGAGTCCGTCCACAAGGGAGTCGATGTCGCCCTTCACGTGCACGGGTGTTCCTGCCGGGATGCCCACTACCTGGTCGCCAATGCCCTCAGGGGCTGGAAAATCGCGGTCCACCTGGGTGCTCTGCCCTGCCCGCGTCGACACCTGGGCCACTGAAACCGCCCAGGGGGAATCCTCTGGTCTGCTCATCCCTGCGTCTCCTTTCCCTGATCCGAGACTGACGCGTTCATGCTACGCGCTGCCTCCTGCTCACGCTGGTGGAGAACCTCCAGACCGGCACGCACATCCTGACTCATCTTGCCCAGCTGGGTGTCAAGCTCGCCCATGACCTGGGCGGCATACCCATCGGCCCCTTGGACCAGACGGTCTGCTTGGGCCTGGGCCGTGTCAATGATGGTCTGGGCATTCTGCCGGGCTATGGCCACCACGTTCTCCTGACCGGCCAGGAAGCGGGCCTGCTCGCCAGCCTCCTTGACGATGTCTGCAGCTCGGCTCTGAGCGTCGGATATGGTGGCGTTGGCCTGGGTCTGCGCCGTATTCAGCCGGCGTTCCGCCTCCCTCATGAGCGCCGAGGCCCGCTCCAACTGCACTGGCAGCATTTTTTTGAGTTCGTTGAGGTCGTCGGCCAGCTCGTCCCGGTCCACCTTGACCAGTCCCGGGCTGAAAATGGGGGCCTTGGCCTCGTCCAGCATGGCCTGGATCCTGTCGATGATGTCATAGACGGTGGTGAATTCCGATCGGGGGTTCCCGCTCTCGCTTCGATCCTCCTGCAGGTCGGGCAGGTCCTTCATGTCGACTGCGGACCTGGGAGCGCTCGCTCGGGTCGAGTCGTCGATAGGCTCGTCATCGTCCCTTTCCTGGGTCTGCTCGTTCATCATTGGCTCTTTTCCGTGTGCGGTGTGTCCCTGTGCAAGGTGTCTATCAGTGCATCCACGACGCTGTCGGGGACCATGCCGGTGATGTCCCCTCCATGCCTGGCCACATCCTTGACGATGGTGCTGGAGATGTGTTCCCTCACCGGATCGGCTGGCAGGAAGAGCGTTTCCACCCCGGACAGCTTGCGATTGACCAGGGCCATGCCCAGCTCGGCTTCATAGTCCCCGTTCTGCCTCAGTCCCTTGACGATGACCGAGGCGCCCACCTTACGGCAGTAGTCGGTGATCAGGCCATCGGTAGAGGCTACGGTGATGTTCGGGTATCCGTCCTCGTCCAGGGCACGGCGGATCATGGCCACCCGCTCCTGTTCGCTGAACATGGGGGTCTTGGCGGCATTGACGGCCACAACCACGTGGACCGTCTCAAAGAAGCAGGCACAACGTTCGATCACATCCATGTGGCCGGAAGTGACCGGATCATATGAGCCAGGGCATACAGCGATAGTCATGATTCTCAGCGTAGCGCGTCATAGGGAGCGAACGTGTAGCTCGCCGCCGTACCATGGATATCATGACTGCAAGCAAGAGCATTCGCATGGAGGATCCGGAGCGGGAGCAGAACCCCGACCAGGGCACTGGCACGGCTGTGCTGGACCGTCCGGACACCGAGACCGCCGAGAAAACCCGGCTGAACGACCAGGGCGATGCGGACCGGTTCGCCCACTACGTCTCCCGTGAGCGCATCGCCGAATCCAAGCTGACCGGCCGACCGGTCGTGGCCCTCTGCGGCAAGGTCTGGGTGCCCAAGCATGACCCCTCCCAGTACCCGGTCTGCCCGGACTGCAAGCGCATCTACGAGCAGATGACCGGTGGCAGCCACTGAGCGCTATTGAGCGGTCCGGGTTGCTTCAGGACTGCTTGTCCAAGGCGATCCGGTCGATCATCTCCAGTTCCTCCCGGCTGAAGTCGGCCGACTGGACAGCCTTGAGATTGTCCAGGATCTGCTCGGGCTTGGAGGCGCCGATGAGCACCGAGGTGACAGCCGGGTCCCTGAGCAACCAGGCCAGGGCCATCTCTGCCAGACTCTGGCCGCGTTGACGGGCCAGGTCGTTCAGGTCCTGAATCTGCTTCAGCCGCTGAGGGGTCAGCGCAGACTCCTTGAGGAAGCGACCGTCGGACCGAATGCGGCTGTCCTCGGGAATCCCGTGCAGGTAGCGGTCGGTCAGCAGCCCTTGGGCCAGCGGGCTGAAGGTGATCAGTCCCTTCTTCTCTTTCATCACGGCCTCTTTGAGCCCGTTGTCCTCGATGGTTCTGTCGAAGATGGAGTAGCGGTTCTGGTTGATGACGAAGGGGACGTGCATCTCGGTCAGGATGGCCGCAGCCCGTGCCATGGTCGGCCCGTCGTAGTTGGACAGTCCCAGGTAGAGGGCCTTGCCGCTGGTGACCGCCTGGGCCAGGGCGCCCATGGTCTCTTCTAGGGGTGTGTCCGGATCGGGGCGGTGGTGGTAGAAGATGTCCACATAGTCAAGCCCCAGCCGTTTCAGGCTCTGGTCCAGTCCAGACAGCAGATGCTTGCGTGAGCCAAGGTTCCCGTAAGGGCCGGGCCACATTTCATAACCAGCCTTGGTGGAGATGATCAGCTCCTGGCGGTGATGACTGAAGCATCGCCGCAGGATGATCCCCATGTTGCGTTCGGCGGCGCCCGGTTCAGGCCCGTAGTTGTCGGCCAGGTCGAAATGGGTGATGCCGTGGTCGAAGGCCGTCGTGCACAGCTCCTGCATACGATCCAGGGGCGTGGTGTCGCCGAAGTTGTGCCAGCAGCCCAGGCAGATGGGTGGCAGTTTCAGACCGCTGTCGCCACACGGCCGGTAGGTGGTGGAATCGTATCGACTCGGGTCGGGCTGGTAGGTTTCGGATTGTGTGCTCATTAGATAGTCCTCACTAGGGTGGGCAGGACCGGCTCCCCCTTCATCAGGCTCAGGGCGTTGATGGGCAGCTCCTTAAGGGCCTTGGCCCGGTGCTCTCGGGCGTCCAGTACGGCCTGCTCACCCTGGAACTCTGGCTTGCCCTGGCCATGATCCACGTAGGTGACCAGCAGATCCCGCCAGTCCTGCTCGGGCGTATAGGCTGCCAGCGCATCCTCAGCGCCCGAGATGACGTGCTCAGCATCGGCCACTCCGTTGTGGTAGGAGCGGTAGGCCAGCTTGCGTCCCGGCACTGAGGCCTTGCCCACCGACTTCTTGGCGACGGCCTGCATAACTCCGTCGGAATTCTCTCGCTCGGTCAGCTTGTAGACCATGGCGCAGGTGGGGGCCCCCGAACCGGTGACCAGCATGGTGCCGACCCCGTAGGAGTCCACCGGGGCGTCCTGCAGGGAGGCGATGGCGTACTCGTCCAGATCGTTGGTGACGGTGATAGTGGCCTTGGTGGCTCCCAAGGAGTCCAGCTGGGCGCGGACCTGCTGGGCCAGCGAGCCCAAGTCTCCGGAGTCGATGCGGACACCACCCAGCTCAGGTCCTGCCACCTCGACGGCTGTCCTGACGGCCTCCTCGATGGAGTAGGTGTCGGTCAGCAGGGTGGTTCCCTTGCCCAGGGCCTGGATCTGTCCTTGGAAGGCCTCGCGTTCATTGTCATGCAGGAGGGTAAATGAGTGGGCTGCGGTGCCGATGGCCTTGAAGCCGTATCGCTTGGCCGCCAGCAGGTTTGAAGTCCCCTGGAATCCACCGACTATGGCCGCTCTGGCCGCTGCCACGGCCGCATATTCGTTGGCCCGGCGTGCGCCCATGTCCATGCAGGGCCGGCCCTTGGCCGCGGTGACCATGCGGGAGGCGGCCGAGGCCACAGCCGAGTCGTAGTTGAGTATGGAAAGGATCAGGGTCTCCAGCAGGGTGCACTCGCCGAAACTGCCTTCGATCTGCAGAATGGGGGAGTCGGGGAAGAATATCTCGCCCTCCCGGTAGCCGCGGATGGTTCCGGTGAATCGGAAGTGTTCCAGCCAGTCGATGGTGGTCTGGCTAACGATGTGACGGTCGGACAGGAAGCGCAGCTCGTCCTCGCTGGGGTGGAAATCCGCCAGCGCATCCAGAATCCGTCCGGTGCCTGCTACCACTCCGTAGCGGCGCCCTGCCGGCAGGTGTCTGGTGTAGACCTCGAAGACGGATCGTCGCCCGGCCGTACCATCCTGCAGGGCGGCATCCAGCATGGTGTATTCATACATGTCGGTCATCAGAGCCGTCGAGGTTCCGGTGTCCTTACTATTGTTTTCTGCGTTCATATCTTCCCCTTTGTGGGTGGAAAAGCCCTTGGTTGGCCCCCAGTCTAATCCTCTGCCGACCTACAGGCTTGCCCTGCCCTCCTATGGTCGGGCTAAGCTGATCCGCATGAGATTCGTCGTGGGTATCTACCGGTTGCTGATCGCCTTTTTCTGCCTGGGTGGCACCTACGAGGCCTGGCTGCTGGGGATCGGCAACAAGTGGGTCTATTTTACCTTCCAGACCAATATCGCCCTGGGTCTGGTCATGCTCTGGGCCGGGGCGGCCACCCTGCTCAAGGGCATCCAGCCTCCAGCCTGGCTCAAGGGCTGCCTGACGCTTTACATTGTTATTACTGGGCTGGTGGCCATCCTGGTTCTGGGGCTGAACAGCACGGACTACCAGCTGGTCCTGGGCATCAGGACCACATGGATGATTCACGTCATCAGCCCAATCATGGCAACGGTGGATTTCCTCTTGTTCGACCCTCATCGTCGTTTCCACTGGCACAATGTGCTGACCTGGCTGATCTACTTCCCCTTCTATGTAGCCTTTGTGCTGATCAGGGCCGCCATCTGGCCCCATTCGGGACCGGAGGCGGGCGGTAACCCTTATCCCTATGCCTTCTTGGATCTCGGGCACTTGGGATGGGCCCAGTTGACGGTCAACATGGCTGAGTATCTGGTCGTCTTCTTCGCCCTGTCGCTGGTCATCTTCCTGATTGATCGCATCCTGCCGGCCAAGACACCGCTGACTATTGATCGGTAGACGGCTGACGGAATAATAGGGACCAGACCAGGGGAGCCTGGGCGGAACGGGAAAGGATCATCACTGATGGTTGCTATCAAGGACATGCTCCAGGAGGGTGCCGTGCTGCGGCCTGACGGCAGGGCGGCTGATGAGTTGCGGCCGGTCGTCATCACCAGGCATTGGACGGAGGCCCCCGAGGGATCGGTGCTGATCGAGTGCGGCAAGACCCGGGTCATGTGCACGGCCTCCTTCACACCGACGCTGCCCCGTTGGCGCAAGGACTCCGGCCTGGGCTGGGTCACGGCTGAGTACGCCATGCTTCCCAGGGCCACCAGCGACCGGACTGCACGCGAGTCGGTCCGGGGAAAGGTCGGCGGCCGCACCCAGGAGATCAGCCGGCTGATAGGCCGTTGCCTGCGCGGTGTGGTGGATATGAAGGCCTTGGGCGAGAATCAGATCCAGCTTGACTGCGATGTCCTTCAGGCCGATGGCGGCACCCGTACAGCTTCGGTCACCGGTGCCTATGTGGCCATGGTCGACGCCCTCAGATGGGCCCAGGACCACCATCACATCCGCAGTGCCGACAAGGTGACCAAGGATTGCGTCTCGGCCGTCTCGGTGGGCATCATCGATGGCAAGCCCATGCTGGATCTTCCCTATCTGGAGGACAGCAGGGCCATGACCGATATGAACGTGTCGATGACCGGCTCCGGCGACTTCATAGAGGTACAGGGAACAGCGGAGCATCGCCCACTCACCCGTCAGGAGCTCGGCCTCTTGCTGGACCTGGCGACCAAGGGGAACAAGGAGCTGCAGGCTGCTCAGCGCAAGGCTCTGGCATCCGACTGACGTCCGGAACAGGTATTTCAGCGAGGAGGATCGGTATGGGGCAGGCCAGAAAAGTGGTTGTGGCCACGCACAACGAGGGCAAACTCGTTGAGTTTCGTCGCATCCTCGGCGGTTTCCTGGCCGATGAGGGTCAGACGATCGAGCTGGTTTCGGCCGGCCAGTTGGGCCTGCCCGATCCGGTAGAGACGGGCACCACTTTTCAGGAGAACGCCCTTCTCAAGGCTGGGCAGGCCGCTCGGGAGTCAGGCCTGCCCGCGCTGGCGGACGACTCGGGGCTGGTCGTTGATGTGATGGGCGCCGCCCCGGGGATCCTTTCGGCACGGTGGAGCGGCCGCCACGGCGACGACCAGGCCAACTTGGAGCTCTTGCTGAACCAGCTGAACGACATTCCCGACGACCACAGAGGAGGACGGTTTGTCTGTGCTGCCGCCCTGGTCGTTCCGGATGTGCCGGGGTACGCCGTCCGGGGGCATCAGGTGACCAGGATCGGCGAGATGCCCGGAAGCATCATCCGTCAGGCACGAGGGGACAACGGGTTCGGCTATGACCCGATCTTCGTGCCCCGTGATCAGCCTGGGCGCGCCAGCGGCCAGCAGCCGCTGACCTCG
Organism: Bifidobacterium mizhiense; assembly: GCF_020884755.1. Taxonomy (GTDB): domain Bacteria; phylum Actinomycetota; class Actinomycetes; order Actinomycetales; family Bifidobacteriaceae; genus Bombiscardovia; species Bombiscardovia mizhiensis. The sequence continues at coordinate 209,107 of NZ_BPWE01000002.1, read as the reverse complement.
GCGGAAATGACCTCGGATGAAAAGAATGCTATTTCGCACAGGGGCAAGGCCCTGGCGGCCATCATGCCGATTCTTGTCAGCTGGGTGCTGGGCGACGGCCATATTAGAGGCTGATAAATCCTTATAGATTCCGTACGGCGAACGGTCGTGAAGCGTCGACAATTATGCTCTGAGCGCCCGGTTATGCTTGATTTATGTAAAGAAAACGCGAAGGTGCGATTTTTTTATCTCTGTGATACAGTCGGCGGTATTGGGGACAACTTAAAAACAGAGCTTATCTGTTCTAGCAGATGATTCCATCGGGATTTGGGGGTTTCGTATTGAAGCGATTGCAAGAACGGAACAATAAGGGATCGCTGCACGTGAACCGTTCGATCATCGCCGTTTTGGTAACCCTTCTGGCGACACTGGCCATGGTCGTTCCGCTTGGGCTGAGTGCTCTGTCGGCCAGTCAGGCCAATGCCGTTGATGGACAGGACGAGACGGCGAGCAGGAAGCCTCTGCTCTATAGAATGATGGCCTTCAACGACAGGATCGATACCTATCAGGATGAGCTGCGCATGGACTTCATCCTGCGCGTGAAACACAACGAGTTCAAGCCGGATTGTATCGACCTTGGTAAGGCAGACACCGGTGGTAAGTCAAATTGCAATTTATCTTTTGTATATCAGTATGTTGGTTCTGATAACCCTGCAGATTATCATCGTGTAAAGTATATAAACACTATAACTCCAGATGATTATCTTGAAAATAACAAAACTGGGTATGCATATGATGGAGCTACAGCGTGGGCTGATAATCATCTGCAGCGCTTTACTGTTCATAAGGTAATCAATTCGGGTTTATACGACTACTTGACTATATCCATCGAAGGCGACATGAACATTGCGGATAAGTCTAAAGATCCCGCAAAGTTCGTGGCTGGTGGTCACCCTGAACCCTTGAATGTCTTTGCTATCGTTGGTGATCAGAATACCATCCTGTCTTGCGGTAGTTCTTCGTGGGCATGGGGTACCGAAACCTGCTCAACTTTCGATCCAGCCTCCATGAGCAACTTGCAGGATAGATATTCAAATATCACCGCGAGTTTATCGAAGGATAAACAGATGAAAGTGTATATGGGTGACTGCTTGGGTAGCGGAGGAGACGACCTGCAATGCAGCGGCCCATATTCCTGGGTTGGGTGGGACAGCAACCCATATCTCTATCGAAACCATCAGGCTAATTGGGGTATGGTGACCGATTATGGTTTTCCGGCTTATAGCGATGGTACGGTTGGAAATATAAATGCCACAGCCCCGGGCACGGCCCCGGCACGGTCTTTCTTCGTGTATTGGATGAACTTGCGTGGTCCAGGCAACAAAACCAATGGCATATGTTCTGAGACCAGTTCCTATTACTATCAGTGGGTGGCTCTTAAGGACAGCCAGTGGGTGCCTGTTAAGGAACTGACTCCTGAGCCGGTCCTGGTGACAGGCCAGCAGCCGAGTCCCAACACTTTGACTACCACCTACGGACTGCAGGGCATGGTCAATACCAATGGCGCTTATAACGTTAATCCGACCGACCCAAAGTATGCGAATACCACCAACGTGCTTTTTGCGACTGATAAGGATGGCAATCCTATGCCTGCTCAGAAGGCTGATGGCGGGATTGATTTCAAGGAGGCCAAGGAGAAGCAGGATCTTGACGGCTATTTCAAGCTGGTGACCTGGCCTGACACCAGGAATTCTGATGCCACGGAATGTACAGCCGTCAGCCCTGAGGTGTACAGCCCCAAGAGCGCTGGTCTTGTGGGGATTGACGATAACATGTCCGCCGCGCAAAAGGATACGAATCTCTCTGCGGGTTGGACGATTGATACTGCTTTTTATAAGTATAATGTGCCGCGTCCTGATGATCCTACGATCACCAAGATCGAAAACGATGCTGATGCCGGCTTGGATGCTTCTGGAAGCGTGTATACGACCAAGCTTGACCCGGTAATCAGCGGTGAGTGCACGCCTTCCAAGGATGACAAGCATCCTAATACGGTTGTCCTGTATGGAGAGGATCCCACCAATCCGATTGCGGATGGTCAGGGCACAAATGGCGATGACCTGGTGAAAAGCTCGGACACGTGGGGGTTCAGGCTGGGGGAAGCTGTTTGCGAGACCGACACTGGCAGCAAGCAGGGAGGGTCCTGGTGGATACAGGACACCAATAAGCAGTATCCGTCGCCGGATCCCGGCAATAAGTACAACACCTACAGGCGCTATCACGCCTGGGTGGTTGAGTCCACGTCAGGGTTCGGCCTGACTTCCTACTTCTCGAATGTTGGCACGGCTTATTTCGTCTCGGGCGAGAACGTGCCGGATGCGGCCAAGTTCTCGGTGGCGGTGCCCCATACGGTCAACGGGAGCCTGCCGGCAGGTTCGGTGGTCACGTTCAAGGGTGAGGTGTCGCCTGTGTATACGGCCTGGTCCTCGGGGAAGCTGGGGATGACTGATTCCAAGATGGCCATTTCCATGAAGCAGAACACTGCCTCGGACTGGACCAGCTTGGTAACTACTCCGGCCAACACTTTCCAGAGGGATGCAGCAGTCGGCACCGCATCTTCCATTTCAGATTCTACGACCGGCCTCACGCTTAGCCTGACCAAGACGGCGGCTTCTACTTGGTCTTGGTTGCTGAACATACCCGCTGACAGGTTCACTGGCTACGATGGCAGCGACGAGACGCAGACCTATACCTTCCAGGTTGAGATGATCAACCCGATGAACCTTCGTTCGGGCCCAGCCTCTGTCGAGCGCAAGGTCGACATGACGCCTACCACGCTGACCTTTGATCGTCATGATGTCTTCCAGGTGGCCGGCAGGGCCTACAAGTATGCGGGCGGTGATACGAAGGTTCCTGAGACCAAGGGGACCATGGTGCATGTGACCTGGCCTGACAATACCGGCACGGATGTGGCTGTGGGGGACCAGGGCATTTGGCAGGCGGTTCCTCCTGAGGGGATGAAGCAGGGGGATGTCGCCGTCCAGGTGCTTTCGGATGATGCCGAGGGCCCTGACGCGCAGGGCAGGTTCCAGGGCGGGAACCAGTCAGCTTCGGTGTCGCAGGAGCTGGAGTTCCGGCCTTCGACATCCTCCCTGCCTCTTACTGGTGGCTGGCCGCTTTCCGTGCTCAGGATCCTGCTGCTGATGGCCCTTGGCCTGGTGGGCTTCGTGGCCTGCCTGAGGAACAAGCAGGAAAACCGCCACTGATCCCGAAAGTATAAGCCAGGGCCCGTTCTCACCCCGAGGAATTAGGAGGTGAGGGCAGGCCCTGTTTTTTTAACTTTCATGGGGGTGCCAATACACTATTCGTGCCTACAGTGTGTCCTGTCGTTGCCAAAGGTGCTTGGTGAAAGAGCTGCTTGACAGCATTACCAATCAGGTGCTCTGTCAATTGAGCCAAAACGGCCCAGCCCTCCAATCCAGACCAGCTGGAATCAAGACCATAGACGGTCGCGAAACGCCGATTATAGAATATTTTATCTGAATCCAAGATAATGCTTCTAATTTCTGTACTCTTAGCTGCGTAGTAAAAAATGAAGCTGCATTTTTGTGCTCTATATACAGTTGGCTTAATTGGGGATAAGTCAAAAGCAAAGTCGATCTGGTCTAGAGCTTGATTTCATTGTGATTTTGGGGGGTATTGTATTGAAGCGTTTGCAGGAACGGGGCACCAAGCGTCCACAACATATGAAACGTCAGATCATCGCCGTTCTGGTAACCCTTCTGGCGACGTTGGCCATAGTGATTCCGCTTGGGCTGAGCGCTCTGTCAGCCAGTCAGGCCAATGCCGTCAACGGACAGGATGAAACAGCCAGCAGGAAACCCCTGCTCTATCGGATGTTGGCCTACAACGACAAGATCGATTCCTATCAGGACGAGCTGCGCATGGACTTCATCCTGCGTGTGAAACATAACGATTTCGACCCTTCTTGCGCCAATGCCTCCGGTGGTGTCGATACCAGGGGTGCTTGTAATTTGTCCTTTGTTTATCCGTATCTTGGTTCGACAAATCAGTCATACTATCGCAGGGTTAAGTATCTGAACACTATAGCTTCAGCATCATCCTCGGGTCAGCCCTGGTCCGGAGCCTACAAGTGGGCACAAAATCAAGATGAGTACTTCACCGTACACACGATAATCAACTCTGGTTTATACGACTATTTGACCATTTCCATCGAGGGCGATTTGAATCTCAGGGATACTTCCAGCAATGTGTCAGATTATAAAGCTGGTGGTACTGATGAGCCCTTGAACGTCTTTGCGGTCGTTGGCCAACAGCAGGGGGCACTGTCTTGTGGCGGTATTTCCTGGGGCTGGGGTATTGCCGATTGTGGCACTTTTAAGCCTGACACGATGATCAACGCGCCGGATAGGACATCGAATATTACTTCATCCTTAACGGCGAGCGGCAAGAACTTCAAGCTATATATGGGCGACTGCATGGGCAAGGGCGCTGATCTTCAGTGCAGCGGACCGTACTCTTGGATTGGGTGGAATGACCAGCCAGATCTCTATGGCGGGAATCAGGCTAATTGGGGCATGGTGACCGATTATGGTTTTCCTGCCTATTCTGACACCAGTGTTGGAAGTATCAATGGCACCAATCCGGGCACAGCCCCATCGCGGTCTTTCTTCACGTACTGGCTGAATCCGCGTGGCAGTACCATCTATAACCCTGATGGAATATGTTCCGAGACCAATTCCTATTATTACCAGTGGGTTGCTTTGAAGGATAGCGAGTGGGTGCCTGTTGATGAGTTGACACCTGAGCCGGTCCTGGTGACAGGTCAGCAGCCGTCTCCTAATTCGGTCACCACCACGGTAGGTAAGCAATATCAAGTCAGCAGGTATTCGGCTTTCAACGTAAGTCCAAAGGACCCAAGGTATCTCAATAATCCCAATGTGCTTTTTGCGACCGATAAGAACGGCAATCCGATGCCTGCCCAGAATTCGGACGGTTCCATCAATTTCAAAGAGGCCAAGGAGAAGCAAGATCTTGATGGCTACTTCAAATTTGTTACCTGGCCTGTTACCACGAATCGGGATGGCAACACTTGTACGGTCAGTTCTGAAGTGTACAACCCTGATAAAAAGGGTCTCGTCGGTATACGTGACGGCATGAACAGTTCGGATATAGACCGAAATCTGTCTGCGGGTTGGACGATTAATACGGCGTTTTACAAGTATGATGTGCCCCGTCCTAACGATCCGACTATCACCAAGATCGAGAATGATGGGGATGCGGGTTTGGATGCTTCGGGGAGCGTGTATACGACCAAGCTTGATCCGGTGGTCAGTGGTGAGTGCATGCCTTCCAAGGATGCTGCGCGTCCCAACAAGGTTGTTCTCTACGGCGAGGATCCAGCCAATCCGATTGTGGGTGGGCAAGGTTCGAATGGCGGGGACCTGGTGAAAAGTTCGGACACGTGGGGGTTCAGACTTGGTGAGGCTGCGTGCGAGGTCGATCCCAAAAGCAAGCAGGGAGGGTCCTGGCAGATACAGGACACGAACAAGCAATACCAGTCTCCGGACCCGGGTAACAGGTACAGCGGGTATAGGCGGTACCATGCCTGGGTGGTCGAGTCTATCTCCGGGTTCGGTTTGACCTCCTTCTTCTCGAATATCGGGACGGCGTATTTCGTCTCGGGCGAGAACGTTCCGGATGCGAGCAAGTTCTCGGTCAGCGTGCCTCATACGGTAAACGGGAGCCTGCCCGCAGGTTCAGCAGTCACATTCAAGGGTGAAGTATCACCTACTTATCTCGCCTGGTCCTCGGGGGGTCTGGGGATGACGGATTCCAGGATGGCTGTTTCGATGAAGCAGAAGACTGCCTCAGACTGGACGCCCTTGGTGACCACTCCGGCCAACACTTTCCAGAGGGGTGCGGCGGTCAACACCGCGTCTTCTGTCACGGATCCCACGACGGGCCTCACGCTTAGCCTGTCCAAGACGGCGGCGTCCACATGGTCCTGGACGCTGAACATACCCGCCGGCAGATTCACCGGCTATAACGGGGGCGACGACACGCAGACGTATGATTTCCGCGTTGAAATGGTTAATCCGATGAACATCCGATCGGGTCCGGCCTCTGTCGAGCGGAAGGTCGACATGACGCCCACCACGTTGGCCCTGGAGCGGTATGACGTCTTCCAGGTGGCGGGCAGGGCCTACAAGTATGTGAACGGGGATGCGAAGGTTCCCGAGACCAAGGGGACCGTGGTGCATGTGACCTGGCCTGGCGGTGGCGGCACGGATGCTACTGTGGGGGACCAAGGCCTATGGCAGGCGGTTCCTCCTGAAGGGATCAACCAGGGTGAGTTCACTGCCCAGGTGCTTTCCGATGATGCTGAGGGTGCTGACGCCCAGGGCAGGTTCCAGGGAGGGAACCAGTCGGCTGCGGTGTCTCACGAGCTGGAGTTCCGGCCTTCCAACTCGGCTTTGCCTTTGACCGGCGGATGGCCGCTTTCGGTGCTCAGGATCCTACTGCTGATGTCATTGGGGCTGGTCGGCTTCGTGGCATGTCTGAGGAACAGGCAGGAAAGCGGGCACTGACCTCGGAAGCATAAGCCGGGGCCCGTTCTCATCCTTCCAATTCCATGGAGATGAGCGCGGGCCCTGTTTTTTAATCCCCCTGCCGCTGCCGTTGTCAAAGCAACATTTGCTCCTAATCCAGACCGGTCGGAAGAAGACAATATTTACTTCTTGTCAGTCGGGTGCCGGGCCTACCAGGGGCAAGACTTGAACAGCCGCGAAACACCCTACCTGAATCCCGGATCACGCTTTCTATCTCAGTACGCTTTGAAGTCGTAATGAAAATGAAGATGCATTGTTGTGCTCCACATTCAATTGGCTTAATTGGGGATGAGTCAAAAGCAGAGTCGATCTGCGCTGGAGCATGATTTCATTGTGGTTTGGGGGGTATTGTATTGAAGCGTTTGCAGGAACGGGACGCTGAGGGATCACTGCACGTGCGCCGTTCGATCATCGTCGTTCTGGTAACCCTGCTGGCGGCGCTGGCCATGGTTGTTCCTCTGGGGCTGAGTGCGCTTTCGGCCAGTCAGGCCAGTGCCGTTGATGGACAGGATGAGACGGCCAGCAGGAAGCCTCTGCTTTATCGGATGTTGGGCTACAACAATAAGATTGATGCCTATCAGGATGAGCTGCGCATGGACTTCATTCTGCGCGTGAAACACAACGAGTTCGACCCCTCTTGCGCCAATGGTACCCGTGGCGCCGACACCACGGGCAGTTGTAATCTGGCTTTCGTCTATCAGTACAGGGGTTCAGAAACCCCAGCATATTATCGCAGAATAAAGTATCTGAACACCATAGCTTCAGCGTCATCCTCGGATCAGCCCTGGTCCGGAGCCTACAAGTGGGCGCAGAACAGGGATGAGTACTTCACCGTGCACACCATAATAAACTCAGGTTTATATGACTATTTGACCATTTCCATCGAGGGTGATTTGGCGCTTAAGAATTCTGCTGATGCGTCATATTATCAGCCTGGTGGGGCCAACGAGCCGGTGAATATCTACGCAGTTGTTGGACAGCAGAAAGGGGCACTATCCTGCCTTGCTCCTGGTACTCCATGGAATTGGGTCGCCGGAATCGATGACTGTGGCATTTTTAACCCTGACACCATGATTAATGCGCCGGACAGGGTATCCAACATTACTTCAGCCTTAACGGCAAATGGCAAGAACTTCACCCTGTATATGCAGACATGCCAAGGCAAAGGCGCTGATCTTCAGTGCAGCGGCCCGTATTCTTGGGTAGGCTGGGATGGCAATCCTTTACTCTATGGAGGCAGTCAGTCCAACTGGGGCATGGTAACCGACTATGGTTTTCCTGATTACAATAGCCTTACTCTTGGGAAAATGCCGGGCTCTGATGCTGGCGTAGCTCCGCCCCGCTCTTTCTTTGCGTACTGGCTGAATGTGCGTGGCAGCACTATCTATAACCCTGATGGCATATGTTCTGAGACCAATTCGTACTATTATCAGTGGGTGGCTCTGAAGGATGGCCAGTGGGTGCCTGTTGATGAGCTGACCCCTGAGCCGGTCCTGGTGACAGGCCAGCAGCCGTCTCCTAATTCGTTGACTACCACGGTAGGCGCGGAAGTCCAAGCTAGTAGGTATTCGGCTTTCAACTTGCCCAAACAACCGACAAATCCCAATGAGATGTTTGCCACTGACAAGAACGGTCAGCCTATGCCTGCCCAGAATTCGGATGGCTCCATCAATTTCAAGGAGGCTAAGGCCAAGCAGGGTCTTGATGGCTATTTCAAGATGGTCACCTGGCCTGTTACGACCAATCGGGACGGCAGCACTTGTACCGTCAGCCCTGAAGTATACAACCCTGATAAGAAGGGTCTCGTCGGGATACACGACGGCATGAACAGCTCGGATGTAGAACGGAATATTTCTGCGGGTTGGACGATCAACAGTGCCTTCTATAAGTATGATGTGCCTCGCCCCAAGGATCCGACGATCACCAACATCCAGAATGATGCAGATGGCAGCTTGGATGCTTCGGGCAGCGTGTATACGTCGAAGCTTGATCCAGTAATCAGTGGTGAGTGCACGCCCTCCAAGGATGCTGCGCATCCAAACAAAGTTGTTCTTTACGGCGAGGATCCCGCCAATCCCATCAGTGACGCGCAGAGCCAGAACGGCGGAGACTTAGTGAAGACCGTAGACACGTGGGGGTTCAGGCTTGGTGAAGTTGAGTGCAAGGTCGATCCCAAGAGCAAACAGGGAGGATCCTGGCAGATACAGGACACCAATAAGCAGTATCCGTCGCCGGATCCAGGCAACAAGTACGACGGGTACCGACGGTATCATGCCTGGGTGATCGAGTCCACATCCGGGTTCGGTCTGACCTCGTTCTTCTCGAATGTCGGGACGGCCTATTTCGTCTCAGGCGAAAACGTCCCGGATGCGAGCAAGTTCTCGGTCACGGTGCCCCATACGGTCAACGGGAGCCTGCCGACGGGTTCGATGGTCACGTTCAAGGGTGTGGCATCTCCTGTGTACACGGCCTGGTCGTCGGGGAAATTGGGGATGACTGATTCGAAGATGGCCATTTCCATGAAGCAGAATGTTGCCTCCGATTGGACCAGCTTGGTAACTACTCCGGCCAATACTTTCCAGAGGGATGCAGCAGCCGGCACCACGTCTTCCGTCGAGGATTCCACGACGGGCCTCACGCTGAATCTTACAAAGGCGGCGGATTCCACCTGGTCCTGGTCGCTGAACATCCCTGCCGGTAAGTTCGCTGGCTACGACGGCAGCGACGAGACGCAGACCTATACTTTCCAAGTTGAGATGATCAACCCGATGAACGTTCGTTCAAGGCCTGCGTCCATCGAGCGGAAGGTCGACATGACACCCACGGCGTTGACCTTGGAGCGGTATGACGTTTTCCAAGTGGCGGGCAAGGCCTACAAGTACGTGGACGGGAATAGGAAGGTTCCTGAGACCAAAGGGACTGTGGTGCATGTGACCTGGCCCGGCGGCAGCGGCACGGATGTCGTTGTGGGGGACCAGGGTTCATGGCAGGCGGTTCCTCCCGAGGGGATCAACCAGGGTAAGTTCTCTGCCCAGGTGCTTTCCGATGATGCTGAGGGTGCTGACGCGCAGGGCAGGTTCCAGGGAGGGAACCAGTCGGCCCCGGTGTCGCATGCGCTGGAGTTCCGGCCTTCGACATCCTCCCTGCCGCTGACCGGCGGCTGGCCGCTGTCCGTGCTCAGGATCCTGCTGCTGATAGCCCTTGGCCTGGTCGGCTTTGTGGCCTGCCTGAGGAACAGGCAGGAGAGCCGCCACTGATCCCGAAAGTATAAGCCAGGACCCGCACTCATCTTTTCATTCCATGAAGGTGAGCACGGGCCCTGTTTTTTAAATTCCTGTACTGCTGCCATTGCCGGAGCAGTATTCGCAACCAATTTGGACCGGACTGAGGGAAGACAGCATATTGCTTCTCGTCGGCTGGTTGCCGGGCCTGTCAGGGTCAAGAACTTGAATGGCTGCAAAACACCCGATTTGAATCCCAGATATTGCCCTTAATTTCTGTAGCCTTGAAAAGGCAAAGAAAAATTTAGATGCATTGTTGTGCTCTATGCGCAGTTGCCTTAATTGGGGGTAAGTCAAAAGCAGAGTTGATCTGTTCTAGAGCATGATTTTATTGTGATTTGGGGGGTATTGTATTGAAGCGTTTGCAAGAACGGGGCGCTAAGGGTTCACAAGGTGTGAGCCGTCCGATAATTGCCGTTCTGGTAACCCTTCTGGCGACCCTGGCCATGGTTGTTCCGCTAGGGCTGAGCGCGCTTTCGGCTGGTCAGGCCAATGCCATCGATGAGCAGGATGAGACGGCCAGCAGGAAGCCTCTGCTCTATAGGATGTTGGGCTACAACAACAAGCTTGATTCCTATCAGGATGAGCTGCGCATGGACTTTATCCTGCGCGTGAAGCACAACGAGTTCGACCCCTCTTGCGCCGATGCTACCAACGGTGCCGACACCAAGGGCAGTTGTAATCTGGCCTTTGTCTATCAGTACAAGGGGTCAGATGACACTTCCTTTTATCGCAGAATAAAGTATCTGAACACCATAGCTTCAGCATCATCCTCGGATCAGCCCTGGTCCGGAGCATATAAGTGGGCACAAAATCAAGATGAGTATTTCACCGTGCACACGATAATCAATTCCGGTCTATATGATTATCTGACCGTTTCCATCGAGGGTGATCTGGCCCTTAAGAATTCTGCTGATGCGTCATACTATCAGCCTGGTGGTGCCAGCGAGCCGGTGAATATATACGCAGTTGTTGGCAAACAGGGCGACGCACTATCTTGTCTTCGTCCAGGTAGTTCATGGAGTTGGAGCTCTGGAATCGATAATTGTCGCAATTTTAACCCTGACACCATGATTAATGCGCCGGACAGGGTATCCAACATTACCTCAGCCTTAACGGCAGATGGCAAGGATTTCACCTTGTATATGCAGACATGCCTGGGCAAGGGCGCTGATCTTCAGTGCAGCGGCCCGTATTCTTGGGTAGGCTGGAACAGCAACCCAAATCTCTATGGTGGCAATCAGGCTAATTGGGGCATGGTAACCGACTATGGTTTTCCTGACTATAAGAGCACTGCTACTGGGGCAATCGCCGGCACTGCTCCAGGAACAGCCCCGGCACGGTCCTTCTTCGTGTATTGGTTGAATGTGCGTGGCAGTACAAGTGATAATCCTGATGGCATATGTTCTGAAACTAATTCCTATTACTATCAATGGGTGGCTTTGAAGGATAGCGAGTGGGTGCCTGTTGATGAGTTGACTCCTGAGCCGGTCCTGGTAACAGGCCAGCAGCCGTCTCCCAATTCGGTCACCACCACGGTTAGCAAGGCAGCCCAAGTCAGTAGGTATTCGGCTTTCAACTTGCCTCAACAAGCGGATAATCCCAATGAGATGTTTGCCACTGACAAGAACGGCAATCCTATGCCTGCCCAGAAAGCTGACGGCGGGATTGATTTCAAGGAGGCCAAGGCCAAGCAGGATCTTGATGGCTATTTCAAGATGGTCACCTGGCCAGTCACCACGAATCGGGACGGCAGCGCTTGTACCGTCAGCCCTGAGGTATACAACCCTGATCAAAAAGGTCTCGTCGGGATACGTGACGGCATGGACAGCTCGGATATAGAACGAAATATTTCTGCGGGCTGGACGATCAATAGTGCCTTCTATCAGTATGATGTGCCTCGTCCTGATGATCCGACGATCACGAAGATTGAGAACGATGCCGACAGTGCTCTCGATTCTTCGGGGAGCGTGTATACGTCGAAGCTTGATCCGGTGGTCAGTGGTGAGTGCACGCCCTCCAAGGATGCTGCGCGTCCCAACAAGGTTGTTCTCTATGGCGAGGATCCTGCCAATCCGATTGCGGGTGGGCAGCGTTCGAATGGCGGGGACCTGGTGAAAGCCGCGGACACGTGGGGGTTCAGGCTGGGCGAGACTGTCTGCAAGGTCGATCCCAAGAGCAAGCAGGGAGGGTCCTGGCAGATACAGGACACCAATAAGCAGTATCCTTCACCGGACCCAGGCAACAAGTACAGCGGCTACAGGCGGTACCATGCCTGGGTGATCGAGTCTATCTCCGGGTTCGGTCTGACCTCCTTCTTCTCGAACGTTGGGACGGCCTATTTCGTCTCCGAGGAGAACACACCGGATGCGAGCAAACTCGCGGTCACTGTGCCTCATACCGTCAACGGGAGCCTGCCGGCGGATTCAGTTGTTGTGTTCAATGGCGAGGCGTCTCCTGTATATACGGCCTGGACCTCAGGAGAGCTGGGGATGACGGATTCCAGTATGGCTGTTTCCATGAAGCAGAAGACCGCCTCGGACTGGACGCCCTTGCTGACCACTCCGGCCAACACCTTCCAAAGGGATGCAGCAGCCGGCACCACGTCTTCCGTGGAAGATTCTGCGACGGGCCTCACGCTGGGCCTGAACAAGACAACGGCATCCACATGGTCCTGGACGCTGAATATACCCGCTGACAGGTTCAGCGGCTACGACGGCAGCGACGAGAAGCAAATGTATGATTTCCGCGTTGAAATGGTTAACCCGACGAGCAGCCGGTCAGAGCCGGCGTCCATTGAGCGGAAGGTCGACATGACGCCGACTACTCTGGTCCTGGAGCGGTATGACGTCTTCCAGGTGGCGGGCAAAGCCTACAAGTACGTGGACGGTGATACAAAGGTTCCCGAGACCAAGGGCACCGTGGTGCATGTGACCTGGCCCGGCGGCAGCGGCACAAATGCGGTTGTGGGGGATCATGGTTCATGGCAGGCGGTTCCTCCCGAGGGGATCAACCAGGGTAAGTTCTCTGCCCAGGTGCATTCCGACGATGCCGAAGGTGCTGACGCCCAGGGCAGGTTCCAGGGCGGAAACCAGTCAGCTTCGGTATCTCACGCGCTGGAGTTCCGGCCTTCCAACTCGGCTTTGCCTTTGACCGGCGGATGGCCGCTTTCGGTGCTCAAGATCATGCTGCTGATAGCCCTTGGCCTGGCCGGCTTCGTGGCCTGCCTGAGAAACAGGCAGGAGAGCCGCCACTGATCCCGAAAGTATAAGCCAGGGCCCGCCCCCACCTCATGAAGTTGAAAGGCTGGGTGGGGAGGGGGTTCTGCCGTTGTTCAACCGACCCCCATCCCACCAATGCAGACTGTGTTTAGTCAAGACTCTGGACGGTCACGAAACACCCTTGTTTGAATCCCAGATCACGCTTTCAGTCTCGGTACTCTTAAAGCATGTAAAAGGGAAAAAGAAGATGTCATAAGTGAAGATGCAGTACTTGTGCTCTAGGGTTTCGTGGTCTGCACTGGCGACAAATCTAGCGTGCAGTCCATCTGACCCTGAAGATGGTCGCATAGTGGTGTGGGGGGTAGCGTGTTGAACCGATTGCATGAAAGGGGCAATAAGGGTCCACGGCATGTGGATCGCCCTATAGTCGCTGTTTTGATTACTCTTCTGGCGACCCTGGCCATGGTTGTTCCGCTAGGGCTGAGCGCTTTGTCGGCCAGTCAGGCCAATGCCATTAATGGGCAAGATGAGACGGCAAGCCGGAAGCCGCTACTCTATAAGATGTTGGCCTACAACGACAAGATTGATTCCTACCAGGATGAGCTGCGTATGGACTTCATTCTGCGCGTGAGACACAACGATTTCGATCCGCAATGCGTGCCGATGCGTGATACTTCTCCTTATGATTCAGTAAACTGCAATTTGTCTTTCGCATATCAGTTTGAAGGAGCACAAAATCCGTCCCACTATCGCAGGATACGGTATCTGAATACTATTTCGACAAACCCTAACGACCCTACTGGCGGTGCTCAGCAATGGGCGGAAAACGAGGACGAGTTCTTTACGGTTCATAAAGTAATCAACTCTGGTTTATATGATTTTCTTGCTGTATCCATAGAAGGTGATTTGTCCTATATGGATACCTCCAATGATCCGAAATATTACGTCACTGGCGGTTATCCGGAACCTTTGAACGTCTACGCAATCGTTGGTCAGCAAAACAATACGTTGTTGTGCGGAAGTTCCCCATGGACTTCTCCATGGGACTACACTACGAATGACTGCACCTTCGATCCCAGCACTATCAGTAGTAATGTGCAAGACAGAGTTGCCAATATCACTGCAGACCAGGGTAAGGGCATCAAGTTGTATATGGGCACCTGCCTAGGTGATAGTCCGCATCCGAAGTGCAGCGGGCCTGGTTCCTGGGTTGGCTGGAACAACAATCCCCTTCTCTATGGCGGTCACCAGGCCAATTGGGGCATGGTAACGGATTATGGATTTCCTATAGGAGATAAGCCGGTTCCAGGAGTGGCGCCCCCCAAATCCTTCTTTGTGTATTGGTTCAATTTGCGTGGAAATAACAGCGCAGGTGGAATATGCTCCACGACCAACTCTTATTACTACCAATGGGTAGGACAGAAGGATAGCCAATGGGTTCCTGTCGATGCGTTGACGCCTAAACCGGTGCTAGTAACAGGTCAGAAGCCAGCCGTGAATGGCTTGACCAGTTCCTGGGGTCTTCAATATCAGGTCAATGACAACACTGCGTACAATCTGCCAACAAGTTCGGGCAATTCGAACGAATTGTATGCAACTGATAAGAATGGGAACCCCATGCCCGCCCAGTTGCCTGACGGTTCAATCGACTTCAAGAAAGCTCAAGAGTATCAGCAGCTCGATGGTTATTTCAAATTAGTTACTTGGCCTGTCACTACTAATGACGATGGCACCCAGTGCAAGCCGACGGCAAGCACTCCTGAAGTCACCACTAAGATATATGACCCGCAACAGGATGGTCTTGTTGGGATAACAGACGACATGCCTGCAGCTCAGAAAAACACGAATTTGGACGCGGGATGGGCTATCGATACTGCATTCTATAAGTACGATGTGCCTCGTCCTGATGATCCGACGATCACCAACATCCAGAATGATACTGACGGTTCCTTGAATGCCTCAGGAAGCGTCTATACCGGCAATCTTGATCCTGTGGTCAGCGGTGAGTGCACTCCCTCCAAAGATGACACACATCCCAACAC
Organism: Bifidobacterium mizhiense; assembly: GCF_020884755.1. Lineage (GTDB taxonomy): Bacteria > Actinomycetota > Actinomycetes > Actinomycetales > Bifidobacteriaceae > Bombiscardovia > Bombiscardovia mizhiensis. The sequence goes on along the minus strand of NZ_BPWE01000002.1, from coordinate 193,952 downwards.
GGTTACCTTGTTCGGGGAGGATCCTGGCAATCCTTTCAAGGAGGGGCAGAGCAAGAGCAGTGACGATCTGGTGAAAAGCTCGGACTCCTGGGGGTTCAAGCTGGGAGAGACCGTATGCAGGGTCGATCCCAAGAGCAAGCAGGGAGGGTCCTGGCAGATACAGGACACCAATAAACAGTACCCGTCGCCGGATCCGGGCAACAAGTACAACGGTTACAGGCGCTATCATGCCTGGGTGACCGAGTCCGCCTCCGGGTTCGGCTTGACCTCCTTCTTCTCTAACATAGGCACAGCCTATTTCGTCTCCAACGAGAATGCTCCGGATGGCAAGCTCTCTGTCACAGTCCCCCATACGAAAAACGGGATTCTACCGGCGAATTCGGTCGTCACCGTCAAGGGGACTGTTTCACCTATATATACAGCCTGGTCCTCGGGAGGGCTGGGGATGACTGATTCCAGGATGGCCGTTTCCATGAAGCAGAACACTGCTTCGGATTGGACGCCCTTGCTGACCACTCCGGCCAACACCTTCCAGCGGGATGCAGCAGCCGGCACCAAGTCTTCCGCCACGAATCCGACATCGGGCTCTGTGCTCAATATTGTCAAGACGACGGCTTCCACCTGGTCCTGGACCTTGAACATACCAGCTGACAAGTTCACCGGCTACAACGGTGACGACGAGACAGAGAAGTATACCTTCCAGGTCAAGATGATCAACCCTCTGAATGTCCCTTCGGATCCGGCTTCCATCAACCGGACGGTCGACATGACGCCAACTACTCTGACCTTGCAGCGGTACGACGTCTTCCAAGTGGCGGGCAAGGCCTATAAGTATGTCAACGGCAACACCAGGGTTCCTGAGACCAAAGGCACCATGGTTCATATAACTTGGCCCGGCAATAGCAGCACCGATGTCGCCGTGGGAGACCAAGGTTCATGGCAGGCGACTCCGCCTGAGGGGATAAACCAGGAACGATTCACCGCTCAGGTTGCCTCCGATGATGCTGAAAGCAGTGATCCTCAAAGCGGCAACTTCCAGGGAGGAAACGAGTCGGCTGCGGTGTCGCATGCGCTGGAATTCCGGCCCTCCACCTCATCCCTGCCCTTCGCCGGAGGATGGCCGCTTTCCGTGCTCAAAATCCTGTTGATGTTGATATTGGGTCTGGCTGGCTTTGTGGCCTGCCTGAGGAACAGGCAGGAAAGCCGATACTGATTTCGGTGGCATAAGGTAGGGCCTGCGCTCACCTCTATGGAATGAGGAGGATGGGGGCAGGCCTTGCTGGCATTTTCTGTGCGCGAGATGGGGCTCGAACCCGCACGTCTGAAGGCAGCTGGAGTAAGAGTCGCTTGACGGCATCGAACTGTCGATCTTGCCATGCCAAAGTGGCCTCCACTCCGACCCAGACCAGTCAGATGAAGATTGTAAACGGACCGTAAACGGTCGCCGCAATACCGGTTGCGAAACGCCCTATATGTATCCCAGATCGTGCTTGCAATTTCAGTGTTCGTAAAGCGTGTAAAGAAAAAGCGATGATGCTATTTTATTATCTCTATGATATGGTCGAAACCATTGGGGACAATTTAAAAGCAAAGTAGAGCCGCTCTAAGGGATAATTATATCTTGGTTTGGGGGTATGGTATTGAAGCGATTACAAGAACGGAGCGCCGAGGGTCCGCAGCATGTCAGCCGTCAGATCATCGCCGTTCTGGTAACCCTTCTGGCGACGCTGGCCATGGTTGTTCCGCTGGGGCTGAGCGCCCTTTCGGCCAATCGGGCCAATGCCGTTGATGGACAGGACGAAACGGCCAGCAGAACACCGAAGCTCTATAGGATGATGGCCTTCAACGACAGGATCGATGCCTACCAGGATGAGCTGCGCATGGACTTCATCCTGCGTGTGAAACACAATGAATTCAAGCCGGATTGTGTCGGTGTTGGTCAAACTGACACCAGTAATCCGTCACAATGCAATCTATCTTTCATATATCAGTTTGTTGGTTCTGACAATCCTAGCTATTACCGACGCGTGCGGTATATGAACACTATTACTCCAGATGATTACGTAGACAGCAACAAAAATGCCAACGCTTATGATGGAGCCTTAGCCTGGGCCCAGAACCACAAAGAGTTCTTCACCGTTCATAAGATAATCAATTCTGGTTTGTACGACTACCTGACCATATCCATCGAGGGCGATATGAACATCGCGGATAAGTCTACAGATCCCGCGAAATTTGCGGTTGGCGGTCACCCCGAACCCTTGAATGTCTTTGCCATCGTTGGTGACCAGAATGACATCCTGTCTTGCGGCACTTCTTCCTGGTCTTGGACTACAAATAACTGCACAAGTTTTGATCCGGCTTCCATGAGTGATTTACAGGCTCAGGATAGATATTCAAATATCACGGCGAGCATGTCCCAGGACAAACAGATGAAAGTGTATATGGGTTACTGCTTGGACAGCAAAGCAGATATGAAGTGCAGTGGCCCGTATTCTTGGGTTGGATGGGACAGCAACCCAAATCTTTATCAAAACCATCAGGCTAATTGGGGTATGGTGACCGACTATGGTTTTCCGGCTTATAGCGATAATACAATGGGAGATATAAATGCCACTGCTCCGGGCACAGCTCCGGCACGCTCCTTCTTCGTGTACTGGCTGAATCCGCGTGGCAGTACAAGTGATAATCCTGATGGCATCTGTTCTGAGACCAATTCGTACTATTACCAGTGGGTGGCTCTCAAGGACAGCGAGTGGGTGCCTGTCAATGAGCTGACCCCTGAGCCGGTCCTGGTGACAGGGCAGCAGCCGTCTCCTAATACGGCGACTACTACGACCAGCAAGGCAGCCCAAGTCAGTAAGTATTCCGCTTTCAACGTGAGCCCAAAGGATCCGAGGTATCTCGACAACCCCAACGTGCTTTTTGCCACTGATAAGGATGGCAATCTCATGCCTGCTCAGAAGGATGATGGCGGGATTGATTTCAAGGAGGCCAAGGAGAAGCAGGATCTTGACGGTTACTTCAAGATGGTCACTTGGCCTGTTACTACGAATCGGGACGGCAGCGCTTGTACCGTCAGTCCTGAAGTGTACAACCCCAAGAGTGCTGGTCTTGTAGGGATAAACGATGGTATGTCCACCGTTGAGAAGGATACGAATATCTCTGCGGGCTGGACGATCAATAGTGCCTTTTATAAGTATGATGTGCCTCGTCCCGATGATCCGACCATCACCAAGATCGAGAATGATGCGGATGCCGATTTGGATGCTTCTGGGAGCGTGTATACGACCAAGCTTGATCCGGTAATCAGTGGTGAGTGCACGCCCTCAAAGGATGCTGCGCGCCCTAACAAGGTCACTCTCTACGGCGAGGATCCCAACAATCCCATTGTGGAGGGCCAGGGCGCGAATGGTGATGACCTGGTGAAAAGCTCGGACACATGGGGATTCAGGTTGGGTGAAACCGTATGCGAGGTCGACACCGGCAGCAAGCAGGGGGGCTCCTGGCGGATACATGACACGAACAAGCTGTATCCGTCCCCGGATCCGGGCAACAAGTACAGCGGCTACAGACGTTATCATGCCTGGGTAACTGAGTCTATCTCCGGGTTCGGCCTGACCTCCTTCTTCTCGAATATCGGCACGGCTTATTTCGTCTCGGGTGAAAACGTCCCGGATGCGAGCAAGCTCGCGGTCACGGTGCCCCATACGGTAAACGGGAGTCTGCCGGCGGATTCGGTGGTGACATTCAAGGGTGAGGTGTCGCCTGTGTATACGGCATGGTCCTCGGGAGGGCTGGGGATGACGGATTCCAGGATGGCCATTTCCATGAAGCAGAATGCTGTCTCTGATTGGACCAGTCTGCTGACCACCTCGGCCAACACCTTCCAGAGGGATGCGGTGGTCAGCACGGTGTCTTCCGTCGCGGATTCCGCGACAGGTCTTACGCTGGGCTTGACCAAGACTGCGGATTCCACCTGGTCCTGGTCGCTGGATATTCCTGCTGACAAGTTCGCTGGCTATAACGGCAGTGACGAGACGCAGACCTATACCTTCCAGGTTGAGATGATCAACCCGATGAACCTACGCTCGAACCCGGCATCCATCGAGCGCAAGGTCGACATGACACCCACCACACTGGTCTTGGAGCGGTACGACGTCTTCCAAGTGGCTGGCAAAGCCTACAAGTATGTGGACGGGGACAGGAAGATTCCCGAGACCAAGGGGACCGCTGTCCGGATAACCTGGCCTGGAAATGGCAACAACAGCACCGATGTCATTGTGGGGGACCAGGGTTCATGGCAGGCGACTCCGCCTGAGGGTGTCAACCAGGGTGAGTTTACTGCTCAGGTGCTTTCCGACGATGCCGAGGGCCCTGATGCCCAAGGCAGGTTCCAGGGCGGGAACCAGTCGGCGTCAGTGTCGCATGAGCTGGAATTCCGCCCCTCGACGTCCTCTCTGCCTCTTACCGGCGGCTGGCCGCTTTCGATGCTCAAGATCATGCTGCTGATAGCCCTTGGTCTGGTGGGCTTCGTGGCCTGCCTGAGGAACAAGCAGGAAAGCCGCCACTGATCCCGGCAGGATCAGACAGGGCCTGTTCTTGCGGGCCCTGTTCTTAATACCTGTGCGCGAGATGGGACTCGAACCCACACGTCCGAAGACACAGGAACCTAAATCCTGCGCGGCTACCATTACGCCACTCGCGCGTACGACATGCCCTGCCGTTGAAAGGGCAGCTGGTGAAAGAGCCACTTGACAGAATCGAACTGTCGACCTTCTCATTACGAGTGAGACGCTCTGCCAACTGAGCTAAAGTGGCCTTCGCCTCCCGTCCGGACCTGCCGGAAGAAGACAACATGTCACATCATACTGGATGCGCGCGATAAAAACGCCTTGCACTTCGGGCCGAGGGTGTACAAGCTTCTTGACACAATGGAAGGCATGGATCTCAATGATTTCTATGCCGTCATTCCGGCCGGTGGTGTGGGCACCCGGCTCTGGCCATTGAGCCGCCAGGACCGGCCCAAGTTCCTCTATGATCTGTTGGGATCAGGCAGAACAATGATCCAGGGCACCTTTGACCGGCTGGCCGGCATCTGCGGGGCTGACCATGTGGTCGTCTCCACTGGCCAGCGGCATGTGGACCAGGTGCGTCAGCAGCTTCCGGATCTGGCTGAGGACGCGCTCTTCGCCGAGCCGGTTCCTCGCGATTCCACGGCGGCCATAGCCTTGGCGACTGCTGTACTGGCCCAGCGGCACGGCGGGGAAATCATCGTGGGCTCCTTTGCCGCCGACCACGTCATCCGAGACGACAAAGCATTCGCGGCCTCAGTGGAGCAGGCGGTGGCGGCGGCCCGGGCCGGTTTTGTGACTACCATCGGCATCGCCGCCTCCCGTCCCTCCACCGCCTTCGGCTACATCCACCAAGGACCCTCCCTGGCCGATCGCATTCCCGGGGCCCCTGATGCCCGCTTGGTCAGCGAATTCGTCGAGAAGCCGGATGCCTCTACGGCCCAGGCCTACCTGTCTACAGGGGAGTACCGATGGAACGCCGGCATGTTCGTCATGCAAGCGCAGGTGCTCCTGGACTGCCTGCGTCGTTACAAGCCGGAGCTCCACGCCGCGGTCATGGCCATCGCCCAGGTCTGGGATCAGGGCGGGCAGGCCCGCAGCCAGGCTATGGAGGAGTACTGGCCGGGCATCGAGAAGATCGCCTTCGACTATGCCGTAGCCGAGCCCCTATCGGCGGCCGGCGGCGTGGCGGTTGTTCCAGGGGGCTTCGATTGGGATGACATCGGCGACTTCAATTCGGTGGCCGGCCTGCTGCCGTCCTCCAACAGGCGCAACATCAAGATTCTTGGGGATGCCGACCGGGTCATGTATCTGGATTCAGCAGGAGACATGGTCGTGCCAGGCTCGGAACGCACGGTCGCCCTTCTGGGTGTGGATGACATGATCGTCGTCGACACTCCCGATGCTCTCCTGGTGGCCCCCCGGGCCCGCAGTCAGGAAGTCAAGGACATGGTGGCCAAGTTGGCCCAGTACGGCTGTGACGACATACTTTGACAGCGATTCGGCTCGGTCAAGCAGATTGACTGATTTTGTTGTCTTCTGTCTGCTTTTGTGAGTAGTTTGGGTTACAGAACCGGGTGCTCGGTAGACCGGGCATCACCTCATGAAAGGACCCGAACAACCATGGCCATCAATCCTCCAGTGGACGCTACCAGCACCAAGGCCTGGGCGGCCTTGCACCAGCACTTCGACGACATGCAGCGCCAGGGGATCGATCTGCGCGCATGGTTCGCCAAGGATCCGCAGCGCACCGAAAAGCTCAGCTTCGAGCTGGGTGATCTCTATATCGATCTGTCCAAGAACCTGATTCAGCCCGAGACCCTGTCACTGCTGGCCCAGCTGGGTCGCGAGGTCGGCCTTGAGGAGCGGATCGAGGCCATGTTCAACGGCGAGCACATCAACAACACCGAGGACAGGGCCGTCCTGCACACAGCCCTGCGCCGTCCCGAGGAGGATCGCGGCCGGCTGATCGTGGACGGCCAGGATGTTGTCGGCGACGTCCGCGACACCCTCAAGCGCATCTATGCCTTTGCCGACCAGGTCCGCTCGGGCAGCTGGACCGGTCTGACCGGCAAGCGGATCACCACCGTGGTCAACATCGGCATCGGCGGCTCCGACCTTGGCCCGGTCATGGCTTACGAGGCCCTGAAGCCCTACGCGGATGCCGGCATCAGCGCCCGCTACATCTCCAACATCGATCCCAACGACCTGGCCGAGAAGACGCGCGATCTGGATCCGGAGACCACGCTCTTCATCATCGTCTCCAAGACCTTCACCACCCTGGAGACCCTGACCAACGCCCGCCAGGCCCGCGCCTGGCTCCTGAAGAGCCTGGGGGAGCGCGGCCTGCTGTCCAAGGACGGCGAGGACCTCTCGGCCGAGGCCATCCGTCGGCACTTCATCGCCGTTTCGACCGCCCTGGACAAGGTGCGCGACTTCGGCATCGATCCGGACAACGTCTTCGGCTTCTGGAACTGGGTCGGCGGCCGGTACTCGGTGGATTCCGCCGTGGGCACCTCCCTGGCCATCACCATCGGCCCCGAGCGTTTCGAGGAGTTCCTCAAGGGCTTCAACACCGTCGATCGTTACTTCCGCGCCACTCCTCTGGATCGGAACGTGGTGGCCTTGATGGGCCTGCTCAACGTCTGGTATGTCAACTTCTTCGGCGCCCACTCGCACGCCGTGCTGCCTTATGACCAGTATCTGCACCGCTTCCCGGCCTATCTGCAGCAGCTGACCATGGAGTCCAACGGCAAGTCCGTGCGCTGGGACGGCACGCCGGTGACCAGCCTGACCGGCGAAATCTTCTGGGGGGAGCCCGGCACCAACGGCCAGCACGCCTTCTACCAGCTCATCCACCAGGGCACCCGTCTGATCCCCGCCGACTTCATCGCCTTCGCCAACACCCCCAATCCAGCCAAGGACGGGGACCAGGACGTCCATGAGCTCTTCCTGGCCAACTTCCTGGCCCAGACCAAGGCATTGGCCTTCGGCAAGACCGCCGACGAGGTCCGCGCCGAGGGCACTCCGGAGGCCATCGTTCCGGCCCGGGTCTTCACCGGCAACCGGCCCACCACCTCCATCTTCGGCGATGCGCTGACTCCGGCCGCCCTGGGCGAGCTGATCGCCCTCTACGAGCACATCACGCTGACCGAGGGCACGGTCTGGGGCATTGATTCCTTCGACCAGTGGGGTGTTGAGCTGGGCAAGAAGCTGGCCCGCGAGATCACCCCGGCCATCTCCCGGGATGACCAGGCGCTGGCCGAGCAGGACCAGTCCACCAAGTCCCTGATCGCCTTCTACAGGGCCCACCGCCGCTGATGTCATGCCGGGCCCCAGCGGGTCCGGTTGGTGGTATATTATTGGACAGTTGTTTGCCGGAAGGGCAGCTGCCGCATGGGCTCCCTTCCTTTCAGGTCCAGCCGGATGCTCCGGCGGATCGGCACCCCCGACGGCAGACCGTCGGGTTCCGTCAGGATCGCCTCCTTTGGTGGTTGCGGTCCATGTCATGGGTCGATGTGCGGCGGCCATGGAGGAACAGCATGAACGCGATTCAGGAATTTGACGCCAGCCACATGAAGCCTGCGGAGCAGATCCCAGACTTCCGCCCCGGCGATACCGTCGAGGTCAACGTCAACATCACTGAGGGCAACAACTCTCGTATCCAGGCTTTCACGGGCGTGGTGATCGCTCGTCAGGGCTCCGGCGTGCGCGAGACCATCCTGGTGCGCAAGGTCAGCTTCGGCGTGGGCGTCGAGCGTCGCTTCCCTCTGCACTCCCCGCAGATTGATTCCATCAAGGTGCTGCGCCACGGCCGTGTCCGCCGCGCCAAGCTCTACTACCTGCGTGGTCTGCACGGCAAGGCCGCCCGCATTGTCGAGCGTCGCGACAACAAGGCCGAGTCCAACAAGTAGGATTCAGCCAGGGCGACCCAGCCCAGGCCTGGCCGCTAACACCCGGGATGTAATGCTCCCGGGTTTTTCCATGCTTGGGTGTGTACGCTATGAGGCATGCGGAACCTTTTTGCGTGTGGGTTCCGGCGGATGACAAGGAGTGGATATGGCCTTTCGGGATGAGGAAGCGACCTCGTCGGGACTTTGGTATCCGGACGGCAGACAGGCCACCTCAGCCCCGGTGCCGCCCCGCCATGCCTTTGACCGCCCTGGCGGACGCGGCTCCACCAAGGGCAGCCACCCGCGTCTGGGCGAACGCGGTTTCCTGCCCGAGTTTCTGTTCGAGCTGGTTGCTCTCTTGGCTGTCGTCGCCGTCCTGCGCATATTTTTGTTCAGCATCTACGTCATCCCCTCTGGCTCCATGGAGAACACCCTTGGTGTCGGAGACAGAATCCTGACCACTCACCGGCTGACCAGGTCCATGATGGCCCCCCGTCGAGGGGATGTGGTGGTCTTTACTGACCCTGCTAACTGGCTAGGCGAAGAGTCCACTCCGAGCTTCCGCGGCAGTCACCTGGTAAAGCGCCTGATCGGCATGCCCGGCGACACGGTGGCCTGCAAGGGTCATGGCGCCCCAGTCACCGTCAACGGCGTCGCCTTGGATGAGAGTTCCTACCTGCGCCCAGGAGTGGAGCCCAGCTCCTTTGCCTTCAAGGTCAAGGTGGACCCTGGGTACGTCTTCGTCATGGGCGACAACCGTTCCAACTCCGCCGATTCCCGTCTGCACAAGGACGACGGCCACAATGGCCTGGTCCCCATGGACAACATCAAGGGCACTGCACTGCTGACCTACTACCCGGTGGGCAGCTGGAAGCTGCTCAACAACCAGCACAAGGTCTTCGACGCTGTGCCCGAGCCTACCCAGGACTGAACCGGCTGTGAGGCGGATCCTGCCGACCCTGGCCACCGAGGCTGCCTTGGCTGACCAGGGGGCTGAGTATGTGCTGGGCCTGGATGAGGTCGGCCGTGGAGCCCTGGCGGGTCCGGCCATGGTCGGCGTGGTGGCGGTCCGTTCCGCTGACCTGCACCATTTGAAGGTCCCTGACGGGGTGGCTGATTCCAAGATGCTGACCCCTGCGCGTCGACTGGCCATGTACCGTGACCTGGAGGACTGGGCTGCCGGCTGGGCGGTGGGGGCCTGCTCCAATCATGAGATCGACCAGTGGGGCATCGTTCACGCCCTGGGCATCGCCGCCCTGCGCGCGCTGGCCGAATTGGAGCATGGGATGGACCTAGGGCCCGGCCGCCGTCTGGCTGCCATCCTTGACGGCCCCAATGACTACATCACCCCGGCCGCCGACAGCTTTGACGCCCCCGACCTCCCGGTTCTGCCCAAGGTTTCCACCCAGGTCAAGGGTGATGCCCACTGTGCCAGTGTGGCCTGCGCGGCGGTCATCGCCAAGGTCACCCGTGACCAGCTTATGGTCCGGTTGGCCGCCTCTGACCCTGCCCTGGCCCCATACCAGTGGGAGCACAACAAGGGCTATGGGTCGCCTGCGCACCTGGAGGCCATTCGCCGTCTGGGACCCAGCCGTCTGCACCGGGTCAGCTGGCATTTGCCCTCGTCCGGTCCCGGCAGGGGCTAATATCGGAACGGTCGACACGGCTATCGTACGGCTATCGGAAGAAGGTCACATGCCCGCAGGCAGCGGGGGCAGGTCACGGTCCAAGCGCCCCTCCATGTTCGAGGTTGCCCGGCTGGCCGGGGTCTCCCACCAGACTGTGTCCAGGGTCATCAACAACTCCAAGGACGTCTCGCCGGCCACGCGGATCAAGGTTCAGCAGGCCATCAGGAAGCTGGGCTACCGTCCCAGCAACTCTGCGCGGGCCCTGGCATCCAGCCGCAGCCGGACCATCGGACTGGTGGCCGGCGGAGTCAGTCTCTTCGGGCCTGTTTCGTCAATTACGGCCATCGAGACCGTGGCCCGTTCCCATGGACTGTTCATGTCGGTCATGATGGTGGACGAATCAGCCTGCACCCTTGCCGGATTCCAGGAGCTCTGCGGCACCTTCCTGGAGCAGAATGTGGACGCCTTCATCTTTCTGACCCCCACCGACACCATGTTCCAGGCCGCCTGCCAGGTTGAGGTGAGCCAGCCCCGGGTCATCGTCACTTCCACTCATGGCATCACCAGTGTCGAAGAGGCCCTGAGCCGCCGGCGGGGCGACGGTCAGATAGCCCTGACCGGAATCGACCAGTGGGGTGCCGTGCAGCGCCTGGCCCGGCTGCTGGCCTCCCGGGGCCATAGGCGGGTGCTCTACATGGCCGGACCTGCACAGTGGCGGGATGCAGCCACCCGGCTGGCCTCCTGGAAGGTGGCCTGCGCTCGCTGCCGCATACGAACAGCCGTGGTCCACGCCCGCAGCTGGGAGGCAGGGGAGTCCTACACACTGATGAACCACCTGATCGATCAGCGGGGCATGAGCGGCACCTCCCTGCCCTCGGCCGTGGTCACCGCCAACGACAACCAGGCCGTGGGCGTGGCTCGGTCACTGCAGGAGCATGGCATCCGCATTCCCAGTGACATCAGTCTGGTGGGCTTCGACGACGTACCTACGGTAGACAACATGTTTCCGCCGCTGGCCACGGTCCGTCCCCGCTTTGAGGATCTGGGGGTGGCCACCATGCGGCAGGTCCTGGCCCTGCTTCACCAGGGGCAGCCGGTGGACTTCCCGGTCACCCACCACGGTGTTGGACTGATCCAGGCGGATGTGATCCAGCGTCGGTCCCTGGGCTACGCAATCAAGCGCCTCTGACCACTGTCGGCCCGCATCCCGCGGGCTTGCCTGATGCTCTGGACTCAGTTACAATCGGAACCAGACTATGTGAGCGTTAACATATCAGGCAAAGGAGCAGACATGGTTGTTGGCGAACAAGGCGTCATCGTGAGCGAATTAAAGGAGGGCGCGACCAGTCTGGGCATCGAATTCGGCTCCACCCGCATTAAGGCTGTGCTGATCGACCATGACTACCGGACACTGGCCACCGGGGATGTTGAGTGGGAGAACCGGTTGGAGGACGGCCTCTGGACCTACTCCATGGACCAGATCCACCAGGGTCTGCAGGCGGCCTATGCGGCCATGGCCGAGGATGTCCGTCGCCAGTACGGGGTGACGCTGACCAAGATCGGCGCCATGGGGATCTCGGCCATGATGCACGGCTACCTGGCCTTCGACAAGGATGGCCAGCTGCTGGTGCCTTTCCGCACCTGGCGCAACACCAACACCCGCCAGGCCCATGAGGAGTTGTCGCAGGCCTTCAGGATCAATATTCCCGAGCGCTGGTCCATCGCCCACCTCTACCAGGCCATTCTGAACGGCGAAGAGCATGTGCCCAAGGTGGCTTACATCACCACCCTGGCTGGCTACATGCACTGGAGGCTCTCCGGTCGCAAGGTCATCGGCATCGGCGATGCCTCGGGCATGTTCCCCATTGACTCCTCCCGCAAGGAGTTCGACCAGGGCCTGCTGGGCATCTTCTCCCGACTACCCCGAGTCCAGGCCCAGCCCTGGGACATTCACGACCTACTGCCCGAGCCATTGACCGCCGGCAGCGATGCGGGGGCACTGACCGCAGAAGGGGCCGCCTTGCTCGATCCCAGTGGTCAGCTGCAGCCCGGCGTGCCCATGGCTCCGCCCGAGGGCGACGCGGGAACCGGCATGGTGGCGACCAACGCAGTTCGCCCCCGCACCGGCAATGTGTCTGCGGGCACATCCATCTTCGCCATGGTGGTTCTGGAGCATCCCCTGCGTGACTTCCACCCCGAGGTGGATCCGGTCACCACACCGGCTGGGGATCCGGCCGGCATGAGCCATGCCAACAACTTCACCTCGGACCTGAACGCCTGGGTGGGACTGTTCGGCGACTTCGCCAAGGCCGCCGGTCTGGACCTGAAGGGGAATGCGCTTTACGCCACCCTGTTCAACCAGGCGCTCCAGGGAGATAAGGACGCCGGCGGGTTGATCAACTACTGCTTCTATTCCGGGGAATTCCTGGCTGGACTGGAGGAGGGCCGGCCCGTCTTTGCCCGCGGCCCCGAGGGACGAATGACCCTGGCCAACTTCATGCGTGCCCAGCTCTTTTCGGCCTTCTCGCCGGTCACCATCGGCATGGATGTGATGACCCGCCAGGAGCATGTCCAGGTGGACACCATGGTCGGGCATGGCGGCATTTTCGCCACGCCCAAGGTAGCCCAGCGGATCCTGGCCGCCGCCTTCAATGCCCCCATCAAGGTCATGTCCACAGCTGTGGAAGGGGGCGCCTGGGGCATGGCCGTCCTGGCCGACTATCTGGGCCATGCCGACCAGACCCTGGCCGACTACCTGGATGCCAATGTCTTTGCGGGTGTCCAGTCCACAACAGAGCAGCCGGATCCGGCTGATGTGAAGGGCTTCAGAACCTTCTTCGACCGCTTCACCAAGGGCCTGCCCATCGAGCAGGCGGCCGTGAAGACCATCCCCCTACAGGGATGAGGCCCGGAGCTGAAAACGTCAAGCGGCCGGATCAGCAGGATCAGGCCGGGAAAAGGAGTTGCAGATGGTGTCCTTGGCTGATTATTCGCCCGAGGTGCGCGACGAGGTGAAACTGGTGCGTGAGCAGGTGGCCACCTTGCATGCGCAGCTGACCAGGTGGAATCTGGTGGTCTGGACGGCAGGCAACGTCTCGCAGCGCCTGCACTCTGCCGATCTGATGGTCATCAAGCCCTCGGGGGTGCGTTATGAGCATCTGACCCCTGGCTCCATGGTGGTCACCGATCTGGATGGCAATGTGGTTGACGGTACCGAGGCTCCCTCTTCGGACACGCTATCCCACGCCTATATCTACCGGCACATGCCCGAGGTCTACGGCGTGGTTCACACCCATTCCACCTATGCCACCGCCTGGGCGGCCACCGGCAGGGACATTCCCTGCGTGCTGACCATGATGGGCGACGAGTTCGGCGGCCCCGTGCCGGTGGGCCCCTTCGAGCTGATTGGCTCCGAGGCCATCGGCAAGGGCGTGGTTGACACCCTCAAGGATCACCCGGGCTGCCCAGCTGTGCTCATGCGCAACCATGGGCCCTTCACTGTGGGAGCCGATGCCGAGGCAGCGGTCAAGGCGGCGGCCATGACCGAGGAGGTGGCCCACACGGTCTGGGCAGCTGAACAGATCGGCACGCCCAAACCCATTGATCCGGCCGACATAGCCAAGCTCAACGACCGGTACCAGCACGTCTACGGCCAGCACTGAGCTGGAAAGCATAAGCAAAGGAGCAAGAAGTATGAGCATGAAAAATCCCTTCGAGGGCAAGGAGCTTTGGTTCGCCGTTGGTTCGCAGGACCTCTACGGCGAGGAGACCCTGCGCCAGGTGGGCGTCCAAGCGGCGGACATCGCCAAGTCCCTCAATGACTCGGGTCGGATCCCGGTCAAGCTGGTCTTGAAGCCCACGCTGAAGGATTCGGATTCCATCCTGAACTTCATGGTCGATGCCTCGTCGAACCCGGCCTGCATCGGCGTGGTGGCCTGGATGCACACCTTCAGCCCGGCCAAGATGTGGATCAGGGGTCTGGAGAAGCTGCGCAAGCCGCTCCTGCAGCTGAACACTCAGCACCATGTGGAGATCCCCTGGGACACCATCGACATGGACTTCATGAACCTGAACCAGTCGGCTCACGGCGACCGTGAGTTCGGCTACATCCTGACCAGGCTGGGAATTCCGCGCAAGATCGTGGTCGGCCATTACACCGACCCCGAGGTTGCCGACAAGATCGGCGTCTGGGCACGCGCCTGCGCCGGCTGGGATGCCGCCAACAACATGAAGGTCTGCCGCTGGGGCGACAACATGCGCGACGTTGCCGTCACCGAGGGCGACAAGACCGAGGCTGAGCGGGTCTTCGGCGTCTCTGTCAACACCTGGCCGGTCAACGAGCTGGTCGAGCATGTGAATGCCGTCACCGACGTTCAGGTCAAGGATCTGATCGAGGACTACAAGCGCAGCTATGAGGTGGCTCCCGAACTTCTGGACTCCCGGTACGACTCCCTGGTGGTGGCCGCTCGTGAGGAACTCGGCATGCGGGCCATGATGGAAGAGGTGGGCGCCACTGCCGCTGTTGACAACTTCCAGGATCTGGGTGGCCTGCGTCAGCTACCCGGCGTGGGAGCCCAGCGGCTGATGGCTGATGGGTACGGATTCTCGGCAGAGGGTGACTGGAAGACCTCCGTTCTGATCCGGATCGGCAACGTCATGGGCTACGGGCTCAAGGGCGGCTGCTCGCTCATGGAGGACTACTCCTACAACTTCGTGCCTGGCCATGAGGAGATCATGGGCGCCCACATGCTGGAGGTCTCGCCCACGCTGCTGACCGAGGGGCGGCCCCGCCTGGAGATCCACCCCCTGTCCATCGGCGACAGGGAGGATCCGGTGCGTCTGGTCTTCACGGCCACCCCCTGCACCGATGCTGTGGTGGTCTCCCTGGCGGATGTACGCGAACGCTTCCGCCTGGTCATGAACGTGGTGGATGTGGTCGAGCCCGGCGGGTCCCTGGCCCAGCTGCCTGTGGCACGTGCCCTCTGGAAGCCCCGGCCCTCGCTCAAGGTCTCGGCTGAGTGCTGGCTGCGCGCCGGCGCGGCCCACCATACCTGCATGACCACCACCGTGGGTCGCGAAGCCTGGGAGGACTTCGCCCGGATGGCCGGCGTGGAGCTCGCTGTCATCGACGAGAACACCGAACCGCGCCGTTTTGAGGCCGATCTGCGAGCCGCCGAGCTCTACCATCGGCTGGACAACCGGCACTGATCGCCTGTTTCAGAAAAGGTTGCAAGGCCCTGCCACTGCACATGTGGCGGGGCCTTTGACATTCGGCTTGTCGGTTTGCGTTGTCCCTACTTTGTCGGTACAGTGATGATTAGGCAATGGGAACAGTGGCATGTCCCAAAGTTGACATATTGCCCACCCCCCTGAGTCGGGGAAGTGATCGGTTGGGGAGGCGAAGATGTGCCTGGCCATCCTGTGCCTATTAACAAAGAAGGGAATGCGTGCATGCACATGCAACGAGATAATGAAGGGATAAGGCTCCCTAAGCTTTTAGGCTTGGCGGTTGCCGGAGCGACGCTCCTGGCGGGCATGGTCGTTTTGCCAGCCACCCAGGCTTCGGCCGCTACTGACTATGGATATAATGCCGAAGATGACTTCAGGCCGGGTCCGCTGCAATCAACAGTGAGTCCTAAGCTGACAGTTACCAAGTACCTGTCGCTTATCCCGGGGTATAACCCCACGGGTTCCTCTGTGGATGCTGCAAAAATAAATGCGAACGCTGACATGGTTCCTGCAAAGGACGTTACGTTTAATGTCATGGAGGTCAAGTCTGCCACAGATAATTTGGCTGACATTGATCCAATGAATAATACTACGTACACTGTTCAGAAAAACTATGTCGGTGTGACCGACGGCCAAGGTGTAATCAATAAGTGGTATCCGGCTGCTGAGGACGGCGGTATGCCGGCTAAAGGCACGGCAGAAGCCGCCTTCCCAGGAGGTGCCAACCATTGGTACATTCTGCAGGAAAATCGCGCTAAGTCATGGGCTTTCAACCCGGACAATCCGAACAAGCTTGATGCGTTGAAGTACCAAGATGCGGCGCCATCTTTCTTTGGCCTGCCTTATGCAGCCACTTCGCTCACGGACGACACGAATACTGCAAACAAGGTTCAAGGATACATTTATAATCTGCATCTGTATCCGAAGAACTTAAACTCCACTCAGTTCTCCAAGACTGTGCAGTCTATTACGGGTTCAAATGGCGACGTAAAGACTCAGCGGACTGCCGTTGCCGGCGATACCATCAATTACAAGCTTTCACAGAAGCTCTACAAGGGCGACGCGAAATCTAACGATGGTAAACTTGACGTGACAGAGTTAAAGGGCGAAGGAAACGATGTTATCATTGCCGACCGTATGTCTAGCTCATTGCGACTGGACGGTGATTTCACTGTTGTGCTCCGTTCCGATACCGGTTCTCCTAAAGACGTACCACTGGTCAAGGATACGGATTATACGGAGTCAACTCCAACAGAAAATCCTGAAAGCTTGGTTTCTGGTAAGAAGATGTTTACTAACGATGCACCTACTAGCAATGTCTCTTACTATGTTTTTAAGTTCTTCACTAGTCTTGACAAGGTAAAGGGCTTCGATGCTCCATCCTTCTCGATTGTCATCACCTATAATGCCAAGGTCACTGGAGATGGTGATTCTACTGGCACGGATGGTGTTGCCAACGATGCAGCTTCAGATTTCAGCGAAAACTTTGATACAAGCGGTAACCGTCTAGATCCTATTCCTGAACATACGAATGTGATCAACGGAGTCGTTGCCTTCGGTAATGTGAAGAATGAAGCATCAAAGTATGCGGCTCTGCCAGGGTCCGAGTTCCGTCTGGTTAAGGATCAAACGGAACCCGACAAGTATCTCGGTTCTGATGGCAACTTCTATACTGCCGATGACGCGACTAAGCCGACAAACGTCGAACTCTATAAGGCTACGGCTAACAACAATGGTGTGGTAGCATTCGCTGGTTTGCCCATATTTGGTGATACAGCGAAAGCTGCTGATGGGAGTAAGAAAGTACTGCAAGGTAATTGGTGGCTGGTAGAAACCAAGACCCCCAATGGCTGGCGTAGTCCTGGTGTCCCCTTCCAGAAGGTGACATTTGGGGATGCGGGTAAGACTGAGCAGGAAATTGCACAGCAGTATGGTCCCCATGCTACGGTTCAGCCCACGTACAGTGAGTTGCATTTTGCCAAGTTCGGAAGGACTCCTCAACAGATTACCGATGCTGGCGGTTCGGCGATAAAGTTTAATAATGTGCCAGTCGAAACTTATCTGATGCATTATGCGACTACTGATGGTGATTCACCATTGGCCCTGCCTCTGACTGGTGGTCGTGGCATCCTGCTGCTGTTGGTTGTCGGTGCCCTGATCATGGGTGGTGCCCTTTACGCCCGTAGTCGGCGCAATAACGCCGCCCGGGCCTGATGATCACGGTCACATCAAGAATCATGTGAGGTGACCCGATGGCGGACGGTTCCTCCGTGAATCGTCCGCCATTTTCATACGGACCGTTGAGATCTTCTTCAGTCCGAGTATGTTGGGACGTTGGTTTTGATTCATTTGGACCAGCGGATCTGACGCAATTACGTCGTCGAAAGGCGGCCGGAAGGGAAGGTTTATGAAGGGAATTGCCTTGCCGAAATGCCTCACCCACCGGGTTCTGCCCTGTCTGATTGCGGCCTTGGCCTGTTTAGGCCTTACCGCTTTCGATATGACGCCGGCGGCAGAGGCGGAGACGGTCAACCCGACCCTGACGGTGCAACTCAAGAGAGGGCATTCAGGTCAAGGAGGTCAGAATGACATCCTGCCGAGTGCTCCTGTATCGGCTGGAGCAGGGTATGTGTTTCGTGCCCTGAGGCTGGATGCCAGTACTCTGAAGAGCCGGGTGGAGGCATTAGACCATAATCCTGGCGCTGATAAGGCACAAGCGGCCATCAGCAATGAGGTGGCAGCCAACCCAGATGCTTTCAAGGACAAGGCGCAACCCGCTGAATACTACGGTGTCTCTGATCAGGGAGGCACCATAACCAACTCATCAGAAGCAAAATCTCAAGGTGTTTGGCTTACAGGAGCTCAACTCGATTCAGATGTACCCAGTCTGACAGGCGGAAGTCCTGCTGTTTTCGACGGTGACTATTTCCATGCCTCGTATTGGCTGGTCACTCTGGTGGCCACACCCAAGAATGCAAAGGTAAAAGCCGACCCAGTGGTCGTGCAGTTGCCGCTTTACCGCGAACAGGGTGAAGTCCATCCGCTTTATGATGTGACAATAAGCCCCAAGCTTGTGGACGTGCCTCAGGTCGTGCCAGTAGTGCGACCAGGACCAGGCAAGCTTGCCGCTACCGGCGTATCCATGGTAGCGCCTGGCATTCTGCTTATGATCTTGGCCATGATGGGCCTCTACTTGGCGGTAGTCGCACATTCCTGGAACAGGGATGAACACTAGGTATTCTCCTGCCCATGTCGGTGTGATGCTAGCAAATGGCATCGTAGGCATTTGTGAGGATGCCTAAGGACCGGCGGTATCATATAGGTGCCGCCGGTCTTTGTATGTCAAAAGGTAGTAACGGGACTATTTGAAGTGCTGTGCGAGGAAGGCTATAGATGGACCAGAACACTGACTCCGCTACTATGAGCCCAGTTCATACCGCCGGCAACGGTGATGTTGCATACGAGTCCATTCCGACAGAATCAACCTCGTCAGACATACCTGCTGGGCAAGCAGATATGCCGCCTGCCTATGCTCCAAGTTCCGATATACCACCCTCCTATCCGCCTTCGGCAACACCTGAGGATAGAGGAGCTTCAGCATCGGATGATTTAGATACAATAGCAGCTCCAGTGTCTGTTTCAGGCCAAGCTACAACGTCGGCTCCCATAATTGTAGTTTCAGGACATCATTCCCAGGAAACAAGTCAACAAGGCAACGCTGGTCAGGCAGCTGCGGCAGCCTCCAAACAGGCCAAGAACGGTGGTAAGGCTCGCAAGTCAGGGCGGGGGTTCGGCCTCCTGGAGACCTTGGCCTTCATGATTGGTCTGGCAATCTTCCTCTACCCGCTATTGGCGGCATATGTAAACTATTCCAAGGATTCCACCGCAGTCGACAACTACGACCAGATCGTGGATGCACTTTCACCTGCACAGCGCAGAGCCATGTGGCGTGATGCCAAGAAGTACGACGAGGAATTAGGCAAGCCTACGCTGAGGGACCCCTTCAAGTACAAGGAAGTCAAGGAACCACTGGGTCGCTACTACAAAATCCTCAATGTAGACGGCAAAGGCATGATGGCCTATGTGGAGATCCCCAAGATCAATGTCAAGCTGCCCGTGCGGCACGGCACCAGCGATGTTGTGCTCAAGGATGGCACGGGGCACATCGCCACGACCCACGTGCCTACCGACAACAGAACCATCCACTCCGTCATTACGGGGCACACCGGCGAAGTCGGCTACATGCTGTTCGACAACCTGACCCAGCTGCGCAAGGGTGATGTCTTCCAGATACGTGTCCTCAAACGGCATATGAGCTACAAGGTGGACCAGATTAAGATCATCTTGCCTACCGATGTCAGTGCACTGCAGCCAGTCCAGAATTCCAACTATGTGACCCTGCTGACCTGCTATCCCTATGGCGTCAACTCCCACCGACTGATAGTGCGTGGTCACTATATCGGCGACGACGTGCCTCCTACCCAGCCTGAGGGGGCGCCCATTTACATGGTCTGGGTACTTCTGGCCCTGTTCCTGGCCTGCCTGGTGGGTTGGTACCTGCTTTCACGTCGCCGGCGCAACTGCCGTCACGAGCTGGAGCAAATGGAGCATCTGGAATCTCGAGCGACGGGACCGGGGACCATGGGGGAGCCGCTGGCCACGATCATGGTCAGCCATGAGCAGGAGACCCGTTCAGAAGCCACACGCCGTCGCCGGTTGATCAAAACCCGACGAATCTGCAGCGCCTTCATGTGGCTGTTGGCTGTGCTCGGCCTCTTCTTCGCCTGGGGCACGGTCGGCATGATGATGAAGATCAGCCTGCTGCCCGTATTCGACCTTGGCTACCATTGGTTCGATACCCACGTGCTGTACTTCTTCAGCATCAGCAAAATCTAAGCCGGTGCATGAGCGGGCAGGTTTGACCACATAGGACTGTTCTGTTTCAACCGGGCTTTTGCCTGGCTCTAGAATGGAGCGAGCATGGCCCGGCAGACGGCTGGGCTACATCCTGGGAAGGTGTGGACCATGACAGCAGTTCCTGACATTCTATTGTCTGACGGCAATCGCATTCCGCAGGTGGGTCTGGGCGTGCTCAGGATCGACGATGATCAAACCGCTGGAGTAGTGCAATCTGCCTTGGAACTGGGTTATCGCCACATCGATACGGCAGCGGGCTACCGCAATGAAGGAGGCGTGGGCCGTGGCCTCAAAGCCTTCGGTTGCCAGAGCGGACCTGAGCGTGACAACCTGTGGCTGACTACTAAGCTGCGTGATTCCGAACAAGGTTATGACAGCGCTCTGCGGGCTTTCGACCGCCAGCTGGCTCTGCTGGGCACCGACTATGTCGACATGTATATGATCCATTGGCCCACGCCGTTTGATTGGCGGGCCGACCAGGTTTGGCGGGCTTTCCATCGGTTGCGCGACCAGGGGCGGGTGCGGACCCTAGGAGTCTGCAACTTCCTACCCGAGCATCTGGAACGGCTGTACCGGGAGATGGGGGAGTACCCTGCCGTGGATCAGATCGAGCTGCACCCCAGCTGGCAGCAGCGCACGGTAACGGCCTTCTGCAAGGAGCATGGCATAGCCGTCCAGGCATACTCGCCATTGGCGCGTGGCGCAGACCTTACAGCCGGCGGCGGAAGGCTGGAGCAAATCGCCCAGGCCCACGGGGTCACGCCGGCCCAGGTGGTGCTGCGCTGGCACATCGAGAACGGGACCATCATCATCCCCAAGTCTGTTCACCGGGAAAGGCAGGCGGAGAACCTGGATCTGTTCGGCTTCAGCCTGACACCTGAGGAGCATGCCGCCATCGATGCCATGGACTCCTCGGTGCGTGCAGGACACGACCCGATGACCTACGCCTATGCCTGACCGCTATGATGGATGATTCATGCAAGCAGTCGACATAGGAGGTATCGGCGGTAGATGACCGGTCCGAGACGCAGAAGATATCGGTATCGAGGCCGCAGCCGGTATGGTTCTGTCTGGCGCAATCCCGCACCGGCCCGCTTCCGTCGTGAATCGCTCACGGAACGGGTGCTGATTCTTCTGGTGGTGGCTGTGGTCCTAGGCATCACCATCGGCCTGATATTGCCAAGGGTCAACGGTGGAGTCGGACGGCTGACCGGCCGATATACGGCAACCGGCGATGCGGCCCAGACCCTGCAGAGTCTGACAGTGGACGATCATTCCCGCCCTGGTCGCCAGTACCGGCGTGAGTCCTTCGGCTTCAAGGAGACCGATGAGGATGGCAACGGCTGCAATGTGCGCGAGGATGTGTTGACCCGCGACCTGACTGACCTGCGTACCACTACTCCCGGCGGGTGCAAGGTGGCCAGCGGTCGTCTGCAGGATCCCTATACCGGGCGAACCATCGAATTCGTCAGAGGGCCGAAAACCAGCTCGGCCGTGCAGATCGACCACGTGGTCGCTCTGGAGAATGCCTGGCGGTCAGGAGCCAGCAAGTGGGACACGGCCCGCCGCTATCGTTTTGGCAACGACCCCTACAATCTGCTTGCTGTGGACGGCCCGGCCAACCAGGCCAAGGGGAGCGCCTCGGCCGACTACTGGCTGCCCGAGAACAAGGACTATCAGTGCTCGTATGTGGCCCGTCAGATAGGAGTCAAGGACAAATACTCCCTGAGTGTCACCAGCTCGGAAAAACAGGCCATGCTGGCTGTTCTGCATACCTGCCCAGGTCAACCTCTTCCGCAGGATCGCTGATCGCCGGCTTTTGGAGGATAGGCAGAATTGAACGCTAGGTAAGTGTTTATTCGCATAGGAGCTCTATAGTCCGACTTCTGCATTGAGTTGGATCGTTTAGGTTGTGTTAGTATTATTGCAGTTTGATACACAGTTGTATCAACTGCATAGATTTCGATTTGATCAGGGTCTATGACCGCAACCATCAGCAACAGAGAGGTTGACTATGAATGAGAATATCGGCTCGGATATACCCGGAAACGGAAACCGTATTCGGGATCATACGCTGGCAAGGCACAGATTGGCCGTTCTTCTTATCGTTCTAGCGATGATTCTGGGCTTGTCCTTTGGAGCGCCAAAGGCGGCTGCTGCTCAAGGAGCAGGGCAAAAGTCCGATTCTGCAGGCGGAAGCGGGCTGATCGTCAATGACCGTTTTTGGGATGACGCTGACGGTAATCCAATGTATATGCAGGGCGGAGGAATTTTCGATTTCCCGGATCCCGCGACGGGGAAGGTCTCTCATTTTTGGTACGGTGTTCACTTTTCCCAGGCTGAAGCTTATCGACAGGACCCAACCCATGCGCTCACTGGCAATGATTTCATTTCGGTGGATGCCTATAAATCCGCGAATCTGACCGATTGGCAGTATCAAGGCGTGGCGTTGGACAGGGCGCAGGCTGATGCATTCTCCAGTGACTTTGGTGGCCGTAGTGCGGGTTGGGTATGCAGAATGGGAGTTGCTTATGTCCCTGAGTTGCACACTTATGCCATGCTTATCCAGCATGAAATGCCTACTGATGCAACGGGTCGCAATTTCGACAAAAAGGTGATGATCGCTACGGCCAATTCGCCTGCTGGACCGTTCAAAGCCCAGAGGCGTATCGACATGCGCGATTACGGGCTGGGCACCAGCAATACCGGTGACCAGAGCGTCTTCCAGGATGAGGATGGCACAGGTTATCTGATTTACTCCTATGGCCGTGGCCGGGGCAGTGTCTGGGCAGCCAGAATAGGCGCCAGAGGGGGTCAGGTGGATTTGCTTGAACCTACCAAGCTCTACCAGGGCTTCGGACGTGAAGGCAATGCGCTCTTCAAGCACGCTGGCCGGTATTATTTGGCTGGTTCCGATCTATTCGGGTGGGATGCATCCCGAATTCATTTTCAGGTAGCAGATCATCTGTTTGGCCCATATCAGCCCGTCAATCAGACGGTGATCATGGATGGCAGCCGAGCGGATTTCGGACACATCACTCAGACCGGTTTTTACTACACCTTGCACGGCAGCCGAGCAGAGACCGTCATTCACTGCGGCGATCGATGGGCTGACTTTGCGGGTAATGGGCTTGGATACAACCAGTGGAATCCGCTGAGTTTTGATGATTCCGGTACGCCTCGCTTCAATTCCATGAGTCGGTGGAAGCTGGATGCTGGCACCGGCCTTTGGTCGGTTGACGATGCCAATGACTATGTGCTCAACGGTTCCTTCGAAGCGGACAGGGTTTCGGTGGGTGAACAGGGGTATCGGGATAAGGACGGTAACGTGATTGCCGATATCGCCGGATGGCGGCGGGTCAATCCAGATGCCGTGAACAACGTAGCCGATGCCTATGGGCGAGTGGGCGACTATGATCTGCAATTCGCGCCCGGACGATCCCGCACTGCCTCCATTATCCAGGATTTTGATGAACCAGGGCACGTTCCCCTGCACGCCGGCCGTTTCCTTCTGAAACTCTCCTATGCGAACCCTAAAGGCATGGATCATGCCAGGATCGCGATTGAATCCGGCGGGAAGACCTCGGAGATTGACCTGGCTGCCTCTACCGGCACAGACTGGAAGCAGGCCTCCTTGCCGGTCGATCTGCTAGGCGGGCATACCAAAATCACTATTGAAGCCTCCGGCAGTTTGGGCCAGACCCTGCATGTGGATGACGTGTCCCTGACAGGTGTGCCTGAAAAGGGCGATGAGACCAATGACCTGGTCGATCACGACGGAAATGGTACGCCGGCAGGCCCTGGAGGGTCCGCGTCCGGTTCTGTGGAGCCAGACAAATCCCTGCCTGTCCGTCCTGTCGCTGGCAGCGGCGGTCTATCCTCCACTCTGGCTGCAACAGGCAGCGCTATCGGCCGTGCTCCAACTCTCGTAGCGAGCTGCCTGGCGGCGGGCATTCTGTTCATGGTCGTGGCCGTCTACGGTCGGCGGCGTCTCATTGAACAGAATTGACAATTCAAAGCTACGGCTTATACTGAATAACACGTTGGTACACAGTTGTATCAACAGTCGGAAGGAGCAGGGCGTCAAAACCTTATCAAGGACGTGGTTTTTACAAACATCGAAAGGTTCATCATGAATTCTGCAAGGAAAATCCTGACCATGGGCGTCACCGTGGTCGCCTTGGCCTCGTTCGCTGCCTGTGGAAGCAGCGGGTCTGGATCAACATCGAAGCCAGCGGACACCAGCAAGGCCTCTGGGCGCATAATCTTTTGGGGCTGGGGCAATGGTATCAAGGAGACCATTGCTGCTTTTGAAAAGGCCAACCCCGGCATCACTGTGAAGTACAACAACACCGGCACTGCTGGTGACACTCAGGTGGCCTTGTCCAACGCAGTCGCTGCAGGCAAGGGCATCCCCGATGTCACCATGCTGGAGGATCCTACCGTCCAGCAGTTCGCGATTGAAGACAACTTGGAAGACCTGTCAGGGTATGGGGCGGATAAGTTTGCTGATGACTTCGCTCCGGGACCCTGGAACAAAGTCCAGTATGACGGCAAGCCCTATGCTCTGCCCATTGATGCCGGTCCCGAGGTTTTCTTCTACAACAAGGCGGTCTTCGACAAGGCTGGTATTCCCGAGCCCCCAAAGACCTGGGATGAGTACTACCAGGACGCCAAGAAGATCCGAGCTGTGGGCTCTTACATCACCAACAACGCCGGCGACAAGAACGCCTATCAGCCATTCACCGCACAGGCTTGGCAGGCTGGGGCCCACCCATGGAAGGTCGATGGTGACAAGATCACCATCAACATGACCAAGGATGCCGGCATGAAGCGGTATATCGACTTTCAGCAGAAGCTGATCGATGAAGACCTGCTCGATACCAAGACCGCCAACTGGTCCGATGACTGGAACAGGGCGCTTAACGATGGATCGGTGGCCTCGCTGACCATCGGTGCCTGGATGCCCACCAATTTGGAGTCCGGTGCACCCGACCAGAAGGGCAACTGGAGGGTCGCGCCTCTGCCTCAGTGGAAAGAGGGAGACAGCGTGTCCGCAGAAGACGGCGGTTCGGCTCTTGTCGTGCCCAAGAAAGCCAAGAACAAGGCGGCCGCCTGGAAGTTCGCAGAATACCTGACGCACGGCAAGGGAGCTCAGGTCATGGCCGACCAGGGCAGCTTCCCCTCGCTGAAACGCATCCTGAGCTCGACTGAATTCACCAGCAAGAAGAACGAGTACTTCGGAGGTCAGGAAGTCAACAAGGTGCTGACCGAGGCAGCCAACCTCAAAGTCTCCAAATTCCAGTACCTGCCCTACAACCCCTTCGCCCAGTCGACCTATGGAGATTCCATCGGCAAGGCCTACATGAAGCAGACCACACTGGAGAAGGCTTTTGAGGACTATCAGCAGAAGCTAGTGGATCACGGCAACCAGCAGGGGTATCAGGTCAATAAGTGAGTGATTATGGAGGCGGCTGACCATGGCCGTCTCCGGGCAGCGACAGGAAAGAAGGAGAGGCATCATGAGTGAAGTCGAAAGTTCGACTGTGCGGGTTCCGGCCCCCGCGCGGGCTCAAGGCCCTGGCGGAACCAGCGAGAGTCGCACTGGGGAGCGGCCTCACAGGCCCGACTGGCGTGGATGGAAGTTCATGGGACCCTTTGTCCTGGTCTTCGTATTCGTTTTCGTCCTGCCGGTGCTCTATGCCATCTACCTGAGTCTGTATGAGAAGCGCATGATCGGAGGGAACGTCTTTGTGGGTCTGGCCAATTACGCCAGGCTGATCAAGGACGGGCAGTTCTGGTCATCAGTTGGCCGTGTGGCGCTCTTCACTGTGGTTCAGGTGCCCATCATGCTCCTTCTGGCGGCATTGATGGCGCTGGCCCTGGACTCGCTCAAGCTGCACGGCACGCGCTTCTTCAGAATCACCACCTTCTTGCCCTATGCGGTGCCTGCTGTGGTGGCGGCTCTGATGTGGGGGTTCATCTACGGCACCAAGTACGGAATGGTGGGTTCCTTGAATCAATGGCTGGGCACGCATATCGATGTTCTGCAGCCCAGCGTGCTTCTGGCCGCCATCGGCAACATCAATACCTGGGAGTTCACGGGCTACAACATGCTGATTTTCTATTCCTCGCTGTCGACTGTGCCGCACTCGCTCTATGAGGCAGCGGCCATCGACGGGGCCTCGGAGTGGCAGATCGTGCGCAGCATCAAGGTTCCTGAACTCAAGAGCTCCCTGGTCATCACGGTCATCTTCAGCATCATCGGCAGTTTCCAGCTCTTCAATGAGCCCTCGGTCCTGCAGACCATGGTTCCAGGCAATGCGATCACCACCTATTACACCCCCAATATGTATGCCTACAACCTGAGCTTCATGGGCGGTCAGAGCAATTACGCGGCGGCCTTGGCCATCGTCATGGCCATCATTACCATGGTCGCTGCCTACGCCGTCCAGCTCAGGGGAATGAAGGAGCAGATGCAATGAGCACGGTTGATTCGAGGACTACCGACGGGGCCAAGGCTGAGCGTATGCGTGCTCGGCGCGTCGCACGTGATGAGCGCGCGGAACGTCGAAGGGCAGCTCGAACGGGATTCTCCAATCCGGACAATCCGCGGCGCAGCTGGCTGTTGACCCTGGTTGCGGGAATCTTCGCGCTCTATTGCCTGTTTCCCCTGATCTGGCTGGTCATCAATGCCACAAAGACCCAGTCGGACTTCATTGGCACCTTCGGCTTGGCCTTTGGGCACAAGTTCGCCCTCTGGGACAACCTGCGCGAAGTGTTCACCTATGAGGGCGGGATCTTCGGGCGCTGGCTGCTCAACACCCTGCTTTACGTGGTTGTGGGAGCCGGTGGCGCCACCTTGCTGGCAGTACTGGGTGGATATGCCCTGGCCAAGTTCCGCTTTCCTGGCCGTCGCCTGGTCTTCGCAGTAGTCATCGGAGCCATCAGCGTGCCGGGTATTGCTCTGGCTGTGCCTCAGTTCCTGCTCTTCGCCAAGATCGGACTGACCGATACGCCTTGGGCTATGATCATCCCCAGTCTGATCTCGCCCTTCGGCCTGTACCTGATGTGGATCTTTTCCGACCAGGCGGTGCCTACTGAGCTGCTGGAGGCTGCCCGAGTCGACGGGGCCGGGGAGTTCCGTACTTTCTGGCAGGTCAGTCTGCCTCTGCTGGCCCCCGGCATCGTAACCACGGCGCTTTTCACTATTGTGGCCACTTGGAACAACTACTTCCTGCCCTTGATCATGCTCAAGGATTCCAATTGGTATCCGCTGACAATCGGGCTCAACAATTGGAAGGATCAGGCATCGACAGCTGGTGCCCATGCCATTCAGAACCTGGTGGTGACGGGCAGCCTGGTCACCATCATTCCCATCATCGTTGCCTTCCTGCTGCTGCAGAAATACTGGCAATCCGGCTTGGCTGCTGGTGCTGTCAAGGAATAGCAGAAACACGCAGACGGGATTAGGCATGAGCAAAACGGACCATCATGACCGTCGGCAGCCCCAACCACATAGACCTTACCGATGGCCGAAGGAGCCCAACGGTCATTCGGGAGGAATCTGGTTCGGCGGGGATTACAACCCGGACCAATGGCCAGAGCAGGTATGGACCGAAGATGTTGCGCTGATGAAACGGGCCGGCGTCACCATGGTGACACTGGGCATTTTCTCGTGGGCACGTCTGGAGCCCAGTGACGGAGTCTGGGATTTCGGATGGCTGGATCGGGTGGTGACCTTGCTAGGAGAAGCCGGTATCGCCGTAGACATGGCTTCGGCTACGGCCACGGCCCCATACTGGCTTTACCAGGCACATCCTGAGGTGTTGCCCGTGGAGGCGGATGGAACCCTGGTCCATCCGGGGGCTCGACAATCCTGGAGGCCTACCTCGCCTGTTTTTCGACGCTATGCCCTTCGCCTTTGCAGGGTCATGGGAGAGCACTTCCGCGACAATCCGACTGTGGTTGCCTGGCATGTAGGCAATGAATATGGATGGAACAACGCAGCCGACTACTCGCAGGATGCCTTGAAGGCCTTCCAAGGCTGGTGTCGCCGGCGCTATGGCAGCATCGAGGAGCTGAACCGGGCCTGGGGCAACGATTTCTGGTCCCAGCGTCTGCAGAACTTCGATCAGGTTCCCCTGCCTGAACATGCTGGCGTGCGTGATGCCTTCATCAATCCGTCGCTGCGTCTGGATTTCCGTAGATTCTGCTCAGATGCGCTGATGGATTTTTTCTGTGCCGAACGTGATCAGCTGCAGGAGCTCACCCCTGATAAACCGCTGACTACCAACTTCATGGTCTCGACAGACCAATGCGTCCTTGATTATGAGCGTTGGTCCCATCAGGTCGATTTCGTGGCCAATGACCACTATTTCGCCCATGGACCCGGACACTTGGATGAGCTGCTCTGCTCGGATTCACTGGTGGATGCCTATGCCCAAGGTCATCCTTGGTGTCTGATGGAGCATTCCACATCAGCCGTCAACTGGCGCAATTTCAACGCCTCCAAGCGTCAAGGCGAACTGATCCGGGACGCTCTGGCCCACGTAGCTATGGGGGCGGATGCGATCAACTTCTTCCAATGGCGGCAGTCCGCCTTCGGTGCAGAGGCCTTCCACTCGGCCATGATCCCCCACGCAGGGCCGGATTCGGCGATTTATGCACAGGTTGCCGATTTGGGAGGCATTTTGCGCGGACTTTCCCGGAGCGGACTGGCCGGGACCCAATTGGAACCCTCGTCCATTGCCCTGCTTTTTGATGCCGACTGCCAGTGGTCTATGGCTGATTCGACTCTGCCCGATTGTTCTGTAGATCATTGGCAGCAGGTTTATACCTGGTATCAGGCTCTGCTTGATGCCGGATACAGGGCGGACGTAATGCCACTGAGAGGGCAATGGGAGCGCTATGACGTGGTGGTGTTGCCGGCTCTGATTCTGCTGGATCAGGAGCAAGCCGGCCGTTTGCGCGATTATGTGAGCAGGGGTGGCCGGCTGGTGGTGGACTTCGCCAGTGGCATTATGGACGACCATATGCACGTCGGCCTGGGCGGATATCCTGCGGTTTTGCGTGATTTGACAGGTATCGCTTCCCAGGAGATGATCGCCTTGGGTACCAGTGACCAAGGCGGTGGATCCATCCTGGTATCAGAGGGCATTGAGGGCAATATATGGGTCAACGAGCCCTTGTACATAGAGGATTCGGTGAAGGTGCTGGCTCGTTATCAGGGGCGTCGTTCCTATGATCTCGACATGGTTGGAAAGCCTGCGGTGACTATTCATGGATATGGTCAGGGCCGCGTTCTCTATCTAGGGACGGGCTTTGCCAAGGAATCGCTGGTTTCGGTGATCAATCGGATCTTTCCTCCTGATTTTCTCACTGGCCCAACAGGGGTAGGGCTGCATAACGGAGGTGATGGTGACCCGAGGTTGGTGCACCTGATCAGATCCGGGCCACGGGGTCGGTATCATTTCTATTTCAATCGGGGATCGACAGTTGTCAGAGATGTGTCTACCATGGGCGAGGCCTTGGTGGTGCAACGAGCGACCCAGTGCAGTGGAGGTGGTTTATCCGGTAATCGGTACACTATAGGAGTGCATGGTGTGGTGGTCACCCGTCAGTAGATCTGATCGCCATAGTGCCTTGGAGGTTGTTGCATTCTAGGGGGTGCCTATGGCTACGGATGAAGGACGTCCAGGTAAGCGGATCACCTTGCGCGAGGTGGCCAGCAAGGCGGGTGTTTCGCTGAAGACCGCGTCCAATGTGATCAACGGCAATGGCCGTATGTCCAAGGCGACCCGTGCGCGTGTGCAGCAGGTGATTGACGAATCGGGATACAAGGTCAATGCCGCGGCCCGTAATTTGCACCGGAACAAAACCGGTATCATTACGCTGGCTGTGCCTTCGTTGACACCTCCCTACTTGGCCGAATTGGCTAATAGGGTCATCGACAGCGCCCGCCTGCGGGACTATGCAGTCTATGTCAGCACCTATGCCGAGGGGTCTGCCAAGGGTGCGCATGAGATTTTGGCATCCTTTAACAGCACCATCAGTGACGGCATAATCCTTTCTATGTCGGAGCTTGAGCGGTTCGCCGTGGAGGACCTGGATGTGCGCTACCCCTTGGTTTGTGTAGGAGCTCGCACTACCCATGGAGTGGCGGATCATGTCATGGTCGATGATGCCGAAGCAGCTCGCATGGCCGCGGAGTACCTGTTTGATCGATCGGTGCGCTCGCTGGCGGTTGTTGGTCTGCATGCGCCGCTCGACCAGAATCAGTTGGAGGCTGCAATCGAAGGCAATGCCGAATTAAGGATGAAAGGTGTGCTTAAGGCGGTCCATGCCAGGGGACTGCAGCTGGATGATCGGCTTCTGGGGGTTACCGGTTATGACTGGACCTTGGGCAGTGGGTACCTGACCATGCAGAGGATATTAGAGACGGGGGTGCCCTTCGATGGGGTGGTTGCTCTCAATGATCAGCTGGCTATCGGCGCACTCTCGGCTCTGACTGCTTACGGCAGAGCCGTACCCGACCAGGTCCAGATTATCGGGTTTGACAATATCGAAGAGTCGGCTTATCTGCAGACTCCGCTTACTACCATGGATTCCTGCTTGGGATGGATCTCGCGAACCTGCGTCGACCGCGTCCTGGGACGTATCGGAGGCAGAGCTACGGCTCCCCAGGATCTTGTCATAGGATCGCAGGTCATAGCCCGCAAAACCACTCGGTGATCAGTCCTGGGCCTTGGAGTCGGCGGGGGAGGCAGTGACGGCAGGTGTGTCGGTGTGGATGATGTGCATGTGGCGCAGGAGCATGCGGGTCATCTGACGGCCGGAGCCGGCGCCGTTTCCACGAACGCCGAAGTAGACCAGCAGAACCATGCCCAGGCAGATCAATGCCGAGATGCGCAGGGCCCACTGTACGCCGAAGATGTTGGCTGCGATCTGGGTGGAGTGACCACCGCCCATGGCGTTGTGACGCAGGGCGGTGATGGTCTCCATGAGAATGACCAGGATGGGTGCGCCGACAGCGCCGGCAATCTGACGGGCCGTGTTGGTAACGGCCGAACCAGCTGAAACATCCTTGGGAGCCAGGTTGTTCAGGGACCAAGTGGTCAAGGGCATCAGGGTGAAGCCCATGCCGATCTGGCGGATGAACTGGCAGATGGAGACCAGGCCGATCCAGGTGTTGGCGCCGATCATGCTCATGGCGATGGTGCCCAGCAGCAGAACCGAGCAGCCCGTCATGGCCACGGGCCGTGCGCCCCAGCGATCCAGCAGCCGACCGCCGAAGAACTGGGCGATGGCGGTGCCTATGGCTCCTGGCAGCATGACCAGACCGCTCATGGTGGCCGAGAAGCCGCGGTCAGTCTGGATGTACATGGGCAGGATGACGGTGACCGAGCTGAAGGCGAAGAAGGACATGGAGGCGATGATGGTGCCTACGGTGAAGTTCTTGATCCGCAGCACATGCAGGTCCAGCAGGGGCTTGTCGTGGTGGAGCTGGCGAAGTACGAACCAGATGATCCCGATCAGGCCTACCAACATGAAAGGCCAGGTCATGAAGGAGGTGATGGGGAAGTTCTCGATGTTGGTGAAGCCGAACATGAGGCCGCCGAATCCGAAGATGGACAGGGCCACCGAGAAGAAGTCCGCCTTGACGCTGGTATCGCGCTGGCCGAAGTTGCGCAGGCCGAAGATGGACAGGAGCAGCGCCACGGCCCCGCAGATGCTCAGGGTCAGGAAGATGGAGCGCCAGCCGTTGGCGTCGGTCTGCCAGCCGCCCAGGGTGGGGCCGATGGCCGGGGCCACACTCATGGCCAAGCCCACAGTGCCCATGGCCATACCGCGCTTGGCCAACGGATAGATGGAGAAGACGGTGATCTGCAGGACGGGCCACATGGTTCCCGTGCCTACGGCCTCCAGGATGCGGCCCAGCAGGACCAGGGCAAAGGTCTGCGACTGCCAGCTGAGCAGGGATCCCAGGGTGAAGACGGCCATGGAGGTGATGACGATCTGCCTGGTGGAGAAGCGTTTGGTCAGAAAGCCGGTCAACGGCACCATGACGCCCATGACCAGCTGGAATACCGAGGTCAGCCACTGGCCGGTGGTCAGGGTGATGTGGAACTCGTCCACAATGGTGGGCAGGGCCGAAGCCAGCTGCAATTGGGTGAAGTTGCCCAGGAAGGTGATGACGGTCAGGATGGCCAGCGACAGGAAGGCTTCATGGGTGAGCTTTCCGTTGACGAAGGCTCCATCCTTGCTGAGGGTCCGCCCTTGCTTGGCGAGCTCCTGCTTCCTCATGCACCACCACTTCCTTCGGGTTAGTCCTCACTGCGCATACCGCTCCCTGCGGTGCCGTCCTAGAAAGCAAATCAGGGCATACCGATACCGGTGACACTATGAAAAAGAACAAGAGAGCTAAGCGTCTGACAATGACCTTATGATATACCCGGCTGTGGATTGTGATTGGTTTTTTCCACATGGCTGACGCGGATGTGACGAGTTTGTCCGACGGCCAGCGTTTCCAGTATGCTGTGTGAGGCGGGCTTCGCTAATGTGAATACGGGAAAGTCCAACACGGGCTGATAAGGACGGACGTTTGAAATGAAACGGCGGTCAAGGTAGGTAGCATGCACGCACATGGTCATGGTCGTGGTAGATTTCCGGCCCTCCTCATGTCCCTGGCAATGATTATTCCCCTAGCGGCCTGCGGTGACAACGTCCCCATTGCAAGCAGCACAACAGGCAACACCGCAAATCAGACGCTGTTCCAGGGCGAGTTCGCCGGATCCGGCGCGTCCTCCCAGCAGAGCGCCGACGAGGCCTGGATAGCCGGCTTCCGCAAGCAGCATCCAGGGGCGCGTATTTCCTATGATCCGGCAGGTTCCGGTGCTGGTGTCAACGCCTTCCTTTCGGGTTCGACCATCTGGGCCGGAACCGATGCGCCGCTGACAACAGAGCAGCTTGAGCGCTCGCGTAAGGTCTGCGGTTCCGGTACGGCCTTTGACCTGCCCGTTTACGCCACTCCTATCGCCGTGGCCTACAATCTTCCTGATCTGTGGCCGAAGGGTTCAGGCGGCCATCTGCGGATGGATCCGGCTCTGATCGCCATGATCTTCTCCGGAAAGGTCACCAATTGGCGGGATCCGCGCATAGCGGCCCTCAACCCGGGAGCCAATCTGCCTGACCTGGACATCACCGTGATTCATCGTTCGGACAAGTCCGGCACCACAAAAAGCTTCCTGAACTACCTGCACGACACGGCCGGGTCCGCCTGGCCTTACCCAGCGGGCGAGAATTGGCCCAACGACCTGGGGCAGGGCGCCAAGGGCACTGCCGGAGTGGTCATGACCATGAACCAGGCGAAGGGCACCTTTGGCTATGCGGACGCAGCCCAGACCACCGGGCTGGGTACGGTGGCCGTCCAAGTGGGGAAGACCTGGCAGCCGCCTACGGCCAAGACCACGGCCAACCTGCTCGATCTGGCCCAGCGGGATCCCCAGGCCAGCCAGCCTGGACGGGTGGTTCTGGCTGTGGACCATCGCACCAGCCGGGAGCATACCTATCCCATCGTCCTGGTCTCTTACAACGTGGTCTGCACCGCCTATCGAGATGATTCAGACGGATCCAAGGCTCGGTTCGCCAAGGCTTGGCTGACCTATCTGCTGAGCGAGCAGGGCCAGCGCATGGCTGCGGCCAACGCGGGCAGCGCCGAGCTGGGGCAGGGGCTGCGCGGTCAGGCCATGGCTTCGGTGGAGACCATCGGGGGGAAGGCATGAGCGAGCAACCTGACGGGACCGCAACCCTGAACAAGGCCAAGCGGGTGGATAGGATTTTCAAGGTCTGTGCCACCGGGGCGGGCATCCTGATCCTGTTGGCCCTGGCTGCGGTCACTCTCTTTCTGATCCTGCGGGCCTTTCCAGCCTTCACTGGGGACCCGGATTCCCGCACCCAGGCCATCCTCTCCCTGAGCGGTGGAAGGGCGAGCAGTTTCCTGGGCTATGTGGGCCCGTTGGTTTTCGGCACCATTCTGATTGCCGGCCTGGCCCTGCTCTTGGCCTTTCCTGTCTCCCTGGGCATCGCCCTCTTCATCGGCTACTACGCTCCCGCCCGCCTGTCCACGCTGCTCAGCACGGTGATTGACCTGTTGGCCGCCGTGCCCTCGGTGATCTACGGGCTCTGGGGGGCTCTGGTCCTGGTTCCCAATATCACCGGCTTCTGGCGTTGGTTGTCCGTTCATTTGGGTTGGATTCCGCTCTTTTCCGGACCCGTTGCAGCACCGGCCCGGTCCGTGGCCACCGTGGCCCTGGTGTTGGCGGTCATGATTCTGCCCATCATCACCTCGGTCACCCGCGACATCCTGGTCCAGGCCCCTCGACTGCAGCAGGAGGCCGCCTTGGCCTTGGGCGCCACCAAGTGGGAGATGATCCGCCTTGCGGTTCTGCCCTTCGGCCGCTCGGGCATCATTTCGGCCTCCATGCTGGGGCTGGGACGCGCCCTGGGCGAGACCATGGCGGTGCTGATGATCCTCTCGCCCGGCTTCAGCTACTCCTTGCGGCTGCTCCAGGCTTCAAAAAGCCAAACCATCGCCGCCAACATCGCTGCCCAGTTCCCTGAGGCGGACTCCCAGGGTGTGGCCCTCCTTGTGGCCACCGGTCTGGTCCTCTTCATTATCACCTTTATCGTCAATTATCTGGCGCGTAGGATCACAGCAAAGGCGGGTGCATGATGGCAAACCGCACTGATCGTGGGCCGGTTATCGATTTTGATCGTTTCAGGCCAACCAGGTCCTCCATACGGGCCCGCAAGCGCAAGGACCGGCTGATGACCGTCCTGATCGGGCTCTCCTTCCTGGTCGCCCTGATTCCGTTGGTTTCGGTGCTCTGGGTCAGCCTGTCCAAGGGTGTGCGACGGCTGACGCCGGACTTCCTCACTCACAACATGAGCGGTGTGGTAGGGGGCAACCCCACGCCGACCGGGGGCTATGGCGGTATTCTGCACGCGGTAATCGGCACCCTGGAGATCACCCTTGGATCCATGGTCATATCCATTCCGGTGGGTGTCATGTGCGCGGTCTACCTGGTTGAGTACGCCCATGGAGGTCGCCTGGCCAAGGCCATCAGTCTCATGGTGGACGTGATGAGTGGGATTCCCTCCATCGTGGCCGGCCTCTTTGCCTTCTCCATGTTTGCCATGGTGGTCGGACCGGGTACCGTCAACGGATTGGCCGGTTCAGTGGCCCTCTCCTTGCTCATGCTGCCCACGGTGGTCAAGACCTCCGAGGATATGCTGGCCGTGGTTCCCAACGACCTGCGTGAGGCGGCCTATGCCCTGGGGGTGACCAAGCAGCGGACCATCACCAGCATTGTTCTGCGCACGGCCCTGCCCGGAATCGTTTCGGGCACTATTCTGGCCGTGGCACGGGTCATCGGGGAAACGGCGCCACTGCTGATAGCCTCGGGCTTCATCGCCACCACTAACCCCAACCTCTTCTCCGGAAGGATGACCACTCTGCCGGTCTTCGTCTACAACGAGTATTCCCAGGGGCTGGCCGTCTGCGGACCGGGCGCTGACCCGGGATGCCTGACCGACGTCCACATGCAGCGGGCCTGGGCGGCGGCCCTGGTGCTGATCCTTATTGTCCTGCTGCTCAACCTGCTGGGGCGGCTGGTTTCACGCATCTTTGCTGTTGGGCGGGCCCGTTGAGCGCCGCCATGAGAGGAACGGAGGCCGGAACATGGGCCAACGCATAGACATCAACCATTTGAACGTCTACTACGGCGACTTCCTGGCCGTCCAAGACGTGAACATGCGCATTCAGGCCAACAAGGTCACCGCCTTCATCGGTCCCTCCGGCTGTGGCAAGTCCACGGTCCTGCGCACCTTGGACCGCATGCACGAGATCACTCCGGGGGCGCATGTCAGCGGGCAGGTGCTACTGGAGGGTCGAGACCTTTACGGACCGGACGTGGATCCGGTCGAGGTCCGGCGGGACGTGGGCATGGTCTTCCAGAGGGCCAACCCCTTCCCGACCATGTCCATCCGGGAGAACGTCCTGGCCGGCATACGGCTCAACAAGAAGCACATCGCCAAGTCTGACGCCGACGATCTGGTGGAGTGGGCCCTGCGCGGGGCCAACCTTTGGAACGAGGTCAAGGATCGCCTGGACAAGCCAGGGGTTGGGCTTTCGGGCGGTCAGCAGCAGCGACTCTGCATTGCCCGTGCCGTGGCCGTCCACCCCCAGGTCCTGCTCATGGACGAACCCTGCTCGGCCCTGGATCCTATCTCCACCCTGGCTGTGGAGGATCTGATCAACGAGCTCAAGCGGGATTACACCATCGTCATCGTCACCCATAACATGCAGCAGGCCGCCAGGGTCTCGGACTATACAGCCTTCTTCAATCTCAAGGCGGTGGGTCAGCCTGGTCACTTGGTGGAGATGGACGACACCACTACCATCTTTTCCAACCCGCACGAGCCGGACACCGAGCGCTACATCTCCGGTCGCTTCGGCTGAGACAGAACCGGTCTGCGCCCCCGCCCGTCAGGTATCATGGTTCCGGCATCCACGGAAGGAGCGAGGGCATGGGAGTACTGCTGGAACCGGCCACCCTCTTGGGCATCATCCTGGTGGGCTACCTGTTCAAGCGTTTTGGACTCTTTCGTCCGCTGGACTATCGGGTGCTGCAGACCGTGGTGTTCGACCTGGTCCTGCCCGGGGCCATCATCTACTCCTTCGCCACCAATCCTCACGATCCCAGCCTGCTTCTGGTCTCGGCCTTTGCCTTCGTGGCCTCGCTGATTCCGCCCCTGGCCATTTTCCTGACCAGCAGGCATCGGCCTACGGCTCAGCGGGCTTTTCTTATGCTCAACGGATCGGGTTTCAACATCGGGTGCTTCTGTTTCCCCATGCTTCAGTCGCTGCTCGGCACAGCGGCTCTGGTTCCCGCCGCCATGTTCGACATCGGCAACTCGATCATGGTCTCTGCGGGGACCAACGTCATGACCCAGGGGCTTCTGCATATTCGACCCGGCCAGTCCCTGGATCCCGATGCGGGGGAACCGGTCAAGCTGGATGACCCTGATGCGCGCAAACTCCATCGCAAGGCCGCAGCCGTCTCCATAGCCAAGGGCTTCCTGAGCTCGCCCTCTTTCGACACCTATATGGTCATGGTGGGCTTCACGCTGGCCGGAATCTCGCTGCCGGACTGGTCGGCTCAGATCACCCGGCCATTCTCGGCGGCCAACGCCTTCTGCTCCATGCTTATGGTGGGCATGCTCATGGACTTGCCAGGAGGACGGGATGATATTAAGTCCGTACTGCAGATTCTGGCCTGGCGACTGCCCTTCGGCATCCTGTTCGCGACGGCCGCATGGTATTTGCTACCCTTCGAACCCTTGATCCGTCAGGCTGTGGCCTTGTGTTGTCTGGCTCCCACGGCGGTTTTCGCTACCATGTTCACTGACAAGGTTCTTGGCAACGCCCGTCTGGCGGGATTCACCCTGGCGCTGACTGCGGTAATCGGTGCGGTCCTCATGGTTTTGGCGCACTTGCTGATGGGCGCCCTCTGAGGATTCAGTCTTTCTTGTCGTCTTTCTTGTCGTCTTTGCCCTGGTCGTGACGCTCCTGCTCCTGGCGCAGGGTGCGGCCCTCGCGGGTGCGTTGTTTGTTGACTGTGGCGGCTGCAATCCGCTCGGCAGTGCGTTCATCCTGTCCACGATCGACTTCGCTGTCATGCACGTGCTGATACTGCTTCTGATCGTCCTGGTCCCAGTGATTGTTCCTGGCCATATGCCCCTCCTAGAAAGCGCAGTGCCCTTCAACTCATCCCCAGGTAAGGAAGGCTTCAGGGCCCTGCCGGTATGCCGATTATAGGTGAGCGGACAGTTCTGCGGCGGTATTGGAACTCAATAGGGGGGACTTGTAACAGAAAAAGCCGAGAGCTCGTGATATTCTTTCCTTGTCTCATCGCCAAATAAGACAATAAGGAATCGAATATGCATAAGCTATTTCGGCTTTCGGATAATAATACCACAGTCTCTACAGAAGTGGTAGCGGGCATCACCACCTTCTTCGCTATGGCCTACATCATCGTGGTGAATCCCTCGGTGCTTTCTACAGCGGGCATGCCTTGGGGCGCCGTCTTTCTCGCCACCTTGATCGCTGCCATCATCGGCACCCTGATCATGGGGCTGGTGGCCAACGTGCCCTACGGCGTGGCGCCAGGAGTCGGATTGGATGCCTTCTTCACCTTCACCGTGGTCAAGGGGCTGGGCTTCACCTGGCAACAGACCATGTGCATGGTCTTCCTGTGTGGCCTGATCAACATCCTGGTCACGGCAACCAAGCTCCGCAAGATGATCATCCAGGCCATTCCGCCTCTGCTTCAGCACGCCATCGGTGGCGGCATTGGCGTCTTCATCGCCTATGTGGGTCTGCTCAATGTGGGCATCATCAAGTTCACCCCTGACAAGACCTCGGCGGCCGGCGCCAACCCTGGGCTGACCACCTTCAACACCCCTGGGGTCATTCTCTTCGTCATCGGCTTGCTGCTGACCGTCTTCCTGCTGATCTTCAAGTTCAAGGGTCACCTGGCCTTCATCAACAAGGGCGCCTTTGTCATCGCCATCATCGTGGTCACGCTCCTGGGCATTCCCATGGGGGTCACCAGCATGGCCAAGTCGGTCGATCTGGGTCAGGCCTGGTCACAGTTGCCGCAGACCTTCCTGGCCATTTTCAGTCAGGATGGATTCCCTGCGCTCTTCTCCGACCCGGCCAAGCTGCCAGTGGTTCTGGTGACTATCTTCGCCTTCTCCCTGTCGGACACTTTCGACACCATCGGCACCTTTGTGGGCACCGGCCGGCGCTCAGGCATCTTCTCAGCCGAGGACGAGCAGGCTCTGGAAAACGGCCGAGGCTTCAGCTCCAAGATGGATAAGGCTCTGTTCGCCGATGCCACGGCGACCTCCATCGGCGCCCTCTTCGGCACCTCCAACACCACCACCTATGTGGAGTCCGCAGCGGGCATCGCAGCTGGTGGCCGAACCGGCCTGACCTCGGTGGTCATCGCCGCCTGCTTCGCGCTCAGCGCCGTCTTCGCTCCCTTGATCTCGGCCGTGCCTTCGGCGGCCACTGCGCCCGTCCTGGTCATTGTGGGCTGCATGATGATGAGTTCCTTCGCCGAGATTGAGTGGGGCGAGCTGTCTGAGGCCATTCCGGCCTTCTTCACGGCCATCTTCATGGGCTTTGCCTACTCCATCTCCTATGGTGTGGCCGCCGGCTTCATCACCTACTGCCTGACCATGGTCTGCAAGCGCAAGGGCAAGGAGGTCCACCCCATCATCTGGGCGGTCTCTGCCCTCTTCATCCTGGACTTCGTGCTCCAGGCTGTACTCTAAGCCAGGTTTTAGAATTACGAGCCATCCACAAGCATCATTCTTCAGAGCTGTTGCTCAGCAGTGCGGTTCGTCGTCATGCTGTTGTCAGGTTGACCTGACTGTTTGAGGGTGCATATATAGAGCGAATCAGGCACAGAGACCGCAGCAGGGCCCCGACATCTTTTAGTGGCGGGGCCCTGCTCGTTTATGCCTGTCAGTGCTTGTGCCGAGCGGCTGCTTTTCTGCCTTGTGTGCTTTGTGCTTCAAGGCGTTGCCGGTTGGCGGCCAGG
Source organism: Bifidobacterium mizhiense (assembly GCF_020884755.1). Classification (GTDB taxonomy): domain Bacteria; phylum Actinomycetota; class Actinomycetes; order Actinomycetales; family Bifidobacteriaceae; genus Bombiscardovia; species Bombiscardovia mizhiensis. Next base: position 154,038 of record NZ_BPWE01000002.1, on the reverse strand, counting down.
CCAGCGACTGCGGCCAGCAAGCCGGTTAGGATGGTCACTAGGATGCCTGCCTCTCCGGTCAGGGGGAGGATGCCATAGTGGATGAAACGGAAGGCATTGGTCTCATCGTTGGGTTGTGGAGCCCCATTGAGTGTCCAAGCGATGCTGACAGTCGTGTCGCCGGCCTGGTGGTTCGGCGTAAGCACAGTCCAGGCGCCGTCCTTCTGCCCCGTGGAGCTTAGGCTGGTTCCTGAGGTGCCTCCGAATTGTACTGCGGACGGGGTGCCGAGTCTGAAGGGGAAGAGCACGTTGACAGGAGAATAAGTTGTTTGTGTCGCGTTGTTTCCCAGCCTTCCTTGGCTGTTGTTTCCCCACCCCAATGTGCTGCCGTTGGAGGCGATGGCCAGGGTGTGGCCAGTGCCGGCGCTGACCTTGACGAAGTGGTCAATGCCTGATGGATTGCCCATCTTTGTAGGCTTGTTCAGGCTGCCCGTGCTTCCAGTGCCCAGCATACCTGTTGAGTTTTGACCCCAGCCCCAGATGTTTCCATTCTGGTCCAGAGCCAGCGAATTGCCGCTAACTCTGCTGCCTGTCAACTGCGTGAACGTGTTGACGTTTGCAGGCATGGCTACCAGAGATGGGGCAGTCCTTGTGGTGGTGTCGCCCAGGCCGAGCTCTCCATTGCTGTTCCCGCCCCAGGTCCATAGACGTCCCAGATCATCAAGGGCGGAGGAGCGGCCGTTGCCGGCAATGATCTGAACAGGCTTGAAGCCGCCTGTCGGGTTGGTGCCCGGCTTGGCCTGGACAGGTGTGAAGGTGTAGCCATTAAGCGCCACATCGCTCGTATTGCCCAGGTCACCGTTCTGGTTTGATCCCCAGCCCCAGGCACGGCCCTGGGTGTCAGTTGCCAGAGAATGTGAGCCTCCCGCACTGACCTGTGCATAGCGGAATCCCGTCGTTTCGCCTTGCGGGGTTGTGACCTGGACGGGTCTGGTGGTGATCCCTGTCATCGCCACAGTGTCAGGGGAGACACCCAGTTTGCCGAACTCATTGGACCCCCAGCTCCAGGCTCTGCCCTGCCCGTCTACTGCGAGGACATGAGTGATTCCTGCACTGATGCCAGTGAGAGTGAAGTTTGTCGCCGTCATCCCGCTTGGGGCTTGCACGTGAATCGGGCTGGAGCTGTATGCAGATGAGCCATTGGTAGCAACAGTATTGTTGCCCAGCTGTCCGGAGCTGTTAAGACCCCATGCCCAGACGTGGCCCTGGTCATCCAAGGCCAATGAGAAGGCTTTTCCTGCACTGACCTGTGTGAATCGGTTCACGCCTGTCGGCTTGGGAATCTGAACCGGGGTTAAGCGGTCCGTTGTGGTCCCATCGCCAAGCTGTCCGTATTTATTGGCACCCCAGGAATAGACGTTTCCATCCGATCCGAGAGCCAATGAATGATCATCGCCGGCGCTGACCTGGCTGAACCTGATGCCCCGCACTGCAGGTGGTACCAGGGTCACCTTGGTCTGACCGCTGTCAGGACCCTGCTTGGGAGAGGTGGTCCATTGCCCGGTGCCTGCCGTCCAGTGGGCTGTCAGTTTCATGGGACCCTTGACGGGGGAAGAAAAGTCGTAGGCCGCATCGCCGTTGAACCAGCCATCAAATAGGAAGCCAGGTCGGATCGGGTCTTGATCCGGTCTGGAAGCCGTCTGGTCTTCGATGACTGACTGACTGCTGGGCTGGCTGCCGTCGGCCTTATCGAAAGTAATGACATAGGTGGGCGGGTCATAGGTGTAATCCAGGATGTCATCGGGTTGCGGACCATAGAGATTCCAGGTGATGGCCGTATCCACTCGACCCTTCCTATGAGCTGGTGTCACCACCTGCCAGTTTGTACCTGCTTTTTTGAGATTGCTGCCCAGTGTTTGGTCGAATTTGACCGCAGTAAGATCCGGTGTAAGCGGGAAGGCCGCCAGACCTGGTGTCAGCCTCTTGGCTTTGCTGTTGTCGTAACCTGTGGGAATGGTCGGATCACCTAGTTGGCCCCCGCAGTTCCACCCCCAGGTATACAGGTTTCCGTCTGACCCTAGGGCTAAGGATTGCTCCCATCCAGCGTAGAGCTGAACCCAGCTGGTTTCCTGTCCGGCCACTGAGGGTTTCGGTTTTTGCACAGGCCGCGGTCTGATGACGGTGCTGGTCTCACCGGTGGGTACGTCCGGAAAGCCCAGCTCGCCGTACCGGTTGACGCCCCAAATATAAAGATTGCCATCTGAACCGATGCCCATGCTGTGGTAGTCCCTGCCCATGACCTGCTTCCAGGTGAATCCTGCAGGTGTCCCATCGGGGCGCGGTATGAGCGTAGGTACATGCCTGTCTGTTGTGGTGCCGTCTCCCAGGCGCCCGCTGTCATTCCATCCCCAACCGTAAAGATCCCCATTCGTAGTGATGGCGAAACTGTAGTCGGCTCCTACGCTGAATTGCGAGAACGTGACCCCATTGGGCTGAAGGACTTGGGTTGGCGTCAAACGATCTGTTGTGGTGCCGTCTCCCAGGCGCCCATAACTGTTCCATCCCCAGGCATACAGTTTTCCGTCGGATCCCATGGCCAAGCAGCTGTATCGTCCCGTGGTCGCCCGGGTAAGGGTGATTCCCGCCGGCTTACTGACGGGGACGGGTTTAGTGCTATATGCAGCTGGATTGTTAGGGCCTCTCGGAACGCTGGTATTGCCGAGTTGTCCATATGAGTTCAGTCCCCATGCATAGAGATTGCCGTCTGATCCCAAGGCCACAGTGTGGTCCCACCTGGTGTTTGCCTGCTTCCAGGTAAATCCAGGCGCGGCCCCATCCGGCTTTTTCACCGGAGCAGGTCTGCTGCGGTTTTCGGTAGTTCCATCGCCCAGCTGTCCAGAAGCGTTGAATCCCCAAGTGTAGAGGTTGCCATCCGAACCCATGGCAAGGGCTGAATGATCACCAGCGTCTACCTTCGTGAAAATGAATCCTGCTGGTACATTGGCTGGTTTGGCTACTTTTATTGGGGCTTGGTGATCGATGTTTGTGCCGTCGCCCTGTTGACCATAAGCGTTTTTGCCCCAGGAATAGATGTTGCCGTCCGAGCCTAGGGCCAGTGACTGGGTGGATCCTGACGTGATCTGTGAGAATTTGATGCCCCGGGTTGCCGGAGGAGTTACCGTCACGGTGGTGCCCCCCGATATAGCTCCATGTGCAGGTGCCAGGGACCAATGGCCATCGCCGGTTGTCCATTTTGCGGTCAGCTTCAGGTTGCTGGTGACGGGCTGGTTGAAGTCGTAGGCTACCTGGCCAATAAACCAGCCGTCAAAGAGGTACCCGTGCCTGGTGGGATCGGTCGGACGTTTCGCCTGGCCTTCCGAAGGGACGGTCTGAGTGTCAGGGGTCGTTGTGTCAGCTTGTGCCGTGTCAAAAGTGACCGAACATTGATTATTTAGGCAGGGGCTTGTCGATCGGGTGGAAGGAGCAGGGCTTGCTGAGCCTAGTGAAGTGGGGGATGGAAAGGCGGGAGAAGGTGTTGTTTGGATAGGGGAATCCAGCTTTTGAGTTACTGTTGGCGTTGGAGCATTAGGGGGAGCTTGGGTTGAGCTAGGTATAGTAGGGGTCACCCCCTCAGCTTCATTTTCCGTGCTTTGCGATGCTGTCGGGGATGCGGTTGCATCCGCCTGCGCCAGGTCAATCCCCGAGAGGTTTCCCAATATCAACACTGAGGCGATAATGGCTGCAAGAGAAGCTACGCAGCATGCACGATTCCTATATGACGATTGCATACAGTCCCCTTTGAAAGCAACGGCGCATGCAACGTGGCATCTGCATCCCCAGCTCAATCCCCATGGCCAGCGTGCATGACGTTTCAATCAAAGTCAGCTTATATCATATGGCTCTGGAATACCAAGTCCTCGGTGATGCCTTTCCTTCTGCCTTGACGGTCGGATAGTCGGCAGGAAATCGGGACTGGTTGTTTTGGTATATACAAAAAGAAACTTCCGGCAAGCCGAACCAGCCTGCCGGAAGTTCTTGATTGAGTTTTATGAGAAAGGGATCAGTACCAGTTGGACGACTGGGATTGGGCCCACGCGCCACAGGGATTCCCGTAACGGCCCTGGATGTAGCCCAGTCCCCAGACGATCTGGGTGTGGGCATCGGTCTGCCAATTGGGGCCGGCCGAGGCCATCTTGCTGCCGGGCAATGCCTGGGGAATACCATAGGCGCCTGAGGGGTTGGCTGCGTTGGTCCGCCAGCCGGACTCCTTGTTCCACAGCTGCACCAGGCAGGTGAACTGGTCTTCGCCCCAGCCTCGGGAGGTGACCAGATCATGGGCGATGCTCTGGGCTTCGCCTACAGGGGTCGTGGTGGTGGTCGAGCCGGACTGTGCAGGGGTGCCACCGCCGGTGCCCACCAGGATCACCTTGTCCACGGGGACGGTCTTGACGAAGGATGCGAAGATGTTGCTGGTCAGGTGCTTGTTGCCGGCTGCGGTGACCAGGCTGGTGGTCTCCATGACACCGTTCTGTCCCTCGGTCTTGACCTTGGTGGTGCCTGACGGCAGGGAGTCGGTCTTCTCCTCGATGGTGTTGAAGGGGATGGGCGATTCGTCCGTCTTGACCTGGGCGTTGGCCCGGTCGATGCGGATGACGGTCTTCTCACTGACCCGGCTGGTCAGTGAGGGGGTAATCTGGTCGCCCGGCTGCAGGGTGATGTCTCCGGCCTCCAGGACCGATTTGACATTGGTGAAGCCGTTGCCCAGCACCACCTTGTTCTTTCCGTTGATCTGCACATTCACGTAGGAGGTATCGGAGTTGGCGCCGCCCGCACCATTGCGGATAGCCTGTCTGGTGCTCCCACGGGACACTGTACCCAGATTCTGGGTAGCGGAGTAGGAAGTTACGCCTGACTTGGCCGAGCTCTCAGTGGATGTATAGAAGTCGCGCGAGACGAAGCCCGCGCCAATAACCATGCCGAGGACGGTGACACCGGCAGCCAATCGCAGCCACTGACGCTTGGTCAGAGCCTTGACCGCACTCATCCGCCCTCTACGGTGGTTCGCCATTACTCTCCTCTGTTGGACCGACAGATCCTCAGTGATCAGTCGACTGGTCAGTTCCTATCGACCGCACGCTTCCGGCAGTGCCGAAAGGGTCACTGGACAAACACATCATTACTTTAGTGCAAAGTGGTCCCGGAACCAACTCGACTGACTCAAACCCGCGCCGGGGTTGACACATCGGCCTTGCGTGCCTGGTCGATCAGGTCGTCCAGGTCCGAAGACCTGAGCGCGCCGGCCTGCTTGAAGATGATCTGCCCCTGCTTGGTGATCATCAGCGTAGGCACCGCCTGGATGTCGGCGGCTGCGGCCAGATCCTGATTCTGGTCGATGTCCACCTTGCCGAAGACGATGTCGGTGTTGGCCTGCGAAGCCTTCTCGAAGATGGGGCCGAAGGCCTTGCAGGGTCCGCACCAGGTGGCCCAGAAGTCAATCAGCACCAGGTCGTTGTCCTTGATGGTTTGCTCGAAGTTATCCGAAGTAATAGTCGTGGTGGCCATGATAACGCTCCTTGAAGTAGTTTGACTGACGCGCGGGAAGCTCCCGTGCTTAGCAACCGCTTTCAATCCTCAGCATTCCATCAAGGCTGGAGAAAGCGCCCGAATATGCTCTGGGTGGAGATGTCCGGCGGGGTCCTGTGGGCGGTCAAGCCTGGTACGGATAATGGAACCATGCCAGTGCTGAACGACGAGATTCCTGACGATGACGACTTCGATGCCGATCGCGACCGTGGTGCCTTCTCACACATCACCCCGGAGGACTTCAACCGAGGCTTTTCGGGTTCGAATCCCCCTGGATGGCTGGATCGAGACGCCATCGACCGTGCGCGGCGCTGTCTGCCCATGCCCTATGTGGAGGTAGTGCCGGTTCGCGTGGATGAGATGAGCGCCGTCACCCAGGTGGGTACCCTTCTGCGTGTGGATGATCAGGGCAACATCGAGCGCACCCTGATCACCGGGCGGATTCTTTACCACGAGACCATCAGGGAGGCTCTGGCCAGGAACATCGCCAAGGATCTGGGCCAGCTGGCCCTGCCTGTGCTGCCTGCCAGCCCCCAGCCCTTCACCGTGGCTGAGTTCTTCCCTACGCCAGGGGTCTCGGAGTATTACGATCCGCGCCAGCATGCCATTGCTCTGTGCTATCTGGTGCCGGTGGCCGGGGACTGCAAACCCCAGGATGAGACCCTGGATGTGGAATGGATCGAGCCCAAGGGCGACATGCTGGAGTCCTTCATAAGCCAGATGCCTGGTGGGCACGGCAAGGTGCTGATGAGCGCCCTGACATGGGCCGGTGCGCTGTGAGCCGTGAATCCTTGGAGGCGGGCATGACCATTGCCAATACCGTATATCGACAGGGGGAGGGGCTCCCCTTGGTGCTGGTCCATGCCTTCCCCGTGGACCATCGCATGTGGGATCGGTGTGCGGCCTCGCTGATCGACCAGGCGGATCGTGCGGGTACGGCCCCCTTCCCTGTCTATGCTCCGGATATGCCCGGGGCAGGCGATTGTCCCCTGCCTGAGCCGGCGTCCTGTGGTCCAGCTGACTCTGATGGCGCCCTGCCTGGTGCCCTGGATGCCATGGCTCAGGCCTTTGTAGACATGGTCGCCGCCACGGGGGCGCAGAAGGCCATCTGGGTCGGACTTTCCATGGGAGGCTACCTGGTCGAGGCCGTAGCCAGGCTTTACCCTCAGATGGTGGCTGGGCTGGCCCTGTGCGATACCACCATGAAGGCTGACCGCCCGTCCTCCCGAGCCAACCGGCTGCAGATCGCCAGAACCTGCGAGGTGGAGGGGACACTGGATCCGGTCATGCACTTCGCCAGGCCCCAGGAGGGCGATTCCACAGTCAAGCGTTCGCCCGCTTTTGTACAGACCATGACCGAATGGATACAGTCCCAGGACCCCCGGGGCATCGCCTGGCGTGAACGGATGGCCGCAGGCCGCCCGGATCAGAGTGATCTGGTCGGCCGCATCAGAGTGCCTGCGGCCCTGGTCAGCGGCCGCTGCGATCCCTCTAGCCCTCCACGCACCATGGAGCCTCTGGCTCAGGCCATGCGTCAGGCCGGAACCGATGTCACTTTTACCGCCATCGACGACTGTGGCCACTTCAGCGCCGTCGAGCATCCAGACCAGGTGGCCGCTGCCCTGCTGGACCTGGTTCAACGCGTAGGGAGGCAAGCATGAGCGATCCTGAAACGGTTTTTTCCCCGCTGGCCCTTACCGGGCCCCTGCCCTTTTTGCCTTTGGCCCAGGGGGATGTGGACTATGACACGGCATCACGGCAACAGCCCGGGTTGCTTGACCGTCTGCTGGACCAGGAGGGTACCAGTGTCATCCTGGTTCGGGGCGGGAAGGTGGCCGTGCCTAGGGGCAAGGGGGCCTTGGCTGGTCGCACCGGGGCCAGCATCCGTCTGGCTACCCTGCCCGCTGCCTACTTGAGGGGTCCTCTGGCAGGCTCGACGGGCCAGTTTGAGCCGCCCTGCTACTATCTGGGGAAGGCCGACCGTCAGGCCTGGCTGGCCCTGGATCTGGATCTTGCCTGCACCGGTCAGTCTGTCCAAGGTCCTCTTCGTGACCTGGCTCAGGCCGCTGACCAGCGCTTCGATTGGCTGGCCCTGCGCGAGTATGCTCCTCATGGCCGTCCGCGGCAGGTGGGCCTGGCAACCTGCGCGGTCGCCCTGTCCGTGTGGCATGGACGCCAGGCCTTCTGCCCCCGCTGCGGTGCTCCGGTCCATCCCAGCCAGGCTGGATGGGCTCAGATCTGCCAGGGGAGTGCATCGGGAGACAGGCACACGCTCTTTCCCCGCATCGAGCCCGCAGTGATCATGGCCGTGGTGGACAGCCACGATCGGCTTCTGCTCCAGCACAATCGGCAGTGGGCTCCCGGTTTTCGTTCAGTCACTGCTGGATTCGTCGAGGCCGGGGAGAATCTGGAGCATGCAGTCCGGCGGGAGACCCTGGAGGAGGTGGGCCTGAACCTGGGTGAGATGCGGTACCTGGGCTCCCAGCCCTGGCCCTTCCCATCCTCCCTTATGGTGGCCTTCAGAGCCAGATCCATGAATACGGACATCCGGGTGGATGGTCAGGAGACCGATGCCGCCGACTGGTTCACGCGGGAGGAATTCGGCGCTGCTCTGGCCTCGGGCCAGTTGCGCATACCACAGGCGGCTAGTGTAGCTAGGCACATGATTGCACAGTGGTATGGCAGCGAGCTCTGACCCATTTGGGAAGTCCCGTGCTTTCGGACCTGGTCCTGTCGTAAGATATTGCAGGGAACTGTAAGCAGCGAAAGGTGTGCTATGGCCATGGAGGGGCAAGAAGAGCCTCGTATCTCGGACGTCGACCAGGCCGAAACTGTGACCATGCCGCCGACGACGGGCGACGGGCCCGACCCTGTGGACCTGTCCGCTGATAAGCAAGCGAATCGGGCACTGGGCGCAGGTCCCGCCCACGAAGCCCAGTCGAGCCGTCATCGGGGGCGTACCATCCTCGCCCTGCTACTTCTGGCTGTGTTGCTTCTGGTAGGGTGCTGGTTCGGCGCCCGTGCCTTCTTCCGTGATCGGGTGGCTCCCGGCGTCACCTTGGGCGGAAAGATGATGATGGGCCGGACCAGCGACCAAGTCCGTCAGATCGTCAAACAGCAGGTGCGTGACTCCCAGGTGGAGCTTAAAGGCGAAGGGGCCTCCGCGCGGGCTGGGCTCAAGGATTTGGGTGTGAGCGTGGATCAGGATGCCACGGTCACAAGGGTCATGACTGCCAAGGGCTCCGCAGGTATTTCCCGGCTCAACCCTTTCCATAGCGAATCTGTACCCTTGGTGGCCGAGCAGGACCAACTGGCCATGAATAAGTATCTGACCGAGCACTTCATCGACCGCCAGGACCGTTCCGTTCCCTCCACTATCGTCTTTGATTCCGGCGCTCACGCTTTCAGGGCCCAGGAGGGGCGTGGCGGCAAGGGGCCCGAGCTGGGCCGTGTGCAAAATGCTGTCTCCTCCCTGATAGACAAGCCCGGCAGGCGGCTGGCCGTTGGGCTGGTCTACAAGGACGTGGGCATGCCCATCAGTCTGGATACCGCCAATCAGGTGGCTGCTCAAGCCAATCAACGGCTGGCCAAGGATCTGGTCATCAAGGGGACCGATGACGATGTCATGACTGTTCCGGCCGCCACCGTGGCCACCTGGGTCAAGCCGGTGACAGACCTCGGCAAGGGGACCATGGAGCTGGGCTTCGATCGGCAGGCCATCCAGCAGTATCTGGACCAGGAGCTGGCCCGGCATCTGGATCGGGATATGGTCACCGCCGTCAACGTCAAGAACACCAAGGGCGAAGTGGTAGCCGAGACCACCAAGGGTGTGGACGGGGTTCGGGTTTCGGATGTACCCGCCACAGCTGATCTGGTCGTCAAGGCCCTGGTCCAGGGTGACACGAACCCTGTCCAGGCGCGTGCCGAGGTCACCCCGCATAAAGAGCAGACGCGTGTGGCCCGCTATGACGTGCCTGACGGCGACATCTGGATCCGGGTCAACCTGAGCGATCAGACCGCCACCGCCTACCATGGCACCACCGAGGTCAAGACCTTCCCCATCTGCTCGGGCAGCCCCTACGACGGCGACTGGTCAGATACAGGCACCTTCTTCATCAATGTGCGTTACACTGTCCAGACCATGCGCGGCCCCGGCTACGTCTCGCCCAATGTCAGATGGGTCTCCTACTACAACGGCAGCGAGGGCTTCCACACGGCCGACTGGAACTACGGGGGCATCGCCAAGGGCGACCCCACCCACTACGGATCCCACGGCTGCATCAATATGTACGAGCAGGATGCCAAGTGGATCTACGACAACGCCCCGGCCGGGACCATGGTCAAGGTGGAGGGGCAGGTTCCGCCGGGTCCGGCCCGGTAGATGCACCTGTCGCGGCAGACGGTCGAGTAGGCTGGAACCATGAGCGATGAACACAGTGATGGAACCTCCCGTTTGGACGTGCCCGACCACCTGCGGTATTCCCAGGATCACGTCTGGATCGACCCCAGTCAGTCTCCTGCGCCTATGGGCGTGACCGAGTATGCGGCGGATCAGTTGGGAGACCTGGTATTTTTGGATCTGCCTGAGACCGGCACCCACGTCGATGCCGGCGACGAGGTCATCGAGCTTGAGTCCTCCAAGGCGGTGGAGCCGGTGGTCTGCCCAGTGGCGGGCACCATCGCCTACGTCAACAGGGCGGCCTCGGACGATCCTGAGGTCATCAATTCAGACCCATATGGGGAGGGCTGGATAGCCAAGATCGACCTGGAGGATGACGAGCCCGATCTGATGAGCGCCGAGGAGTACGGTCAGCTGCTGAAGAGCCTGAACTGACGGTTTGGGCATGACCAGGCGATCCGGCCGTGACGGAGGGCCCCTGCGGGTCCGATCGGTCAGCACCACCTTCGATTCAGCCGCGCCTGGGGAGGGCATCGAGAGCAGACCTGCTCCGGTGCGTCTGCTGAGGCATCTGGTAACGGGCGCTTTCGACCTCTGGGTGGGGCTGTCCATCAATATGACCGGCCGCATGGGCTGGTCGGCCGACGTCCAACCCTATGTGGGTTATGGTACCGAGTCATACTCCCGGCTGATTTGTCGCACTATCCTGACTGACGGCCGCAGACGCGAGGATCCGGCCATCCGAGGCATTCGCGGTCTGCTGACCGTACCCGCGCCCCGGACCAGGGTCAGGCTGGCCATCGACAGCACCGCCATCGGGAGGGTTCAGGTGGGCGATTCCTCGGTCTACGATGCCGTCGATCCCAGCCGCAGCCTGAGCGCGGATGCGGTCTTCTCCGACCGATCGGGCTACCTGGATCTGGTGGCCGAGCATCGGCTGACCCCAGGCGTGCACCGGGTCTCCTACCAGGTGCGGGGCCGCAGGCCTGTGGACGCGCCGCTGTACATCGTGCCAGGCCAAACGCCGGTTGGCGTCATATCCGACGTGGACGACACCATCATGATCAGCCAGGTGCCCAATCATTGGAAGGCTGCTTGGAACCTGCTCCTGTCAAATCCGCACCGCAGGTCCTCGGTGCCGGGCATGGCCGTGCTCTACAACCGCATCCGCGACCTGGATCCCCGGATGCCCTTTTTCTACCTGTCGGCCTCGCCCTGGAATGTGGAAGGGTCCATACGCGGCTTCATTCGCGACCACGGCTTTCCGGCCGGCCCCCTGCTGCTGCGGGATCTGGATCCCAGGCCCAAGACCTTCGTGCCCTCCATCGTGCAGCACAAGATGGAGTTCATCCACCAGCTCATGGCCGACTTCCCTCGGATGCGCTTCGTGCTCATGGGCGATGACGGGCAGAGCGACCCCGCCACCTTCGCCCAGGTGGTGCGCCAATATCCGGACCGGGTCTCGGCCATCGGCATCCGCCAGCTGAGCCCCCAGGAGACCGGGTTGGGATCCTTGTTCAAGCGCACGGCCACCCAGCCGATGCCGGTGACGCAGGTGCCGGTCTTCTACGGGACCACGGGCGCCAACCTGATGCGAACCCTGCTGCCCTATCTGCGTCGTCGCGCCAGAATATAATCGCCCCATGAGTTTTTCGGCCGTCAATCCCGCGCCTCCTCGTGCACAACGCCGTCCCGCTGATCGATGCTTCCATGGGGATCACTTCGAAGATCCCTACGAGTGGATGCGCAACCGGGAGGATCCTGCCACCAAGGCCTATGTGCGCGACCAGAACAGCTACTGCCAGGAACGGCTGGCCGGCCAGAAGGGTCTGCGGGCCACCCTGCTCAAGGAGTTCACCGACCGGGTGCAGCAGACCGACATGTCGGTGCCAACACGGATGCACGGCTACTGGTACTTCTCCCGGACGCTCAAGGGCCAGGAGTACGGGGTGCAGTGCCGTCTGCCGGTGCGCGGCCAGGATGACTGGGATCCTCCAACGGTTCAGACTTCATCGGCGCCCGGGTCCATGCCGGGCGAGGAGGTCATCTTCGACGCCAACGCCGAGGCTGAAGGCCACGACTTTTTCTCCCTGGGTTGCCTGGATCTGAGCGCCGACGGTCGATGGATGCTCTACGGACTGGACACCAGGGGCAACGAGCGTTACGACCTGCGCATCCGGGATCTTTCCCAAGGCCGAGACCTGCCTGATCGGATCGACCAGGTCTCCTCCGGGGCAGTGCTGACCCCCGACGGCCGATGGGTCTTCTACACCGGCCTGGACAAGGCCTGGCGTCCGGACACGGTCTGGCGGCATAAGGTGGGCACTTCGGCCGACCAGGATGTCCTGGTCTACCAGGAGGGCGACGAGCGTTTCTGGGTGGGGCTGGGCCTCAGCTACGACGAATCCGCCATGCTGATTGCCACCGGGTCCAAGACCACCAGCGAGGTGCTCATGCTGGACCTGAAGGATCCGCAGGGCGAGTTTGTGCCCTTGATCCCCCGCAAGGAGGGGGTCGAGTACGACATCAGCCTGGCCAGATTCGAAGATGCCGGTCCGGCAGGGGAGGACCTGCCGGTGGCTGTGGTCTACCACAATGTCAACAACCCCAACTTCGAGGTGGATCTGATCGATCTGCGCAGCCACCGTCCGCCTTTCCGTCTGGGAGAAGGGGTGCGGCTGGCTCAGGGCAGCCCCTACGGCTGCGAGCGCTCCGGAGACCTGGCATCCCTGCCGCCCGAGAAGCCCTTTCGGGATCCGGGCAATCCCGACATTCTTCAAGGCGCTCGCGGGCTGGGCATCGAGGGACTGGGCATCCACCGCAGCTTCGTGGTCCTGACCTACCGGGCTGACAGCCTGCCTCACATGGCTGTTATTGCCAAGGACCAAGCACTTGAAGATCTGCGGGCGGGTCGGCCCTGGCGTTTCCGCGAGGTCCTGCCCGATCAGGCCATGGACGGTATTGACCGTCTCTACAGCATCGGCCCCACAGACAACCCCTCCTACCAGGCCCCAGGGCTGCGCTACATCCGAGGCAGCTATGGGACCCCGGCCGAGCTGCGGGAGCTGGATCCGGTCCGGGGTGTGGACCGATTGCTCAAGCGGGCCCGGGTGCTGGGTGATTTCCGGCCTGAGCGCTATGCCGAGCGTCGGGTTCTGGTCCGTGTCAGGGATGGCGCTCTGGTGCCGGTCTCCCTGGTCTGGCGGCGGGGGATGCATCCGGGGCTGGATGCCTGCGGGAGGACCGGGGCTGATGACACGGTCATCCAGGCCCCCGACCATCCCGAGCGCCGTCCCTGGCCAGACCATGATCCGGACAGTTCTGCACCCATGTTCATCACCGGGTATGGAGCCTACGAGATCAGCCAGGATCCGGGCTTCTCCACCGGCAGGCTCAGCCTGCTGGACCGAGGCGTGCTCTACGCTGTTCCCCATGTGCGCGGCGGCGGGGAGATGGGCCGCGCCTGGTACGAGCAGGGCCGCCGGCTGCACAAGGTCAACACCTTCCTGGACTTCATCGACGTGACTGCCGCCCTGCAGGCCCAGGGCTGGGCGGATCCGCGTCATACGGTGGCCAACGGCGGGTCGGCCGGCGGGCTGTTGATGGGGGCCGTGGCCAACATGGCCCCTCAGCTCTATGCCGGCATCGAGGCGGATGTGCCCTTCGTGGATGCGCTGACCAGCATCCTGGACCCGGACCTGCCGCTGACCGTGACCGAATGGGACGAGTGGGGAGACCCCCTGCATGATCAGCAGGTCTACCGGTATATGCGCTCCTACTCGCCCTACGAGAACGTGCCTGACGCTGATAGCAGGCGCCGGCTCTTCGGCAGCGACCACTTCCCTGCCATCCTGGTGACCACATCCATGAACGACACCCGGGTGCTCTACGTGGAGCCGCTCAAGTGGGTGGCCAGGCTGCAGGAGCCGCAGGTGGGGGCCGATGCGCTGATCAGAATCGAGGTCCAGGCAGGCCACGGAGGCATCAGCGGACGTTACCGGCAGTGGGAGGAGCTGGCCTTCGAGAATGCCTGGTGCCTGTCCATCATGGTCCCTCAAAGCTGCTGAACCTGGCCTGTCCGGGATTCGGTCGGGGTCGGGAAAGGGCCTTGGCAGGCTCGTTATGCTCGTGGTATGACAAATAGCAAGCAGAAAACATATCACATTGCGGTCATTGCCGGTGACGGCATCGGCAAGGAGATCGTTCCCCAGGCTCAGGCTGTGCTGGAGAAGGTGACCCGAGGCAAGGCTGATATCCGCTATGAGGACTTCGACCTGGGCGCTGAGCGCTACCTGCGTGATGGAGCCGTTCTGCCCGACGAGGATCTGGACCGGCTCAAGCAGCAGGACGCCATCCTCCTTGGGGCCATCGGCGACCCCCGTATCAAGGCCGGCATCCTGGAGCGGGGACTGTTGCTGAAAATGCGTTTCGAGCTGGATCAGTATGTCAACCTCCGTCCATCCAAGCTCTACAAGGGCGTGGTGTCGCCCCTGGCCAATCCGGGTGACATCGACTTCGTGGTCGTGCGTGAGGGCACCGAGGGGCTCTACGCCGGGGCCGGCGGCTCCATTCGCCGGGGCACTCCCCAGGAGGTGGCCACCGAAGTCTCCATCAACACGGCATACGGGGCGGAACGGGTCATCCGCTACGCCTTCCAGCTGGCTATGAAGCGTCGCCGTCGCCTGACTCTGGTTCATAAGAAGAACGTGCTGACCAACGCGGGAGACATGTGGCAGCGGCTGGTCGACCAGGTGGGTCAGGAGTACCCCGATGTGGAGCGCGAGTACCTGCACATCGATGCCTCCACCATATTCCTGGTGACCGAGCCCAGCCGTTTCGACGTGATCGTGACCGACAACCTCTTCGGCGACATCCTTACGGACGAGGCGGGGGCTGTGGTGGGAGGCGTGGGCTACTCGGCCTCCGGCTGCATCAACGCCTCGGGCACCTACCCATCCATGTTCGAGCCCATCCACGGGTCCGCCCCTGACATCGCCGGCAAGGGGATCGCCAACCCCACGGCCGCCATTCTCTCGGCCGGGATGCTCCTGGATCATCTGGGCTTTGAGGACGAGGCGGCCAGCATCGAACGGGCCGTGGAGGATGACATCGAACGCTCCGGCTCCACCCAGCGGAGCACGGAGCAGATCGGCAGGGATATCCTAAGCCGTCTGTGATCGGGCCGGATGGCGGCTAGACTGGAGGGCATGACTATGGATAACGCCCCCCAGCCGGATGACCGGCAGTCCAGCGATATGCCGACAGGGAATCCCGGCTTCGGTCCCTCCCCGTTCCCACAGGTTCCGCCCGAGCATCAGGAACCTGCCGGGGGAGACACCGATGCCAGAGCAGCCCAGCCGGGCCAGTCAGGTCCAGATGCAGTCGACGGGCAGCAGCAGGATTCGGGCTATCCAGCTGGCCATGATGTCGGCGGGGGGAACCAGAGCCCCTATCAGACCGGGCAGTTTCCCGCCAGTCAGTATCCCCATGATGGGTATCCGACAGGGCAGAGGGGCAATGCCGGATACCCGTTTGCCTCTCAGGAGGGCGAACAATATCCTGGGGCGTATCAGGCAGGGCCCTATCGGCCCAGTCAGTATCCGACGGCCGGGTATCCAGCTGGTCAGCAGTATCCGACCGGTCAGCAGTATCCTGCTGGGCAGTATTCCGGTGGCCAGTATCCTGGGGGCCAGAATCCTCCAAGTCCCTATCAACCGGGACCGGGCTATCCCGGCCAGTACCCGTCTGGCCAGTACCCACCGAGTGGGTACCCGGGCAATCGATACCCAACTGGCCAGTATCCAGGCAATCAGTATCCTGGCGGGCAGTATCCGCCGCAGGCTCCTATGCCTTGGCCCTACCCGGGCATGCCCCAGGGCGGGTATCCCGGGGCTATGCCCAGCGGCAGGAGTCCCTATCCAATATCACCCACTCCGCACAGCAAGCTGGCAGCCGGACTGCTCAGCATCTTTCTGGGCTGCTTCGGCGTGGGCAACTTCTACCTGGGCAGAACCGGCCGGGGTGTGGCTCAGCTCATGCTCACCCTGATCGGGTTCCTCTTCTTCTTCATTGGGCCGACCATCGCCATAATATGGGGGCTGATCGAAGGTATCCTGATTCTGTCATCCTCAACCGGCTCCTTCTGGCATCGCGACGCTCGCGGGTGGGAGTTGACGGATTGAATCCGGCCCTTCTGCGCGGCGTCGGCAAGCAGATGGGCGGTAAACTTGCGGCCGTAACCCTGGCCTTGGGCCAGGGGCCAGACTCCCGTCCAGTCATCACTTCCTGCAGGATTGACGGCGACTTCTTTACGGAGCCGGCCCCGACCTCCTCCCGTGAATCCGAGGATGATCATGGGCCGGTATCCCGGCTGGAATCCGCAATTTGCCGTATCCCGCTGCCCTTGGATCCTGGTCTGGCTCTGAAGCGGCTGGGCAGGATCATGGCAGAAGGGGATGGCCAACGGGTTGTCGGCGTGTCCCCATGGACCCTAGTGACTGCACTGGAGCGCGCCCTGCCGTCTGGGCTGGTCATCCACAGGCACGAGGAGCCCGACCAGGCGTCTTTTCAACAGTCGCAGCCGGACGAGGTCGAATGCCGCCGCCGTTGGTCTGGCCTGAAGCTGGACCTGATCAGGGACCGTCCACGTCAGCCGGCCATGCAGATGGCCATGGATCAGGCTCTCAATGATGCCGTGGCCCAGGGCCAGCTGCCACCCACCCTGCGCATCTGGAACTGGGCGGCGCCAGCGGTGATCCTGGGACGCTTCCAGTCCCTGAGCCGGGAGGTCCACGTGGAGCGGGCGCGCAGTCTGGGCTTTACCCTGGTTCGCCGCTGTACCGGCGGTGGCACCATGGTCATCCAGCCCGACCGGGCCATCACCTATTCCCTCTATCTGCCCCTGGACTTCGTCAAGGGGACCGACCTGATCGACTCCTACCGGATCTGCGACTATTGGCTGATTCGTGGTCTGCGCATGCAAGGGATTCAGGCGGGCTGGCAGGGCATGAATGACATCGCCTCCCCGCGGGGCAAGATGGGGGGCGCCGCCCAGCGCAGACTGCCGGCAGGCTCCCGCGGACCGGGCGGACTGCTCCACCACACCACCCTTTCCTACTCGGTGGATGCCGATCTGATGGCCCAGGTACTCAACGTGGACCCGGCGAAATTCCACGACAAGGCCGTGAACTCGGTCAAAAGCCGGGTGGATCCCATCGACAGGCAGACCAGTCTGACCCGTCAATCTCTGATCGATGCCCTTCTGGACACCCTGCCCTCCCTGGTGTCGGATCTTCGCATATCAAGTCCTGCGCCCGAGGTTGAGCAACGGGCCCGCACCCTGGCCCAGCAGCGCTACGGCCGTGGGGAGTGGACCGCCCAGATTGCATGACAGGCGAGGGGGTTGATGTGTGTGGGTATAATCGTGCTCAGTCGCGTCGAACCCGGCGTGAGGTCATCAACCATGCGTGAGTCGGTGCAGACCCGCCAGACATGGCGAAAAGGAGTGCGGAGTATGGCGGTTCACAAGCCCAACGAGATTCCCGATGACGGGAACGCCCTCAGGCAGACCGCCCTATTCAAACAGGTGCCCAGGCAGGATGCCGACCAGCTTTTGGACACCATGCACGAGTCCACTTATGCCAAGGGGTCCACGGTCTTCCGGCAGGGGGACACCGACCACCGGATGTATCTGCTGGAGGAGGGCAGGGTCAAGCTGGTTCGCCAGTCGCCCGACCGCCGCATCCAGCTGCTCAGTATCCATGGACGTGGGGAGATCCTGGGCGAGATTCCCGTCTTTGACCCCTCCGGCGGGCCGCGTACCGCCTCGGCTGTGGTCATGGTCAATAAGACCAAGGTGGCTGCTCTGGATCACGATGCCCTCTTTGACTGGCTCAATCAGCATCCCAAGGTGGCTGTGGACATGCTTCAGGTGTTGGCCCACCGCCTGCGGACCGACAACGAGCGCATCTCCGACCTGGTCTTCCTGGACGTGCCGGCCCGTCTGGCCAAGACCCTGCTGGATCTGGCCACACGCTTTGGTGAACCCTTCGAGCAAGGGCTGATGGTCCCTTACGATCTGACCCAGGAGGAGCTGGCCCAGCTGGTCGGTGCCTCACGGGAGACCGTCAACAAGGCCCTGATGGACTTCTCCAACCGGGGATGGATCTCTCGCAAGGGCCGCACCATCATCATTTTCCAGCCAGGACCGCTGATTCGACGCTCACGCATGTGAACGCCGCTGTCCGGTAGAGCCAACGGCCTAGGATGGAGACCATGCCCGAACAAAAGAAATCCATGTCGGTCAGGCGCTTTTTCACGCTGCTGCTGGCTTACCTCATCTTCTGCGTCGCAGGTGGCGTGGTCGTCTCTGGTTTTCTGTTCCCCGCAGTCTTCGGCATCAACGCCGTCTCCAAGAATCTGATGCCTGCTCTGAAGACGGAGAACATCGACTTCAACGTCAACGATCTGCCCCAGCAGTCCCGCCTTTACGCCTCCGACGGGCATACCGTCATCGCCACCTTCTACGCGCAAAACCGGATTGTGGTACCCATCAAGGATGTCTCCGACTACATGCAGAAGGCCGTGGTGGCCCGTGAGGACCGTCGTTTCTTCGAGCATGCGGGCGTGGATACCCAGGGCGTGCTCAGGGCCTTCATCCAGACCTACATCAAGCAGGGTGACACCCAGGGCGGTTCCTCCCTGACCCAGCAGTACGTCAAGAACGTGCTCATGAACCAGGCCGAGGAAAACAACGACCCCATCGCTGAGTATCACGCCCAGGAGGAGACCATAGCCCGCAAGATGCGGGAGATGCTGATAGCGGTGCAGATGGAGAAGAAGTACTCCAAGGCCGAGATTCTTCAAGGATACTTGAATATCGCCCAGTTCGGAACCAACGTCTACGGGGTTGAGTCGGCGGCCAGGCGCTATTTCAGCAAGTCGGCCAAGGAGCTGGATCCGGGCGAGTCGGCCACCATCGCCGCCGTGACCAAGAATCCCGCACGCTTCGACCCAACCGTCAATATCAAGGCCGCTCAGGAGCAGCGGAACATCGTCCTGGATCTGATGAGGCAGGAGAACTACATCAGCCAGCGTCAGTATGAGGAGAACAAGGCCAAGCCGCTGGATCAGATGCTGCATGTGCAGTCTGCGGACGCCGGCTGCCAGGCGGCCGGGGACGCGGCCTTCTTCTGTGACTACGTGACCAAGCAGATCCTCAACTCCAAGGAGTTCGGCAAGAGCCAGGAGGATCGCAACAAACTCCTCAAGGAGGGCGGCCTGGACATCTACACCACCATGGACGTCAATGCCAACGCCGCAGCCATGAAGGCGGCCCGCGACACCATCCCCGTGGATGATCCGACCGGCTTCGAAGTCACGATGGCGGCCATTCGCCCGGGTACCGGCGAGGTTTTGGGCTTCGGTATCAACCGCATTTACGACGCCACCCAGAACTCTGGCGGTGGCACCCGCACGGCCATCAACTATGCAGTGGACCAGCAGGACGGCGGCGGCTGGGGTTTCCCCGTGGGCTCCACCTGGAAACCCATCAATCTGGTGGCCTGGATGAAGGCCGGCAAGTCCATCAACCAGCCCCTGCGCACCTCTACCAGCTATCCGCAGACCGCCTTCGCCTGCAAGACGGCTGACGGTACCTCCTATGGATTCGGCACTGGCAGCTGGCACGTTGAGAACTCGGGCGGCGGCACCACTTCGCCGGAGAGCCCCCTGCAGGGCCTGATCCGCTCGCACAACACCACCCAGGCCTCCATGGCCCAGCAGATTGGCCTGTGCAGCATAGCGGATACAGCCAAGGACATGGGCTACCACAATTCGCCCAAGGACCAGATGGACATCCACTCAGACAACAGCTTCCAGCCGCCCATGACCATCGGATCGGTCCAGGCCTCCCCGCTGACCATGGCCAACGTCTACGCCACCATCGCCGCCAAGGGCGTGGCCTGCAGCCCTATCGCCATGACCAAGGTGATCGATAAGAACAAGCGGTCCATCAAGGTGCCCAAGGCCAACTGCCATCAGGCCATCGACCCGGGCATCGCCGAGACCACCGCCTATGCCCTCAACCAGGGCGTGGTCCAGCCCGGAGGCGAGGCGGCCGTGACCCAGCTGGACGGGGGCCGCAAGACCTTCGCCAAGACGGGCACCCATGAGGACAAGTACATGCTGACCGGCGGGTTCGTGCCCCAGGTGGCCTCCTTCGTCACTGTGGGCAATGCCGAGGGTCAGGTCTCCTTCAATGGCAAGGTCATCAACGGACGGTCCATGGGCACTTGGTACGGCATGTACATCGCCACCCCGGCATGGAAGGAGTTCATGAACACCTACCTGGCCGCTGCCAACATTCAGCCCGATAATTCCTACGGCAACCCCGACGCTCGCTTTACCGGCGGGGTCCAGCCTCAGCAGTCGGCTCCGATGCAGCAGCGTCAGATGACCCGTGGTGTAGGCGTGCAGGAGCCGGAGAGCGAGGAGCTCACTTCGGAAGCGACTCAGAGCGTGCAAGCGGCTGACTAGTACCTGGCCTGATCCGCTTGATGGGTTCCGGCTGTGACCCGAGCGAGGCTGTGCTTACAATGGAGACCATTAGGGATTCGTCGACGGGCGGGACCACGAGGGGTACGGCCGTCCGCCGGGAGAGGCAGGAACAGATGGTCCAGGAATATTCAGAGCTGGATGACAAGGCCCCTCGGGCCGACGGCCGGGTTCATGAGGATCAGGTGATGCCGGGGCCGGTGAGCGGCTCCGGCAGGTTGGATGTTTCCAAACCGATCTGGCCCTTTGAGCCGGATGCCGCCGACGGCAAGAAGAAGACTGGCAAGGCTGCCAAGGGGATCAAATCGTCCAAGAAGGACAAGAAGGCCAAAAGAGTCAAAAAGGCCAGGAAATCAAAATCAGGAAAAAGGCGGGAGACGGCTCTGCCTGCGCTCTTCCAGCCCATGGAACTGCGCGACCAGCACATCCGCAATAGGATCTGGATGCCTCCCATGGACACCTATTCGTCCCTGCGGCATGACGGGGTTCCTACCAACTTCCACTATCAGCACTATGTATCCAGGGCCCTAGGCGGCTTCGGGGTCGTCATCGGGGAGGCCACGGCTGTAAATCCCCAGGGGCGGATCTCTCCCTGCGATGTGGGGCTATGGGATGACGAGCAGACCAGGGCCTGGCAGGGCATCGTCCGGGATGTCAAGGCCGCTGGAGCCGTCCCCATCGTCCAGCTCAATCATTCGGGGCGCAAGGGCTCCTCCGGGTGTTCCTCCATGGGCTATATCAACGCCACCGTGCCCGTGGCCGAAGGAGGCTGGCAGCCCGTGGGCCCCAGCCCCATCGCCTTCGGGAGGATGGCGGTCCCGGTTCAGCTCTCGCGGGCGCAGATAGCCTCCATTGTGGCTGACTTCCGTTCCGCTGCCGTGCGAGCCGTTCAAGCCGGCTTCCTGGGAGTGGAGCTGCACGCCGCCCACGGCTACCTGCTCTCCCAATTCCTGGATCCCCTGATCAACCGACGCAGCGACGAGTACGGGGGTGGCCTGTCCGGCAGAATGCGCCTGCTGATCCAGGTGACCGATGTCGTGCGCGAGGTCATTCCCTCGGGCATGCCCCTGCTGGTGCGCATGTCCGCCACCGACTGGGCCACTGGCGGATGGGGTCTGGACGAGACCATCCGCACCGCCAAGGTGCTCAAGCTGCACGGGGTGGATCTGATTGACGTTTCCACCGGGGGTCTGGTGCCAGGCGTGAAGATCCCAGCCGCTCCCAACTACCAGGTGCCCTTCTCCTACCAGGTGCGCAGCCAGGTGCTGATTCCCACCACAGCGGTGGGGCTGATCACCAAGCCCAGGCAGGCTGACCGGATCGTACGCAAGGGTCTGGCCGATGCGGTCGAGATCGGTCGAGCCAGTCTGCGCGACCCCTACTGGCCGCTCAGGGCCGCCTACAAACTGGGGCTGTCCGCTCAACAGGCCCCCTACCCTGAGCCTTACCGGCGCGGGGCCTACGGCATCGCACGCTGAGAGCGGCCATGGACGCTGTTCGTGGTGGAGCAGGGACCGTTGTGGTCATGCCTACGTATCAAGAGGCTGACAATATCGGAGTGACCCTTCCACAGCTGCTGGCCTGCTGCCCGGAAGTCGATGTTCTGGTCGTCGACGACAACTCGCCGGACGGCACCGGCGCCAAGGCCGAGGACATGGCTAAGCGCGACCCTCGCGTGCACGTCCTCCATCGGCATGACCGCCGCGGGTTGGGCCCTGCCTACGTGCAGGGTTTCCGCTGGGCTTTGGGGCATGGCTATGGCCTGATCTGCGAGATGGACATGGATGGCTCCCATCGACCCCAGGATCTGGCCAGGATGCTGGCGGTGGCCCGAGGCGAGGCGCATCCGGATCTGGTCATCGGCTCGCGCCGGGTGCGCGGAGGCCGCACCCAACATTGGCCCTGGTATCGGGACCTGATCTCGCGTATGGGATCCTGGTATGCCCGCACCGCCCTGGGATCCTCAGTGCGTGACATGACCGCCGGCCTACGGGTCTATCGAGCGGATGTACTCAGGCGGATCGACCTGCGAAGGGTCCGCTCCAGCGGCTACGTCTTCCAGGTGGATATGCTGCGTCGGGTCCAGGCCATGGGTCTGAGCGTCGTCGAAGTGCCTATAGTCTTCGTGGAGCGGGTTCGCGGCAGCTCGAAGATGGATGCCGGGATCGTACTGGAGGCCATGGTACAGGTGACCCTGTGGGGACTTGAACGGTTGACCCATCGAAACTGACATTGCATCGCCATCGTGTTCGCTTTCTCAGGCGACCCCGCAGGCCCTTGTGGGCGACTTGAAGACAGAATGTGCCTTGGTTGACAGGTTGCTGCAATAGCTGCGGCAGGCCTCTGGCATATGGAAGAATGGTCGGGGTATCGAAGAAACATCGATTGTTCGCCCCTGTTTTTGGACCGCGACCACAGTCCTATGGTCGGCTTGCCAATTTGGGCGAATGTGTGCGATAATGTTCGAATGATATCGTCACAACGCCAACACCTGATATTGAACCGGTTGCGTACTCGTGGCGCAGTCCGTATCACCGCCCTCTCCAAGGAGCTGGGCGTTTCCGCCATGACCATCCGTCGGGACATTGCCGACCTGGCGGACAAGGGCCTGCTCAAGAGGGTCCACGGAGGGGCCGTCACCACCAGCTCGCTGCTGGCTGAGCCGCTCTTCTCGGTCAAGTCGCAGATGGACATGGGCCTCAAGGACACCATCGCCCGTCACGCCATCGACTATGTCTCCCCGGGCGACGTCATCGCCATCGGCGGCGGAACCACGGCCTATGTCTTCGCCCAGCACCTCCTGGAGAGCCGTCAGTGTGCCGGCGTGACCCTGCTGACCAATTCCATCCCCGTGGCCGAGCTGGTTCAGGCCATGGAGAGCAAGGACGTGGAGGTCATCGTCACCGGCGGCGTCATCACCCGGTCCAACTCACTGGTAGGCCCCATTGCGGATAAGGTCATCGCCTCCCTGCGGGTCAACACGGTCTTTCTGGGGACCCACTCGGTCTCCATCCCACGCGGCTTCCTGATGCCCAACTCCCTGGAGGCGGCCACCGATATGGCGCTGATGGACATCGCCGACCGGACCATCATCCTGACCGACCATACCAAGTGGAGCTGCACCTCCCTGTCCCTGTTCGCCTCCTTCGACCAGGTGGACACCGTCATCACCGACGACCAGCTGGACCAGGAGTCGGCCGAGGCCACCCGCTCCCTGGTCAAGCGGCTGGTGTTGGTGCCGGTCAACCCCGAGGAAGGCCAGGCTCAACCCACCGATGGGTCTGAGGATCAGACTCAATGAACGGCCGGTCACACTGGGGTGCGCGGGTTGCCATAGCTGGTTGCCATGGATTGTCAATCATCACGGACGATGAAGGAGCAGCATGAAGTCAGAGCAGTATGTCCCTCAGCGGTATGTTCCCGGCGAGTATGCCAGGGAGCATATCCGCATCACCCCCACCAGGCTGGCCGACGGGCGCCGGTTCTTCTATCTGGACGATGATCCTGAATATGTCTCCGGCCGCAGGACCAGGCGTCTGGACGATCCTCGTCCGCTGACCGACCGGTTCGCCCCCCATCAGGATCAGGAGGGCAGGACGGTGCCCTTCCAGCCGCCGCAGATGCGCCGGGACCCTCTGACCGGCGACTGGATTCCCATGGCCACGGCCCGGATGAACCGGCCCATCACCGCCGGTCCGCAGGCCACCGCCAAGGGCAACCCCCTGGCAGCCAGAAAGCCCGGGGATCCCTATCAGGATGGGGAGATCCCCGATGTGGACTACAACGTGGCGGTCTTCGAGAATCGCTTCCCCTCCATGATGCAGGTACCCAATACGCAGCCGGCCGACCAGCCCTCCCTGGTGGACGGCAACCCCCTCTGGCCGGTGCGCGAGGCCAACGGGCGCTGCGAGGTGGTCTGCTTCGACCCTGATGAGCACGCGTTGCCTGCCGATCTGCCGGTTTCCCGTCTGCGGACGGTGGTGGAGGCCTGGGCCTTCCGGACTGCTGAGATCTCGACCATGGAGGGCATCGAACAGATCTTCCCCTTCGAGAACCACGGCCAGGAGATCGGCGTCTCCCTGGCCCATCCCCATGGACAGATTTACTGCTACCCCTTCATCGCCCCCCGGCTGGAGCAGGAGTTGAGGCAGTGCGCCGACTACCGGGAACGCACCGGCGGCAACCTCCTGGCGGATATCCTCAAGGCCGAGCTGGACTCCGGACGGCGGGTGGTCTTCCGCAACGCCACCTGGGTGGCCTATGTGCCTGCGGCCGCCCGCTGGCCCCTGGAAGTCCACGTGGCCCCCGTCCGCGACGGGATCCTGAGCCTGGACCAGCTCAACGACCAGGAGCGCTGGGACCTGGCCGTCATGTATTCCACCCTGCTCAAGAGGGGCAACGCCTTCTTCGACAAGGGCGACGGCAAGGGGATGGATCTGCCCTACATCGCCGCCTGGCACCAGGCACCGCTGCACGATCCGCGGCGGGAGGACTACCGGCTCAACCTGCAGTTCTTCTCCTTCCGTCGGGCCGTGGACAAAATCAAGTATCTTGCCGGATCCGAGTCAGGCATGGCTGCCTGGGTGTCGGACACCACCCCTGAGCGGATCGCCGACCGTTTCCGCCAGCTGGGGCCCCTGGACCTGGAGAATGGAGAGAATCAATGACGACGACAGTGGAATTCATGCAGGCCTGGACCCAGGGTGCGGACGGCCAGGGGGCCACCAAGGCCCGGGAGCTCTTCCAAAAGGTCTATGGCGGGGATCCCCAGGGCGTCTGGAGCGCCCCGGGCCGGGTCAACCTGATCGGTGAGCACACGGATTACAACGCCGGGCTCTGCCTGCCCATCGCCCTGCCTCACCGTACCTATGTGGCCGTCAGCCCCAGGACGGACAGCCAGGTTCGTCTGGTCTCCACCATGGATCCGGAGCATCCGGTCCAGGCTGATCTGGATGGTCTTCAGGCCCGGGGAGTGAGCGGATGGGCGGCTTATCCGGTAGGTGTGGCCTGGGCCCTGCAGCGGGATGGCTTCCCTCAGGTTCAAGGGTTCGACCTGGCCCTGGCTTCCTGTGTGCCCGTGGGGTCCGGATTGAGCTCCTCGGCGGCCATGACCTGTGCCGTGGCACTGGCCCTGGATGACCTGTTCGGTCTGGGGCTGGGCGGCGACGAGGCTGGTCGGGTCAGGCTGATCCAGGCCGCCATCACTGCTGAGAACGATATGGCAGGCGCCTCCACAGGCGGCATGGATCAGAGCGCCTCCATGCGCTGTCGATCCGGCTGCGCCCTGCGTCTGGACTGCCGGCCAGAACTGGATGCCATGAGCAACGTGCGTCAGGTTCCTTTCGATTTACGGGCTGCGGGCCTGGAGCTGTTGGTGGTCGACACCAGGGCCCAGCACCAGCTCAACGACGGCCAATACGATCAGCGGCGGGCCACCTGCGAACAGGCTGCACATCTGCTGGGAGTGGCCAACCTGCGCCAGGCGGCAGACCAGGTCAATGGCGCTGCTGATCCCCCATCCGCCCTGGCTGCCCTGATGGAGCAGCTGCCCGATGAGACCATGCGTAGGCGGGTACGCCACGTGGTCAGCGAGATAGGACGGGTGGACCGCTTTATCGAGGCCTTTGGCAGGGGCGATTACGTCCTAGCCGGCCGCCTGTTCAACGCCTCCCATGACTCCCTGAGGGACGACTACGAGGTCACCTGCCCGGAGTTGGATGAGGCCGTGGATGCGGCACGTCAGGGCGGGGCCTATGGGGCTCGCATGACCGGCGGCGGGTTCGGCGGATCCATCATCGCCCTGGCTGATGCCGGCAAGGGCTCCGATCTTGCCCGTGAGATAGCCGAACGATTCGCCTCCAAGGGATTCAAGGCCCCCAGAGCCCTGATCGCCCTGCCATCATCGGCGGCCGCGCGCGAATCCTGAATTCAGACTGCAGACCTCTACGACCCCGCTTCTCCCGGCGCTCCTCTAAGCTGGGGGAGCGGGGTCCCGGTTTTCAGGGGTCCAGTCAAGGGCGAGGTGGATGAGGAGGACGGTCATGGACAAGGCGATCATCACGGTGGTGGGCAAGGATGCCATCGGCATCATCGGCAAGGTCTGTACAGACCTCTCCCAGCAGGGGGTCAATGTACTGGATATTTCGCAGACCATTCTGGATGGCTTCTTTACCATGATGATGATCGTGGACTGCACTGCCTGTAAGGATGATTTTGACGCGCTGAGCCAGCGGATGGAATCCCTGGGAGAAGAGATCGGGGTCTCCATCCGCTGCCAGCGCGAGGAGATCTTCACCAGGATGCACCGGGTCTGAGGAGGCGGCCATGATCACACGTGACGAGGTCCTGGAGACCAACGACATGATCGACCGGGAGCGCCTGGACGTGCGCACCATCACCATGGGCATCAGCCTGCTGGATTGTGTGAGCGGTGATGTGGACATGCTCTGTCGGAACATCCATCGCAAGATCGTCTCCCTGGCCGGCGACCTGGTGTCCACAGGCGATGCCATCGCCCGTGAGTACGGCATTCCCATCGTCAACAAGCGCATCACCGTCACTCCTATCTCCCTGGTGGCCGCCGGCGCCTGCCACACGGTGGAAGACTATGTAGCCGTGGCCAAGGCACTGGATCGTTCGGCCCAGGAGGTCGGAGTCAACCTGATCGGTGGCTATTCGGCCCTGGTTGGCAAGGGCATGACTCCGGCCGAGCGGCTGCTGATCAAGTCCCTGCCCAGGGCGCTGAGCCAGACGGAACGGGTCTGCGCCAGTGTCAACGTGGGTTCCACCAGAACAGGCATCGATATGGATGCCGTGGCCCTGATGGGGCGGGTCGTCAAGGCCACTGCCGAGAGCACCGCCGACTCAGACAGCTCCGGCTGCACCAAACTGGTGGTCTTCTGCAACGCTCCGGACGACAACCCCTTCATGGCCGGTGGCTTCCACGGGGTCAGCCAGGGGTCGGCCGTCATCAACGTGGGGGTCTCCGGGCCCGGCGTGGTCAAGACTGCCCTTGAATCAGCCAAGGGAGCAGACTTCGGGCAGCTCTGTGAGACCATCAAACGTACGGCCTTCAAGATCACCCGCGTGGGGCAGCTGGTGGCCCAGGAGGCCAGCCGCCGCCTGGATGTGCCCTTCGGGATCATCGACCTGTCCCTGGCGCCCACCCCGGCGGTCGGAGACTCAGTGGGGGAGGTCCTGCAGACCATGGGCCTGGAGCAGGTGGGCGCCCCCGGGACCACTGCGGCCCTGGCCATCCTTAACGATCAGGTCAAGAAGGGCGGCATCATGGCTTCCAGCTCGGTCGGCGGGCTGTCCGGGGCCTTTATTCCCGTGTCTGAAGACGCCGCCATGATTCAGGCTGCACAAGAGGGGAGCCTGACCCTGGAGAAGCTTGAGGCCATGACCTGCGTCTGCTCGGTGGGGTTGGACATGATCCCCATTCCCGGGGACACCTCTGCCGAGTCCATCTCCGGCCTGATCGCCGACGAGGCGGCCATCGGCATGATCAATCAGAAGACCACTGCAGTCAGGGTCATTCCTGTCATCGGTAAGCAGGTGGGCGAGTGGGCCGAGTTCGGCGGACTCATGGGCGGCGGGCCGGTCGTGCCGGTCAATACCCGTTCCTGCGCGGACTTCGTCAATCGAGGCGGACACATCCCGGCACCCATTCACAGCTTCAAGAACTGAGTGTGCTCGCAGGGTTCAGCGACCGCCTTGGAATCCCAGTTGCCGCCAGGCCTCGTAGATGGCGATGGAGGCGCAGTTGGTCAGGTTCAGGCTGCGCAGGCTGGGCCGCATGGGCAGCCTGACCTGTTCGGCCACGTGAGGGCCGGCCATGATCTCCATGGGGTCGGGGATGTCGCCCGGTTCGGGGCCGAACAGGAGGATGTCGTCCGGCCGGTAGCTGACCTCGGTGTAGAGCTTGTCGGCGTGGGCGGTGAAGGCGATGATTCGGCTGTCGGGCATGGAGCGGACCAGGTCGTCGAAGTCCGGGTGCAGGACCACATGGGCCATGTCATGGTAGTCCAGGCCGGCCCGGCGCAGCTTGGTGTCTTTGAGGTTGAAGCCCAGGGGCTCTATCAGGTGCAGGATGGTGCCGGTCACGGCGCATAGGCGGATGGCCGAGCCGGTGTTGCCGGGGATCCGCGGCGAGTAGTAGCACAGGTGGGGCGTGGAGGTCTTGACCCGGCTGGCCTGATCGGCCTTCATCATGGCATCCACCACGGAGATCGGGTTGCCGTGGGCGTCAGTGACCAGCTCGTCGGGACCATAATTCGATTTGCGGTATCCGTACTCGTACATGCTCTCGACGGCCTTCGAGGGGTCGCCGGACCGCTCCTGTTCCTGCCTGTTCATGAGGCCAACCTACCGTCGCCAAACGACAGGCCAGGCAGTGCCGGTCGGCACCGTCAGGCAGAATACGGCGGTTGAATGAGGCGGAATCGGATGGTGAAGGGCGGTGTGACCCATGGAGCGTGCGGAGACGACCTTGGCGGAGACGGAGCCCATACGTTTGCGGCTGTTCGACTGGTGGAGCCGATATGCCCGCGACCTGCCCTGGCGCTTCGGGCGAACCACGCCCTGGGGGGTCCTGGTCTCCGAGGTCATGAGCCAACAGACCCAGATGAGTCGGGTGGTGCCCTACTGGACGGCCTGGATGAATGTCTGGCCGGATGCGGCCTCACTGGCCGCCGCCCCCAAGGCTGAAGTCATTACGGCCTGGGGCAGGTTGGGTTACCCGCGCCGAGCCCTGCGCCTACAGGAGTGTGCGCGGCAGGTGGCCAGTCAGTACGCAGACCGGCTGCCCCGGGATTACGACCAGCTGGTGGCCCTGCCTGGCATCGGCGACTATACGGCCAGCGCTGTCATGAGCTTTGCCTACGGCGAGAGGATCGTCGTCATCGATACCAACATTCGCAGGGTGCTCTCCAGGGTCTTTCTGGGACGTGAATCCAAAGGGGGTGCTGCCAGCCGAGAGGAGCGCCAGTTGGCCTGGCAGGTCCTGCCTGAGGACGAAGATTCAGAAGTTTCTGATCATCACGTGAACGGTGACGACAGCTTGGGAACGGCTGACCCGCAGATCCGGTCGGCAGCCTGGCGGGAGCCGCCCTCGGCCCGATGGAATCAGGCCGTTATGGAGCTGGGCGCCACGGTCTGTGTGGCCCGCAAGCCGGCTTGTGACATCTGTCCTCTGGCCGGCCACTGCCGTTTCCTCAAGGCTGGTCTGCCCGGTCTGGGTGCAGGCAGAACCAGGCCCCGGCAGCGCTTCGCAGGCACCGATCGGCAGATTCGCGGATCCATCCTCCAGGCGCTGCGGCAGGCTTCTGGCGCGCCCGTCTCCAGGAAGGACCTGAAATCCCTGTGCGACGACGAAATCCGACTTGATCGGTGTATCGCCTCCCTGGACGAGGACGGCCTTCTGGAGATCGGCCAGGACGGCCGCTTGAGTCTGCCGCAGTGAAGGCCGCCCTGACGATTAGACTGGAGAAGTATGGCCAAGCGACGCATGAGCGAGAAGAAGCGGCGGATGTACCGTCGCCGGAGGATTGCTGCCGCCCTGCTGGCGGTGCTCTTCCTGCTGGTCTGCGCTGGTCTGGTATGGGGCGTGGGGGCCGGCATCCGAGCACTGCGTGGAGGCAATGGGGCCCAGGGAACCTCGACCAGTGTCCAGCAGAGCTCAAAGACCAAATCCAAGGACAAAGACAAGCAGAAGAAGGATTCCGGCAAGAAGCGTTCCTCAGGAGCTCCTGACTGCGGCAAGGAGGACTTGGCCTTGGAACTGGCTGCGCCCGATCCCAGTACCGGGGTCGGCGGATCCATCGACTTTACGGCGACCATTCGTCACAAGGGAACGGGCTCCTGTCTGGTGGACGGCTCCGACGGCGGCCGGGTGCTGATTATCACCAGCGGCGAGGAGACCATCTGGCGTTCCGACGCCTGTCCGGTTGGGGCTCGCACCCTGCTCATGGCCACCGGCGACAAGGACGTGCAGACCATCACCTGGAATGCCGACAGCAGCCAGGACAGCTGCCTGCCCGACGATCAGCTGCCCCGCGTCAATGCCGGCTCCTACCAGGCCAAGCTGGTCCTCAAGTCCAATCCCCGGGTGGTTTCCCAGCCTGTGCCGGTCATGGTCCAATAGCAGTTGCTCTAAAACGACACGCCGATTGCTTCTGAGGCTCTTAGCTGGTACTCTTGATGCTTTGCATGAGGTGTGTCATATAGCGGGCATACATCATCGAGGAGGTGCCCGCGAATAGGCATATGGCGGCCATTCGGCATCTCCCTGGGGTAACAGGAATGATCGAGTACGGCGAGCGATAAGGAACGTCCATTTTGGCTGCCAATAAAGCTGTAAGAAGTACCACCACTACGCAGGCACGCGCTGACGAACACGACATCAAACTGCACAAGGCCACCGACCGTGTCAACTTCGGATCCATCCGCGAACCCATCGAGGTGCCCTACCTCCTGGGCGTGCAGACCGATAGCTTCGACTGGCTGGTCGGCAACGACCGCTGGAAGAAGCGGGTCGAGGAGGATCAGGTCAACGGGACTCATACCGTGGCCCCTGTCTCCGGCCTGGATGAGGTCTTCCAGGAGATCTCTCCCATTGAGAACTTCGCCCAGACCATGAGCCTGACCTTCTCGGATCCCTACTTCGAGGAGCCCCGGCACACGGTTCAGGAGTGCAAGGAGAAGGACTACACCTATTCGGCTCCTCTGTATGTGAACGCCGAGTTCGAAAACGGCGACACTGGCGAGATCAAGTCGCAGACCGTCTTCATGGGCGACTTCCCGCTGCAGACCCCTCACGGCACCTTCATTATCGGGGGCTCGGAGCGCGTCATCGTCTCCCAGCTGGTCCGCTCCCCGGGTGTCTACTTCGACCGCACCCAGGACCGCAACTCCGACAAGGAGATTTTCGGGGCCAAGATCATCCCCAGCCGGGGCGCCTGGCTGGAGTTCGAGATCGACAAGCGCGATGTGCTGGGCGTGCGCGTGGACCGCAAGCGCAAGCAGTCCGCAATCGTCTTCCTCATGGCCATCGGCATGACCAAGCCGCAGATCCGCAAGGCCTTCAAGGGCTACCCGCTGGTGCTGGATGCCTTGGAGAAGGAGACCATCGAGACCCAGGACGAGGCCCTGACCGACCTCTACCGTAAGATTCGGCCTGCGGACACCGCCTCACCCGAGGCCGGCCGCAACCTGCTGGACTCCTTCTACTTCAACACCAAGCGCTACGACCTGGCCCGGGTCGGTCGTTACAAGATCAACCGCAAGCTGGGCCTTGAGGCCGATTTCAACGACCGCAGCCTGCATCCCGAGGACATCATCGCCACCCTGAAGTACCTGGTGACCCTGCATGCCGGCGGGCAGACCTTCCCCGGCCGCCGCGACGGCCAGGACATCGAGCTGCGGGTGGACGTGGACGACATCGACCACTTCGGCAACCGCCGCATCCGCCAGGTAGGCGAGCTGATCCAGAACCAGCTGCGCACCGGCCTGAGCCGTATGGAGCGTGTGGTCCGCGAGAGGATGACCACCCAGGACGCCGAGGCCATCACCCCGCAGTCTCTGATCAACATCCGCCCTGTCAACGCCACCATCAAGGAGTTCTTCGGAACCTCCCAGCTGAGCCAGTTCATGGATCAGAACAACCCGCTGGCCGGCGTGACCAACAAGCGTCGTCTTTCGGCCCTGGGCCCCGGCGGCCTGTCCCGCGACCGTGCCTCCATGGAGGTGCGTGATGTGCACCCCTCCCACTACGGACGCATGTGCCCCATCGAGTCCCCTGAAGGCCCCAACATCGGCCTGATTGGCTCCCTGGCCACCTTCGCCCGGGTCAACCCCTTCGGCTTCATCGAGACCCCCTACCGCAAGGTCATTGATGGCCAGGTGACCGACGACGTGGTCTACATGACCGCCGACCAGGAGTCCGAGCACACCATCGCCCAGGCCAACCAGGAGATCGACGAGACCGGACACTTCGTCGAGGACGAGGCCCTGGTCCGTGACGCCGAGGCCGAGGCCAAGGATGTGCCCGTCTCCCAGGTGGATCTGATGGATGTCTCCCCCCGGCAGATGGTTTCGGTGGGCGCCTCCCTGATCCCCTTCCTGGAGCACGACGAGGGCCACCGAGCACTGATGGGCACCAACATGCAGCGTCAGGCCGTCCCCCTGGTCAAGTCCGAGCGTCCCCTGGTGGGCACCGGTTCCGAGTGGCGCTCCGCCATCGATTCGGGCGATGTCATCCTGGCCGAGAAGCCGGGCGTGGTCACCTACGTTTCCGCCGACATCATCCGTGTCATGAATGACGACGGCACCCAGTCCTCCTACAAGCTGGCCAAGTTCCAGCGTTCCAACCAGACCACCTGCTACAACCAGGTCCCCCTGATCAAGGATGGGGAGCGGGTCGAGGCCGGCACGGTCCTGGCCGATGGCCCCGCCACCCAGAAGGGCGAGATGGCCCTGGGCAAGAACCTCCTGGTGGCCTTCATGCCTTGGAACGGCTACAACTACGAGGACGCCGTCATCATCTCCCAGCGTCTGGTCCAGGACGACACCCTGAGCTCCATCCACATCGAGGAGTACGAGACCGACGCCCGCGAGACCAAGCTGGGCGCCGAGGAGATCACCCGCGACCTGCCCAACGTGGGCGAGGATGCAGTGGCCAACCTGGACGAGCGCGGCATCATCCGCATCGGTGCCGAGGTAGAGGCCGGCGACATCCTGGTCGGCAAGGTCACCCCCAAGGGCGAGACCGAGCTGACCCCCGAGGAGCGGCTCCTGCGGGCCATCTTCGGCGAGAAGAGCCGCGAGGTGCGCGACACCAGCCTCAGGGTTCCCCACGGCGAGACCGGCACGGTCATCGAGGTCAAGGAGGTCACCCGCGAGGATGCCGAGGAGGACGGCGACGAGCTGCCCAACGGCGTCAACCGGATGATCCGGGTCTACATCGCCCAGCACCGCAAGATCACCCAGGGCGACAAGCTCTCCGGCCGCCACGGCAACAAGGGTGTCATCTCGAGGATCCTGCCCGAGGAGGATATGCCCTTCATGGCCGATGGCACACCCATCGACATCATGCTCAATCCTCTGGGCGTGCCCTCACGTATGAACCTGGGCCAGGTCCTGGAGCTCCACCTGGGGTGGATCGCCCACTCCGGCTGGGACATCAGCCTGGATCCCAACCTGGAGGCCGAGTGGAAGAAGCACATCCCGGCAGGAGCCGAGAAGGCCGAGCCCGGCACCGCCGTGGCCACCCCGGTCTTCGACGGTGTGCGTCAGGATGCCCTGAACGGTCTGCTCAAGACCACCCTGCCCAACCGTGACGGTGAGCGCCTGGTCGGCGACGATGGCAAGGCCGTGCTCTACGACGGCCGCACCGGTGAGCCCTTCACCAAGCCGATTTCCGTGGGCTACATGTACATGCTCAAGCTCCACCACCTGGTGGACGACAAGATCCACGCCCGGTCCACCGGCCCCTACTCCATGATCACCCAGCAGCCCCTGGGCGGTAAGGCCCAGTTCGGCGGCCAGCGCTTCGGCGAGATGGAGGTCTGGGCCCTGGAGGCCTACGGTGCCGCCTATACCCTGCACGAGATGATGACCACCAAGTCCGACGACGTGGATGGTCGCGTGCGGGCCTATGGTGCCATCGTGCGTGGCGAGAACCTCCCGGCGGCAGGCATCCCGGAGTCCTTCAAGGTGCTCCTCAAGGAGATGCAGTCGCTCTCCCTGAACGTGGAGGTGCTCAACGCCGAAGGCAACGTCATCGAGATGAAGGACGAGGACGACGACCCCAACGCCGCCTCCGACGACCTGGGCTTCAACATCGGCGCCCGCCCGGACGCCGCCGCCAAGGCCGACCAGTCAGCTCCCGAGCCGGAGTACCGCTGAACCACCAGTCACAGGGGTGCCCGCCAGACGGGTACCCCGCTAAAAGGCAAACTTCAGAGCAGTTACAAGATCAGAGACAGGACATAGAGTGCTGGACGTCAATGCATTTGACAAACTGAGAATCGGACTGGCCACGGCCGACGACATCCGCGGCTGGAGCTATGGCGAGGTCAAGAAGCCCGAGACCATCAACTACCGTACCTTGAAGCCCGAGAAGGACGGCCTGTTCGGCGAGCAGATCTTCGGACCCACACGCGACTGGGAGTGCGCCTGCGGCAAGTACAAGCGCGTGCGGTTCAAGGGGATCGTCTGCGAGCGTTGCGGCGTGGAGGTCACCCGCTCCCGCGTCCGCCGCGAGCGTATGGGCCACATCGAGCTGGCCGCCCCCGTCACCCACATCTGGTTCTTCAAGGGTGTGCCCTCCCGGCTGGGATACCTGCTGGACATCGCGCCCAAGGACCTGGAGAAGGTCATCTACTTCGCGGCCTACATGGTCACCAAGGTGGACGAGGAGCAGCGCCACAAGGATCTGCCCGACCTGCAGGACGAGTTCGACAACGAGATCAACCAGCTGGAGAAGAAGCGCGACCTGGAGATCGACAAGCGCGCCAAGAAGCTGGAAGAGGACCTGGCCGAGCTGGAGAAGACCGACGAGGTCAAGGGTTCCATGAAGGCTCGTCTGCGCAACGGGGCCGAGCGGGACATGACCGCCATCCGCAAGCGCTACGACGACCAGATCCAGAGGATCACCGCCGTCTTCGACCGTTTCAAGACCCTGAAGCCCGGCGACATGGAGGGCGACGTGGATCTGTGGCGGGAGATGCAGGACCGCTACGGTGACTACTTCGAGGGCTGCATGGGTGCCGAGGCCATCAAGAAGCGCCTGCAGGACTTCGACCTGGAGGGTGCCGCCAAGGAGCTCCGCCACGAGATCGACACCGGCTCCGGCCAGCGCAAGGCCCGTGCCTTGAAGCGGCTCAAGGTGGTCTCCGCCTTCCTGAACACCGGTAACAAGCCCGAGGCCATGGTCCTGGACGTGGTTCCGGTCATTCCGCCCGACCTGCGCCCCATGGTGCAGCTGGACGGCGGTCGCTTCGCCACCTCCGACCTGAACGACCTCTACCGGCGCGTCATCAACCGCAACAACAGGCTCAAGCGCCTGATCGAGCTGGGCGCCCCCGAGATCATGCTCAACAACGAGAAGCGCATGCTCCAGGAGGCTGTGGACTCCCTCTTCGACAACGGCCGCCGCGGCCGTCCCGTCACCGGAGCCTCCAACCGCCCCCTGAAGTCCCTGGCAGACATGCTCAAGGGCAAGCAGGGCCGCTTCCGTCAGAACCTGCTGGGCAAGCGTGTGGATTACTCCGGCCGTTCCGTGATCGTGGTCGGACCCTCCCTGCGCATGCACCAGTGCGGCCTTCCCAAGCCCATGGCCCTGGAGCTCTTCAAGCCCTTCGTCATCAAGCGGCTGGTGGATCTCAACTACGCGCAAAACATGAAGAGCGCCAAGCGCCTGGTCGACCGCGGCGATCCCGAGGTCTGGGGCGTGCTGGAGGAGGTCATCTCCGAGCACCCCGTCCTGCTCAACCGTGCGCCTACGCTGCACCGTCTGGGCATCCAGGCCTTCGAACCCATCCTGGTCGAGGGTAAGGCCATCCACCTGCCCCCGCTGGCCTGCGCGGCCTTCAACGCCGACTTCGACGGCGACCAGATGGCAGTTCACCTGCCCCTGTCGGCCGAGGCCCAGGCTGAGGCACGTTCGCTCATGCTGGCCTCCGACAACATCCTCAAGCCCGCCGACGGCCACACGGTCACCATGCCCTCCCAGGACATGATTCTGGGTCTGTACTACCTGACCACCGTGGTTGACGGCGCCAAGGGGCAGGGCCGGATCTTCTCCAGCCTGGCCGAGGCCCGGATGGCCTTGGACCTGGGCGAGATCGACATGCAGGCCAAGATCCTGCTGCGGGTCCCCGCTGACTTCGTCATGCCCAGGGATTGGAAGCCCGGCGACCTCAAGGTCGTCGACCCCGAGCCCGGCAGCCCCGACGTGGTCAAGGAGGAGGTCTTCAAGGACGGCTCCAGGCTCTTCGCCACCAACTACGGGAGGGTCCTGTTCAACCGGACGCTGCCTGTGGACTACCCCTTCATCAACGAGCAGGTGCCCAAGGGCAAGCTGTCCGGCATCGTGGACGACATCGCCACCCGGTACTCGACCGCCCAGGTCGCGGCCACCCTGGATGCCCTGAAGGATCTGGGCTTCACCCGGGCCCAGTGGTCCGGCGTGACCATGGCCTTCTCCGACATCGTGGTGCCGCCCGAGCGCGAAAAGATCGTCAACGAGTACCAGGGGCAGGCCGCCAAGGTCAACTCCCAGTACGACATGGGTCTGCTGACCGACGAGGAGCGCCGTCAGGAGCTGATCAACCTGTGGACCGAGTGCACCGATAAGGTTGCCGACGCCATGCAGGAGCACTTCACTCCGGACAACAACGTGAACATCATGGTCCAGTCCGGGGCACGAGGCAACTGGATGCAGATCCGCCAGATCGCCGGTATGCGAGGCCTGGTGGCTAACCCCAAGGGCGAGATCATCCCTCGACCGGTCAAGTCCAACTACCACGACGGCCTGTCGGTGCTGGAGTACTTCATTTCCCAGCACGGCGCCCGCAAGGGTCTGGCCGACACCGCACTGCGCACCGCCGAGTCGGGCTACCTGACCCGTCGTCTGGTCGACGTCTCCCAGGACGTGATCGTGCGCGAGGAGGACTGCGGCACCATGCGCGGTCTGACCATGAAGGTGGCCGAGCGCGACGAACAGGGCAACCTGGTCCTGGTCAAGGCCGCCGACGGCGGACCCTACTCCAGGCTCCTGGCCGCCGACGTGATCGACCCCAAGGACGGCAAGACCGTGCTCTACAAGCGCGGCGATGCCCTGTCCATGGATGTGCTGCGTGACATGGTCGCCCACGGCGTGGAGGAGGTCAAGGCCCGTTCGGTCCTGACCTGCGAGTCCACCCGCGGGGTGTGCGCCAAGTGCTACGGCTGGTCCCTGGCCACCAACAAGCTGGTGGACGTCGGCGAGGCCGTGGGCATTGTGGCCGCCCAGTCCATCGGCGAGCCCGGTACCCAGCTGACGCTGCGTTCCTTCCACTCCGGCGGTGTGGCTTCGGCCTCCGATATCACCCAGGGTCTTCCCCGTGTCACCGAGCTCTTCGAGGCCCGTACCCCTAAGGGCGAGGCTCCCATCGCGGAGTTCCCCGGCACCGTCAAGGTGGAGGACACCGATCGTGGCCGTCAGGTCACCCTGACCCCCGACGACACCTCTGTGGAGGCGCTGACCTACCCGGTCACCCGCCGTGCGCCCATGATGGTCAAGGATGGACAGCATGTCGAGGCCGGCACCCAGCTGATCGAGGGTTCTGTGGATCCCAAGAAGATCCTGCGCATCCTCGGCCCACGCGCCGCCCAGGTGAACATCGTCAACGAGGTGCACACGGTCTACCGCTCCCAGGGCGTGGACATCCACGACAAGCACATCGAGGTCATCGTTCATCAGATGCTCCGCCGCGTCACGGTCATCGACTCGGGTGACACCGATCTGCTGCCCGGCGAGCTGGTTGACCAGGCCAAGTTCAAGGCTGCCAACATGAAGGCCGTCAAGGCCGGGGGCAAGCCGGCCGCGGGACGCCCCGAGCTCATGGGCATCACCAAGGCCTCCCTGGCCACCGACTCCTGGCTGTCGGCCGCCTCCTTCCAGGAGACGACCCGCGTGCTCACCGAGGCCGCCCTGAACCAGAAGGTCGACGACCTGAAGGGCCTTAAGGAGAACGTGATCATCGGCAAGCTGATTCCTGCCGGCACCGGCCTGGCCAGGTACCGCAACGCCACCGTGGAGCCCGACAAGGCCATCCGCGACACCATCTACCCCAACTTCGGTCTGGGTGGCGGCGACGTGGATCTGAGCGACGCCGACCTGAACGATGTGGACTTCTCCAACATCGACTTCGGGGATCTGAAGCTGGGCGACGACTTCAACCCGGACGACTTCCTCAACGACCAGGGCGGCCAGAGCCATCTGGACACCCCCAACGTGCAGGATCCGTCAGCTGAGGCCGGCGATCAGACGGCTGCCACCACGAACACGGGATCCTCGGATGCCGCCGATGGCAGTGACTCCGCCCAGAATCCGTCCCAGCAGTCCGGTTCGGCCACCTTCTCCTCTTCGGAGGATCAGCACTCCAACCAGTGAGCGTCTGAACAACCGGTAGCCGCCGATCCGCTTGGGCTGGATGACCCGGCCTGGCGGATTCGGCTGCCCGATATGTGACAAATGATGAGGGCCCGTGCAATCGTAGCGATTGCACGGGCCCTCATCTTGTTTTCTCGCGGTCCAGGTTGCAGACAGGTCAGCGCAGGTGCCTAGGGGAAAGCAGGGTGCGCCAGCGTCGGGTTCGCGGCAGGGATGCCAGGATGGCGGATCGAAGCTTGTCGACCAGCTGCCAGCAGTCTTCGACCTCCTGCTCATCTGAAGGGTGACGGTCGAACGAGGCCTGATCGGCCATGCTGCGCAGTCGATCCAGATCCCGACGCAGCCCAGCCGACGAGGACCCTGGGGGGTCGGTCAGCAGGGTCTGGGCGATCTGGGCTGCCTGCTCGCTACGGGTGCCCTCCAGGGACAGGCCGGTCTGTCTGCCCAGGTTGCCGATCTGTCGCCAGCCGGCGCGGATGCGTGTCTTCGGATCGCCGGTCGACCGGGCCCGTCGGCGCAACCAAGCCTTGACGGCCAGCAGGAGCAGAGCCAGGAGAGCGGGCAGCCAGACCGGCATGGTCCAGAGCGCCACTTTGGCTATCAAAGGGCCGTACCGCTTCCAGAAGGAGGGTGAAGACTGCCGGGATGCTTCCTGCCCGCCGACGGTAGTTCGACCCTGGGTGGTCCGGTCGTCGCGGGGAGGATCGACCAGCGGGGGCGGTGGCTGGCGAACCAGGGTACGCGGGTTGGGTGGCGTAGAGTCCAGGGACCTGTCCGGGGTCTTGGTCTCCGGTGGCGTGGGGTAGAAGGGGACCCATCCCAGACCCTCTAGGTTGACCTCCACCCAGGCCTGGGCATCGCGTCCTGTGAAGTCGATTCGCGTGCTCCCGTCCGCCTGGGTCCTGGTCCGTTCCCTGCTGATGGAGCCGTCACGGTTCTTGGGCAGGAATCCCAAGACCACCCGGGATGGCAGACCCATCTGCCGGGCCAGGAGGGCCATGGCTGAGGCGTATTGCTCGCTGTCGCCCACCATGGCCTGGCCCTGCAGGAGTTGATTGATTCGATAGTCGCCGTGGCCGGAGGCCGAGGGGTAGTCGCCGGCCAGACCGTGGGAGAACCACCCCTCCCGGTGCAGCCGTTCCTCGATGGCCAGAGCTCTGGCACCGCCGCGCACCTGCATGGAGGTTATGGAGGCAGCCGCCTTGGGCAGGCTCTCAGGAGCATCCGCCAGGGGAGGCACCTGCACATCGCCCGGATCGCTGTCGGCGATGCGACGGGTTGCGGGTCTATCTTCGGCCAGGCCATGCACTGTATAGCTGGTCCCCTTCTGCAGGGCCTGATCGGTCAGGGCGGTGTCTGTGGCCTTGTTGAAGTAGAGGTCCTCCCGTTGCAGGCCCTTAGCCGTATCAATGCCGTTGACCTGTCCGGCGGAAGGCAACCAGGCGTGGTTGAATCCCTCTCGAATCTGGAAGGTCGCTGTAAAAGGTCGTCCGGTCGATTTGGTGTCTTTGGCCTTCTCTTGGTGTGTTTCTGCGCGGATCTGGGCGCCGATGCGCCGGTAGTCGGCGGCTCCTGCACCTGAGGAGTCGGACAGATTCCAGACCTTGCCGTCATAACGGTCCATGACGGCCATACGAACTGGGGTGCCAGCGGGCAGGTTGCGGACCGTGACCAGGGTATCGTCGCGGTGGCGTTTGATGTAGGCGCGGTAATCGCTCAAGGGGCTGGTGAACTGGTAGGGGTCTATGGGCGGTTGGTAGTGGTCGCGAATGACCAGTCGGGTCGGGGCGGGCAGGAGCCCAGCGGAGAACATCAGTCCGGCCGCCAGGGCTAGGGTCAGGAGGGCGGATGCGGGCCCCTGCAGACGCAGCAGTCCCAGCCCACTGGCGCACCAGATCAGCAGGAGCAGCCAGAGGATGCCGCCTGTCAATGCCGGATAGAGGCCTCTGCTGGTGCCCAGGGCTGCTGACAGAGCCATGGTGGCCAGTATGGGCAGGGTGGCTGTCAGGACGGCCACGGGGTGCGCCGGCCGTCCCAGGTTGCGGCCCAGACCATGACGGGCCAGCAGCACGGCCAGGTAACAGGTCCAGAGCATCAGCGTCCATAGGGCCATCAGTCCGCCTGCCTCCTGTCCAAGGGGCGGATCGATGGCTGCCAGGGTCTTGAAGGCGCCGAAGGTGGCGGACCACCCTTGTGCCAGGGTTGCCCAGGTGGGCAGGACATGGGCCAGGGTGGTCCCGTTCAGAGCGAATACAGGCCCCAGCAGGAACTGGGCGGCAATCAGCAGCAGAGGCTGCAGGAAGGCTGTGGCGATCCCACGGCGGGGGAACGTGGCGATCAGCAGTCCGGTCAGACAGGCGGCGGCTCCCACTGTCAGCCAGAAGGGCAGGCTGCCATAGACCGGCAGCAGCTGGAGTCCGGCCAGCAGATCGAGTGGGGCCAATGCGGCGACCAGAATAGCGGGGGAGCGGCGCCTGGTTGGGTCGACGGTGGATTGCAGACCAGATTGGTCGATCAGGCGGATAGGCTCCCTCTGGGCTTGGTCCATCCATGATGCGGATGTGCTCATGGCTGGTTCTCCAAGAGGATGGGAAGGTCCTTCCTGTTGCCCAAAACAGCGTTGACCAACCCCGGTTGCGTCTGCAGGCTTGGATGGGCATCCAAGTCAGCAGCTAGCAGCATGACCGGGGATGCGTTCTGGGCCGATCCGTCCGCTAGGATTGAGGGTTGGCGGTCACCCAGCGAACCGGTCACCAGGATGGTCAGACTGGTTTGCTCGGGAGTATCAGTCAGATCGGGCTTGTCGTAGCTGTCCCGGCGGGGGCGGATGGCGCTGCAGGCATCCAGAAAGCTTCGGGGGTCTTCCGTAGGCAGGGTGGTGGTCCCATGGGCATCGGGATCGTCCGGTTCTGGGGCCAGCGCTTGCAGCCGACGGCCGTCAAGCAGGCATCGGCAGCCCAGAGAGGCATAGATTTCGACTGCCAGCTCGAACTCATCCGCGCTCCTGTAGGAGGTGGCCTGGCCGTCCAGGATCAGTTTGATTCTGGTGCGCAGGGTGGGCTCGTATTGGCGGATCATCAGGGTGCCGGCCCGGGCGGTGGATAACCAGTGAACCCGTTTTATGTCGTCGCCCGGAACGTAGGGGCGCAGAGCATGGAATTCCAGATCGTCGTCGACGATGCCGGGGCCAGGGTCCCCCTCCAGGTCGCGCTCCAGCCCGGCTTCGAGGGGCGGCAGTGCCACCGTGTGGGGATGGATATAGAGCCTTCGGGCGCCGGTCAGAATTCGGCGGCGGCGGATGAGCCCCAGCGGATCCCCAGCCTCCATGGTCACCGGGCCTAGGTCAATCACGCCACGGGATCTGGCCTCCAGTTTCAAGCGGATCTGGTGACTCTGACCGGGTGCCAGAGCTGGCAGTGGTGCCATGACGGTTCCTTGGCCTAGGGCCAGGCCGATTCGGCCGCGGCGGGTGGAGCGGCTGCCTGGGTTGGTCAGCACCAGGATCAGCTCGGCCTGGCCACCCACCTCCAAATGGCCTTGGTCCAGGCTCGTTTCAGCGCTACAGGAAAGGTTGCCCAGGCTCATCAACAACCCCAGTAGGAGCATGCCCACGCCCAGCAGAGCGCCCGCCAGCAGTTCACGCCAGCCTGTAGGGGCGAAGGCCAGAGCGCACAGAAGCGTGGCCAGAGCCATAGCCCGGCCCAGGGCAGTGATCGACTGCCATAGGCCGGCGGCCCGGGATCGCAGGCTCTGTTCGGTTCCTGTCGAGGATGTCGGTCTAGCTTTCGGGGC
The DNA here is from genome assembly GCF_020884755.1 of Bifidobacterium mizhiense. Taxonomy (GTDB): domain Bacteria; phylum Actinomycetota; class Actinomycetes; order Actinomycetales; family Bifidobacteriaceae; genus Bombiscardovia; species Bombiscardovia mizhiensis. The sequence continues at coordinate 111,574 of NZ_BPWE01000002.1, read as the reverse complement.
AGTTCGGCTGGCGAAGGCGGTCATGGCTCACTGCTCTCCTGTGGGGACGGGGACCTTGGCCAGGGCTTCGGCCAGCGCCTGGTGTTCATCCATGTCCGCCAGCCTGCTCTGGGAGGTCAGGATCAGCCGGTGGGCCAGGATGGGGTCGACCAGTTTCTTGACATCATCGGGGATCACGTAGTCGCGGCCCTGGGCGCAGGCCCGGATCTTGGCACAGCGGACCAGAGCCAGCCCGCCTCTGATGGAGGAGCCGACCCGGATGGCGGGACTGTGCCGTGTGGCTTCGATGATGTGGATGACGTATTCCATGATGGAGGAATCACAGAAAACCTTGGAGGCGCAGGCAGCCATGGCCTCCACCTGGGCGGCATCGACCACCGGTTCCACCAGGCCTGCCCGGTCGCGGATGTCGGCCTCTTCAAGAATGCGCATGCTGGCATCGTGTCCAGGCGCCCCAAGCGAGGTGCGGATCAGGAAGCGGTCCATCTGAGCCTCGGGCAGGGCATAGGTGCCCAGCTGTTCGATGGGATTCTGAGTAGCCATCACCATGAAGGGCCGAGGGAGGCGGTAGGTGCGGCCATCCACGGTCACCTGGCCCTCCTCCATGACCTCCAGCAGGGCCGACTGGGTCTTGGGGGAGGCTCGGTTGATCTCGTCGGCCAGAACCAGAGAAGCAAAGACCGGGCCGGGCCGGAAGGAGAATTGCCCTTGAGCCTGGTCATAGAAGGTCACACCCAACAGGTCGGAGGGCAGCAGGTCCGGGGTGAACTGGATCCGCTTGCAGTCCACGGCGATGGAGGCAGCCAGGGCGCGTGACAGCTGGGTCTTGCCAGTGCCCGGATTGTCTTCCAGGAGCACATGGCCTCCCGCGATCAGGGCAGTGACGCATAAGGCGACAGTTTCCTCCTTGCCCAGCACCGCCTGGCCGACGTTGTCCACGATGGAGCGGAAGAGGTGGGCGAAGGTCGACACATCCACGGGGGCCTGGCTGTTGCCTGTGGCATGGTCTGAACGTCGCTGCTGCCTGGTCTCTGATGCCTGACCTCCTGCTTCGGTGGGAGGCCGTTGGTTCTGCCCGGTCTTGACTTCGTATCTGGGAACTGAGGTGCGTTCCAGCTGAGGGTGACGGGATTGATCGGTGGCGTCGACGAGGTCAGGCCCTGCAGGAGCTGAGGAGGACCGGGAGAACAGGTCACGGACTGGCTGATGACCGGGGATAGTCCCGTCTTCCACCATGGTGCGGTCCGATGGGGCAGATTCCGTCCCGGATTTCTGATTTATTCCTTGTCCGGCAGACACGGGGATGCGGCCGGGCCTGGTCCGGTCGTCGTTCGCCGCCGAGTCAGATTCTTGCTGCCCCAGACCGGCCATGAGGGCCTGGCGCTGTCGCTTGAGTACATCCAGTCGGTCGGCGTGGATCCGTCGGCCTTCGCTGCTTGCCTCGCGGGCGGCCTTGGGGGTACTCCTCCTGGTCGCGTCATCCGGGATGGTGCCGTCCTGCTGGATGGGTTCCTGTGCGCTTCGATCATCCATGGTCATTCATCCTTGTCTGCTGAGGGACCCCTGACGGGTAAGGGTCTTGTCGCTTGGTTTGTCGGCATCCTCGGGCAGGGTCAGCTCCTTGGTGGAGGCGGGCGAATGGCCTTCGGACCCCACCCCACGGATGCGAGCTACCGCCCGGAAGTTCAGCCTGGCACCAGGTTTGACTGATCCGGCGGGCAGGGTGATGACATCACTGACCTCCGGCTGACCGCATGGCAGGGTCCAGGAAGCCTTGCCGGGGTCGAGGCCATCGATGCTCACCTGGATGTCTGCGCAGGGTCGGCCGTGTTCGGCACCAGGGTTCAGGACCAGCTTGACCTGATCCTTGCCTTGGTACTCCAGCGTCTGGAATGCAGGCGGATCCGGATGCGACCAGGTGGCTCCAGAGGCTGAGGCCACAGGTCCTGATCCGGCCATATTGGCTGGGGTCACGCTCACTGTGCAGGTGCCTCCTGCCTCGTCATGACCCACATCAAAGACCGCCTTGGTGGAGGTGGCCGACCGCCATCGTGGCGAACCGCAGCCGGAACCCTCCCCGTGGACCGTATAGCCCTGGATGGGTGAGCCATGATTCTCTGGCGGACGCCAGGTGACCGTCAGGGTTTCCTTGCTGCCGCCGTCCACAGTCAGTGCCTGCACGCCTCCGGGAAGTGCGTCTGGCCTTGCTGCCGCCGGCGAGGAGGCGGGGGACCAGCCCACCTGGTTATGGGCTTGGACAGTGAAGGAGTAGTCATGGCCGTTGGCCAGCCCGTCGACCCGGCAGGTGACGGCATCGCCGCAGGAGCGTTGTCCCGAGCCTGCCGATGAGGTGTAGGAGACTCGATACTCGTCCACCGGACTACCGTTGGCTGCACCCGGCTCCCAGGCCAGGAGAACCGTTCCATCGCCTGCCTGGGCCGCGCCCGCCAGCATTCTGGGGGCCTGAGGGCGGTCGATGATGCCCACGGTGATGGTGGCGCTCACCCGGCGGCCCGGATCCCGGCTGCCATCCTCGACCGTGGCCAGAATGGTATTGGTGGAGGCGCCGATGTCACGATCGGCTTTGATGGCGATCCTCCCGTCGCCCAGGTTGCTGGCTGTCAGACGTGAGGTGTCGTCGCTGACCAGGCCGACCACGCGCAGCGGGGTGTCGGGGAAGGGGTTGAGTGCATCGTCGAATAGGTTCAATTCCAGACTCTGCCCGGCCTTGAGCCCCACCTGGCGTGAGGGGACCGAAGCCAGAGGCCGGGTGGTGGCGATGATGCGGAAGGTCAGGACCGTATGCACCTGGCCGGATGAACTGGTAATGGTTACCGGCAGGGTGGCCTTGGTGCCAGGCGTTGCAGTCTTGTCAGCGGACACGTTCAGCTGGCCCCGAGGACTCAGCTTGGCATGGATCGGCCCCTGGGGGTCCCCGGAAGAGAATGTGCTGTCTGCCGGGTCGCTTCCCTGAGGCCAACGGGTCATGGCAGGCAGGGAGATGGTCTGTGCCGGCTCACCGGCCACCAGATCGATGACCGGTGCCGAGAGGACAGGCGGGGATGCTCTGCCGCCTGTTACGGTGATGGGCAGGGTCAGCACCGACTCGTTGACGATGGCCTGGCCGCCTGGATCCCCGTCACGGACGGCAAAGGTCAATGAGGCTGGACCGGCATAGTCCTTGGCGGCGGTGAACCTCAGGGTGTGCTCGTCCACATAGGGGTCGGACCCGTCGGACTTGGTGGCGGAAACGGACTGGCGGGAGGAGATCCGTGCGGTCTTGCCTGCGCCCACCCTGACCTGATCGGCGATGTCGATGGTGATGCTCTGACCAGCCCGCACTTTGAGGGCCGGAGCGCGGGGTCTTAGGACCGGAGGGAATACACCATAGGCGGGGACCTTCACAAAGGCCATTGAAGTGATCTTGTACCGGGTGTTGGTGACGGTGTAGGGCACGGCCCTGGCCTGGTCGGTCAGGTCGATGACCAGCTTGGTGGAGCCGGCTTCACCTACGGTCCTGGCGTGGGCCTTGGCCCCAGGATGAATCCCCAAGCGCAGGTCATCGAGGGTGCCGGATGGATTGCTGATGGAGTCGGCCAGATTGACTTCCACGCTGCGCTTGTCCACCGTATCCTCGGGAGCCACCTGGTAATCCTGGGCTATGGGCGGCTGGATGGGGGCCTGGGGATCCGAGACCACGGTCAGGGTGGCCTGGTCGCTCAGCCCTGCCCGGTTGTGAGCCCGGTAGACCAGATAGGAGGTGCCTGGCTGTGAGGGTGCGGTCAGCCGGATCATGTCGTCCTTTACGCTGGCTTGGTCCAGGCTCTGGCGCTCCAGGTGGGGGTCCAGACTCAAGGAGTCATCATTCCCAGAGATGTCGTTGAGCAGAACCGGCACGTCGGCCACGGTCCCGGGCCGTAGTCTGACCTTGTCGTCCCGGGCGAAGACCCCGGTTACCGAGGAGTCGGGGAAGACGCCGATGCGCACGTGTGCCTGGGCACGCTGCCCCATCCAGTCCTCCACGGCGTAGGTGAACTCGTCAGTGCCATGCGAGTCGGGATAGGCCTCATAGATCAGGTAGTCGGCACCGGCTTTGACGATCCTGCCCAGCCTGGGTGCCTGATTGCCCAAGCCGGACAGGGTGTCGCAGTCTCCGTCCGGGTCGATGCCGGTCAGGGGGACGGGGATGCGTACCTTGGTTCCTGCAGCCACCTGGGCCCGCAGATCCTTGGGTGTAGGCGCGGGCTTGCTGGCCGGGTCGGAGGCATGCACCCGGAAGGTGATGGTGCCTGAGGCCGCGTTGCCCAGATCGTCCCTGACCGTATAGGTGGCCGGGAAGTCTCCGGTGCGCCCGCTGGCCTGATATCTGACCGTATCCCCGGATACGAAGGCCAGGCCCGCGAAGACCTGCTGATCCGTAGTCAGCTGCTGGTCCAGGGTGACGCTGGTCCCGTCAGCGTGGGTGACCTTGTCCATGACCGGAACCGTGACCAGGCCCGATGAGCGGACCCCTACCGTCAGATTCGGGGCCTTGGGCGCTGAGGCTGCCCTGCTCAGGGAGGGAGGCTGCAGGACGATGGTCCCCTGGGCGCTGCCGCTGGCGTTGGCAACTGTGTAGGCAATGCTCAGCGGCCGTGTGGGGATTTTTCTGGCAGACAGGTAGACCCGGCGGTGATCCACGATGCCGGCCTTGATGCCGGAGTCCGGATCCACCCGCACGTCGGTCAGGGCCAACACTCCGCCCATGGGATCCAGGTCGTTGTCGAGCGGATCGACGATGGCGGTCTGGTCGGTCCCCAGTAGGGCTACATCGTTGACAGGAACCGGCAGCGCGGATCCGCCATGGTCGTGTTCTACCTCCAGCCTGACCAGCCCTTGGGTCTCCCGGTCACCCTGGGCCACCCGGTAGGGCAGGTAATAGGTGCCCGGGTTGGCGGCGGTGGCAGTGAAGGAAAGGCTCTCGGCGTTGACCTTTACCTGGATTCCGTCGGGCTTGTCGACCCGGATCAGGCGGAGGGGCTGAGCGGCATTGGCGTGTACGCTCCTGCTCAGGTCCACGGTGGCCTCTCGGCCGACAGTGGCCTGGCGAATGACCGGATCGACCAGTGGGGCCAAGGTGTTGACGGGTCTAATGGTGAAATAGATGAGTCCCTGACCGCTCATGACTCCGTCTGAAACAGTGACTTTGACTGCCAGCCGACCAGAGGTGGCCGATCCGGCACTCATGGTCAGCTGTCCGTCAGCCCTGGTGGACAGGGATATCCGATCCGAATTGACGGACTCGGCACCGGCCAGGATCAGGGGGTCCCCGTCGGGATCCTCGAAGCCGGCCAGGGCGTTGACGGTGGTTGTGGCTCCCTGCTCCACCTCGTACTCGGGAGGGGTATCGTTCTGGACCGGTGCCTGATCGCCTCGGTCCATCTTGGCCGGGGCGATGTTGAGGTCGATGCCAGCCGAGGAGACCTGGCCGCGTCCGTCGGTGATGGAGTAGTTGATCCGGGCCCGGCCGGCAGGTGCGTCGCTGGCATCCACCTGCAGGTAGCGGCCGTTCATGACCGGGGTCAGGCGCAGGTTGCCCTGCGAGCTGCGCGCATCCTCGATTCGCAGAACCGAGCAGTCGGTCTGGTGATCGTTGCGCAGGGGATCCAGCAGGGCTCTGGATCCGGCTCGAATGCCCAGACTGTCGTCCTCGGCCTGGATGGGTTGGGATCCTGATCGACAGGTGGCCGCGAACCGCTGACGATTGTCGGCAGAGTCCTGACGCTGATCGGTCCTGTCCGTGTGCTTGACCTCCATGGTCTGCCACTGCGGCCGAATCACCTTGGTGGAGGTTCGGGGATTCCAGACATCGCCGGTCAGTACGTCGTTGAGGATGACCCTCCGGTGGTTGGCTCGGAAGACCAGATCCGAGGTGGGGCCGATGGCCTCAAGGGTGGAGGTGCGCGGCTGCGGTGACCGAACCTGCGGCATGGCTGTCCCTGTTGCGCACAGTCGCAGGAAATTGTTTCCAGAGGAGGCCCAGGCCGTCCACAGGCATCCACCAGAGGAGACCGGTTGGGCAGGTTGACCGCTGCCGCCGGTGCCTACAGTCTCAACCTTATTTCCGGGGTGATCCAGATCAACCAGGTGGACGCTTTCCTGATCGGTCAGTCCCACCCAGGGCCCCTGGCGGTCCATATCCACTGGAGTGGATTGGAGTTGCAGGTCTCCCCGGTGCGGTATCCGGATGGATCCCTGGGGCCAGTAAAGCCGATCGCCAGCCAAGAGGACGGGCCTTCCGTCGATGACGCTGAAGGCAGTGGCCCGGACGGGGGTGTGGTTTGTCAGGGAGTCCAGTTCACGGTGGGCCCGGGAGTCTGGTCCGTCGATCCTCAACACAACCCCGTCCGAGGGCCGGTAGGCGTAGACGGCTCCGGAGGCATCCACGGTGACGGAGGCCCCGGAGCCCAGGGTCAGCACAGGGTCCCGGCGCTGCGGGTCCAGATCTCCCGGCGAAGCGGCCCGGCCCACCCAGATTTTGCCGGTCCGCGCCTGGAAGAGAACCAGTGTGGGTCCGTTGACCATCCGCTGGGCCCTGGCATCCGAACGGGTGGTGTCCCCCAGGGTGGCGGTGGAGGCCGCTATGGGTGCCATGCCTTCCTCCCGGCCCAGGATGACCGCGTATCCGCTCTGGGCCAGGTCGAAGTGGTCGGTGCCTGTCGACAGGGCCACGTCCGCCTCTCCGATGTCGGGCTTGAACCGGGCGACCTTGCGCTCGTTCTGGGAGGTGATCCAGATGCTGCCGTCATCCACCTGAACGGCACGGCGGTCCACCCCATGCACGAATAAGACGCCCAGGATGAGCAGGACCAGCGCCGTCAGCGTGACGGCCAGGATGGCGGCAGGGTTCTTGGCGCGGACGGCCAGAGCATGCCGCAGGCGCAGCCCGGCCCGGCGCATCCGCAGGAATCCTCCCTGCAAGTCCATAATCCCCTGGGTTCCTTTCCTGTCTTGCCACACAGGCTTAACTTCTTAACTCGTCCCGGACCGCCGTCAATGCTCTCTCTGACGACTGATTTTAGCTGGTTTGCAGGGCCTTGGCAGTCTGTGAAAGTCGGGGTGGTCGAATGTGAAAATTCATCCACCGAGGGTTTACTGAACGGCGCAGATGATGGTCGGTTCCTGGGACATGCTCCGGTCGGCCCGCACCAGGGTGACGCTGATGCAGGTCTGGCCCCCCTGCGGATCGTCGATGCGGGCGGTCGGCTGTCGGGTCTGCACGCTGCGGCCACGGTCGTCGCTGCCACCTTGGGCCAGGGGATGCCAAACGTAGCTGTCTCCCGGTTTTGGGTCGGGATTGGCCCAGGTGAAAACTGCCGCGGTGCCCTGGTAGCGGCCCTGACCCTGGGTGGGCGAGGGAACTGTGCCCTCCTGCAGATCCTGGGGGCCGCTCGAATCCGTCGGGTCTGGGGACTGCGCCTGCTGGGTTTGGATCTGGGAGGCTCCTGTAGTCGGCTGTGAACCTCGCTCGGATCCATTTGGCAGGCCGACAACCAAGATCCAGACCAAGGCAACGGCCAGGACGGCAGCGAGGATCAGTGCCAGAAGGATCACGCGGTGACGGCCGCCAGGAAACCGCCTGGCTTGGTTGCCTTCATGGTCAGCGACCGCCTCCCTGTCTGGTTGCAGACGCGATTCGGAACTGGTCCCTGTCCCGGTCCAGGAGTGACCGGATTCCTTGTTTCCTGTTCGGCCTGCAATGGCTCCGGTATGGGCGTGCGGGCGTGCATCCCCCTTGGGATAGGGGTCAACTCCCTCGCCGATGAAAGGCGTCGCATGGCCGTAGAGCTGCTGCTGGACCTCCTGAAGGGCGCGGCCGAACTCCAGGGCCGAGTAGTAGCGGTCGTCTCGGTCATGGGCCATGGCCTTCTCCAGAACCGCAGCCAGCATAGGAGAGGCCTCACCCATGTGCAGAACCGGGGTCTCAGCTTTCAGAATCAGCTGTGCCAGGTGATCCTCATCCCTGGCCCGGTAGGCGTACTCGTAGGGGGAGCGGCCGGCCAGCATGCCGAAGAGCGAGGCACCCAGGGAGTAGATGTCGCTGGCCTCGGACCCTCCCGAGCGGTTGGCCAGGACCTCTGGAGCCGCCCAGGGTATGGAAAGGCCGCCGGCCCGTTCGCCTCCATAGATGCCCGAGGAGATGCCGAAGTCGGCCAGGACGGGCAGACCCTGGTCGGTGATCAGAAAGTTGCTGGGTTTGACGTCCCGGTGCAGGATTCCGCGTTCATGGGCGCAGTAGAGGGCCGAGGCCATGCGCACTCCCAGGTCCAGCGCGCCTTCCTGATCCATGCCCCCATTGAGCATGATGGCCTTGCAGCTGCCGCCTGGAGCGTATTCGAGCACCAGACAATCCCGTCCGTCATCGCTGACCAGGGCCTGGTGGATGCTCAGGATGCAGGGGTGGGTAGAGAGCTTGGCCAAGGTCTTGGCCTCGCGAAGAAAGAGCTGATGGGTCTGCCGGTCCATGCTGCCTTGGAGGGCCACCTTGACCGCCACAGGTCGGTTGAGCTCCTCCTGCTCGTACAGGTAGACGGCGGCGGTGCCTCCCAGGTCCAAGGGACGAATAAGCTGCAGCCCGGGCAGCGCTGGCGCATCGTCCATGGCTGGAACCGCACCTGGGCGCTGGGGCTGGGAACCATTCTGCTGCAAGGGACATCACCTCCTAAGGACTGCCTGGAAACTGCTATCCACGATAACAGCACATCGTTCCCGATCAGGCATCGATTGGGCCTCCTGCGGGCGGTTCCGGACCAGCAGGATCCGGGGCCTGTAGATGGACCATGCCGGACCCTATTCTTGTAGCTATGAGCAAGCAGCCACCGGTGGATCCGCAAGAGGCCATGGAACCGGTCCGCGCCCTTATCGGCGATCGGCTCCAGAACGAGGAGGGTCGGCCCACCCGGGCCCTGGTGGTGGCTGGTCCTCCCCGCAGCGGCAAGACCAGGCTGGCTACTCGGGCTCTGCTGGCCGGTATGGAGCAGTTTGGCGACGGTGCCAGCATGGCTGTGTCTGGTCGGACCGCGGCCGATCAGGTCAGCCGCCAGGTCATTCTGGAGCGGGGCAGATCCGACCGCACCCGGCCTGTGGGCACCCTGCAAGCCCTGGCCTTCCGCCTGCTGACACGGTCCCGGCTGGCCCAGGGGGGCCACGATCCGCTCCTGCCCAGACTGCTCAACGGCGCCGAGGAGGATGCCCTGCTCAGGCAGGTCATGACCGTCCATCTGGAGCATGTACAGGCCGGGGACGACTGTGCGGTCTGCCGACTCCTGGAACGCTACTTCCGCAACGGGGCGGGCTGGTCGTCCGTCCTGGTTGGCGATGACCAGGGACGGGTCGTAGGGGTCGCCGACAGGTTCATCGCCCAGCTGCGGGACATGTTCGCCCGCATGACGGAATTGGGCTTGGACAGGGATGACCGTGACCAGCTTCTGGATGCCCTGGCCGTCCAACCCATGGATCCCGACCGCCGCGACCGGTTGGGTCTGCAGTGGCGTCTGGCCTTCGCCTTGGAGGATGAGTACCGCCAGAGCATCACCGAGAGCTACCCGGACGAATTCCGTCTGGACCCCTCCATGCTCATGGTCGAAGCCTCCCGCAGTCTGGACGGTCTGGCCGATGACGACCTGCCAGACCTGCTGGTCGTGGACGACTGGCAGGACATCACCCTGGCCGGGATGGGGCTGCTGCAGGGCTTGAACCAGGCTGGCTGCCGACTCCTTCTGGTGGGCAACCCCGACCAGTCTGTCCAGTCCTTCCGCGGCTCCTACCCGGAATTTCTGGCCACTCGCCTGACGGCCTTGTCCAAGCCCATGCCAGGCGCCGCCGCTCCCCTGCTGGCCCAGGATTTCGCCTGCCTGGGCGCCGCCACCGTGACCCTGAAACCCCGGAGAATGGTGGTTCCGGAAGCAGTGGCAGAGCATACCGAAAGCGGCCGGGGTTCCGTCCCGGCGGTTTCAGGTTCCTATGCCGATCTGGTGGCTGCCAGGGTCAGCCTGGGTATCGCCGGGGTCGAGGAGAACGACACTCCCCTGCCTGACAGACCCGGCAAGCTGCCCGCCTGGCCCGGTGCCGGACCTGTGGCACCCTTGACCGATGGCGACAGTCTTATCCGTGATGGCAGCGTACAGACCAGGCTCTTCCACACCCCCGACCAGGAGGACGATGACCTGGTTTGGCAGATCAAGCATGAGTTTCTGGCCAATCAGCGTGACTGGAACGACATGGCCGTCATCGCCCACGACAACATGACCCTGCGTACCCTGGGCCGCAAGCTACGCGTTCAGGGTGTGCCGGTGCGCTTCTCCTCGGTGACCCGTCCGCTCAGCCAGGAGCCCGCCATCCAGGGTCTCTTCGCCCTGGTCGAGCTGGCCCAATCGGTGCTGGACCCTGGCACCGCTGGAAGCGACCCGGACGATCCTGCCCAGGTGGCCGCCTGGATCCGTTCGCGCCTGCGCACCCTGATGGCCGGGCCACTCTTTCGGGTTCCCACCACCGCGGCTCGCGCAGAGCGTCCCGTCAGGATGGAACGCCTGGAGTCCATCATGGAGACCATGGCCGCATTGGCCCCCCTGTCCGGCCAACAGGGGAGTGACCCGGACTCATCGGGCTCCTTGGAGGACCTGCCGCTCCTGGGACAGGCCTGGCAGACCTGGGTCGAGGACCTGGCCGAGCGGCAGGCTCAAAGGGACCGTTCATCCGGCATCAGCGTCGATGACTCCCTGTTGAAAAGGCACGATTCCGCCGAGCCAGGGGACGGGTCTGGTCACTTCTCCGCCGCCTCGGCCCCGGATCAGCCGGTGGATCTGGGAGACCGGGGTGCTCAACAGCCAGCCATTCTGTCGGTTCAGGCCCTGGAAACCCTGCTGGTGCTGGATCCGGATGACCGATCCTCGGGAATCATTCTGGAGGCCATGACCGCCATCGCCGGAGGTCGCCGGGAGGATCCTGACGTTCAGGTCCTGGACAAGGCCCTGCAGGTTCTGCATCTGACCGCCACTCGCATCAGCGCCCTGGAGGACCGTCAGCCCCAATACGTCCTCTGGGAGGCCTGGCGGAGCCTGGGCCTGGCTGATGACTGGCAACGGCGAGCCCTGATGGCCACCCAGGAGGGGGAGGAGGCCAACGACCGTCTGGACGCGCTCATGCGGCTCTTCCAGTACGCGGCCGGCTCCCGTCGTTTCCCCACGGTCGAAGCCTTCATGGACCAGGTGCGCACCATGCAGATCGAGGCCGACTCCCTGGCGCGGATCGGGCCCATCGAGCACGCCGTCACCCTGACCACACCCGCCGGCGCTGCCGCCCTGGCCACCGACTGGCCCCTGGTCTGGCTGCCCGCCGTCCAGGACGGGGTCTGGCCCAATCTGATCCCCCGCGACACCATGTTCGGAGCCGAGGAGCTGGCTGACCTGGTCCTGCACGACCGCATCGGCGACCCCCTGGCGGACACGCTCAGCCACGATCCTGCCCTGCGCTCCATCCTCTACGCCGAGAAGAAGGGTTTTCTGGAGGCGCTGACCCGGGCCCGGACCCAGGTGCGCATCAGCGCGGTCTGGAACGAAGACCTGGTTCCATCGGACTTCCTCTACGGCTACCTGCCCGAACGCTATCCACGCACCGCCGATATGAGCCAGGCCGAGTTCAGCATGGTCGGCGCTGGCTCCGGCGGCAGTGAGCGCTATGGAGGGCTTGAGGTGTCTGCCAGGGGGCTGACGGCGGCCGCCCGGTCCATCCTGGCTGTCCAGGCGCTGCTCCCGGAAGATCAAGTCGACCGTGAGCGAGTGGACGATGCCGTGCAAGCCCTGCGGCTGCTGGCCGACCAAGGCCAGGATTCAGCTGATCCCGGGCATTGGCCCTTCCTCTATGACCATGACCAGGAGGGCGCTGCTGAACCGGCCTCGGCGGAAGAAGTTCATACTGCACAGGCCGCCAAGTCAAGGGCCGTGGCCACCGCTACAGGTGTCGCCTCGGTTACTGAAAGGGACCATGCCCCTCGTTCTGCACATGCTTCCGTCAATCAAGCCGTGCAGGCAGATCGAGCACAAAACCGTGACCAGGGTCGTGAACACCGCCATGAACACCGGTCCGACCGTCAGGTGGTCCTCCTTTCGCCCTCAGCGGTCGATGCCATCTGGAACTGCCCCCTGGAGTGGGCCCTGGGTGACCAGTTCTCCGGTCCCTCACCGTCCAGGGTGCCCACGGAGTTCGGTTCCCTGATTCACAAGGTGGCCAGCGAGGGCACAGCCCAGGGATTGGACCGTCCCGGCCAGGGTGATCCGGACGCCCGCCAGCAGCAGGTGCGGGATGCGCTCCTGGACATCTACCAGGAACTGGCCCCTCAGGAACAGCGCCTGCGGGACCCCGACGAGCTCTATGACCAGCGCGGTCGCAGGAGCCGGGTGGAGCCCATCCTGGATAACCTGGCCTCTTATTTCGTCCGCTCATCGGATTCCGAATACGGTCTGGCGGGCAAGAGCCCGGTTCCGGTCGGCGAACTGCTGGGTGTGCAGAGCGAGCGCTCCTTCGACGTCAGCCTGTCTGTGGAGGGCCTGGTCCCTGTTTGGAAAGCCACCTTCCCCGACAGACCTTTGGATGCCGATGGGCTCTTCGCCCTGATGTCCGGCCTGGTCGACGGCTTCCCGGCAGCCCTGGATGCCAGGACGACGGTCAGGCTGACCGGCCGCATCGACCGTCTGGAGGTCAGGTCCCTGCCCGAGGGCATCCGTCTGCGGCTGGTGGACTACAAGACCGGCAGAGTCCCCCATACCCAGGGGCAGCTCTTCAACGACCTGCAGCTGGTCTGCTATCAGCTGGGACTGGCCTTCCCGCCCACGCCCGGTAGCAGTCCGGAGGTGGGGGCGGGCTGGAGCTCGCCCCAGGCCCCCGACTTGGAGAGGACCGAGGGGATGAAGCTGAGCCAGTCCCTGCTCCTGCAGCTGCAAGCCCCGCCCAAGGATGCACAAACAGGGCTGCGCAGGGAGGAGATGGCCTACCAACCGCCACTGTTCGAGCATGACAGGCTGGTCACTGTCGCTCAGCCCAGAACCGGCATGCCGTCTCCGCTCAAGTCCAAGGCCGAGCCTGCGGATCTGCCTGATCAGGTGCCGCCTGGGGTGGATGCGGACCTGTGGGGCATGGTCCGAGCCGCCCGAGTCTCCTCCCAGGCTGTATGGGGGCTGACCATGATAGCCAGGGTCTTCTTCGCTGCCGGGGTCAAGCTGACGGCTGGCCGGGATGACGCGGTCTTCGACCCTGCCCGTTGCCATCGGGCCGGCAATGGCCAGGAATGTCAGGCATGGCAACTGGTGGCGCCCAATCTACTGGAGGATCAGGAATGAAGCAGACTGCCGAACAGTCCGCCATCGTCGATGCGGATGTCAATGAGGATCTTCTGGTGGTGGCCGGCGCCGGATCGGGCAAGACCATGACCATGACCAGCCGGATCATCGCCCTGATCCGCCGGGGAGTGCCCTCCGAGCAGATTCTGGGGTTGACCTTCACCCGCAAGGCCGCATCCGAACTCCAGTCCAGGGTGGGGGCGGCGGTCATCCGACGCGACCAGGGCAGAGGCACCTCGGCTGTGGACCCTGAACGCAACTTTCTCAAACCGACCGTGTCCACCTATGACGCCTTCTTCCAGTCCATCGTGCGCCAGTACGGCCTGCTGGTGGGCATGGACCAGGACACCCGTCCCCTGAGTTCTGCAGGGGCCCACCAGCTGGCCTCCCAGGTGGTTGCCGACCATCTGGATCTGATCTTTCCCGCCGGCTCCTCGGCGCAGGATGGTGAACCCGACGACCTGGGCTCTGCGACCTTCTCGACGACCGTCAACCGGGTCCTGGGGCTGACCGGGGCAGTGACCACCTCCATGATCAGCAGCGACTGCCCTGATTTCGACCAGGCTGTGGAGCGGATCCGTGCCTGGGACCGCGCCTTTGTGGATCGTGCGGACCAGCTGATCGGCGACCAGCCCGTGCCGGACACCGAGCCCAGAGCCGGCAAGACGCCACCCAAACGAAGCAAGAAGGAGACCGACGAGCACTATCAAGGCAAAATCGAGGCTTTTCGAGACACCAGGCAAAGCATTCGCCTCTACCGGGTGGATGCCATGCGCCGGGCGGTTCTGACACGAGAGAAGCTGCTGACTCTGGTCCAGGACTACCAGCGGGCCAAGCGTCAGGCCAACATGGCCGAGTTTGGTGACTTCACCCTGGCCGCCTTCCAGCTGGTCGAGCGTTTCCCCTCCATCAGCGCCCAGCTGCGTCGCCGCTACAGCCACGTTTTTCTGGACGAATACCAGGACACCTCCACCACCCAGGCCCTACTTCTAGCGGCCATCTTCCATCCGCAAAATCGACAGGAGGATCAGGGGAGTGCGGAACAGGCTCCCGGCAGATCCGCCGTGACCGCCGTGGGTGATCCCTTCCAGTCCATCTATGCCTGGCGTGGGGCCAGTCCCGGGGCCTTCCGCACCTTCCAGGCCCAGTTCGGCATGTTGGCCGACCGACCCGCCTCCGGCAATGGTCCCTTGTCTGGCGTGACGGCCTTTGGGCGCTCGCAGGACCAGGATCCGCTGACCCTGTCGCGCACCTTCCGTAACTCCAGTTGGGTGCTCAAGGCCGCCAACCAGCTGACCGTCCCCCTGCGCCATCGGAGCCAGGAGAGCCGGTCCGAAGCAGAACTGCGCGAGGTGGATGTGGCCAGGCTCCGCCCCCGTGAGGATGCCGACCCGGGTACCGTGGGCCTCCTGGGCTACAGCACCGGAGGCCAGGAGATCGATGGGGTGGTCAGGTTCGCCCTCAGGGCACGCGAACTCTATGGCAATCAGGGCGACGCGCCGCACGTGGCTGTTCTCTTCCGTTCCAAGGCTGCCCTGCCCAGGTACCGCGAGGCCATGGAGGCTGCAGGGCTGAGCTGCCAGGTCGTCGGGTACTCCTCCCTCTTTGATCGACCCGAGGTTATGGATCTGCGGGCTCTGCTCTCTCTGATCTGCGACCACACCGACAGTGATTCCCTGATGCGTCTGCTGGCTTCGGCCCGGTTCGGCATGGATGCGGCCGACCTGAGCGCTCTGGCCTCCCTGGCCGCCAAGGTCAACGAGGACAGCCAGTACCGGGCCCTGGTTCGTGCCGGCCTGGTCGAGTCCGACCCCGATCCGCGCCGCCGTCGTGAGGATCTGCACCGTTACCGTGACCAGGTTCCCAACGACGTCTTCCTGGTGGACCTGCTCCTGCGCGACGACCTGCCAGACCTCTTGAAGGGCTCCGGACTCTCCGCCAGGGGACGGGTTCTGGCCGCCGAGGCCGCCCAGGTCATCTGCCAGGTCCAGGCCGAGTCCTCGGCCCCCCTGCGCCAGGTGGTCATCGCCGCCATCCGTGCCTTGGATCTGGACGTGGACCTGGTCTTGTCTCGTTCCCTGGCCAATCCCCAGCGTCCTCTGGAGCCCAGCCAGGCCAAGGTGGGCATCCAGGCTCTGCTGGATCAGGTGGATGTCTACCTGTCCGAACTGCCCCAGGGTCTGGGGCCCAGCCTGCGCGGGTTCGTTTCCTGGCTGTCCTCCCTTGACCAGAGTCCCGAAATGCCCACTGACGGGGACGACCGGCAGGCCGACGTGGCCCTGATGACCGTCCACCAGGCCAAGGGTCTGGAGTGGGATGCTGTGGCGGTTGTCGGGCTCAAGCGTGGAGCCTTCCCCAGCAGTCAGGGCGACCGGCTTACGGTCAAGCCCGCCTCGGATCAGCCGGTGGTCCAATCCCCGGATGGCCCGGTCTACCAGTACAACTGCACGGCCCGTACCTGGCTGGTCGATCCCGAGTCCGTGCCGGTACCAGTGCGGGCTGATGCCATGATTCTGCCCCACTTTCCTCACGATGCCCAACTGGGAGCTGACCCTGAAGACCTGCTGGGTCGGCTTGACCTTGCGGGCCTGGAGGAGGAGGCCATGGGCCTGTCTCGGGAGAGCGGGCTGGACGACCAGGCGCGCCCGGTTCGGGCCGATGCCATAGCCCCCTCTCAGCGCGAACAGTACGGCCGTCGGCTGCTGGACGACGAGCGGCGGCTGATCTATGTGGCGGCGACCAGGGCCCGGCATGACCTGCTGCTGACCTTCAGCCAGGATTCCCAGGCGGAGTCTGCGGCCCTGAACACACCGGCTCCGGACCCGGATAAGGCCTCCAACTTCTGGACCGAGCTGGTGGAGCTCTTCCAGAAAGAGCCCGATGCGGTCAAGCTGGAGCAGGCAGAGGATGTGCAGGAGGGCGAACCGACGCCGCCCTTGGGGCTCTTTGTCGGTGAGAACGCCCAGTCCTACCGCCAGTCCATTGTCGACCGCGCCCTGGAAGAAGTGGATCAGGTCGCCGCCCGCGACGGCGAACGGGATCAAGCGCTCTGGCCTCTGGTGCTGAGTGCGCGCACACGCCAAGCCCTGGATCGCTCGGCCGCCTGGGTGCGCGCCGGGGAACCGGGCGACCCCGCAGTTGATGAGGAGGGCGATGACGGGCTCTACGCCAATGCGGTCCGCGTCCTGCAGGTCAGCACGGGTCGTCTGGGTGTCGCTGACGACCAGCTGCTCACGGACTTGGATCTGCTGCGGCGCACCGGCCGACGGATCCTGGGGCACGGGGCTAGCAGCGTCACCGCAATCCAGGCTGGTTCGGCAGGGGGCGACCCCAAGATGGAGAGGGATTACTGGCAGGGGCTGGTCAGACCCATACCTCAGGTGGCCTCCCCGCAGGCTGAGGCAGGCACCCGCTTCCATGACTGGGCCAGGCGCTTCATCCTGCCCGACATTTCCGACCCTCAAGGACTGGTGGACCTGCCCGATCAGGCGGAATCACCGAATCTGCTCGATGGTCCGCTGGGTCCCGGGGCCATGGCCGAGCGAGCCCGCATGCTGGCCGGGCTTGACCAGGAGCGGGAGTCCCTGGATCCCCAGGCTGATCCCGTGCAGGCCCGTCTGCTGACCTGGGAGCAGCGGCTGGCTGAGTCTGACTGGGCCCAGCGCACCCCCGTCTGGGTGGAACGGCCCATCGTGGCGGTGCTGGCAGGCCAGATCGTCAAGGGCAAGCTGGATGCCGTCTTCGCAGGTGGACTGGACCCTGATCGCCCGGATCTGCGCTACACCATCGTGGACTGGAAGACCGGTGCCCGACCGCACGGAGAGGAGTCGACCAACCGCCGTCTGGTCCAGCTGGACTTTTACCGGCTGCTCCTGTCATGCTTGCAGGGTATCGGCCTGTCGACCATCGACGCCTGCCTTTATTATGTAAGCGAAGACCGGCCCCAGGATCGACTCATCAGGGCCCGTGCCAGGACCGAAGAAGAAATTCTCGCATCCCTGGCCGAGGGCATACCCGAGCAGTCGGACGAGGACTGAGTCTGCGACAGACCCCGCCGGATAAGGCGATGGGTGCCGCGCATCAGCAATCATGAACAGCAGGCGATCGGCAGACGGCCAAGTGCCGTCGTTGGGCCGGGCACGCCCGAATGGAGCAATGAGACAGATGACAACGTCCAGTATTCACGACCAGGCCTCCCGGCGGAGGGGGAGCGTGGAAATACGACCCATGGTCTGGGCGGATATGCCCGACCTGGTGGGGACTTTCGACGCTACTTGGAAGGTGCAGGAGGATCCCGAGGGCACCGTGTCCCGGCTGAGCGCCGCCCACTTCATCCTGCACTACCTGGTGGGTACCACCAGGGCCCGGATAGCTGTCGATGGGCAGGATTTTCTGGGGGTGACCCTACTGGCCGAGGGGGTTGGCGAACTGTGCTTCCCCCAGGCCCAAGAGGAGCTGGAGCGAGTGGACCAGCAGCTGTCTGCAACAACCTTGGGTGCCCAAACCCTGGATCGGGCCCGCCAGTGGCAGCTGACCGAGGTCAAGCTGGAGGAGAAGTGCGGTTTGGCGGTCCCGCCCCAGGCTGAGCTGAGGCTCTTCCTGGTCTCCAGCCGTGCCCGGGGACGCGGCGTGGGCGGCGCCCTGTGGCGTGACACCTTGGAACATTTAGACCAGGCGGGCATCGAGCGTTTCTACCTACACACGGACTCCTCCTGCGACGTGGGCTTCTACGACCACAAGGGCATGGAGCGGCTGGCTGAGCTCAAGGGGCGGGACCATGCGGCCTTTGCCGGGCGTGACCCCTCCGACGACCCGCAGTTCTTCGAGGGGATCGACGACATCTTCATCTACGGCGGCCGTGTGAGCGACCAGCTGGGCAAGGACGGTGACCGTGGCGGCCGCTAAATCACCCTTCCTGCGCCTGTTCACCTACCCAGGCGCCGCCGGCTTCTGTCTGTCGGCCGTTCTGGCCCGTCTGCCCCTGGGCATGATGGGTCTGGGCATCGTGCTGGCCCTGAACAATATCTATGACAACTGGACCTCGGCCGGTCTGATGAGCGCCGTCTACACGCTCTGCGCGGCCCTGGTCACCCCCTTCTACGCCCGCTTGTTCGACCGGTTCGGCCAGCGTCGGGTCGGGGTGACCGCCTTGATCGTACAGGCTCTGGCCATCTTGGGATTCGCTGTGGGGGCCATGCGCCGGGTTCCCCTGGGAGTGCTCTTCGTGCTGGCGGCCCTGATGGGCCTGACCCAGTTCGCCTTCGGAGCCCTGGTGCGTACCCGCTGGGCCTGGGTGCTGCGCGAGGACAAGACCAATCTGCTCAACACTGCCTACGCCCTGGAGTCGGGACTGGACGAGTGCGTCTTCATCCTGGGACCCATCCTCTCCGCCTACCTGGCCACCTCGGTCAGCCCGGTCTCCCAGCTCTACCTGCCTGCCCTGGCCTTGTTGGTCGGCGGACTGACCTTCTTCGCCATGCGTTCCACCGAGCCACCGGCCGTCGTTCGCATGGAAGCCGTCGATCAGTCGGCAGCGGATCACTCCCCGGTGGATGCCCACGGAACCGTTCTGCCGAGTGATACTGACGGCCACCAGGGATCGCGCTCGGCCCTGGTCTACCCGGGCATCCTCCTGTTGGTCGTGATCTTCGTCGTCTTCAACATGAGTTTTTCTGCGGTGGACGTATCGGTGACCGCCCTGACCAAGTCCATGGGTCGCGAGGGTGCTGTGGGTCTGCAGCTGGCCCTGTTCGCCCTAGGGTCCCTGTGTGGGGCGCTGATCTTCGGCTCGGTCAGGCTCAAAGGATCCCGCTGGCGCTATCTGACGACCTTCCTGGTGCTGCTGACCGTGGGCTACGTGGTCTTCCGCCTGGTCATGGACAACCTGGTCCTGCTGGGTCTGGCCGAGGTGTTGACCGGCCTGTGCGTCTCGCCCATCTTCGCCACCGGCAACCTGATTGTGCGCGAGAACGTGGATGCCCGGGCCCTGACCGAGGGGCTCTCCTGGCTGTCCACCGGCGGATCCATCGGCACCTCTCTGGGATCCACCCTGGCTGGGGTCGCCCTGGATCAGTTCGGGCCCCACGGCGGTATGACCATACCGGCGGTGGTCACCTGCTGCGCTGTCCCTCTGGCCCTGCTGGGCTGGGCCAGGAGCCGCAGGAGGGGTATGGTCGAGAAAAAGACCGAAAATACACAGTGAAATGAAATAAACAATCGAGAAGGAGGCAGCCGATGATCCGCGTATCGGTGCTGGGTGCGGGCGGACGCATGGGAACCGAGGTGGTGCGTGCTCTGAATGACGCGCAGGATATGCAGACGGCCCTGCTGTTGGGTCCGGATGATGATCCGGCTGCCATTAATCCGAGCAACACGGATGTGGCGGTCGACTTCACCAGCCCCGATGCCGTCCTGGGCAATACCCTGACTCTGATAGAGCAGGGGGTCCACTCGGTCATCGGCACCACCGGGTGGACCAAGGAGCGTCTGGACCAGGTCAAGCAGGCCCTGGACGGGCATCCCGGGCTCAGTGTCTTCATCGCTCCCAACTTCGCCATCTCCGCAGTGCTGGCCGACCGGTTCGCAGCCATGGCTGCCCGTTACTTCGAGTCGGCCGAGGTGGTCGAGATGCACCATCCTGACAAGGTCGACGCCCCCTCCGGCACGGCTCTGGGGACCGCTGCCGCCATCGCCGAAGCCCGCCGCCAGGCTGGCATGGGTCCCATGCCCGACGCGACCCAGCAGGCTGATGCTTCTAGAGGCCGGGTGGTTGACGGTGTCCATGTCCATGCCGTCCGGCTGCGGGGCCTGAACGCCCACGAGGAGATCCTCATGGGCAACCCCGGCGAGCAGCTGACCATCCGCGCGGACAGCTTCGAGCGTGTCTCCTTCATGCCCGGAGTCCTCCTGGCCGTGCGCCGTGCCGGGAGCATTCCCGGGCTGACCGTGGGCCTGGACCACTATCTGTTCTGATATCCGCAAGAGCGTCCCCTTCTGCAAGTAGCGTGAAGATATGACTGAGACTGGTGCCCATCTGCTTCCTCCTGCCCCATTTGGCCGGGTGATCCCCGCCATGATCACGCCTATGAATAAAGACGGATCCGTTGATTACGAGGCTGCCGCCAATCTGGCCCGGACCCTGGTGGCCGATGGGGCCGACGGCATCCTAGTCAACGGCACAACAGGTGAGTCTCCCGTCACCCATATGGAGGAGAAGGTCAACCTGGTCAGGGCCGTCAAGGATGCCGTCGATGTGCCTGTCATCTCCGGAGCGGGATCCAACGACACGGCGCACACGGTACGGATGGTAGAGATGACCCAGGAGGCTGGGGCCGATGCCCTGCTGGTGGTCATGCCCTACTACTCGCGGCCCTCCCAGGATGGGGTGGTGGCGCACTTCCGTTCGGTCTGCCAGTCGGCTCAGCGGCCGATTATTCTCTACGATGTGCCTGGACGGACCGGACTGCACGTCGAGCTTGACACCTACCGGCGGCTGGCCGAGCTGGACGGGATTACGGCCGTCAAGGATGCCACGGGTGACCTGGCCTCCATGCCCCGCAAGCGCCAGGAGACCGGCCTGACCTGGTATTCAGGTGACGATGGCCTCTATCTGCCCTTCCTGGCCTTGGGCGCGGTAGGTGTCATTTCGGTGATCGCCCATGTGGCCTCCGGAGCTATGAAGTGCCTGGCCGATGAATTCGATGCCGGTGACCTGGATGGGGCAAGGGATTTGGCCGCACGTCTGGACCCGCTGGTCCAGGCTCTGAATGGCCAGGGTCAGCAGGCCGTCATGGCCAAGGCTGCCCTGAAGGCGGCCGGGAGACTGGATCAGACCGCCATGAGGCTGCCCAATCTGGGTCCCGATGAGGATCAGGTGGCTCTTGCCCGTAAGGGCATGAAGGCTGCTGGACTGATCTGAATTACTCCTAAAAGCAATAGCGCTATTGCCCTGCTTTGGGACAGATCATCGTGGTCTCCTTCTCCAGCCACGTCCACCGGGTACAGCAGGTGGGAGCAAACCGTTGCTGGTTGTTGGCCGCTCCCGCCGGCTGTTAAGACAAGGGGGGGGGTCTGTGCCGGGGGAGGTTCAGCAGTGTTTGGCTTGAAGGTTGTGGGTAAGAGTCTTTCAATAGGGCTTGAATTATTCCAAAGCTGAGGCTTTTGGGTGACCTTATGTAACAAGGTGGTTATATGGTTCCCACTTTTCGATGATGCTGGGTAAATAGAACGGCATTCTGCCGGTTTCGAAGAGGTTGAAATTCGTTTCCCGCAGAATCCGATCTGTGGTCAAAGCCGAGGTCGATGCCTTGAAGCGTTAGGTCTATAATCAGAATAAAGGTGGTGTCGGGTGGAAGACGTTGTTGTCTGAGGCCCTTGGTTAATTGAAGCCTTTCTTGCTGTTAGCAAGGTTCTTGGGTTCCGTGCTTGCGCAGATGCAGGGCGAAGGGTGAGTGGTGGTGATGTCTGTGTCCAGCGGGGTGTCGGATGGCGCTGAGGATCGGGTTGATGCGTTTGTCCTGTCGTCGATCATGTCGCGTGTGGTCGGGAGTATCCCGCATGCGCGGCCTGGCGCCCGTGAGTTCTCCTTGGGCGGGGTGCTGTGGAAGACGGTGCTGTACGGGATGGCCTATGTGGCCGGGGTCGCCTGCGGCTGGCTCGTCCTAACCGACGACAGTCAGGATCGGGTGCGCGCCTTGATAGCTTACTCTGGTTTGCTTGGTTTGTTTTCCGGGTTTGCTGTTCTGATCCTGTTGGGGCGGTATGAGGATGGGAAGGGGCGTCAGGGGCCTTGGTTTGTGGTGTTGTCTCTTCCGTTTGCTCCGGGGTTTGGTGTCGTATCCGGGGCTGCCGGTCGCAATTCGGGTGGCGTGTTCCGGTGGGTTCTGGTGTCGGTGGCTGTGTTGGTGGTTGTTGGGGTGTTGGTGTTTCCGGTGGTGATGCGGCTGGTGCGCAACGGGTTCTTGTCGTGGGCGGCGATGGTGGTGTTGTGTGTGGTGCCGTCCTGGATGCTGGCCAGGGTGACAGGGTCGGCTGGCGCGTCCTTGTTCTGGTGCTGCGTGGTGGGTGTCGTCGGCGCCTTGTGGTTCGTGCTGGACATGTGGGCGATCGGGAAGTGCGCGAGCACGCATCGTGACGCGGCCTTCGAGTGGCTGGCGGCCTGGGCGCTGGTATGCGATCTGATCCTGCTGATCGCCTCCCTTCTGGGAGCCTCCAATGATAACGACGATGCCGGCCGATGATGCCGGACGGTGGGCTGCGCCATGGGTGTGCTTGCGTTGATGTCGATATTGGATGTTCTGTTCCGAAAATCCGTCGGGACGGGTTTATGAAGAAAGTGAAGGTGAGGATTATGGCCAGTTCCTTGTTATCGAAGAGGCCGCCTCGTGTGGATGTGATGAAGGGGTACGAGCCCATGTACGATGCGACCATGCAGGAGTGCATGCAACGGCCTTTCTACCTGTATGCAAGGGGGAAGGGGCGTTCCTGCCGCAAGGAGATATGGGTTTTCGCCGCGTTCATCTGGGTCTTGGACACCTTCCTGACCCGCTTGTTCTCTTCAGGTCTCTTGGCCGTTATACCGGGGCTGTTCTCCCTGTCAGTGCTGGTGCCTATGTATGCCCTGATGGTGCGGCGTCTGCATGATCTGGCCTTGTCGGGGTGGTTGGCGCTCGTCCCCTATGTGCTGGAGGTGGTGGGCGTGGGTCTGATTGTCGGTCCAATGGTGTCGGATACCTTGAAAGGGCTGGACCCGTCCGCCCCTTCGCCCGTGGGGGTCATCATTCTCCTTCTGGCTGTGGTAGTCCGGCTGGTCATCATGTGCGTTCCCTCGCGTCGCCGTCATCCAGTTGTCGATAACGGAAGCCTCGGTGCGAGTCAGACTGGCACGGCACAGTATCCAGGGGACCCGAACGGACAGTGACCCCTATCCTGTAACAGGGAAGGGTGAACCCCGGCGATGCGGGATGGAAAGAGACCTGCATGAACGGCACTGATGCAGGACCGGTATCGACGGCTTGGCGGGCCGAGTGGCGGATTCGATGCTTTGAACAGGAGGGTGGTGTGTGATGGCTGGTGGTGTTTCTGGTTCCTTGCGGCTTCCTACGGGGAGATCCTGGCTGCGGAGCGCGTCTTCGGTCATGTCGCGGGTGGCGGGGTGTGCGCGTCATGCGCCTGCGGGTGAGCGTGTCTTTTCGCGTGCTGGCGTGGTGCGCAAGCTGGCGGTGTACGGGGCGGCTTTCCTGGCGGGGTTTGTGCCGGGCTGGGCGTTCCTGTACGGGGATGAGCAGTGGATGCGCGACCGTTTTATACAGTTCGGACTGGTGGGCCTGTTCTCGGTTTTTGCGATGTGGTGGTTTTTGGGCCGGTTCGAGAGCCGTGGGGGGCGTCCGGGGTTCTGGTGCCTGGCGCTGACGATGCCGATGATGCCCTGCTGGGGGGTGATGTTCGGCGCGATGACCGGCGAGCGTCCGGGGGTGATGCGTTGGGTGTTCGTGTCGGTGGCTGTGCTGGTGGTTGCTGGGGTGACCTGGCTGCGGTTTGTGTCGGATTGGGTGCGCAGCCGTGTGGCGGCCTGGGCTGCTTCGGCGGCGTCGTGCGTGGTGCCGTCGTGGATGCTGTGCCTGTTGTTCGGGGGCTCCCCCTTGTCGTGCCTGCCTTGGTGCGTGGCGGTGGGCGCGGCGGGAGCCTTGTGGTTTCTGCAGGATCTGTGGGCGATTGACTATTGCGCGGGCGACGATCGCGACGCCTCCTTCGAGTGGCTGGCGGCCTGGGCGCTGATCTTCGACCTGATGACCCTGGTGGCCGCTCTGGCACGCGGCAGCACCGCCGTGCAGGATCAGCAATGAGCTTGCTCCGGCTGTGCCGGTTCTTGGCCGGGTGGGCGAAGTGGCGGATTCGAGGCCTTGAGCAGGAGGATGGTGTGTGATGGCTGATGGTGTTTCCGGTTCCTTGCGGCTTCCTGCAGGGAAGTCCTGGCTGCAGAGCGCGTCTTCGATCATGTCGCGGGTGGCGGGGTGCGCGCGTCATGCGCCCGCGGGGGAGCGTGTCTTTTCGCGTGCCGGCGTGGTGCGCAAGCTGGCGGTGTACGGGACGGCCTTTCTGGCGGGGTTTGTGCCGGGCTGGGCCTTCTTGTACGACCAGGAGGAGCAGTGGGTGCGCGACCGTTGTATACAGTTCGGCCTGGCGGGCTTGTTTTCGGGTTTTGCGATGGCGTGGTTTTTGAGTCGGTTCGAGAGCCATGGGGGACGTCCTGGGTTCTGGTGCCTGGCGCTGACGATGCCGCTGATGCCCTGCTGGGGGGTGATGTTCGGCGCGATGACCGGCGCGTATCCGGGGGTGATGCGCTGGGTGCTGGTGTCGGTGGCTGTGCTGGTGTCAGCTGCGGTGACCTGGTTGCGGTTTGTGTCGGATCTGGTGCGTGGCCGTGTGGCGGCGTGGGCGGCTTCGGCCGTGTCATGCGTGGTGCCATCGTGGATGCTGTGCCTGCTGTTCGGGGGTTCCCCATGGTCGTGCCTGCCTTGGTGCGTGGCGGTGGGCGCAACGGGAGCCTTGTGGTTTCTGCAGGACCTGTGGGCGATCGATTATTGCGCGGGCGACGATCGCGATGCCTCCTTCGAGTGGCTGGCGGCCTGGGCGCTGATCATCGACCTGATGACCCTGGTGGCGGCCCTGGCACGCGGCAGCACCGCCACACAGGATCAATGAGGGGGTTGCTGGTAAGGGAAGGAAGGTTGACGTACCTGTCACGCATGTGGTCTGCTTGGCCGCAGTCGGGTTGGATGCAGACTGTTTTGTTTGCTACTGCGCGGCGGCAAGTGGAGTCCTGTAGTGCTGTAGTATAAGGAATCGTCCAGGTTTTTACTGGGCCTCAGGCCTTACGTGAACGATATCTACAGCCGTAATGCAATCTACGCTGGTTGTCGACAATGAAGTTGGTCGCGGCGGAATCTGTTCTGGCTGGCCGCTCGAGTTGCATGGAAGGAAAGGGACCATGGCTGTTGCCTTGTTTGAAAATAGACCGCCTCGTGTGGCAGAGATGAAGGGTTTCGAACCCATGTATGACGCTACATTTCGAGAATGTCTGCAGCGGCCGTTCTACCTGTTTGCCCGGGGGCGGGGGAGATCGTGCCGCAAGGAGATATGGGTGTTCTTCATCGTTCTATCAATTGTAGAGCAGGGCCTGAGTAAGGTATGCGGCGGGGGATCCTGGGCTCTCATCCCCCTGGTCTTCGACCTGATCATGGTGGTGCCAGAGTATGCTCTGGAGGTTCGGCGTCTGCATGATTTATTGCTGTCGGGATGGCTGACTTTGATTCCGTACGGTCTTATGGTTATAGCCACGATTGGTCTGGTGAAATCTCGAATGTTGACCATAGGTGGCGGTCCTTTGCTCTTGGCTGTCATCCCGCTGCTCGCGGCGATAGTGATTCAGCTGGTCATCATGTGCACGCCTTCCCGTCATCGCCGTCTGTCCTTTGACAACGGAGTAATCGACAACGGAGTAATCGACAACGGGACAATAGGGGCGGGAGTGAACCAGTCGGGTACGACCCGACCTTGACTGACTAGCTTGCACGGGTGGATTTATATAAGGAGACTGGGATGACTAATACTGCTGCGGATGTGGGAGGTCAAGGAACCGCTGGGACGAGTGTGGATGAGCAATTATTGCAAGGCCTTCCAATTCCCATTGCCCGCATAATACGACTGCTCGCTCAGCGGGGGATACCCTCGTACGTCAATGTCAGCGGTGGTCCTGTACTGGTGCCGCTGGTCGATTGCGGCATTACTTTTGTAATGAGCAAAAGTCTGGATTCCATTGGTTTCAAAAGTCTGTGGAGCCGGGGATTCAGCTCCGCCAGGTATCGGGATGCGGTGAATGTCTGTACTGAATGGAACCGATCAGTTGGATATCTCAAGGCCTATGCCACCGAACCTTCCTTAGAGCAGAACCAGGCCGTCAGGATAGCGGGAGTCGGGCAGATTATGTATGACGAGCGGGATGAGGTACTGGGACAGCGTCTCGATGATTCCATCTATCTGATACAGAATCTTTATGCTTGGGTGAATGAGCAATGCCCGGATCCCATACGCATACCGAATGCGCCATACGGAAGAGGGGCATGAACAAATGGAACAGCCGATAAAATCCGTGGTTGACGGGAAGAGAATACAGCAGTGGCTGGATGCCCAAGGATACCGTGTCGAATATCATGAGCAGGCCTGGATTGGTTTATGGGGGAATATCGCGCTCGATTTCAGTGTACGTGGCGAGCATGATAAGTATCTGGTGGTTCATGGGACTGAGCAGGGCAGTCATCCGAATGGCCAGCATGATTTGCTTGAGGATGTCTGCAATGCCTGGAACCGGTACTATGAGGGACCGGGTGCCTATTTGCAGAGTTCCGAGAAAGGCCTGGTCTTCCACACGTTATTCGTGGTGAACTGCCAGGGCGGTATGGATGATGACCAGTTCGATCGCCTGATGAAGTATGCCATGGCGGGTTCGGAAGGTTTCCTTGGCTTTGCCCGGGAGCAGCTGTCGAGGATAAGGATGGCTTGGGACGAAGTGCAGGGTCAGACGTGATCGTGCTTCCGGGAAGGTATGCCGAAGATATCATTGTCTGATGACTATGGGGTCCGTGCTTGCGCAGGTGCAGGTGTGGGGCGAACTCCGGCGATGCGGGATGGGAAGAGGCCTGCATGAACGGCACTGATGCAGGACCGGTATCGACGCTCTGGCGGGTCGAGTGGCGGATTCGATGCTTTGAGCAGAAGGGTGGTGTGTGATGGCTGATGGTGTTTCTGGTTCCTTGCGGCTTCCTACGGGGAGATCCTGGCTGCAGAGCGCGTCTTCGGTCATGTCGCGGGTGGCGGGGTGCGCGCGTCATGCGCCCGCGGGGGAGCGTGCCTTTTCCCGTGCCGGCGTGGTGCGCAAGCTGGCGGTGTACGGGGCGACCTTCCTGGCGGGGTTTGTGCCGGGCTGGGCGTTCCTGTACGACCAGGAGGAGCAGTGGGTGCGCGGCCGTTGCATCCAGTTTCTTCTGGTGGGCCTGTTCTCCATTTTTGTGATGTGGTGGTTTTTGAGCCGGTTCGAGAGCCATGGGGGGCGTCCTGGGTTCTGGTGCCTGGCGCTGACGATGCCGACGATGCCCTGCTGGGGTGTGGCGTTCGGCGCGATGACCGGCGCGAATCCGGGGGTGATGCGCTGGGTGCTGGTGTCGGTGGCTGTGCTGGTGTCAGCTGCGGTGACCTGGTTGCGGTTTGTGTCGGATCTGGTGCGTGTCCGTGTGGCGGCCTGGGCTGCTTCGGCTGCTTCGTGTGTGGTGCCGTCGTGGTTGGTGTGTCTGTTGTTCGGGGGTTCCCCCCTGTCGTGCCTGCCCTGGTGCGTGGCGGTGGGCGCAACGGGCGCCTTGTGGTTTCTTCAGGACCTGTGGGCTATCGATTATTGCGCTGGCGACGACCGTGACGCCTCCTTCGAGTGGCTGGCGGCCTGGGCGCTGATTTTCGACCTAATAACCTTGGTGGCCGCCTTGGCACGCGGCGGCACCGCCGCACAAGGGCAATGAGCTTGCCCCGGTTGCGCCGGTTCTTGACCGGGTGGGCCAAGTGGCGGATTCGATGCTTTCAGCGGGAGGATGGTGTGTGATGGCTGGTGGTGTTTCCGGCTCCTTGCGGCTTCCTGCGGGGGGCTCCTGGCTACGGAGCACGTCTTCGATCATGTCGCGCGTGGCGGGGTGCGCGCGTCATGCGCCTGCCGGGGAGCGTGCCTTTTCCCGTGCCGGCGTGGTGCGCAAGCTGGCGGTGTACGGGGCGGCCTTTCTGGCGGGGTTTGTGCCGGGCTGGGCCTTCCTGTACGGGGATGAGCAGTGGATGCGCGACCGTTTTATACAGTTTCTTCTGGTGGGCCTGTTTTCGGGTTTTGCGATGATATGGTTTTTGGGCCGGTTCGAGAGCCGTGGGGGGCGTCCGGGGTTCTGGTGCCTGGCGCTGACGATGCCGATGATGCCCTGCTGGGGGCTGGTGTTCGGCGCGATGACCGGCGAGAATCCGGGGGTGATGCGCTGGGTGCTGGTGTCGGTGGCTGTGCTGGTGGTGGCCGGGGTGACCTGGCTGCGGTTCGTGTCGGATCGGGTGCATAGCCGTGTGGCGGCCTGGGCGGCTTCGGCTGTGTCGTGCGTGGTGCCGTCGTGGATGCTGTGTCTGTTGTTCGGGGGTTCCCCCCTGTCGTGCCTGCCTTGGTGCGTGGCGGTGGGCGCAACGGGAGCCTTGTGGTTTCTGCAGGACCTGTGGGCGATCGACTATTGCGCGGGCGACAATCGTGACGCCTCCTTCGAGTGGCTGGCGGCCTGGGCGCTCATCTTCGACCTGATGACCCTGGTGGCCGCTCTGGCACGCGGCAGCACCGCCGGACAGGATCAGCAATGAGCTTGCCCCGGGGGGATGCTGCTCTCTGCCCGGCTGAGTAGTGCCAGGTGATGGATAGACGCGGATCGAACGCACAACGTGGGAGGCGGCAGGGTGGCCTGGCTTGCCCGCCTTCTGGCTTATGCTACTGGGAACCGCCTCTTTCCCCTCCTGTTGATTTGGGCAGGGACCGTGACTGACAGTGTGAGGGGGAGGGGTGTCGTGAGGGTGATGAGTCCCCATCTGCAAGTAGCGTTGAAGTATGTCTGAGCTTCAAACCCATCTGTTGGACAAGGCCCCGTTTGGGCGGGTCGTGCCGGCCATGGTCACCCCTATGAACCATGACGGGTCCGTGGATTTTGAGGCCGCTGGCAAACTGGCCCGCAGGCTTGTCGCTGATGGGGCGGATGGGTTGCTGGTCAACGGCACCACTGGCGAATCTCCGGCCACCCACATGGAAGAAAAAGTCGATTTGGTGCGAGCCGTAAAGGATTCGGTGGACGTGCCGGTCATCTCTGGTGCAGGCTCCAATGATACGGCTCATACGGTCCGCATGGCCGAGATGACCCAGGAAGCCGGGGCGGATGCGCTCCTGGTGGTCATGCCTTACTACTCCAGACCTTCCCAGGATGGGGTTGTAGCGCATTTCAGGTCCGTCTGCCAGTCTGTGGATCGTCCCATTGTGCTCTACGATGTACCTGGCCGCACCGGGTTGCACGTGACTGTGGATACCTACCGTCGTCTTGCCGAATTGCCGCATGTCGAGGCGGTCAAGGATGCCACTGGTGATCTGGCCGCCGTTCCCATCAAGCGCAAGGAGACGGGGCTGATCTGGTATTCCGGCGATGACGGGCTGTACCTGCCCTTCCTGGCCTTGGGTGCCGTCGGCATCATATCGGTCATGGCCCATGTGGCCAGTGGTCCTATGCAGGACCTGGCGACTCGGTTCGATCAAGGCGACCTGAAAGGGGCACAGAGGTTGTCGATTGCCTTGGCGCCGCTGGTCCAGGCTCTGAACGGCCAAGGGCAGCAGGCGGTAATGGCCAAGGCTGCTTTGAAAGTGGCCGGCGTCTTGGACAGCACGACGATGAGGCTCCCTAATCTTGGGCCTGGCAAGGACCAGCTGATCCAAGCCGAGAAAGGCATGAAGGCCGCAGGGCTGATGCGTTCCTGACAAGCAACCAAGCGTCGCCCCTGTATCAGACGGGGGTACAGATAATAGAAACACAAGTGAGAATGGCAAGAAAACAAGAAGAATCAAATACGACCGGCAAGAGTAGAAATCGTCGGTCCTCCTCCAAGAACGGCAAGCAGGGGTCAGGCAGGTCCCGGGGCGAGTCCCGCAACCGCCGCAACGGCGCCATCGCCCGCGGCAAGGGTACTCAGGCCGAGCAGCGTCTGGTGACGCCCCCCAAGTACCGTAAGGGTTCCATGCGCATCGTCCCCCTGGGTGGTCTGGGTGAGATCGGTCGGAACATGAATGTGATCGAGTATAACGGTCACATTCTGCTGATTGACTGTGGCGTGCTCTTCCCGGAGGAGGAGCAGCCGGGCGTGGACCTGATCCTGCCTGACTTCAGCTATATCAAGGACAAGCTGGATCAGGTGGATGCTCTGGTGCTGACCCATGGGCATGAGGATCATATCGGCGGCGTGCCTTACCTGCTCAAGCTGCGTCCGGATATCCCTCTGATCGGCTCCAAGCTGACCCTAGGGTTCGTTGACGCCAAGTGTGAGGAGCATCATCTCAAGCCCACCGAGGTTGAGGTCAAGGGCCGCGACAAGCTTAAGGTGGGCCCCTTCAACCTGGAGTTTGTGGCTGTCACCCACTCCATTCCTGACGCCCTGGCTGTCTCGGTGCGCACTCCTGCGGGTCATATCATCGACACCGGCGATATGAAGATCGACCCGCTGCCTTTGGATCACAGGCTGACCGACCTGCGGGAGTTCGCCAAGCTGGGCGAGTCCGGTGTGGATCTGCTCATGGTCGATTCCACCAACGCCGAGGTCCCCGGCTTCGTCAAGCCCGAGATCTCCATCGCTCCTGCCTTGGACAAGGCTTTTGCCGAGGCCCAGCGCAAGATCATCGTGGCCTCCTTCTCCAGCCACGTCCACCGGGTGCAGCAGGTGGTCGATGCCGCCCACAAGTTCGGTCGCAAGGTGGTCTTCGCCGGCCGGTCCATGGTCCGCAACATGTCCATCGCCTCCGACCTGGGCTACCTGCACCTGCCCGAGGACACTGTGGTCGACCTTAAGGATGCCCACAGCATCCCGGACGAGAAGATCGTCTACATGTGCACCGGATCCCAGGGCGAGCCCATGGCGGCTTTGGGCCGCATCGCCGACGGGACCCACCGTGACATCACCATCAACGAGTTCGACACGGTCATTCTGGCCAGCTCGCTCATTCCCGGCAACGAGCATGAGGTCTATAAGGTCATCAACAAGCTGGTGCGCCTAGGCGCCAAGGTGGTCAACCGCGACAACGCGGCCATCCATGTCTCCGGCCACTCCGACGAGGGCGAGCTGCTGCACTTCTACAACATCGTGCAGCCCAAGTGCGCCATGCCCATCCACGGTGAGAACCGGCACCTGGTGGCCAACGGTCTGATTGCCGTCAAGACCGGCGTGGATCCACAGAACGTGGTTCTGGCCGAGGACGGCGACGTGGTGGACCTCTACCATGGCCAGGCTGCCGTGGTCGGATCAGTGCCCTGTGGGTACGTCTATGTGGACGGCGACTCCGTGGGTCAGCTGACCGACGACGAGCTGGAGCAGCGCCGGATTCTGGGCACCGAAGGCTTCGTTTCCGCCTTCGCCGTGGTCGACACCGAGACCAGCAAGGTTGTCTCCGGCCCCAAGCTCTACCTGAATGCCGTGGCCGAGGACGAGAGCGAGTTCAAGTCCATCAACGCCCAGATAGTCGATCAGCTTGAGGATGCCATGGCCAAGGGCACCACCGGCACCTACCAGCTCCAGCAGATGATGCGCCGCACCCTGGGCGGCTGGATCTCCCGCAAGCTGCACCGCAGGCCCATGATCGTGCCCGTGGTGGCCGACATCGCCACCGACGTGCAGCAGCAGGACTGACGCCACTGCCTGCATACTGATACGGAAGGCTCCGGTCGCCCAGATGGACGGCCGGAGCCTTCAGTGTTATCAGTAAAAGGGAGCGCTTACATGCTCACGATGATCTTGACGTGGTTTTCCGCATCCTCACGCAGCGGCCGGAAGCCCTTGTCCACGATGTCCTCGATCTTGATCCTATCGGTGATGAAGGTGGACAGGTCGATGTTCCGGTCATGGATGAGCTTGATGGCATCGGCATGATCGTTGGCGTATCCCATGGACCCCGACATCAGCTTCTCGCCGAAGCCCATCTCCATGGTCAGGTCTAGGCTGATGGGCTTGACGTGGATGGCCACGACGACCAGGCTGCCCTGGGCCTTGAGTGCCGACAGAAGCTGGTGGACCACTGGTCCGGCGCCAGCCGCGTCGAAAGCCACATCGGCGCCACGGCCATCAGTCTCGGTCTTGACCCGCTCCAGCAGATCCTCCTTGCTGGGGTCGATGACCAGGTCAGCGGCACCGGACTGCAGGGCCTTGTCCTTGCGGGCCTGGGAGAGCTCGGACATGATGACCTTGAGCCCCTTGGCCTTGAGCACGGTTCCCAGCAGCAGGCCGACAGGTCCTGCTCCGCCGACCAGGGCGGTCTGCCCGGGCTCGGTGTGGATCAGACGAACGGCGTGGTAGGCCACTGAGAAGGGTTCGATCAGGGCTGCCTGATCCAGGGGCAGGTCGCCCACAGGGAAGACGCGCTCGGCGGCCACCACCATGTGCTCGCTCATGCCGCCGCCCCAGCCGTTGATGCCGATGAAGCCCAGCTTGGAGCAGTCGTTGTAGTTGCCGGCCTTGCAGGCTGGGCATTCTCCGCAGGCCATCTCGGCCTCGACTACCACGGAATCGCCCACCTTCATGTCGGTGTGCACATCATCGGCAATGGCCTCGATGGTGCCCGAGATCTCATGGCCGAAGACTACCGGCAGGGTCTCCCCGGAAAGAGGGTGCGGGGTATCTTTGGAGTTGCCGCCGTTTTGCTCGCCGTCATAGTAAAGGTGAAGGTCGGAACCGCAGATGCCGGTAAAGGCGGGGTGGATCTTGATGGTTCCCGGTTTGAGCTCAGGCTCGGGCACATCCTCCAGACGTACATCTTCCTTGCCGTAGTACATCAATGCTTTCATATCGTATATCCTCTCTGATATGCGTGTAGATCCTGCACGGACGAAGTTGAATTCCCAACATGACATCCCTGCGGGCGGGTGACGCTCCCTCATTGGAGACCGCCTAATTCCCATATTACCGCGGATATGCGGTCACGGTAACAGGAGTTTTGGCCAGGACCTCGCCACCCTGGTCGAAGTCAAAGTCGCCCAGCCAGTGTCCGAACCTGCTGGGTCCCTTGCCGCACCAGACCACACAGGCACTGCGGTCAGCCTGTCCGCTCAGCAGACGGTTGGCGGTTCCGGTCACCCGGTCGTTGCCAAGACGATAGTCCAGGAACTTGCCGTCCCCGTAGTGGCGGGCCATCCGCTGACGCTGCTCCTGGTCAAGCACCCGCCAGGGGTCGACAGCGCAGAAGACTCTGGCAGGCAGGTCATGCTCTGCTGCCTGGATCAGGGCCAGGCCTCCGCCCAGACTATGCCCGGTAAAGAGCACCCCGCGTTCGGTTCCCGCCTTGCGTCGTGCCAGGTCAAGTGCCTGCCTGGCCAGGATGCCTGCCTGCTGCGTCTGCCCCGGTTCCCCGTTCAGCGGCGGCAGGAAGCAGGTCAGCGCGGCATGGATGTCGTGGCGGGGGTCGTCGCGCAGGTTGGTGCCTGCATAGACCACAACCAAATGGGCATAGTCCGGACCATCCGCCAGGCCTTGGGCGGCGATCATCCCCTCGAAGCCGTTTTCAGGGCAGTAGCGAGAGCGAAGCACCCAGTAGCTGCCTAGAGCCGGATCCTCGAACCAGTGCAGGCCCGGCCGGGTCTTGACATCTCCTCGACCGATCCCGTAGGAATACTGGCAGAGCATGTTGAGCTGCTGTGTGGTAAACCCGGTCCGGACCTGCATGGCGTTCCCTTTCTGCCAGATTCGTGAGGCATCGACCATGACCAACCGCCTGAAGGCCCGACTATTCCCGTCCAGACTGCGCCGTCAGAAAAGAGGGAAACCGTCCCGCTGGCCCGTCGGCTGGTGACCGCATTAGACTTGACTTGCCATATCCATACAGAACCTATGCCGATGCCGGTGGGGGCACCGACATCCATGCGCGAAAGGAAATTCATGCCCGGAGCCAATCTGACTCGTGTGGAAGCCGAAGAGCGAGCCGTCGTCGTATCCAATGTCAGCTACAAGGTCAACCTGGACCTGACCAAGGGGCCTGTAACCTTCCCCTCCACAGCCCTGATCGACTTTGATGCCCGACCGGGGGAGTCCACCTTTGTGGATCTAATCGCCGACCAGGTCAGCCTGATCGAGCTCAACGGCCAGCGTCTGGACCCGGCCCTGGCCTTCCGGGATGACCGGATTGAGCTTAAGGACCTGCGCGAGCACAACCAGCTGCGGGTGGAGGCCCTCTGCCGTTATTCGCGCACAGGCGAGGGTCTGCATCGCAGTGTGGACCCCTCGGATGGCAACGTCTACCTCTACTCCCAGTTCGAGGTGCCCGACGCTCGCAGGGTCTACGCGGTCTTCGACCAGCCGGACATCAAGGCCGTCTTCGACTTCACCGTGGATGCCCCGGCATCCTGGACGGTTCTGTCCAACATGCCTCCCGCCTCCCATCAGGACCTGGACAGCCGCACCGCCGAGGGAACCCTGGAGGGTGGACGCACTGAGGGTGTGACCCGCTGGGTCTTCCAGACCACCCCGGTCATGAGCTCCTACTTGACCGCCTTCGCCGCCGGACCCTACGCACAGTGGACCAGCGAGTACCAGAACGAGGACGGACGGACCATCCCCATGGGCCTGTACTGCCGGCAGGCGCTCAAGGACTCCCTGGACGGGGACGCCGAATACCTCTTCGACGTGACCAAGAAGGGCTTCGCCTTCTACGCCAAGACCTGGGACCTGCCCTTCCCCTGGGCCAAGTATGACCAGATCTTCGTGCCCGAATACAACGCGGGCGCCATGGAGAACATCGGCCTGGTCACCTTCCGCGACTCCTACGTTTTCGAGTCCAAGGCCACCGGGGCCCAGATCAACCGCCGTGTGGAGACCGTCCTGCACGAGCTGGCCCACATGTGGTTCGGCGACCTGGTGACCATGAAGTGGTGGAACGACCTGTGGCTGAACGAGTCCTTCGCCGAGTTCATGTCGACCCTGGCCACCGCCGAGGCCACCGAGTGGACCGACGACTGGGCCACCTTCTGCTCCGGCGAGAAGAGCTGGGCCCTGACCGAGGATCAGCTGCCTACCACTCACCCGGTGGTGGCCCCCATCCGCGACCTGCATGATACCGAGGTCAACTTCGACGGCATCACCTACGCCAAGGGCGGCTCTGTCTTGAAGCAGCTGGTCGCCTACGTGGGCCGTGAGCGCTTCTTCCAGGGCATCCACAACTATCTGACGGCTCATGCCCACGGCAACGCCACCCTGAAGGACCTGCTGACCGAGCTGGAGAAGACCAGCGGCCGCGACCTGGGCAACTGGTCCCGGCTCTGGCTTGAGGAGGCCGGCATCACCACGCTGACCAGCCAGGTGCAGACCGACGAGCAGGGGACCATCACCGCCATGCGGATCGACCAGACCGCCCCCGAGGAGCATCCGGTCCTACGTCCGCATCGCCTGGCTGTGGGCTTCTATGACGAGGACCAGTCCGGCAAGGTGGTGCGTACAGACCGCTTCGAACTGGATCTGGACGGCCAGGGAGCCGAGGTGCCACAAGTCGTTGGCAAGAAGCGTCCGGCCCTGATCCTGATCAACGACGACGACCTGACCTATGCCAAGCTGCGTCTGGACCAGGATTCCCTGGAGTATGCCACGCAGAACCTCTACCGGATTGAGGACCGCCTGGCCCGGGCCGTGGTCTGGCTCAGCCTTTGGGACATGACCCGGGATGTGCAGTTCCCGGCTGAGCGCTTCATCAGCTTGAGCCTGAAGGCCCTGGCCACCGAGCACCAGTCCACCACCTTCCGCTATGCCTTGTCTCAGATTTCCACGGCCGCCCACCACTTCACCGCCTCCCGTCGCCGCCAGCCCATACTGCAACTGGTGGCCAGCACGCTCTGGGATCTGGCTATGAAGGCCCAGCCCGGCTCCGATGAGCAGTTCCAGCTGGTCCGTGCCTACTTGGGCTACGGGGACGACGCCGACTTCGAGGATCACGCCCGCGGCCTGCTGAGCGGCGACCTGAAGCTGGAGGGACTGACCATCGACAACAACACCCGTTGGCTGATCATCCACGCCCTGTCTGCCCACGACCTGCTGGCTGACGGTGAGATCGACCGCGAGCTGGCCGCGAAAGACACCACGGAGAACCGCGAGTTCGCCATGGGCGCCCGGGCTGCCCGTCCGACGGCTGAGGCCAAGGCCTGGGCCTGGGATCAGGCCCTGCACAACGAGGATCTGACCAACTCGCAGATCGAGGCCCTGGCCGACGGCTTCTCCGGCTCGGGTGACCAGGAGCTCTTCGAGCCCTACGTGGACCGCTTCTTTGCAGCCGTGGACGAGGTCTGGGCACAGAAGACCTTCCACATCGCAGAGACCCTGCTCAACCCCCTGTCGGCAGGCGGGCTCTACCCGACCAAGGCCGACCCGGCCGCCCTGGTCAAGGCGGGTGACGCCTGGCTGGCCGACCACGCCGAGGCCCCCAAGGCCCTGCGAGGGATGATCATCCAGAACACGGAGTCCTCCAGGCGCATCCTCAAGGTCCGCGAATACAACGAGCGCTTGCGCTGAGTATTCTGCCCGCCCTGGCCCGGGTGGCGACGGGTCAGGGGCGGGGCCATAATGAATCTGTTGCCTGCATGCAGGATGGTACGTTCGGAGGAGAGCAAATGCCCAGATTATTCGGTACCGATGGTGTACGCGGTTTAGCCAATAGAGACCTGACTGCACAGCTGGCCTTGGATCTGGGCGATGCAGCAGTCCGGGTCCTGGGCCGTGGCGCGGATCGGTCCGCAGGTCGCCGACGGGCCCTGATCGGTCGCGACACCCGGGTCTCCGGGGACTTTCTGGCCTCGGCCCTGGCTGCCGGTATGTCATCGGGCGGCTTTGACGTGATCGATGTGGGCATCATCCCTACTCCCGGCATCGCCTATCTGACCAGCGTGCTAAACGTGGAGATGGGGGCGGTCATCTCCGCCTCACACAACCCCATGCCCGACAACGGCATCAAGTTCTTCGCCCGGGGCGGGTTCAAACTCCAGGATTCCAAGGAGGACGACATCGAATCGGTCCTGGGCCAGGACTGGGAGCGCCCGGTGGGCGAGGGCGTGGGCCGCGTCTCCCATGACACGGTGACCGCCACCAACATGTACATTGACCACCTTGTTGAAGCAGTTGCCCCTGTCGCCCCCGACAAAACCCAGCCCAAGCCCTTGGACGGTCTGCGGATCGTGGCCGACTGCGCCAACGGGGCCACCTCGGTGGTAGCCCCCGAGGCCCTGCGCCGGGCCGGTGCGGACGTGGTGGTCATCAACGCCTCTCCCGATGGCTACAACATCAACAAGCACGCCGGATCCACCCACCCCGAGCAGTTGCAGGCCATGGTCCAGGCCTCGGATGCGGTCATGGGCGTGGCCTTCGACGGGGATGCCGACCGCTGTCTGGCCGTGGACGAAGAGGGTCACATGGTCAACGGCGATCAGATCATGGGCATCCTGGCCCGCGCCAAGCAGCGCGAGGGCAAGCTGGCCAACGACACCCTGGTGGTCACGGTCATGAGCAACCTGGGGCTCAAGCTGGCCCTGAAAGAGATGGGAATCGTCACCGTGCAGACGGCTGTGGGCGACCGCTACGTCCTGGAGGAGATGCTGCGCGGAGGCTACACCCTGGGCGGCGAGCAGTCCGGGCACGTCATCAACCGGGAGTTCGCAACCACAGGTGACGGGACCCTGACGGCCCTGACCCTGGCCAAGGAGGTCGTGCGCTCGGGCAAGAGCCTCAAGGAACTGGCCGCCGACTTCCCCCAGCTGCCCCAGCAGCTGATCAACGTGCCCGGTGTGGACAAGAACGCGGCCCGTACCAACGCCAAGGTTCAGGATGCGGTCGAGGCTGAGGAGCGGATGCTGGGCAGTACCGGCCGGGTCCTGTTGCGACCCTCGGGCACTGAGCCCCTGGTCAGGGTCATGGTCGAGGCGGCCACCCAGGAGCAGGCCGACCAGGTCTGCCAGCGGCTGGCCTCAGTCGTGGCCGACGAGCTGGCCATCTGAACCGACGACCCAGGAAAGGCGGAATCATCCATGTTCGGCAGAAAGGCGGCCTTCGACGCCGATCTCAACCACCGGGTGGAATCAATGCTGGCCGAGGCCGGCAAAGAAGAGCTCTTGCCTATTGTGCAGATGGGCGAGCCCGTCTTGCGCCAGCAGGCTCAGCCCTACCAGGGTCAGCTGGCAGCCAAGACTCTGAACAGGCTGCTTAAGGCTATGCGCGCCACCATGCTTGAGGCGCCAGGCGTAGGGCTGGCAGCACCCCAGGTGGGCCTGGGTCTGGCCATCGCGGTCATCGAGGACCATGTCCGCGACGACGAGGATGATCCGCGTCAGATCGACGAGCTGCCCTTCAGGGTCATCATCAACCCCTCCTATGAGCCTATAGGGCAGGAGACCGCGGCCTTCTACGAGGGATGCCTGTCACTGGAAGGATTCCAAGCGGTCCGGCGGCGCTGGTTGGACATTACTGCCAGCTGGGAGGATCGTTCCGGGCGCAAGCACCGCCAACACATGCACGGCTGGCCGGCCCGCATCTTCCAGCATGAGACCGACCATCTGTCAGGCGAGGTTTACATTGACAAGGCCGAGATCCGCAGCCTGTCCTCCGACGATAACCTGAGCGAGTACTGGGCCTACGACCCGGTACCCACCGAGGCGGCGCGGGAGCTGGGCTTCACCCTCTGAATTCTGCGAATCCTTTAAATTTTCTTGACCCTCTGATCCAGGGCTATATCCTCAGTCAGTTCCGGTCCGTCACCCTTCAGGGGTGCCACCGGGTGCATGGTCAGTGTCTCAGAGGCATGGCGGCCAGGCTCCACGGCCTTGGGCAGGATCTCCTTGCCTTCTATGCTCGGATCCAGCCAGGAATCCAGATTTTCCTCAGTGATCAGCAGGGGCATCCGATCGTGTACCCGGGCGGCATCTGGCGTGGCTTGTGTCGTCAGGATGGTGGCCGTCAGCAGCCAGGGCTGGCCAGGTCTGGCACGCCACCAGGAGTAGAGGCCTGCGATGCTCAGGGTGTGGCCGTCGGGAGTCTGGAAGTAGTAGGGCTGGTGGTCTGGTGTCCACTCGTAGTAGCCGCTGGCCGGAATGATGGCCCTTTGACTTTTGGCCGAGTCCGCGTAGGTCCGCTTGGTCAGGGCGCTCTCCACCCGGGCATTGTGGGTGGGATAAGACATCTGATCGGTGTCCGACCAGGAGGGGACCAGGTTCCAGCGGGCCGTATGCAGGTGCCGTTGCCCATGTCGGTCCTGGGCCACCAGGGCGATGACCGACCCGGGGCTGATGTTCCATGAGGGCTTGGGCAGTCCCGGAGCCTGCCGGGCACCATAGTCTTGGGCCAGACTGGAGTAGTCCAGGTCAGCCGCGAATCGTCCACACATGAAGCCCATTCTATGGATGCTTGGAGCCCCCGTCGAGGAAACGCCGGAGGCCTCTTACCGGGCCAGTCTAAATGCTGATTGACCCCTCTTTCCTGCTAGCATGAAAGTGGTCTGCGGCAGCGGTGCATACATTGAGGATGACCGTGGCCACAGCGCAGTGTTCAACATTGTTTTGCCCTGCCTGGCATGAGGCCGGTAGCGGCATGGTGATTAGGAGATGCTTTATGCCTCAGAAGATCAAGGCGTCGATTGCCTATGGCATCGGCAAGGGCTTTGCCCAGCCCGAGGAAATCATCATTGACGACCCTATTGGCGCGGAGGTCCTGGTGGATGTGCAGGCCTCGGGTCTGTGCCATTCGGATCTGCATCTGGTCGAAGATGACGACAAATTCTTCCCCTTCCCGGCCGTGATCGGCCATGAGATCTCGGGCATCGTCGAGGCCGTGGGCCCCGAGGTGTCCGGCATCAAGGTGGGCGACCACGTGGTGGCCTCCCTGGAGCAGGTCTGCGGACACTGCGCCAACTGCCTCAAGGGCCAGCCCCAGTCCTGCACTCAGCAGCAGGAGTGCGTGCGCGGCGCGGGCGAGAAGCCCCGCCTGTCCTTCCCTGACGGTCGACCCATCACTCAGGCCTTCGGCACCGGCGGTTTCGCCGAGAAGGCCCTGATTCACGAGAACCAGCTGGCCGTGGTCAACAACGAGGTCAAGTGGGATGAAGCCGCCTGCATCGGCTGCGCCACCATCACCGGAGCAGGAGCGGCCATCAACACCGCCCATGTGCGCCCCGGCGACACCGTGGCCGTTATCGGTACCGGCGGCATCGGCCTGAACATCATTTCAGGAGCCCGGATTTGCGGCGCCAAGCGGATCATTGCCATCGACCTGCTGGACAACAAGCTAGAGTTCGCCCGCAAGTTCGGCGCCACCGACGTGATCAACTCCAAGAACGAGGACCCTGTGGCCAAGGTGCGCGAGCTGACTGACGGAGGCGTAGATCAGGCCTTCGAGGCCATCGGTCTGCCCGTCACCATGAAGCAGGCCTGGGACATGCTGGGCGTGGGCGGCACCGCCTACCCGATCGGCCTGACCAAGCCGGATGCCACGGTCTCGCTGGAGATCAACCCGGCTGACCTGCTGGTCCACCAGCGCGGCTTCAAGGGCGTGTGGATGGGCTCCACCAACATCAAGCACGACATCCCCATGTATGCCGACTTTGCTGTGGACGGACGGCTGAACATGCATGACATTGTCAGCCAGCACATCAAGCTGAGCCAGATCGACGAGGCCTACAAGCAGCTGGTCAACGGCGAGGTCATTCGTTCG
Source organism: Bifidobacterium mizhiense (assembly GCF_020884755.1). GTDB lineage: Bacteria > Actinomycetota > Actinomycetes > Actinomycetales > Bifidobacteriaceae > Bombiscardovia > Bombiscardovia mizhiensis. The sequence continues at coordinate 70,673 of NZ_BPWE01000002.1, read as the reverse complement.
GTTATCACCGAATTCGACTGATCACTTCCAACTGTTCGGCATGGCTGCTGAAGGTTATGCCGAACAGATTACAGGGGGCTCCGGGTGCGCAAGGCATCCGGAGCCCCTTTAGTTGTTCTGTTAATCCAAGAGCCGGATCAGGACAGGAGCCTGCCGATGTTCTCAGCCACTGCGGCGAGGTTGTCGGCGGCCTTGGCCATGGCATCCTCAAGGCTGACAGCCCCGGGGCTGATGCTGAAGATGGCGTCAATGCCCACCTTGTAGAGCTCTTCGGTTCCTGCGCCCACGTTGCCTGCCAGGGCGATGACCTTGCAGCCGAGGGAGGACTCCTTGACGGCCTGGGCTGTGCCCATGGGAGTCTTACCGAAACCGGTCTGGAAGTCGATGCCGCCCTCGCCGGTGAAGCAGAGGTCGGCGTCGCGGGCCAGCTCCTTGAGATGGGTGGTCTCTACGACAATATTGACGCCCGAGGCCATGACGGCCGGAGTGAAGGCCAGGAAGCCTGCGCCCAGACCTCCGGCGGCTCCTGCGCCCGGTCTGGTCTCCACCTCCCGGTGCAGATCTTTGCGAATGACGGCTGCATAGTGGGCCAGGGCCGCATCCAGGGTGGCCACCATGGATGGGTCCGCCCCCTTTTGCGGGCCGAAGACGGCCGAGGCACCTTCGGGGCCGGTCAGGGGGTTGGTTACGTCCGAGGCCAGACGAATGCGGGTGCGGGCCAAACGGGGATCCAGCCCGGAGATATCAATCCGGTCCAGCCGGGCCAGTGCTGCTCCTCCCTGGGTCAGCTCATGTCCTTCAGCGTCCAGGAGCCGGGCTCCCAGGGCCTGGGCCATACCGGCGCCGCCGTCGTTGGTGGCCGAGCCGCCCAGGCCGACGATGATCTCCTGCGCGCCCTGGTCCAGGGCTTTGCTGATCAGCTCGCCAGTGCCGTAGGTGGTGGTGACCAGCGGATCGCGGGTTTGTTCGTTGACGAACTGGATGCCGCTGGCTGCGGCCATCTCGATGACGGCTGTCCGTCCGTCGCCCAGGATGCCGTATCTGGCAGTGACAGTCTGGCCCAGAGGTCCGGTGACCTGGGTCTGGATCATATGGCCTCCTGTGGCATCGACTAGGGACTGGACCGTGCCCTCGCCGCCGTCGGCCATGGGCACCAGGACCGTTTCGGCCTTGAGGGGGCTGCGTCGCAATCCGCGTTCGATGGCCTCTGCAGCCTCCTTGGCGGTCAGGCTGCCTTTGAAGGAGTCGGGTGCAATGATGATTTTCATGGTTGTGACCTTTCCTGACCCGTCGTTTCAGAAGACCAGATAGACCAGCATGGCCACCAGGGTCATGTTGATGGACTTGGTGAAAGAGCTGCTGTTCAGGATGCCGACGGTGGGTGACAGCATGGGTTCGGGCACGGCCATGGCGTGGATGAGGTTTACGATCCGCCTGGGCAAGTTTGACCAGGTCAGACTAGGCCTGGCTCGTCTCTGCGATCCTGTACTCTGCCGCCTAAACCTCCGCCGCCTGGTCATCGGCGGAAAGCTGCTTCAGCTCGGCACGGACCTTTTGGAGTTTGGCGAAGGCTGTGTTGCGGTCCTGGGTGGTTTTGGCCCGGCTATGGTCTCCTGACAGCTTGGCCTCCTGGGCCTTGAGCAGTTCGATGCGCTCGCGGACGGCGAGTCGGTTGTCAAGATCCGTACCGTCGGTCTGATCCAGGGTCACTTGGGCGCACAAGCTGTCCCAGAGCTGGTCCATATCGTCGCCGGCTAGGGTCAGATTGGTCTCATTGGCAGGGCGGGGTCTGCCCAGGTGGAGTGTGTGCCTGGTCTCATGACCGGCTTTAGTGGGCAGGGCTCGGCGGACGGCCGGCGTGCAGACGAGACCCTCTTCGCCCTGGTGAATGGTGATGAAGACCATGCCTGAGGAGCGCATGGCAGCGATATGTTCCAGCACATCCTCCGGCACATCGGGGGTCTTCAACCCGATGGCCATGACCAGCACCTCATGGCAGTGCGCGCCATCCGTTACAGGGACGGTACCGGGCCGCAGCAGGGCCAGCATGACGATCCTGTCAACGCTGGTGGAGAAGTGCTGACGCAGCCGTGAAGAGACGGGCGGTCGCGTGGTGAAAGCTCTTATGGGCAGTTCCCCTTTGGCTGCCGGAATGGCGGTGGTGGGCGGCAGGCCCAGGGAGAGCGCGGACACACCTTCGTAGCTTGCGATTGTCATCCTTGGCCTTTCTGTCGCTGTTTCCGTCATTCTACCGGCGGGAGCGCGATCAAGGGCAAGAGTGTCCGTTTGCCGGAGTTTGGCTTATTACCCATCGAGCAAATATTTTATGAGGATTGTTGCTTGTCCCGTAGATTGTCGCCGTTCGTCGGTAATGCTGTTTGATCGATATGGAGATGCTCCCTTCGATATTGTCGGGGTGTAATCCCGTACTCACGAGTGAAGGCTCGAGTGAAACTGGTCAGACTGGGGAATCCGGCATCCGCGGCGATGTCTGTTATGGGGCCATTGGATCGATCCATGTTGGCTTTGGCGTCGTCCAGTCTCAATTTGGTCAGATAGGACTTGAAGGTGGAGCCAGTGGTCTTTCGGAATAGACGGCTGAAGTGCTCCCTGCTGTAGCCGAAGTAGGCTGCCACGGTCCGCTCCGTCAGATTCTCCGTGTGGTGGTTGGCTAGATAGCCAAGGATCTGTCTGGTGACATTGCGCCCTGACCTGATTGATTCCGGCGGTCGCACACCGATGGTGAACCTGGTGTACAGCAGGTGCAGCAACTGAAAAAGTGTGGCATTCAGCAGAAAGGCCGAAGCCGTGTCCTGCTGCTCATACAGGCTGCCGATCTCGAGCATCAGCTGGTCCAGATTCTTCCGGTCTTCTGCGTTGGCGTGGGGAGCGGAGAGCGAGAAAAGAAACCTATCGGCAAAGGGGTACATCCGTCCGACGACTTCATTGTTGAAGGTGACTGAGATGATTTTGACCATACCTTGGCTATGATCCACCGTGCGACCCTGATGCATCTGATAGGGGCTGATCAGCAGGCTGTCATTGTCGCTGAGCATGTAGTGCTGGTCTTCGACCTGGAAGGTGCCGCCCCCACGGATGATATGGATTGCTTCCAGACCCTGATGCCAATGGGCGCTGACCAATTCGTCGTTGTCGTGATGAACGATGACCAGTCCCGGATAGCCCTCTGGATAAATGTCCTCTTCCAAGAAGTCAGGGCTGATCACCGTGTTGTACTGATGGGCGCTTTGTGGACGCTGTGGCATAGTACATCTCCTTTCCGTGGAAAGCAGTCTGTACATTATTTCATTTCACCTGGCAGATAGGTCACAAAATGTCTTATTCGGGTCACCGATTGACGCTCTCAGACCCTAAGATACGTATATCTTTGTGGTAACGATGTGTCATGCTACAAAGGAGTGACCGTGTCACAAAATAACAATCAATCATCATCGTCTGGTGATATGACGGAAGTGCTTGATCCGTCTGTGCGACGCCGCATCATCTTGGTCTGTCTGGCAGGGGCAACAGGGGGATTGCTGTTCGGTTACGACACCGCAGTGATCAACGGGGCCGTGGATTCCATCGCCGGCACAAAATCAGGTTTTGGCCTGAACAGCTTCATGAGCGGTATGTCCGTATCGGCTGCCCTCTTGGGCTGCGTAATCGGTGCCTGGTTCGCCGGCAAATTGGCTGACCGATTTGGTCGAGTAAAGATCATGCTTTCGGCTGCTTTGCTCTTCGTGGTCAGTTCAATAGGGTCGGCATTCGCTCCGGAGATATGGAGTTTCTTGCTCTTCCGAATCATCGGCGGCATTGGTGTGGGCTTTGCTTCGGTGGTCGGCCCAGCCTATATCGCCGAGGTTTCTCCCACCAAAATGCGTGGATTCCTGACCAGCTTCCAGCAGTTCGCGGTGGGAATCGGTATGTTTGCTTCCGTCATAGTCAACAATGTGCTGGCCAAGAGTTCGGGCGGAGCTGACCAGGCTCTGTGGTTTTCCGTGCCCACATGGCGGTGGATGCTGCTGATGATGCTGGTCCCTGCTCTGATCATGTTGGTTGTCTGCTTCAAGTTGCCCGAATCGCCCCGGTACCTGGTCATGAAAGGACGCGATCAGGAGGCTGCCGACCTGCTCAGGCAACTCAACGGCACCCGGGATCCGCAGGCAAAGGTGGCTCAGATAAGGCTCTCGGTCGGCAGCGAGACCACCCCCCGCCTGTCCGACCTGCGAGGACGCACCTGCGGCCTCAAAAAGGTGGTCTGGATAGCCATTGCTGTGGCGCTGTTCCAGCAGTTCAACGGGGTCAACATCATTCTTTACTATGATTCCAGCCTTTGGCGATCCCTTGGTTTCTCTGAGCAGCAGGCATTGAACATCTCGGTTATCCGTGCGTTTGTCGCGTTCATCCCCATGATCGTTTCCATGGCCCTGATTGACAGGATCGGCCGGAGAAAGCTTCTGGCCTTCGGTTCCGCCGGTATGGCCATTTTCCTCCTTATCGCTACTTTCGGTTTCTACCATGCCCAGGTCACTGCTGCGGGCCTGTCCTTGAAGGGTGTGTGGGCGCCGCTCACTCTGGTAGCGGTCTACCTCTTCTACTTCACATTCTGTGGCACCTGGGGGCCGGCTATGTGGGTGGTCATTGGTGAAATTTTCCCCAACAATATCCGTGCCATGGGCGTGGCCGTAGCAACCGCCTTCAACTGGATCGGGAATTTTTTGGTGTCCACCTCCTTCCCCTGGCTGAGGGATGTGATCGGCACTGGCAACGTATATTTGCTGTACACCGTCTTCGCGGCGTTGAGCCTGCTGTTTGTTCTGAAGGTTCTGCCAGAGACCAACGGCGTAGAGCTGGAAGATATGAAGGCTGAATGATGAGCAAAGATACAGACATGACCGTAACCGACGAGGAACGTGAACTCCTGGAGGGTTGGACTGAGGTCGATAGGGACCTAGGTGATTGCAGGGCCGATATAGCCAAGACCGTTCTGGGCTCCCGGCTGACCTTCGGGCGCATGGATGCTCCACGCTCCCGTCACTGGCAGGTGCCCGAGGGGGTGGACTGCCTCAACGACATCGCCTATGTGGACGACGGTCTGCGCGCCCACAAGCTGGATCTTTACCTGCCTCATGATGCCCTGTTGCGCAACGGTAGGGTGACTCCTGTCTACATCGACATCCACGGCGGCGGGTTCATGTATGGCTACAAGGAGCTCAACCGAAACTTCTGCACCCATCTGGCCCAGCGAGGCTTTGCGGTCTTCTCGGTCAACTACCGGCTGATCCCCAGCACCGATTTCATGGGCCAGTTGAGTGACGTGCTGACGGCCCTCACTTGGATCAAGAACCACTTGGACGAGTATCCGGTTTCGCCCGACAGAATCTTTTTGACGGGAGACTCGGCCGGAGGCACCCTGGCACTCTATACGCTGGCTGTCGAGTCCGATGACCAATTTGCGCAACGGCTGGGTCTGAAACCTGCTGGTCTGCAGCCTCGGGGCGCGGCCTTGGTATCAGGTCTGCTCGATCTAACTCCTTACTTATCGGTGGATCTGGAAGACTTCCATCCAACCGGTTCCCCCACCGATGACCTGACAAGGGTCGCTCCATCCTTCTTCAGGAGCTTCGTGCAGGCTGGGGGCGACCAGGTGGCCGACCTGACGACCATGGTCGACATGGTCCACATGCCGCCGGTATTCCTGAACACCAGCGCCGACGACTTCCTGCAGGGCGACGCGCTCAAGATGGCCGAGATTCTGTGCAGGAAGGGCCGCGACTTCGAGTTGCATGACCTGCGGCCCAACCGTCTGCAGACCCTGGGACACGTCTATCCGGTGGCCATGACCTGGCTGGAGGAGAGTCGGCAGACCCTGGATCAGATCCACGATTTCTCCTACGACCTGATTTGAGCCTCTATGCGCGCCCGGTTCATCCGGTCGCTGGCTATGATGGGAGGAGAAAGGTGGGCATCGATGGCGCAAGGCCCCCGGTGTCTGCACCGCCGCTTACAGAGGAGTGATTCATGGACGAGAAGACCTTGGTAGAGAAGCTGAGCAACCTGGAGACCATCGACCAGCTGGTTGACCTGTCCAAGGAGATCGGCCAGCCGCTGTCGTACAACGACGCGGACCAGCTCTTCGGCAGGATTAACCAGTGCAAGAATGATGTCGCACAGCTGGGCGGCGACACCATCGCCAAGCTGGCCAAGAAGGCCTTCAACATCTGAGGCATCAGAATCTGAAGTATCAGATTCCATAAGGGCGGGCTGGTGTTCGGTTCCGCCCTCTTTTTATGCCCGATTTCATGCCTGGTCCCGGGCCTCCTGCTCGATCTGGGCCAGGCTCTTGCCTCGGGTCTCGGGCACCATGATCCAGGCGAACACCAGGGCGCACACATTGATCAGGGCGAAGAGCAGGTAGGTGCCGGTGCCGCCCAGACGGGCCAGCAGGGTGGGGAAGACCAGGGAGAGCCCGAAGTTGGTCAGGTTCATGGCCACGTTGGCGTAGCCCATGCCGCGGCTCTTGATCTGCTGGGGGAAGATCTCGGACAGGAGCAGCCAGGTGACCGGGGCCACCAGGCCCTGGACGAAGACCACATAGATCATCATCATGCCGATCATGATCCAGGCGGCCGTCCGTGACCCGGAGCCCGGGGCGCCGACGAATCGGTAGCAGACCCCGATAGCGGCCAGGAAGACGATAGTGCCTGCAAGTCCTACAGCCAGAATGGCGCGACGGTCGAAACGGTCGATCAGTCCCAGCCCTCCGATGGTGGCCGCTACGGCGGAGACCAGGATGACGGGCACGGTGGCGATCATTGATAGTGAGGGGTCGAAGCCCAGGGTGTCGGTGAAGATGGTCGGCGCGTAATAGTTGACGATGTTCAGTCCGGTCAGCTGGTTGATCATGGCCACGCCGATGCCCACGATCAGCACCCGCCGCAGCCAGGGGGCCTTGAAGCTGGGGGTCTTCGCGCTCGCTGGCTGCGACAGCTCCTGCATGGTCACCCGGGCCTCTGCCTGGTCGCGGGTGGACTGAAGGAAGGCTGCTGCCTGGTCCGGCTGGCCTCGGCGGATCAGGTGGGCCGGGCTGTCATGCAGGAAGCAGGCCAGCAGGGCCAGCAGGATGGCCGGCGGCACGAGGGCCCAGAGCATGGTCCGCCAGTCGGCACCCATCCGGTCCAGGATGGCATTGACGCTGACCGCCAGCAACTGCCAGACCACGATCATGACCGAGTTGACCGAAACCACCCGTCCGCGTTCCGCCGTGCCGACCATGTCGGCCAGGTAAATGGGCACGATGGTGGAGGTCATGCCGATGCCGGCTCCGATGATCAGTCTTCCCAGTCCCAGCAGGGCCAGGCTGGGAGCCAGGGCGCTCAGCAGGGCTCCCGGGATGGCCAGCAAGGCGCCGGTCAGGATAATGTGCTTGGGGCCGAAACGGTCGTTGAACTTGCCTGCCAGGTAGGATCCCAGTGCGGCGCCTATCAGCAGGGCTGAGGTGACCATGCCCTGTTCTCCGGCCGTCAGGTGTCCGCCCGAGCCGGAGCCCAGGTTCATATTGACCAGCGCTCCGGAGATGACGGTCAATGTATAGCCGTAGAGGCCGCCTGCCAGTACGCCCAGGGCGGTCATCAGTTGCAGATTGCGCCGCCGTCCTTGGATTGCAGCCATGGGCTCCCCTTTCGCCGGATCATCCGGGCATAATTAAAGCAATCATATGCTCCTGGGGGAGCGGTCCGTCGATCCGGCTCGCCATTGTGGACAGGGCAATCGGCCGGAAAACCAGCTGTTGGATTCGCTATCTGGATTCGTCATCCGGGCACTGGTCGCCGGCTGTATGAACATTTGAGGATATTGTCCACGACTTGCGCATGTCATGGGCAGCGAAACTGCTCAATTTCGCATATGATAAGCAAGCATTCACCACAAGGACATCGTGGATGCATACGGCCATGGTTCCATACAGCCATGGCAATGAAAGGAAACATTGTATGCGCAAGCTGATTCTGGATCTGGACACTGGTGTCGACGACACTCTGGCTATCTCCTATGCCTTGGGCAGCCCCGAAGTTGAGCTGATTGGCATAACCGGCACCTATGGCAACGTGCTGCTGGAGCAGGGCATCCGCAACGATCTGGCCATCACCGACCTGCTGGGCCACCCCGAGGTCAAGGTCTACCCGGGTCTGTCCCACGCCTCCAAGGCGGACTCTTTCCAGGTGCTGCCTGTCTCCGCCTTCATCCACGGAGAGAACGGCATCGGCGACGTGGCCATCCCCGACTCGGATCGCAAGGCGGAGACGGAGTCGGCCGTGGACTTCATCATCGATGCGGTCAACACCTATGGCAAGGATCTGGTCTACGTGCCCACCGGCCCCATGACCAATATCGCCGCCGCCCTGGCCAAGGAGCCTGACATTGCCCAACGCATCGGTTCCATCGTGCTCATGGGCGGGGCCCTGACCGTGCCGGGCAATGTGGACGCCTGGCAGGAGGCCAACATCTCCCAGGATCCGGACGCGGCCGACGTGCTCTTCCGCTCCGGCGCGCCCGTGACCATGGTCGGCCTGGACGTGACCCTGCAGACCCTGCTGACCTACAAGGAGACCGCCCGCTGGCGGCAGCTGGGCACCGCGGCAGGCAACTTCCTGGCGGACATGACCGACTTCTACATCAAGGCCTACGAGACCACCTCGCCCCACCTGGGTGGCTGCGGCCTGCACGATCCGCTGGCCGTGGCCGTGGCCGTGGACCCGACCCTGGTCACCACCCTGCCCATGAACATGAAGGTGGAGACCGAAGGCGCCACTCGCGGGCGCACCATCGGGGACGAGCAGCGGCTCAACGACCCCAACAAGACCATGCGCGTGGCCGTCGGCGTGGACGTGCCCCGCTTCCTGGACGAGTTCATGACCCGCATCACCCGGCTGGCCTCCCAGGCTGACTGAGGTCCGCCATCCCCGGCAAGTTCACGCAAGAGAAAGAGAACTGAAGACATCATGTCCGAAAAGCAATCCACCGAGGATTCGACAGCAGTACGATCGCTGATCCTGCTGCTGATCACCTTCGTCCTGGGCACCCTGTGCCTGCAGGGCTTCAACCTGGTCTTCCAGCAGGTCGGCAAGGACGCCGGCGCCCCCGACCAGGCCTCGCTGATCACGGCCCTGCCCAGCATCGTCCTGGGCATCGTCTGCTTCATCTACGGGTCCCTGGGCGATTTCGTATCCCTGCGCAAGCTGGTCACCTTCGGCCTGTGCATACTGTTCGTCGGGTCCGTGTACGGATACGTGGCCAACACGATCATGGCCCCCAACATCTGGAATGTGATCGCGGCCCGGCTGCTGCAGACCGCCGGCGAGCAGGTGGCTGGCTCGGCCTACCTGGTCGTGGCCACCAAGTATCTCAAGCCCTCCCTGAAGGTAATCTTCTTCGGCATCTTCACGGCCGGATACCAGGTGTCTGCAGCCATCGGCATCTTCGCCGCCGGCCTGCTCAGCTCCATAGCCTGGCAGTACCTCTTCCTGATTCCCGCGGTCACCATCGTCTTCCTGCCCATCCTGCTCAAGAGCCTGCCCACCGGCGGCGGCAACGGCGAGAAGGTGGACTGGCTGGGCTTCGTCATCTTCGGACTGGCCACGGCCCTGCTGACCCTCTTCTTCTCTTACACGGCCTGGTGGCTGCTGGCGGCCTCCGCTGTCTGCTACCTGATCTTCGCCGTGTACATCAGCCGGGCCAAGAGCCCCTTCATCACCCCGGACTTCTTCCGCAACAAGCGCTGGCTGATGGGCATCGGGCTGATCCTGATCTTCTACTTCATGAACTACTGCATGTCGCCCATCTTCAACGCCATCGGGCGTGACGTCTACAAGGTGTCGACCACCACGGTCTCCCTGCATGTGGTCTGGGCCTTCCTGGTGGCCGCCGTGCTGGGCACCACCTCGGGCGCCATCGTGGACAGGATCGGCCGCAAGCCTGCCATCATCATCGCCGCCTGCCTGATGATCCTGGGCTTCGCAGGGACGGCTCTGGTGGTCAACTTCGGCCTGCTGGCCTTGACGCTGACTGCCTGCGTCTACTATGCCGGCGTCGGCCTGATGTATTCGCCCATCGTCTCCACCGTGCTTGACACCCTGCCTCAGGACCAGTCGGGCCGCGGCGTGGGCATGAACGATCTGGTCATGAACGTGACCGGCTCCATTGGCATCGCCATCATCGGCGGTCTGATGGGCAAGCCCAGCCTGGAGGGCTTCAGCATCATGGGCGCCACCGGTCCGGCCGCCAACTACAGCAACCTGCTGCTGATCGGGGCTGCGGTGTCCCTGCTGGGCCTGGTCGTGTATTTGGCCTGCAAGAAGACCATCTACGCCACCACTGCTGACCAGCAGTAGAACAGTTGCAGTCGACCGTCCGAGCGCGGCAAGAGGAGTTGCCTTCTCTGTTGCGCTTGGGCGGTCGACTGGTATATGTGTGGTGGGGGCGCGGGAGGAGTGTCGGCTCACTTGGGGTTGAGCCTTAAGTGACACTTGCCTCTATGCGCCCCGGTGAGGCCGGGGTGGGGGGATTGATCCACCCCGGCCCGTCTTACTCGTGCAAAGCGTGTAGCAGCTGTAGTCGTTCCGTTCGATGGCGGCGGGATGCCAGTACCCCGCCTATGCTCATGGTTCCAGTGGCTAAGGCAAGTAGGATGCCTTCCCCTCCGGCCTGGGGAAGCACGCCTAGGGGTATGTACGTGTATGTAAGTGAGACCGGCTTCTGGACTATGCCGCCCAGCGTGTAGTTGACACTGACCAAGATCTGGCCAGGCTCATGCGCCGGCGTGGTCACGCTGACGCTATTGTCGTCTTTGTTGTGCGTAAGGATCGATACCGTGGTCTGGTCGAACTTGACGCCAGTTATCGCCGGTTGCAGGTTGAACATCACCGGTACCGGGGCCAAACTCCGGCTTCCTGCGTCGGTATTGCCGAGCTGGGTATAGCTGTTATTTCCCCATGCTCTGGCGCTTCCGTCTTTGCAGATTGCCAGTGAATGAGAACTACCGGCGCTGATTTGTGTAGCGTCCAGCCAGGGGCCAGCCGAATTCGTAGACTGTTTGGTGGCGAGCACCTTTACAGGAGAGTAATACTGATAGCTCGAGCCGTTGTTGCCGAGCTGACCAGAGCTGTTGTCTCCCCATGCCCAGGTGTTTCCATCTTTGTCGATTGCCAGCGAATGACCCCATCCGGCACTCACTTGCACAGCTTTCAGCCTGGTGCTCGCATTCTTGGGATTAAGCAGCACTGGGCTAGGAATAGGATTTTGGTTTTTGCCGTTGCTGGTGCCATTGCCGAGCTGACCGGAATTGTTGTGTCCCCATGCCCAGGTGCTTCCGTCCTGGTCGATTGCCAGCGAGAGAGAGCCTCCGGCACTTACCTGCACAGTTTTCAGCCCCTTGCTGGCATCATTGGGATCAAGCAGCACCTTTTGCGGTACAGGGTACGCGTCCCAGCTGCTACTGATCTGCCCGTTGCCGAGCTGACCATAGTCGTTACGTCCCCATGCCCAGGTGCTTCCGTCCTTGTCGACGGCCAGCGAATGCCAGTCTCCAGCGCTGACCTGCATGACGTTCAGCCCTTTGTTCGAATTGGAGGGATCACCAGGGTCGCGCACGCGCACGGGGAGAGTCGAATAGCTATTGCTTCTGTTGTTGCCGAGCCGGCCATAGCCGTTGCTGCCCCATGCCCAGGCGTTTCCGTCCTTGTCGACGGCCAGCGAATGATCCCTTCCAGCGCTCACCTGTATGGCTTTCAGCCCTTTGCTCGTGTCGTTGGGGCTGGCAGGGTCGCGCACGCGCACAGGAACAGACGAAAAGCTGCCTCTGGCTTTGTTGCCGAGCTCACCATCGGTGTCGTCTCCCCAGGCGTACACGTATCCGTCGCTGCCCAAGGCCAGCGAATGATCTGTCCCGGCGCTGACCTGCACGTAGGTGAAATCAGCAGGCACGTCCGGGTACGTCTTGGAATCAGGCTTCATTACCATGACCGGCGTATTCCGATTGGTGCGTGTCCCGTCGCCGAGCTCGCCATCTTTGTTGTATCCCCAGGCGTAGGCGTTCCCATCACTGCCCACAGCCAAGGAAAAATAATTGGTGCCTGAGCCGCTGACTTGGTTGAATTTGGCACCGCTGGTGCCGCTCGGTGGGGTGATGGTGGTGGTTTCCTTGCCTAGCTGGCTGCCCTTGTCGGGGTTGATTCTCCACGTGTTGTCGGGGTCTTGGCGTGTCCATTTGGCGGTGAGGGTGAGGTTTTCTGTGACGGGTTTGCTGAAGTCGTAGGCGACTTCGTCGATGAACCATCCGTCGAACCGGTAGTCTTTGCGCGTCGGGTCGGGCGAAGGTCTTTGCACTCTACCGTACGGGTAGGGGACCTGTTGCTGGTCCGGCGCCTGGCTTTCTCCTGTTGTGTCGAAGCTGACCGTGTATGTGGTGCCTGTCTGTGTGTCTCTGGTCAGCTTCTGGTCGACTGTGTAGCTGAGGCTTCTGTTGAAGGGCTGGCCGTCCTGTTTGCCGATGATAGTGATGGTGGCTTGTCCCGGCTTGTGGGCGGGAGCCTCCGTCTGCCAGGAATCGTCTTTCTTGCTGATTTTGAGCGGCTGGCCGTCCATGCTGGATGATTCAAGTATGGGGGTGGAGGTGGTGTTGAGTCTGGCTGGCTTGCTGGGATTGCCTTGAGCGTTCAGGCTCCACGTGAATATGCTGCCCTGCTTGTCTATGGCGGTGATTCTGTTGCCGGTTTCGGTGGCCTGCGTGTAGGGCTGGTTCCCGTTGTCTGCGCGCACGGGCCTATTGCCAGGCTCCCAGGACCATACATGGCCGTCCGTGTCGGTGATGATGGCTTGGTCCTTGTTGGCGGTGATCCGGTTGGCATTCCCGCCGTCTGGCAGACTGACCATGGTCATGCCGGTCTTGCCATCGGCCAGGTAGCGGGTCTGCCCGTTTGAATCCACGATTAGGAACCCTTGGTTGAGGGCTTGGGCTTGTGTGATGCGTATGCCCGGTTCCTGTTCGATGCGTACAGGCTTGGCACTTCCCGAGGCCGCTTTCCATGTCCAGGCGTATCCGTCCGTGTCTAGGGCGAGGATCCGGCTGCTGGAGGAGACGGCGAGAACGGCACGCGCCTGTCCGGGCAGGCTTGCTGCAGCTTGTCCTCTGGCCTTTGGATCCGGGTCCTGGGTGCCGGGCTGGCTGGCTTGGAAGGTGTGGACCTGCCCTTGCTGGTCCACGGCTAGCAGTCGGTCATCGTTCAGGCTGATGCTGGTGAACCTGGTGTTCCGGCTGGTGTCGAGGATGGTGGGCGTGGCCTGTTGGTTGGTCCATGTGTAGATGTGCTGGTCGGATCCTAATGCGACCTGCGATTGGCTGCCGGCTGCGGCCTGCAGGTAGTGGAACCCGTCGGGAGCCTGGGCTGGGGAGGGGACCTGCATGGTTGTGCTGTCTTGCGTCCGGGTGTAGATGCGGCCGTCTCCGGTCAGGCCCACAATTTGGTCTCCTGCGGCTTGGATGCTGGTGAAGTAGGGTTCCTGCTTGTCGGGCGGGCTAATGGTCAGCTGGGTGCCGGCGGCGGGTCCATGGTTCGGGCTTAGGGTCCAGTCCGTGGTTTTGGCCCATTTTGCAGTCAGGGTTATGCCTTGCAGGATAGGCGTCTGGAAGTCATAGGGCTGGCCGTCAAGCGTCCATCCTTCGAACTGGAAGCTTTCACGTACAGGGTTGTGTTCTGGAGGGATGACGAGAGTGCCGGTTTTCACGGTTGATTGTGTTGGCTTGTTTCCGCTATTCGGGTCGAAGCGCACTGTGTGTGTGGCTTGATCATCCGTCTTGTCGGATGGCTTGGTTGAAGCAGGATTCGTACTGCCGGTAGTAGCCGTCGGCGATGACGGAGCAGACGGATCTGTTGTTTCGGGATTTAATGGTGATGCGGTTGTCAGTGGTGATGGGGTCGGAAGTGGAGTGTGTGTTGCGTTGCTGGGGAGAGTGCCGGAGGTTTCGTTAGCTACGCGAGGGGTCTGACGACCCCCCCCCCCCGGTGAGTACAGGAGCGTCCGCCGCGTTTGCGGACGCGACGCCCAAGCCAGCCAGCAGGCCCAGCAGGACGATCATCATCGCCAGCGCGCGACGCAGAGGAGAAACCACATGCATGAAACCAAAACCCCTTACCAACACCAAACGGATCTAAATGTCGCTTGTTTGTTTAAAGTTCTGTCCGTCGGAAAGCCCTTCTGTCCTTCAACGCCAGCCCTGCATCGGATTGCATGAGCCAATGGCGGAAGCCAGTTGTGTTCTCGACGCCCCCACGTTTTTCACCATACCACCGGATTAACAAGCAACACACACAAGCCAGGTCCGAGCCCTGGATGGTGATGACTTCGATGGTTGGGCAAGGGCGGCTGCTCGCCAAATCATGAGAAGGGAGGGGGAAGAGAAATGAACAGCGGCCAGGCTGACTGGGGTTGTGTGCCCGTGGCCGGTCTGGCCGTGTTTCCTCCTCTCCCAGGCGGGGACGGGGGCGTGCATGCCTGCCCTCGGCTTCCCGTCTGCAGAAGTGTGGTGGGGGCGCGGGAGGGAAGTGTCTGCTCTCTTGGGGTTTGAGCCTTACGTGACACTTTTCCTCCCTGCTCCCCCTATGTAAGGCCGGGGGCGGGGGGATTGATACGCCGCCCGGCCGCTCTTACTCGTGTGAAGCATGTGACAGCTGGTGTTGTTCTCTCCGGTGGCGGTGGGAGGCCAGGACCCCGCCCATGCCGGTCATGCCGGTGGCCAGGACCAGTAGGATGCCTTCCCCGCCTGCTCTTGGGAGCACTCCTGCGGGCAGGTACGTGTATCGGAGAGAAGTGTCGGGCGTTTGGGGTGCGCCGCCCAGCGTGTAGTCCACGCTGACCGTGACCGTGCCCGGCAAATGTGCGGGCGTGAGCACGCTGATGCTGTTGCCGTCGCCGCGCGTCAGGCCTGATACAGCGGTCTGGTCGAACCTGACGCCGGTGATCACCGGTGTCAAATTGAACGACACCGGCACAGGAACAAGACTCTTAGCGTAACTCTCTGTGGATATACTGTTGTTGCCGAGCTGGCCGTAGTTGTTGTATCCCCAGGCGTAGGCGTTCCCGTCGCTGCCCACAGCCAGCGAGCTATAGTATCCGGCGCTGACTTGCGTGGCTTTCAGTCCTTTGTTCGTGTCCGTGGGGTTGGCGGGGCCACATACATGCACAGGAACAGTCGAGTTGCTGGTGGTGTTGTTACCGAGCTGGCCATAGTTGTTGTTTCCCCAGGCGTACGTGTTTCCGTCGCTGCCCACGGCCAGCGAATAATGGTATCCGCCGCTGACCTGTGTGGCTTTCAGTCCTTTGTTCGTGTCGGTGGGGCTGGCGGGGTCGCGCACGCGCACAGGGACAGGATTCGTACTGGAGCCGTTGACGGAGTTGCCGAGCTGGCCTTGGAGGTTGCATCCCCAGGCCCAGGTGTATCCGTCGCTGCCCACGGCCAGCGAGTGATCATATCCGGCGCTGACCTGTGTGGCTTTCAGTCCTTTGTTCGTGTCTGTGGGGTTGGCGGGGTCGCACACGCGCACAGGAACAGACGAATATTTGGTTCTGGTGTTGTTGCCGAGCGTGCCACCTTCGTTGTATCCCCAGGCGTACACGTATCCGTCGCTGCCCAGGGCCAGCGAATAATGAAATCCGCCGGCGCTGACCTGCACGTAGGTGAAATCCTTGGGCAGGTCCGGATAGGTCTTGCGGTCAGGCATCCTCACCATGACCGGCGTAGTCCACATGGCTTGCGTCCCGGCGCTGACCTCGCAATAGTCGTTCGATCCCCAGGTGTACACGTTTCCGTCGCTGCCTAGGGCCAGCGAATGCAGGCCGCCGGCGCTGATCTGCACGTAAGTGAAATCCACGGGCGCGCCTTCAGGCTGCTTCACCCTGACCGGCGTATACCGTGTGGTGGTTGTCCCGTCGCCGAGCTGGCCATAGTTGTTGTATCCCCAGGCGTAGGCGTTCCCGTCGCTGCCCAGGGCCAGCGAATGCCAGGATCCGGCGCTGACCTGCACGTAGGTGAAATCCTTGGGCAGGTCCGGATAGGTCTTGCGGTCAGGCATCCTCACCATGACCGGCGTAGTCTGGGCGTTGTAGCTAGTTGTTCCGTTGCCGAGCTGGCCCCAGTTGTTGTATCCCCAGGCGTAGGCGTTCCCGTCGCTGCCCACAGCCAAGGAAAAACCATCGGAACTGATGCCACCGTCGTATGTTGATGCGCTGATCTGGTTGAACCTGATGCCCCGGCTGGCGCTGTCTGGCGGGGTGATGGTGGTGGATTCCCTGCCCAGCTGGCTGCCCTTATCAGGGCTGATGCTCCACTTGGTGTTCCGGCTTTCGGGCGACCAGTGGGCGGTCAGGGTGAGGTTCTTGGTGACGGGCTTGCTGAAATCGTAGGCGATGTTGCCGGTGAACCATCCGTCGAACTGGTATCCTTCACGCGTCGGGTCGGGGGAGGGGCGTTTCACCCTGCTGTTCGGGGTGGTGAAACTCTGGTCTGCTGGTTCGGGTTTCCCCCCGCCCGTGTCGAAATGGACAGTAAATATGGATCGTGGTGCGGCGTCTCGTGTCAGCGGCTGGTCGACCGTGTAGCTAAGGATCCTGGTGAAGGGCTGGCCGTCCTGCCTGCCGGCGATGAGGATGGCGGCTGGCCCCGGCTTGCGGGCGGGCATGTCCGCCTGCCATGAGCCGTTGTTCCTGCTGAGTTTGAGCGACTGGCCGTCCAGACTGGCTGATTCCAGGATGGGCGCGGCTGTGATGTCGAGTCCGGCTGGCTTGCCGGGCCGGCCCTGCCCGTCCAGGATCCACTTGTATAGGTCGCCCTGCCTGCTGATGGCGATGATCATGCTGCTAGATTCGACGGCCTGCATGTACTGCTGGTTCCCGTTGTCTGTGCGCTTGGGTGCTTCGCCAGGCTTCCAAGCCCAGACATGGCCGTCCATGCTGGTGATGATGGCCTGGTCCTTGTTGGCGGTGATTCTGCTGGTCTGCACGCCGTCCGGCAGGCTGACGGCTGTGAGACTGTTGGTGCTGTAGGCCAGGTACCAGGCCTGTTCGTCCGCGTCCAGGAGGAGGACCCCCTGGTTGAGGGCCTGGGCTTGAATGATGCGCATTTCGGTGTCTTGTTTGATGCGTACAGGCTTGGCTTTGCCGGTGCTGCTCGCATCCCAGGTCCAGGCTTGCCCTTCCGGGTCCACGATGAGGATCCGGCTGTCGGAGGCGACGGCGAGGACGGCCTGCGTCTTTCCGGGCAGGCTGATCGTTTCCTGCTCTTCTGGCTTCGTGTTCGTGTTCTGAGTGTCTTCCTGGCTGTCTTGGAAGGCGTGGACCCGACCTTGTCGATCCACTGCCAAGAGCAGGTCATCGTTCAGGCTGATGCTGCTGAATCCGGCATCCTGGCCGGTGTCGATGATCGAGGGTGTGTCCTCTTGGCTGTTCCAGGTGTAGATGTGCTGGTCGGATCCGAGTGCGGCTTGCCATTGGCTGCCGGCTGCAACCTGCAGGTAGTGGAACCCGTCAGAAGCCTGGGCGGGTGAGGGGACCTGTTCTGGTGTGCTGTCCTGCGTCCAGGTGTAGATGCGGCCGTCGCCTGTCAGGCCGAGGATCTGGCTGCCTGCGGCTTGGATGCTGGCGAACTGAGGTTCCTGCCTGTTGGGCGGGCTGATGGTCAGCCGGGCTCCGGACGCGGGCCCATGGTCCGGGCTCAGCGTCCAGTCCGTGGTCTTGGTCCACAGGGCTTTCAGGGTGATGTCCTGGAGGATGGGGGTCTGGAAGTCAAAAGGCTGGCCGTTGTATGTCCACCCGTTGAACCGGAAGCCATCACGCACAGGATTGTGTTGCGGGGGAGCGGCAAGGGTGCCGGTCTTCACAGTCGCTTCGGTGGGTTTGCTGCCGTCGGCAGGATCGAAGCGCACTGTTTGCACGGCCTGATCACTGGTATCGGATGGCTTAATTGACGTGAAGTCTGCGCCGTCAGGTGTTCCCGTCGTCAATGACGGGGTGCCTGGGTTTGGCGTTGCGGAATTTAATGGTGTGGTGGTTTGTATTGGTGAGGGTGATGGTAGTGGTGTGCTGGTTGCGTTGCTGGGTAGAGTTCCTGGGGTTTGCTTAGCTACGCGAGGGGTCTGACGACCCCCCCCCCCCGGTGAGGATAGGAGCGTCCGCCGCGTTGGCGGATGCGACGCCCAAGCCTGCCAGCAGGCTGATCAGGACGGTCATCATCGCCATGATGCGACGCAGACGGGAAACCAGATGCATGAAACCAAAACCCCTTCACCAAACACCAAGCGGAGCAAATACCGCCTGCCTACGTAAGTTCTACCTGTCGGAAAGCCGTGCTGTCTGTCAACGCCAATCCTGCATCGGATTGCAGGAACCGTGGCGTAAGCCAGCCGTCTTTTCCACATCCCCCGCTCTTCACCCTACCACCCAGCCCACAGACAACACCCGAGCGAGCTTCAATTGCCCGGCGGCAAAGATCTCTCTGGCTAGGGGAGGATGGTTGTTTACAGTACTCATGCCGGGTCGGGGAACATAGACGGAGGCCGGGCTGAATCGGGACCGTGTGCCCTTTGGCAAGCCTGCAATATTCCTTTCTCTCCTCGATAGGAGCGTTGTGTATATGACTGCTCGCAGATCCCGCTGACTGTTATCGGCAGAAGCGTGGTGGGAGGGGCGCAAGAGGCGTGTCAGCTCACTTGGGATTGAGCTTTATATGACGAATGCCTCCGTGCACCCCCGATAAGCCAGGGCCGAGAGATTGACCCGCCCCTGGCTGGTCTTACTTGTGCTAAGTCTGCGACAGCTGATGTTGTTTCCTCCTGTGGTGGCGGGAGGCCAGCGCGCTGCCCATGCTCACAACTCCTGTGACCAGGGTGAGTAGGATGCCTGCCCCGCCGGCCTGGGGGAGCACGCCTACAGGTGCTGCAGGCATGTACGTGTATCTGAGGGAAGTGTCGGTCAGGGTATTTCCCGCGCCGCCCGTTGTGTATTTAACGCTGACTGTGACTGTGCCCGGCAGGTGTGCGGGCGTGGTCACGCTGACGCTGCCGCCATCGCCGCGGATCAGGTTCGTGCCGGGGCTGGTGTCGAAGGTGACGCCGGTGATCACCGGCTGTAGGTTGAACGACACCGGTGAAGGAACAGGACTCTGCCTTCCTGAATTGAGATTGCCGAGCTGGCCATACCAGTTCTGTCCCCAGGCGTAGGCGACTCCGTCCGTGCCAATCGCCAGTGAATGCCGCCATCCTGTGCTGACTTGCAGGGCATTCAGCCAGGGTTCGGCCGAGCTCGTGGACTGCGCGGAGGCAAACACCTTCACCGGGGAATTCCGGTCACTGGTGGTGTTGTCACCGAGCTGACCATAGTCGTTGTAGCCCCATGCCCAGGTGTTCCCGTCCGTGTCGACGGCCAATGAATGGTAAACTCCTGCGCTCACCTGCACGGCTGTCACTGCGCCCGCATTCGCGGGGTATCGCACCTTTTGGGGGACATAATTCGTGTCTGTATTTGTGCTGCTGTAGCCGTTGCCGAGCGAACCGTACTGATTGTAGCCCCATGCCCATGTGTTGCCATCCTCGCTGATAGCTAATGCGAACCATCCGCCGGCGCTCACCTGGACGGCTTTCAGCCAGGGGCCCGCAGCAGCCGTGGATTTGTTTGAGGCGAACACGCGGCTGGGCGTGAGGTGGAAACTATTGTCGTTGGTGTTCTTGCCGATCTGGCCATGGGTGTTGTAGCCCCAGGTGTACACGTACCCGTCCTGGCCGATGGCCATGTCGAAGGACCATCGGGTGCTGATCTGCACGGCGTGGAGGACGCCGCTCGCATCCGAGGGGTTCTTAACCGCCATGGGCACGTTCTGCGGGCTGAAGCAGTCATCACCGCCTCCTTTGGATATGCCGCCCCAGGTGTATACGGTGCCGTCGGCGGCCAATGCCATGGAGTTCCAGGCTCCTGCGGCGACCTGGATGGCTTTCAGCCCTTCGCCGGTGTTGTTGGGCCCGTGCACGCGCACGGGGGTCGATGAATTGGACTTGGTGTTGTTGCCGAGCTGCCCGTGGTCGTTATTCCCCCAGGCGTACACGTACCCGTCGCTGCCGATGGCCAGCGAATGATAGCCGCCGGCATAGGCCTGCACGTAGGTGAAATCCGCGGGCGCGCCTGCGGGCTTTGGCACCGGGACGGGCGTGTTCCGCTGGGTGGTCGTGCCGGTGCCGAGCTGGCCATACCAGTTCTGTCCCCAGGCGTAGGCGTTCCCGTCACTGCCCACAGCAAGCGAATACCCCGTCAGATCACCATATACGTATCCTCCGCCACTGACCTGGCTGAACCTGATGCCGCTTCTGGTTGCTGGTGGGGTGATGGTGGTGGTTTCCTTACCGAGCTGGCTGCCCTTGTCGGGGTTGATGCTCCAGGAGGTGTTGGGGTTTTTGCTGGTCCATTTGGCGGTGAGGGTGAGATTCTGGGTGACGGGCTTGCTGAAGTCGTAGGCGATGTTGCCGGTGAACCATCCGTCGAACTGGTAGCCGCTGCGCGTCGGGTCGGGGGAGGGGCGCTGGACCCTGCCGTAGACTGGCTGGATGCTCTGGTCCTGGGGGTCGGGCCTCCTCCGCCCGTGTTGAAACGGACCGTATAGGCGGAGCCCTGTTGGACCTCTCTGGTCAGGGTCTGGTCGACCGTGTAGCCGAGGCTTCTGGTGAAAGGCTGATTGCCTTGTTCTCCGGTGATAGTGATGATGGTTGACTCGGGAGTGTGGGCGGGCACGTCCGTCTGCCAGGAATCCTTATCTCTGGTGAGTTTGAGTGGCTGGCCGTCCAGGCTGGCTGTTTCCAGGATGGGCGCTTGGATGGTGTTGGGCTGGGCTGGTTTTCCGGGCTTGCCCTGGGCATCCAGGTTCCATCTGAATATGCTGCCCTGCCTGTCAATAGCGGTGATCCCGCTGCCGGCAGCCGTGGCCTGCACGTAAACCTGTCCCCTGTTGTCCGCGTGGATGGGCGTCTTGCCGGGCTTCCAGGTCCAGATGTGGCCGTTCTTGTCGGTGATTATGGCCTGGCTGTTGTTGGCGGTGATTCTGCTGGCCTGCACGCCGTCCGCCAGGTTGATAACTGTAGTGCTGCTTGTGCTGTCGGCCAAGTATCGGGTCTGCCCGCCTGCGTCCAATAGGAGGACTCCTTCATCGAGGGCTTGGACGGTGCGCATGACCGAGTCTTGCCTGATGCGTTCTGGCTTGGCGCTTCCAGTGTTGGTTGTGTCCCAAGCCCAGGCTTGCCCGTCTGCATCTAAGGCGAGGATACGGCTGGCTGAGGAGACGGCGGTGACGGCCTGCGCTTGACCGGGCAGCCTGGTCGGATCCCGGCTGTCGTTCTGGCTGTTTTGGATGGTGTGGACCTGTCCCTGCAGGTCGATGGTCAGCAGCAGGTTTCCGTTCATGCTGATGCTGGTGAACTTGGAGTTCTGGCTGGTGTCAAGAATCATGGGCGTCGCTTGCTCGCTGGTCCAGGTGTAGATGTGCTGGTCGGATCCTAATGCTGCCTGCCATTGGTCGCCTGCCGTGGCCTGCAGGTAGTGGAACCCGTCGGGAGCCTGGGCGGGGAAGGGAACCTGCACGGGTGTGCTGTCCTGCGTCCAGGCGTAGATGCGGCCGTCGCCGGTCAGGCCGACTGTCTGGTTGCCTGCTGTGTGGATGGCGATGTAATAGGGCTCTTGCCGACTGGGCGGGCTGATGGTCAAGCGGGAGCCGGTGGCGGGCCCGTGGTCCGGGCTCAGCCTCCAGTCTGCAGATTTGCTCCATTTCGCAGTCAGTGTCGTGTCTTGGAGGATGGGCGTTTGAAAGTCGAAGGGCTGGCCGTCAAGTGTCCATCCTTCGAATCTGAATCCATCACGCCGGGGATTCTGTTTCGGGGGTGCGGCGAGGGTTCCGGTTTTCACACTTGCCTGTCCAGGCGTGCCTCCATCGGTAGGATCGAAGCGCACCACGTGCGTGGCTTCGTCGTCCGTCTTATCGGATGGCTTGGTCGAAGAAGCCGATTCTGTGCTGTCCGGAATGCCCGTCGACGTTGAAGGGGCATCTGAAGTTGTTGCAGGTTTTAGCAGTGATGCGGTTTTCAGGGACGATGGCGAGGAAAGTTGAGTGCTGGCGGCGCTGCCGGAGAGAGCGGGGAGTGCGTCACTGTCCGCGTTGGTGGATGCCGCAGCAGGACCCGCATGCAAGCTAAGCAGGACGATCATCATCGCCGAGATACGACGTAGATGGGTACCCAGATGCATAAGTCGAACACCTTTCGCCCACATCGGACACATCTACCTTTAGCGTCCCCGAGAGTGTGCCGATGACCACTGCTTACAACGTCCTACCCGTCAGAAAGTGACCCCTCGAGCCACATCGAAACCCAACCAATGACCCAACCGCATTGCACTCATCATGCTAGCCGAAAAAGCACCACACATGGTGTAACTCACAATAAGTGCTTCGAAATGTAGTCCAAGACTTGTTTGATCCCTATGCCTAACCGTATTGCTGGTTAATCGCCTCACTGGCAAAAGAAACAGCAGGTAGGTATCGCTTTGTTACCCGATTGCATGATGCCGATGCCGGTCCTGGAGAAGTAAGTATATGGATGGTGGGGGCGCGGGAGGAGTGTCGGCTCCCTTGGGGATGAGCCTTGTATGACATTCCTCTGTGCGCCCCCTGTAAGCCGGGGCGGGGGGATTGATCCGCTCCGGCCTTTCTTACTCGTGCGAAGTGTGTGACAGTTGGTGTTGTTCCCTCCGGTGACGGCGAGAGGCCATGACGCCGCCCATGCCGGTAACGCCGGTGGCCAGGGCCAGCAGGATGCCTTCCCCGCCTGCCTGGGGGAGCACCCCCAGAGGCTTGTAGGTATAGGTCAGGGATTTGTCGGTCAAAGTCCTTCCTGCGCCGCCCATCGTGTAGTCGACGCTGACCGTGACCGGACCCGGCTCGTGCGCGGGCGTAGTCACCGTGACACTGTTGCCGACCTTGTCCTGCGTCAAACTCAATGCAAGCGATTTATCGAACTTGACTTTAGCAATTTGAGGAGAAAGGTTGAAGGCCACTGGTGCGGTAGCCGAATCATTAGGTACCGTGTAAGGATTGCCGAGCTGACCTTCGCTGTTCCTTCCCCAAGCCCAGGTCTTTCCGTTTGTGTCGATGACTAGCGAATGGTAGTATCCACCGCTCATTTGCACCGCGCTGAGTTTCTTGCTTGTATCCGAAGGGTAGTTCGGGTCATGAACGGAAATGGGTAAATAGCTTGTGTTGCTGCTGCCGTTCTGGTTTTGAGTTCCCCGTCCCCATGCCCATACCTTTCCGTTCTCCTCAATTGCAAAAGAATGATAGCTGCCGGAGATCACCTGAGCAGCGCTGACTGTGCCGGCACTCTTGGGATACTTTACTAGAAGAGGAATAGGATGTGATGCGCCTTGTGAGCTGCTAGTGCCGTTGCCGAGCTGCCCGAATTCGTTGCCTCCCCATGACCAGGTTTTCCCTTCTTGGTCTATTGCCAGCACATGGAAAGCTCCAGCGCTTGCGTGTACGGCTTTCAGCCATGGACCTGCTGTAGCTGTGGACTTGCTAGTGGCGAACACGCGGCTAGGCGTGTCGTGGAAAGTGCTGTCGGATGTGTTGTTGCCGAGCTGGCCGTTGGTGTTATAGCCCCAGACGTATACGTATCCATCTTGGTTGACGGCCAGGTCGATGGTCCAGTTGGTGCTTATCTGCACAGCGTTGAAAGATGCACTCGCATCAGAGGGGTCTTTGACTACGGTTGGTACAGTCTGCGGACTTGACCTGTCATAGGTGTGGTATCCCCTGGAGATGCTTCCCCAGGTGTACACGGTCCCGTCGGTGCCCAGCGCCATGGAGTTGAATGTTCCGGCGGAAACCTGGATCGCTTTCAGGCCTTCGCCGGTGTTGCCGGGGCCGTGCACGCGCACTGGTTTTGACGAACTGGACTTGGTGTTGTTGCCGAGTTGACCGCAGTAGTTCCATCCCCAGGCGTACACGTATCCGTCGCTACCGATGGCCAGCGAATGTTGGCCTCCTGCAGCGACCTGCACGTAGGTGAAATCCGCAGGCCGGTCCGGATACGTCTTAGTATCAGGCTTCTGCACCAAGACCGGAGTACTCCGGGAGTTGGTCGTCCCGTCGCCGAGCTGGCCATAAGTGTTGTCTCCCCAGGCGTAGGCGTTCCCGTCACTGCCTACCGCCAACGAGTATCCTGTTTGGACATTGGGATCGTACCCACCGGTGCTGGTTTGGTTGAATTTACTGCCGCTGGTTGCTGCTGGCGGGGTGATGGTGGTGGTTTCGTTGCCGAGCTGGCTGCCCTTGGCGGGGCTGATGCTCCAGGTGTTGTTGGGGTCTTTGAAGGTCCAGTGGGCGGTGAGGGTGAGGTCTGTGGTGACGGGTTTGCTGAAGTCGTAGGCGATGCTGCCGGTGAACCATCCGTCGAACTGGTAGCCGTCGCGTGTTGGGTCGGGGGAGGGCCTCTGGACCCGGCCGTATGGGTAGGAGACCTGCTGGTCTGCTGGTGTGGGGGTTCCGCTGTCTGTGTTGAAGGTGACCGTGTGGGTGGTGTTTGGTTCCGTGTCTCTGGCCAGCTGTTGGTCGACCGTGTAGTTGAGGCTTCTGGTGAAAGGCTGGCCGTCCTGCCTGCCGGTGATGAGGATGGCGGCTGGCCCGGGCTTGCTGGCGGGGATCTGCGTCTGCCATACGTCGCCGGTCTTGGTGAGTTTGAGCGGCTGGCTGTCCAGGCTGGCTGATTCCAGGGTGGGCGCGGTGTTGGTGTTGAGTCTTGCTGGCTTGCCGGGTTTGCCTTGAGCGTCCAGGCTCCACGCGAGCATGTCGCCCTGCCTGCCGATGGCGGTGATCCTGCTGCCCACGGCTGTGGCCTGCGCGTAAACCTGTCTCCTGTTGTCTGCGCAGATGGGCGTCTTGCCGGACTGCCAGGCCCAGGCGTGGCCGTCCTTGCCGGTGATCATGGCCTGGTCCTTGTTGGCGGTGATCCGGCTGGCCTTGGCGCCGTCCGGCAGGCTGAGAGCTATGGGATCGGTGGCGCTGTCGGTCAGTTGATAGGCCTGCCCGTTCGCGTCCAGGAGGAGGAATCCCTGGTTGAGGGCTTGGGCTTGGATGATGCGGATCCCTTGGTCTTGCTTGATGCGTGCAAATTTGATGTTGCCAATCTTGTTCGTATCCCATCTCCAGGCTTGTCCGTCCGCGTCCAAGACGAGGATCCGGCCGCCGGAGGAGACGGCGGTGACGGCCTGCGCCTGTCCGGGCAGGCTTGCTGCAGCTTGTTCTCCGGGCTTTGCAGTCGGGTTCTGGTTGCCGGGCTGGCTGGTTTGGAAGGTGTGGACCTGTCCTTGCAGATCAATGGCCAGCAGCAGGTCATCGTTCATGCTGATGCTGGTGAACCTGGTGTTCCGGTCGGTGTCGAGGATAGTAGGCACGGCCTGTCGGCTGTCCCAGGTATAGATGTGCTGGTCGGATCCCAATGCGGCTTGCCATCGGCTGCCGGCTGCGGCCTGCAGGTAATGAAACCCATCGGCAGCCTGAACAGGGGCGGGCACCTGCATAGGTGTGTTGTCTTGCGTCCATGTGTAGATGCGGCCGTCGCCGGTCAAACCGACCATCTGCTCTCCGGCGGCTTGGATGCTGTTGTAGTAGGGTTCCTGCCGGTTGGGTGGGCTGATGGTCAGCCGCGCGCCGGAGGCGGGCCCGTGGTCCGGGCTCAGCGTCCAGTCCGTGACCTCGGTCCATTGTGCTTTCAGGGTGGTGTCTTGGAGGATGGGGGTCTGGAAGTCGAAAGGCTGGTTGTCGAGTGTCCACCCGTCGAACCGGAAGCCCTCACGTGCAGGGTTGTGTTCCGGAGGTACAACGAGAGTGCCGGTTTTTACGGCTGACTGTGTTGGCTTGCTCCCGTCGGCAGGGTCGAAGCGCACTCTGTGCGTGGCCTGGCTATTTGTCTCATTGTTATTGAATGGCTTGGTCGAAGGTGAGCCTGTGTTGTCCTGCGTGCCTGTCGGCGTTGACGAGGTGTTTGGATTTGCTGTTGGGTTTAATGGTGCGGTGGCTTGTATTGGTGATGGTGTGGGCAGTGGTGTGTTGGTTGCGTTGCTGGGGAGAGTGGCGGGGGTTTGCTTAGCTACGCGAGGGGTCTGACGACCCCCCCCCCCCGGTGAGAATAGGAGCGTCCGCCGCGTTTGCGGACGCGACGCCCAAGCCTGCCAGCAGGCCCAGCAGGATGACCATCATCGCCAACGTGCGACGCAGTTGGGAAACCACATGCATGACTCGTAAACCCCTTACCATCACTGGGCATTGTCTGTTGGTTCGTGACGGTCGAACCAGCGAAACGGTGCCGCTTTGCCTTGTAACGTCTTGTCCATCGGAAAACCGTTCAGCCTTTCAACGCCAGCCCTTGCATCCAATTGCACGAACCACTGCGGAAGACGGACACATTTCTGATGCCCCTGTTTTCACACCATACCACCGGGCCGAAAAAACAACACACGAAGCAATCCGTGATAGCCGATCCGCACGGTACGGCGAGCCACCATTAACTGTTGTGTCAGAGTCGTATTGTCCGATTAATTGCATCACTGTGTCGACTCTTATATCGACCCCCATGTTCAGCATCTGCTCAGTGACGGAACGGGCTGGCAAATTAGAGGTGAGGGAAGCGGCAGTGTCAATCAGGTCTGGATGCTACGGATGGCGGCATCCACTGCCCTGTGCGGGCGAACGTTTCGGCCGAACCTAACATGATGCGACCCGGTAGTCATCATTCTCCGACGGCAAAGGATAGTGCGGGTGAAGGATCCGGAATTTGCGGTTTTCCGTCGCTTTCAAAAGACCGGTCAGCCTAGGGTCGTAGCTGTCCTGTGGGTGGACGTGGGTCAATTTGACCGGCAGTCTGCGGGGTCTGTCAGCTGGCCGCCGCCACCGCATCGCACTGGCAGGGGTCTGGGAGCTTGCCGGGATCAGGCTGATCTGGCAGGCGGGGCTGTCCTGCCTTGTGGCTTCATGGATGGCGCCAATGCCGGTCCGGCGGAAGCGCGTATATGTGTGGTTCGATTGCGCTGGCGGGGCGTGAGGCCGCATCGTCCTCTGCCAGGTCTGTTGGTCTTGATGCTGATTGCTTAGGTCAGCTATGCCTGAGAAGGCTTCATGCGCTCGTCTATTCTTTCGGCTGTGCTTGTCGCGCTGCCTCAAATGCAGCCGGACCGTGTTATGGGTATGAATGATCGGACCATGAGAATGAACCGGCTTGGCCGGCGTCATGGTCATTGGCGGTTAAATAAGTGTGGTGGGGGCGCGGGAGGGAAGTGTCGGCTCTCTTGGGGTTTGAGCCTTGATTGACACGTTTCCTCCCTGCTCCCCCTGTATGCGCCGGGGGCGGGGGGATTGATACGCCGCCCGGCCGCTCTTACTCGAGTGAAGCGTGTGACAGCCTGTGTTGTTCTCTCCTGTGGCGGCGGGATGCCAGGACTCCGCCCATGCCGGTCATGCCGGTGGCCAGGGCGAGCAGGATGCCTTCCCCTCCGGCCCTTGGGAGCACACCTGCAGGCAGGTACGTGTATCGGAGGGAGGTGTCCGGCGTTTGGGGTGCGCCGCCCAGCGTGTAGTCCACGCTGACGGTGACCGTGCCCGGCTGGTGCGCGGGCGTGAGCACGGTCACGCTGCCGCCCTCGCCGCGCGTCAGGCTTGATACGGGGGTCTGGTCGAATCTGACGCCGGTGATCACTGGCTGCAGGTTGAGCATCACCGGCACAGGAACACTACTCTGAGCTTTACTGTTATATTGCCCTGTGGGGATGCTGTCGTTGCCGAGCTGACCAGAGCCGTTCCATCCCCAGGCGTAGGCGTTTCCGTCCGTGTCAATCGCCAGCGAATGATACGGACCGGTGCTGATTTGTATAGATTTCAGCCAGGGTCCGACCGTGCTCGTGGATTGCGCGGAGGCGAGCACCTTCACAGGGGTACACTGATTGCTTGTGGTGTTGTTGCCAAGTAGACCATACGCATTGGATCCCCATACCCAGGTGTTCCCCGCCTCATCAATTGCCAAAGAATGATCCCGATTGGCACTGATTTGTACTGCATTCAGCCACGGGCCTACCAAAGCTGTGGATTGCGCGGAAGCAAGCACCCTCTTGGGGGAATACTGATTGCTTGTAGTGTTGTTGCCGAGCTGGCCACTTTCATTGGATCCCCATGCCCAGGTGTTCCCCGCCTCATCAATTGCCAAAGAATGCTGATATCCAGCGCTCACCTGTACGGCTTTTAGCCCTGTGCTTGCATCATTAGGATTAAGCAACACTTGTTTGGGAACAGGATTCGGGGCGTTTTGGTCGCTGATAGTGCCGTTGCCGAGCTGGCCTTTCCAATTGTCTCCCCATGCCCAGATGTTCCCTTCCTCGTCAATTGCCAGCGAATGCAAATATCCGGCGCTTACTTGCGTAGCTTTCAGCTTTGTACTTGCGTCTTTGGGATTAAGCAACACTTGTTTAGGGACAGGATTCGCTTTGTAAGTGCGATTGTGGGTAGTGTTGGCGAGCTGACCACTCCAATTGTATCCCCATGCCCAGGTGTCCCCTTTCGTGTCGATGGCCAGCGAATGTTCCCATCCAGCGCTTAACAGTACGGCTTTCAGCCCTTTGCTCGGATCGGAGGGGCTGTTGGGGTCGTGCACGCGCACAGGAACATTCGAGCGCATATTGTAGCCGCCCTTGTTGTTGCCGAGCTGGCCGTAGCTGTTGTCTCCCCACGCGTATACGTATCCGTCGCTGCCCAGGGCCAGCGAATGCTCGCCTCCGGCGCTGACCTGCACGTAGGTGAAATTCGCCGGCACGTCCGGATACGTCTTGCGATCAGGCTTCTGCACCATGACGAGCGTAGTTCGGGTAGCGAACGTCCCGTTGCCGAGCTGGCCGTATCTGTTGTCTCCCCAGGCGTAGGCGTTCCCGTCGCTGCCCACAGCTAAGGAAAAACTGCCGTTTTCCGATCCGCTAACCTGGCTGAATTTGATTCCGCTGCGGTTGGCTGGTGGGGTGATGGTAGTCTGCTGTCCGCCCAATTGGCTGCCCATACTAGGGTTGATCTTCCACGTGTTGTCCGGGTCTTCAGATGTCCATTTGGCGGTGAGGGTGAGGTTCCTAGTGATGGGCTTGCTGAAGTCGTAGGCGACTTCGCCGATGAACCATCCGTCGAACAGGAAGCCTTTACGCGTTGGGTCGGGAGAGGGCCGCTTCACCCTGTCGTATGGATAGGAGACAGACTGGTCTTCGGGTTCGGGGCTTCCACCGTCTGTGTTGAAGTGGACCGTGTAGCCGGCTTTTGCTTCGGTATCTCTGGTCAGTGTCTGGTTGACCGTGTACTTCAGGCTCCTGGTGAAGGGCTGGCCGTCCTGCCTTCCGGTGATGAGGATGGCGGCTTCTCCCGGCTTGTGGGCGGGTATGTCCGTCTGCCATGAGCCGTTGTTCCTGCTGAGCGTCAATGCTTGGCTGTCCATGCTGGCTGATTCCAGGATGGGCGCGGCGAAGGTGTCGAGTCTGGCTGGCCTGCCGGGCTGGCCCTGCCCGTCCAAGAACCACCTGTATAGGTTGCCCTGCCTGCTGATGGCAGTGACCCTGCTGCCAGTGCTTGCGGCTTGCGCGTATGCCTGTTCCTCCTTGTCCGCGCGCTTGGG
Source organism: Bifidobacterium mizhiense (assembly GCF_020884755.1). Taxonomy (GTDB): domain Bacteria; phylum Actinomycetota; class Actinomycetes; order Actinomycetales; family Bifidobacteriaceae; genus Bombiscardovia; species Bombiscardovia mizhiensis. The sequence goes on along the minus strand of NZ_BPWE01000002.1, from coordinate 40,902 downwards.
TGCATCTCCGGGCTTCCACGCCCAGAGGCGGCCGTCCTTGCCGGTGATGATGGCCTGGTCCTTGTTGGCGGTGATTCTGCTGGTCTGCGTGCTGTCCGGCAGGTTGACGGCTGTGAGACTGTTGGTGCTGTCGGCCAGGTAATTGGCCTGCCCGTCCGCGTCCAGGAGCAGGATCCCATGGTTGAGGGCTTGGGCTTGGATGATGCGCATGCCCGGGTCCTGCTTGACGCGCACGGGCTTGGCTTTGCCGGTGTTGCTCGTATCCCAGGTCCATGCCCGCCCGTTTGCGTCCACGATGAGGATCCGGCTGCCGGAAGCGACAGTGACGGCCTGCGCCTTTCCGGGCAGGCTGGTTGTTTCCTGTTCGTCGGGCTTCGTGTCATGGCTGTCTCTCTGGCTGTTTTGGAAGGCGTGGACCTGGCCCTGCCGGTCCACAGCCAGGAGCCGATCATCGTTCATGCTGATACTGGTGAACTCGGTGTTCCAGCCGGTGTCGAGGATGGTGGGCGTCGCTTGCCCGCTGGCCCAGGTGTAGATCTGCTGGTCGGATCCAAGCGCGGCCTGCCATAGGCTGCCGGCTGCAACCTGCAGGTAGTGGAACCCGTCGGGAGCCTGGGCGGAGAAGGGCACCTGTTTAGATGCGCCGTCCTGCGTCCATGTGTAGATGCGCCCGTCGCCTGTCAGGCCCATAACCTGGTTTCCTGCGGCTTGGATGCCGATGTAGCAGGGTTCCTGTCGACTGGGTGGGCTGATGGTCAGCCGTGCGCCGGAGGCGGGCCCGTGGTCCGGGCTCAGCGTCCAGTCCGTGACCTTGGTCCACTGGGCTTTCAGGGTCGTGTCCTGGAGGATTGGGGTCTGGAAGTCGAAAGGCTGGTTGTCGAGTGTCCACCCGTCGAACCGGAAGCCATCACGCTCAGGGTTCTGTCGCGGGGGAGTGGAGAGAGTACCGGTTTTCACGGTTGACTGAGCGGGTGTGCTGCCGTCAACAGGGTCGAAGCGCACTATATGTGAAGGTTGATCATCCGTCTTTTCAGCTGATTTAACCGGAGCGGAGTCTGCGCTGCCGGTTGTTTTCGTCGTCGATGACGGAGTGCCTGGACTAGGTGTTGCTGAGCTTAATGGTGTGGTGGCTTCTATAGGTGATGGTGTGGGAAGTGGTGTGCTGATTGCGTTGCTGGAGGAAATGCCGGGGGTTTGCTCAGCTACGCGAGGGGTCTGACGACCCCCCCCCCCCGGTGAGTATGGGAGCGTCCGCCTGGGCGGATGCGACGCCCAGGCCTGCCAGCAGGCCCAGCAGGATGGTCATCATCACCGTGATGCGACGCAGACGGGAAACCAGATGCATGAAACCAAAACCCCTTCACCAAACACCAAGCGGTATCAACACCGCCTGCCTACGTAAGTTCTTCCTGCCGGAAAGTCATGCTGCTTGCCACCGCCAACCCTGCACGAGATTGCAGGAACCGTGGCGTAAGCCAGTCGTCTTCTCGACATCCCCCGCTTTTCACCCTACCACCCGGTCAGCGGACAACACACATGTGCCGAAGCTAGACGCACGAATGCAAGGAGACCCCGCCTTCTGTTAAGCGTCGCTTCGCTAACCAGTGCTTCAACTTCCATGCTCCTATCTGTCTGGAAGCAAATCGGGCTGACTGATCAGACGAAGGAAAGCGAGGCATGACTGAGGGCACCAATCTGATCTGGCCGCCCTTCTCGGCGGCTTATCCCCTGTTTTACGAGGATTGGAAGGGACAAGCCGCTAGTCAGATAAGGCCGATGCCGTTCTGGCGGAAGTATATGGGTGGCCCCTTTGTGTTGGGGGAGTTGGGGCCACCCTTGTGGTCCGGGAGTGTGTTGGGGATAGTGATAACCCGGACCTGCTTACACGAGGGAAGTCTTTATTGTTGTCGGCTGTGGGTTTCCAGCCTGTGGTGTCTGGCTGCTGCGGCGCATGCGAAGGCGATCAGTCCTGCGATGAGCAGGGGAAGCAGGCCGCCTCCGCCGGCCCTGGGCAGTACGCTGATGGAGTTGTACCGATACGTGTTGCTGGTGTCTGGGGTCTGGGCTGCTCCGTTCAGTCTCCATTCGATGGTGACGGTTGACGTGCCGGGCATGTGTGCCGGCGTGGTCACCGTCCAGGTGCCGTCGGAGTTCCTGGTCAGGTCGGAGGCTTCCACGTCGTCGAATTGGACATGCGTGGGGATGCCAGGCCTGGGGAAGGTGTCCTTGGCCGGGCTGGCGGCCTGGGTATCGGTGGTGTCGCGGCCGAGCTGGCCCTTGGCGTTGTCTCCCCAGCTGTAAAGGTTGCCGTCGGATCCCAGGGCCAGGCAGTACGATGCTCCTGCGCTGGCCTGGGTGAAGGTGATCCCTGCCGGCGTATCCACCTTCTTGGGCCTGTCTGACGAGGTTTTGGCGCTGCCGCCCCAGGTGTAGAGACTACCGTCGGAACCCAAGGCAATGGAATGCGCACCTCCGGCGCTGGCTTGGGTGAAGGTGATGCCAGCCGGGGTTTCAACCTTGCCGGGCTTGTCTGCGGGGGTGTTGCTGGTGTCGCGGCCGAGTTGTCCATTGGCGGTGTTGCCCCAGGTGTAGATGCTGCCGTCGTCGCTTACGGCCAAGGAGTAGCTTTCGCCTGCGCTGGCTTGGGTGAAGGTGATGCCTGCTGGGGTGTCGGCTTTGCCGGGCTTGTCTGCGGGGGTGCTGGTGGTGCTGCGACCGAGTTCGCCGTGGGTGTTGTCGCCCCAGGTGTAGACGTCGCCGTGCGTGTCCACGGCTACCGTGTGGCCCTGGCCTGCACTGATACTGGTGAAGGTGACATCTGCTGGGGTGTCGGCTTTGCCGGGTTTGTCTGCGGGGGTGCTGCTGGTGACGACACGGCCCAGCCGGCCAGCGCCGTTGTCTCCCCAAGTGTAGATGTTGCCATCCGAGCTTAGGGCTACGACATGAGATCCGCCTGCGCTTGCCTGGACGAAGGTGATGCCTGCCGGGGCCTCAACCTTGTGGGGCCTGTTGGCTGGGTTGTTGCTGGTGACGGTACGGCCCAGCTGGCCTCGGCTGTTGTCGCCCCAGCTGTAGAGGCTGCCATCCGAGGCCAGGGCCACGGAAAATCCGTAGCCTGCGCTGACATGGACGAAGTTGACGCCTGCAGGAGCCTCCGCCTTGCTTGGATGACTGTCCTGCTTTTCGGTGGTGTCACGGCCCAGCTGACCGTGGGCGTTGTCTCCCCAGGTGTAGAGGCTTCCATCGGAACCTACGGCTGCGGAATGGAGATCTCCTCCGTCAGCCTGGCTGATGCGGATGCCGCGTGCTGGCGGTGGAGTCAGCGTGACGGTCTGGCCGCCTGACTCGGGCCCGTTGTCCTTGTCGAGCTTCCACCTGTTGCTTTCAGCACTGCTCCAGTGGGCGGTCAGAGTCACCTTGTCGGTGACCGGCCTGCTGAAGTCATAGGCTGTGTCGCCGATGAACCAGCCGTCGAACAGGTGTTTATCCCAGGTAGGATCCTTGGCGGGGCGTTTCACTCGGTTTCCCTCAGTGACGATTTGGAAACCGAACCCAGTGCCACCGTCGGGGTCGAAAACGATGAGATAATTGCCTAGGTACCTGTAGGACAAGTGTGCGTCTGGACGCTCGCCGTTCATCCTCCAGGTGATGACTGTATCTACTCTGCCATGGTCATGTGGGGGCGTGGTGACGCTCCAGGTGCCGTCCGAGTTGGGGTCGAGGTTGGTTCCGGGTGTACCGCTGAAACTCACGTCAACGGGCTTGGGATCCTCGGGGAATGCGACCATGCCGGGGCTGCTGTCGTACTTGCCGCTGGTGGGGCGTCCCAGTTCGCCATACTTGTTTTGTCCCCAGCTGTACAGGTTACCGTCGGAGCCGATGGCCAGGGAGTGGGAATAGCCGGCGCTGACCTCGGTGAATTGTGCGACACCTGCTGGTGTAGGCACTTTGCCCGGCTTGACGTCGTATTTGGCTGACCCGGTGTCGCGGCCCAGCTGTTTGCAATCGTTTAGTCCCCAGCTGTAGAGGTTGCCATCCGAACCCAAAGCCAGGGAATGCCTGTGTTCTGCGCTGACCTTGGTGAACTTCGTGACGCCTGCCGGCATGGTCACCTTGCGCGGTGTGCGGTCTTGTCTCGCCGGGGCGGTGTTGCGTCCTAGCTGGCCATATTCGTTCCATCCCCAGCTGTAGAGACTGCCGTCTGAGCTGGTGGCCAGGGATGTCCACTCTCCAGCCTTGATCCAAGTGAATTTTTTGACGCCTGCCGGCATGGTCATCTTGCGCGGTGAACGGTCACGGAAGGGATATCCGCCGGCGTAGCGTCCCAGCTCGTCATAAGTGTTGTCGCCCCAGCTGTAAAGGTCACCGTCCGAGTCCAGAGCCATGGAGTAGAAGGTTCCTGCGCTGATTTGAGTGATTTTTGTGATGCCTTTCGGCAAGTTCACCTTGCCTGGCTTGACGTCGTATATGGCAGAACCCGTGTCACGTCCAAGTTCGCCGTACTTGTTTTCTCCCCAGCTGTAGAGGTTGCCGTCCGATCCCAGTGCAAGGGAATGCCATTTTCCTGCACATGCTTGGGTGAAGTGGACGCCGGCCGGTGGAGTGACCAGCTTCGGCTGATTGTCTATCTGGGGGTTGTCTTTTGGTGTTGTGCTGACAGTTTCGCGTCCCAGTTCTCCGTCGGCATTGTTCCCCCAGCTGTAGAGATTGCCGTCTGAACCGATGGCCAGGAAATGGGTGTAGCCTGTGCTGACCTGGGTGAAGTGGACGCCGGTCGGCGGGTTGACCAGGCTTGGCGTGCGCTTTTCGTCTTCAGGAGTCCCCAATTTGTAGTTGTTGTCTCCCCACCTGTAGAGGTTGCCGTCCGAGGCTATGGCCTGGGAGCCTTCTTCTTTTGCTGGGACGATGTGGCTGAAGCGTATGTCTGGTGTGGTGGGCGGGGTCAGGGTGATCCTGGTGTATTCTGTGGCTTTCCCTGAGGTGGGGGAGAGGCTCCAGGCGCTGGTGCCCTTGGTCCAGTGGGCGGTCAGGGTGAGGTCTGTGGTGACGGGCTGGGTGAAGTCGTAGGCGACCTTGGAGTCGCCCTTGGCGTCTTTGGTGAACCAGCCGTCGAACAGGTAGCCGTCCTTGGTCGGGTCTTGCGCGGGTCGATTGGCCTGGGTGCCTTCGGCAATGGTTTGTGAGTCGACACTGCTGCCGTTGTCGCTGTCGAAGACGACCTGGTATGAAGTTGAACCTGGCTGTGCTCGGACGGTGGTTGTGCTGACGGATGCGTCTGTTTGCTGGGCCGGGCTGATAGGTTTCGCTATGGCGTCGGCTGCAGTGAGGCCGCCGATGATCATGCTGGCTGGAAGAATGATGATAACCTTCAAAAGGTCTACAACAATGGCTGACCGGGAAGACGCGTCCGGATGGCACATGATCGCTACAAACCCCTTTCCCAAGGTAAGGTGGTCCGATGATGAAAACCCCAAGTTTTTTCATCGGCTGCATGCCGGGCACGTTCCCGGTTGCTAGAAAGAACGCTAGCATGCAGGTTCGGGTCTGAAGGGGAGCAACACTCGGATAAAACGAGTAAAAAATATTATGTCAAGTTGGGAAGCAGATATTTTCCTCTAGGCGCAGAGGTAAAAATGAAAATGGGTGGCTCCCTGATGTTGGGGGGTGCGGAGCCACCCATTATGGCTGGGCCGTTCTTGGGATGCGGCCAAGCCGTTTACTCGAGCGAAGTGAATTCATGCCTGTGGCGTCCGGCTGCCAGGGCGCCGGCGGCGGCAAGCAGGCCTGAGGCGAGCAGAAGGAGTGCCCCCGTGTTGCCTGTGAGGGGGAGGATGCCTTTAAAGGTGTAGCTGAGGTGGGTCGGGGTCTGGTTGGCGCTGCCCAGGGACCAGTCCACGATCACGTCAGACAGTCCCGGATTGTGGGCTGGCGTGGTCAGGGTGACCGACCCGTCCGCGTTCTGCTGCAGGCTGTTGGCGGGTGTCTGGTCGAACCTGACGCCGGTAATCAGCGGCGGCGGATATAGCGCCACCAGCGTCGGCGTAATGATCTTCGTATCGCTGTTGCTGCCGGTGCCGAGTTGCCCACGGTAGTTGTATCCCCAGCTGTAGCTCTTGCCGTCCTGACCGATGGCCATGGAACAAGCCGATCCTGCGCTGATCCGCGCGACCGTGAACCCCTTGCCTGCGTTGCCCTGGCCTGCGGGGGGTGACACTTGTGAGGGGACGAGCAGCTCGGAGGTGCCCTGGTTGCTGCCCAGCTGATCAAAGGTGTTTTCTCCCCATCCCCAGGCTGTGCCGCTCTGGTCGATAGCCAGCGAATATGTGGCTCCGGCGATGATTTGGGCGGCCTGAAATCCCTGGCTGGCATCGGCAGGGTTTTTTACCTGCGTGGGTGTGGACCGGTCGGTCAGCGTGCCATCGCCGATCTGGCCATCCGCGTTCATTCCCCATGCCCAGGCTGTGCCGTCCTGACCGATGGCCAGTGCGTGGACTTCACCGCTGCTGATCATCCTGGCCTTAAAGGTCTTGCTGGCGTTCTTGGGATCGGGCACGGGGGCCGGGTCGGCAGCATATGCGGTGCTGTATTTTCCTGTGCTTTGGCCGTTGCCGAGCTGTCCGTGGTTGTTGTATCCCCAGGTGTATACGTTGCCGTCGGCGTCCAAGGCCATGAGGAAGCTGTATCTTGCGCTTACCTGGACCGCCTTCAGCCCCTTGTCGGAGCCGCTGGGATCCTTGGCCAGGGCCGGCGTCAGTTTGGGCGCGCTATAGGTGTCCTGGTCCTTGGTTTCGCTGCCCCAGACGTAGACGCGCCCATTCAGGTCGATTGCTGCCGAGTCGGTGAATCCGGCGGTCACCTGGGTGGCCTTGAAGGGTTGTCCGTCTGGGCCCTTGACGGGCTGTGGCTTGGAGTGGTCTTGCGTGCTGCCGTCGCCAAGCTGGCCATATTGATTTTGTCCCCAGCTGTAGACGGTCTGGTCGGAGCCGATGGCCAGCACGTGGGTTCCGCCTGCGGCGACCTGCGTGTAGGTGAACCCGGTAGCTGCGCCGTCAGGCAGGGGGACCTTGGTCGGCGCGTACTGTGTGGCCGTCGTACTCGGATCCTGGCCCAGCTGCCCGTAGTCGTTGCCGCCCCAGGCGTAGGCATTCCCATCGCTGGTCACCCCTATAGAAAAACCGGCAAAATTATCGCTGGCGCTTATCTGGTTGAAGCGGATGCCCCGGCTGGTTTTGGGCGGGGTGATGGTCACCTGCTGGCCGCCTTGGGCATCGCCATTATTCGGGCTGATTGCCCAGCTGCCGATGTCTACAGGGCTCCAATGGGCGACCAGGGTGATGCTGCTGGTGACGGGCTGGCTGAAGTCATAAGCCACCTTGGATTCGCCTTTTGAGTCCTTGAGGAACCAGCCGTCGAACAGGAAGCCGTCTTTGGTTGGGTCTGCGATCGGGCGTGTGGCCTGCCTGCCTTCGGTGACGGACTGGGGTCCGGGCATGCCCGAGGGTGCTGTAGGGGAGTCACTGTCGGAAGAGAAAGTGACATGGTAGGCGTTCATGTATCGGTAGGTCAGGTGGGTGTCGGGCTGCTGGCCGTTCATGCCCCAGATGATGGTGACATCGGTCTTGCCTGCTGCATGCTGGGGCGTGGTGACGCTCCAGGTGCCGTTTGACTCGGCGATGAGGTTGGTGCCGGGCGTCCCGCCGAAGCTGACGCTGACGGGTCTGGGATCCTCGGGGAATGTGACTGTGCCGGGGTCGGCGTCAGAATGACCAGTGGTCGTGCGTCCCAACTGGCTTCGGCTGTTGTCTCCCCAGCTGTAGAGGTTGCCGTCCGAGCCTAGGATCAGGGAGGAGGTATTTTCTGCGTTGATCTGGATGCAGCTGATGCCTGCCGGCAGGGATACTTTGCCCGGTGTGGCATTTCTCAAGCTGTTGGCGTCGCGTCCCAGCTGGCCGAATTTGTTGCTTCCCCAGCTGTAGAGGTTGCCGTCCGAGCCTACGGCCAGGGTGTGTTGGTTTCCTGCGCCGAACTGGGTGAATCTCGTGACGCCTGTGGGCAGTGTCACTTTGCCTGGATCGATGTTTTGTGTTGGCGTGTCGGTATCTCGTCCCATCTGGCCGTAGCTGTTGTAACCCCAGCTGTAGAGGTTGCCGTCTGAGCCCATGGCCAGAGAACACCATCCCTGTGCGGCAATCGCGGTGTATTTCGTAACGCCTTTCGGCAGGATCACTTTGTTCGGCAGGGTTCCTGGCTGTTCGCTGTTGGTGTTGCGTCCGAGTTCGCCCTGAGTGTTGTCTCCCCAGCTGTAAATGTTGCCGTCCGAGCCCAGAGCCAGGGAATAGAAGGTTCCCCCGCTGATCTGGGTGCAGGTGATGCCTGTCGGCATTGACACTCTGCCTGGCGTGGCGTCGTAGGTCGATGATCCCGTGTCGCGTCCCAACTGGCCTCGGCTGTTGTCTCCCCAGCTGTAGAGGTTGCCGTCCGAGCCGATGGCCAGGGATTGCGAGTATCCGGCGGTGAACTGGGTGAAGTGGACGCCGGTCGGCGGGGTGACCAGGCCCGGTCTGTCAGCTGGCGTGATGGTGGTGCTGCGTCCCAGCTGCCCGTTGTCGTTTAGTCCCCAGCTGTAGAGGTTGCCGTCCGAGCCCATGGCCAGGGAAAGGCTCATTCCTGCGCTGGTCTGGGTGAAGTGGACGCCGGTCGGCGGGGTGACCAGGCCTGGGGTGCCTTCTGGCGCCTTGCTCGGTGCGGTGGCTGGTATCTTATTGGTGTCGCGTCCCAGACTTGCTTTGTTTTGTCCCCAGCTGTAGAGGTTGCCGTCCGAGCCTATCGCCAAGGTATGCCATAGACCCGAGCTGATGTGGCTGAATCGTACGCCGGGTTTGGCGGGTGGGACCAAGGTGATTTTGTCGCCTCCGGCGGCTGACCCGGAGGTGGGGGAGAGGCTCCAGGCACTGGTTCCCTTGGTCCAGTGGGCGGTCAGGGCGAGGTCTGCAGTGACGGGTTGGGTGAAGTCGTAGGCAAGATTGCCGGTGAACCAGCCGTCGAACAGGTAGCCGTCCCGGGTCGGGTCCTTGGCGGGCCGGCTGGCCAGTGCGCCGTCATCGACGTTTTGAGGGTCGATGCTGCTGCCGTCGGCGCTGTCGAAGGTGACGGTGTGCCTTGTTGAGCGTGCCTGGGGGCGGCTGTCAGGTGTTTGATCGTGTTCGGGTATGGTGTTCAGTGGCGAGGGTGTTGGTGTCAATGGGGACTGGGGTGTCGTCGGCGTGGCCTGCAGCGTTGGCTGGCTTGTGTCGGTGTTGGTGTTGGTGTCAGTGTCGGCTGTGGCGAGGCTGCCCATGATCAGACTTGCGATCAGGATGATGGCAAGCAGAAGGCTCACGGCAATGCATGGCTGGGTAGAAGCATCCCTATGGTGCATGATGGCTGCGAACCCCTTTCCCCAAACAGGTGGCTCGATGATGAAAATCCCCAAGTCGCTTCACGAGACGTGTGCCGGGGACCATCCCGACAGCTGTATTGCAGTCTATCACGCGCGGACGGGCAAGAGTGGGAGCAACACCAGGGCGAATAAGAAGGGTGGCTCCGCTGTGTTGGGGACTGCGGGGCCACCCTGTTTGGCCGGACTGTCTTGGGGTACAGCCTGGCTGCTTACTCGTGTGAAGTCTTCAGGCTTGCAGTCTGCGGGTCTCCCGCCGGTGGCGTCCGGCGGCTGCGGCACCAGCTGCGGCGAGCAGTCCTGCGGCCAGCAGGATTATGGTCCCGGCGCTGCCGGCGTTGGGCAGCATGCCTTCGTAGGTGTAGGTCAGATGTGTCTGGGGCTGGCTGGTTCCGCCCAGGGTCCAATCCACGATTACATCAGCCTGCCCTGGATTGTGGGCGGGCGTGGCCAGGGAAACAGAGCCGTCAGAGTTCTGTTGCAGGGTGTCTACGGCCGTCTGGTCAAATCTGACACCGGTGATCATCAGCACCGGGTTGAATGCCACCAGAGTCGGCGTGCGGCTCTGCGTCATGCTTTGCTCGGATCCAAGCTGGCTGTAGCGGTTGTCGCCCCAGGCGTAGGCCTTGCCGTCCTGGCCGATCGCTACGGAATGGCTCCATCCCGCGCTGATCCGCACGGACGCGAATCCGGTGTCGGCGCTGCTCTGACCTTTCGGAGGTGAGACGGGCCGAGGTGTGGTCCGTTTGCTGGTGGTGCCGTCGCCCAGCTGGCCGTTGGCATTGTTGCCCCATCCCCAGGCTGTGCCATCCTGGCTAATGGCCAAGGAATTCCATGTGCTTGCGCTGACCTGCTGGGCTTTGACATTGGGCACCTGCTTGGGCAACGACTGATAGTCGGTACTGAAGCCGAGCTGGCCGTTGTTGTCCATTCCCCATGACCAGACCGTGCCGTCCTGGCCTATGGCCAAGGCGTGCCACGCGCCTGCGCTGATCCTGGTGGCGTGCAGTCCTTTGCTGGTGTCCGTGGGATCGAGCACCAGCGTGGGGATGGAGGAGTAAGCGGTCCAAGTGCTGTGGGTTGATGACCCGTTGCCGAACTGCCCCCAGTTGTTGTATCCCCATGCGTATATGTCGCCATCCGCGTTCAAGGCCATGATGAAGCTCCAGTTGGCGCTGACTTGGACTGCATGCAAAACCTGGTCGTTGCTACTCGGGTCGGCGACCACAGTGGGCTTCGGTTTGGCATCGGAGTTTACGGTGTTGACATTGTCGCCCAGGGTCGTAGTTTCGCTTCCCCAGCTGTAGACCTTGCCCGCAGTATCGATGGCGACCGAGTCGCAGGCTCCGGCGCTGACCTGGGTGGCCTGGAATGGCTGGCCCGTGCTGGGATTGATGACGGCTACCGGCTTGGCGTGGATGTTTGTGTCCGTGCTGCCGTTGCCTAGCTGGCCGAAATCGTTATGCCCCCAGCTGTAGAGGATGCCGTCGGAGCCGATGGCTAGGGTGTGCGCGCCCCCTGCCGAAATCTGCGTGTAGGTGAAGTCTTTCTTCACGCCCTCCGGCTTGAAAATCTCGATTGGTTTGTCCTGCTGTTTATTGTCGCCGGTGCCTAGTTGTCCGTACCTGTTGTTGCCCCAAGCGTAGGCGTTACCGTCGCTGGCCACGCCTACTGAGAAGCCGCGCATCTCCCTGTTTTGGGAGCCGCCGGCGCTGATCTGGTTGAAGCGGATGCCCCGGCTGGTCTTGGGTGGCGTGATGGTTACCTGCTGGCCGCCCATCAAGCTGCCCTTGATCGGGTTGATCGACCATTTGCCGTTGTCGGTGGGGCTCCAGTGGGCGACCAGCGTGATGTCCGCGGTGACCGGCTGGCTGAAGTCATAGGCGACCTTGGAATCGCCATCGGCATCCTTGATGAACCAACCATCAAACAGGCAGCTGTCCGCCTTCGGATCGGGGTACGGGCGCATGGTCTGCTCTCCCTCAGTGACGGACTGGTTTTGGGGCATGTCGGAAGATGCCGGGCAGGAGTTGTCTTCGTTGCTGAAGGAGACGGTGTATTTTGGTCCGTCGTACCGATAGGTCAAATGCACATCCGGCTGTGACGCCCCATTTATGGTCCATTGAACAGTCACGTCCGCCTTCCCCTTTGCATGTGGCGGGGCAGTGGCGCTCCAGGTGTCCTCATTCGTGTTCTTCGACAGATCTGTAATGGTTGTTTCGTCGAACTTCATGCCAGTGAGGTTGGGTGTGCCGAGTGCCGACACCACTCCGCGCTCTTCGTCGTTGACGGCCCCGTGTCCTAGTTCACCGTAATAGTTGAAGCCCCAGGTATACAGGTTGCCGTCTGAGCCGAGCCCCATGGTGTAGCCATTGTTTATGCTGGCCTGCTTCCAGGTGAAGTCATCCTGATTGCTGTCAGGCTTGGACACAATTCCCGGGCCGTTTACTGGTGTAGCTTGCCCAAGCTCGCCGTCACCGTCGGTTCCCCAGCTGTAGAGGTTGCCGTCTGAGCCGACCCCTATGGAGTGGTAGTCAGTCGTCATGCAGTCAATGTAATTGACGTTTGCGGGTTTATAGACAGCTGCTGGACGGTTGGCGACTTTGAGGCTCAGATCGCGTCCCAGCATAATTTCTTGCTCATCCGATCCCCAGGTGTAAATGTTCCCATCTGAGCCAAGGGCCATGGAATTGTAATGGGCTGATCCTGTCTGGAGCCACGTGAAGTCGCTGGGAACACCTGCAGGTTTGTCGATTTTGCCGGGAGTAGGATTGTTCGTCGCATCGGTGGTGTCGCGGCCCAGTTGATCAAAGTCGTTGTTTCCCCAGCTGTAGAGGTTGCCGTCTGAACCGATTGCCACTGTATCGTAGAACCCTCCGCTTGCCTCAATCCAAGTGAAATTGGATGAAGCGTTTGCAGGTTTGTCGACTTTGGTTGGTTCTTTGACTTCCTGAGTTCCCCCATCATGACCCAGTTGCCCATACTCGTTCCATCCCCAGCTGTAGAGATTTCCAAGGGAATCAAATGCCATAGCGTGGTTTGCTGCTGCCTTGATGCGGGTGAATTTGATGGTTTCCTGCTTGTCTACAGGCCTCGGCGTCCGATCACCGCCGAAGATATTGAAAACCCCGTCCCGCCCAAGCTGACGGAATTCGTTGGAACCCCAACTATAGAGAATGCCATCCGAACCGAGAGCCAGGGCAAAAGTGTCTCCTGCGCTGACCTGAACCCAGGTGAAGTCCGATGATACGTTTGCGGGTTTGTCAACTTTACCTGGTGTGGGATTTGGATCGTATAGGCTACTGCTGGCTATACGTCCCAGCTGGCCTTCCTGGTTGAATCCCCAGCTGTACAGGTTGCCGTCTGATCCCAAGGCCACGGCAAAATTATCTCCGGCGCTGAATTGACTGAACCGAATATTAGGTATGACGGGTGGGGTAAGAGTGACCTTGGTGTTGCCGCTCGCTGGTCCATGGGCGGGATCAATGCTCCAGGTACTGGAGCCTTTTGTCCAGTGAGCTGTCAGGGTGATGTCGCTGGTGACCGGCTGACTGAAATCGTAGGCCACGGGCGTATCACCTATGAGCCATCCGACGAATATATAGCCGATTCTTGAGGGATTGGCAGGTCGGCTTACACGGTTTCCATCCGTGATTTTTTGTTCTGTGCTGGTTTGCTGTTCAGGGTCGTTGAAGGTGACGGTATGTTGAGCGGATGAGCGTGGTTGTGATCGGCCGTTTACATGTTCATCGGCAGCGATTCTTTTATTAGGCTCTGGGATGGTGGGTGACGGCAGCCGCGTTGTGTTGAGCGGGGAGGATGTAGCTAGGGGTGATGGTGTAGATAGGGGTGTGGTTGGAGTTGGAAGCGTTGCCTTGCTGGAGGAAATGCCGGAATTTTGCTTAGCTACGCGAGGGGTCTGACGACCCCCCCCCCCCGGTGCCTCCTGTTGTGGCAGGCGCGCTCGCGCCGGACGCAACAGGCTCGCTGGCCTCAGTGCTGGCATCGGCGCTGGTGCCGGCAAGCAGGCCTAGAGGCAGGATGACGGCCAGCAGTGTGCTGATGGCCATAGCCGGTCCGATAGACGTGTGCTGATGCTGACGCATGATAAGCATGATCCCCTTCCCCAGGAACTGCGGCTACATGCCCGGAACTCCCCAGTCCGGATCCCCCGCCGCATGCCGGGCACATTCCCGGCCTCATCTGCAACAACTTTATCACCCTGGTGGACATGCCTAGGCGCAGGCGCCTGAGAACTGTTTGTTCTAACTGGCTTATCGATTCTTCTGGGCGGACGGGTGCTAAAGAGAATGGGTGGCTCCGCTGTGTTGGGGACTGCGGGGCCACCCTGTTTAACCTGGCCATCTTGGGGTATGGTCCGGTTGCTTACTCGTGTGAAGTCTTCAGGCTTGCAGGCTGCGTGCCTCCCGCCGATGGCGTCCGGCGGCTGCGGCACCAGCTGCTGCCAGCATTCCGACGGCCAGCAGGATCATGATCCCGCTGCTGCCGGCGTGGGGCAGGATGCCTTCGTAGGTGTAGGTCAGGTGTGTTTGAGTCTGGGCGATCCCGCCCAGGGTCCAATCCACGATGACATCAGCCTGTCCCGGGTTATGGGCGGGCGTGACCAGGGAAACAGAGCCGTCAGAGTTCTGTTGCAGAGTACCAACTGCTGTCTGGTCGAAGCTGACACCGGTGATCAGCAGGACCGGGTTGAAGGACACCAGAGCCGGAGTACTGCTCTGCGTCAGGCTTTGCTCGACGCCAAGCTGGTTGTACTGGTTGTCACCCCAGGCGTAGGCGTTGCCATCCTGACCGATGGCCAGGGAGTGGTTTCGTCCTGCATTGGCACGTGCGGCTGTGAGCCCGCCGTCGGCCTTGCCTTGGCCCGCGGGCGACGATACGCGCGTGGGCGTGGGCTGGTCGCTGGTGGTGCCGTTGCCGAGTTGGCCGTCGGTGTTCCATCCCCAGGCCCAGGCTGCGTCGTTCTGGTTGACGGCCAGGGAGTGGTGCACGCCGGCGCTGATCCATGCGGCCTGGAATGCTTGGCTGGAGTTCGTAGGATCCCGGATCTGCTTGGGGGAGGGCTGGCTGGTTGTCGTACCGTCGCCTAGCTGCCCGTGGTCGTTGTATCCCCATGCCCAGGCTGTGCCGTCCTGGCTGATGGCCAGGGCGTGGTTGGCGCCTGCGCTGATCTGCGCGGCTTTGAAGGCCTTGCTGGTGTCTCCGGGGTCGGGTACGGGTGCCGGGTCGGCGGCGTATGTGGTGCTGTATTCTCCTGTGGCCGCTCCGTTGCCGAGTTGCCCGTAGTTGTCGTATCCCCAGGTGTAGAGGCTGCCGTCCGTGTCCTTGGCCATGATGAAGCTCCAGCCGAGGCTGACCTGGGCCGCGTGCAGTCCCAGGCCGGAGCCCTTGGGATCCTTGGCTAGGGCTGGCGCCAGTTTGGACGTGCTGTATGCGGTGTAATTGTTGTTTTCGCTGCCCCAAGTGTAGACGCGCCCCTGCGGGTCGATGGCGGCCGAGTCGTAGGCACCGGCGCTCACCTGGACGGCTTTGAAGGGCTGACCGTCCGGGCCTTTGACGGGCTGCGGCTTGGAATGGTCGCTGGTGGTGCCGTCGCCCAGCTGCCCGTGGTCGTTGGCCCCCCAGCTGTAGACGATGCCGTCGCTGCCAACAGCCAGCACGTGGTAGCCGCCAGCTGCAACCTGCGTGTAGGTAAAGCCGGCGGCCACGCCGTCGGGCAGGGGAACCTTGACCGGCGTTTTCTGCGTGGTGTTGTTGGCGGTGCCTTGGCCAAGCTGGCCGTGCTGGTTGCTGCCCCAGGCGTAGGCGTTCCCGTCGCTGGCCACGCCCAGAGAGAAGCCGCGGAAGTCCCCCGCATGGTAGCCGCCGGCGCTGACCTGGTTGAAGCGGATGCCTCGGCTTATCTTGGGCGGCGTAATGGTCACCTGCTGTCCGCCCATCGAGCTGCCCTTGATCGGGTTGATCGACCAACCGCCGGTGTTGGCAGGGCTCCAGTGGGCGACCAGCGTGATGTCTGCGGTGACCGGCTGGCTGAAATCATAAGCCACATTGGAACCGCCTTTGGCATCCTTGAGGAACCAGCCATCAAAGCGATGGTCATTCCAGATCGGATCGGCTGGTCGTTTAACCCGGTAGCCGTCGTTGACGGTTTCGCTATTTGCCGCACTGCCATTGGCTGGGTCGAAGGTTACGGTGCGCGGTGTTCCTATGTAGGTGTAACCCAAATATACTGTCTGGTCTGGCTGCGGGGCACTCAGCCTCCATGTCACGGTGATGGGAACCCAGCCTTCCGCATGCTGCGGCGTAGCGAAGGTCCAAGTGCCGTCGATATTGAATGTCGCTTCCGTAATGGCTGTTTCATCGAAGGTGACGCTGGTAAGTATAGGCGATGCGGGGAATGTCAATTGACCAGGTGAATAGGCATCGTTGCCGATTGTCCCCCTGCCGATTTGGCCGCCATTGTTGAGTCCCCAGGTGTAGAGGTTGCCGTCCGATCCGATGGCCAGACAATGGAAGTTTCCCACAACGGCCTGAGAGGCGGTGATGTTCGTTGGCATAGCGACTTTGCCGGGTTGCATGACTGAGCCGGAAGCGGTACGTCCCAGTTCGCCGGCATCGTTGAATCCCCAGGTGTAGAGGTTGCCGTCCGCGTCCATGGCCATGCTGAACCAGTATCCGCCATAGGCTTTGACGATTTGTGTGCCTTCAGGTATACCCACAAGGCCTGGCTTGCTTCTAGGTATGCTGTCGGTGTCCCGTCCCAGCTGCTTGCAGTCGTTGTTTCCCCAGCTGTACATCTCGCCTTTCTGGTCAATGGCCATGGAGTGGAACATGCCTGCAACGGCTTGAGTGAAAGTGACGCCTGCAGGCGTTTCCACTTGATCTGGCTGGCTGGTTGAAGAACTCCCGATGTCTCGTCCCAGCTGGTCGTAGTCGTTGCTTCCCCAGCTGTACAGCTTGCCGTCCGAGCCCATGGCCAGAGTATGGTTCATTCCTGCGCTGGCTTGTGTCCAGGTGAAGCCAGGCTTGGCATCTAAAGGTTTTCCGGCCACTCCCACGGGAACATTGTTGTCGGCATCGGTTGGACGTCCTAGTTCGCCATATTCGTTGTCCCCCCAGCTGTACAGGTTGCCGTCTGAGCCGAAAGCCATGGAGAATCCGTTTCCTGCGATAGCCTGGGTAAATTTGACTCCTGCCGGCGCTTTCACCTGGCCTGGCTGATCGGTTGAGGCCCCTCCGGTGTCGCGTCCCAGCTGGCCATCCTGATTGTCTCCCCAGCTGTAGAGGTTGCCGTCTTTATCAATGGCCAAGCAGTAGGCGCCCGCCGCACTGACTGAAACAAAAGTATGATGAGCGTTGCCAGGTATAGTCACTATCCCTGGCCGGTTATCGGCCAGTATGGCGAGTTTTCGACCCAGCTGTCCATTTCTGTTGTAACCCCATGTGTACAGGTTGCCGTCGGAGCCAAGGGCCAGAGAGTGGTTCTTTCCTGCACTGACTTGGCTGAATCGTATGCCTCTTGTGGCAGGTGGCGCAAGCGTCACATTGGTGTTGCCGGAGGTGGGGCCACTATTCGGGTTAATGCTCCAGTCGCCTGATCCCTTTGTCCAGTGAGCTTTGAGAGTCAGATTGTTGGTGACGGGCTGGCTGAAGTCGTAGGCGATGGGCGTATCGCCATTGAACCAGCCGTCAAAAAGGTAGCCGTTCTTGGTGGGATCGTCGGGCCGTTTTGCCTGTTTCCCATCTGTGACGCTTTGCTGTATATCAGCGCCCTGCAGGTTTGTGAAGGTGACGGTGTATTGGGTGGATGAGCGAGCCAGCTTCTGGCTGTCAGGACTTTTATGCTTTTCGGTTCCGTCGGGTTCGACGTGCGTGGGGTTCAGGGGAGAGGGTGTGGATAAGGGAGATGCTGGTGTTGCCAGCGATGTTGCCTTGCTGGAGGAAATACCGGAATTTTGCTTAGCTACGCGAGGGGTCTGACGACCCCCCCCCCCCGGTGCCTCCTGTTGTGGCAGGCGCGCTTGCGCCGGCCACAACAGGCTCGCTGGCGGTCGTGTCGGCCGCAGCGAGGCCACCAACGATCAGACTTGCCGGCAGGATGACGGCGAGCAGAAGGCTGACGGCCATGACCGGACGACTGTGCGTGTTCGTATGCTGACGCATGGTAAACATGATCCCCTTCCCCAGGACCTGCGGCTACATGCCCGGAACTCCCCAGTCCGGATCCCCCGCCGCGCGCCGGGCACAATCCCGGCCTCATCTGCAATAATTTTATCACCCTGGTGGACATGACTATCCACTCTTCGCCAAGGTCAGTGATGTGTGCCAGGAAATCGATCCTGCTTTGTCTAAGGAATGTTTATTCTGTTCGACTTATCGATCCTCCTGGGAGAGCCGTTGCAAGAGAGAATGGGTGGCTCCGCTGTATTGGGGGAGTGCGGGGCCACCCTGTTTAGCCGGGCTGTCTTGGGATGCGGCCTGGCTGCTTACTCGTGCGAAGTCTTCAGGCTTACAGACTGCGGGCCTCCCGCCGATGGCGTCCGGCGGCTGCGGCGCCGGCGGCGGCGAGCAGTCCTGCGGCCAGCAGGATTATGGCCCCGCTGCTGCCGGCATGGGGCAGCATGCCTTCGTAGGTGTAGGCCAAGTGCGCTTTGGTCTGGACTATCCCGCCCAAGGTCCAATCCACGATCACATCGGCCCGTCCCGGATTGTGGGCAGGAGTGGCCAGGGTGACGGAGTCGTCGGCGTTCTGCCGCAGGGTGCCGATCACTGTCTGGTCGAACCTGATCCCGGTGATGTTCAGGGGGGTGGGGTCGAACATGGTCTGTATGGGTTTGGGGCTGTTGCCTGTTGTGGGGATGCTGGTGTTGCCGAGCTGGTTGTAGTCGTTCTTGCCCCAGGCGTAGGCGTTGCCGTCCTGGCCGATAGCCAGGGAGTGGTTGTGAGATGCGCTGATGCAGACGGCCTTGAATCCCTGGCCTGCCTTGTTCGGACCGGTAACTTTTATCGGGGTTGCCTGTTGGTCGCTGGTGCTGCCACTTCCGGTCTGCCCATAGTAGTTCCAGCCCCATCCCCAGGCGTTGCCGTCCTGGTCGATGGCCAGGGAATGCCATGTGCCGGCGCTGATCTGGGTGGCTTTGATGGTCTTGCCGGTGTTGGCGGGGTCGTTCGTGGGCCTTGTGTAGTTGGTGTCGTTGATCCTGCCCCAGGTGTAAAGGCTGCCGTCCTCTTTTCCGATGGCGAGGGCGTGCCTGGTGCCTACGCTGATCTGGGTGGCTTTGAAGGTCTTGCCGGCATCCTTGGGGTCCTGGACCGGCTTCGGGTCGTTGGCATAATCCTTGTTGTGCTCCCCTGCGGCTGTTCCGTTGCCGAGCTGGCCGTTGGTGTTGTATCCCCAGGCGTATACGTTGCCGTCCTCGTCCAGGGCCAGGATGAAGCTCCATTTGACGCTGACCTGAACTGCATGTAACCCTTGGCTGGAGCCGTTGGGATCTTTGGCCAGGGTCGGTGTTGATCTGACTGTGCCATAGTCGGAGTAGCTGGTGTGCTCGCATCCCCAGGTGTAGACGCGGCCCTGGTCGTCGATGGCGGCTGAATCGTAGGCACCGGCGCTAATTTGCACGGCTTTGAAGGACTTGTCTGTATAGGGGTTGTTGACGGGCTGTGGCTTGTATCGGTCTGTGGTGCTGTCGTCGCCTAGCTGCCCGTGATCGTTACGGCCCCAGCTGTAGAGGATTCCGTTGGAGCCTATGGCCAGAGTGTGGGCGCCGCCTGCTGCGATCTTCATGTAGGTGAAGTCGGAACCCACGCCATCGGGCAAAGGAACCTTAGTAGGGGTGTTCTGCACAGTCGTCTTGGCTGGGTCTTGACCCAGTTGTCCATACTGGTTGCTGCCCCAAGCGTAGGCGTTCCCGTCGCTGGCCACACCCTCGGAGAAGCCGAGGATATTGGCCTGCTCGCCACCGGCGCTGAGCTGATTGAAGCGGATGCCACGGCTGTGATCAGGAGGGGTTATCGTCGTCTGCTGGCCGCCAAGCACGTTGCCTTGGCTAGGGTTGATCGACCAGTGCGTGTCAACTGGAGACCAGTGCGCGACCAGACTGATGCCGCCGGTGACGGGCTGGCTGAAGTCATAAGCCACATTGGAATCGCCTTTGGTGTCTTTGATGAACCAGCCGTCGAACATGCAGCCGTCTGATTTTGGATCGGGATAGGGGCGCTTAGCTTGTTCGCCTTCAACGACCGATTGGTTTCCGGGCATGCCTGAGGGTGCCGGGCAGGAGCCGTTCTTGGAAGTGAACCCGACGCTGTATTTGGGGCCGATATACGTGTAGAGCAGGTGTGCGTCAGGCTGCTGGCCGTTCATACTCCAGGAGATGGTAACATCTACTTGGCCTTTGCGATGTGACGGAGTAGAGACGCTCCATGTACCGTCTGAATTTCTGGACCGGTTGGTACCGGATATCCCATCAAACTTAATATCGGAGATTTCTGGCTGTTCAGGGAAAGGAATCTTGCTGGCCCATATGCTGTTTTTGGCTGATCCAGTGTCGCGTCCCAGCTGGCCGCTGCTGTTATCTCCCCAGCTGTACAGGTTGCCGTCCGAGTCCAGGGCCAGTACGTGTTGGTTTCCCGTTCTGACCTGGGTATAGGTGACTCCAGAGGGTGTGGATACTTTGGTAGGGTCAGCAATAGTGCTATAGTCATTTGGGTCTTTTGCCAGCTGGCCCTTGCTGTTGTCTCCCCAGCCATACAACTTGCCATCAGATCCGATCGCGAGTGAGTATTCCGATCCTGCACTGATCTGTTTCCAAGCGAAGTCTTTTGCCGTGCCAGATGGATGAGCAATATTACAGTAGTCGTGGGCATTGCAACCTACCGAGCTGTATAGCTGGCCATTTGCGACAAGGCCCAGTGAATGCATGTATCCTGCCGAAACCTGCTTCCAAGTATTTCCAGAAGGACCGAATTTTGTTATTTGGGTCGGTGTACTGGCTCCGGTACCGAGGCCGGGCATTGTTTGTTGTTGACTCCATCCGGGCAAGTCCAATCCATTCCACCCCCAGCCGTACAGTTTTCCGCTCGTGTCAATGGCTAAAACGTGTTGGAAGCCTGCGCTTACTTGGGTGAAGTGAACTCCTGAAGGCATAGTGACCGGGCTGGGTTTGCTGGACGGTTCACTGCCGGGTTTATTGCCGGAAGGGCGTCCCAGTTCGCCGTTGTAGGCGTCGCCCCAACTGTATAGCTTGCCATCAGAGCCGAAGGCCAGAGCAAAGTCAGCTCCAGCAATGACCTTGGTCCAAGTGAAACTTGAATCAGCCTTTGTCGGTTTGTCGACTGGTTTGGGAGTAGGGTCACTCTTCATGGTGTTGGAATCATCCTTGTCTGTTATGCGCCCTAGCTGGCCGTATCCGTTGCTTCCCCAGCTGTAGAGGTTGCCGTCGGTGCCAATGGCCAAGGAATAACCTCCTCCAGCCACCGCTTGAACCCAGGTAAAGCCGGAGGATGCTCCCTTGGGCCTTGTGACCAGATTTGGCTTGCCGCTTGGTGTTTCATTGGTAACAGCGCGCCCTAGCTGCCCGCCGCTGCTGCTTCCCCAGCTGTAGAGGTTGCCGTCTGATGCAAGGGCGAGGGAATGAGCCCCTCCTGCACTGATTTGAGTGAAGTGGATGCTGTTTGCTGCCGGCGGGGTGATGGTGATTTTGGTGCTTCCGGCTGTTGGCCCATTATCAGGGTTAATGGACCATGTGCTTGATCCTCTGGTCCATTGGGAAAGCTGCTTGGTCCAATGCGCATTAAGGATGATGCTGCTGGTGACTGGCTGGTTGAAATCGTAGGCAAGGTGTGCGCCGTCTTTGAACCAGCCTTCGAAAACGTAGCCGTTCCTGGTCGGATCAGCGGGTCGCTCCGCCAGTTCACCAGCTTTGACGTTTTGCCTCATGCTGGTGTGCTGGTCGGGGTCGTTGAAGGTAACGGTGTACTGCGAGTCCAGTGTCTGATCGGTTTTCGTGGATTCTGTCGGCGTGGGGTTTAGGGAAGATGGTGTGGATAAGGGGGATTGCGGTGTACTGGGCGCTGATGTTGGAGTCGCGCTACTGGGGAAAGTGCCGGAATTTTGCTTAGCTACGCGAGGGGTCTGACGACCCCCCCCCCCCGGTGCCTTCTAGTGTCGCCGGCGCGCTGGCGTCGGCGACACTAGACCCGTTGGTGGCCGTGTCTGCTGCGGCGAATCCACAGATAGCCAGGCTGGCTGGCAGGATAACGGCCAACAGTAGGCTGACAGCCCTTATTGGACGGCTTGGCATGTTCGTATGCTGACGCATGATAAAGCAAAATCCCCTTCCCCAAAGACTGACTCACCGGCCCCTACCGGTAGAGATACCCTTGGATGCTTCCTGACATAGCGCATATCCCCATCCCTCTGTGCGAGGGTGCGAGTAGGAAGCCTTGCGTCTTTCAACTATACTACCTGCTGATAAGGTTCTCTCAGGTGGAATGTCGGGGAAGCACTCCTAGGCAGGATTAATGGTGCGGTGGTCTTGCTGAACTGGTCGGCAGTCCCGGGTCAGGCAGGCCAACCGGCGATCAGGGCGTGCAGGCCCTTGCGGTAGCTGGTCTCCATAAGGGCACTAATGCCGTCGTCCGTAGAAGCAACGAGCATCTTCAGGTCATCGAATCCTTGGGTGTCTTCAGCCAGTCTTTTGGCCAGATCAGTATTGGTCTGGCCACCCGCACCGCCGACCGGGGGAGAGGCCTGGGCGATGGCACTGCCCAGGGTCAGTCCGGCAAGGCTGTTGAGCAGGTGGATGGTGTCGGAATCGACCTTGAGCCCATGGGCGGTCAGCTGGTTCAACCAGGTGCTGACCATGTGGAAGGACTGGTCGGTGTTGATGGGATGCGTGGCCATGAGCGGGAGCGCCCGGGGATGCGAAAGCAGCGTCCGGTGAACCTGGAGCATGACATCTTCAAGCGCTTGCCGCCATCCCATGCCCTGTGGTATGGAGTCCAGGTCGGTGGCTGACTGCCAGATAAGCTCGACGATCCCATCAAGCAGGGCGGCCTTGCTGGGTACATGACGGTAGATGGCTGGTCCTGACACCCCCATCTGCTTGCCCAAGGCGCGGATGTTCAGGGCCTCCAGTCCGTGCTTATCGACGAAATAGAGGGCGGAACGCAGAACGTAGTCTCGGTTCAGCGTCGTCTTGACGGGTGCCTTGGGTGGGTCAGCCATGCTTTCTCACTCCTTCCGCTGTACTCCTCTCTTGAATAGTACCGTTGCCAGGAGAGCCAGGGCGAGCAGGAAGGCCAGCAGGATACGCAGATCAGGCCATACATCCGCCATTCCGGCATGGTCGAAATTGATTTTTCCTACGGCATCCATGGCCCAGTAGACGGGACTGCCCTTGGCCAGCTTCTGTGCCCAGTCCGGGAATCCGGAGACAGGGCTGAGGGCTCCGCCCATGCCAGCCAGGAGCATGCCGAGGATATTGTTGAAGGACATGGCCATGTTCTGGGAGGACGAGAAGATGTAGAGCAACAGGCCGAAGAGGGTCAGTACAATCGAAATGAGCAGGCAGACCGCGGCCAGGGCCAGGACTGATCCATTGGGCCGATAGTGGTAGAGCGCCGTCCCGATCAGCATGACCAGAGCGACCTGGACCACCTGCACCATGGAAGACACGCTCAGCTTGGCCATGACCAGGTCGAGGAGGGAGACCGCTGACACCCGCATCCTGTCCCAGGTGTGCCATTCGTGCTCCTGGAAGAACAGTTGGAGGACCAGCTGCAGGGAGAACATGGCGAAAAGGATGGCGAACCCCGGAAGCGCCTGCTCGGATCCATTGGCGCCCAGATGCCCCTGGGCCCGCAGGGAGTCCCGGTAGGAGGGCAGCATGAAGGGAATGATGATCAGGGGAATGGCCACGATGACCGCCTGCAGCCAGATGCTTCGCAGCTCGATTTTGAAATTGAGGCGGAATGCTGCCAGGTAACCGTTAAACCGCATGGCGCTCACCTGTCTTCCCATGCTCGTGACCCGGCAGGATCGCTTGAGGATGTGCCCATGACGGTCATGTAGGCCGATTCGATGTCCGGCTGGACGATGGTAATCGACGACAGACGGGCCTTTTTCATGACCGGCTCCTGCAAAAGGCGGGCCAGCTCCTGCTCCGGACTGGACACTGGGTGGTCGGGCTCCAGGAACCCCTCGATCATCTGCCATCCGGGGATCTGGCCTGGGGTCTGACCGACGAAGGAGATACGCAGGGATGCCCGGGCATATTTGTGGAGCACCTCCTGCAGAGAACCATGGACCTGGATCCGCCCGTCGATCAGAAAGGCCAGGTCCGCGCCCATTGCTTCCAGCTCCTTCAGGTAGTGGGTGGTGTAGATGATGGTGGTGCCCTGCCGGCTCATGGCCTTGACCATGTCCAGTATTCTGGCGCGCGCCTCCACGTCCGCTCCGACTGTCGGCTCGTCCAGGAAGAGCACCGGGGGATTGTGGACCATGGCCATAGCAGTGTGAAGGCGTCGTTTCTGCCCTCCTGAGAGATTTTCGGCTGATGTTCCTGACTGGGACCCCAATCCCATGAGCTCTATCAGTTCGTCGGCCCTTCTGCTGCCCTGCTTGGTATTCAGCCCTTGCAGGCCGGCCATGCCACGCAGGTTGTCTCGGACGCTGAGGTGGGGATAGATGCCCAGGTCTTGGGGTGCGAGTCCGATGACCCGGCCGAAGATGCGCGAGGGGGTCCGATAGGGGTTGTGCCCCTCTACTGAGATGTGGCCTGAGTCTGGCGCACCCAGCCCTGTCAAGGCCGAGATCAGGGTTGACTTGCCTGCCCCGTTCCTGCCCAGCAGGCCCAGGATGCTGCCGCGCCTGACTTCAAGATCCACACCCTTGAGCACCTGCCTGCTTCCGAATGATTTGCGCACCTGGCGACAAGACAGGGCATATTCCCCCGAATCGTTTTTTGCGGGTTGCAAGATACACCTCCTGATGATTGTTGGTAGTTAACAATGTAAACTATAATAACATTGTTAACTACTCAGTCTCACCATGATTCTTGTGGACTGTGCCAGCTCTCGGATATTCTGACGTGGCGTGGTGGGGATATACGCCTCGCATCGTCTTGGAAGTATTATGCTTACCTCAGCAGTGTTGGGAATCCGATAATTACTCTTCAACGAAGAAGACCCGGGGGGGTTGTTTAAGTGCGAGCGGGACAGGATGCTGTCTATGCCGCTATGCCTTGGTTGGCCGTAGCCTTGGCTTAGTGATTCCGCAGGCGCAAGCCTTCAGGGTCCCGGTGGGCGTGGCAATAGCTGGTGTATACAGTAGCTGGCCTATGACAGAAGACTGTTGGCCCTGCTTAAGAGGAAGCTCCAGTCGGGGAACAAAGGAGGAGATTGAAGGAGATTGAAGAAATAGGGTGGCTCCGCAATCTTGGGGGTTTGCGGGGCCACCCCGCTTACTCGGGCAAAGAGCTTAGTGGCGGCGGCTGCTGGTTTCCCGCTGGTGTGAGGCTGCTGCTGTGGCGCCTGCAGCGGCCAGCAGTCCTGTGGCGAGTAGGACAAGGAGGCCGGTGCTGCCGGCCATGGGCAGGATGCCCTCGTAGGTGTAGCCCAGGTGTGCGGTCGTCTGCGCGACTTGGTCGATGGTCCAGTCGACGGCCACATCGACGTGTCCTGCGTCATGGGGTGGGTTGGTGATGCTCCAGGTGCCGTCGTCGTTCCGGTACAGGCTGGTCCCGGGGATGCCGCCGAACTTGACGCCAGTGAGAACCAGAGGCGTCGGATCGAAAGCAACCGCCAAGGGTGTCGTGCTTTTGGTTGCCGTTTGATTGTTGCCCAGCTGTCCGTACTGGTTGCCGCCCCAGGCCCAGAGGTTACCATCCTGCCTGATGGCCAGTGAATGGAGTTGCCCCGCGCTGCTTCGAACGGCCTTGAATGCTTGGGCCTTGTTGGCGGGGTCCTTGATAAGCGTGGGCTTTGTCTGATTGACGGTGCTGCCGATGCCCAGCTGTCCGTTGCTGTTTAATCCCCATGCCCAGAGATTGCCGTCCTGGCCGACCGCAAGGGAATGATTCACACCCGCGCTGATCTGAGTGGCTTTAAGACTTTGGCTGGTATTAGTGGGGTTTTGCACAGTTTGAGGCTGATATTTGTCGCTGGTACTGCCGTCGCCCAGCTGGCCGTATCCGTTGTATCCCCAGGTCCAGGTGTTCCCCTCCGTGTCGATGGCCAAGGCGTTCCAGCTTCCTGCGCTGATCTGGGTAGCCTGGAAGGACTGGTTGGGCAGCCGGGCCGGATTGGATGCGTAATTGGTGCTGTTACTGGTGTTGTTGCCGAGCTGGCCATTAGTGTTGTACCCCCATGTGTACACGTTGCCGTCGGCATCCAGGGCCATGACGAAGCTCCAGTTGAGGCTGACCTGGACCGCACGCAAGCTCTGTCCCGGATTGTCCGGGTCGGCGGCTGGTGCCGGGTTCTTCCTGGTTGTGCTGTATATAGGTGCCTGCCCCTTGCCTGTGCTTTCGCTGCCCCAGGTGTAGACGCGGCTTTCAGAGTCGATGGCGGCCGAGTCGGCGAAGCCGGCGCTGACCTGTACGGCTTTGAATGGCTGGCCGCTGGTGTCCTTGACGGGCTGAGGCTGGTACCGATCCGTGGTGGTGCCGTCACCCAGTTGCCCGTGATCGTTGCGTCCCCAGCTGTAGAGGATGCCATTGGATCCGATGGCCAGAACGTGCGAGTCGCCGGCTGCAACCTGCGTGTAGGTAAAGCTGGAATCCACGCCGTCGGGCAGGGGAACTCTGACAGGGGCCTTCTGCATGCTGGCATCGGCCGGTTTCTGAGCCAGCTGCCCGTACTTGTTGCTTCCCCATGCATAGGCGTTGCCGTCGCTGGAGATTCCTATGGAGAAACTGTTGGCGCTCGCGGTCTGGTAGCCTCCGGCGCTGACTTGGTTGAAGCGGATGCCTCGGTTGATTGTAGGCGGGGTGATGGTCACGTGCTGGCCGCCGAGCACGTTGCCTTTTTCGGGGTTCAGGGCCCAGTGGTTGTCCATCTTGGTCCAGTGGGCGGCCAGGGTGATGTTGCCGGTGACGGGCTGACTGAAGTCGTAGGCGATCTTGGAGTCGTTGCCAGCGTCTTTGATGAACCATCCGTCGAATAGGCAGCCGTTTGCCTTCGGATCGGGGGAGGGGCGTTTGGCCTGTTTGCTTTCGGTGACGGTCTGGTTTGGGGGCATCCCGGAGGGTGCAGGGCAGGAGGTGTCCGCACTAGTAAATGTGACTGTGTAGGAGTCTAGGTATCTGTAGGCCAGGTGGGCGTCCGGCTGTTGGCCGTTCAACGTCCATGAGACGGTCGTGTCCACTTTTCCTCGCGCATGCGCGGGCGTGGTGACGCTCCATGTGCCATCCGCGTTCTTGGTTATGTTCGTACCTGCCGATCCGCCGAAGCTGACGGTGGTGACTGTGATGGTCCCGGGCAGGTTCACTCGGCCGGGGACGTGTCGTTCGCTGGTGGTGTTGTCGCCCAGCTGGCCGTTTATGTTGTTGCCCCAGGAGTAGAGGTTGCCATCCGAAGCCAGACCGAAGGATGTGTTGTCCCAACCGGCGCTTACCTGTAGCCAGGTCAGTCCAGAAGGTGTATTTGGCGGCGCTGCAACTTTGACAGGGGTGTTTCGTTGAGTAGTGGTGTTGTCACCCAGCTGGCCGTTTGCGTTGCCTCCCCAGGAATAGAGATTCCCGTCAGAACCTATAGCCAGGGATGCAAAAGATAGACTGCTGATCTGCTTCCAGACGAATCCTGGGAGCGCTCCACTGGGTTTAAAAGCTTGTGTCGGACTGGGCTCATTATCAACAGCACCATTGCCTATATTGCCGCTTGCTCCGTATCCCCAACCATATATGTTGCCATCAGATCCGATGGCGAGAGAGTAATAATCACCCATTTTGGATTCTACCCAAATGAATCCGGAACCTGCTTTTTGCGGTGCAGCTACGCGTACGGGTGTGGGTTGATATCCTGTTGGTCCTCCAATACCCAGCTCATTAGTTCCATTATAGCCCCAGGAGTAGAGCCAGTTATCCGATCCCAATGCCAGGGAATGCCAACCCCAGCAGCTTATTTGCTTCCAAGTAAAACCGGCAGACACATTTGGTGGCGGGATTACAGGGACGGGAGTGTAACGATCGTTAGTAGTGCCGTCTCCCAGGTATCCGTATAGGTTGTTGCCCCAGCTGTAGAGCTTGCCGTTGGATCCTAAACCGAGAGCATGCAGGCTGCCTGCTGCGACCAGATTCCATGTGAATCCTGTCGGCACATTCGGTGGTAGAGCTACTGGGCCTGGAGTGTGGCGATCGTTAGTTGTGCCGTCTCCCAGGTATCCGTGTAGATTGTTGCCCCAGCTGTAGAGCTTGCCGTCTGACCCTAGGCCAAAAGAGAACATGTATCCGGCTGAAGCTTGGACCCAGGTGAAATTCTGGGATACGCCTTGGGGCTTCTTTACCTGGACCGGTTCATGACGTTCAGTTGTTGTCCCGTCGCCGAGCTGGCCATAATCATTGCTTCCCCAAGAGTAAAGGTTGCCGTCCGAGGCGACTGCAAGGGTGTGTCCTCTTCCTGCGCTGACCTGGCTGAAGCGAATTCCACGCGGCCCAGGAGGGGTCAGTGTGACTTTCGTGCCACCAGAAGCCGGTCCCTGCACGGGGCTCATGCTCCAATCCTTGCTCCAATGGGCGGTGAGCTTCAGATCGTTGATGATTGGTTTGCTGAAATCGTAGGCTACTGGTGTATCACCAATGAACCACCCGTCGAATAGGTAGCCGTTTCGAGTCGGATCTGCTGGACGTTTTACACGCTCGCCATCATTTACTGTTTGTGTCGTGTCGGTGCCTTGGGGATTGCTGAAGGTGACAGTGTGCGGTGTGGAGGCGCGCGCCTGCAGCCCGGCGTTGACTTTGTCGTCTGGGGTGCTGGTCTTGTCCGGCGTGGGAGAGACGGAGGGGGCCGGCTGTGCGGGATTCAGAGGGGAAGATGTAGCCAGGGGAGATGGCGAAGTAGGAATTGTTGCTGTAGGAGTGTTTGCAGTTCCTGTTGGCTGGGTGGTGATGTCAGGAGAATTGCTGGACTGTTGCTTAGCTACATGAGGGGTCTGACGACCCCCCCCCCCCCCCGCTATTTCCTTGTGTGGTCGGCGCAACTGCATCGGCCACGCTGGACTCGGTTGCAGCGTTGTCTGCCGTGGCATAAGTGCAGACCAGGAGGCTTGCGGGTAGGATAATAGCCAGCATCAGGCTGACCAGCAAGGCCGGTCGAGTCGCTATGTTCGAGTGCTGACGAGGCATTAGTATGATCCCCTTCCCCAGGAATCGCAGCCGCATTGTCGATTATCCCCAACATTCGACGAGTCAAGCGCCGAAGACAACTTTGGCCACTAATGACACATTAGCATAAGCGCAAGTGACGGTGTATTGGTATTTGAACACGTTTGTAGAAGGTTATAGGCAGCTCTGTCTTCGGTGTCGGTTTCCTCTGATGTGGAATGCAGAGGGGGGGAAGAGGTGGCTAGTGGGGAGGATGTGGCTTGGCGAGATGATGAAGCTAGTGGCGATTCGGGCGTTGATGGTGTGGCTGTTGTTTGCGAATGCCGACACACTAATTGCGATCCCCCTCTCTAGGAATTGCGAATAGGCTATCGGATATTGCCATCTTTCAGATCAGCCACAAGCAGGGTACAATCCCCTCAGTATGAGACGACCTCATTGCGGATAGGTTTGTGGCACTCAGGTTAAAGTTGCTGGGCAGTATCGGACGACTCTTGTTTTGGATGTATGATGCTGTAAATCTTTGCCGGACTCGAACAGCCTTAATTAGCAAGAGTGTGCTGACACTCCCCTGATCCAGCCGCGTAGATTGTCTTTGTTTCCGAGTATCAGAGACCGGTAGATCTCGAAGGCTATATGCTCCGCACAATCATCGTCGTTTGCTTCCCAGAGTTTGACCAATTTGCCGGAGTTCAATACCTTTTGGCGAAACTCTTCAAGGTGTTTGTGTTCCTCATCGTTTTGCCAGCGTCTCTTAGCAGGTAGGTCTTCGGGGTTCTTACATACGAAGGACAGCACCATGATATTGGGATCTTGCACGGCCATCTCGTACTCCTTCTGCGTGTAACTCATGTGATCCTCGGGGGTGAGGGTGCCGTACTTACCGCCCAGGATTAGCACGTAGATGTCGGTGTCTTTGAGTCGGTCGCTGATGTAGTTGAGTTGGTCGCTGTCGGAGGCCGTGAAGTCTTCCATGCCGATCGGTATGTAGTTCCTGGAGGAATTCAACTTTGTAAGCACAGCTCTGCGAATGTCCTTCATGTCCTTGTAAGTCGAGCTGACGAATACCGTGTAGAGTTTGTGCTCGTTTCTTTCTTTCGTCTTTACATCGGGCTCCACTGCAAACATGGGATGGGATTTGAAATTGTATACGTTGAATTGATTCATATCCGAAGGAATCTTGGACGAAGTAGAATTCCGCAGAACATTCAAGGCACTTTTAATCTGCTCCTCCTGAAAATACCTATCGGGTTGTAGCTTATAACCAGTCTCGGCATCTATGGATTGGCAGAAATCTTGTAGAGTTTTTAGCACCTTTTCCAACCCATCCAGAATACTTTGTTGCGTGCCCGGTTTCATTTTCTCATGATACTCAATAAAATTATTAAATTTATCGACTCTTGACGCCAATCGAATTTGAGCAGCGGACAGGAACGAAGCCAACGAATCAGAGTAACCTCGATCATTCTTGTACGCTGAAAGAAGCAATTTATCGTCATGATCGCCGTAATCAATATGATTTGTCAGCTGGTCCTTGAAATCATCTGCGATTTGATCTATTTTCTTTTGCTTATTGTCGTCCATAGGAAAATTATATCGCTAAGGCTAAAAGTTCAGAGTCCTGGGCATAAGAAGCAAAGGTGTTACATTAGGGCCAAGGCGTATGTGAGACATTCAATTCCGACAGCGGCGGCTCCTCTAATATATATGTTCTTCAGTCTTCTAAGATTGCTGCTGTGTTTCTTAGCCAAACTATTCAGAATTTCGCTGGTGAACTGTCCCGTCTCGGTTATCAAAAGATGCAGTGAAAAAGTAAATGTGCTTTTCATAAGCACTAGATTTATAAGAATGTAAGTGATAACGAGTACAACAACAAGGAGTACCAAAAAACGGCGACTACATAAGCCAGTCGCTTTTTTGGTGTGAGATTCTGTCAGGCCTACTGAGACATCAGAGGCAAGAAACAGAACAGGGCGTTGAAGCCCAGTAATCAGTCGCCCGGTTTTCCAAGTTTGTTGAATTGATCGCTGAAAAGTTCGTTCTCTTGCTTCACCTGTTCGACAGCAGTCTGAATTTTATATTTACTAGCTGTTTCAACATCCATCCGCACCTATAGTCGATTTCTCCTGCTGTTGGAAGTCCTGTCATCCGGCTTTCCGGCGTACTGCTGATCCGGCATGTCCGTTTCCATTCACTGATGTCTACAGGACAATACCGGCGGATAATTTTGTTGCACAGGAAGTGTTCCTCTTTTCGAATTTGCATTATGACACGTTGCAGAGCTGTGTTTTCTCTTACATTGGACAACCATATGAAAAAGATTTGATATCGTGATGTACGATGACAGAGGCCAATAGTAAATTAATTGAATGCTGTCCTATATAAGTTCTGACGCAGGTACGGCTTACAGAGATGACAACTAGATATTATCGACACTAAATGCTGGAGATTCACTCTCGGGATGCTTATGCATCAAATTTTGACCTTGTACCGCGAATTGCACGCGTGACGCACTCAATATTCGCGTCGCACGTTTGATTTAAGAAGATACAAGATAATTATAAGTATTTTAATATTACTGTTTTGTGATTGGTATTATCTAACATGGCAAGCACTCATGCACTACGCCCTAATGAAATTAGATACGCTGTAGTTAATATCTCCAATTGTGCAGATCCGGGGGGAGAGGGCTCGGTGAAGCTATGGTCTTTGTTATACCCGGGTTTGACAAAGCAGGCTTTAGAACTATATCCAGGTCGTGGTTAAGATGGCTGAGCATCGGGTTACATTGCCTTCTAGAACAAGGCCACCGCATACTGTCGACTATATTGATGGTATTTTATCGAGCTGCACAACGAGATGTAAGTATAGGAATAGGAAGGCCGGGATGGCATTGGATATCAGCAAGGCGGAACTTCAGCAGATGCAGGAAGTGGCGGCGAAAGTCGAGCGGGGGAGCCCCTGTCTGTCGTCCCGGGCTCAGAGCGACATATGGATCCTAACCGTCAGGGGACGAGGAGGAGTTCTTTGAAGAGCTCTAAAAGGAGTTCGACGAGATGCGTCTGCGCAGGGCCGAGATTGACCAGAGGGCTCGAAAGACCTGAAAAACCAGAGTCTTGACTTGGGCGCGAGGCGCCAAGAACAGACTTTGGATTTGTGTTCTTTTGATACGTTTAGACGGACTGCACTGAGATCTCCTTGAGACCAGACTTCAACGGCGATAGTTCTTCTCAAGCCTACCGGTCTGCGGTAAGATGTCAGAAAACAAGCAAGGGACAGCGGGATGGCACTGAACACGGCGGCTCCTTCACTTTCTATTTCCATGGTTGACGCACGTGGTCATTGACATTTGGCCGCGTGCAGCAAAAAGGCGAGGCTGGCCTTGGGTATCAGCGAGGTAGAGCACCAGCAGATGGATGGGATGGTCTTGCAGTGCAGACCGGGCGGAGGGGCTTTAGCATATTAGCTATGCTGACGAAGCTCCACGACTCCGAAAAAGCTCAATTAGAGCCTGTCCATCCATAACAGTTGGCGATGCAGTTGCCCTGGTTGTCGATGGCCGGCCCGCCGTCCCCCTTTTGCAGCTGCTCCCACAGGTTGGGATAGTCCTGAATGTTGAGGCTTCCTCCCTGATGTGGCGACGACGGAGCCGGAGCTTGCGCAGGCTGATACCTGCCACGGTTGCCGGACGGGCGGTAGGAAGGCTGACGTTGAGTGGTGTCCTGCTGTTGAGCCGCTTGGGCTGCGGCCTGCTGGTCAACCTGGCTTTTGGCCTGCATGGAGGCGTTCACCTGGTCAATGGCCGCCTGCAAGGCGCTCGCCGCATCCTGATAGGCTTTGGCCTTGCCATCCTTAATCTGGCCGGCCTTGTCGATGGCCTGCTTAAGGCTGTCGCGGGTCGCATTGTCGGCCACCCTCCCGTCGGAGTCGCCAAGCAGCTTCGATGCTTCATCCTTCTTTCCGTCTAGGGCCGCCTTCGCATCCTCAAGGGCCTTCGTGTCCCGGGAGGCCAACACAGCCTTAGCCGCCTTGGCCACAGCCTCATATTTGCTGTCAAGCTTCTTGGCTTTGCCGGCCTCGGTATTCAGATCGCCGGTGGACATGGAGGCCTTGCACTGGATCGTGGGCTGCCTGAGTCCTTCAGTATTCTTTACGCTGCGCGCCATGGCCAGCACGGTGCTCGCGTCCTTGACCTGGCCCGCGTTCACGCCGGCGGCTTCACGGTAGCTCGCCATCCTGGCCGAGCCGGTCTTCTCCTGCAGGGTCTTCACCGCCCGGCTGCAGGAGCCGAGCGCCGCATCATGCCGGCGGGATTCCACCACGCGCCAACCCACGAGGCCGGCCACAATAAGCACCACCGCTGCCACGGCGACGATCACCGGAACCAGCCACTTCGGACGCCGCCTGCCTGAGGGAGCATCCCCGTTATCCGGCATGATCGACGGCGGTGACGCAGTCTCGCTTTCAACCGGGTCGGACATGTTCTCCAGGCCCTCGGCCTCCTCGTCTCCCTGATTTGCCATGAAGCACTCCTTTTTTCCCTCAACCTCTGTCTTGTCTTAGGATCGATGGTCAACTGGGCAGGCGCGCATTGCCGTCTCTCATACTTGTGGCAATGCGACGTGTCACCCTTCAGAGCTTGCCCTTGCTGCACGTTCCTCGCTATTGTGGTCCCGTCGAAACAGCAAAAAACTTTCCCTTGTCACTGTGCAGTAACTCATCGATGCGCTGACATTCAATACTGTATCAGCAGACCGATTGTGAATCCTCTTACGATACAACATTTGATGTAATTCGATAGGTCGATGATTAAATGAGTATGAAAATTACTACCAGAAAGCGTATGAATGTGCTAAAAGCAGATCATACCCACATTCACGGCTTCTGCATCAGAAAGAGCTTTTGGAAAGGGAAAATGCTGAAAAGGATAAGAATCAACCTTTCTAATACAATTAGTGTCTTGTTGTTCAGACTTTCTGTCTCTGTAAGTATGGCTTAGCTCGACTAGCAAAGTGAGGGAATCGTAGCCCATTGAGGTTTGTAGCAGCTTGTCGGTCAACGCTTTCTTGTCCACATAGGAAAAGAAAGGTCGATTGTCGGCTATGGCATCTCGCAGTACAGCGATTTGCACGCCTCGGTACGAACTGCAGATGGATCCGACCATTAATTTTGCAAAATTAGACAATTGCTTACCGCTGTAGTTATGAGAGGTGTGACATCAACGATCACTCGGATCCGTAGTGCGGGTAATAGCGGCGGATCTTGTAAACGGGCAGGCTCGTTTTAGTGCATACATAGCTTTATTAGTGGTAGCTCGAGGTCTCTTTTGATATTGCGCGAGTGATAATGAATCAATAGTTATCTTTCAGCCTGGTACATTGCGTGTGATACTCGGCGAAGAAAATCGGAGAAAGGGCTATGAACAATAAGGACCAGCAGTCAGAAGTCGATGAAGCAGGCAAAGAGGCCGGGCTTGAACAGGCCGTCGTGCCGGGGGATGGGGATGCCGCTTCAGGCAAGCGACATCCGAAGTGGCTGGTTCCGGTGATTGTCGCAGTAGTTGCAGTGATGGTAGTTGTTGCAGGTCTTTTAGGCTGGCGAGTGGTTGAGAGCCGTCGGCATGATGCGGCGCTCGACTCCTGCAACCAGTCGGCGAAGACCCTGCAGAAGAAGACCGGCTCGGCCATGATGGCCAGCTACCGTGAGGCATCCCGCGTGAAGGTGGACCAAGTCAAGGATGCGAAGACCGTGGCGAACATGAGCCGCAGCGTGAAGGCCGCTGGCGGCCTCGAGCCGCCATCCTTCCAATGCAAGACTTCCATGTCCGCTGATGATCTGAACGCTCAAGCCAGCAAGGCCAAGAACCTTGACAGTGAATACGCGGCCGTATCCAAGTCGGCTAAGGCAGTAATAGCGTCCCGGGATGCAAAGACCTTGGAGGATGCGAAGGCGGCCCTGAATGCGAAGAGGGACGAAGCGTCGAAGCTGTTGGGCGATTCCGACGGGAAGGTGGCCGATTCTGCCGTCCGTGACAGCCTGCAGAAGGTTATTGACCAGGTTGGCCAGATAAAAGCGGATACGGCGAAAGCCTACCGGGATGCGGTGAACGCCTTGCAGTCGGCTATTGACCAGGTAAACGCCTCGATGCAGGCCAAGAGCCAGGTAGACCAGCTGGCCGCCCAGCAGGCGGCATCCTCCAATAACAGCGGCCAAAGCGGCCGTGCGCCCACCTACAGGCCGTCTACCAACAGAGGCGGCGGTGGAGGCGGATATGCACCAGCGCCCGCTCCTGTAACCCCGCAAGGCGGCAACCCCGGCGGTGGTGTTGATTGGAAGAAGCGACTGCAGAGTCAAAAGCCGATTGGGAATCATGGCTGCAATCCAGATGGCTCTTGTGGTATCGGCTGAATGATTGAATAAGTAAAAGAATTTGTCAGCGGGCCGGTCGGCTTCTGCACCTGGGATCCGGATAGGCTGGCAGGGTAGTGGCTGTGGCCATCGCCGGGGCTACGCAGGTGCCGAGCTGCCAGTCTGGTTTTCGCGGTAGGAGTTCAAGCATTCTTTGCTGTATTGGCCGGAGAATGCAATGTGGTTCGGTTCAGGTGTGAATGTGCAAAGTGTGGATTATTTGCGCTTGACCGGTTCTTCAGATCCTATCTCGTTTTTTCACCTCAAGCTGTGATCCAGGAAGGCCTAGTCGAAGTAAACTGATCAGCCTATGAATCGGAAAAGACCGAGCGACAAGACGATTCGTTGCTTATGGAGGCACTTAGTAATAGGAGTTAGGAGTCCAACGATTAAAGCCGGAATCGACGTGTCGTAACAGCGCGGAAAGGCAATAACCGGAATTATGCGGCTTGCTTTGGAAGGCTTCGAACATGAGGATCGAGCAATGCAATCATTTCGACACCATCCGGCTGGTTGCATGAGAGCTTGTGCGAGTTGCCCTTTTTAATGTCGATTTGTGCAAATGGGAAGAAATTCTGCCCGTTGCCTGCAGGATAATTCAAGTTTGAAGAAGATCGCTGCATGGATTGCCCATTTACCTTGCATTGCGCGGGTTTTGCCTGCTTAAGGTCGGCCCGCCGTGCAAGTACATACAGGGTTCCTGATTTGTTTGCAGAGATGGTTTCGGTACTGCCGACAACAGGAATGTCGTACTTTGTCAAAGATGACAAATATTCGGAGGCCTGTTTCACTGACGGCTCTGACTGATTCGATCCTTGGCAGCCCGAGAATAGGGCCACACTCATCAATACTGCTATCAGAGCAATTATTTGTTTTTTCCAGATAGCAGCAGCCGTCCTTGCTTTGCTATGGAATCGGGCTGGCAATGTCGCCAACTGTCCCATGCGTCCATGGGAATCCCCCTGAGATGCCTCTGCCGGATCAAAGTCCGTATGTCCAAAAGCCTTTGTCTTCTTCATTAGTTCTCCTTAGGGAGGTGAGAAGGGTCCACGACGTTGTTAGTGAGATTTGTGTTTCACAAGCCAGAAAGCAGTTATTAGCTAGTAAGCTTAGCTCTTTATTTAAACTATACAAATATTTACAGATTGGCAACGTCAGAGGTCAAATGCTGGCTATATGTACCCGATTAGTCGTCGCTCTGCCTGCCAATCGTTAGCATCACGTGTGCGGTTCACGCCGTCTTAAGACTTGAGATCACAACAGGGGTGGCGATCCGCTTTTGGAAAAGTTAAAAAACGAACCCTTGTCGCTATGTTTTACCGGTCATCCACCAAGCCGGGAACAGTTGTTAGGGAATTTTCTGAGGCTGGCTGCATCTTGAAGTTGCTTGGTCGACTCACTCAATGTTTTCTGCCCTCTGATCATTTCTTGCATCCAGCGATACAAGCTATTGCGCTTAGATACATCTGAATTATCAATATTCAACTCTTGTCTGTCCAATCAAAGGGCTTGTTCTTCTGAGTCCTCTGGTAGTTTCAAGGCGTTTGCGAATCGCTCATCGACCGCAGAAGCACCTCCTCCAACCAGTGTTCTCAGCAGATCAGGATGATCAATTCCGACATGAGAACACAGCATGGCTCTTTTCAGTGATTTGTTATTTTCGCCGAGTTCATATACCGTTTTCCAGGCTGAGCCGTCGCGATGTGAATAATCTGCATGTTCAGAGGTCGTACATGATCCGTATAAGGTGGCTGGTTGAAGAAACGATTTGATCGGGATTCTCGGTTGCAGCCGGACAGCTATTCGATTTAGGCCATACTGTTTGCATGCAGCATAAACGTTCGGTTGCACGGGGGCCGCATTCTCATGCTTGTATGGGTTCGTCGAATAGCTTATGACCGTGTGTCAGAAGGCCCTCAATCTGTGCGCAATACAACAGTTTGTCGATTTTCATATTGGACAGATATAGGTGCAACTGACTATAGGTGATCAACAGATGGGCAATAGCAATGCGGGCATGCGCCTACTAACCACAGCCACTCCTGATTCCCTATTTTGTTTGTTCCGACTGCCGAACAATCTATGAGCATTGTTCAGGACGTGGACTGAAGGTCACCGTCCCTCAATCGAGTTGTGGTTGCCGAGAGCGACGCAGGGCGGCCAGGATCAGCAGGACCTCCAGGGTGCCGATGACCAGTAGCAGAATCAGAGCATGCTGGGAGCCGTTGATGGTGCCCAGCCGTCGATCTGCGACTGCGGCCTGGCCTGCCGCGACGATGGTGGCGGCCAAGCTGCTGCCGATGGCTGCGGCGAATTGCTGGACGGTGTTGAAGATGGCGTTGCCGTCGGCCTGCTGCTCCTGATTCAGCCGGTGCAGGCCGTTGGTCATGATGTTGCCGAAGCTCAGCCCGATGCCCAGCATGAAGAAAATATAGAGTATCAGGATGGCCACTGCTGTCAGCCGACGTGCCGTCAGGGCAAATCTCAGGAGGCCGATCAGGGCGACACAGCTGCCGCTGATGATGGGAATGCGCGGGCCCAGCTGATCGTAGAGCCTGCCGGAGAGCGGTGCCAGGACGGCTCCAATCGCCGCGCCCGGCAGCACAACCAGACCGGCCTGCAGGGAGGTGCAGCCATCGACCAGTTGCAGGTGGTTGGGCAGGATGAATGAGAGGGCCAGGGCGCTGATCTCGAAGAGGATGTAGGCACCGACGTGCAGGGAGAAGCGGCTGTCGGTGAACAGACGCACGTCGATGATCGGTTGAGCCTGATGCCGGGCGCGGATGGTGAACGCTGCCAAGGCGATAAGGCCCAGGGCCAGCGCTCCGCCGAATCTCCACGAGAGCCATCCTGCCGAGGCGTTGCTGATGCCGAAGATCAGACCTGCAAAGCCCAGAACCATCAGGAACACGTCAATCGGACCCAGTCCGGCCTGGTCGCCATCTGCCACCACCGGAACCGAGGGTATACAGGCCAGGCCGGTCACCAGCGATATGACCAGTACGGGGATCAGGATGATGAAGACGAAACGCCATCCGATGGTGGTTGCAACCAGACCGCCGAAGGTGGGGCCGACAGCCGGTCCGATGGCTGTAATTAGGGTGCCTACGCCCATCATGGTGCCGATGCGCTTTGTCGGAACCTCTTGGAGGATGATGTTGAACATCAGTGGCAGGGCGATGCTGGTACCCAACCCTTGTATGGCCCTGCCCAGCAGCAGGAGCGGGAAGACAGGAGCCAGCGCGTCGATGACCAGTCCGGTCAGGAAGAGCAGGTTGGCGCACAGAAAGAGGGTTCGGCTGCGGAAGCGGCGCTTGAGAGCCGCCGAGAGCGGGGTGATGGAGGCGACGACCAGCAGGTAGAGGGTGGTCATCCATTGCACGCTGGAGGTTCCGATGCCGAAATGGCTCATGAGGGCAGGAAAGGTGATGTTCATGGCCGTTTCCACGATCACGCCACAGAAGGACATGATTCCAGTGGCTACCACCGCGCCGATTACCCTGCGAGGGATTGCTGTGCTTTGTGCCTGGGTTGCTTGGGTTGCGCTCATGAGCGAGACTCCTTTCCGGCTTGGGAGGATTCATCGGAATTCAGGGTGATGAAATAGGCCAGCACACGATCGAAGGCAGCCAGATCGCGTTGGTCGAACCGGCGTTCCATGGCTGTTTGCTGGTCATTGATATAGGCCCGCACTGCTGTCTGCAGGCCCCGGGCCTTGGCGGTGAGAGCAATGATGCGTTGACGGCCGTCCCTGGGATCCCGTTTGATGGCAACCAGTCCGCTGGCCTCCATACGCTGCAGGATTTTTGTCGTTGTGGACGGACGGATGTCGAATTCCATCTCGATGTCTCGCTGGGTGTGGTTCTGGGCTTCGCCTAGGAAGTCGATGATGGACATCTGGGTGCCGGTCAGTCCGTACTGGCCCGCGTAGGCATCCATGGATCGTGACATGAGGTTGGCTGCCCGTTTGATCTGCTTGCCATAGTCTTCGCTCAAAAACTCTCCTTAGATAGATTGTTAGCTACCTAATGAATAATCTCTCGGGTATAGACAAGCGTGCATGTCGGCTTGTTGAAGGTGGCGATAAGGTCTTTGGGCCCTTCTGAGGGCATTGCAGAAGTCCGCTGCATCATTGCAGCAAAGAGCAAGGCACCTGTGATCTGATACCTACTTGGTACTTAGGCCAAGGCAATGAAGCCGAGTCAGATGGTTCAGGGGGGGGGGCCTAACCGCGATTATTCATGACGCTGGCTGATGTCGATGACCGAGCCGCGCTGGATCAACTTTGCCGGAATAAGCGTCTTGGTGTTTGTAGGAACGTATTCTCCCTCACACTGGAGCTTGACTTTGGCAAAGGCCTCACGCCCGATGGTTTCAAAATCCATGCGCATGGTAGTCAGACTCAATCTTGGGACCGTTCCGATCAGAGAATCGTCGACACCGATCACGCTGACATCTTCAGGTACTCTTTTGCCGGAGTCTTTGAGGCCCTCAATGGCTCCGTAAGCCATCTGGTCGTTGGCTGCATAGATGGCTGT
Source organism: Bifidobacterium mizhiense (assembly GCF_020884755.1). GTDB lineage: Bacteria > Actinomycetota > Actinomycetes > Actinomycetales > Bifidobacteriaceae > Bombiscardovia > Bombiscardovia mizhiensis. The sequence goes on along the minus strand of NZ_BPWE01000002.1, from coordinate 1,174 downwards.
GCAATCAGCTTCATGCGCCAAGGCTCGTCCTGCCTCATACCCGCTGTCTGCTTCCCAATCACCTATATAAGTCGGCGGCACTGGGATGCCGTGAGCCTGAAGAACGTCTCTCCATCCCTTGGCCCGGCTTTCCGCAGCTCGTGAAGTCGAGGGGCCTGAGATGTGGTAAACAGTGCGGTGGCCTTTTTTGAGCAGATATTCGACAGCCGAAGTCGAGCATCCGTATTGGTCGGCATCGATAGTGGGGCAATGAGGGGAAGGCTTCTCGGTGATGAGCACGACGGGAAGCTCCTTGCTGGGTCTGAAACGATCAAAATCGCCGACTCTTTGTTCAAGCACCACGATGACGCCGTCCACAGGCAACTGCTTCATCTGCTCTAGGATGTCCGCTAAGGTAATTTCCGATGAGTGGTTGACGACGTGGACGGTCGCTGCATATCCGAATTCTGATGCGGCTTCCACAGCGCCGTCCAGGATGCGTGCATTGCCAAATGTGGTGATGTTGAACAGGACGATGCCAATATTGTTGAACCGGCCGTGCTTCAGTGCCCTGGCGGCATAATTCGGTCGGTAGCCCAAGGCTTCCATGGCGTTCAGTACTTTTTGTCTGGTGTTCGGGCGCACAGCCGTGCTGTCATTGACGACTCGCGACACAGTTTGCGGCGATACCTCGGCAAACTGTGCAACGTCCTGTATCGATACCTGTTTCTTCCGTCCCATGCCTACCTGATCCAGCTCATGGGAGCTTGCCGTCCTTAGCGTCGGTTGCTCCTTGGTGGCAGACAATATGTTTGCGACACCATTTTTATAAACACCATTATATCAGAGATTTAGAGAATATTTGATTCGCAGGTACGTGCTATGATGATAACGAAAACATCCGGTGAACGTCCATTGCAGTTCGATATGGTCGGAGCTTGATTGTTTGTGTCGTTGTAGAGCTTCGAGGGAGAAGGTCAGATATGGCTGCTGTTGCTAGCGGCGATGCTACCCGGTCGAGCAGTGCACCCCGGGGCCACGTGGGTTCTCGTTGGCGTGGTTGGTTGTTTATGGGGCCGTTTGCGGTGGTGTTTGTGGTGGTGTTTGTGGTGCCGGTGGTGTATGCGGTGTGGATTTCGTTGTTTCAGCATCGGATGGTTGGTGGGACGGTGTTTGTGGGGTTGGCGAATTATCG
>NZ_BPWE01000001.1 GCF_020884755.1 Bifidobacterium mizhiense | reverse complement strand
GGACCAGGCCAGCACCGCGGGCGGGCAGGCCATCCAGAACCTGGTCATCACCGGCAGCCTGATCACCATCATCCCCCTGGTCATCGCCTTCCTCCTCCTGCAGAAATACTGGCAATCCGGCCTCGCCGCAGGAGCCGTCAAAGAATAACAAAATCTATGGAGTCGTTATATTGGATTCGTCACATGTGATCATGCATCAATAGGGTGAGCTGAAATGCCTGCCTGCTATTAGATAGTGGTGTGACGTTCAACCAGCCGATAGCCAGTTGTTAGAACGTGGACTTTTTCGCTGGAGCCTTCAATGCGTGCGATGAGTTGTTGGACCGCCAGTTGAGCATATTGCATGACATGAGGGTCAACCGTGCTCAGTGGCGGCGAGGAGTAATGGGACTCGCGTGTATTGTCAAAACCGATTACCTGTATTTGTTCCGGTACGGAAATGTGGTGTTTGGACAAAGTAGACAAGGCGCCCAGCGCTAAGGCATCGTTGGCACATATAATGCTTGACGGTATATCTCCTGTTTGTAGCAGCATCTCTGTAGCTCTTTCGCCTTCTGCTTCGATCAATTTACGGACGGGACGAATAATCGTCCAATCAGGTTGTATAGCGTGATCTTGCAGGGCTAATAGATATCCGTGCAGTCTCATATCTGTGTTTCTATCCCGCGTATGACGAAGTCGTTGGGGTATCGGATCAGGATCTTTGGCATCCTGTTCGTATGTTTCGAAAGATGCGCCAATCATTCCTACATGGCCGTCCGAATGTTCGATAAGCCAATTCGTGGCGTAACGTGATGCGTCAACGTTGGGCATCATAACTGCATCCAATTCACCGTCGCCCAGATAGTCGCCTGCCAATACGACAGGATAGTCCTGCTTAAGGTGACGGATGCGTCGCAAAATAGTGGCATCAGCGAAGAAAATCCACCCATCTGCGTTGAGTTGGTAGGTTTCTTTGATGGTCTCTTCAAAATTGTCGCCGAATACGCTTACGACCAGGCCGTACCCTTCTTGATGAGCATATTGTGCTACACAGTCACAGAATAAACTGCAGAACGGCTGATCAAACCGAGGAACAGTGATGCCGATCATCCGGCTATGCCCCGTTCTCAGCATCTGAGCGGGCCGATTGGAATGATATCCCAAGGTAGTTATGACAGACTGCACCCTTTTCTTGGTCTGTTCGCTCATTCGACCGGTTCCGTTAATTACATTGGAAACTGTCTGTTGAGATACCTGTGCTTTGTGAGCTACTTCGCGGATAGTCACCCGGTGCTTCGTCACTTCATCTTCTCCCTACATGGTTGATGATTCGGTGATACTTCCACATTATCTAGAAAGTTCTTGAGGCGAATGATGTGTTGTTCAGAGTATAAGCACACGGGTTTTGTGTTGAAAGGCCAAGTGTATTGGGGCAGATAATCTGACCATACTCGCGTCTGGACTGCTCAATCGATCAGGCCCTCCAGCTGGCGGCGGTTGATCAGAGAGGGAATGACGCCTTCGCGGGCGACGCTGAAGCCGGCGGCCAGATTAGCGATATGGGCGGCTTTGTCCAGGGAACAACCGTTGCACAGGTAGGAGGCCAGGGCGCTGATGAAGGCATCGCTGGCGCCGGTGTCGTCGATTGCTCGGGTCTCGTGGGCTGGGAAGTCCTTGTGTCCGCTGGCAGTGACCAGGGTGCAGCCGTGCTCGCCCCGGGTTATGATGACCTTGCCCACCCCGCCGTCGATGAACTGTTTCGCCTTATCAACCACGGATCCTGGCCCGGGTATCAGGGTGTTCAACTCGTTGAGATTCGGGATCAGGATGTCGATCGAAGACAGGAGGTCCTCGGGCAGGTGGTCGCAGGATGATGGTTTGACGATGGTGGCGGCCTGGTGGCGCTTGGCTGTTCTGCAGGCCTCGGCGACAGTATCCATGGGGATCTCTGTCTGGATCAGGCAGTAGCCGGTGTTTCTGAAGATCTGGTCACGCTCAGTGATGTCATCCGGGGTCAGGGATTCGTTGGCGCCCGCCACCAGGGAAATCATCGACTCGCCCTTGCTGTCGACGAAGATGTAGGCTTTGCCCGTGTCCGCCCCGCTGACCCTGCGCACACCAGCGGCATCCACATGGGCTTGCCTCATAGTTTTGTAAATGTAGTCTGCGGCTGGATCACTGCCGACATTGCCGATCAGGGAGACTTGATGCCGCAGCCTGGCCACGCCTACCGCCTGGTTGGTGGCCTTGCCCCCCGGTGTGGAGGCGAAGTTTCTGGTCGTGGTGGTCATACCGGCCTTGGGCAGGCTAGGAGCGGTCAGGTAGGTGTCCACGTTGATGCTGCCGACCACCACGATCTTCTTGCATTGTTGGTCCGGGGGTCGGCCAATAGTCTTCTCGCCGTCCAGGGCAAAAACATGCTCGAAGGTCTCGCTCGAATCAGACTCATGCTCGATGGCGCGGATGATCCCTCGACACAGATAGGCGCCGAAATCGGCATTGCGCATGACGTAGGACGATATCTCTGGGCTGCCTGGGTAGCGCAGATGCACGTTGGTGTCGTTCATCAGGGAGACCAGGGAGAGGTCCTGGGGCAGGTGGTAATGCATGGATTCAGCGAATTGGAGGAATTCCAGGGCATGGTGGTAGTGGGATGCCACGATTCCGGTGACGTGCCGGTTCTCCAGGACTTGGGTCAGGTCCTCGCCGATGGTTTCCAGGACCATGTCGGTGTGGTACTGGAGGTTATGGTCGAACAAGCAGCGTCGGTAGCCGTGCAGGAAGCTCTGGGTCCGCCTGCCTGGTGAGAGCAGGCAAGCGATGCTGGTGTGGTGGCGATTGATCAGCTCTTCAGTAAGACTGTAAGCAGCCTCCTCGTAGGGCATGAGCGCGGCCCGGTCGTCTCCCAGGGGTCCAATGGTCAGTTCGGGAATTTCGCGTGCCTCGATTTTGCTTTTCAAGGCCAGGCTTGTTTGGTCGATGGGTTCCCAGACCAAGCCATCCACTCGATGCTCCAGGGCGGCCAGAATGTTGCGCTCCTCCTGGTCGTGATCGCCGTAGCTGTTGAAGACCAGGGTGCCGTACCCCGACTTCTGTGCCTGCTGGATGACTCCGTCCAAGGTGGAGTCCATGGAGATGGATGAGCTCAGCAAGACTCCGATTCTCCAGGTGGTGGTGTTGGGCTTGGAGGATCCGTAAGGCGTGTAGTGGTACTTCCTGACCAGCTCAAGGACCCTGTCGCGCGTGGCGGCGGTGATGCTCGCGTCCCTGTGATTCACGATCTTGGAGACTGTCGATGTGGATACGCCGGCAAGCTGGGCAATGTCCTTGATGTTCATGGGATTCCTGTCCTCCTCATCTCTGACGCTCCGGCGAATGGCTTCGTTGGCCTGTTGGATCTAGCGAATCAAGCTTACCCGAGAGAACGTCGTCAGAGGTTTCGCATTTGACACCCCATGCAGCTGTTGATAGTCTCTGTCAATGAAAGTTGTTTACGAAAGTGGTTTCTCAAAGCGGTGATGCGGATCTGGCTGTGAGCGACGGCCATCTGCAGAAATCGACATTCAAGGACCAAAGGCGGTACGGATTATGAGCGCACGATCGTTGTGGAGAGGAATCACTGCTCAATTCTCGACAAAGTCCTTGGTGCTGATACCCATTGCGGTGGGCATCAACCTCATCGGTGGGACCCTGAGCTCCACCCTCAAACTGCCGCTCTTCCTGGATATGATTGGCACCACGGTCATCGCCTGCCTGTCCGGGCCTTGGGTGGCTGCCCTGTGCGGACTGCTGACCAATGTCTTCCTCGCCTTGGTAGCTAATCCGGTTTACCTGCCCTATGCGCTCTCCAGCGTTTTGTGCGGCCTGGTGATCGGATACATGGTCAAGGCCGGGCTCTTCAAACGGATATGGGGAGTCATCCTGGTCTGGCTGGCCTGCGCCCTGGTCAACACGGTCACCGCCTCTCTGATAACCGTGCTCGTCTACGGGGGCGCCACCGGAGTCAATGGCACTTCGGTCCTCACAGCTGCATTGGTGGTGGCTGTGAAGAACATCGTCATTTCGGTGCTCTCCTCCTCAATGCTGGAGAATCTGATCGACAAGGGCATTACCGTCCTGATCGCTTATGTGATCGTGCGTCGAATCCCCAAGCGCTTCCTGAGCCAGTATGCCTTGGACGGCAGCGAGGGCCAGGCAGATTTGGACGATTTGGATGATCTGGATGAGGACGAAGACGAAGATGAACGCGTAGCGGTTGGAGCGTCCAGCCAGAAGAGTTCAGCGCAGCCAGTGAAGGTCGATGTCGCGGCAGAGTCTGATCAGGGCTCCTCGACAGGTGCTCCAGCGAACTTGGACCATGATCGCGCCCAAAGGTCTGAACGCTGATGCCTGGCCCCGCATCGAATGGGATTCCTGATTCCCCGCTGGCCCGCATGCATCCCATGGCCAAGATCGCTGGCGTGTGCTCCTTGGGCCTGGCGACCTTGGTCTGGCCGGACTTTACTCTGGGTCTGGGAATCATCGTCATGCTCTTCCTAGCAGCGGCCTTGGCCCGGGTGCTCCGGCCCTTCTCCGGTGTCGTGCTGGGGTTCGGTATCCCCGTCACGATTATGCTGTTGTTCATACAGGGGTGCTATAGCCCGAGGAACACCAAGGTCATTCTTGACCTGGGGTTCGCCCAACTGGGCCTTGAAGGCAGCCTCTATGCGGCCAAAATCGTAGTAACCCTTTTGGTCTTCCTGGGGTCCTTCTACCTGACCAATAAAACTACCTACATGGGTCGCCTGGTTGCGGCTTTGACACAGATAGGCGTGCCATCGAAGATCGGATACCTGATCCTGGCCAGTCTGAATGTGGTTCCTCAGATGCAGCGCAGGATTGCGGTCATCGAGCAGTCTCAGCATGCACGTGGTCTGGAGACCGGCGGCGGCTTGATTTCCCGGGCGCGGGCCTTCCTGCCCCTGCTCGGACCGGTGGTTCTTTCCTCCCTGACGGATTCGCAGGAGCGCGGGATGACCTTGGAGACCCGCGGATTCGGTATTCGAGGGGTGCGGCAGACCAGCTACCTTAAGGTAGTTTGGCGGCGCAGCGACACCGTGATGACCATCCTGTTCACCGTTTTTCTGGTGCTGGCTCTGGTGCTCGGCTGCCTCGCGCGCACCGACCTGATCACCATGGCCATTCAATGGGGAGGTCGGGCATGACCGAGGTCATACGAGTGGAGGACTTCTCTTTCAGATACCGTGATGCCAATCGAACCACCTTGAAGCGGGTGAGCTTCAACGTGGAGCAGGGTAGCTTCTTCTGCATCGTCGGAGCCAACGGATCTGGCAAATCGACCCTGTGCAACGCCTTGGTCGGTCTGATTCCGCACTATTTCGTGGGCAAATCCAAGGGAAGCGTTCGGATCAAGGACAGGGACGTAGCCACTTCGACCATTGCCGATCTGTCCAGACATGTGGGCCTGGTCTTTCAGAACCCCTTCAATCAGCTCTCCTATACGGCTGGGACCGTGGCAGAGGAACTGGCCTTCGGGCTGGGCAACCATGGGGTTCCACGTGAAACCATGCATGCCAAGGTGGCTCGGGTGGCTGCCCTTATGCATATCGAGGATCTGCTCGACAAGAACCCCTTGGAGCTTTCCGGCGGACAGGTGCAGCGGGTGGCCCTTGGCTCGACCTTGATCATGGAACCGGACATCCTGGTTCTGGACGAATGCACAGCCCAGCTGGACCCGCTTGGCAGCGAGGAGATCTTCGACATTGTCAAGCAGCTCAACCAGGAGGGGATCACCGTAGTAATGGTTGATCACGATATGGAGCGGGTCGCTCGATGCGCCGATCAGGTCATGGTCCTGGGAGCAGGTCGGGTTCGTGCCATGGGCACCCCTGAGGAGGTCTTCACTGATCCCGAGACCATGAAGTGGGGGATTGACATACCGGATTACGTCAGGCTCGGCAGGGGTTTGCAGGACGCAGGATTCGACCTGTCGGATCTGCCCGTACGCGAGGACCAGGCGGTACGCATGATTCGGGAGGCGCTGCGGTGAAGATCGATCTGGAGCATCTGGAGTACGTCTACCCGCATGGCCATCGTGCCCTGGACGGAGTGAATCTGACCCTCGAAGGTGATCAGCCTGTAGCGCTGATCGGTCAGAACGGCGCTGGCAAGACCACCCTGGCCAAACATCTGAACGGCATCCTTAGACCGACCAAGGGTCGCATCTTGATTGACGGCGTCGATCTGGCTACGGCGAACACGGCCCAGTGGGCCCGGAAGGTGGGGTACGTCTTTCAGAATCCCGACGATCAGCTCTTTCTGGACAGTGTGCGCAAGGAATTCGCGTTCGGTCCCCGGCAGCTTGGTTTCGATCAGGATCTGATAGCGCGACGTATGGAGCAGGTTGCTGGGTTGGTGGGTCTGGCGGACCGGTTGGACGATCATCCTTTCGATCTGAGCCCTACCGAGAAGAAATTCTGTGCCATCGGCTCCGTCCTCATGATGGATACGGGTGCCGTAGTCTTCGACGAGCCCACATGCGGACAGGACAAGGCGGGCAATGATCGGCTGGCGGCCATCATCGCCCGTCTTCGGGGCCAAGGCAGACTCTGCATCACCATTTCCCACGACATGAAGTTTGTCGCCCGCAACTTCCCCAGGGTTGTGCTCATGCAGCATGGCCGGGTCCTGCTGGATGGCAGTCGCGAGGAGGTCTTCGCCCGGGACGATGTGCTCGAGCAGGCCTATGTGACGCCTCCGCCCATCACTCGGGTGGCCCGGCAAATCGGCTTGGATGGCCCGATCTTCACCGTCTCTGCCTTTGTCGATGCAGCCTGGCGGGCCAAATCGGGGAGCAGGAATTTGAGTTTGGATACGACAAGAGCAAAAGGAGTGAAGCAATGACCAGACCACTGATCATCGACACGGATCCTGGCATCGATGATGCTGCGGCCATTACGATGCTGGTCGACGAGCCCAGCTTCGACATCAGGCTGATAGCCTCGGTGTCAGGCAATGTGGGCATCGGCCACACCACCAACAATGCCCTGAAGCTGCTGACCTTCCTGGGCAGGCGCATCCCCGTGGCCCGTGGCGCTGCGGCCCCGCTCATGCGTGACAACAGATTCGCCACTGAAGCCCACGGCAAGTCGGGGATGGGGTCATTCGTCTTCCCTGAGCCGGACGCCAGCCTGCTGACCGAGAACAATGCGGTCCTAGAGGAGCGGCGGGTGCTTCTGGAGAGCGATGAGCCAGTCACCATCCTGACCCTGGGCCCTCTGACCAACATCGCCCTGCTGCTGGCCACCTTCCCCGAGGTCAAGGACCGCATCGACCGGATCGTCATGATGGGAGGCTCCACCGGACGCGGCAACATCGGAGTCTATGGCGAGTTCAACATCTCCGTCGATCCTGAAGCTGCCAAGATGGTCTTCCGCAGCGGGCTGCCTGTGACCATGGTTGGTCTGGACATCGGTCGCAAGGCCCATCTGGTCGCCGGAGATCTGGACGATCTGGACGCAGCCGGCGAAGTGGGCGGCATGGTCGCATCCCTCTTCCGGTCCTACGACGGTGGACACATCGAAGAAGGGATCAAGATGTACGATCCTTCGGCCGCTATGGTCCTGCTCCAGCCCGACCTTTTCACCATGCGCGAGGCCTTTGTGGACGTCGAAATCTCCAGCCCGCTCACCCTGGGCGCCACGGTGGTCGATTACGAGGGCATCTTGAGCGACAAGGCCAACGCCAGCGTCTGCGTGGACGTGGATGTGGACGGATTCCGCTCCGCCTTTGTCGACAGGGTCGGCCGAGTTCGCCGTCAGTAGCTTCCGCATTGAGAAGAACCGAAAGGAAATTAAAGAAAAATGAGCGAGTCAACTGTCTCCGAGGAGCAGAAGAACGGCATACCCGTTCCAGAGGAGGGGACTCCGGAGTTCGCGAAAATGAACAAGATGGCCCGAGTGGCCATCCCGGTGGTCCTGATCATCTTTACCCTGGGCGTGCTTCAGCAGCAGGCCTTCGGCATGATCTACGTGAACATCGGCAAGCAGCTGAACCAGACCAATTTGGCTCCGCTGATCACCTCATTGCCCGGCATCATCCTGGGAATCGTATGTGTTATCTACGGCTCCCTGGGAGATTTCGTCTCCCTGAAGAAGATGATGATCCTGGGTACGATCGTCTTCGTGCTGGGGTCGATTCTGGGCTGCTTCGGCACCTTCAGTATCTGGATCGTCATCGCCGCCCGAGTGGTGCAGTCGGCCGGCTGGCAGGTTTCCGGGTCCATCTTCCTGGTTCTGGTCTCTAAGTATGTGGAGAAAAAGAAGCGCGTACTCTGGTACGGTGTCTTTGTCGCAGTCTTCCGCTTTGCCGCTGCCCTGGGTGTCTTCCTGGCCGGCTACATGACTCTGCTTGACTGGCGCTGGCTCTTCGGCGTCGGCATTGTGGCCGTCTTCTTCATTCCCGTCCTGGCCAAGAACCTGCCCGACCAGCATGCCGCTGGTGCCAAGATCGACGGAATCGGCTTCACGCTGATCGGACTGTTCGCCGCTTCGGTGACCATGTTCTTCACCGACATCAACTGGGGCTGGGGCATCGCCTGCATCGTGACCCTGGTGGCCTTCCTGGTCTATGTCAACAAGGCCAGCAACCCCTTCATCACTCCGAAGATGCTGACCAATCCGGCCTTCGCCATGACCATGACCGTTATCTTCGTCGGCTACTTCTTCAGCTACACACTGAATGCTGGCGTCAACGCCATTGGTCTGAACGTGTACGGCATCGACTCCTCCAAGGTTTCCAACCTGCTGGTCTGGTCCATCATCCTGGCTGGCATCATGGGGTTTGCTGCCGGGCCGATCATTCAGAAGATTGGTCGCAAAGCTTCAGTCATCCTGGCTCTGGCCTGCATGGGTGGCGGTCTGATCGCCATCGCCTTCCTGATCCCCGCCGGTAAGATCTGGGCCCTGGCTGTGGCACCCTGCATCTACTACTTCGGCACCTCCTTCTTCTACCAGCCCATCGTTGACACCGCGACCCTGACCGTGGCTCCTGAGGAGTCCGGCCGTGTGCTTGGCTTCAACGACCTGCTCCAGGCCATCACCGGCTCCATCGGTGTCGCCCTCTTCGGCCAGCTCATGGCCAACGGATCCATGGGTTCGGGCAGCCTGGCCGGCACTGCACAGGGCCTGGCTTCGACCTACGCTAACGTCTTCATGATCGGCGGCGTGATCATCCTGCTGGGCTTGGTGCTCTTCATCTGCTCCATGAAGATGATCTACAGCCACTCCCGCGTGGCTGAGGACGAGGACTGATATTCCGAGCTGCTAATTGAGAGAGCCGGGTCCAGGGTTTGCCCCTGGGTCCGGCTTTTGTCAATATGAATGCAGAATCGAAGAAGATTCAGCAAGGTGCATCGGCGGGGATCAGTCAAGGGTTCAAGCGGACTTGCCGGGAAGGACTGGCGATTGCTGAGGATGTAGCCGCAATCGTGTATAACGGTCTCATGGGACAGTCAGGCATGACGGTGCCGACGGCACTATTTGACAAGGACATTCGGTCCTTTGCCATGCCCTCCCATAATCAAGTGAAAAAGCTGACGGACCATGGTCAAAGGGCCACAGACGGTCTTGCACAGAGACTGCATCTGCATACCCCGGTCCATCATCATCACCATCATCATCATTTTGCCAGCCATATGGCTGTCCTGGAGCCTGCACATATCTGAATCCGAGGCCTGAGTCTGAATGGCGGCTTCCGATTAACCGCAAAGGCCAAGCACCAGAACCATCACAGTCAGCAGTAAAAGCAGAGCCCTTTATCCACCCGGCAGAATACAGGCTTCAGGCAGGTCCTGAAGACGAAAGGAGAGGCAGGCACATGAACGATACCGAAGGTTGGCGGTCCAGATGAGCCCTGAACCGATCATTATCGATTGCGATCCCGGCTGCGATGATGCTTTGGCCATCATCCTCGCCTTGCATTCGCAGGAGTGCGACCTTAAGGCCCTATGCACGGTGGCGGGCAATGGAGCGATTGACAATACCACGCGCAATGCCTTGAACATTCTTGCCTTGTGCGGCAGGTCGGACATCCCGGTGTATCGAGGCTGCTCAAGGGCTTTGGACGATAGGCAGCCCGCGACCGTCGAGGCGTTCGGGGATGACGGATTGGGTGGGTATGCACAGTCCATTGCCTCCGACAGCCATGAGCAGTCAAAAGATGCTGTCACTTTTCTGGTGGAATATGTCAACAGCCATCCCGGTGAGATAACGCTCTTCGCTACAGGGCCCTGCACCAATATCGCCTGTGCCATCCGCAGCAGCGCCGAATTTGCCTCCAATCTCAAGCGCCTCATCATCATGGGCGGTGCGAAATATACAGGGAATGTCAGTCCTGTAGCTGAATACAATTTCTGGGCCGACCCGCAAGCAGCCCATGAAGTTCTGCAGGCAGGGATCGCGGATGTGACTGTAATCGGCCTTGATGTCACCAATAAGATTGCGCTCACCTGCGAGATGCGGGAGAGAATCAGGCTGGTCGGCACCAGATTGTCCCGGTTTCTGTATGACATCACCCGCGAGGGCTTGGATGATAACTGGCGGTCCAGGCATAAGGCTGTGGCGCCCATGCATGACGTGCTGACGGTCGCCTACATGCTTGACCCAGACATACTTGAAGTAAGGCCGGCGAATATCGATGTCGTTGTCGATGGTTTGGCCAGAGGACAGTCGATTACCGATATCGATGGGCATTGGCATGAAGGCGAGTGCAACGCAGGATATGCGGCCAGCGTTGATGCCGACCGGTTCTATCATCTGCTGTTCACCACGATTTTTCACGAAGAGATCGAGTAAGCGAGGAAGGGAAAATTATGAAGAAAGCCAACAAGCGAAGCAAATTCTCCTTGATGGTCCTGCTGCTGATACCAGTGGCCATTGCCATCAACATCGTCGGCGGCCAGCTTACTTCGGTGCTGAAGCTGCCACTGGACATGGATACCATCGGCGTCATACTGGTGGGGGCTCTGGTCGGGCCTATTCCGGCTGCAATAACGGGAGTCCTGACCAATCTGATAAACGGGATTTTCGATCCCACCCTGATCCCTTATGCAATCTGTGCCTTCTTCATCGGGCTGGCCGCCGGTCTTCTGGCCAAGTACAACATGATGACCAAGGTATGGAAGCTGATTGTTTCAGGCATCGTTCTTGGGCTTGTCGGCACCATCACAGCTACGCCCATCACTGTTTTCTTCTTTGGCGGTGCATCAGGAGGCGGCGCTTCCATGATTGCTGCCGGCCTTATGGCGACTGGGCAGAAAATACTGACATCCGTATTGTCCGTATACATCGTCACCGAAAGCGCCGGTAAGATTCTTTCGGTCTTCATCGCCTGGCTGATCGTCAAGGCCATTCCGGCCCGTTCACTGATCAAGTACCCCTTTGGCGACAAGTACATAAAGAAGGAGGCTGCGAAGACTACTGGAAAGAGTTCCTCCCGTGATTCCGCTGGCCTGCCGTCTTCGGAGGACTGAGCTGCATGCCTGGTCATAACGTCATTGCCAATCTGTATCCGCTTACGAAGTTTTATATGGCTGTAGTGCTCATGGTCGTGTCTTTCATGCTGCCAGGAATAGCGAGCAAGCTCATCTGTTTCTTGTTCATCAACGCTCTGGCAGCAGCGAGCGGAGTCTGGTCTGTTTTTATCAGAAGAGAGCTGGAAACGGTGGGCGTGCTTTTCCTCATCCTCTTCGTCATTCAAACGCTTTTCTACCCGGATGCAAGACGCATACTGTTCACCTTCTGGATTTTCAGCGTCAAGTACGAGGGCATCATATTTGCCTTGAACCTGGGATTTATGCTCCTGTGCGCCGGTGGAAGCCTTATATGGTTCTTTGCCGTCACCAAGCAGAAGGATTTTGTGCTTTCTCTTGAAAAGGCGGGAATGAGTCCAAAGGCTTCCTATGTGGTGCTTTCCACCTTGCAGATAGTGCCAGTGCTCAGGAGGAAATCCAAGACCATCATGAATGCTCAGAGGGCCCGAGGAGTCGAGACTGAAGGAGGTGTGTTGACTCGTGCCAAGGTGTTTCTCCCGACCATGATTCCGCTGGTCCTCAGTTCGATTGCCGGTACTGAGGAACGCGCGCTCACGCTTGAGGCACGGGGGTTCTCGTCGAGCAGGACTCCTACTCATCTGGAGGACATTAAAGCCACTCCTGCAGATAAGGTGGCCGTGATCCTTATTACGGTCGCATTCGTCGCATTGATCGCCGGAAGGATTGCGCTTTGGCTTATATAGAACTCAAGGATGTGACCTATACCTACCCCTTGGCCGACCGCCCGAGTCTGCGCCATGTAGATCTGAAGATTGAAAAGGGCAGGTTCTATGCGGTCATCGGCGCAAACGGCTCCGGCAAGACTACGCTGTGCAACTTGATTCGTGGGTTCATACCGGAGTTCTACCAGGGTGAGCTGCTTGGAGAAGTTATTTTCGATGGCAAGCCCTTGTCTGAGTATGACAGTGGAGACCTGGCCTGGCGCATCGGGTATATATTCCAGAATCCCTTCAATCAGATCACGGGAGCTCGCGACACCGTATTCGCAGAGATCGCCTATGGCCTGGAAAACATGGGGCTGCCCGTCTGTCAAATCCGGGAACGCGTGAACTCGGTCATGGAGACCACCGGCATCGCCGATCTCAAGGATAAGAACCCCTTCGAGCTTTCCGGAGGCCAGCAGCAAAGGGTTGCCTTCGCCTCTGTGCTGGTTCTGGAGCCTGATGTTTTCGTGATCGATGAGCCGACTTCGCAGTTGGATCCCCGTGAGACCAAGCGTGTGTTTGACATCATCGATGGGATGAAGGCGATGGGGAAAACCATCATACTGGTCGAGCACAAGATGGAACTGGTCGCCAGATACTGCGACGAGGTCATAGTCCTGTCCGATGGCAAATTGATATGCACTGGTGAAAAGCATGACGTCCTGTCGCGTGTCGAACTGCTTGACGACGGTGTGATGTTGCCGCAAGCGGTTCTCCTGGCGGATACTCTGCGCAAGCAAGGCAGGCCAATCCAGGGCAATCCGATCACGTTGTCGGAAATACTACCCATGTTGTCCAAGCAAATCGGCTTTGCCGGAAAGGAGGGCTGAGCATTGCCCATTATCGAATTCCGTGATGTGACTTTCGCCTATCCCAATGGGTACTCGGCTGTCGAGAACCTCAGCTTCTCCGTGGAAGCAGGTGCCAGGATTGCGATCCTAGGGCAGAACGGAGCCGGGAAAACCACCACAGTCAAAATGATGGACGGCCTCCTGCGCCCCTCGTCGGGGAAGGTGTTGATTGACGGGGAAGACACCAGGGAGCACACCACGGCCCAGATGTCCAGAATCGCCGGGTACGTCTTTCAGAATCCCGATGATCAGATCTTCCACAACACTGTTGGCGAGGAGATAGCCTTCGGTCCGAAAATGCTCAAGCTTGATGCGGATACGGTGGAGGAGCAGAGCAAATGGGCCGCGACCATATGCGGGTTGGACGGGCAGATGGAAGAGAACCCCTATGATCTGCCCCTATCGGCCAGGAAGTTCGTGACCATTGCCTCTGTTCTTGCCATGCGCACGAGAATCGTGATTTTAGATGAGCCTACTGCAGGGCAGGATTATCGGGGCCTGAATCGACTCGGCGCCATTCTGGATGAATTGACCGATCGCGGCGTGACCGTAATCGCCATTACCCATGACATGCAATTCGCAGCCGAGCACTTCAGCACCTTCTTCGTCATGGCGCATAAGAAGCTGCTGAGAACAGGCACGGCCGGGGAGATATTCCAGGATCAGGCTCTGCTTGATGAAAGCATGCTTGAGCGGCCTTTTGCCAGCGAGCTTGCCTTGCGGCTGGGTCTTGGAGCGGACATTTGTACTCGGGAAGAGCTGGCAAAGCGTCTGCTGGCTGGCGGCGGCGTGAAACCGTAGGCGGCTGAGTTTTGGCTGTAGCCACGCTTAAGCCGACCTGCTGCTTTCAGAGCGTATTCCATTGATGTGGACTGATTACGTCCGAATTATGGATACTGGTTGGTCGTATGCATATGGGTGCTCTAGCATCGTGGCCATGGAGAAAACGACATCACTGCAGCCTTGGCTGCCCAAGGGTGTCTTCTTCTATGTCGATGCCCGATGGCGTTGATGTTTTAGCCGGTTCTTCTTCTGATTCATATATTTACCTCAGTGTTTGAGGTTGCTTTTTTATTATCTGCGGACATGCTGCCATAGGAAAATCCATATCCATAGCGTACTGAATCGGCGTCAGATGGGGTTTCGATGCCGTTTTCAAGCCGCAGTATCTGACCTAGGACGTGCTCTAATGACTATCAACGTAACTATGGAATCCCGCCAGTTCTCCAGCGACCTCGATGCCCTGGCCATCTACAGGCGGCTGCGAACCAGATATCGGGAGGATCAGCTCTTCCTTCTGGAGTCTCTGAGTGGCCCCGATAAGGATCGGAATCGCTCAGTTATCGGGTTCGAGCCCATGCTAACCCTGAGCGTGACGGACCACGTCATGACCATTGATCCTTTGGGCAATGCTCAGCTGACTGGGTTGCTGGAGCCCTTTGGCCGGATTGAGCAGGAGGTGGTCCACCACCCGGTCCCCGACATCCAGGAGGTCTTTGCAGTGCTGCGGCGGCTGGAATCCTCCTTTGTCATCAGCGGCGACCACGAAGGCCCCTTCGGGATGGGCTGGTTTGGCTACTCCGGATATGACACCATCTTCATGATTGAAGATCTGGAGGAACGCATACCTAGGGACGCGGCCTTGCCGGTCATCTCGTTGACGCTTTATCGGGGAATCATCACTTTGGATCTGAAGGCCGGCGACCACTGCGCTACTTTGATTCATGTCGAAGGGGATACTGCCGAGTGTGACATTCCAGAGCGAGGATCTTCTGTACGGTCTGATGCACAGGCCCAGAATACGGCAATGGAGAGCGATGAACCGGGGCATGGATCCACGTCCTTGGAAGATGTGCTGGGGTTGCTCCAATCCGACGCATCGCCGGGACAATCTCCTGAATCGGATGCTGCCCAGACCGGCATCCAGGGTGGCATTGGGCTGGACTATCCATACGAGGCCCGCGACACGATCGACCGGGACCGTTTCTATCAGTGGTTTGCCAAGGGCAAGGAGCACATAGCCCAGGGCGATGTCTATCAGCTCCAGCTCGGGCATGAGATCCAGGTGGATTCCCGCATTCCGCCCTTTCAGGTCTACCAGCGGTTGCGTCTGCAGGATCCGTCCCCCTATATGTACTACTTCGTGACTCCCCAGGGGGTGCATGTCATCGGAGCCAGCCCCGAGCTCTTTATCGGGCTGACCCCTGATGGTGACATAACCCTGCGGCCCATCGCCGGAACGGTCGGTAACCCTGGAGAAGAAGAGGCCCGCCAGGCGGCCATCAGGCAGCTGACCAGCGACCCCAAGGAGCGGGCCGAGCACCTGATGCTGGTGGATCTGGGACGCAACGACGCAGCCAGGTGCTGCACTCCTGAATCCTTGAAAGTGGACCGGCTGATGAATACTGAGGTCTACTCCCACGTTATTCATATGGTCTCGGATGTGGTCGGCCGGATCCGGCCTGGCCTGGACAAGTACGATGTCTTTTCGGCCGCCTTCCCCGCCGGCACCATGACGGGAACCCCCAAGGTGCGCGCCGTGGAGATCATCGAGGAGACCGAGGTCAGTTCGCGCGGGGTATATGCCGGAGCGGTGGGCTTCCTCGGATTTGACGGTTTGGTTCTGACTGCGCTGTGCATAAGGACGGCCTCCTACCATTCCGGCAGCTATCACTTGCGCGCCTCGGCGGGGATCGTCGAGGACTCCCAGCCTGAGAGCGAGTGGCAGGAGACCATGAAAAAGATGAGTTCGGCCTACCTGGCCATCACCGGAAAGGAGCTGGCCCATGAAAGTCTTGCTGGTTGATGCCTTCGACAGTTTCGTCTATGTGGTCAAGAACTACGTGGACCTGTTGGGCGCCGATACGACCATTGTTCGGGTGAACCACCTTGCCGAGGTGGACCCGCTCACCTTTGACGCGGTCATTCTGGGTCCCGGACCGGGCCGCCCGGAAGACTGCGGCTACCTGGAGCTCTTGGGCCAGGTGGCAGAACGGAAGCCGGTCTTCGGCATCTGTCTGGGCATGCAGGCCATCGCGGTACACGCCGGAGCCCGGGTGGTCAGGGCCTCCAGTCGTCAGCATGGCAAGGTGAGCGGGATAAGAAACGACGGGAAGGGCTGCTTCAAGGGCCTGCCCGATACCTTCGATGTGACCAGATACCATTCCCTGGTTGCCGACGAGGCCTCGGTCAGTCAGGTCGCCGACCTGGAGATCAGCGCGCGCTCGCTTCTGGATGGCTATGTGATGGGTCTGAGGCGGGACCGGTCGCTCATGGAGGGTGTCCAGTTCCACCCTGAGAGCATCGGCAGCCAGTATGGTCACCAGGTGATCGCCAATTTCTTCCAGGAGTACTGCGGCTGATTTGACGGGGACTGTCCCGTCAGGTCCGAACCGGGTTGTTTTCTCCCGCAATACGCCATTTAGCAAGCAAGGCCAGTGATCTCTCTGCGTAAGTCCGGCAAGATGCTGCGGCGGATTCGATTTGGCAGCTCATGACCTGATGCTCACACGATCAGGGGAACTTGTGCGACCGCTCTCTAAACTCACAGGTCAGGAAGGACAAAGGTGGGTGGCCGTCCGTGTGTGAGATTCGGCCGGTCAGGACATCTCGCTGCGGCCCTGGCGCCAATAACCCATGAAAGAGACGCTGCGCCGGTCCATTCCCCGGTCTCTGACCAGCATGCGTCTCAGCTCGCGGACGGTGGCTGCCTCTCCGGCGATCCAGGCATACAGGTCGTCGGCATGAATAGAGGCATCGGCTTGGGCGGCATCGGCAGTCTCCCAGAGCAGCTCTTTGTCGATATCGACCTCTGTGAATTCCTTGGAAGATTCAGCGGTTGCGGCCGTAGGCGAATGGATTGGCAGGTCCTCCAGTAGGTTGCACATGGCTTCGGTGAGGGTGTGCCCATGCCCGGATTCGTCGCAGACCGTCCAGATGACGCGGATTCCTTCGAGCTCGGGCAGCGGAAGACGATCCTCTTCGGTCGGGACTTCGATCAATGCCACCCCGTCGCCCTGCCAGTGGTCGCGGATCAGACTGTCCATTATGGCGGCGATGGCTGGTACCGCCGTCTCGTCGCCCACTAGGAGGAGATGTCTGGATTGCCCTGGATGAAAGTCCATACCTGCGACCGGTCCTCCGGCCTGTGCATTAGGGCCGATGATGATGGCCTGGTCGCCAGGCCTGGCATCCTCTGCGAAGGCTCCAGCCGGTCCGGCATGGTCGTGGATGACGAAGTCCACATCGACTTGCTCGCTCTCGGGCCTGACCTTGCGAACCGTATAGGTGCGCAGGGGATTACGGCTCTCTGCGGGCAGGGTCCTCCACTTTCGGTACCAAGCGAGCGGATCCTCAGGGGTCGCCTCGAAGAAGGAAGGTGGCGGCACGGATCCGTCGGGGAGGGGCAGGAGGATTTTGATTCGCTCATCGTAGCCGCCGTCTGCAAAAATCCTCAGATCCGGTCCCTGGAAGACGATTCGCTTGAAGTGTGGCGAGAGCGTTTCCGCTCTGGCTACGGAGACGCGGAAGGGAATCAAAGGGACAGGCTGATTGTTGGCTTGGTGTTCCATGGCTGGCTCTCTTTCGGTTGGGGTTTATGGGTTGGCCTTGGTGTCAGGTTGTCGTCGTTTAGGTTGTAGCGGCTTGAGACTTTGTGGCTTGAGGTTTTGTGGTTTGGGACGTCGGGGTAAGCGATGTGGGGGCGGGACGAGGGGCTTTACATCTTCGGATTGTTTGATGTCGTCCTGCCAAGTCATCCCAGTGTACGTGCGCATTACGAGCCCCGCCAGAGTGGGCTTCGAGGCAATGGAGGGGCGCCGGGGTCATCAGCGGGGTGCCGGTGGACTCATCCTTCACCACGGTGGACGCGATGTCGAACACCTCCGTGACCAGGTTCTCGGTCATGACCTCGTCGGGAGCGCCCAGTGCGACCCTCCTGCCATCCTTGATGGCCAGGATCCAATCCGAGTATCTGGCGGCCATGTTCAGGTCGTGGAGAACCATGACCACCGTGACGCCCTCCTGCCTGTTCAGGGTGCTCAGCAGGTCAAGCACCTCAAGCTGGTAGGCGATGTCGAGATAAGTGGTCGGCTCGTCAAGAAGGAGTATGTCGGTCTGCTGGGCGAGGGTCAGGGCAATCCAGGCGCGCTGGCGCTGGCCTCCGGACAGGCGGTCGATTGGACACCCCGCCATATCGGTCAGTCCGGTCAGGGCAAGGGCCCGTTCCACCGCCTTTTCGTCCTTGGTCGTCCACCGTTCGACGAAGTGGTGGTGGGGGTATCGGCCGCGAGCGACCAGGTCGGCGATGGTGATGCCGGCGGGGGCTGACGGGTTCTGTGGCAGCAGCCCCAGAATCGTTGCAACCTTGCGGGTGGGGATGCTGGTGATGGGCTCTCCATCCAGCATGACGGCCCCCGAGGCCGGTTTCAGTATCCTGGCCATGGCCTTGAGGAAGGTTGATTTTCCGCACCCGTTGGGTCCGATGATGGACCCCATCGTGTGTGGGGGTATATCCAGACTCAGGTCCTCGATGACCGTACGCCCGCCATAGGTGAGGCGAAGGTGCGAGGCGGTCAGCCTATGCGCGCTGCTCCAGGAGTCGTGTGCCGGGGGTGACGTCATGATGTTCAGAGCTCCTGTCTGCGGGTCATGAGGACCATGATCAGGATGAGGACGGGGCCGCCCACAATGCTGGTGATGATGCCGACCGGCACCTGGGTTGTGGGCAGATGTTGAGCGACGATGTCCGACCCCAGAGCCAGGCAACCCCCCACCAGGCCCGACTGGATAAGGGCCGATGCTCCCCGACCGACCAGGACCGCGGCGATGGGGCCGGAGAGGAACGAAACGAAAGAGATGGGACCGGTGGTCGCCGTTGCGACGGCCAGGAGCAGCACACCCACGATGATCACCTCGAACTGGACACGGCTTACCCTGACTCCCAGTCCGGCGGCCATCTCCGGTCCCAGCTGCAGTGTGCTGACATTCCTGTCGAGTGCCAGCAGGAGCATGGCGCCGACCAGGGTTGTTGTTGCCAGTATGGGTAGATCAGACCACTGGGCATCGGCCAGGCTGCCCGTCAGCCACCGGGTTGCTGCCTGGATGTCCCATTGGTTGCTGCGAACCATGAGCCAGGAACCCAGAGCATTGAACCCTGCGGCCACTCCGATTCCGATCAGTATCAGCCGGGTCGGGTCGAACGAACCGCGCCAGGCCAGGGCTATGACCAGGAGGGCTGTCAGGAGGCCGCCCATGACCGCCAGGCAGGCCAGAGGCATGCCCGACAGGCCCAATACGACAATGCCAAAGATGGCGGCCGTGTTGGCTCCTGCCGTGATGCCGATGATATCCGGGCTGGCCATCATGTTGCGCAGGAGGTGTTGGAAACCAATTCCGGCCATGCCGAATGCGATGCCGGCGGCGCAGCCGATCAGTGCCCTGGGCATGCGGAGTTGGAGAATCACGAATCTGGTCCCTTCGTCTCCCTGCCCCAGAAGTACTCCAATCAGGTCGCTCATGGAGTATGTGCGGTGTCCCAGAACCAGGTCGGACAGCGCGAGAGCAACCAGGAGTATCACAAGCAGGATGGTGACTGCCAGTGAACGAACGGTATGGGTCCGTCGTATCCGTTGCAGGTCGGTCATCGCATCGGGTCTATGCGATTTCTGAAGGAGGCAAGCATCCATGCCTATACCTCCGCGGTTCTTCTGCGCCCGGCCAGAATCACGAATACGGGAGCCCCAATCAGTGCCGTGACGATGCCGACCTCTACATCGGATGGACGGGTGATTATCCTGCCCACCACGTCGGCGCCAACCACCAGAAGGGGGCCGATTAGGATGCTCAGAGCCATGATTCGTCTGTAGTCGGGTCCTATAAGCAGTCGTGCCACATGGGGGACCACCAATCCGACGAAGCCAATCGGACCCGCCAGTGCCGTACAGGAGGCGCAGAGGAGTATCGCCGCAAGCCAGGCCAGGCTGCGGACACGCCCGACGTGCATACCCAGTCCTTCGGCCATCTGGTCACCCAGGGTCAAGGCGTTGATTCCGGGTGTCAGACAGAAGGCGAGTATCAGGCCAAGAGCGAGAAGAGGCAGGACCGGCATCATGAGATCGAACCGGGCGCCGGAGATTCCGCCCACCTGCCAGAAGCGATATGAGCTGATGACATTGATGCGCGGCAGAAGGATGGCGGAGGTAAGAGATCCCAGTACCGAACTGATCACGACACCGGCCAGGGTCAGCCGTAGCGGAGATGGACCGGATGGCCCCAGGGAGCCTATGGCCCAGACGGCCAGTGCGGTCGTCGCACTGCCCAGCAGTCCCACCCAGACATACTGGGCCGGGGTCGATAGGGAGAAGAAGGCTATGGAGCAGACGATCGCCAGGGCCGCCCCCGTATTGAAACCCAGAATCGACGGGTCCGCCAGTGGATTGCGTGATATGCCCTGCATCAGGGTCCCGGCCACCCCGAGCCCGGCACCGACCAGGAGGCCGAGGACGGTGCGGGGGATTCTCAGGCGGATGGCCGAGACCGCGATGTCATCCGAGGAGGCGGACAGGGCGTGGAGGATGTCGGAAGGGCTGACGGAACGGGATCCGAAAACCAGGGACAGGGCGCAGACCATGACCAGGCAGACCGCCAGAATCAGACCGGACAGGACCATGGGTCCGTTTCCGTTGCGATGCATGGTTGCTCGCCGGGTGCCTGGGCGCGGAGTCACTCCCGACCGCATATATGTGCCACCTCCCCCTCTTTCATCCCCTTACCTGCGGCCTGATCAGACCTTGGCGGCAGCCTCGCCCAGAAGTTGGGCGTATGCGTCGGTCGTCTTCTGGATGGACAGGGCCGAGGGGTCAAGGGCATTGGCCATCTCGCCGTCACTGTCGATGACCACGACGGATCCGCGCTCAACTGCGGGAATCTTGGAGAGGAGGGGGTCTTTGCGCATCGTTTCAAGCAGGTCCGGGGTGCCGTAGGTAACGATGATGTCGACATCCTTGTACCTGTCGGCATGCTCGGAGGAGATCTCCTTGTAGAAGTTCTTGGTGCCCTTGGAGTCCTCCTTGATGGACTCCGGAGTCTCCATACCGAGGTCGTTCAGGAACTGAGGCCGGGCGTCGGAGGTGGTGTAGACGCTGAACTTGGAGAGCTTGGAGGCATCGAAGTACATCACTGCCGCGGTCTTACCCTTGATGAACGGTTGGGCCTCTCCGGCCTTTGAGATGCGCTCCTCCAGGTCGGCTATCAGCTGCTTGCCCTTTTCGGGTTCTCCGATGGCCTGGGCCGTGGACGTGATGACCTTGCGCCAGGGGTCGCCCCAGGCAACCTCCTGATAGGCGATGGTCGGCGCAATCTTGCTCAAGGTGTCATACTGCTTCTTGGTCATGCCGGAGAGCAGGCCGATGATCAGATCAGGCTTGGATGCGGCGATGGCCTCGACATCGATGCTGTCTGATTCGTCGTGCAGCTTGGGCATATCCGCCTTGGCCACATGCATCTCATCCAGGGCATCCTTGGTCCAGGGCAGATACCCTCCATCCACGGTCTTGCCGAAGGAGTTCTTCTGGATGCTGACCGGCACGACCCCCAAGGCGATGAGGTTGTCGGGAGTGGCCCATCCGACGGCGGCGATGCGCTTGGGCTTGGCAGGTATCGAGGTGGTGCCGTAAACATGATCGATCTTGACGGGGAAGGTGCCTTGCCCTGCCGAGGCCTTCGACTGGTTGGACTGGTCTGCCTGCGAGCCCGATCCGCAGGCGCCCAGGAAGAACAGGGCGCTTGCCAGCACCAGGATGACTGCGATAGTGCGCTTGAATCGAGTAAGGGAAAGGAATGGTCGAATGTGCATGTGGTTCCTTTGATCGTGCTGTCGAATTGGCATGGTGCACCAGAGCCAGGTACCAGATGTAGCATCGGCCCGGCGGGAAGAAAAGAGTTGATTTCCTTGGTTGCATGTGTTAAACGGCACGCTGTAAAAACGAGGAGAAAGCGAGGGTTGGGTCCGATCGACATCTCATGACCTTCGGCGAAACCATCCAGCGAAGTCCTTGTTCTGCTGGCCTCTTGCTCTGTCGGCTAGATATACGGATCCTGTCGGATATTAAGGTTTGACAGACGCAGAATTGTGACTGTTCCAGGCCTCTCAGACCTTCACCTTTCACGATGCTTTCCTTGGATTGCGGGAGGGCTCTGCCCGCTCCTTTATCTTTCTTTATTTTCGCTCTTTAGTCTGGCTCCTGCTGCACGGAAACGAATAGGAGCTGACCATGCGTTACATATTGAGGACCGAGGGGCTGACCAAGGTCTTCGGCCACAGACAGCGGGCCGTCGACCAAGTGTCCCTGCATGTTCCTGAGGGCGGAGTCTACGGGCTCCTGGGTCCAAATGGGGCTGGCAAATCCACTACTTTGAAGATGGTCACAGGCATGTTGCACCCCACTGGCGGATCCATGATTCTGGATGGGCACCCCTGGTCGCGCCGGGACCTCTACGACATCGGCGCCCTGATCGAGCAGCCGCCCGTCTACCCCAACCTGACGGCCCGCCAGAACCTCAAGGTGCGCACAACCCTGTTTGGTCTGCCCGATGAGCGGATCGACCAGGCGCTCTCCATTGCCGGACTGAGCGATACGGGCTCCAAAAAGGCCGGGCAATTCTCACTAGGCATGAAGCAGCGTCTGGGGATAGCCAACGCCATCCTGACCAACCCCCGTCTGCTGATCCTGGACGAGCCCACCAACGGGCTGGATCCGCTGGGCATCGAGGAGCTGAGGGGGATGATCCGCAGCTTCCCGCAGCAGGGGATGAGCGTGATCGTCTCCAGCCATATCCTCTCCGAGGTGTCAATCCTGGCGGATCATATCGGCATTATCGCTGACGGTCGCCTGGCCTACGAGAATAAGCTGCACGCCGGGGAGGACCTGGAGGGGCTGTTCATGGACGTGCTCAGGAGGTCACGATGAACGAGATGAATGCCAACCAATTCGTCCAGCAGGATACGGCTACTTCAGACGCCCGAGCCGTGACAAAGGCTGGAACACAGGGTGGGAGCATTTCCTTTGGCAGGATCCTGGCAGCAGAGATCATGAAGGGCCGATCGGCCGCACCCAGGCGGATGGCCTTGGCTTTCCCTCTGGTACTCATTGCCATCGTGGCTTGCTTCGCGTTCGGGCTGCATGTCTGGATGCCCTCCTGGGTCAACTACTGGTATGTCCTGCTCCTCCCAGCCATGACTGCCCTGATAAGCGTCGCCGTGGCCAACATCGACGGCAAACAGCGGTGGAGGACCACTCTGGCCCTGCCTGCTGCGCCCGCTCTGATCTGGTGGGCCAAGATCGTCTACTGTCTGCTTCTGGTCGGCATCGCCACCCTGCTGGCTCTGGGTCTTTCGGCACTGATAGTCGCCGTTTCCGGGGTCGAGGGTCCCTCCCTAGTCGACTTCGTAGTCAGTGCCCTGATGCTGGTCCTGGCCTGCTCCTGGATGATACCGGTGGGACTGGCACTGACCGCCCAGTTCGGTGTTCTGATCGGATTCGGTCTGCCTTACATGGCGGATCTGCTGGTCTCGATCGCCTTCTGGGGAAGCCAACGGCTCTGGCCCTTCCTGCCGCCCGCCGCCATGATCAATCTGCCGGTGCCTTTCATGAAGGTCATGCCTGATGGTGTGCCTCTAGAGACCGAGGACAACAGCCCGATCAAGGCTGCGCTGTCTGTCTTTGGCGGGCAGAGCCTGACGGCCTTGGTGGTCTGCCTGGTCTGGTTCCTGCTCCTGTCCGTCCTGACGGGAATCTGGTTCTCGCGGAAGGAGACCAACTGACATGACAGGGATGACAGCCGGCCGGGTCGTGGCCTCGGAAATCGTGCGATTGCATGGATCTGTGCTTATCGCCATCCATGTCTTCTGCGGACTGGCGGCCGGCCTCGTCTGTGGCGCCTACTTCGCTGCAGCTCCCTATGATCCTGGTCTGGAGACCGATGCCTTCTTCCAGGTTCTGGGCGCCTTCATGCCCCTGATGGCCGCTATCGTTGTTGCCATAAACATTGAGACTGAGCGGGAGGCCGGCGACATGGCCAATCTTCTGGGGATCCCCAGCCGCCGTCTGGGCCTGGCAGCCAAGGTCCTGGTGCTCTGGTTGCTGGGTCTGCTGGCTCTTGCCTTGGCAGCTCTGGCATACTGCCTACCCATGGCTCTGGTCGGCGGACTGGGTGCACCAATCTCGGCCGTCGCGCTCGCCACCGTGGGCATGGCAGGTGGTTCCCTCTGCCTCTACCTTTTCTCCATCGCCCTAGCCCTGAGTTTCGGCCGGAACGCGACCATCGCCATTGGTGTCCTCGGCACCGGAGTATCCATCAGTTCCCTTGGTGGCCTCTTCAACGGCCTGTACAGCCGTACCTTGTCCGGCGCCGCCAGCACTCCCGGGATCAGCCAGTGGATACCCTTCACCTGGCCTACCAGGTTCGGCTCCCTGGGAATCGAACAGGCTCTGGCCTTGACCATGCCGGGAGGGGAGGGTCTGCGTGCTTCAATTGGCGTGACGGCTGTGGACAATCTGGTTCCCTGTCTGGTCCTCACCCTGACCCTGGGCCTGGCCCTCTTGCTCTGGATCGGTAGGTTCGAGGATCGGCGAAAGGTCAGCGATTAGACTGGATTACAGGGCATCCGGTCCGTAAGGAATCTGTCCTGCAAGGAAATCGTCCTGCAAGAAATCAAGCTTGCAAGAATCCTGGCCCGCAAGGTGTTTATTCTCAAACGCTGCTGGGCCGGGTCGCTAAGCGCAGAAAAGGAGCCAATCGTGGCTGATGTGCACGCCGGAGGTTCCCCCGGGGACGATCGGCATCGGGCCTCCATCCTGGTTGTGGACGACGATCCAAGGATCACGACCCTGCTGATGGCGGCCCTGTCCAAGGACGGCTATGCCGTGACCGTGGTCAACGAGTCGCGGAAGGTCGTAAGCATGGACCTGTCTTCGGTCGACCTGATTCTCTGCGATGTCATGATGCCTCACATGGACGGCTTTGCCCTTTTGACTTCCATCAGGGAACGGGTATCCTGCCCGATCATCTTCCTGACGGCCAAGACCGACGAGGACAGCGCGGTCCTGGCCTATGGCCTGGGTGCCGACGACTACATACGCAAGCCTTTCGGCATTGCCGAACTTCGAGCCAAGGTCAGAGCGCGGCTGTCTCAGGGCAGTCGTCGCGGGCGTCCCCTTCTGCATTTCGGCCCCTTGGACATGGACCTTCAGGCGCGGCAGATCAGGGTGGACGGGCACAACGCCAATCTGACGGATGCGGAATACCGCATATGCGCTTTGCTGGCAGAGCATCCAGGGAGGGCCTACGCGCCCATGCAGATATGGGAGGCCTGCCTGGCTGCAGAGGATGATCCGGCCGCCGATGATACGGACAGCGATGCCACGGCTGCGGTCAGAGTGCATCTGAGCAATGCCCGGCGCAAGCTCAAAGCCCTGGGGGTGGACCCCATCAGGACCATCTGGTCGGTGGGTTACCAATGGGTGGCCTGACCGACGGCGTGCCCGAATCGCCGATGGAACCGAGCATCAACGGCAAGGGCCGGCCAAGCCGCAAGGGAATGCCCATCGTTCTGCTGATCATCAGATATTTTCTCTATGTGCTGCTGATTCTGGCTGTGCTGTTCGCCGGCATTTATATGGTCTGGATAAACCTGGGGGCCAAGGGTGACTTCTTCTGGGCCAACTATGGCGAGCAGCATCTGGAGAAGGTGGGGCAATCCATCGGCCGTTCGACCACTGTTGACGAATCTGTGATTCCCGCAGCCTACTGGTATCGAACCTATGACCACCAGGGGCATCCTACGGGGGGAGATATGAAAGGCGGCATGGCTGGCGAGGCCGACCAGCTGGCTGCCGACCACTGGGAACATGGGGCAACTAAGCCATCGGAAGAGCGAGGGAAGAAGACGGGGCGGCCCCTGGCCACTCGCGCGAAGCCGGATGCGACCTACGCCGTCTATGTCACAGCTGATGGGCGGCCATGTGTCCTGGCCTATCGGGTTCAGCCGCAGTGGGCATCGAGGCAGGCCCGGGACCGCTATCCCAATCCCCAGAACCTGCTGCTCGCGTCTTACGGGATCGCTTTGCTGCTCACCCTCCTGTTGGTCGGGCTGCGGGCGGCCCATGTCATATCGTCCAAGCTCAAGGTCTTCAACCAGGTGGCTGACGATATAGGGCGGCAGGATCTGGATGCCTCCCTGCCCCGCAGCAACGTGCTGGAAATCAACCGGGTGCTGGGGTCATTCGACAGGATGCGCGTCACGCTAAAGGAATCCCTTGAGAAGACCTGGACAGCCCAGGAGTCCCAGCGTCGGCAGGTGGCGGCCCTGGCCCACGATCTGAAGACGCCGCTGACCATCATGCGAGGCAACGCGGACCTGCTGGGTGAGACCGAACTCAGCCAGGAGCAGCAGTCCTACTTGGACTCCATCGAGGATGCCATCGCTGAAATGGCTGACTATGCCCAGGCAATCAGCCAAGGTTCCATGGGCACCGCTTCGGGGCGATCCGAGGTCACAACGGTTGCCTTGAGGGATATGGTCGACAACCAGGCCCAGGGTTACCTGAATGCCCGGGGTCTGCGGCTTGAGAGGGATGATCACCTGGGTTCCGCCACTGGTCAGGTTTCTGGTGATGCTGCTGGCCTTGCCCGAGCGATTATGAACATCGTTACCAACGCGGCTGACTATTCTCCGGCCCAAGGCTCGGTGACGCTGACATGGAAGCTGGAGTATGGCCAGGAGGGCGGGCGAGCCTTGGTCGTGACCGTGCATGACCAGGGTCCAGGATTCAGCAGCCGGGCTCTGGCCCACGCCACGGAATGGCTCTATCAGGCTGACAGCAGTCGGCACGGCTCCGGCGGCCACCATGGCATCGGCCTGGCTGCCGCCCGGTCAACTGTCGAGAGTGCAGGAGGCCGCCTGACCCTGGGGAATGCAACCGATGGCAATGGCGCAGTAGTCACGGTATCTTTGCCGGTGCAGTGAATGAGGCGGGGTGAATATCGGCCACGGCCAACTCGGTGTCCGACTAAAAATTGCACAGTGATAAAGATCTGGAAATAGTGTTAATCATGGATTGATAATTATAAAAACATCAATTTTTAGCGATTATTTTAGTAATCAATTACTAAAGTTTGCCATTCTTTAGTAAATCTGTATGATAAAGATAACAGAGATTATCAATTTATAGGGGCCTGCATGCAAAAATCAGATGACGCTGAACAGAGCGATCTGTCTCTGGAGGAGGTTGTGCGTTCGATTCAGCGCAAGGGTTGCGAAGGCCAATCGATAGAAGTCAAAGCCGCCAGCCAGGGGACTCCGAAGGTGTATGACTCGCTGTCGTCGTTTTCCAACCAAAACGAGGGCGGCATCATCGTATTCGGGCTGGATGAAAACCTTGGATTCGAGGTTGTTGGCGTCCACGACGCGCAGGAGCTGGAAAAGGCGGTAACAGCACAGGGCAAAGAGATGTATCCCGAGGTCAGACCAGTCTATAGCGAAAGCCTGATTGACGGCAAGACCGTGGTGTCGGCTTACATCAACGGCAGACCCATGGGCGAGAGGCCTGTCTACCGCAAGACAGCAGGCATCAGCGCAGGCAGCTACACCCGGATCGGGGATGCCGATGCCCGCATGACGCCTACGCAGCTGTATGAGATTGAGACTTTCAAGGATGGTCGGCGCGACGATGTATCGGTAGACCCTCAGGCCGATTCCGATATGTTGAACCCAGAAAAACGTCATGATTTCATTAGGCGAGCACAGCGGGAACGTCCGCTCCTAGCCAGAAGGAATGAGGACGAGATCCTGGAGCTATCAGGTGTCTGCCGTCGTGGATCTCCTACTCTTGCAGGTTTGATGACCCTTGGCGAATACCCGCAGCAGGTGTATCCGAACCTCTGCATTACCGCCGTGGTTGTGCCGGGAGCCAAGGTTGGAACTGGCCTTGGGGGAGAGCGGTTCCTTGACAATCAGCGCTTTGAAGGGACCATTGACCGCATGCTTGAGGATGCCATGGCCTTTGTGCGGCGTAACAGCAGAACCAGGACGGTGATCAGGGATGGGGTGCGCACTGATATTCCTGAGTATCCCGAAACCGCAGTCAGGGAAATCCTGACCAACGCACTGATGCATCGTGACTATGGCCCATACTGCAACGGAACGCCGGTTAGATTGACGCTCTTTGCCGATCGTCTTGAATGCTGGAATCCTGGTGGTGTATATGGCGGTCAGAGCATCAACGACTTGGGCTTTGCCAACAGTCAGACCAGGAACCCTACCCTGGTCAGTCTGCTGGAGATTGAGGGGATTGCGGAGAATCGGCACTCAGGGATTCCGGCTATCCGCGAGGAGGCCAAACAGTGTGGATATAAGCCTGTAGAGTTTCAGGATCGGCAGGCTTCCTTCACTGTGCGCTTCTACTCTGTGCCGGAACGTGCTGGTGCGGCGGAAGCAACCGTTCATTGGACTGGGGCCGCAGTATCTGATTCGGCGAAACGCGTCCAGGTCCATGCACTTGGTGGTTCCGATGCCTCGAGAGCAGCAAAGACGGGCAAGGGAATACGCGACAGGATTCTCGGTTTTTGTAAGGAACCCCGTTCGCTCGAGGATATCGCGCATGCGCTTGGGCTGGGCAAGTACTATGTTCGCAGGCGGTACATCGAGCCACTGCTCGAAGAAGACGCACTCTCCATGACGCTTCCCGATAAGCCCCGGAGCAAGTACCAGCGATATGTGGCCAGCGATGCCTCAGCCGAGATGTCTTTGTAAAAGAAGCCGTGAATGGCATTACCGTAAGAGCAGGTATTGCCGGGTGGTCAAGATGAAGCATGGTTATAGCATGCTGATTGTTTTCTCAGTGCGAGTACGCTGACCTGCTTGAATCCCGCTCTACCAGGGTCGGCTCAATCAACACGGAGCCGTGCACATGCCGGGAGTTGCTGAACTCGCCCATCAAAAGAGTGGCAGCATCGCGCTCCATATCGACATCGGGCGCAGTGATGACTGATAAGGGGATCTGGGGATAGCCGTCCGCGCGTGCGTCTTCGGTGCTTTCGGCTTTGATGTCGTCGGGTACGCGACTCCTGAATGGGATTGACAATTCCCGCACGGAGAGCGTCGTTGCTGGTGGAAGTTGGCTGATCTCACGCTGTCTGCAGAATACTATGCAGCGGTCACATATGGACTGGTTTCCGAGGGAGTGGGAGAGAAGCGAAGGCAGTGTGTTGGCAGCCGGCTCCCCGCAAATATCTGGTCGACATTTGCCCTACAACGAGGTGTTCTCCAGGACGCGGCAGTTTCGGTTGTGCTGCTGAGCTCGACATGATCCACCAGCACTATGGGTAACTTGACCGAGGCCGCACACTCCAGGTCGGAGGAGCAGTCTATTACGATATAGACACCAAGAGAGCGAAGGAACTTGAGCAGACTGGTCTGTCGCTCTGAATCAGAATAGGCATTGGTGCCGATCAGCTGCATATTTTTGTCTTTGTGGATTTCCTGAGCCCCCTCGAATACGGATGTGCACAAGGAATGCTCAATATTGGTCATGATGATGGGGATGGCTGATTGTTTGGTAAGAGTTATGGCTCGACTCGCTGGGCAAGGATCGGCATATTCGGGATGAATCCTGGGATCTGGTGAGAAGATGGACATAAGAAGTGCGGCTGGAGGTGTCCCGCATGATTCTGTGCAGGCTAGTGGAATCGGTTTTTGGCAGGCGATGGCCTAGCTTAGAAGGATCATATATTAGATCTTTCCAATTTCAATATATTCATGATTCTAAAACTGCGTTAATGATCTGCTGAACTTTTCGGCTGTTCGAACTTGATTGATGACTTCAGGCTCTGGTTAGAACCTAATCAATTAATCCTGCTTCTTTTCTGTCTAGCCAGAGTCGTTAGCTCGATGCTCTGTCGTCGCCTTGTTAGATACTTGTAAAATCGATTTTACAATGATGATCTAGCGTGGTTGCTGACTGTACTCGGAGGAATAATGGAAAACACGGTTCAACTTATTGCCTATGCGGATCGCTTTGGCGATGGAACTTTGGCATCACTGACCGAAATGTTGCGGACTAGGTTTGCTGGAGTTTATTGTGGCGTTCATATTCTGCCATTTTTTACTCCTTATGACGGGGCAGATGCTGGCTTTGATCCGATTGACCATACAAAGGTAGACCCACGTCTTGGCTCTTGGGATGATGTCAGGGAGCTTAGCCGTACTCATGGAATCATGGTGGATACCATTGTCAACCACATGTCATGGAAATCAGAGCAATTCCAGGATGTTATGCGCCGCGGTGAAGACAGCCCTTTCCATGATATGTTCCTGACTATGTCATCAGTCTTCCCTGATGGTGCATCTGAAGAAGATCTATCAGGGATATATCGTCCTCGTCCTGGCCTGCCCTTTTCCCAATACTCTTGGGCAGAGAAGACGAGACTGGTTTGGACGACCTTTACACCTCAGCAGGTAGACATTGACACTGACAGCAAGCAGGGATGGAGCTACATCCTGTCGATTCTTGACAGACTTGCAGAAGGTCGAGTGCGATATATCCGACTGGATGCTGTTGGTTATGGCGCCAAACAAGCCGGAACTAGCTGTTTCATGATCCCCAAAACATTTCGTCTGATTGAATCTATCAAGCAAGAGGCAGAAAAGCGCGGTCTTGAAACTCTGATAGAGGTCCATTCCTATTACAAAAAACAGATAGAGATAGCTTCCAAAGTCGACCGAGTCTACGATTTTGCATTGCCTGCCCTTCTTCTCCATTCGCTCTATAGCGGAGATTTGCAGGCACTGGCGCATTGGATAAGTGTGCGGCCCAGCAACTCCATCAATGTTCTGGATACGCACGATGGCATTGGGGTTATAGATATCGGTTCCGATCAGACGGACAGAAGTTTAAAGGGTCTAGTTAACGATGCGGCAGTGGATGCCTTAGTGCGCACTATTCATCAGAAAACTGCGGGTCAGTCTCAGGCGGCTACTGGCGCGGCTGCCAGCAATCTGGATCTTTATCAGATCAATTCAACTTACTACTCAGCTTTAGGTTGTGATGATCATCTTTATCTAGCGGCTCGGGCTGTCCAATTCTTCCTGCCAGGGGTTCCTCAGGTTTACTACGTCGGTGCTCTGGCAGGGGAGAATGATATGGAGCTTCTCAAGCGGACTGGCAATGGGAGAGATATTAATCGGCATGCATATTCAGTAGTTGAAATCGATCAGGCTCTTCGGCGCCCCGTGGTCAGGGCTCTCAATGCCCTGTGTAAGTTGCGCAATCGATTAGATGCCTTTGATGGAGAATTTTCCTACCAATTGATTGATAAAGGCCCTCTTTTTCTGAGGTGGAAAGGTGAAACGAGCAGAATTCAACTCATTTTTAATCCTATAAAAGCAGCCATACCCGAAGATGCCAGTGGTGTCGCCGAGCTGGATTGGGAGAGCGGAACAGGGCATCATCACAGCTCTGACCTCCTAGAGGATCCGCCTACGATCATATGACGAGCCTGGAGGTCCTACCTGTTAATTAATGTGACGTGCTGGGCCGATGGTGTCTCGTAGAATGAGAGAAGCAGGCGCAACTATTCTTGACTGGTCTAATGTCTCCCCGCGGGCCAGTCGTACTGCCATCAGTCCGGCCGTTTTGCCATATTCGTCGGGACGGTGCCTGATCGTCGAAATGCCGAGCGGAGCCGCCATTTCACGGTCGTCAAAGCCTACGACAGAAATATCATCCGGAACACGTACTCCGTAACGCCGTAATTCATGTACCAGGCTAATTGCTACTTCGTCGCTGATGCAGCATATGGCTGTTGGCTGAGGATCTAAGGCAAGTATGGCGCTGACTGCAATGCTGCCTGCTTCAGAACTATGGGGAACGGGAATCTCGTAATCTTTTCGATGGGTAATGCCAGCAGCTCGTATTCCCTGACGGTATCCTTCAATCCGCTGGTCGGCATCCCAAACGAAATCCTTGTTTATCGGAGTCGTCTGGATGAAAGCGATACGCGTGTGCCCCATGACGCAGAGGCGATGAATCAGGTTCTTCAATGCGGAGATTTCATCTACGCCTATGGATGCCATGCTATAACGGTCGTTGAGGTGCATAGTGTTGACGCCTACGATGGGTACTCCCACATCACGTAGAGACTGTCCTTCATTCTCAGTTAGAGCGAAGGAAGAAATGATGACAGCATCCGTATTGCGTTTGATCGGCATCGAAGAGAAGAAATCAGCGCGTTGCTTTCGGTCCGCAACTCGATAGAAGAGCAAATCATAGCCTTCGTTGCTCAGGGCGGAATAAACCCCTTCAGCTAATTCTGAGCTGTACCATCCTGACATTCGGTTGCCAACAATCAGGGCAATTCGCCCGGTTTTCCCGCTTCTCAGTCTCGAGGCTTCCTTGGATGCCGTGAAGCCAAGCTGCTCACTGGCTTGGAAAACCTTACTCCTTGTGTCGGCTGAAACTCTATCTTTACCGTGTAGTGCGCGAGAGACTGTTGACGGGGAGACGCCCGCCTTTTTTGCGACGTCGTAAATGGTCGGTTCTCGCATGTATATGCCTCTGTTGTGGTTACTTTAGAACACAACCGATTTTACAGCATGAATTAAGGCGTTGTCATTGCCGAACTTTGATTCGGCAAAGAAGGTGAAGAGGCTTGTTCGGCATAGGAAAAGGTGGGAACAATTTGACAGGAGCGGGGTTACGTTTATATACTGTGTGCAACCGATATTACAAATGGAGAGTAATTTAGAAAAAATAATGTCATAAATATAGCAATATCAAATATAATATCGGTTGTGCAAGTTCATCAACGAAGTGAACATCTGTACGGCAGGAGGAAAGATGCAGTCGTTCTTTAAACATGGGGCAGCGATGCTGCTGTCCGTCGGATTAGCGGTTTCGCTCGTAGCCTGTGGACCTGGGGGTTCAGACAAGCAGGCGGGAAGCAACGAACCGGATTCTGTCAGCACCGATCTGGGTGATAAGAGCTACAGTCTGACACTCTGGGATGGTGCAGGTCTAAAGACTGTAGACGATGCGCTGATTAAAGGGTTTACAAAGAAATATCCGAAGATCAAAATTAAAGCGCATTACGATCCGGACAATGTAACATCCCAAAACGGTCCTCGTCTTATTGCGTCTAAGGATGCTCCAGATATTGCTCGTGTCACTGATGTCAACTCTGCTGTCAAGGGAAAGCACGTCATCTCTCTTGAACCTTACGTTCAGGCATACGGATGGAAGGTTCCGCAGTCGCAGACCCAGCTGTACCGCGCTGACGGAGCAGGCAAGGTAGGTAAGGGCAATCTCTATGCGCTTCCCAACTCCTATTCGGTCGCTGGCATGTATGTAAATACCAAGTTGTTGAAAAAAGCTGGTATCGAGAAGGTGCCAACGACTATGGATGATTTGGAATCAGACATGGCCAAAGTTAAAGATGCCGGTGAGATTCCCGTGATGATTAATGGAAAAGATGGGGGTCTTTCTTTCATCTTCCAGGCTATGATGGTCAACAATGACTCTTTGAAAACAGTAACCGACTGGATTTTGCAGCGGGACGGATCCACTTTCGATACCAAGGGAGCAAAAAAGGCTGCCGAGCGGATTCAGAGCTGGAGCAAGAACGGGTATCTGCCTTCTGATGTCAATGCCGTTGACGGTTCTTCAGCGCTGAATAGATTTGCCAATGGCCAGGGTGTGTTCTTCCCCAGCGGGAATTGGAACCTGGATCAGATGAACGACTCCTTGGGAGCTGATGTCCAATTCGTTCCATTCCCTTCCAATTCGGCGGATCAAAAGCCTAATATTGCAGCCAATGGAGGAAGTTTCTTTGGTATCCCGACAAACTCGGCCCAGAAAGATGCAGCGGCTTGCTTCCTTAATTACACACAGAGCGATGAGGCCCGTCAGATAATTGCTGATGTCAGCGGTTACTTCCCCAAGACGGTCAAGGGACAGACCGTGCCCAAGGCCAAAAATGATCTGCAGAAGAGCATGTTCGATTCTTACTTGAATGTGTTTGAATCTGGGAACTCTACTGATTTCATTAATAATGCCACTGCTGGCCTTCAGGCCAGTGCTCTGGTGCCTAATTTCCAGCTTCTGGTGGACGGCAGTATTTCACCCAGCCAGTTTACGCAAAACGTTCAAAATGAGTATAAGCAAGAGGTCATGCAGTGAGTACCTCTTTCAAAGCTGAGGCGGGTGCGGAGCGACATTGCTCGAATGCCGTTCGCACCGCCAAGCGAGATGGGCATAGGCGCCATAAAGCTGGTCTTACACTCATCGGCTGGCTTTTCCTGTTGCCTGGGCTCGCTTTCTATATAGTTTTCGTCTTTTGGCCCATCATTCAGACTGCTTGGTACTCCTTTTACAGTTGGAATGGGGTTGATGCCAGCACATGGGTTGGATTCGATAATTTCATCCGTGTTTTTACCGATCCGGTCCTGAGAGGCAGTATTGCTCATTCGTTTTACTTGATCATTCCCTTTGCGCTGATTCCGGTTGCCCTAGGTATCATTTTGGCATCGCTCATTCGAGATGTTCGCAGCAAAACCTTCAGCTCTGTGGCACAGGTCTGCATGTTCCTTCCCAGGGTAATACCTGGAGCCGCGGCAGGTGTGGCTTGGACTTGGATGCTGGCTCAGGATGGCATCGTTAATCAGATGCTTAAAGCGATGGGTCTTGGCTCTCATGCCACGGCATGGCTAGGAAATCAGCGTACAGCACTGAACGCCGTTGGAGTTATTGGGTTTTGGTTGCAGCTGGGATTCTGTATCGTTCTGCTCTCAGCGGGTATCGGCAGTATCAGCAAATCTCTTTATGAGGCAGCAAGCATTGACGGTGCCGGCTGGTGGAGTCAGTTATGGCATATTACCCTGCCTGGCCTGCGTGGTCAGATAGCTGTCTGCTTGACCATGACCATGGTCGCGGCGCTGGCAAGTTTCGATGTCGTCTTTATGGCTACTCAAGGCGGTCCGGGCTATTCGACGATGGTTCCCGGCGTTATGGTCTACCGACTGGCCTTTACACAGAACAAAGTCGGTTTGGCTTCCGCTCTGGCTGTGGTGCTCATGATTTTGGTCCTGCTTGTAGTTGGACCCTTGCAGCGGCTGGTTCAGGGCAAGTCGGAGGAGGCAGCATGAAGCAGTCCTTATCTGTCCGTGTTCTAGGAAATCTGACGCTGGCGCTCACTGTTATTTTTTGTGTCTTGCCTTTTATCAGCATGCTTTCAGCTGCACTACAGCCTCAAGGTTCCATGCCATATGGGATTCAATTCACCGCCCATCCGCATTGGGAGAATTTTGCTGCTGCTTGGAAAGTAGCCAACATCACTCCTCTGCTGATTTCCAGTGTGATCCTGGTCGTGGCTGTGGTTCCGGTAACTCTCATCTGCAGTGCTATGGGCGGGTATGCACTAGGTTCTTTGCATGTTGCAGGTGGTTGGATTGCATACGCCCTTCTCTTTGTAGGGTTGACGCTGCCGTTCGAGGTGCTGGTAACTCCTCTGTATTATGAAATCCAATCAATGGGATTGCTCAATACGCGGCTGGCTATGATCCTGCCGATGATCGGATTGAATATGCCGTTTGGAGTCATCTGGATGCGAACCTACTTCGCCCAGATGCCCCGTGATCTAATCGAAGCTGCCAGCCTAGACGGGGCCGGACAGTTACGTATATTCCGTAGCATCCAACTGCCGCTGGTGATTCCTGCCATATCTTCGCTGGGAATACTAACTTTTCTGTCAACATGGAATCAGTTCCTGCTGGCTGTAGTACTTATCGATGATCCGACCAAGCGGACAATGGCTGGGGCTCTGCAAAGTTTCGTTGGACAGTATTCGACAGATGTCGTTCTGCTCAACGCAGGCTCTCTGCTCATCATGGCGCCAACCATGATCCTCTTCATATTTCTACAAAAATATTTTATACGGGCGATGCTCGAAGGCTCAGTAAAGGAGTGATGGATGATCAACGATATGCTGGACCCAGACTGGTGGAAGAATGCCACTGTCTACCAGATTTACCCCCGGTCTTTCCGCGATGCTAGCGGAGATGGAATAGGGGATTTGCGAGGAGTGAGGTCCGGACTGCCCTATCTAACCAAGTTAGGTGTTGATGCTATATGGCTGACTCCTTTCTATCCTTCACCTCTAGTGGACGGAGGCTATGATGTGGCAGATTATCGTAACGTTGATCCGCGTCTAGGGACCATGGATGATTTTGATGCTTTGGTGCACGATGCCCATGATTCGGGAATAAAGGTGATTGTGGATATCGTTCCCAACCATTGCTCCAATCAGCATCCCTGGTTTCAGCAAGCTTTGAAGGATGGACCTGATTCGCCTATGCGTCAGAGGTTTGTCTTTAGGAAGGGGAAAGGCCCCAATGGAAGTCAGCCCCCCTCTAACTGGCTTTCAGGAGTTGGCGGCAGTGCTTGGGAGCCGTGCGGCGATGGCTGGTACTATCTGCATCTTTTCACCAAAGAACAGCCTGATTTCAACTGGGACAACGAAGAAGTCAGGAAGGACTTTCTGAAGACGCTGGCTTTCTGGAGCGATCATGGGGTTGACGGATTCCGTATTGATGTGTCGCATGGCCTGGCCAAGGATTTAGCTGAACCCTTGCGTGATAGGCCTGATCCTGCTGATCAGGAGCCCTTGTCGGACAAGGGAGATGATCCTTTGTTTGATCGTGACGAGGTGCATGATATCTACCGAGAATGGCGTAAGGTCTTCAACGAATATAACCCACCCCGTATGGCTGTGGGGGAATCTTGGACTCCGATCACGGATCGGGTATATGACTATGCAAGATCTGACGAGCTCGGATCAGTGTTCGATTTCTCTCTTTCTAAGTGTGACTGGGATAGACAGGAGTATCAGGATGCTATTGAACGAACATGGAATGGTTTCCGTAGGGTCGGCGGCTCTCCAAGCTGGGTATTGGGCAATCACGATGTACCTCGCGTGGCATCGCGTCTCGCTTTGCCCAAGGGCGCCGATGTGGTCGAATGGGTAACTTCTGCCGGTACTCGACCGGTCATCAATCAATCAGTGGGTCAGGCTCGAGCCCGTGCAGCTGGAATGCTCATTCTTGCATTGCCGGGAACTGCTTACATCTATCAAGGTGACGAATTAGGCCTGCCAGAGGATTTGGACATCAAGGAAGAAGACATTCAGGATCCAAGCTGGGAGCGTTCAAATCATAAGGTCAGGGGCCGCGATGGGTGCAGGGTTCCACTCCCTTGGACAGTTTCGGAGACAAACGCTTACGGATTCAGCTCAGCCAAGTATGCCCGACCCTGGCTTCCCCAACCAAGTTGGTTCTCGACCTATGCGGTTCAGAGAGAAGATGGTAGGCAGGATTCAGCGCTGGAATTGTATCGAAAGGCTTTAGCTCTCCGACGTCAATGGGTGGTTGCAGAAGGTACTACCACTATGGAAATCCTCAAAGACGGTGATCCAAGAATCCTGCATATTAGACTTTCGACAGGGTTGCATTGTCTTCTGAACTTCGGCCCAGGCAAAGTTGGTCTCAATATAGATGGGACGATCGTTCTATGTAGTGACGATATCGATGAGAAGCTTCAAAAAGAGGAATTACGAGAAAATTCCTGCGTGTGGTTTGTGGAGTAAGCATAAATAAAAGAGCTGTAGGTGTGAGCGCTTATGGGCTCTTGGTCTTCTGAGTCGGGTGTTTCTAATCATCCGCGAGATATGGGCGGCTAACTAGAGCACCGATAAGGTTGAAAGGGCACGGGAAGAATATAAGCCGAGACTGTAGGCCAGTCTTGGCTTATATTCATCAGCAGCGTCAGAAGGTATGACATCATGGTGGCGCTGGACCGGGAATTTAGTGCGGGAGTTGGGAGCATGGACGCGAAGATCGAATTAGCCGCTTATTGAGGGGTATAACCAGCTCTTTTCCTGTTGCTGTATCTGTAAGATCGCGATTACTCCCGTCAATTGATAGTCAGAGGGAAACGAACTATGTTTACGCGAGTTGGCTACAGAGAGATCAAACCTTATTGTGTATTGGGTTCTTTGGCTGACTATGTGTTCTTATTCGGAAGAGATTAGGCTTTGTCATTCGACAAAATAGATACCGGGGAACGACATCGTTAATATTGCCAGCAACCGAGAGCCGCCCTTGTCCATCAGGATATGCTTGCTCTAGGCTTGGTCAAAGATCAGGACGAGGGACTGAATGCACGCAAACTGAAAGAGGAGTGGCTACGATCGAGGCCGGATCGTCTATCCGTTTACCGCCGGTAGGGCGGAGCCAAGAATTGAGCTAATAGTGACGGACTGTGCTGTTGTTTAGGATGAAGAACCTACTGGATTCGTTGTATGAAAAACTGACTTTACTGTTCTATTGCAGGTCAGTTATTTTGCGTAGTTAGCTAGTTTTCACGAAGCTGCCTTGGTTTTTCAATCTGCTGCACATGCAACTAATAGACTTGACAGTGAACGAGAACAGATGACGCGAATAAGGGATTGAGGTATTTAAAGCCGAGTTCAGTTCGGTTCATGTGTATCGGTAAAGGAATTGCTGTTGCTTTGTCTTTGAGCAAAGACCTTGACGACTTCGGTTGTATTTATGTATATTGTGAATTCAACTTGGTAAACATCCACGCAGCGTTTTGGTTTGGCCGCCTCTGATTTCTTTCAACAGGCCCTCGAAGCGTTGACTACTCCGTCTCGTTTAGGCTATTAACCAGCGGTCTGATGCCCGGTCCGGCTCCTTAAGCCCGTAGGCGATCAACATCGTCGTGATCATATAGTCATCAAAAAACAGATAGCTGATTGACTGTGCGGAACAGCGAGGGTCATGTCTTGACAATGAGCAATTCCAAGATTTATTCCTGCGTGCCCTGTGTAAGGTTCACGTGCTGTACTCCCAGCTAAACTTTACTGCTAGATATCCCGTGGTCAGTCTAGTAATGACTGCATATCATGCTGGAAACCAAGCAGCCAATAAATGTCATTAAAGATATCTTTAGAGGGCAAGACGATAGTTTGAATCGTCTGTTCCTTTGTTGAGGTGAGAACCTTGCTGCCGGTGGATCGTATTTTCCGCGCATATTTATATATAGCCAAATTATTCACATTGGTATCAAGTTTATTAACAGCAATACATATAGGAGAGTAGAATTGGCAGACAATATTTTCCAAAGGAAACCATTGATAGTTCTATTGGCCAAAACCATGATTCTATTTGACGAAGCGATTGATTGTATTCTCTGTGCCGCCATGACTATTGTCTGCTCCGGGGAATTGGCATGAATGACTTGTGCGACGAGCTCCTCGTTTTTAGCGTCTAAATGGTATGTTGTTTCGTCAAGCAGCATGATCGGCCGCCTTATGGACAACAGCCTTGCCAGGGCCAAGCGATAGCGTTCACCGCTACTCAGCAATACACCGCGTTGCCTGCTGGGGTATCCAATCCATCGAAGGTGTCTCTCACTTTGGCGTGAGGTTCACCTTATTTAAGGCATTCCAGCAGCCTTCATCGGATACGCCGTTCTTGTTCATCGCCAGATTCGTTCTGGAAGAACCGGAATATATGGGGGCATCGTGTTCTATATAGCCGATCAGAGAACGTACATAAGAGGAGCTGAGAGTTGAAAGATCAATACCATTAAAGAGAACATGGCCATGATTTGGCTTATAGAATACCCTTATAAGGGCCAGCATGGTTGATTTGCCCGCTTCGGATGGTCCGACTATCGCGTAGACGACACCGCCTTTCATATGCACGCCCGCTTCATTCAATTGGAGCCCGCCACGATTGTTCCGTGCGTCATCATACGGAATATCAGCATGGTCAAGATCGATGTCAATCTGATCGGAGTTGGTGACCTTCCTTTGGACCCTACTGGATACTGCTCATGCTGATGTCGCATCTTCGGTCGGCATTCTCATTATCGCTTGAATGCTGGAGTTCGCGCCCAACGCTCTGAACAGTCTGCTATATGTCGAAGAAAGTGTCGCCATAGGCGTGGGCATCATTTCTAGGTACATAGAGAAGTTACCAGTTGCTGAACAGTCATCACTCCTTTGGCCACTTGGAAAGCGCCGATTCCCGATACAACCATCAGGCACAACTGCATTAAGGCCATTCCTGATGGCCATATCAGTGACTGCTTCTTTGAAATTAGACGACCGGATGTGCACGCTTGCCTGGCTTCTCGCCGATTTTATTGGTCTCACGCTCCGTGGCGTTGAAGGCCCTGATCCTTTTCAAACTCATCAAAGCATCAGTGGCTGCAGACGTCATATCTCCTATGGCCGTTTGAGCCCCTCTGGAGCAGTCTCGTAATTTTCCGGATAAGACTACCAGTAAACCGACAGTAACAAGACAGGTCGAAAGAGAGATAACGAACATGACGGGACTGATTATGACCATTCCCACACACGCGCCTATGAACACCAGTAAAGTGCCAAACACTTCTGGCAATTATCGGTCAGCAATCGCTTCAGTTCATTTGTATCAGATGAAATAATAGAAATTACGTTGCCTGTATGCGACTGGTCCAGATCTTTGAACGGCAAATGCAGAATATGCATTACTAGAGACCGTCTCATATCGTTCAACAGCAGGTAAGCGTCAAAAGAAGTGATTGCTGCGCCGGACAGAAACACTCCTGCCAACGCTATTAGAGGGGCACTGCGGATCGCATGTTATGCTGCACGCGTCCAAGAATGACATTGACAAGCTGTGGCTGAGCCAGATTTAAGAGGGCGCTCGCTATACTTAGCAGACTAACCGTGAATAAAACACCCTTATGGATTTCAAAAGGCGGGGCACGTCTATCAAAGATGCGGTTTTCTCATTACTATTCCGCTTGTGTGGCGACATTTTCGTCCTTTGTTGGGGGTGGTTACTCACCGACTGCACGTGATATGACCCTCACAGAATCCTCGGAACGCGCGCACAGCGCCTGCACGCCTGTGACGAGGGCGCCTACGACAATAGCGAGGAGTGCGATGACCGCCCAATATCCCCATTGAACGCTTATCTTTGCGCTTCCCAGATATCGTTGCAGCATGAAGGCGGTGCCGCAGGTGCTGAGCAGTGTGATGACGAAGGCGAGCAGCACCGAGGTGACCATCGAAATGAGACCATCGAGGGCTCCCAAAATGCGCAACTGTCCGGTACTGGCACCGGATACGTATGTCAGCGCCAGATCCAGGCGTCGCCCTCGTGCGGTGATCATCAGTCCGGAGATTGCGCCCACCAAAGCGATGATGAGCGCAGGGCCGAGCATGGCCATCAGGTTCGTCAGCATGTGTGGGTTCACGTTCATGGAATGGCCGTTACTGGCGAAATTCTTGAGGCTGTCGGTCAGCGTATGCAACACACCAGAGAAAGTCATGAGCAACGACAAGCCGGCCGTCATGGGAATGATGGTCGCGTTCTGTCGTTGGATCCTCCCAACGGCCTGCTGCCTAGCGAGTTTCCAGGTGCTGAATGGCAGGGGGAGAAGATGCGTCCATCCTTTGGTGAACCAGTGCATGACATAGGGAGCCAGAACAGCCAATGCGAAGATCAGGAGGAACATGCCTCCCATGGAGAACCCAATGAATCCTGTCACTCTGGACTCTATGGGATTCCTGCCGGAAATGTGCGTGGCGAGCTCGCCAGA
Organism: Bifidobacterium mizhiense; assembly: GCF_020884755.1. Taxonomy (GTDB): domain Bacteria; phylum Actinomycetota; class Actinomycetes; order Actinomycetales; family Bifidobacteriaceae; genus Bombiscardovia; species Bombiscardovia mizhiensis. Next base: position 820,859 of record NZ_BPWE01000001.1, on the reverse strand, counting down.
GTCTATCTTGCGTGTAGCTGTCCCCGGGATGATGAGCGCGCATATCGCTCCCACGAGCAACGATGCGCCTAGCAGAACACGGAATGCGTTCACTTGTCTCGGCGGGTTTTGTGACTGCCGAAGCGCCTCTATCGGCCTGATCTTGGATAGTGTGCGCACGGTCAGCACTGTGCCTGCAAGGACGGCGACTCCGGCAATGGCCAACCCAGTGCCGATGGATGCCAGCAGCTGGGTTGCTTGATACGTCAGTTTCAGCTCGAATGCTCTGGCCAGGAGGTCGAACAGATATGGTGCTGCCAGCGGCGTCAGGAGGGATGACGCTACTGCTGCCAAGATGAATAGGACGATGATGATAGCCAGATTCCCGAAGAGCAGCTGCCAGGGCGTGGCGCCTTGAAGGACCAGCAATGCTAGTTGGTGCCTGCGCTGGTTCAGAGCGGCGGTCACGACCCACAGCATCACGAACACGGCTATGACCACGCTGAACAGCATTGCTGGGCCGGAAAGGTTGGCGCCTAACCCGGCATCCGGTCCGTGGTAAGCGGCATCAATAGCCCTGCGCGCGGCGACGATAGTGCACACAGCGGTCTGGGAAACGATTAGTGACAGCCATACGCCGGCCCATACGGCCGGGGCTGCTTTCAGATCAGAGAGTGCGCCCCTCATATGCGGGCCCCGCTCTCCGTATCAGCGTTCAGCACGTGGCCATCACGGACCTCAACGATCTGGTCGCACTGTCCGGCTACCTCTCCACTGTGGGTCACTATTACTACGGTCCTGCCCGCATCCATAGCCAGGCTTTTGAACACCTGCATGACCTTGGCGCCAGATTCCTGATCCAAGGCTCCAGTCGGCTCGTCGGCGAAAATGATATCTGCATCGGAGAGCAGCACTCGTGCAAGCGCGACACGTTGCTGCTCTCCGCCTGAGAGCATCGTCACGCTCCTTTTTTTCTCGTTTGCCAATCCGAAGTACCGCAACATCTCATCCGCTTTTTGCTTGGGGAGTCGACGGCCGCGCAGGGTGAATGGCAGCGCGAGGTTCTCCTCCACCGTCATGCTCGTGATCAGGTTGTAGGATTGAAACACGAATCCCAGATGTCGACGCCGAAACCGAGTGAGCGCGGACGCTCGCATATGTGTGATGTCATGCCCTAGAAGGGAGATGCTTCCGGATGTCGCACGTTCCAACCCCGAAAGGCAGTACAGCAAGGTGGACTTTCCGCTGCCTGAGGGGCCGACAATCCCCGTGATTCTTCCGGGCTCAGCATGGAAGTCGACATGGTCGAGGATGGTGATCGAATCATCCTTCCTCGGAGTCACCGTCATTGTCAATCCATTTGAACTCACTGAAGCACCACTCATCACCGTTCTCCCATCATCGCCGTTCTCGCGACTTATAAATCTTCATCAGAATATTGCTATGGATGCCATACAAGGATGGCGCCCATAGACTTACATGACTGTTGTCCCTGCCGTCATCAGGGCAAAAATGACAGCCCATGCCATTTTGATGAATGCGTCATCGCAGTGGCATATTTTTGTGGATTAGCTGCAGGTCCATCAACTCCAGATATTATCATGCCCACCGCCGTGGCATGCAAATATGCTGACGCCGCTATGATGAGCGGCTTCATCATTCATGGCGATATTACTATTCTGCAGATCGATAATGTTGTGCATTTTGTCCGTCTCTCTCCTCTCTTTCTCGTGTTTAGTGCTATTTCCAATGGTGTCTCCACTGAAAGGATCGTTAGGGCAGACGGCTGGCAAGAACTACCATGGTTGGCCTATAAGACTATTTACTGCTCAGATAACGCCAGCTGAGCCTGTCGAATAATCACAAGAGGGTCTTAAATAGGATTCTCAGGGCAGATAAGGGTTTTTATGCCAGATGAGCCCAAATTGATTAAAGCTTTTCTAATGAAGATCTAGTATTTTTTTTGGGGGGGGGGATTCGGCAACTAGGGCGCTGCCAAGTTAAGTGCAGCAAAGATACCGTCTCTGTCATGAGACAGGCCTGAGAATGCATACTGAAGCAAAGGCCTTGACGACTTCGGCCGTGTTTATGTATATTATTGGTTCAACTTGGCAAGCATCCACGCAGCGTTTTGGTCTGGCCGCCTCTGATTTCTTCCAACGGGCCTCTGAAGCGTTGACTACTCCGTGGCATAAGCAGGAGAGTGGCATGACTGGGTTGACCAGCGATCCCAAGCATGAGAAATCGACAGATACCGGCGTGATCCCGACTGCAGGGCAGGGCCATGAGCAGAGGCGCAGAGTGAATGGCCCCGTCCTCAAGGACCCTTCTATAGTAGGTGTCGATCAGGTTGCCCTTGCTCTGAATGTGGACCCCGACCGGGGCCTGGATGAGGCCGAGGCGGCGCGTCGGCTGGACAGGTTCGGTCCTAATGAGCTGGCTGGAGCGCCTCCCGTTCCTGCATGGAGGGAATTCCTTCAACAGTTCAAGGACCCCTTGGTCTATCTGCTTCTGGCAGCCACGGCCATTTCGTTGGTGCCCTGGGTGGTGGAACGCTCACATCCGGCATCAGGAGGCGGGGAGCCCCTGCCCTTTGATGCCATCGTCATCATGATCATCCTCATCCTTAATGCCGCCCTGGGGTACGCTCAGGAGGCTAAGGCCGAGCGGGCTGTGGATGCTCTGGCGAGCATGACGGCCCCGCACGCCTCGGTGCTGCGATGCGGCCGGGTGGTCAGCCTGGAGACCAGCAGGATCGTGCCTGGTGATGTAGTAGTCCTGGCTGAAGGCGATTCGGTCGGCGCCGACGGAAGACTGTTCCAGGCCGCGGGTCTGCGCGTGGCCGAGGCATCGCTGACCGGCGAGTCGCTGCCGGTGGGCAAGCGGCCCGGTCGGCTTGACCAGCCCAAGGCTCTGGGTGACAGAACCAACATGGTCTTCAACGGCACCGCAGTGACCCAGGGGAACGGGCGCATGATCGTCACCTCTACTGGTATGGACACCCAGGTCGGGAAGATCGCCGACATGCTGGCTGATACCCAGGAGGAACCCACGCCCCTACAGAAGGAGATGGCCCGCGTCTCCAAGCTCCTCGGACTGGCCGTCTGCTTGATTGCCGCCCTGGTTTTGGCTGCTTTGGCCCTGATGGAAGGCTTTCAGACAACCCAGGATCTGATTGATTCCCTGCTCATGGCCGTATCTCTGGCCGTAGCTGCTGTGCCGGAGGGGCTGACGGCCATCCTGACTGTGGTTCTCGCCCTGGGCGTGCAGCGCATGGCCAAGCATCATGCCATCGTCAAGAAGCTCAGCTCGGTGGAGACCCTGGGATCGGCATCAGTCATCTGCTCCGACAAGACAGGAACTCTTACACGCAATGAAATGACCGTTGAACGGGTGGTCGTCCCCTCGGGGCAGGTCAGGCTCACTGGCACCGGGTACGCTCCGGAGGGAACCATGCAGCCGTTCGAGGCCAGTGGGTCAGATGATCAACAACTGACAGATACCATTGGTTCATCTCTGGCTGAGGCAGTGGAAGAGACCCTGATGGTCGGGGCCATCGCCAACGACGGAGACCTGCATTGGCAGCCGGTCGAGGCCGAACCTGATTCCCAGGCCCAGTCTGGATCCGGGCAGGGTCACTGGCAGAGCGTCGGCGATCCCACGGAGGTTTCGCTGATTGTTGCCGCCCGTAAAGTCGGCGCTGATGCCAAGGCTGATAGCTACCGTCGTCTGGCCGAGATTCCTTTCACGTCCGAGCGCAAGCTCATGTCGGTTCTGGCTGCCCCGAATGATGACAACGAAAGGGAATCACGTCTCTTCTGCAAGGGCGCTCCCGACGTGCTGCTTGGCCGATGCGACCGGATTCTCGATGGCGGCCAGGTCAGACCTATGACCAGTGCCGATCGGGAAAGGATACTTGCTCAGGTCAGCAGTCTCTCGGCGGATGCCTACAGGACCTTGGGACAGGCTTTCCGGCCTGTATCCGACCAGGAGCTGTCGGCGCTGGCCGAAGCTGACGCGGGGGAGTGGCCGTCAAGCACGGTCGGGACGGATCAGACGGACCGGTTGCCTGAAAAGTCTCAGCATGCTCCTGCAATTCGCTTGTCTGCCGACAAGGTGATCCAGGAAAGCACCCGACTGGAGAGCAATCTGATCTGGACGGGCATGGTCGGCATCATTGACCCGCCCCGCACTGAGGTCCGCCATGCGGTGGATCAGGCTCACAAGGCCGGCATCAGAACGATCATGATCACCGGCGACCATCCGCTTACTGCAGCCAGAATCGCAGGGGACCTGGGCATCATCAAGCCCGGACAGCCGGCCTGCACTGGCGAGCAGCTGGATGCCATGGACTCGGACCAGCTTCGGGAGACCACCTCCAAGGTCTCCGTCTATGCCCGCGTGGCCCCCGAGCACAAGCTGAAGATCGTCGAATCGCTCCAGGACCAGGGCAAGGTCGTGGCCATGACCGGCGACGGCGTCAATGATGCCCCTGCTGTCAAGACCGCAGACATCGGCGTGGCCATGGGCATCACCGGGACCGAGGTCACCAAGGAATCGGCCAAGATGATCCTGGCGGACGACAATTTCGCCACCATCGTCCAGGCCGTGCGAGAGGGCCGGGGCATCTTCGACAACATTCGCAAGTTCCTGCGCTACCTGCTCAGCTCCAACATGGGCGAGGTCTTCACGGTCTTCGGCGGCGTGGTCTTCGCTGGTCTTCTGGGCATATCGCAGCCCGGCATGGCGGGCGTGACCGTGCCGCTGCTGGCCACCCAGCTGCTCTGGATCAACCTCCTGACCGACGCGGCGCCCGCGCTGGCCATGGGCGTGGATCCGCAGACCGACGATCTGATGGACCGCCCGCCCCGATCCGTCAGCGACCGGGTCATCGACCGGGACATGTGGGTTGACATCATCTACATAGGCCTGGTCATGGCCCTGGTCACCCTGATCGGCATGGACATGCACCTGAGCGGCGGCCTCTTCACCGACAGGTCCGTCCAGGCGATCGGCCACGAGGCGCAGATCAGGGAGGCGCGGACCATGGGCTTCACCATCCTGGTCTTCGCCCAGCTCTTCAACGCGCTGGCCTCCCGCTCCTCCCGCAAGTCGGCCTTCCAGGGGCTCTTCAGCAACCCATGGCTCTGGGGCGCCATCGGCATCTCCATCCTGCTCCAGCTTCTGGTGATCTACGTGCCCTTCCTGGGCGAGGCCTTCGGCACCGTCCCCCTCCAGCCCCAGGCCTGGCTGGAGTGCATCGCGCTGGCTTCCCTGGTCCTGATCGCTTCGGAGCTGCGAAAACTACTCAACTGGGCGGTCAGACGGATACGGGCATGAATGCTTATTCCGATGCGGTGATTGGACTGGACAATGCCGCATCGGGATTGTCTCCTATGGCCTCATCCGTGGCTCGAACCTGTTCCTGCACCTGTCCCCGCTTATCCGCATACTGGCAAATATGGGGAACGATGAGCAACAGCATGCAATGGATGTTTTGTCATATTGGTGCGCGGTTGAACTGTTCTCGCCACAAAATTGGAGGGATAACCAGCTCATTGCTTTATCCTCCTCCCGCAACGACGGCCAAAGGGTAAGCGTTTCTGAGCAGGAGCGACTTCCATGGGATGGCATTCATGCTGATCTTCTCATCGGGCCGGTTGACAATGAGCATCGTTCATATACAAACCTCTATAACGACCTGCAGAGCAGGAAAATATACCGGCTGCAGACAGACATGAACGCCCGGCTGACCAAACCCTTCTCATTCGCAGAGGATACCGAGAATTGGCTGCGGGCGCAGGCGGTCAGATCTGGGCTCGACGAACAGACTATAACCGGCCTGCTTAAGGAGACGAACCAGCTATGGCTAGAGGTAGCTAAGCAGCCCGGCCCTCTGCCGACAGGTACTGAACTGACAGATTCCATGATTTCGTGCCTGTTGCAGGTGGTGGAAAAGCTGTCAGCAAAGGCTAACCGGCCTGGCTCAGCCTGTGCTGTTTACCGCAAGGACTATGACCGCCGATTTGCGCGTCGCCCCGTCCACCAGGCAGTAAAACCCGACGAGAGCTCGGAGCAGCAAGAGGGGGTAGGACGACAAAATCGGTGGCTTAAGCATGAACGTTTTCGAATAGCAGTCGGGCTCTCCCAGCGTGTAGTCACGAATGCGCTCTTGAAGGCCGCCAAGCTTGTTCGAGAGCTCTCGCCAGCCGAGGAGACTGCTCAGGATGAGGTGTTGCAGGAGCTTGCCCATCGGCAGAGCAGGCGCGCTGGCGGTCCTTCCACCGTGGCTTCCCTTATGGAGTTCTGCGTAGGGGATGATGGCTGTCTGGTCCCAAGATCGTTGACGCTCTCTCAATATGCCAAGGCGGTTTCCTGTCTGTTCAATCATGAAGGCTGGCCTGACTGCCCGGCTGGGTGGCCGCATATCGAAGTATTTGACGATATGGAAAGCAAACTCAAGTCCGAATTCAATCGTCTGGCTGGGGAAGACTCTGGGGACGAAGCAGGCCGACCGATGTACAAGGCAGGTTCGGTCGGCAGATATGAGATCGAAAGCCTCATTGAGCATGTAGCGGATCGGATGGGACTCGATGACCGCGCGGTGAGTAGCTCTCCTCTTTTCGCTCGCGCTGACGGCTCACCTCTGATCAGGGATTATGTCAATTGCCATCTGGAAGCCAGCTCAGAATCGTTGAATGGCGAAATGATGGATTCCTTCTTCCTTGACGATCTTGAGGGCCTTTATCAAAATGGGCCTGGCATATTTTCTGAGCCGGTCAGACAGTATCTATCGACTGGTCATCCTCGACGGTTTAATCTGCAGAAGGACCCTGAGGGGCATCTGGTCGGCGACTTTACGGAACCTGCCGGTATGCCATTCGGGCGATGGCCGAGTGCTTCCAATCAATTTCAGTCAACAGGCCAGCAGTTGGCGATCAATCAAATACGGGCGGCCCTGGAAGGATATGGCGGCTCTTCACTGCTAGGTGTCAATGGCCCTCCTGGGACCGGCAAGACCACCCTGCTTAAGGATGTGGTGGCTGAGATTATTGTGGCCAGGGCTCGGCGGTTGGTAGGATTCTCCCGCCCCCAGGATATTTTCAGATCTCGGAGGGTGGCCAGAGCAACTTCAGACGAGGACAAGGACTATATCTACTGGACGCTTGATCCGTCGGTGACCGGTTTTGAGATTGTCGTTGCTTCCAGTAACAACAAGGCTGTTGAAAACGTCAGCCAGGACCTGCCCAGTGCCGATGCCATAGACGCCGAGTGGGAAACCTATATTGACAGTGAATTCAAACAGGTTCCCTGTGGATTCGCTTTTCGAGACTTTGCCGGGCAAATTGCCGATCGCAAGAGTCAGGATAATGAGAGCAGCCCTTCAAATGCCTCATCCGCTTGGGCTCTTATATCGGCGGTCTTGGGGAACATGAGCAACAAAAACCGATTCCTGTGGCCCTTTAAAAACGAATTTATCTATAAATCATTGAAATACATGCCAGGTGAAAGAGGCAGCAGGATCAATTGGGCAAAGGCCAGGAACGACTTTAATGCTGCGCTGAAGAAGGAAGAGAGCATTCGCGCCAGGAAAATTGCCCAGTACAACCTTATGCGTTCTTACTCAGACTTGAGCAATCAGCGATCCAATCTGTCAGCCGAGTTGAAAACCCTCAATGAACAAGTGCACGGTATGAAGGCAAGCCGCTCAAGGTATGTCGGACAGGTTCAATCAATGGAGCGGCAGATGTCGGATGCTGGCCAGGCTGCCAATAATGCGCGAGCTGTTTGGGAGCAGGCTGATGGCATTTGTCGGGTTCACTTGTCTTACTGGAAGGCGCATCCTCTAAGGTCGTTTTTCCATAGCTACGAAAGGCAGCAGGATGAGCTTCAGGTACGTACTGATCTGGAGCAGGCACGTCGTGCAAAGCAGCATTTTGATGAGCAGGCCAGCAGGTTCCATCAGCGGTTGCAATCCTTCTATGGAGGGTTGGAAGTCGGTGATCGGAAGTTAGGGGAATGCCAAACACAGATTGCTACTTTGAACAGGCAACTTGCTGCTCTTGAACAGCAGATTGCTGAGGCCAAGCAGATTCAGTGGCCTAGGCCCGACATTGGCGATGACCATGTTGCGTGGATGGACCAGGAATGGAGCAAGGCGCGGACGGAGGTCTACATCAAGGCGCTGGCCCTTCATCAGCAGGCCATTATGGCTGCTTCCCACCAGTTCATGTGCAATCTTTCCCTGGCCTGCGCCGTGATGCAGTCGAATGGCTTTACGGATGACGAGAGGCTGGTGGCTTGGCAGACTTTCTTCCTGGTGATTCCGGTCGTCTCCTCGTCCTTTGCATCAATATCCAGAATGTTTTCGGGGATAGGCAAGGAAGCGCTCGGCTGGGCGATTGTGGATGAGGCCGGACAGGCCCTGCCCCAGGCTGCTGCCGGTCTGCTGCAGCGCGTGAAACATGCGGTTGCAGTTGGAGATCCTATGCAGCTCCAGCCCGTGGATACCATGCCCAAGCCAATGCGTGAACTTCTGGCGAGCACCCATCACCTCCAGCGCCTGGGACTGGAATCCGAAAACATGCAGGCTTTGGTTGATTATCAGACCCCTTGCGGCCTGTTGGACGAGACCGATGACCACTGGCTGGGGATGCCTCTGGTGGTGCATCGGCGCTGTGATGAACCCATGTTCTCCATATGCAACGATATGGCTTACTCCGGCAGGATGGTTCGTGTAGGACCGGAGCATCAGCCCTGTGCCTATCCGTCTGGGCCGCATGCGGGAGATGAGCTGCCGGACTCCTGCTGGTACGATGTGCCGCCGAATTCCGGCGAAACTGGGAAAACGCAATGGAGGCCGCAGGAGGGCTACGAACTCCACAAGCGTCTGTGCGGGCTCTTCCAGGGCGGGATCGACCCCACCAATATTCTGGTTATCGCTCCGTTCAGGGCTGTGGCCAACCAGGTGCGTGACACCTTCGCGGATGCCTTGCGGCAATGCACTGGTTGCAACAGTAGCGAAGCGAGCCGGCTGGCCTCAAGCCAGGCTGGAACCGTCCATACCTCCCAGGGGCGGGAAGCCGATGTGGTCTTCATCGTTCTTGGCAGCAGAGCCGGCAAGCGTGGAGAAGGATCTCGTTCATGGGTTAATGGTTCGCCCAATCTGCTCAACGTCGCTGTGTCCCGAGCTAAGCGCCGTGTCTATGTGGTCGGCAACCTCGCTGATTGGAAGAATGGAACCTATACGTCCAGGATCGCTAAGGACCTACCGGTGGAGGCGAGTATGAGAGCCTGATCGGATCAGGAAAGGTGCGAACAGAATTCCTTTAATGACAGCACTTCATCCCTGGTCTGTAAAACCAATTACTTATGTTGCAGATTTAAAAATAGGTCGGAGTCTAATTGTTGGGCACTTCGCCTTGATTATACATACTCTTGTTAGAAGGCATCAGGAAAGTGCTGATGGGATGGCGGTTTGTCAAATCCTTTGAAGCAGTGCGGCTATGATCAATCAGCTGTATGGTTCCAAGGCTGCTATTGCTAAGAAGTGAGTGTAGCTAAGTTCAGTGTCGACTGGGTCATAATATGCATGGTGCTGGGTCATGAAGAGTACATAGTCAGGCTGGGGTTGCATCCTGACTGTCACGTGGTATTACTTCAGAAAGCGGCATCTCTGTCAGACGGGGGCTTGGACGACCTGCAGCCTGTTTTCCAGGAGAAGCTTGTGCATGAGGTTACGGCCGTGGTCCTTGTTGTCCAGGGTCTGTCCATATGTGGTGATGAGGCGGTTGACCTTCTCGAACATCTTTTCCTGTGCGCTTTCACTTGTCGTGTTCTTGCCCTTCTCGTCATCCTCATTTTCGTTCAGGCGCTTCTGGTTGTAGTAGAAGACCAGTCGGGTATCGCTTCCGTACAGGTTCACTTCATCGAAGATGGCTTGGAAGTACGAGTAATCAGGGTCACCCAAGGAATGGCCGAAGAACTTAATCATGCTGGTTTCGCTACCTGGTTGCCCGCTTACATGGGGGTAGACTAGGTTGGTCTCAAGGTCCCTGTCCAGTGCCATGAGCCTATAGGTCTTAGTGAACTTAACAAGACCTGAGTAATTGGAATCATCGGTGTCGACGCTGTTGCTGTCAATGCCGAAAATAATTTCCCCGCCATGTATGTTCCCATGGATGTTGATGAGGGTAAGTGCGGGTTTGATGCCGTAGGTGGGATCTGTGTAATTGAAATCCATTACTCGCGCATCTTCTGGAGGACTCCAGGGTAAAGCGAATGAATCCATTCTGTAGGGGGTTGCTAAGTAGCTGACATCATAATCGCTTAGTTGATCGTTCATGAGTTTCTGTAGCAAAAGGCATGCATGGCTACGATAGTATTCATTGCCGTCTGCTTCATTTTTCATATAACTCGAGAAGGCTGCCTCCAAGCGATGGAGCTCCTGCATCATGACTTTCATGATCGAGTTGTCATCGGCATTGCACGCATACCACCTGAGCAGCAATTTGGAGACCTGTTCGTTCACAGGCATCTGGCTGAAGTAGCCATCATCCCAATAGTGGTCAATGACTGCCATTTCGTATGGGTTATCATGCAGGCCGGGTATTAATGCTTGCTGATACCGTGAATATTGATGCTTGACAGCATACAAATTGTTCTGGTTGCGAAGTTGTTCTCCTCTTCCCGGATGCTTCAGAAGCCAGTCTCTGATACAGGCTTCTACGTCATACCAGGTTCGTATTTGTTCATCTGCAATGAGAATCAGATCCCAGACGGTTATTCCAGCAGCCCATATATCCGCAGCTAAGGATACTTCTTGCCGCTCTTGACAGTCATCGGGGTATGTGACAAGTTCCCCTGATGTGTCTGCCTCACTCTGATTCGTGGAATGTTTCTCTATGAGATCTTCAATCAGACCTTTTCGAGGTTTCTCAAAGTCCCCAAAGGATGAAGCTAACCCGCACTGAAGATCGAAACCATTGCCAAGGATAACCAATTGATCGGGAACCGACATGACTTCACTCCTTTGTCAACATAGCCGCCATGGCATTCATATAGACATAATAATCTTGGACATACTCGGCGCGATATGGGACTTGTTTAATCAGGATCAGCTGCATGCACACAACGGTTTTCTAGATAATGCTTCCTAAAGCGGACCTTCACCGATTTTAGGATGCCTGAGACTGTGTAAGGTGCTATCGGCAATAATAAATGGAGGAAATCCATGCACGGAGCCAATCGTATGCTTAAACTGATTTTCAAAGATCCAGGAAGAGCTGCACGCCCGGTATCATAAGTAGATGAAAGAGATTTTGCTAAAGGCCAATGAGTAAAGGGATGGCTGAACATGTAATCTCTAGTGGTGCTAGCCTGGCGCATTCCTTCAATCTAATCCGCTTTTCTGCATGCCAGTATGTGCTGATAACCATGAACAATATGGTTATGGGATTTGAATGGCGGCCGGCTTTTTTCACTTGTGTTTGTAGCAGTAGAATCGTGTCTAGTCATGTCCAGATAGGAAAAAGGCCTTGTACATGTTTTGAACCTGGCTGAAAGCTGTGAGCATTATTCGTATGGGCCGAGCTCGGCAAAGACATCACTCAGGTTAAGGCAGTGCGCATGAATTCATCCTCTCGCATCATGAAGCAATAAACATGTGTTGTTGCTGTCAGCTATGCGCATTGATGCCTTACCATGCACTGCAATTTTGCATTAAAGTAAGAAATCAGCTGTAATTTTGCACTTTAATGCAAAATTACAGACAACAAGGAAGGTGGGCTCCGATGGAGAAGATGTCTCAGGTTACGGTGCGTATATCCGATGCAGACAAGCAACAGGTGGATCGTATCGTGAAGGAGCTTGGTCTGGATATGACTACGGTCACCAGAGCCTTTTACAAGCAGATCATTCGGGAGCAGCGGGTCCCCTTGGACTTCAGCTTGGATCTACCTGCCGAAACCGAGGAGGCCTTGGAGGAATCGTGCCGTCTGGCCATGAGGGGGAAGACTAAGGGGTACGCCACAGGAAAGGACCTGGTGGATGGCGTGCTGGCAGCTGCTGGCGCGGACCGATGAGGCTTGCGCTGGTTCCCACTGGCGCTTCACGAGAGACCTGAAGCGCATGGCTCGCAGGCACGCCCCGTTAGAGCCGGTCGAGGAGGTGCTAAATCTGATAGCGGAGAATTCTGAAGCGTCGCTCCAGACATTGAAGGCGCATCATCGGATGCATATGCTGCAAGGTTATGCGGCTGTGTATGAGTGCCATGTGGGCATTGCCGGAGACCTGCTGTTGGTGTGGCATAGGGAGGGCGATGCTGCCTATATGCTGCGAGTAGGTTCCCACGATCAGGTGTTGGGTAGGCGCGGTAGATACTGAGATTTGGCAAATGAATCAAAGCTGTATCAGGACCTGGTCCACTGTTGCGCAGGCAGATGATCTGTGCGGAGCATAGTGGCTGGTATTAAATAATTGGTAATCCAAAGTGCCCCCCGTGGGACTCGAACCCACAACCCACGACTTAAAAGGACGCTGCTCTAACCATTGAGCCAGAGGGGCAACAGCTCAACACTACATGTTTGTTCTCGATTTTTCCAGTTCGCGGCAAGCCGGTTCTCGGGCGAAGCAAGACCGAGAACCCGTACAGATCAACGAAGAATATCGACTTGAAACGCTACCTTTCCGCCCACTTAAGAAGGTTGTTGGGATGCGTGGGGGAGGGGTGGGGGCAAACTCTGAACCTGCCGATGGGAGCCGTGCCGGGCAGTAAACCAACCTGTCTGCCAAAAGCTTCTGCCAAAGCGTAGAGTGGCTTCCTACCTGTTGCGCAGTGAGTCGGACCATGTTTTGCCATCTGCAGATGGCGAAGTGGCGGCCGACGTTGATTCCCCGTACTCGGATTGAAAGAATCATCTCTGCGAGGCGACCTCTTGTCCTCGCAAGTGCGCTGAGGGAGGGAGCTCCGATGAAACATCCGGCTCAATATGCATTGCCGCACGTACAGAGCATTACAGACTCATACTGGCGTTCACCCGTTTGCAGGCACTGGATACTGCCATGAAACATACTGTCAATCCTTCTGGCCAGGGCGAGCCCTTCGCCATCCATGCATCTGGTCTATGCAAGCAGGTTTCGCCCAGGAAGGGGGAGACCATCACTCTCCTGGACAATGTGGAGTTCACCGCCTCCTGGAGAGCAATGACCGGGATTGTAGGGCCATCGGGTAGCGGCAAATCAACCCTGCTCTACTGCCTGGCTGGTCTCGAACCCGTCAGCTCGGGCCAGGTGGAAGTTCTGGGTCGGCGCATCTCTGCCATGGGGCTTGCGGCATCGGCACGGTTCCGCCGTGCGCACCTGGGCTTCGTTTTCCAGTCCTATAATTTGGTGCCTTCGATGAGTGTAGAGGACAACCTCAAGCTGCCTTTTATTCTGCGCAAGACCCGCTGGCCGGAGGATCAGGCGGCCAAGCTGCTGGACAGATTGGGCATCAGGGGACTGCTCGAGGCCAATGTGACCCTCCTGTCAGGGGGCGAGCAGCAGCGTGTGGCTCTGGCTCGCGCGTTGATTTCGGATCCCGATATCATCTTCGCCGATGAGCCTACTGGCGCCCTTGACCAGGAGACCGGCAATGCGGTCGTCAATGAGCTTGCCGCCTTCGCTAATCGGCCGGGCCACGCAGTGATCATGGTCACCCACAGTCCGGAAGTTGCCTCCCGTTGCAATACTCTGGTGCATCTGTGCGACGGTCGCATAGCCACAGCCGATAAGGTTCCCATGCCGAAAGCGGGCGTCTGATGCGACTTCTTCTGCGAGATTTCAAGGATGCCCCCTTGGCTTGGTCTGGCGTCATCCTCGTGTTGATCGCCTCGCAAACCATGGTCGGCCTGCTCGCCATGATGCTCTCTTCGGCCAAGGCCCTGGGCGATCTGCCTGGCCTGGCCGAGCACGGCCGCACTACCTACCAAAATTTGATGATCCCCTTCGTGGCTCTTCTCGTTGCTGCGGTGTTGATCGTTGTGCAAGTCGTTTCGTCGGTGATCAACCAGCGCAGACGCAACCTCGCCCTCCTGGCCATGCAAGGTGCCACGCCCTGGCAGCTGACCTCGCTGACTTGTATGCGCGTATTCATTTTGGCGCTCGCGGCCAGTGTGGTCTCGCTGGCGGCCTCTTTTCTGCTGGCCCATCCCCTCTATGCTTGGGAGACCTCACAGTTTTTGATCGGCAGGCAGCCTTTTATCGCCAGCCACCAGCTGGCTTCTTGGGTAGCAGGAACCTCATGCGGAGTATTGATGGCCTTGATCGGCACGCTGCTGACCATCCGGACCATCAGCAGGATCAGTCCCGTGGAATCTCTGCGTGCGGCAATCATCCCTCCAAAAACAGCAGGTTTAGCTCGTCGTATCGCCGCTGCCTTGTGTTTGCTGGCAGCCTTGGCAATCATGCTGATGCCGATTATGCAAGCGCGGACCATTCCTGGTGAGCAACTGGTCCGTTTGCGCACCGCGGCACCCATCCTGCTTATCGCCATGGGCAGCACTTTCGGCTTCATGCTCCTGCTGGCCGCAATCTGCTCGGCGGGTCCCTCCCTGCTGGGCACGGTCACCAGCTGTTGGACCAGGTTCGTCGCTCTTCGCCAGCCCTCATGGCTGGTCGCTTGCCGGCAAGCCAGCGCCCGCATGCGCAGCCTCAGCTCCACAGTCATACCTCTGATTGTGGGGATTTCATTGCTGATGATGACTGATTCCTTCTACCAGACCAGCGCCGATTCCAGTCGCCTGCTGCCTCCCAACCTGGATGTCAGCAGCTCTGATTTCTCCATGCTCATTACGCTCCTGGGCCCCGCGTTGGTCGTCACGTTGGCTGGAGTGTGCGCCGGATACCTGATTTCAGCCCACGGTCGAAGCCTGGATCTGTCCCTCATCTCGATTGCTGGCGCGGACCCGAACCAACTTGAAATCATGTCCGCTTTGGAAGGGTTCATCATGGCAACTACCGCCGTACTCATATCCTTTACCTCTAGCATCCTCTCGGTCATGGCTTATGCTGTCGGATTCCGCAAGGTCTTTGGCGCAGCCAGCATCGGCATACCTTGGGCTCACTGGGCGCTGGTCTACCTGCTTCTGACTTCGGCGGCATCACTGGCTTCCTGGGTCACGGTGCGCAAATCAGCAGGTCGTTCCCCTGCCGGTGTGATAGCACAGTACACTGGCGAATGAACCCGGGGATCCTCAGCATGACAGCGTGAGGGGGCGCGATGAAGGGTATGGCAACCAACCTATTCGAGCTATTGAGCAATCAACGCTTGACCAGGTTCGTCATGCCTCTGCTGAGCCTGGTTTACACGCTTCTCTATGTCAGCGCCCCCACGTTTCCTCCAGTCTGGGCCGGGAACATTCCTTTGCCCGTTTGGAAGACGGTCATTGGCCTGATCGGACTCCTGTGCTCCTGCCTGCTGTACTGGAGCAGACAATTTCCCCTGCTCATCACGACCATGGAGACCCTGGTATACGTTGGCCTGTCATTTGCCACCTCGGACGATAGCTTCCTGATACCACTTGTAGGGGCTCTCTATTTCTGCATCTGTTTATCGTCAGCACCCAGGATTGCGGCAGGCGTGTGTGAGGTAGTCGCGGCCGTCAGTCTGGTCACCGTCAGCATGCATGCTGGGCACATGCTCTTTCTGGAATGGTCGGCCAGGATGGCTGTCGTCATGGCGGTCGCGGCCATTGCCGTAGCTGTCAGGTCCTACCGGATTCGACGTGAGACGCAGCAGCGTGAAGAGCAGGAGCGCATCCGCTCTGAGATGCTTGCCAGGCAAAGGGATCAGGCTATATCGCGCGCCCAAGTAGCGGGGGAGTTGCACGACAGCGTGGGCCACGACCTCACCACGATCATTGCCCTGTCCCAGGGATTTGCTGATTCGGTTGAGGTCGAAGAGCTGCAAGAAGTGCTTAAGGAGATCAATCAGGTGTCCAGGGATGGATTGGCCGACACCCGACAAGCCGTCCGTACCCTTGTCCAAGAGCATGAGGCGCTACCTGAAGAGTCCGATGATGATGGGCGCAGGTTCGGTTCCAGGCTGCACACGCTCGACGAGCTCGACACTGTAATCGCCCATGCCCGCGTGGCTGGTCTGGCTGTCGTATCTACCGAAACAGGGCGTCAGCGGCACGATCCCAGACAGGACAACCTCTGCTTCATCATCAGCAGAGAGGCCATCACCAACACGCTCCGGCACGCCTCAGATCCGAGCGCCATCGTCATCTCCCGCGACTATGAGCAGGACGGCACCCTCCGCATCAGCATCCATGACGATGGGCATGGGGATGAGCATGGGCGAACCTTGGGCGATCGGGAACCGGCCATTCACGACCACCAAGGAGTGGGTCTCAAGCAGATTGGCGAGCAATGCCGACTGATGGGAGGAAGTCTGAGTTGCGGACCAGGCAAGAACGGGGGATGGACTGTAGAAGCTATCCTGCCTGGCGCCGGCGAGAAAGAGGGCAATGCCCATGATTGACCTGATGCTGGTCGACGACCTTCCGCTCCTCCGCAAGGGGCTGGTCCGCATGATCGAGGCTGACCATGATCTCCAGGTTGTCAGACAAGCCTCCAACGGTCAGGAGGCTGTGACCATGCTGCAAGAGTTGAAAGCAGCCACACAGCCGCTGCCTCGGGTGATCCTGATGGACGTTCGCATGCCGGTGATGGACGGCATCAGTGCCACTGCGGTCATTTCCAAGGAGTTTCCCGACATTCGCACGTTGATCCTGACCACCTATGATGAAGATGATTACGCCTTCACCGGTCTGCACGCAGGCGCCTACGGCTTTCTGCTCAAGGATGTGTCTACCAGAGACCTGCACCGAGCCATTCACGCGGTGGCCGATGGAGACGCAGTGCTCACCCCCCGTATTACAGCAGAGCTCATCAACCGCGACAGAGCCTATGCCCGGCATGAGGTCAGTGATCCGCAGGCCAGGCAGCAGCTGGATAAGTTGACCCCCAGGGAGTACGAGATAGCCGGGCTCATCGCTCAAGGGCTCTCCAACCGGGAAATAGGCCAGCGCCTCACTCTCGAAATTACCTCCGTCCGGCGTTACGTAAGTCGCATACTCGACAAGACCGGTCTGCGAGATCGTACGCAAATTGTCATCACATGGTTTCAGGCCGGAATGTCTGACTGACGTTCCATGACCAGTTGTTCCGGGCATCGCGAGGAGAAAAGCAGAAAGAACAAAAGATTCCAAAGTGACGTTTTCGTTGATCTAATAAAGCTGAAGCTAAGGACTAAAGCCCAGAATTCCAGTTTGGACGAACTTTTATTGAACCTTTGTCGAACAATCATTACACATTGTGATTCTTGCTGTATTGAGTTCCAGCTATTCGGTTATGGGCACGATGTGCCAACGGCGATTGTTCGCTTTGGAAAGCCAGTTCCGTTGAATGCTGCTCAGGTAAGCTGAAACACAAAGTGGTGGCCAAACACTCGACAGAGGAGGTGGACCATGGGAATCCGTCTGGTGAGGTTGGACCGGCCGGGGGCGGTGGATGCCGAAATGATCTGGGAATATCTGCAGGCCTGCCGTTCTCAGCTTCAGGATGAAGCGGCTGGTCTCGGCCCCCTGGAGGACTGCCACAGCCTGGATGAGGTTCGTCGGTCGGGTCTGCCCGAGGTGGCTCGTCAGGCGCGTGGCGATGATCTGCCGCCGGGATTTGTGCCCGCCCTGCAGTTCGCCGCCCTTGTGCCCAGCGGCAAACTGGTGGGGATGATTCAGCTGAGGTTGCAGCTTACGCAGGCGCTTTTGCGCATGGGCGGCAACATCGGCTATTCAGTTCGTCCGGATTGTCGCCGGCGGGGCTATGCCGGGCTGATGCTGGATGAATGTCTTCGGCGGGCGGCTGCTCTGGGCATGAGCAGGGTCCTGATTACCTGTTCCCCATCGAATCTGGCCAGTCGCCGGACCATCCTCTCGCGTGGCGGGCGACTGGAGAATGTGCTCCCCAGCAGATCTGGTCAGTCAGTAGAACGGTATTGGATTGATTTGTCTACGAAACGAACAGATCGGTAAACGCAATCTTGGATGCAAAAGCAGCTTTCATGTAATTGCTTCCTGGCTAGGGTCTCTGCAATGATTTTCTCCGGCTATGACGTATATGCGCATCCAGAACGCGAACTTATTTTAAGCTTATTTTGAGCGAATGCCGGTTAGTGTATATTTTGTTTTTATGCACATTCCGTGCATTATGTACGACGGCAAAGGAACCGCCATGGGACAAACAGCTTCGACACAGAAACCATCCGATAAGCCGCAAGTCATTGCTGTCAGCTTTTTTGCCCTGGCATTCATTCTCGCTCATGTTACATCGTTTGTCACCGGTTCACGGTTCTGGGGTTCATGCACGTACCCAGCAGCTTGGCTAATGATGATTGTCTTCATGATGGTAAGACACTGGCGGCGAAACAGTGAAGGCCAGCATCATTCGAGATAGCCAATACACGAAAAGGGCGAAATAGTGGGTTCCGTCGATAACTTGCAGAGTTTCGCATCATCGCCGTCGCTGTTCGTTCGCGCGGTCTACTGTTGTCGGCGGTCAACCTCCCCACTGGTGAGCATGAGCCTGGGGAACAAGCATCGCACTTTTCTCAATATCCGCTTTTGCTGATACTGGTATGACTTCTCTTACCAAAGTGCCGATTGGAACAAAGTAGATGTACCCGGCCGCCCCTTGGCGGCTCGCTTGATAAATGGGAATATGCTGTTCCAGCTGCAGGTAAACCAGTAGTGGAATCGGCGTTTGTCAGTACGTGCTCTTGGACGCCATAATTTGTGGGACGGTGGCGGTTTTATGTCTGATCCAGCTTGTATTTTATTAGAAAATGCCTGAAATTCTGGGCTCATGGGTGAGGAAAGAATATGGATTAATAAACTATCGTAGTTGAAGCAGATGGTCTCATGGCAAAGACCATCGGAGCCAAAAATCACCAGAATATGCTGGGCCGGAATTTGAACTGATTTTTTTCCTCTGCCTGCCCAGACTCAGCAAATTGAAATAGTCATGAATAGGCAAGCAACAATAGACGACACAACCCGCGCTTTACCACATCAGTATTGACGCTGAAAGGCTCTGGAATGGGCAATATCGAAGTAAGCGTATCGAACCTTACTGTTCGAATAAAGAACAAAACGATTCTCTCTCATCTTTCATTGGAGGTTGAAGAAGGGTCTTTCCATGGGGTCATCGGGCCAAATGGCGCTGGAAAGACAACCTTGTTCACCGTCCTGGAAGGACTGCAAAAACCGGTTGAGGGAACGGTCTCCGTTCTGGGCAAGACGCCCTATCCACGCAACTTGGCCCTGCTGCGCCAAATAGGCATCCAGCCTCAAAAGTCGTCCTTCTTCCCCAAAACGACGCTCCTTGAGCACCTTACTGCAGTGGCCGATATCTACCAGGTGCCCCGGTCGCGTGTGGACGATCTTATTGATGCATTGAAACTGGATCATGTGGCATCCAACAAGGTTGAATCATTGTCCGGCGGCGAACAACAGAGACTGGCCATCGCCACGGCTGTCGTCCACCATCCTCGGCTACTCTTTTTGGACGAACCCACTGCTGCCCTCGATCCTGAGTCGCGCCATGACCTTGTGAGCCTGCTCAAATCCAGTCAGCAATTGGCCGCCACGGTTCTTTATACAACGCACCATCTGGACGAGGCGGAGCGGTTGTGCAACGTGGTCTCGATCTTGGCGGATAAGCATATTCTCGTGACGGCCAGTCCTAGCAAGCTTATTGCGCAAGCAGAGATGGAATCGACCATTCTTCTTCCGAATGCCTTGGATCAGGCCGATCATGTAGCCCGTCTCGTGGGAGCTGACTATGTAAAAGCCACACCCGACGGTCTAACAGTTCGCACCAGGGATACCGGAGTTACTTTCGCGAAATTGGTTGATTCAGGGATCAATACAAGCCAGGCGCAAGTCAAGGATGGGCGTCTGGAGGATGTCTACCTTCGCCTTCTCGAAAAGGAGAACGTCAAATGAACAGCTTCAAAACTCTATTCAAGTTGATGTTCCACTACGATATTCGTGACTGGTCCACTTTGGTTTTCACCTTTCTATTTCCTATAGCCTTGTTGCTGGTCCTGGTCCTGTCTTTTAAGAGCTACGTTCCTGGAGTTGATATTGCCAGTCAAATCAGCGCCAATGTCATTGCGTTTGGTGCGGCCTACGTGGGTATTTTTGCCGGTGCTTCGCATCTTGCCCTCTGGCGTGAGAATGGCATGCTTCAGACGGTTCGCAATTTTCCTCTATCCTGGAATGTGATTATCCTCTCCCAGGCTGTTGTGGGTATCGTCGTCCTTCTGGCGCAGGCTGTAGTGCTTGTCGTCTTGGGGATGGTCATGGGAATGAGGCTGAAACCGACGTTTTTGTCGGGATTGCTTCCCCTGGTCCTTGGCTATCTTTTGTTCTTCTTCCTGGGTGTCATTATCGCCATGATAATTTACTCCATCGCAGGGGTATCCATCCTTGCGAACATCATTATTCTGCCCCTGGGCTTCATCGGCGGAGCTATGATGCCGCTCAATATGCTGCCGTCCTGGGTGCAGACCATCGCCCCGTATACGCCCCTATATCACATGAGGGAGGCCTTGTCGATGATGCTGATTGGATCGGGCACCTGGCCTCATGCCTGGCTCGGGATTCTATACCTGGCCGTGGGCTGCATGACCTTAGGGCTTGTTTCCATATACGGTTTTCGCTGGAAATAATACTGCTGGCGGTTATGCACCGTATCCCAAAAGACTTCTCGTTTCTTGAATGGTAGTTGCGGACTCGGTTTAGGGTAATTCCTGCGCGAACCTTTCTTCGCTGCCTGCAGCCGCCTCGGATATAAGAAGGATCTTGAGCATACGCTGACCCTTCAGTGTGAAAGAGACCGATAGATTCCTCGTGTCTTAGCGCGTCTGTGGCGTTCTTCTGAGAGAATGGCGTGTATGGTCTGGCTGATTGTCCTGATATGGGTGCTGGTGGTGGCGGCATTCATCGTATTCGTCATGCGTCTGGCGCTTGGCGAGTCCCAGGACCGTGCCTTCTCCCAGTCGCTGAATGAGCGCGTGCACAGGGCCGCCCGCCGTCAGCAGGAGCGAGAGAATCAGTTGCCACGTGTAGCAGGGGGGCATCTGTCTTTCGCCCCTGGATCGGGCGAGGATGCATCAACCGCTGAAGATTCCGAACATCCCTATCCGGTCTATGTCAATTCCTCCTCCGTGGTGGAAGTTCGAGGCATGCTGGCCTCCGATTCCACGGGCGAAATAAATCTGCCCCCGCCACCGAGCAGCGATTCCACATCGTCGGTCAGCCCTAGACAACAGAAGAATGCCGCGCAGTTGGCTTCTACGGCCTCTGGGCCTCCAGCTCCCAGGAACTCCACCCTGCGATCACCCAGCCCTGAGCCTTCACGTTCGCAGCGACGGGAGCCTCAGTCCACCACCTCCGACGTCATGCCAGCAGTCAAGAGCGGTTCGCAGGCGGGAACGAGCTATCCAAGCGGAAAGTGATCGTTGGTGGTGACCGTCCGTGTCCCTTTTCGCCTTTAGGCTGGTACCTATGACAACACAGCAACTCCTTATTCTTATCGCGGTGCTGATCGTCCTGGTGCTGGCCGTGGTCGGCATTCTGGTGGCGGTCCGTAAACGCCGGTCCCAGGGGGATTCCACGCGCCCCGGCAGGGCGGAAGAGCCTGATGCCTCCCCAGCGGATTCGCATGCATCGAGTGCTTCTCCTAATCCGGACGCTTCTACGGGTTCCGGCTCAGTCGATTCAAAGGAGTCCAGTCAGTCGTCCTCAGCCGGGCAGGCAGTATCGTCGGCGCAGGAGGAGCTGGCTCATCCGGAGGCCTCTGCATCTCGTATGACCAGGCTCAAGGCCAGGCTGGCCAAGAGCCCCAACCCCTTCGGCAAGGCCCTCTTTGCCATTCTGACCAAGGACCATCTGAGCGAGTCCGACTGGGAGGATGTGGAAGACACCCTGCTCATGGCGGATGTGGGCGCCGAGGCCAGCGAACAGTTGGTGAAGCAGTTGCGTGACGATGCCCGAATTACCGGGCAGAAGGACCCCGCGGCAGTGCGTCGTGGTCTTCGTCAGCGCCTGATCGATCTGGTCGACCCCAATATGGATCGAACTCTGGTGGCTGCCCGACCTCAGGCCAACAGGCCGTCGGTCGTCATCATGGTGGGCGTCAACGGCACGGGCAAGACCACCACGGCGGGCAAGCTGGCCAGACTCTTCGTGGCCGATGGCAAGTCGGTGGTCATGGGTGCCGCCGACACCTTCCGCGCCGCCGCCGCTGACCAGCTGGAGACCTGGGGCGGCAAGGTGGGTGTGCCCGTGGTTCGCAGCGACCGCGACGGCGCCGACCCGGCCTCTGTGGCCTTCGAAGCGGCTGAACGGGCCAAAAATGATCAGGCAGATGTCCTCATTGTGGACACCGCCGGCCGTCTACAGAACAAGGCTAATCTGATGGACCAACTGGGCAAGATCCGGCGGGTGATCGAAAAGAACCTGCCCGTGGACGAGGTTCTGCTGGTCCTGGATGCCACCACCGGGCAGAACGGGATGATCCAGGCTCAGGTCTTCGCCCAGGCCATCGGGGTCACGGGCATCGTCCTGACCAAGCTGGACGGCTCAGCCAAGGGCGGCATCGTCGTTTCGGTCCAGCGTGAGCTGGGTGTGCCTGTCAAGCTGGTTGGGCTGGGCGAGGGACCCGATGATCTGGCCGTTTTCGATCCCGAGTCCTTTGTCGACGGCATTCTGGGAGACGAGTAGTCCGGCCGTTCGGCTGGTCATAAAGTGGTCATCCAATAGTCACCCGGAGGTAATGCGACGGTGACCTGACCGTCATCCTCTTCCTGTTTGATGAATCGGGAAGTGGAAGAGAATCTGACGTAGGCTGTCCGGAGGGAAGCCCTCTTTATTGGGGACTGCCCGCCCGGATGGGGAAAAGAGAGGTGTAGGCATGGATTCTGGAAATGCTGCCTGGATGCTGGTAGCGGCATCCATGGTTTTCCTGATGACTCCAGCGGTGGCTTTCTTCTATGGGGGTATGGTCCGGGCCAAGGCTGTGCTCAACATGATGATGATGTCCACGCTGGCCATTGCCGTGACGGGCGTTATTTGGGCCTTCTGGGGCTGGTCGATTTCCTTTGCAGGCAAGGATATTGGTGGTATCTTCGGCGACCCCGTCACCGGCTTCCTGCTCAAGGATACGGTCACGGCCAAGGATGGGGTCTTCACCTCGCTTGATTCTGCAAACGCTGCCTACCCACATACGATAGACATTGCCTTCCAGGCCGCCTTCGCCATGATCTGCGTGGCCCTGATCTCAGGAGCACTGGCAGAGCGAGTCAAAATCAGCACCTGGATGATCTTCGTGGCCCTCTGGATTACCTTGGATTACGCGCCCATGGCCCACATGGTCTGGAATCACGGACTGCTGGCTGCTGATGGACCCATCTCCAATGCCATCGGAGCTCAGGCCCACGACTTCGCAGGCGGTACGGTCATTCACATCAATGCCGCAGTAGCAGCCTTGGTCATTGTGCTCATCATCGGCAGGCGAATCGGCTTCCCCAAGGAGTCCATACGCCCCCACAATGTGCCCATGGTCATGCTGGGCGCCTTCCTGCTCTGGTTCGGCTGGTTCGGCTTCAATGCCGGGTCTGCCTTCGCCGCCAATGGCACAGCTGGATATGCCTGGGTTTCCACGACCATAGCCGCCAGCGGCGCCACCCTGGGCTGGCTCTTTACTGAACGGATCCGTAGCGGGCACTACACCGCCATGGGTGCCGCATCCGGCATGGTCGCCGGTCTGGTGGCTATCACTCCGGCGGCCGATGTGGTTTCCCCGCTCTGGGCCATGGTCATCGGTCTTTTGGCTGGTTTCGTTTGCTGCCTGGCCTGCGGGCTCAAGTTCCGCTTCGCCTATGACGACTCCTTGGATGTGGTAGGCATCCACGGTGTGGGTGGCTTCTTGGGCACTGTGCTGATAGGCTTCTTTGGTACCGGTACGGGCTTCCTGGCCGGCGGCAATTTCCGGCAGCTGCTGGTTCAGTTCCTGGTGGCGCTGATTGCGATCATCTACGCAGCTGTAGTAACCGGTGTGATCGCCTTTGCACTGGAGAAGACCATTGGTTGGCGAGTCAGCAAGGATCAGGAGGTCATCGGCGTCGATCAGAGCGATCAGGGTGAGAGCGCATACGACTTCGGGTCCATTCTGAACTGATCAGAAAGGAAGGCAGCATGAAACTCATTACCGCCATCGTTCAGCCCGGGCGGCTGGATCAGATTAAGCAGGCCCTAAACGAGGTCGGCGTGCACGGCATGACTATCTCGTCAGCCCAAGGCTATGGTCGGCAGGGCGGCCATAAGGAGGTCTACCGGGGCAGCACTGTCAAGGTGGATCTGGTTCCCAAGGTGCGCCTGGAGGTGCTGACCGAGGATCGCCGTGTTGACGAGCTGGTCGACACCATCGTCCAGGCTGCCGCCACCAACACCGTGGGCGACGGCAAGGTCTGGGTGCAGACCCTGGACTCGGTGGTCAGGGTCCGTACCGGGGAGACCGGCGTCGACGCCATCTGAGGCCGTCACCTACTGACCAGTTTCGGCAGGATCCCGTCGCTGTGACCGATTTATGGTCCGGCAGTTGGGGTCCTGCTTTTTCTATGTCTTTTCAGGCTTGGCTGGCCTGGTCAATTGTTCCCATCCAGACATCGGTGCGCGTTCTCAGGCCATTGCAGATGGCCCTGACGCCGATGAAGAGGACATTGAGCACGGCCCAGAGCATGGCTATCCGCCAGGTGGGTGTCCAGTTCATGGCCAGAGCCGTCATGCCCAGCAGACCGATCACGTAGATTACAGCCGTCAGGGAGCAGGTGGCTGCCAGGTAGCGATAGTCTCCGGCCCCGATCAGGATCCCGTCCAGTGCCCACATCCATCCGGCGACGGGCATGAAGACCCCCTGGACGATCATGCCCACGGTGATCAGCGACCTAATGGCCGGCGTGGGGCTAAAGAGGGGAGCGGCGAAGAGGCCCAGGGCGATCATGACCAGCCCGACCAGCACTCCCATGGCCATGCCGGCCTTGGCTGACAGGTCGGTCATGACCCGTGCCCTCGACCGCTGTCCGGCGCCCAGCTCGTTGGCTACCAGTGATTGACCGGCGATGCCCACGGCATCCAGCATGTTCAGTCCGAAGTTCCAGGCCGAGTTGACCCCCTGGTAGGCGGCCAACACCTGCTCGCCCAGGTGAGCCGCAGCCACCACGGTCATAAAGAGGCAGACCCGCAGGGCCAGGGTTCGCAGGAAGAGCGGGAAGCCGTCGCCCATGCTGGCCGCCATGCCTGAGAGCCGGGGCCGCAGTTGGGCGCCTTCCTGACGGGCCCAAACCAGGGCGGGAATGGTCAGGAAGAGCCCCATGGCCCACTCGGCGATCAGGGTGGCCACGCCCGAACCCAGAATGTCCATGTGCAGGCCGAAGACCAGAAGGACCTCCAAAGCGGTGTTGAGAATGGCGCCTGACACGGCGGCCACCAGGGTGATTTTTACTTTCTGCAACCCACGGAAGATGCCGTTGGCCGCGTAGACCAGGAGCATGGCCGGGAGGCCGAAGACCAGAGCGTTCAGATAGGTCTGCGCTGCCTGCAGGACCGGCCCGCGGGCTCCCATCAGGCTGCAGATGGGCCGACTCAAAGCCAGGAGAACGGCACAGACGACCAGGCCGATGACGAAGGCCAGCCACATGCCGTCCACACCGGCCTGCATCCCCTCCCTGCGGCGGCCGGCGCCCATGAGTCGGGCCACCTGGGAGGTGGTTCCGTAGGCCAGGAAGATGCACAGGCCCACGGTGGTCAGTACCACGGTGGATCCGATGGAGAGCCCGGCCAGGGCCGAGTCGCTGATGTGGCCCACGATGGCGGTGTCGATCATGACGAAGAGCGGGGAGGCGATCAGCTGGCCGAAGGTGGGTATGGCCAGTCCAGCGATGGTCCGGTAGGTCGCCCGCCGCTCTTCCGGCGTGATTGGTCCGGTCTTGGTTTCGGTGATGTTCCTCTGGCTGCGCATGGACGTCATGCTAATGCTCTGGACTGAAGACACAACCCCTGGAAGTCAGTCCGTGGACGCCTTGCCGGTAGATGCTGTATCACCAAATAGGCCCGAGTGCAAGCTGGATTGATGATGTGGAAGACTGTCCCCAAGTTTTGCACAGAGTTATACCCATGAGGTGGATAAGTTGCGCACATGTCCTCTAGGACACGCCTTGAATGTGGATAACTTATTTTTCTATGCACATGCAGGGGCGACTCTGTGCTGCACCGGAGAGCTCGGTGCCTCCTGGTGAATGCCTTGGGTGAAATCCTTCTCTTAGGGCTGTTAAGGACGGTCTTCTTCGTAGAATCGTGGCTATGGCTTCCGACGACTACACCGACTACACCCATCCCGAACAGCATCCCACCGATCATGCTCAGACTGGCCGTGACATGCTCTTCGACCGGGTGCCCCCGCATGACGACGATGCCGAGATGGCCGTCCTGGGCGGCATGCTCATGAGCAAGGATGCCATCGGCGAGGTCAGCCAGATGATCGACATATCCGACTTCTACCAGCCCAAGCACCAGACCATCTACGAGGCCATCGTCACCCTCTTTTCAGCCTCCCAGCCGGTGGATGCGGTCCTGGTGGCCAACGAGCTGCTCAAGTCCGGCGACTTGGAGAAGGTGGGGGGCACTGACTATCTGCACTCCCTGGTGGCCTCGGTTCCTACAGCCGCCAATGCCACCTACTATGCGGAAATCGTCCACCAGCGGGCCATCCTGCGCAATGTGATTGCGGCCGGCACCAAGATCGCCCAGCTGGGCTACTCGGCCGAGGGCTCCCAGGCCGAGGACATCGTCAACCTGGCCCAGGCCGAGGTCTACGAGATGAGCGTGGGCAGGGTTCGTCAGGATTACGAGGCCATCGGGCCGGTCGTCCATGACACCCTGGACCAGTTGGACAAGCTGCAGAACGGCGACATGGAGCGGGGTGTGCCCACAGGCTTCAAGAGTATCGACGACGTGACCCAGGGCCTGCAGCCTGGTCAGATGATTGTGGTGGCCGGCCGCCCCGCCATGGGCAAGTCCACCCTGGGCATCGATTTCGCCCGCGCTGCGGCCCTCCACAACAACATGACCACAGTGGTCTTCTCCCTGGAGATGAGCAAGAACGAGCTGGCCCAGCGCATCATCTCGGCCGAGACCGACATCCCCCTGGTGGCCCTGCGCCGGGCGGACGACATTACCCCTGAGCGCTGGAACACCCTGAACACCTTCTGGAGCAGACTCCAGGATGCCCCGCTCTTCCTGGACGATTCGCCCAACATGAGCCTGATGGAGATCCGAGCCAAGTGCCGTCGGCTCAAGCAGACCAACGACCTGAAGCTGGTGGTCATCGACTACCTGCAGCTGATGACCTCGGGCAAGCGGGTGGAGTCCCGCCAACAGGAGGTCTCCGACTTCTCGCGCGCCCTGAAGCTGCTGGCCAAGGAACTGGAGGTCCCGGTGGTGGCGCTGAGCCAGCTCAACCGTGGTCCTGAGATGCGCAACGATAAGAAGCCCATGCTCTCCGACCTGCGTGAGTCGGGATCCATCGAGCAGGATGCCGACGTAGTCTTTCTGGTCCACCGGCCGGACTTCTACGACAAGGAGGACCGCCCGGGGGAGGCCGATATCATCCTGGCCAAGCACCGCAACGGCCCCACCGACACCTTCAAGCTGGCCTTCCTGGGCGAGAAGTCCAAGTTCAAGGACATGCCCCAGGACTACCAGCAGGGAGGGGTCTGAGATCATGCATTCCACGGATTCCAAGGCGCAGCCTGCCGATCAGCCTGGTCGTCCTGGTCGGCGCTGGCGCTCCCTCCTGGCCCTTCTGGTCGGCAAGACGGTACGCCTCGTTTCGCGTCTATCCCATCATGGCGGTTCGGCCCTGCCCGGCAAGGTGGTAGAGCGGATCGACCCGGACTTCCTGGCCAGGACCCTGTCGGGGCTGCCCCGTGGAGTGGTTCTGGTCTCAGGGACCAACGGCAAGACCACGACCACCCGGATGGTGGCCTCCATGCTGGAGTCCCTGGGCCTCAAGGTCTTCACCAACCCAACCGGGTCCAACTTCACCCGCGGCGTGGTCTCGGCCCTGGTCTCTACGCTGGGGCTGTCCGGTCGGCTGAATGCCGATATTGCCGTCCTGGAGCTGGACGAGGCCTATGCGGTCCACTTCGTGCGACAGGTCAAGCCCCGCTACGCCCTCCTGCTCAATGTCATGCGTGACCAGCTGGACCGGTTTGGGGAAATCGATACCACTGCCCGGCTGCTGGGTCAGGTGGCCCAGGCCACCACGGGCACGGTGGTCCTCAACCGTGAGGATCCGCGCATCGTCAGCCTGGCCGCCCAAACTCCGGCCCAGACTGGTGTGGCCTATTTCGGGCTGTCAGACGATCTGCTGACCTATTTCCCCACCGATGACGACATGCATGCCTCGGATCAGGATGCCGATGGTGCCGCTACGGCCAGCGCTTCCCGCCCGGTTCGCCCAGGTCACCGGCTGCCAGCCGAGGTGACCCTGGAACAGGTCATGGACCACAGGGCCGCCTTCCGCCTGGACGGTCGGCTTTTGGAGACCGATCTGCGTCTGGAGGGCGTCTACAACCTCTACAACGCCGCTGCCGCCCTGGCACTGGTGAGGGTCGTTCTGGAGGACAGGGAGCCTGATGATGCAGCGCTCATGGATGCCCTGTCAAAGGTGACGCCCGCCTTCGGCCGTGGGGAGGTCATCACCTACCAGGGCGCGCCGGTTGAGCTGGTCCTGGTCAAGAACCCCATGGGCTTCCGCCTGGCCCTGTCTTCCTTCGACCCTGCCGGCCAGGACACCATGATCGCCATCCGCGACGAGTATGCGGACGGGCGCGACATGAGCTGGCTCTGGGATGTGGACTTCACCTCGCTCAGGGATACCGGCGTAGCCATGGTCTCCGGCACCCGGGCCTATGACATGGCCCTGCGCCTGGCCTATGACCAGGTGCCCGCGGAGGCGATCGAGACCGACCTGGATCGGGCGCTGACAACTTTCCTTGAGGTGCATCCCGGCCGACCCAAGCGAATCTACTGCACTTACACCTCCATGCTTCGGCTCCGGTCTGCCCTCGGCAGGCTCACGAGCGTGGATGATGCTGGGGTGGGCGCATGAGCGAGCAAACCAGAAGGAGCGCAGGAATGCCGCAGACGCAGGATAAGGCCAAGGTCAAGGCCGTGGGAGACTATCCGCCGCTGCAGATCCTCTCCCTCTACCACCGTGACATGAACATCTATGGGGATTCGGGCAACATTCTCAGCGTGACCCGCCGGGCTGAACTGTACGGATTCCGTCCCATGGTCCGCTATTACGACCCTGGCGATGCCTGGCCGGAGCGGATCGATATGATTCTGGGCGGCGGCGGTCAGGACCATGGCCAGGAACGGATCATCGACGACCTGCGGGAGCGGAGCGGACTTCTGCGCGATCTGGCCGGCCAGGAGGTGCCCATGCTGATGATCTGCGGGCTTTATCAGCTCTTCGGACATTATTTTGAGACCTCCGACCATGAGCGCCTGGAGGGGGTCGGCATCCTTGACGTGCATACCATTGCCAAGCCCGAGCGGATGATCGGCAATCTGGTGGAGCAGGCAGAGGACTTCGGCAGGGTGGTCGGCTACGAGAACCACTCGGGTCTGACCTACCTGGGGGAGGGAGCACAACCCCTGGGCAGGGTGGACGAAGACGGTCGCGGCAACAACGGCAAGGACCACACCGAGGGGGCCCGATGGAAGAAGGTCATCGGCACCTACATGCATGGGTCGCTGTTGCCGAAGAACCCGGCCATCACGGACTTCCTCATCGAGGGTGCAGCCGACAGGCGGTACGGCCAGGACACCTTCGCCCAGATGAAGACTGCCATGGACGAGAAGAGCCGGAGCGAACTGGAGCGTCTGGATTCCCTGGCTGATCAGGCCAGCTGTATCGCTGCCTCCAGGCCCAGATGAAGAGGAACCTACGGTTCCGTCTGCGGGTCCTGCACAGATTTTGATGAGTGATCGTAGGGTAATGCCAGGGGAAAGATGTTGCGGTTCCTCTTGCCACGGTGTCGAATCGGATTGGTCAATGATAACCAGCTAGACTGTAAACAGAGACGGCCGCTCGTCTCTTGGCGGTCTAAAGGGCCCGGTACTTCAAGGGCGTATGAATGCTGGGAGGCATATCATGTCGGATTTGCATATTGGTGATGGATTGCACAAGGTGCTTCTGGCTGGCATCGGAGCGCTGGCCACAGGCGTGGAGAAGGGCCAGGAGGTCATTGACAACCTGGTCAAGAAGGGCGAGCTGACGGTCGAGCAAGGGAAGATTCTTAATACTGAGCTCAAGCGCAACAAGCAAAACCGTCCCGCTCCAGCACCCGCACCTGCTCCTGCTGACAATGCACCTGCTGCTCAGGCCCCGGCTGCTGGCGCGCCCAGGTCTGCGACTCATGTTGCTCCTGCTCCCCGCCGTCCCGACCATGAGCCTCTGGCGCCAATGCCGGATCGTCGGTCCGGGTCCATCCCCATCACTTCCAATGATCCCATCGCAGGTCAGCAGGGCTGAAAGCAGTCAATTACTGTCAGCGTCGGTCGTTTGCGCCGGAATGTCTGCCGCTGGTCGGCCATGCGGATAAAGGACACAGGTGAGTGGTGAGTATGGATGCCATGAACGGACATGATGCCCCGGTACAGACCATTGGCCTCTTCGGAGTCGGCACGGGAGAGCGGCAAGGGGCAGCAGGAAGGATTCGTCACAGGCGTGGGAGGGCTCGCCGACTGGCCGAGATGATCCGCATCGTCAACCGGTTCGACATCATCCACGGCCTGACCCCGGTCACCATGCGCCGCATGTTCGAGGCGCTTGGGCCCACTTTCGTCAAAGTGGGCCAGATTCTCTCCATGCGTTCGGAAATTCTGCCGGAGGCCTTCTGCCGTGAGCTCTCAAAGCTGCGCGCCGACGCGGATCCCATCCCTTATTCTGTGGTGACCGGAACCCTGGCCGCCGAGTATGGCCGTCCGCTCGACCAGATCTTCTCCTCCATAGACCCTGTTCCGCTGGGGTCGGCTTCCCTGGCACAGGTACACCGGGCCCGCCTGGTCAGCGGTGAGGACGTGGCCGTCAAGGTCCAGCGTCCAGGGATTCAAGAGACCATGGCCCAGGATATTGACATTATGCGCAGCATGGTCAAGTGGGCCTCCCGGTTCATCCGCAGCACCCAGGTGATTGACATTCGCGGGGTGGTCGAGGAGCTCTGGGAGACCTTCCAATCTGAAGTCGACTTCCAGCAGGAGGCTGAGAATCTGGCGGAGTTCAAGGATTTCTGTGACTCATACGCCTACATCGACTGCCCGAAGCCCTATCCCGAACTGTGCACCAGGCATGTGGTGGTGATGGAGTACATCGACGGGATATCCCTCTCACGGCCTGCCCAGTTGGTGGCCCAGGGCTATGACCTGAAGGAGATCGGCACCAAGCTGGTCGACAACTATGCCACCCAGATCATGGATCGGGGCTTCTTTCACGCCGATCCTCACCCCGGCAACATCATCATCCGCGATGGTTGCATAGTCCTGATCGACCTGGGGATGGTCGGTCGCCTGGACAAGGTGACCAAATCGGCCTTGAAGGATATGATTTTCGCAGTAGGCCGCGAGGATTCACCGGCCCTGGCCCAGGGGCTGCTCCGCTTTGCCGGTACGGGAGAGGCCCGGGCCGAGGATTACCCCTATCTCCTGGCCGACCTGGATGCGGTCGTCCAGCGATTCGGCAAGCTGGATCTGGCCGATCTGGACATCGCCGAATATGTCAACGCCGTTATGAAGCTGGCCGCCCGGCATGGCATCAAGGTGCCGGGGTCGGTCACCATGGTGGCGCGCTGCCTGGTCACTCTTGAAGGGCTCCTGGACGAGTTCCTGCCCGAGGCCAATATCGTGCAGATCATCACCGATCATGTCGTTTATAGCCAGGGCACAGGATCCATCCTCAAGGAGGAGACCCGGAAGCTGGGCATCCAGGGTGACCTGGCCCTGCATGGGCTTTTGGGTGCCCTGGCTGAGTCCCAGACCGCAACCAAGATGCTGACCCGGGGCCAGTTGCGCGCCAATGTGCAGCTAGTGGGTTCTGAGGAGCCTCTGCAGCAGCTGTCCGACATGGTCAACAGGCTGACCATGGCCCTCATTGTCGTTGGCCTCTATGTGGGCTCTTCGATCGTCTACTTTGCCCGCATCAAGCCGGTGGTCTTCGGCATCCCGGTGGTCAGCATGCTGGGCTATGTGGTGGCTTTCGTTCTTTCGGTCTGGATAGTCCTGGACATCCTGATCAAGCACCGGGCCCTCAAGCGTCGGCGACGCAACGGCGAAGCCTAGGCTGAGAGCCCGTTCATCCTATATGGATATAGATACTGTCTGATGCTGAATCAGTCGGCGAAGTCCTCCACGGTTTCAGGTGATTCGTGGTTCATGAAGGCGGATTTGCCGGTGTCCATGGACCGCAACCGGTTCATCTCCTGGTCGCTGAGCTGGAAGTCCCAGATATCGAGGTTCTCACGCATGCGCTCGCGGTGGGTGGTCTTGGGGATGACGATGACCCCGTCCTGAACCAGGAAGCGCAGGGCTACCTGGGCAGCGGTCCGGCCGTGAGCCTGCCCGATCTCGGTCAATGTCGGGTTGGTGAACATCCCCTGACGTCCCTCGGCGAAGGGTCCCCAGGATTCGATCCGGGTGCCGTACTTGTCCATGTAGGTGCGTTCCTGGGGGCGCTGGTGGAAGACGTGGGTCTCCAGCTGGTTGACGGCAGGGACGATTCTATTGAACTTGACCAGATCCACATAGCGGTCAGCGTAGAAGTTCGAGACACCGATGGCGCGCAGGACTCCCTGGTCATAGAGGCCCTCAAGGGCGTGCCAGGCTGCGTAGTAGTCGTTGAAGGGCTGGTGGAGGAGGACCAGGTCCAGGTGGTCGGTACCCAGCTTCTTCAAGGACTCCTCGACCGAGGCCTTGGTCTTGTCGTACCCGTAGTTGGTGATCCAGACTTTGGTGGTCAGGAAGACCTGGTCGCGGTCGAGGCCGCTCTGGGCCAGGGCATCTCCGACGGCCTGCTCGTTTCCATAGATTTGGGCCGTGTCGATGGCCCGGTACCCGGTCTCAAGCGCATCCAGCACCGAGCGGCGGCACTCGTCCTGGTTGGCGATCTGGTAGACGCCGAAGCCTTCCATGGGCATGAGGACGCCGTTGTTGAGCTTGACGGACGGAACAGATGTGGAAGAATCATTCTGCATGGTTTCTTGCTTCTTTCTTGACAGATTGCTTGATTGGGCTGGCTGAGGGGCCGAGCATGCCTTTGTGATCTGCTGGTTCAAGGATAGGAACTTAAAGCAGCTTGAAGTCAAGCCAGCAAAGCGCGTCCAGCTCCCTGCGATGCTAGCGTGGAGAGTGAAGTAGCTGATGGCTGGAGGCGATGATGGGGTCCAAAGCACGATTGGCCGGCAAGGTTGCACTGGGTCTGGGATTGGGGTTTTTGGGAGGCTGGTGCTGGGCTCTGGCTCCTGGTCTTTCGGTAGTCACGGGCCGGAGAAAGCCTGTGGGTCTGTCCTTGCAGCCCTACGCCCATAGGGGTCTGCATGATGCTGGCTCGGGGATGGAGACGACCAATCCCAATCCTGGACAGTCCGCCTACCTGCACCGTATCCATGACTGTCTGAAGATCACATCTGGCAAGCCCTTGGGCAAGCACGCCTCCGCTCCGGCCAACTCCCGTCGGGTGGTAGCGCCCGAAAATTCGCTGGCTGCCTTCGAGGCGGCCTGCAGGGCCGGTTACGGGATTGAGCTGGATGTCCATCTCAGTCGGGACGGGCAGGTGGTGGTCATCCACGATGGGGATCTGCAGCGGGTGGCTGGCGTTAATCGGGCAGTTGCTGACCTGACTTACGATCAGCTGCGTAAGATTCCCCTGTGCCCAAGCCCTGCTGAAGCTCTTGAGTCTGAGGAAGAGATCCCGGGCTCTGCCGACCACGACGGTGGCTCTGAAAGAGAAGGCGAGGATGGGAGCCCCAACGATCCCGAAATGCAGCATGTGCCTCTGCTGTCCGAGGTGCTCGCTCTGGTGGATGGCCGGGTGCCTCTGGTCGTCGAGATCAAGATGGACCGGGGCCTGGATCGGGAGCTTATGCGCCGGACCGATGCCCTCCTGTCCAAATACCAGGGTCCTTATGTGATTGAGTCCTTCAACGTCCTGGCCCTTGCCTGGTATCGGGTTCACCACCCCGGCATTACCAGGGGACAATTGGTCGCCCCCTACCATGGTCGGGTGGACACCTGCTCCTCGGCTCTGCGCTGGATGGCCGGGTCTCTCCTCTTCAATTGGCTGGGGCGGCCGGACTTCGTGGCTTGCGAGTGGCACAGCGGGCACTCAATGCCCATGCGTCTCTATCGATTCCTGGGTGGAACGCCTATCGCCTGGACCGTCCGCTCCGAGCGCGCGCAAGAGGCGGCCAGCCCGGACTTCGACGGCATCATCTTCGAGTCGTATCTGCCCGAGAGCTGAACCAGCTATACAGCCCGGAGGCTGCAGCGGCCAGGCCTATCGCCCAGAGTGCCATGGTCAGGAAGTAGCCGTAGGGGAGGGGCACGACGCTCATGTCTACCTGGTCGGACAACTGATGGAAGATGACGGCCAGCACCCCCGCCATGGCCAGGGCTGAAAGAAGGATGGCCGAAAGAGCATCGATTACTGACTCCCAAATCGAGGAGCAGACCAAGGTTCCACGTGAAACACCGGCGGCCTGCATTCTACGATTCTCCTGACGACGCTCATTGACCGCGATGGCGCATGCCTGGATCAGAAATATGGCCGTCAGGACGATGGCCCCGCTCGCCATCTGGGGCATGGCTCGCTGCACCTCCTGTGACCTTTGGATGTCGGAACGAATGTACTCCTTCTTGGTGCAGGCCTTGATGCCCTTGCTGTCCCATGAAGCGTTGAGCTTACTGATCAAATCGTTTGTCTGGACTCGGGGAGCGGTCCTGACCAGGGTGGTCAACCCACTGTTGTCGGGAGCCAGTTGCGACAGGCTGTCATCCATGATCAGGTAGTCGCCTGTCTGACCTGTCGGTGTCATGTCAACAATGGCGGTGATGGTCAGCGTGTGACGCTTTTCGTTTTTGTCGATTAAGGTCAGCGTGCGTCCGAGGGGATTCTTTTCCTGACCGTGGCCTTTCGATATGACGGCGACCTTACCTGGTCCCAGGTCTGCAGCCGAGCCTGTGATGAAAGCAGGACTGATCGTGTCAAGCGCCTTGCCGCTTTTGTTGATGTGCATGGCGCTTATGAAAGGTGCATCGCTTTTGCTGTCTGTGTTGCCCGCTCTTCTCCAAGATTCTTTGCTGTAGGTGACGGCGGATCCTACATCTGCGGACGAGCGAAGTTGCCGGTCCAAATCCCTGGTGTCTTTGGTATCTGTTGTGACCATGACTTCGGCAGCAACCGGCTTGTTTCGGCTGAGGGATAATTGCGCCCAGCTGGACCTTCCTAGGGCTATCAATCCGGTCACGATGACCAGCATCAGTATGATCGGCACCGCGATGGCGGTGGAGCTCCGATTTTCCTTCCGCGCCCTTTGCCGCGCCAGGAGACCTGCACCTCGGAAAGCCAGTTGGAAGGGGATGCCGATCAGGTTGGCGCACGCCGGAACCAGGACAGGAGCCAGGGCACCGATGATGACCAGCAGACAGCCGGTCGTGGCCAGGATCTGGATTTCAATGTCCATGCCATTGAAGCGGTGATAGACCATGGCCAGTCCTCCAGCCAGGCCAGCCAGGGCGATTATCAGGCGAAGAGGGCCAATTGATTTGGTTCCCGACCGATTTTCTGAGTCCTGCAAAGCCTCGATGGGAGAGATGGCGGTAATTCTTCTGGCGGCGAACCAGGTTCCTAAGAGGCCTGCCAGGAGTATCCCAGCGAAGGCGAAGACGATTCCCATAGGGTGGGGATGTGCGGTCATTTCCAAGGCTTCAAGACCTGAGTTGATCAGAGACTTGGCGAATGCGGGCACCAGCAGGCATCCCGCAGAACTGCCTATGAGGGCGGCCAAACCTACCGGAATCATGAATTCCAACAGGGAGATGAGTCTCACCGTGCGGGGAGAGGCGCCCGAAAGCCGCATCATGGCATATTCACGACGACGGCGCTCGATCAGGAACCCCACAGAAGTGATGACGAGGAAGATGGAGACGAACCCGCATATGCAGGCGTACATTATGGATATTTGTGTAGCGCTGTCTCGTAAAGACAGGGTCATAGCGCGGTCGTAGGAATTCATTGCGCGTGTATCTGGCATCCCGTCGCCCTTCCGAGCGGCAATGGCTACCTGGGCCCAGGCGCTGGTAAGGACTGAAGCGGCCATGACTGCCAGGACCATGACCGTGTAGGAGGACCGGTGCTCATGCAGAAAGGATCGCACTAGGGAGGCCAGGCCGGGAGTGTGTGCCTTGGATCGAACTGCGGTTTGCGAGCCGCCCCCGCCCATCGGTCCTGAGGCCCCGGTTCCTGCCAGTGATCCACCTAGGGAAAGGGACTTGCCCTCCATGGTGTGCTCCTTTCTCGCCCTTGAATGCTGCCGCTGTTCTTATTGCAACACCGGGAGATAGCCCACTCAGGGTGTTTTCAGGGTCAGACCAGGGGAGAACCAGGGTGGCAATGAGGGATTGTGCACTTGGCGAGGGGTGCGAGAGGACAGGAGGAGCACGGACGGAGTGGCCACCCTGCCAAGTGCCATCAGCTAGGGCTGTCATAGAAGGCTATTGAAAAAAGGATCCGAACCGTGCAGGGTTCGGATCCTCGCCAGGAATGGGGCTTATGCCCGCGTCAGTTCGTTGGCTCAGTCGATGACGCCGTAAAGACGATCGCCGGCATCGCCCAGGCCGGGCACGATGTAGGCGTGCTCGTTCAGCTTCTGATCGACTGCGCAGACCACCACCTTAAGGTTGATGGAGGGGTCCATCTCCTCCTTGAGGCGGTTCAGGCCCTCGGGAGCGGCCAGAATGTTGATGGAGGTCACGTCCTTGGCGCCGCGCTCGGCCAGGTATTTGGTGGCGGCGATCAGGGTTCCACCGGTGGCCAGCATGGGATCCAGCAGGAAACACTGACGTCCAGAGAGGTCCTCCGGCAGGCGGTTGGCGTAGGTGATGATGTCCAGGGTGTTCTCGTCGCGCTTGAGGCCGAGGAATCCGACCTCGGCCGTGGGCAGCAGCCGGGTCATGCCGTCAAGCATGCCCAGTCCGGCGCGCAGGATGGGAACCACCATAGGGCGCGGGGAGCAGAGCTTCTTGCCCACCATGGGAGCGACCGGGGTCTCGATGGGGTGATCCTCGATGTCCAGATTGCGGGTGGCCTCGTAAGCCTCCAGCATGACCAGTTCGCTGATCAGCTCGCGGAAGGTGTTGGAAGGGGTGTTTTTGTCCCGCAGTACGGTCAGCTTGTGCTCGATCAGCGGGTGTTCCAGTACGTGAAGTTCCATACCTCTCAGCGTAGCTCAGCGGGTCGGCTTCTGGTAGCGACCGGCAAGCCATGCTGTCTTTAATTTGGGAATGGAAATGAAAACGCCGAACCATGCAAGCGCCTGTCGGCGCAAACGCCGCTCGCAGCGGCAACAAACGGAGCCCGGGGCTTAGCCATGGTCCGACGCAGTCCCCATTGTAGGGCATCCCGGGTCTGATCTGCGCTCACGGCGCGCTTACGCTTCCGGCTTGAAAGGGTGGCGGGTTCTACTCCAGCCGTCCTCGCCGCCAGAGTGATGCGCCCCGCATGAAGTCACGGGCCGTCTGATTGAGGGAGTTGACGGTGCGCTGTGCTGCGTCCACCTCCTTGGCTTCCTGACCGTCCAGCTGCCGGCTTTGAGCATCCCGGATGGTGGTCTTGATGCCGCGGGCGATCACGTCGCAGAAGGCTCCGGCCCGTTCCAGGGCTATGGCGAAGTCGCCGGTGAAGGCTCCGGAGAGGATGGAGTCGGCGGTTCGAATGATGTCGTCGGCCTCCGGAGCCTGATCGACGCCGGCTATAGCTGATGCAGCGGTGTCGGTGGGTTCGCCCAGCCGCCACAGCCGACTGATTCCATCAGCGTCCTTACGCATCCAGCTGCGAAGCATGTAGAGCCGCCATAGGATGCCGGGCAGGGAGTCGGGGTCGCTATCGCTCCAGAGCTCGGCCACGACATCCACGCCCTCGCGGTCCACCAGGGTCAGAACCCGTTTTACGATGACGGGGTCGGCGCTGTGGTGGACCCGGTCCAGCAGGGAGGCGGCTGAAACGTGACTCATCTCGCTGATCTGCTGCGGGTCCATGCCTCCGGAGAGCTGGTCGGCGATGGCCGGATCCAGCTGGCCCGGGCGTGAGGGTCGGGATGCTCCGGTGCCGGACGCCACGAATCCCGTGCGGGAGGACCGGATTGAGGATGAGCCGATTCTGGAGTTGCTGTCAGTAGACAATGGGAGTCACCTTCTGTATGTCGATGATGGTCGGATGATTGGGGTCGCCGGTCAGACTGAGGACGACGGCGTTGCCGGTGGGCATGAAGGGGGAGTCGTCGGGCAGCCGTTTGGACAGCGATCCGCTGGAGCACAGCCCGCGCAGCTTTTCGAAGATCCCGCCCAGGACCGGGCGATGCATGCAAATCATTGTGGTTCGGTTTCCTGTCAGCAGGTCGGCCATCTGCCTGTCCAACCAGCTGTGGGCCTGTTGGGGGCGGCGATGGTAGGAGGACTCCGTCAGGCAGGCCACCATCTCCATGGGCAGACCTACCTCGTCGGCGTAGGGTCGTAACGTCTGCACACAGCGGATCCAGGGGGAGGACAGGAGGTGGTCGGGCGCGAAGCAGGCCAGCTCCCGAGCCAGGGCGTAGGAGGTGCCGGCACCCCTGGGGGTCAGAGGACGATTCGCGTCCTTGCCTGTCCACTCCTTGCGTGCCACTGCCTTGCCGTGGCGGACGATGATCAACTGACGAGCCCGGATGCCGCCCTGCTCCACCCTGTCCACGAAGGCATCCAGTATGGTTCTGTCGCTGGGGTGGGTCAATAGTTTGCGGGCTTCGGAGGCTCCGACCCATCGTATCTGGTCGACTTCCCTGGAATCAGGCCGGTGGATGGGTCCCAGCAGTGCGCTCTGACCGGCGGCGTGTTCCGAGTCGGTCAGCGTAGCCATCCAGTAGCAGATATGTTTGAGCCTGCCGCCCTTGCCGCCCCGGCATCGGCCCTCGTTGTTCAGGGGATATTCGGCATCTCCCAGGTATGGCCCCAGCCGGACAAGACAGCCTGTCTCCTCGCCCACCTCGCGCACGGCCGCACGCATGTGGGTTTCACGATTCTCCAGCTTGCCCTTGGGCCAGCTCCAGTCGTCGTACTTGGGGCGATGGACCAGACAGAGCTCCAGCTCGTCAAGGTCGGAGCGTGGGCTGGCTCCCGGGGCCGCCCGGCCGTCGTCGCTGAATTTCATCCATCCCTGGAAGCTTGTGCGCCACCGGTAGAGGATGGCTCCGGCTGCCTCGACCGTCCTGCTCATGGCCGGGTGCCATCCCAATCGTCTGCCTTGGCGGCGGCCCTGCTGGCCTGCAGGCGTATCATCATCGCCTGGCCCTGGGGGTTCGTGTGTGACGGTCGATCAGGTACTCCTGCGAGTCGACCAAAGGCTTGCCCTGGTCATCG
The DNA here is from genome assembly GCF_020884755.1 of Bifidobacterium mizhiense. GTDB lineage: Bacteria > Actinomycetota > Actinomycetes > Actinomycetales > Bifidobacteriaceae > Bombiscardovia > Bombiscardovia mizhiensis. The sequence goes on along the minus strand of NZ_BPWE01000001.1, from coordinate 781,041 downwards.
CGGCTGTGGCGCACGTAGGTGCCGTCGGGCTGCATGTGCCAGGAGCTGGTGGTGTCGGCCATCTGCAGATCCACATAGTCGATCAATCCCTGCACCTGCTCGGGCGCAGTTATGCGGACCAGCGCCTCCACACGGCGGTCCAGGTTACGGTGCATCAGATCGGCAGAACCTATCCAGACCTCAGGTCCAGCCAGGGGACCCTCGCCGATCTGAGGACCTTGGGAGTTAGCGAAGGCGAAGATGCGGCTGTGTTCCAGGAACCGTCCCAGGATGGAGTGGACTCGGATATTCTCGCTCAGTCCGGGCACACCTGGTTTCAGGGAGCAGATGCCGCGCTCCACGATGTCGATGCGAACCCCTGCCTGGCTGGCCCGATAGAGGGCGTCGATGATCTTTTCGTCCACCAGGGAGTTGACCTTGATCCGTATCCACGCAGGCTTGCCGTTCAGGGCGGTCTCTTCCTCACGGGCGATCCGCTGCAGTAGCCCGGAGCGGACCGTGCGCGGGGCTACCAGCAGGCGGTGGAAGGAGGACTTGGGCGCATAACCTGACAGCTGATTGAAGAGCCGGGTCAGATCCTGTCCCACCACCGGGTCGCAGGTGAGCAGACCCAGGTCGGTGTATTGGCGGGCGGTCTTGGGGTTGTAATTGCCGGTGCCTACGTGGCAATAGCGACGCAGGCCGTCCTGCTCCTGACGAACCACCAGGGAGAGCTTGCAGTGGGTCTTCAGCCCAACAATGCCGTAGACCACATGGACGCCGGCCCTTTCCAGCTGACGAGCCCAGGCGATGTTGGCCTCCTCATCGAACCGGGCCTTGATCTCGACCAGGGCCAGGACCTGCTTGCCGGCGTGTGCGGCATCCACCAGGGCATTGATGATGGGCGAGTTGCCCGAGGTCCGGTAGAGGGTCTGCTTGATGGCCAGTACTCGCGGATCGGCCGCCGCCTGCTCCAGGAAGGCCTGAACCGAAGTAGAGAAGGAGTCATAGGGGTGGTGAAGGAGGATGTCATGCTCGCGGATGGCGGCGAAGATGTCCTGGGCCTGGCTGGATTCCACCTCGGCTATCTGTCGGTTGGTGGTGGGAATGAAGGGGCGAAACTTGAGGTCGGCCCGGTCGATGGACTGCAGCTCGAACAGGACCGTGCAGTCCAAGGGGGCAGGCAGCCGATAGACCTCCTCCTGGTTGACCCGGAGCTTGCTGGCCAGCAGCTGGGAGAGGAAGGGAGAGGCGGAGTCGGAAATCTCCAGGCGGATGGGCGGTCCGAACCGCCGCTGCAGCAACTCCTTCTCCATGGCATTGAGCAGGTTCTCTGCGTCGTCCTCTTCTACGTCAATGTCTTCGTTGCGGGTGACGCGGAAGGAGCGGGCCTCTTTGATGATCATGCCGGGGAAGAGGTATTCCAGGTGGGCGATGATCAGGTTCTCCATGGTGATGAACCCGTAGCGCTCCTCCCGGCCCTCTTCGTCGGTCAGATCGTCGACAGGAACCAGACGGGAGAGGTTGTCGGGAATCTTGACGCGGGCGAAGTGGGTCTTGCCTGAGGTCGGGTTCTCCACCAGGACCGCCAGATTCAGTGAGTTGCCTGAGATATAAGGGAAGGGGTGGGCCGGGTCGACGGCCAGCGGGGTCAGGACCGGAAAGACCTGGTTGCGGAAGAACTTGGTGAGCCGTTCCTGCTCTTGGCTGCTCAGCTGTGGCCAGCTCAGCAGGATGATGCTTTCGGCGGCCAGATCCGGCAGGATGTGGTCGATGACATAGTGGGCATGCTCGTCTTGGAGCTTATGCGCTTGTTCGGAGATGGCCCTCAGTTGCTGACGGGGACTCATCCCACTGGCGGCCGTCACAGCGATGCCAGTGTCCACGCGACGCTTCAGACCTGCCACGCGGACCATGAAGAACTCATCGAGGTTGCTGGCAAAAATGGCGGCGAAGTTGGCGCGTTCCAACAGGGGCACGCTCTCGTCTTCGGCCAGTTCCAGCACGCGTTTGTTGAACTTGAGCCAGCTCAGTTCCCGGTCAAAAAAGCGATCCTCAGGCAAGGGCGAGACCGGGTGATCCGAGTGCTTGGATACGTGCCGTGCCTGGCCGTCGGTCTCGGCAATATGCTCCGCGATCTGGCTGCGTAGCAAGGCCTTGGAGGGTGCGTCAAATTTCTGAACCATACCATAGCACTTTATTCGCAGGTGCCGTCCTCTGCAATCGTTGATAACGCTTGTGGATAAATAGGAACGGCCCCCCGCAGGAGGCCGTTCCCACAAGGTCGGTCCAGATGGAATCTCTGCACAACATCATCGTTGCAACGGTCAAGTCTTATACACCCGTTCAACGTATCGGTCCTAGTGGCCATACACTTTGTGGGCTTCCGTATTCTCGAACCGTCCTTGTATATGCCATTATGCCAGTTTTCAGGCCGCTGGCAAGCATGCCTGGCAGTTGGGGCGAAGAAAGTGGTCTGCTTGGTTTTTTGTGCGATTGCGTGCATTACGGCAGGCTGAATACGCCAAGTTTGGAGGAATCTGTTGCTTCCCTGTGATTATCTGAGGCCTTTCATGGATACGGGCTCAAAAATACTGCAGTTTCAGGCGTGTCGTAATCTCGATGAATTCGTGCACAGTGAGGACGAAGCGATGTGGAGGCATAGGGTCATTCGACCACATAATCCCGAGGGGCTGGTGCCGATGCCAGGGGGCGGATGTACTGGTTGCCATGACAGCAATGAGCATAGGTAGACCGCCGATGATGGTAAAAGGCGGCATGGAAGGGCGAGAGCCTGGCTGGGCCCCGCATTCCTTAAATTCAGTTGGGTTGCCTACTGAACACCGACCAGGGAGAGTGATGGGCGCGGTCCGACAGTTTGATTTTCCAGGATCCTCAGGATCGGATCGCCTGCAAGACGAGGATGTCGTTCGGTTCAAGCAACCCAGCCTGTCTGATCGGCGGATTGCGGGCAAAGATGCTGAATATGAGTCCGCCGTGACCGGTCTGGTCTTTCTCTCGGCATCTGGAGGAATCGGGCTGACAACCATGACGGCTCTGATGGCCAAACAGCTTCGGGACATGGCCCTGTCATGCGCCCTGGTGGATCTGGACCTGGATGGCGGAGGGATGGATGTCCTGGTCGGCATCGAGGGGGCGCCTGGCATGCGGCTTGGGCGAATCCACGCGCCCCTGGGCCGGGTGGATCCTCAGGCACTCCGTGAAGAACTGCCGATCTGGGATGGCATTCCGCTGCTCAGCAATGATCCTTGGAGTGCTCCGCCACAGGGCTGGTGGGACCTGGATGCGGCGGTCAGTGCAATGGCTGGATTTGCTGATCTCTTGCTGATTGATGCCGGTCGGGGCCAGGGTCTGGGTAATCTGCGCTCGCTGAAAGGGTTGCCTTCGCTGTTGATGGTGGACATGACCGTGCTGGGCCTTGCACGGGCGAAGGCGCTTCTCCACGCTCTGGACGGCCGAAGAGGTTCTGGTGATCGCGTCCAAGACAGTCCATTGATTTCATGCAGGCCCCCCATGGCTCTGATTGGCATGATGCCCACACAGCACCGGGTCAGTCATGGCGTCGACCCGGAACAGGCGGAGGATTTTCTGGGCCGATCGGTGGACGTGGTTCTTAAGCCGCAATCGAAGCTGTCGGCATCCGTTCTGGATGGGCGTGGCCTGGAACGGGTGCCGCGGGCCTACGCGCGGGCCCTTCATCCTTTGGCTGAGCGGATCGCAGGGATGATCGTCGTCGGGCAAAAAAAAGGAGAACAGATCTCTTCTCGCGAATCGGTTCGGTCTGGAGCTGTCAAATGATCATAGGAAGTGGGAAAAGCAATGAAGATCCATTCCCTGACAACGATTCCGATCAGCCGCCCACTTTCGGGTACTTGGACGGGCTGACGAACGATCCTGCGGTGACCGACATCGCAGTGACCGGTCAGGGCCATGTCTGGATCGACCGAGGCGCGGGCATGGAGGAGGTTCTGCTTCGGCCTGGATTCGCGGGCCCTCGAGCTGTGAGGGACTTTGCCGTGCAGCTATGCGCTCAGCTAGGACGTCGCCTGGACGATGCCCGGCCTATGGCTGATGCTTCCAGCAGGGAGGGGATCAGGGTCCACGCCGTGCTGGCCCCCCTCGTTCCCGAGGGCGCCGCCATTTCCATCAGACTGCCCAACAGACACCCGCCAGGGCTGGAGGAGCTGGCGGCTGCCGGGCTGTGTCCCGCCAGCTGGCTCTTCATCCTTCGGGCGTTGGTGGTCAATCGGGCCAGCATTCTGGTAACCGGAGGCACGGGTGCCGGCAAGACCACACTCCTACGAGCCCTCCTTGGCATGTGTCCGCAGGAGCAACGGCTGGTCGTCGTGGAGGAGGTCCGTGAGCTTGGACGTATCGCCGGCCACAGGAATATGGTTTCCCTGGCTGTTAGAGAGTCCAACGTTGAAGGGGCAGGGGGTGTGGGGCTGGTCGATTTGGTCAAGGCCACACTGCGCATGCGGCCCGATCGGATCATCCTGGGCGAGTGTCGGGGTGAGGAGATAGCTGATCTGCTGCGGGCTTTCAATTCCGGTCATCGGGGTGGCATGGCAACGCTGCATGCCGACAATGTAGAACGCGTCCCTGCCAGGCTGGCGACTCTGGGGCTGCTGGCGGGGTTGCAGCCGAGGGCCCTGGCTGCTCTGGCGCAGGGGGCGTTCGATGCTGTTATCCATCTGGAACGTTCCGGCGGGCATAGACATATCGCTCAAATTGGTCGACTGACAACTGCAGCCGATGGCCGGCTTCTTGGGGAGGCCGTCTGTACATGGACGGGCCGAGGGGCCGCTACATATGGAACGGCTTGGTCGAAGTTCGCCAGGCGGTGGGGCATTGTGACCAGCGCCCAGGCGAGCGTTCCGTAGTTGAGGTGGATTATGGATGATGAGACTGTGGCCTGGCTGGCTGCAATGATGACGGCTATTGCCTGTCTGGCCGCGCTTGCGCCTAGCGGCAGCGCAGCCGCACGACTGAAGGCCATGTCAGTCAGGCCCTCGAGGCAGTCGGATCGGCCCGGCCTGGCGGTGCTGGTCACTTCCCTGCTGGCCTATGTCGACAATGGAGGCGGTCTGGTAGAGGCTTTCGAGGAGGCATCCGGGCGGCGGTTCGCCACCCAGGAGGTCACACGGGAACGTGTCATGGTCATGTTGGAGAACCGATGCTTGCCTCAGGAACGGGGGCCGACTTTGACAATTATGGCCCAGGCTCTGATGGCCTGCTATGGACTCAGCGCCATCCTGGGCTGTCGGGCTTCTGATGGGCTGCGGACCGTGGCAGCTATGCAGAGGCGGCGGGCGGCTCTGGATGAGGCCCGAGAAAAAGCCTTTGCTGTGCCCAGGGCCACGATCCGCCTCCTGTCGACCTTGCCGGTGTTGACCATCATCATGGGGGAGTTCATGGGTGCGCGACCGTTGTCCTTCCTATGTCGCCCAGGCCTGGGAACTATATGTCTGATCCTTGGGGTGGCCTTCTATGTTCTCGGTCTGGTTTGGATACATCTGCTGATGAACGATCTGGGCAGGGAGGACTTATGGATCTGAAACCACTGATTGCCGCTCTGTCGACCATACTGGCCTTGCTGTTGGTGGAGTCCGACAGCCCGGGTGATCGATTAGCCGATGAGCAGGTCTCCACGCCGTCCTTGAGCCTGGTATTGGCCTTGTTGGGAGTTGCTATTCGCCAGGGGGCCTCCCTGCCCAGGGCCTTGGATGTGGTTGGTGGGCTGCTGCCAGGCCCTTATGGGCTTCGGATGGTTCGCGTGGCTCACCTGCTCGGACGTGGCAACGGATGGGATCTGTCCTGGTCGGGAGCGATCGGGGATCCTGATTATGGGCAGTCCATGCGAGTCCTGGCTGACTGTCTGGAGCCGTCCTGGCGTTTGGGATCATCACCTCTGACGCGGATCGAGACGACCTTGCGCCAATTGGATCACCATGCCCGCAGTGTGCTGGCCCGGGCCACGGCGACGATAACCGTCAGGCTGCTGGTGCCGACCGGGCTGTGCATCCTGCCGGCCTTCGTGCTGATCGGAGTCATCCCCTGCATTGCGGCCTTCGTAGGCGGGATGTCCTGAGGGCATGGAGTCCATGCTGACACAGTTGTCCACAGGTTGCCGATGCAGGTCCACTCGTCCACATGCATCTGACAAGGAGACAGAGAGGGTCTGGAACGGGCAGAGTGAAAGGTATCGGATGCCGATTCTCTGAGGAACGGCCATTCGCCGAGGCGGGGAAAACCAAGAAAGGCAAAGGTGAGAACGATGACATATTCACAGGAGGTTGCGACGGTCTTCCATCTGCAGACCAGACAGGCAGGAGGGCAATTGGTGCCAACTGAGACATGGCCTGCTACCAGTGCCGGATCCCGGTGGCTGCAAAGAATGAGGCAGCGTTCCAACCGGTTCATGACGGCTCTGTACATCCGCATCAGCCAAGCTATGGACTCTGCAGCGAGTGCTCTGCGTGCGCGGATGGGTGTGGTGCTGGCCAGGCCTGAATCGGGGGCCATCACTGCTGAATACGCCGTGATCATGGTGGCAGCTGCCACGTTGGCTGGCGTATTGCTGGCCATCGTCAAATCCTCTTCCACGCGTACTTTGCTGATGGGTTTGGTGAAGAAGGCGCTCAGTGCCGCTGGCTGAAAGACGGTTCGAGTGGAGACGACGGTGGCGATCCGATAACGGTACTGTAACAGCCGAGTTCGCCATCGTTCTTCCCGCCGTCATGGTTCTGGCTCTCTTACTGTTGACGCTGACCCAGACGATCAGAACCGGCATGGTTTGTCAGGATGCGGCTAACGCGGCTGCCAGAGACCTGATCGTCACCCGGGGCAAGGGTGATCCCCAAGGGTTGGTGCATCGGATGGCCGGTCCGCATGCTCAAGTGAAGTTGAGCCCATCGGCCGGGCAGACGGCAGTCAGGGTGTCATGCCCAGTGGTTTCCGGCCCCATGGGCGTGCTGCCTGCGCAGGTCCATGGCGATGCCGTGGCCATATTGGAGGAATGAGTCATGTTCGGACATGTCAGGAGGACGCGCGTGAAGCGTACCGGTTCGTGGCTAGGAGGTTCGGATCCCGGCTCTGGTACGGTTTTGGGCATCATGCTGATGGCTCTGGTTGGTCTGGGTCTGGTTCTGGCGGCCCTGCTGGGCAATCTCATGATCTGTCGGACACATGCACGCACCGGTGCCGATGTCTCGGCTCTGGCTGCAGCTTCCGCCCTGGACGAAGGGCAGGCGCAGCCCTGTACTCTGGCCTCCCGGGTCGCCCGTCTCAACCGCGGGGTCCTGACAGACTGCCAGGTGGATGGGAGCGACGTGAAAGTCTCGGTGGGGGTAGACACCGGAGTCTCGATGATGCCGCGTCTGGTCCAGTCTGCCCGGGCAGGGCCTGAGCCCTGTGAATGAGAAAAGGAAGCGTGGTCGGAAGCCTTAGGAAGGAAAGCGAACGTGTCTAAAGAAATGGATAGCCTTAAACCATGGCACTAGCACTCTATCGGCGGTATCGGCCTGACACTTTTGACGGCATCATCGGTCAGAAGCAGGTCACCGTGCCCCTTACCCGAGCTCTGGATGAGAACCGGTTGACCCATGCCTACCTCTTCTCCGGTCCCAGGGGATGTGGAAAGACCAGCAGTGCCAGGATTTTCGCCCGCTGTGTCAACTGTGCCAAGGGACCGACCAGCCATCCCTGCGGCGAATGCGACAGCTGCAGGGATCTGGCCACGGGAGGCCCCGGTTCCATCGACGTGGTGGAGATTGATGCCGCCAGCCATAACGGCGTTGACGATGCAAGGGAGCTCAGGGAGCGGGCAGGCTTTGCCCCTGTGCGTGACCGCTACAAGATCTTCATTTTGGACGAGGCCCATATGGTTACCCAGCAAGGATTCAATGCCCTGTTGAAGATCGTCGAGGAACCGCCGGAACACGTCATGTTCATCTTCGCCACCACAGAGCCGGAGAAGGTGATCGGCACCATCCGCTCCCGCACCCATCATTACCCCTTCCGTCTCGTGCCCCAGGAAGTCATGGGGCCTTATCTAGAGGGCATCTGCAAAAAGGAGGGCATCAAGGCCGAGCCCGGTGTCCTCAAGCTGGCCATGCGGGCTGGAGGCGGATCGGTGCGTGACACCCTTTCTGTGTTGGACCAGCTCATGGTAGGCGCTGACGAGCACACCATCACTTATGATGCGGCTGTAGCTCTGCTGGGGTTCACTCCTGCCGCACTGATCGGCGAAGCTGTGGATACGCTGATCAACCACGATGGTGCCGGTCTCTACGGGGTCATTCAAAAGGTGGTCGTCGGCGGGTTCGAGCCCCAGCGCTTCGTTGAGGATCTGCTGGCCCATGTCCGCGACCTGCTGGTTCTCAAGCTGGCGGGGGAACGGGCTGAAAGCGTGCTTAGCGAAGATGCCGACGACGACCAGGTGGCTGATCTGCGTCGGCAGGCGGATGCTTTGGATCTGCAGGTCCTGACCAGAATGGCCGACATCATCAACGATGCGCTGGCGGGAATGAACGGGGCCACTTCGCCCAGGATGCGCTTGGAGCTGCTGGCCGCCAGGCTGCTGGCAATCGGCTGCGAACCTATGGAGCAAGCAACGGTTGCAGGGGGAACTTCCACCAGTGGCGTGGCCCCGGCACCCGCCCGTAGCGGGTTCATTGGCGCTGACAGGTCTCAGCAGAACGGTCGACCGCCCAAAGCATCACAATCTGTTCGTGCTGACGGTGCTGTTCGCCCTGAACAGTCTGGCGGGGCGGGTTCGTCGTCTGCTGCGACATCCGCCACCTCGGCCGGGTCGCGGAACATGGCAGGTTCCCATTTCGATTCCCCGGCTGAGGGAAAGCAGGAAGGCGAAGGGCAGCCTGATCATTCCGGCTCTGCCCAACCCGTGCGCAAGGAAGTTCCTTCCTCGCCGGCTCAACAGCCTGTGGCGCAGCATGATGCTTCGCGGGGACAGGAAACAGAGGTCCCGACCGGCACAGAGCTGGACAAGCGCTGGGATGCACTGGTGGCTGCCCTGCCGGATGAGGTACGCCAGTATGTGGTGCGGGACCGTGTGCCTACCGTGGCCATGAAAGCAGACCCATCCGGACGCAAGAGACTGTCTATGACCTTCGACCGTCCACTCAGCCAGCATGCTTTCGCCATGGCGGTGGCTGCACAGTCGGTTGATGGGGAGACCAAGGTGCCGCGTATCGTCATGGTTCGCGCTCGCCAGGAGTTCGGACAGTCCACCATGATTGCTCCATCGGGGACGGCTGCCAACGGTGAGACTGTGGAGTCCGTCAACAGGATGTCTCCCCAGCGTCGCGCAGAGGTCAAAAAGGAGGTGGCTCTAGCGCGAGCTGGCTTGGCCACCATGAACCTTGGAGCGGCGGTTATGCCTCATGCGGCCACGGAACAGGGGCATGCCCCTAGGAAGATGACGGCATCTGCTGGTCATGAGGGTGGGGCTGGAGCATCGGCATCGGAGGGGAGGTCCACCTCTGGAGAAGCTGCAGGAGACGGGAACTCCGACGACGCTCACCACCCAGTCGGCGGTCCGGTCCAGTCGTCTCCGGAAGCGTTGCCGTCGGCGGGCTTTGGCTCCACTGCTTCGACGGTATTGCCAGATGATGATCCCTGGGCCCACCCCATGCCAGCGACTCATGCGCCGCAAAAGGTCTGGCAGCCCGGTGAGGGCAGCGACGGATCCGATGGTCAGAAAGACCATGAATCCAAAAAAGTAGCTCTGCCGGACATGAGCGACGACACTGATCCTTGGGCCGTGCCCGATTCCGGGACCAGCGCCGCAGCCTCTGCAGTGTCCTCCGACAGTCAAAGCCATGAAGTTTCTCAGTCGGTTGATTCATCTGGTCAGGGAAGCGCCTCGAGTGCAACCTCGGCTCCGACATTAGGGACTGGAGCGGTTTCCGATGAAGGGGTCATGGCGACTGGCATATCAGCCTCGTCGGATGCGCAGAGCGACGTTCACAGTTCCGAGTCTGCCGGCGGCTTGGGTGGCCCCCAGGCAATGGCAAAGGCTGCTGGAGCTGGGAGCAGGAGAGTGCCGGCAGGCTTCGCTGGTCCGTCCTCCAGTGGTTCCGATCAGGATGGGGCCTCGCCTGCTGCAGTCTCCTCCCAGGCTCCAAGGCCGTCAGTGGATCCCGAGGACGATGTCTATTCCATGGACGATGCCAGGCTCGGGGCGGACAATGCCATGAACCAGGATGAACTGACCAAATTGTTTGACGTAACCAAGGTGGAGGACTTTGCTGCTGACGACCCCCAGAATCCGATCAACGTCCAAAAGCGCCGGCAGGAACAGGCGCAGCGACAGGGAGGTGAATGATGGCTGCTACCTATGATGGAGCCATTCAAGAGCTGATCGATGCCTTTGCTCAACTGCCGGGCATTGGCCCCAAGGGTGCGCAGCGCATCGCCTTCTACATTTTGGGAGCCGATCGGCGTAGCGCTCAGGATTTGGCCGATGCTATCGTCGCCGCCAAGGAGAAGGTTCGGTTTTGCGAGATCTGCGGCAATGTCTGCGAGACCAGCCCGTGCCCTATCTGCCAGGATCCGCGTCGTGACCGCAGCATCATCTGCGTCGTCGAGGAGCCCAAGGATGTCATGAGCATCGAACGTACCGGAGAATATCGGGGCCTTTATCATGTTTTGGGCGGGGCCATCGACCCTATGTCCAACGTTGGGCCTGGCGATCTGCGCATTCCCGAGCTCTTGAAGCGGTTGGGCACGGATCAGGTCAAGGAGGTCATGCTGGCCTTGGATCCCAACATCGAAGGCGAGGCCACCACCACCTACCTCGGAAGGCTGCTGGGCCCTCTGGATCTGCGGGTCACCAGGTTGGCCAGCGGTCTGCCCGTCGGCAGCGATCTGGAATATGCTGATGAGATCACCCTTGGCCGGGCAATATCCGGCCGTCGCGACCTGTAAAGGCCTGCGGTCACTGATTCACGGGTTCCCCGGCTGGCGTCAATGTTTCGCATATTGGTGGAGGGGGTCTGATAGAACGGTGTCGTTCGTATAATCCATGTAATCAACATGTTGCAGATGATGGTCTAGTGGCTTAACCGTCGCGGGATGGAACAGCAGTGGCACTTATCGTTCAGAAGTATGGCGGGTCCTCGGTGGCGGACTCGGACTCCATCAAGCGTGTGGCCAAGCGCATCATTGACACCAAGCGCGCTGGCAATGACATCGCTGTGGTGGTTTCCGCTATGGGGGACACCACTGATGATCTGATTGACCAGGCCATGGATGTGGATTCCAATCCTCCTGCCCGAGAGATGGACATGCTTATGACGGCGGGGGAGCGCATCTCCATGAGCTTGCTGGCCATGAGCATCCATGCGCAAGGCGAGCGCGCCCACTCCTTCACCGGTTCGCAGGCGGGATTCATGACCGATGCCCGCTACGGCGCAGCCCACATCCGCCATGTCCGACCTCAGCGTGTCATGAAGGCCCTGGACCGAGGCGAGGTGGGAATTGTGGCGGGCTTCCAGGGGGTCAACCCCGATGGTGACGCCACCACCCTGGGTCGTGGCGGCTCGGATACCTCGGCTGTGGCCCTAGCTGTGGCACTCAAGGCGGATGTCTGCGAGATCTATACCGATGTGGATGGCGTCTTTACCGCCGATCCGCGCATTGTGCCCACCGCCCGTAGGATCGCCCGCATTTCATACGAGGAGATGCTGGAGATGGCGGCCGGCGGATCCAAGGTGCTGGCCCTGCGCTGCGTGGAGTATGCCCAGCGCTTCCGTATGCCCATCCATGTGCGCAGTTCCTTTTCCCATCGCCCAGGCACGCTGATCATGCCCGACGATGTCGATGCTGACAAGATTCCCAATTTGGAGACCGGCCAGCTGCCGGATCGCCCCGCCGCACGCGCTGACAAGTGACGGGATATGACGGAAGGAAGGACATGACCAACGGCGAATCCATGGGTGACTTGTTCCCGGACCTGAACGGCCCTGAGTCACCCATCATCTCAGGGGTTGCCCACGACCGCAGTGAGACTCAGGTCAGTCTGCGTGCTGTGCCCGACCGACCTGGCGTGGCCGCACGGCTCTTCACCATCCTTGCCGAGGGCGGCATCAACATCGATATGATCGTCCAGGCTGGGGCGGCTACCGGCACCGTGGACATCTCCTTTACGTTGCCGTCCGCTCAGGCTGATCAGGTGGTTCCCATGCTGGATGACTCCCGCGAGCAACTGGGGTTCCGATCAGTGGACATCAATCCCGAGGTGGGCAAGGTGACCTTGGTGGGCGTAGGGATGAAAACCCATTCGGGTATCACCGCCACCTTCTTCCGGGCCTTAAGCGACCGACATATCAATGTGCTCATGATATCGACCTCCGAGATCCGCATCTCCGCCTTGGTGCCCATCCAGGACCTGGACGAGGCGGTACGGGCCATCCATACGGCCTTCCACTTGGATGCGGATCAGGTCGAGGCGGTCGTTTATGGCGGCACGGGTCGCTGAGCGGAGAGGAGAGAGCAATGACGAATAAGGCTGATTTGGCGGGCAACGGACGTCGCGGCATCAATGTAGCCGTTCTGGGTGCCACCGGCCAGGTAGGCATGGTCATGCGCCGCATGCTGGACGAACGGAACTTCCCCGTGGCCGACCTGCGATTCATGGCCTCGTCGCGGTCGGCCGGAGAGCAGCTGCGCTGGCGTGACAGAACCATCACGGTCGAGGACGTGGAGCAGGCCGACCTGAGCGGGATCGATCTGGCCATCTTCTCCGCCGGCGGCTCGACCTCAGGAACCTGGGCTCCTCGCTTCGCTGAGGCCGGGGCCTACGTGGTCGACAACTCCTCCCATTGGCGGATGGATCCCGAGGTCCCCCTGGTGGTGTCTGAGGTCAACCCCGAGGACTTGGATCTTATCCCCCGGCGGATCGTAGCCAATCCCAACTGCACCACCATGGCCTGCATGCCGGTGCTGAGTCCCTTGGCCAAGACATACGGTCTGCGCCGCCTGATCGTCTCCTCCTACCAGGCCGTGTCAGGGGCTGGGCGTGCCGGGGTTCTCCAGCTGCGCGACGAGGCCAAAACCGCCGTGGAGCAGGGCGCTGACCGACTGGTATTCGACGGATCGGCCATCGAGTTTCCCCCGCCCACCAAGGTGGTGCGCACCATTGCCTTCAACGCCGTACCTTTTATAGGCGACTTGGTCGATGACGGCAGCGGGGAGACCGACGAGGAGCAGAAGCTGCGCAATGAGAGCCGCAAGATCCTGCACCTGCCTGATCTGGCCGCCTCCTGCACCTGTGTGAGGGTAGGGGTCTTCACGGCCCACGGCATGAGCATCAATGCCGAGTTCGAGCACGATGTCACCCCTGATCAGGCCCGTGACCTGCTATCCAAGGCCCCCGGAGTAAGTCTGGCGGAAATACCCACTCCTCTGGATGCCGCCGGCAAGGACCCCAGCTTCGTGGGACGCATCCGCCAGGACCAGGCCGTGGAAGGCAAGCGGGGATTGTCCATGTTCGTGGCCAACGACAACCTGCGCAAGGGAGCCGCCCTCAACGCCGTGCAGATCGCCGAGCTGATCGTCCGCAAGCATTTCGCCGACAGGATTTGATTGTGCATCTGGGCTGATTGCTTGGCAGACCTAAAGTATCCCGCCTATCTCCTGGGTATGGGATGATCGGCCCTACCTGGCCCCTCCGCCTGATGGCTTTCATATAGGGTCAGCCCTGTTTGGCCTTTGCTCGGCTCGAAGCTGGTGAGGCTTGTCTGCCTGATCTCCTCTGCTGTTGATCCAGATCAAGTATCCCCTCGGCCGTGTCGCGGTCGGTGGCCAGTGCCGAGATAAGACCGGCCCGCAGACAGGCGAGGATGCTGGCAACTTTTTGCGGTCCCCAGGCCACACCTATGACCAGGGGGATTCGCTTCAGACGTTCGAATTCAATCGATATAGTGCGTTCGCACAGGCTGGTTCGGATGTGGCGACCCTGGGCATCGATGTGGTGTCCGCAGATGTGTCCCACGGCCTTGAGCTCGGTCACCTCCTTGACGAAAGCCGCATTCTCGTAGTCCTTGAAAATGTGCCCTGATCTTCCCTCCTTGACCGACCCGACTCCTACCACCGCAACTTCGGCATGTCCGCCCAGGGACAGGGTGTCGGCGATCTGGCGTTCTTTGCGCATGGCTTCAGCCACAGGGGTTGAAGACAGGATCATGGGCACTGGCAGCGTCGAGTAGCTGCCGCCCAATCGTTGGGCCAGCATGCGGCATATCTCCGGTGAATCCGTCATGGGATTGGTCGGCGAGAGGGAGCCGATCATCTGCACGACCTTGGACTTTGCCCAGTTTTGCAGGGGAACTTCACGAACCGTGTAGGCGACCGCGTTGCCATTGGAGACGGTTATCAAAGAGTCGGGCCTGGTCTGTTCAACCAGGAGAGCCGCCGCGCTTCGGGGTACGACATCATACCCGGTGCATCCTTGCGGTGGCTCCGAGACCCGAGCACAACGGAGGTTGAATTGTCGGATCAGCCTGGACTCCAGGTCTTCAAGCCGTTCCAGTGGATTCTCAATGGAGATCTTTACCAGTCCTCGCTCTTGCGCCTCCTTTAGCATCCGGGAGACGGAGGGACGGGAATAGCCTGTCTCTGTGGCGATCTGGGACTGCAGCATGTGGTCCTGGTAGTACATGCGGGCTACGCGAAGAAGCAGCTGGACCCGCTTGCGGGCATCCGAACTGGTCATCATCTGTAAATCGCTGAACATATGTACATTTTATCAGAATCAATGAAAAACTGCTTATCTGCTCTTGAAGGTCGAAAAACGGTTGTTTCCAAAGGTGAAAATGCAATCTATATGTGTTTAAACCCGTAGTTCAAGTACATATGTTCATTAATATCCTTGTTGTTTGTTGACTGCTCACATAGTCTGTCTCCTGTCAAAGGCACTGGAAGAAAGAGCCTGAAGACCAGTGCCGCGAAGTCGCAGAGCACAAACAACAAAGGAGTTCACATGGCATTCGCACGAACCATTCTGGGTGATGTCGATCCGAGCACGCTCGGCGTAGTCAACAGCCACGACCATCTGATCCGGGTGGGAGCCGGTGAGGTCTACCTGGACAAGGACCATCAACTGGATTCAGTCGAGAAGGCAGAGACCGAGGCCGGCTATTTCGCCAAGGCCTCGCTGAACTGGAGCAAGCAGGGCGGCACCGTGGTGGATATGTGCCCCATCAACTGCGGCCGTGACATCGAGAAGCTGGCCGAGGTGGCCCGCTCGGTGGAGAACCTGCAGATTATAGGCGCCACCGGCTTCCACCGTGAGCATGTCTACCTGGAGACCCAGTCCCACTGGATCAACCGCTACAGCGTGGATCAGATCGCCGACCTGGTCATCGCCGATATCCGTGAGGGCATCGACCGCAACGACTACACCGGTCCCCTGGTGGATCGCAGCCCTTATAAGGCAGGTGTCATCAAGATCGGCACTGCTTACGGCGAGATCACGCCATTCGAGCATAAGTGCATGGAGGCTGCTGCCAAGGCGGCCATCGAAACAGGCGCGCCCATCAACACGCACACCACCTATGGAACCTGTGGCCTGGAACAGGCCCAGACCCTGATCGGACTGGGGGTCCCCGCGGACCAGATCGCCATCGGTCACATTCAGCGCAATGCTGATGTCTACTACCTGGAGGAGATCCTGGATCTGGGCGTCTATCTGGAGATCGACGGCACCAACAGGATCAAGTACCAGCCCGATTCCAACAGGATGATGGAGCTCAAGGCTTTCAAGAAAGACGGCTATGAGGACCGGATCCTTCTGGGCACGGACTCCGGCAAGCGCTCCTACCAAAAGGTCTACGGCTCTGTGAGCGGTGTGGACTATAACCCGGCAGTGGACGGCCCCCGCATGATCGCCGAAGGCTTTGATCCCGACTACGTGGACAAGCTGCTCATTCGTAACGCCCACAACTTCTTCTCCTTCCGTAAGGAGGCCTGAGCGCAATGGCAGCAGACAAGACCCTGGAACGCCCCCAGCTCCAGATCGCTCTGGACACCTTTGATATGCCCTCGGCCCTGAGGCCTCTGAATGCGGCCGTCAGCCAGGTGGATGTCATTGAGTGCGGAACCGTCCTGATCATCGCCGAAGGGCTGAGGGCTGTGCGCGAGATCCGTGCCCTCTACCCCAATAAGACCATCCTGGCTGATGTCAGGATCGCCGAGGCTGGTGCGGTCATCTCCCGCGCCTGCTTCGAGGCGGGTGCCAGCTGGGTCTCGGTGGTCGCCGGGGCCAGCATGACCACGGTCGAACAGGTGGTGAAGGTGGCCCAGGAGTTCGGTGGCGAGGTCCAGATTGAGCTGGGCGAAACCTACGATCCCGAACAGGCGCGCGAATGGCGGCGACTTGGAGCCACCCAGGTCATCGTCCACCGTTCTCGCGACGCTGAAGCGGCCGGAAAGCTGACCTGGGGGGAGGACGACAAGGATCGCATCCGCCAGCTGCATCAGATGGGCTTCAAGGTCACTGTGACCGGCGGGGTCACGGCCAAGGACCTGCCCTTCTTCCAAGGGGTTCCCGTCGGAGTGGTGATTTCGGGTCGAGGCATTGTCAAGGCTGACGACCCCCTGGCCGCTGCGACCGAGCTGCGGGAGACCATAGGCAGGGTGTGGCCGCAATGAGTGGCAGTGTAACCCTGGGCATCTATGAGAAGGCCCTGAAGTCCCCCGCCGAGCCGGATGATTGGGATGCCTTCATGTCCCAGGTGGCGGCCGATGGGTTCACCTTCATGGACCTGTCCATTGACGAAAGCGACAAGCGGATGGCTCGCTTGGACTGGACGGCTGCCCAGGCTTCCGCCTTCCGTCAGGCCGCTGACCGCCAGGGCGTCCAGGTCGGAGGGATCTGCCTGAGCTGTCACCGCAAGGTGGGCCCCGGATCGGCCGATCCGGCTGTCCGCCGTCAGGCCTATGAGATCTTCCTCAAGGCGATCGATCTGGCTCATGAGGCGGGCATTCCCCTGATCCAGGTAGCCGGTTACTACGCCTACTACGAGGATCCCGATCCTGACCAGCGCGCCAGGTATGTGGAGGTTCTGGCCAGGGCGGCTGAGTATGCGGCCCAGGCCGGCGTCATGCTGGGTATAGAGAATGTGGACGGCAATGACATCACCTCCATCACCAAGGGTCTGTCCATCTGCGATCAGGTCGGGTCATCCTGGTTGAGCATGTACCCGGATATCGGCAACCTTTATGAGCAGGAGCTGGATGCCGTGGCTGAGCTCAGGGCTGGAGCCGGCAGAATGCTGGCCATCCACGTCAAGGATGTGCTACCAGGGCAGCCGCGTCGCATCACCATGGGCCAGGGCTGTGCCGACTTTCCTGTGGCTTTCGCCGAGCTGGCCCGGCAGTCCTGGTCGGGGCGGATCATGCTGGAGATGTGGAACGATGATTCGGACCAGGCCGATCAGATCGTCATGAATGCTAGGAAGAAAGTGGAAACCTGGTTGCGAGGGGCCGACATAGAGGTGCTTGACCCCAAAGGCTGAGGCAAAGGTCGCAGCCGTTACGGTTGCGACCCGAGGGTGGTTGTGCCGATCCTCCACCCCCTTGGCATCGGCAGGGAGGCAATGATGCCAGCGGTCACCCTTGATGGGTCGACCCGATCGGTGCGAGTTTGAATGTGACAGGTCGTAATACGGACTGAAGCGGACGTCGTGGTCCATTCTGGAAAAGCGACCGTGTAGACAAGGAGCAAGTGATGGCAGAACATGCATATGACCTTTCGACCATAGGAGAGGGGCAGATCAGGCTCACGGTCAGGAGGGGGGAGCGGCTGATGAACGCCCGGTCGGTCCTGATGAATCCCGCCTGTTCCGAGGCCAACGTGGCTGGAGTCCTGGCTCAGCTTCAGCGCAGGACCCTGTGGACCTCCTCACTGCCGGAGGGGGACTTGGGTGAATACGTCCTGAGCGAGTACAGGTCCGTGGGCGTCGATCTGAGCACCATGGTTCGCAAGCCGGCCAGCCGAATCGCCCTCTACTTCATGGAGCCGGGCGAACCCCCCATGCCGGCCAACGTCATCTACGACCGCGAGTACACCCCCTTCAGGTCGACGGGGATTGAGGATTACGACTGGGACCGGATGCTGGACACCCGCCTGCTCTTCCTGACCGGGATTACGGCGGCCCTGACCGATACCACGGCCCAGGTGGTGACCTATGCGGCCGAGCAGGCGGAGAAGCGCGGCATTGACATCGCCCTTGACGTGAACTTCCGCAGCAAGCTCTGGTCCGGTGACCAGGCCAGAAAGGTTCTGGAGCCCATCGCTCATAAGGCCCGCATTCTCTTCTGCTCCATCAAGGACGCCAAAAGCGTCTTCGGAATCGAAGGGACCGGCGAGGAGGTCTGCGAGCAGCTCTACCAGCGCTTCGGCAATGAGTACATTGTTTCCACCAATCACCTGGACGGTCCTTACCTGAGGACCTCCAAGGGAATCAAGAAGTACGTCACCACTACGGTTCCGGTGGTGGATCGTCCCGGCGCCGGGGATTCCTTCGTGGCTGCCACCCTCCATGGCTTCCTCTCCGATGATGTGGAGTGCGGTGTCAGGTGGGGACAGCGGGCCGCCGAGTACGCCCTGACACATATGGGCGATCTGACCCGTATCCGCGCCCAGGAACTGGATATTCCGCTGGGCGGGGATATCAATCGTTGACCCTTCCTTCACGATTCAGGCTCGCCGCAGTATTCTCCAAGGACGGAGAAGGCAACCTGGATCCTTCGGTCAGACCCCTACCGTGGGTCGGGCCGCCATCATCATGATCATCCGAGAAAGAAAAGCAACCCATTATGAGTGATACACATGTCACACAGGCTGGGGAGACACTGACCGCATACGAGCAGATAGACTCCCGTCCCCTGACCGGACATCAGAAAAGCATCATCGGCCTGGCCATAGCCGGCAACATATCCGAATTCTTCGATATGTTCCTGATCGGCTTCGTGGTCTCCCTCTTGACTTCGGCCTGGCACCTGACCGGGGTCTCCGCTGGAATCATCCTG
This sequence comes from Bifidobacterium mizhiense, assembly GCF_020884755.1. GTDB lineage: Bacteria > Actinomycetota > Actinomycetes > Actinomycetales > Bifidobacteriaceae > Bombiscardovia > Bombiscardovia mizhiensis. The sequence continues at coordinate 761,985 of NZ_BPWE01000001.1, read as the reverse complement.
GCCTGCTCCGGGCTGGGCACGGTCATCGGCTCCATTCTCTGGGGGCGTTTGGCCGATCGCTTCGGCCGCAAGCATGCCTTCCAGTGGTGTGTTCTCTGCTTCGTGGTCTTCACGGCCCTGTCGGTCTTCCTGCCTGACGGTGCCTGGATCCTGCTGGCCATCCTGCGCATCGGTGTGGGCATCGGCGTAGGCGGCCTTAACATCATCTCCATCCCCTATGTCCAGGAGTTCGTCCCGGCCAAGCAGCGTGGCATGCTCTCCGGCCTGGCCTCGGTCTTCATTCCTCTGGGTCTGCTCCTGGGGTCCGTCTCACAGAGCCTGATTGGCGACAATTGGCGCGTGCTGGTGGCCTTGGGCGTTATCCCCGTCCTTCTTCTGTTCTGGTTGGCGACGGTGCCGGAGTCCCCTCGTTTCTATCAGAGCGTGGGACGTGACAATGATGCCCGCAAGGCCTTGGCATGGGCTCTTGAGCTTCCCGTGGACCAGGTCGGTGCCCTGCCCAAGGTTGAGCAGGAACAGAAGGCCAGCTATCGCCTGCTTCTGTCCAAGCATCTAAAGCCGCTGGTCATCATTTCGGTTGGCTCTTTCTGCTTCATTCTGGGCTCCTTCGCCATCCAATCCTGGGGTCAGACGCTGATGAAGGATGCCTTCGGCTTCTCGACACAAATGGTGGCCTACCTGTTCATGGGCGTCTCCGTGGCCGACTGCATCGGCAGATTCGGCTCTGCCTGGCTGGCTGACATCATAGGTCGGCGTTGGACCATGTTCTCCTTCGGTATCATCGGGGCGCTGGGATGCTTCTACGCGGCCTTCTTCCACAATTCCGGCTGGCAGTTCTACATCGCCGTCCTGGTCATCATGACCTTCGCCGACGGTGTCTTCGGCATTCTCAACGCTTTCGGCGGCGAGCAGTTCCCCAACGATGTTCGTTCCACCGGACTGGGGCTGGGATACGGCATCGGCGCCACAGCCAAGATCGTAGGCCCTATATTCATGGGGCTCCTGGTGGGCGGAGACTACGTCTCCCAGCACATCAACATCGGCGTTGTCACCACGGCATTCACCTTCTTCGGTGTCTGCCTGGTCATCGGCGCTGTTATATATCTCTTTGCCCAGGAGACCAAGGGCAAGGATCTGGAAAGCCTGTGAGGATGCGCAGCAGGGTCTGTGCACGCAGGTAAGCAAACCGGGCCGGCTTTTCGCAGGAAGGGTCGGCCCCATATTGGGAATGGTGGTGGTTCGTATGACGTCCTTGGCTGATTTTCCTGATGAGGTACGTGTCGAAGTGGGGTTGGTTCGTGAGCATGTTGCCGCCCTGCATGAGCAGTTGATCAAGTGGGGGCTGGTGGTGTGGACGGCTGGGAATGTCTCGCAGCGTCTGCATTCGGCCGACTTGCTGGTGATCAAACCATCCGGTGTGCGCTACGAGCAGTTGACGCCGGAATCAATGGTGGTCACGGATCTGGAGGGACATGTGGTGGACGGATCTGCCGCCCCCTCCTCGGATGTGTTTTCGCACGCCTACATCTACCGGCACATGCCTGAAGTATTTGGCGTGGTGCATACGCATTCGACCTTTGCTACGGCCTTTGCTGCAGTGGGCCGGTCAATTCCATGCGTACTGACGATGATGGGTGACGAGTTCGGCGGCCCAGTGCCGGTGGGGCCCTTTGCCTTGATTGGTTCGGACCAGATAGGTCGTGGAGTGGTCGAAACCCTGGCGGAACATCCGGGCTGCCCTGCGGTGCTGATGCGTAATCACGGCCCCTTCACGGTCGGCGCTGATGCTGAGGCTGCAGTAAAGGCGGCGGCGATGACGGAGGAGGTGGCGCGTACGGTGTGGGCTGCTGAGCAAATCGGTACGCCTGTGCCACTGTCCGACGAGGATGTGGCCAGTCTGAACGACCGCTACCAACACGTGTACGGCCAGCACTAAATCGGAATACGATACCTCGCCCTGGCAGGTGAGTGTCGAGAGTGTAGGTGCTCGCGGGGGCAGATTCGAATTAGACTGGAGGCCATGACCAGATCTTCCCAAGAAGTGCAGCGGCAACTGGATCGGATCGTGGCCTTGGGCTATCCGGATGTGGCGGACATCAGCGCCGCCGCCTTCAGAGCCTTGGCCCAGCCCCTGATCTCCGCGCTGGAGTCCACCGAGCTGGGCGAGCAGATCCTGCTTATCCCCACCAGGGAGCTGGTCTCGCCTGAGTCGCTGATCGCTCGGACCAGCATCAATCGCATGGCTGGCTTCACCACCATGCCGCCGCGCGACATCGCCAGCTTCCTGCCTCAGAACGGGTTCGAGCCGCCCGAGGGGCCCTTTTACATCGTTCTGGAACCGCATACCGGCACCTGCTACACCAACCGCGAACCCGATGTGGCCCGCAAGCTGATCGATTCCGATGACCGCCTTCCTCTGACCTTGGAGGAGGGGTTGGCCATCGCCACCCAGCATCCCGACTGGCTGGCGGTCAAGAATGGCTTCAACCTGCTGGGTTCCCACAGTGCCGATGGACGTGTGCCTAGCATCTGGATGAGCCAGAACGCTCCCCGTCTGGGTTCGGTCTGGCCCAACTCGCGCCACACCTGGCTGGGCAACGCCTACTGCGAGGGTCGTCGCGGCGTCTCCCTTTTCCAGTGAGCACTCTGTCAGTGCTTGCAGCGTGTGGCGTTTGCATCCTTGGCAATCCAGCGGATTATGCCAGGTTCTATGCGCTCGCCTCCCACTGCGTCGTAATGCGGACCCGGACCGCATGTCCTGGCTCTTCTCCGGTAAGATAATGGCACCCCCGGTGCGGCTTCGGCATGTCCGAACCCATGGCCGGGCGACATTGTGGTTTCCGACGAACGAAAGAAGGAGGAGAGATGGATCAGGATCGTGCATCCGTGTTTGATCTTGCGGCCCAGGCCGCGGCGTCCAATGGAGGGAACAACGACCTGCTGCTGCCTCCCCCCAGGTTTGTGGGTTCGCCACAGAAGCCCAGTGCCATGCCCTACACCAAGTATGTGGCCTACAACAAGCAGGTCCCCTTTGACTATCCGCAGCGCACCTGGCCGGGCAAGACTCTGAAGCGGGCTCCCCGTTGGTGTTCGGTGGATCTTCGCGACGGCAACCAGGCCCTGGTTGACCCCATGGATTCCGAGCGGAAGCTGAGATTCTGGAATCTGTTGATCTCCATGGGCTTCAAGGAGATCGAGGTGGGTTTCCCCTCGGCCTCCGAAACCGACTATGACTTCATCCGCCTCCTGATAGAGCGCGAGTTGATTCCTGACGACGTGACCATCGTGGTCCTGACCCAGGCCCGCGAGCACCTGATTCGCCGTACCTATGAGGCCCTGCGTGGAGCCAAGAGGGCTGTGGTCCACTTCTACAACTCGGTCTCGGTCCTGCAGCGGGAGGTCGTCTTCCACAAGGACAAGGCCGGGATCAAGAAGCTGGCCACCGACGCAGCCGAGCTCTGCCGCTCCCTGGAGGCTGATGCCAAGGGCACCGATCTCTACTACGAATACTCGCCCGAGTCCTTCTCCGGTGCCGAGCCTGAGTATTCCCTGGAGGTCTGCAACGCGGTCATCGACGTGATCCGACCTACGCCGGAGCACCCCATGATCATCAACCTGCCCAACACGGTGGAGATGACCACCCCCAACGTCTTCGCTGACGAGGTGGAGTACATATCCACCAACCTCAAGGACCGGGATGCGGTGGTGCTCTCCCTGCATCCTCACAACGACGAGGGCATGGCCGTAGCCGCGACCGAGCTCAGCCTGCTGGCTGGGGCCGACCGGGTGGAGGGTTGCCTGCTGGGCAATGGCGAACGCACCGGCAACGTCGACATTTGCACGGTGGGGCTGAACCTGCTGGTCCAGGGGATCGACCCCCAGCTGGACTTCTCCGACATGCCCGGCATCCGTCGGACGGTGGAGTACTGCAATCAGATCGCCGTCTCCGAGCGGCACCCCTATGTGGGCAACTTCGTCTTCACAGCCTTCTCCGGCTCCCATCAGGATGCCATCAAGAAGGGGCTGGATGCCCGGCAGCAGGCGGCTCTGCGGGCCAACGCCAACCCCGACGACTTCCTCTGGCTGGTGCCCTACCTGCCCATCGATCCCAAGGATGTGGGCGGCAACTACGAGGCCATCATCCGGGTCAACTCCCAGTCTGGCAAGGGCGGCATGGCCTACCTGCTCAAGGCTAACCACCATCTGGATCTGCCCAAGCGCCTCCAAGTGGAGTTCGAACGGCTGGTTCAGAGCTATGCCGACAGCACCAAGCGCGAGGTCAAGGATGCCGACATCTGGCGGCTCTTCAAGGACGAGTACCTGCCCGTGGAAGCCGGTGGGAGCGTGGTCGGTGGCGAGTCTATGGCCGACCAGCGCGACGAGACCCTGCGCCAGTGGGGACGCTTCAAGCTGCTGAACGTGGCGGTCACCTCCGGCGAGGACGGCTCCGACACCGTCCTGGATGCCACCCTGCTGGATCGGGGGCTTGCCCCGGGCGATCCTGAGGAGCGCCGTCGTGTTCAGGGACATGGGAACGGCCCTATTGCGGCCTTCCTGGATGCACTCAAGTCCCTGGATCAGACCGTTTCGGTTCTGGATTACGTCGAGCATGCCATGACCGCCGGCACTGATGCCCTGGCGGCTTCCTACGTGGAATGCCAGGTAGGCGAACCAGCCAGGTCCCGGGTGATCTGGGGCGTTGGTATCGATTCGTCCATCTCCACCAGCTCCCTCAAGGCCATCATCTCGGCCCTCAACCGCTTCCAGCGCGGTTAGAGGTCATGGGGGTAAGCACAACCCCCGGCCAGCCTTACGGTCCGATCCGAACGCAACTGATTCGTTCGGATCGGACCGGTTTGTCATGATCGGTTTACTGCTGGGATGACTCTGACTCGGAGTTGCCCTCGGTGGTTCCGCTGTTGCCGCCCTCGGCCCCGCCCCCATTGCCTGAACCCGAGCCGCTGCCGGCTCCTGACTCTTCCTGCGGGATGGTCTGCTGCTGGGTGCGTTGCTGAGGTGCGTATCCGTAGTTGTAGTTGCGCTTGGGCGTATAGGAGTAGCTCTGCTTGTACCCGGTGCCCCAGCTGCCGTCCGGTCCGCCGATCTTGCCATGGTCCTCGGCCGCGGGGAACCGCTCCACCGGGCTGTTACCCAGGGCCGACTTCATGTACTGGGTGAACAGCTGGACCGGATAGAACTCATTCTGATAGACATCAGGCACCTTGAGGGCACTGCCATCCTGTCCTTGGTTCCAGACGGCGAAGGTGGTCAGAAGCGAGGGGGTGAATCCGATGAAGGAGATGGCTGTCTGGTCGTTGGCTGTACCTGTCTTGCCGGCGATGGGCCGGCCCAGGGAACGCGCGTAAGAGGCGGTGCCGTACTGAACCGTGGTGGTCATGGCCTTCTGCAGCAGGGCGACCTGGTCGGCATTGAAGACCTGGTCCGACTGGATGGCCGCGGTGTAGAGCTCCTGATCCTTGGCGTCCTTGACCTGGGCCACCAAATGCAGCAGGGGTCGCTTGCCTCCGTTGGCCAGAGTGGCGTAGCCCTGGGTCACGTCATAGACCGAAAGAGCGTCCAGACCCAGAGTGTCGAAGGTGGTCGTGTCGTCGATCTTGCCGGTAATGCCGGCCGTGTGGGCCAGCTGGGCCGTCTTCTGCGAGGTGACGTGCTCGCCCAGATCCATGAATACCGTATTGACCGAGTTGGCGAAGGCCGAGTAGAGGTTGATGTACCCGTAGCTGACCTGCCCGGCGTTGGCAACGGATTTGCCCACACTGGAGAAGGTGCGTGGAGAGTTGCCGTTGAAGACCGTGTTGAGGCTGACCCCATCCTGGATGGCTCCTAACAGGGTGTAGGCCTTCATGGTCGAACCCACTTGGAAGGTGGCCTGGTCCACATTGTTGAGCTGGTGGGTCAGATAATCGTCCCCCGCATACAAAGAGATGATGGCACCGGTCTTGGGGTCGACCGAGAGTCCTCCGGTCTGCAGGGTGGGTGGCTGGTGCTTGTTGCCGGTGGTTGGACTGGCCACCTGGAACATCAGATCCTGTTTGTCTTTCTGAATGGTGGTGATGATCCGGTAGCCGCCCGTGTCCAGGTCGTCTGCGGTGAAGGGGGCCTTTTTGCCGGAGGACAACTCGTTGCGGACCATACGCAGCAGGTAGCCGTTGGGTCCCTGGTAGACGTTCTCCGGCGAGTACTTGATGGTCTGCGGCATCTGGGCGCCGACCCGGTCCTTATGGCTGATGTAGTGGTCCTCCTCCATGATGCCCAGCACCCGGTGAAAGCGCGATTCGGCCTGCTTGGGGTTGATCGCCGGATCCCAGGAGGCCGGGGCGGGGATGATGCCGGCCAGCATGGCCGACTCGGGCATGGTCAGGTCCTTGGCGTCCTTGCCGAAGTAATTCTGGGCGGCGGCCTGGATCCCGTAGGCGCCGCGGCCGAAGTAGATGGTGTTCATATAGTTGCACAGGACCGTGTCCTTATTCTCGGTCCTGGAGATCTTCAGGGAGAGGATGGCCTCGCGCAGCTTGCCCTTGTATGAGGTGGTCTCGCCCAGATAGTAGCGCTCGGCGTACTGCTGGGTGATGGTGGATCCGCCCTGCCGGGTGCCCTTGGTCACGTTGTTGAGCAGGGCTCGGCCGATGCCCTTGAGGTCGATGCCGTTGTCCTTATAGAAGGAACGGTTCTCCGAGGCGACCACCGCATTGCCCACATACTTGGGAAGGACCGTGCAGTCGATGATTTCGCGATTCTGGTCGGCGTAGGTTCCGATGGGGGTGGTGCCGTCCGCATAGTAGACCGTGGTCTTTTGCGCCAGGGCCTGCTTCTCCGGTGGGATGATCTCGGTGGTCAGATACAGGTAGGCGAAGGCCGCCGCCCCGGCGACCAGCACCAGTCCCAACAGGGCCAGGATCCACTTAAGCACACGATGTGACTTGCGACGTCGTCCCCGGCGGGGTCCGTTACCCCGGGGGTTCCGGTCGGCATGCCGCGAGGTGGGGATGTCGGTGCGATTGCCGCCCCCGCGCGACCCGGACTGGGCCCTGCGGGTGGGCGAGGTCGAACTGACTGAACGAGTCTGATTGGCCATGCCAACCACGCTATCCGGCAGGGCTGAAAACTGTTCGACCTAGGGCTGAACGTTCATCATTTTCGTACGTTTGTGCCCTCCCTGGAGGTCTGTCCTGCCAGCTGGCACGCATATGAGGCTCTATTCCACCATGCAATCCACCGGGAGAAGGTATGCTTAGGTTGGAAATAACTCAGTAAATCAGAGGAGTTTGTATGAGCATCCGTGTAGCTATAGCGGGCGTGGGCAACTGCGCTTCCTCGCTGGTACAGGGAGTCGAATATTACAAGGACGCCAAGGATGATGACAAGATCCCCGGCATCATGCACGCCAACTTCGGAGGCTACCGCATTCGTGACGTGGAGTTCGTGACCGCCTTCGACGTGGATTCCCTCAAGGTCGGCAAGGACCTGAGCGAGGCCATTTTCGCCTCGCAGAACAACACCTACAAGTTCTGCGACGTTCCCAACAAGGGCGTGGAGGTCCTGCGCGGGCCGACCGGCGATGGACTGGGCGAGTACTACAGCAAGATGATCACCGAGTCGGATGCCGAGCCCGTGGATGTGGCCCAGGTTCTGCGTGACAAGAAGGTCGACGTGCTGGTCTCCTACCTGCCCGTCGGCTCTGAGCAGGCTGACAAGGCCTACGCGACCGCCGCCATCGAGGCCGGGTGCGCCTTCGTCAACTGCCTGCCTGTCTTCATCGCCTCCGACCCCGAGTGGGCCCAGAAGTTCCGCGATGCCGGCCTGCCCATCGTGGGCGACGACATCAAGAGCCAGGTTGGCGCTACCATCACCCACAGGGTCATGGCTCGTCTCTTCGAGGATCGCGGCGTGCGCCTGGACCGCACCTACCAGCTGAACGTGGGCGGCAACATGGACTTCATGAACATGCTGCAGCGCTCTCGTCTGGAGTCCAAGAAGGTTTCCAAGACCCGTGCGGTCACCTCCATCGTTCCTCACGATATGGATCCCCACAACGTCCACATCGGGCCCTCCGACTATGTGGCCTGGCTGGATGATCGCAAGCTGGCCTTTGTGCGCCTGGAGGGCACCACCTTCGGTGATGTCCCGCTGAATCTGGAGTACAAGCTGGAGGTCTGGGATTCGCCGAACTCGGCCGGCATCGTCATCGATGCCCTGCGTGCCGCCAAGATCGCCCTGGACCGCCATCTGGCCGGCCCTGTGCTGGCGCCCAGCTCCTACTTCATGAAGTCCCCCGCTGTCCAGCATGAAGACAACGAGGCCCGCCAGCTGGTCGAAGATTACATCGCCGGCAAGGTGGAGGGCGACGAGAGCGCCCTGGATGCCGATGTCAAGGCCGCCAAGGAGAACGGCAAGGACGTCTGGCACGCCTGAGCCTGCAGATTCTGCCTGATTGATGTCTGGCGCGCCTCTTCCAAGGTTGCCCCGGAGGCATGAATGGCAGATGCTTGGTCTGGAAAGAGGCCGGTCGCTTTTCATAGGCGGTCGGCCTCTTTGTATTCTGACCGGAACAGTGGCTTCGGATTTGCTTGCTCAACCTGACGCTGGACTCTTCAGTCCCAGGCTCCCTTCAAGAATTCCCTCTGAATTGCCCCTGGAAGATCGTCAGGAGCGCAATCAGGGTTTCAGTCTTTGGTATGGCCTACCAGGGGAGCGATCCGCTTGTCCCAGGCATCCAGGGCTGAATTGATGACCTGGTGCATGTCGTAGTAGGCGTAGGTACCCAAGCGGCCGCCGAAGACCACTTTCGGCTGCTGAGCGGCCAGCTGCTTGTACTGGGCGTAGAGGGCGCGGTCATCGCCCGTGTTGATGGGGTAGTAGGGTTCGTCGCCCTTACCGGCGAATCGGCTGTACTCCTCCCAGACCACGGTGCGCTCATGGTTCTGCCGGTCGTAGCGCTCGGGGTTGAAGTTCTTGAACTCGATGGCGCGGGTGTAGGGCACGTCAGGATCCGAGAAGTTCATGACCGGGCAGCCGAAATGGTCGTCCTCGTCATAGCGGCGCTCCTTGAAGTCCACGGTCCGCCACTTGAGTTCGCCCAGGCGGTAGTCGAAGTAGCGGTCGACCGGGCCCGTGTAGACCACGGGGACCTGCCCCACCAGAGCATCCCGGTTCCAGGGCTGGGAGTCGTCGAAGAAGTCAGTCTTCAGGCTCACCTGGATGCGCGGATCGTCGATCATTCGCTCGAACCAGGCCGTGTAGCCGTCCTTGGGCAGGCCCTCCCAGGTGTCCTTGAAGTAATGGTTGTCGTAGTTGAATCGCACCGGCAGCCGCTTGATGATGGAGGCGGGCAGCTGGGAGGGGTCGGTCTGCCACTGCTTGGCCGTGTAGTTCTTGATGAAGGCCTCATAGAGGGGGCGGCCGATCAGGCTGATCCCCTGGTCGTTCAGGTTGCCCGGGTCGGTTCCGGCAAGTTCGCCAGCCTGCTCCCGGATCAGTTCCCGAGCCTGCTGGGGGGTGTAGTGGGCGTGGAAGAACTGGTTGATGGTGCCCAGGTTTATGGGTAGGGGATAGACCTCGCCCTTGTGGGTGGTGTAGACCCGATGGGTGTAGTCGGTGAACTCGGTGAAGCGATTGACGTACTCCCAGACCTTGCGGTTGGAGGTGTGGAAGAGGTGTGCACCGTACTTGTGAATTTCGGCCCCGGTCTCCTCGTCCATGTAGGAGTAAGCGTTGCCGCCGATGTGGTCGCGCACGTCGATGACCCGCACCCGGGCTCCACTGTGCTCGACCGCCTGCTGGGCCACGGTCAGGCCAAACAAGCCAGCGCCTACAATCACCAAATCAGCATCCATGTCGGCCATTCGCCTTCAGCCACCCATCCCTTGTCGCTGTGATGCCGGGTGCCTATTGTCTGTTGTCAGGGTCCGGCATGATCCGTGATCAACCGCTGGAGTACGGCGATCCTGTTGTTTACATGCTAGCGGACGGGCCTGGTTGGGGAAACGGCGGGCGGTGATGTCGACTCAATGCGCACCTGGCATGGAGGGCTCGGTGCTTTTCAGTGGACAAGTGGAGTCTGTCTGCTATCATGGTGACTTGCTCTCACGTGGCGTTATGTCACCCAATCCCCCCAGGGCAGGAATGCAGCAAGGGTAAGTGGCCTCTGGCGGGTGCGTGGGAGTTTTTCATAGATGTCCTGCCTGGGTTGGTTGCAGTCGTGAAAACAACGCGTTCGTCGGACCAGGTGTCGGCTGTCGACCCAGGGGTTGGTTAGAGTCTTGAGGTATGACCAACAAGCACAAGCAGGGCGAAGCACAGGAAGCCTGGTACCGGGCTCCGAATGAGCAAACCGAAGCGGACGGCAGCCATGTTGACCGGGATCCTTTGACGTCTCGCCCCCGGATTTCAGCCTTGGTTCTGTGCCTGGTCGCTGGCCTGGCCTGTCTGGGTCTGGCGGCTCTGGTCTGGTGGGCAGCTGTGTGGACTGTGCCCGGGCAGACCTATGATGACATGGCCCTGACCAACTTCCGCGGTTTCCTTGATCAGACGCCCCTTCTCGAGGCTTACCTGGGACTGTTCGCCATGCCTTATGTGACTGTGGTGATCTGCGTGGTGCTGGGCCTTGTAGCCCTGGCGGTTGTTCTGGTCAGGCGCCGGTGGTGGCTGCTTGGACAAATTGCCGTTTATGCTCTGGTGGTCTACGGGGCGGCGCGTATACTCAAGCGCTTCCTGCCTCGCCCGGTGTTGATCCATTCTCAGGCTTCCACAGCCAATTCTGCCCCCTCAGGTCACACCATCCTGGCTCTGGCGGTGGTCCTGGCCCTGCTCTGTGTGGTGCCGCGTGTTTGGAAGGCTCCGGTCACCTTAGTGGGGTTCGCCTTTGACCTGTCTGTGGGCTGCTCGCTGGTGCAGGGAGGTTGGCACCGACCCTCAGACGTGGTCATGGGCATGCTTATTCCGGTCGGTCTCTGTCTTATTGCTCTGGCCGTCACTCGTGGCACCGGGATGGACGTTCCTGGAACCAGGATGTCCTCGGCTTCGATCCAGATTGTCGCCACCTTGATGCTGGTAGCAGGGTTCCTGGGGATGCTCTATGCCTGCTATATCATTTGGCAGGTCAGCCCTGGCCTGGAGATCGGCGCCCGGTGGACGGCCTACGGGGTTCATTGCTCGGCCGTCATAATGATGGCCTCCCTTCTGTCGCTGACCTTGGGGCTGGTTTTGGCGCTGAGGCAGATTACGGCCTCGCCACTTACCAGAATGGGCCTTGTCGGTCGGCCCCCGGCTCCTCCTCAAAATGACTGAAGTCAGTCGCTGAGCATACTGAACGTCTCTGATTCATCCACCATGGACCCCAGGGATCCACACCCATGCACAATGACCCCTTGATTTGCATGGTGACGGAACCTCGTGAGTAAGATGGCGTGCGAAAGACCACAATATAAGGAGAGGCCATGGCATCCGGCAATAAGCTCGTCATTGTTGAGTCGCCAACCAAGGCAAAGAAGATCGGCGGGTACCTGGGCAAGGGCTACACGGTCATGGCCTCGGTGGGCCATATCCGCGACCTGGCCCAGCCATCGCAGGTCCCGGCCTCCCAGAAGAAGGCCTACGGCAAGTTCGGCGTAGACGTGAACGATGGTTTCAAGCCTTACTACATCGTGGATGATAAGAAGAAGCACACGGTGTCCGAGCTCAAGAAGGCGCTGAAGAACGCCGACGAGCTCTATCTGGCCACTGATGAGGATCGCGAGGGGGAGGCCATCGCCTGGCATCTGGTGCAGACCCTCAAACCCAAGGTGCCGGTAAAGCGTATGGTCTTTCATGAGATCACTCCAGAGGCCATCAAGGATTCGCTCAAGCACACCAGGGACGTGGATGCCCACATGGTCGATGCCCAGGAGACCCGCAGGGTCCTGGATCGGCTCTATGGCTATGAGCTTTCACCGGTGCTCTGGCGCAAGGTGGGTCCGGGGCTGAGCGCCGGGCGTGTCCAGTCTGTGGCGACTCGGCTGATTGTGGAGCGTGAGCGTGAGCGCATGGCCTTTGTCAAGGCCTCCTACTGGGACCTGCTGGCGCGCCTGGTGCAGGAGGATGCAGGGGAATCGGCATCGTCAGGCGGTTTTCAGGCGCGGATGATCAGCCTGGGGGAGCAACGGCTGGCGGTCTCCAAAGACTTCACCTCCAAGGGCCAGCTGACGCAGGCTGCAGTCAAGGAGCAGGTCCTGCAGCTGGACGAGCAGCACGCCCGAAGCCTGGCTGAGACGCTGAAGAATCAGGACTTCACGGTGACGGGTATGGAGACCAAGCCCTACCGGCGGCGTCCCCAGCCCCCCTTCACCACGTCTACCCTGCAGCAGACGGCAGGCAACCGACTGGGCATGAGTTCCCGAGCCACCATGCGTGCTGCCCAGGGGCTCTATGAGAACGGGTTCATCACCTACATGCGTACCGATTCGGTCACCCTCTCCCAGGAGGCCATTGCTGCTGCCCGCAAGGGGGTCGAGCGTGAGTACGGGGCCGAATATCTGTCGGCCGAGTCCAAGCAGTATGTAACCAAGACTGCCGGCGCCCAGGAGGCCCACGAATGCATCCGGCCAGCCGGTTCCACCTTCCACAGGCCTCAGGAGCTGGCCGACCGTCTGGCCCCTGACCAGCTCAAGCTCTACACCCTGATCTGGCGGCGCACTCTGGCCTCGCAGATGGCCGATGCCACCGGGTCCACAGCCACTATCCGCCTATCGGCGCAGGCCGGCAAGGAGGGCACAGTCCTCTTCCAGGCTTCAGGCACCGTCATCAAGTTCCCTGGCTTCCTCAAAGCCATGGGTTCAGGCTCTGAACAGACTGATGAGGATTCTTCCCTGCCTCCGGTCCAGCAGGGGGACGTGCTTCGTGCCGCCTCCCTAGAACCTGAGGGGCATGAAACCCAGCCGCCTGCACGTTACACCGAGGCCTCCCTGGTCAAGACCCTGGAGGCCAAGGAGATCGGCAGGCCTTCCACCTATGCCAGCATCATCTCGACCATCATCGATCGCGGATACGTCTACGAGCGCGGCCGTGCCCTGATCCCTTCCTGGCTGGCCTTTTCGGTAGTCAGGTTGCTGGAGACCAATTTCCCCAAGTATGTGGACTATCAATTCACGGCGCAGATGGAGAACGGCCTGGATATGATCGCCCATGGCAAGGAGCGAGGCAAGGACTGGCTGACCCGGTTCTACTTCGGCTCGGGCCCTGGCGCCGCTCAGAACGCTGACCAGGCCCATCAGGGCTTGCAGGAGCAGGTGGCCCAGTTGGGAGACATCGACGCTCGCAAGATCAACACCATCGAGATAGGCGATGGCCTGCAGGTGAGGGTCGGCCGCTACGGTCCCTACCTTGAGGATACGGCCGACTTGGATGCCGACGGCAACCCCAAGCGGGCTTCGTTGCCACCAACCATGGCTCCGGACGAGCTGACTGTGGCAGCGGGCCATGAACTTATCGCTGCCAATGCTGGCGGTCCCCGTCAGCTGGGCAAGGATCCGGAGACCGGCGGTCGGGTTGAGGTGCGCAAGGGTCGATTCGGGCCCTATGTGGCCCTGATCAGCCCAGAAGAGGAAGCGGCCGAACAGAAGAAACCTGCCGCTAAGACTGCAAGGACGGCCAAGCGAACAGGTCCTAAGCCCAAGATGGCTTCGCTCTTCAAAACCATGGATCCAGACACGGTCACCCTGGAGGATGCTCTAAAGCTGCTCAGCCTGCCCAGGACAGTGGGCAGCATCGAGCTGACCGATGCCAAGACGGGAGCAACCAGCCAGGCCACCGTCACAGCCAGCAACGGCCGCTATGGCCCCTACCTGACGGCCACCAAAGCCGACGGCGGCACTGAGACGCGTTCGCTGACCGACGAGGATCAGATTTTCACCATTGACCAGTCCGGGGCCAAGGCCCTCTTCGACCAGCCCAAGTACGGACGGCGTTCCCGGAGCGCGGCCAAGCCTCCTCTTCGTGAGCTGGGTACGGACCCTGACAGCGGCAAACCCGTCACCATCAAGGACGGATTCTACGGTGTCTACATCACCGACGGGCAGACCAACAGGACCCTGCCCAAGCAGTACACGGCCCAGTCCATCGAACCGGAGGTGGCCTTCCGTCTGCTGGCAGAGAAGCGTGCGGCCGGACCCACAAAGCGGCGCGGCCGGACCACTCGCAAGTCGACCGCACGAAAGTCGACTGCCCGCAAGTCGGCTACTCGCGCCCGCAAAACCACTAAGAAGGCCAAGGCCGCCAAGACTTCCAAGAGTACGGAGCATCAGGCATGAGTGATGGTTTGTTCATTTCCTTCGAAGGTGTGGATGGGGCAGGCAAAACCACCCAGGTTCAACGAGCACACGACTATCTGCAGGAGTGCGGACTGCGATCCCAAGTCACCCGCGAACCAGGCGGCACCCCTGTCGGATTGACCATTCGGGAACTCGTTCTGCATGGCTTGGCTGCTTTTCCCTCGGTTGCCGTGACCGGTGGCACTGATGTGGTTGATGCCTCCGACGATCTGGCCCCCAGGACCGAGGCCCTGCTCTATGCAGCGGATCGGGCCGAGCATGTGGCCCAGGTGGTGCGTCCGGCTCTGGATCGCGGAGACATTGTGCTCTGCGACCGCTACCTGGATTCCTCAGTGGCCTATCAGGCCGGAGGCCGTGATCTGTCGGCGGACGTGATTCGTCGGCTGAGCCTGTGGGCCAGTCAGGGTTTGTTGCCCAAGCGCACCTACCTGCTGGATGCGGATCCGTCTCAGTCCAAGTCACGTCTGGATCATGAACCCGATCGGCTGGAGTCGGCTGGCGACGACTTCCAGCAGCATGTGCGTCAGGCATTCCTGCAACTGGCTCAGAGGGAGCCTGACCGGTTCCTGGTTATCGACGCCACCCAGTCCATCGACCAGGTCTGGCAGGTCATCCAAGATGATTTGGACAAGCTGATTGAGGGCCGCGAGCCTGATCTGCCACAGGTCGATGATGAAAATGATGATGCCGATGCTCAGGACGATGCCGACGATGACGAATCGACTGCAGGATATGAGGACGACGGGCAGGATGCCGAGTCGGACTGGACTGAGGCTGCGGATAGGTCCGATCAGGCACCGGAGGCTGATGACGAGCAGGACGATCAGTCCATGGACGCGGAAACAGTCGGCGGTGATGCTGACGACGATTCGATTCCTGCGGATTCCCCGGCTCGCTGGCTGCTCCGGTCCCGCCTCCTGCGGAAGACCCGATGAGCGTCTGGGATGCCATTGTGGGCCAGCAGCCCACGGTCGATCTGCTCAAGCGGACGGTGGCCGCTCAGGCGCAGGGTCATGACGAGGTGGCGCAGTCCTGGCTGATCTGCGGCCCTCCTGGATCAGGACGCTCCAATCTGGCCCGGGCTTTCGCGGCGGCCCTGATCAGTCCGGATCAGGGCCTGAGCGACCAACCCACCCGCGTCACTCAGCAGGTCCTGGCAGGAACCCATCCGGATGTGACCATACTGTCCACCAACAAGGTCACTATCGGCATCAACGAGGTCAGGGAGCTGATCATGACCTCGGAGCAGATGCCTTCAACCTCGCGTTGGCGGGTCATCATCATTGAAGACGTGGACCGGATGCTGGAGCGGACCACCAATGTGCTGCTCAAGGAGATCGAGGAGCCGGCTGAGCACACTATCTGGCTCCTATGTGCACCCAGCGCCCAGGATGTGCTGCCCACCATTCGCTCGCGAACCAGGGTGCTCAATCTGGCGGTGCCGTCCAACACTGCTGTGGCCGATTTCCTGACCGACCAGGTGGGTGTGGACCGGCCTCTGGCCGCCAAGGCCGCCCGTCTGGCTCAGGGACACATCGGCATCGCCCGTCTCTATGCCACCAAGGATCAGGTTCTGGCCGACCGTGATGAGCTGGTGGTAGGTCTGCTGGGTCTGCGGCGTGCCTCGGATGCCGTGGTCCTGGCTGGTCGGGTGGTTGATGCGGCCCGTGATCAGGCCACTGCCACCGTAGACGACGAGGTGGCCAGGGACGAGCGGGAGTTTCGGCAGATCAACGGGCTCAGGGACAAGGAGCGCATTCCCCGGCAGCTGCGCGGGGCCTACCACGCCTTGGGGGGCAAGGATCAGGTCCGTCGGCGGGTCACCAGGCTGACCCGGGATGTGCTGGACCGCAATCTGAGCACCCTGGCCAGCGTCTACCGTGATGTGGGCGTCCTGCAGAACGGTGCCGAGGAGAAGGCTGGCTTGGTCAATCTGGAGAATCGGGCGGCAATTGCCGATCTGTCCGTCAGACTCTCCAGGCAGGGGGCTATCGACCGCATTCAGCTGATCGCCCGGGCTCGCAGGAGGCTGGCTGCCAACGGTTCGCCGCTCCTGGACTTCGAGGCTCTTTTCTGCACCCTGCTGGTCTGAGTGCAAACCCAAGGGTTCATCAGGCGAAAGTGCCTGGCGAGGTCATGTCGCTGCTGCCGATCCTTGGCGACCAGGTCGATTCCCTGCACTCCAGTGCCGGCGGCAGAGCCACGTGGGATGGCAGAATGGACTGTCCCTTGGCGTCGATCAGCCGCAGGGCCTCCTGGACGATGCCCTCCAGGGGGGTCTTGACTGCGGTCAAGGTCGGACTGCTGACCAGGCAGGCCGGACTGTCCACGAAGGCGGCCACCTTGACTTGGTCGGGAACCCGGAAGCCCAGTTGGTTGCAGGCCATCAGAGCGCCCAGAGCCAGCGAGTCATCCCCGCAGATGATGGCATCGGGACGGTCGTTTCCCCCGCTGAGCATGGTTATGACGGCGTCGTGGCCGCGCTGCATGCTGCATGGACCGAACTGGACCCAGTCCGGCTGAGGAGTCATTCCCAAGGTGTTGGTCAGGGTGGAGAAGGTCGTGAAGAGCTCGGTGGCAGCGCTGGTGCTCAGTTCGCGGCTCAGATAGGCCACAGCGTGCGCGTTCTGTTCTGCCAGGTGGGCGATGATCAGCCGCATGGAGGCGGCCTGGTCCGTGCCGACCCAGCTGGTGTGGTAGGAGACCGGCCTGCCGCCGACCTGAACAATGGGCAGCCCGGATGGCAGGTCGGCGGGCATGCCGACCGGATCGTCGTCCGGCGAAGGAACGACGATGATTCCTTCGACCTGTCGGGCCGCCATGGATCTGATGGCCGCCTCGCGCTCCTGGTCGCCCCTGACGGATATGACCAGCAGGTAGCGACCCTGTTCGGTCAGCCTTCTGCTGAGCAGATCCAGGATGGACCCGTCTAGGCCTGCGGAGGTGCCGCACAGAACCAGCCCTATGGTTCTGCTACGGTCCGAGCGGAGCGCGCTGGCAGCAAAGTTGGCCGAATAGTTGAGCTTCTCGGCCGCGGCTCTGACCCTGCGACTGATGTCGTCATTCTTGCGTCTGTGGCCGGAAAGGACGCGGGACACAGTCGCCGTGGAAACTCCGGCCAGAGCTGCGACGTTGGCGATGGAAGGCTTATTGTCCGCCGTGTGTCCCATTGGTTCCCTCGAAGATCTCTCCGCGGATGTCGGTTGCAGCTGGCGGCGGGGTTACTCGGCCTGGGTCAGCTTGGTGACCAAGGAATCGGCCACGGACTCGGCCTCGTCGCCGTCGACGGTCACAGTGACCTTGTCGCCCTTGGCGATGCCCAGGCTCATGACCATCAGAATGCTGCCGGCGTCCACGGGATCGCCCTCGCCCTTGGCTATGGTGACCTTGCATCCGCTGGATGCAGCGGCCTGCGAGAACTCCGAAGCGGGCCTGGCGTGAATGCCGACCGGGTCGGTGATGACGGTGGAACGTTGTGCTGTTGCCATGATGACCAGCTCTCCTGAAGATATGGCCGATCCTGTCGAACCGGCATGTCGAGTGATGAATACGCTGGTTATCTTACCACCGTCAACAAGGAATTACAGAAAACGATTACCGTTGAAAAACAAATGGATTTGTGTATACTGAACATCGTTGCTTAAAGAACGTTTCCACCGCCGTTGTGGAGCTTGCCTCAAGGGCGGCCTGCACGCAGTGGCCAGGCACTAAGGAGTGCGACATGGAGATCCAAGGCGTGGGCATTGGCCGCGGCGTTGCCGTTGGCCCGGTTATCCATATGGCGGCCGGACTGGATGTGCCCGGTGATGAGACTAGGCCTGAGAATCTGACGGCGGATGCTGAATTCAGCAGGGTCGAATCCGCCCTGGCATCGGTCAACAGGGATCTGCTTGCGCGCGCCAAGGCCGCTCAGGATGGGCAGGGGGCCAAGGATGCCGCTCCGATACTGACTGCTCTGGCGCAGATGGCCCAGGATCCGGCCCTGAAAACCTCGATCCGATCCCTGCTGGACGGTGGCAAGACCGCCGAGCGATCCGTCTATGAGGCCTTTGCCGACTTCGAGGGAAAGCTCCAGGCCATCGGCGGCTACATGGGGGAGCGGGCCAACGATCTGCATGATGTTGGCCAGCGTGTCATCGCCAATCTGCTCGGCGTGCCGGCCCCTGGCGTGCCGGAAAGCGACAAGCCATTCGTCCTGGTCGCCCCTGACCTGTCTCCGGCCGACACTTCCAGCTTGGACATGACCAAGGTGCTGGCCATCGTCACCATCGAGGGCGGTCCGACCAGCCACACCGCCATCCTGGCCAGGTCCCGGGGAATCGTCGCCGTCGTGGGCGCCCAGGATGCCGCCGGCCTGTCCGACGGACAGACGGTCATCGTCGATGCCGCGGCCGGCAAGGTGACGGCCGACCCCACCCAGGAACAGATCGAAAAGGCTGAGCAGGCCCGTCGTGAAGCGGATCAGGCCAAGGCTTTGCGGGGCCATCCCGGCCAGCTCAAGGATGGAACCAGAATCCCCCTCCTGGCCAATGTCGGCAAGCCTGCGGATGCTGATCCGGCCCTGGAGTATGGAGCCGAGGGGGTTGGACTCTTCCGCTCGGAGTTCCTCTTCCTGGGCAATGAGCAGGCGCCCGGCGTCGAGGAGCAGGCCAAGGCCTACCGTGCTCTTCTTGAGCGCTTCCCGGGCCGCAAGGTGGTCATTCGCCTGCTGGATGCCGGTGCCGACAAGCCTCTTCCCTTCCTGACCCAGGCCGACGAGCCCAATCCTGCCCTGGGGCTGCGTGGTCTGCGCACGCTGAAGGTCCACAGCCAGGTCCTGGAGGATCAGCTGGAGGCCCTGGCCCGGGCCGATGCCGAGACCGATGCTGACCTGTGGGTCATGGCGCCCATGGTCGCTGACGAGCACGAGGCCGACTACTTCGTCCGTCTGGGCAAGAGCAAGGGGCTCAAGCGCGTAGGCGTCATGGCCGAGGTTCCTTCGATTGCACTGATGGCCGACAAGGTGGCCAAGGTGGCCGACTTCGTCAGCATCGGCACCAACGACCTGACCCAATACACGCTGGCCGCTGACCGCACGCTGGGTTCGGTCGCCTCCTATCAGACCGCCTGGCATCCTGCCGTCTTGAGGGCCATCAAGCTCATCGCTGATGCCGGTCAGGCCAATAACATGCCTGTCGGAGTCTGCGGCGAGGCTGCTGCCGATCCGGACCTGGCCGTAGTTTTGGCCGGCATCGGCGTGACCAGCCTGTCCATGACTCCGGTCGCCCTGGATGATGTGCGCGCCGAACTGGCCAAGCACACCATGGACGAGGCCAAGGCGCTGGCCGCCAGGGCTCTGGACGGTGAGTTCTATCATCCCCAGGGGTGGTGAGCAGTCGGCCGGATCCACGCGAATCCACCGGATCCGGTGCAATCGAGCAAGTCAAACAGCACGAGCAAGGAGCAGACATGACGGATTTCCAAGCCTTCCTTCCCGACACATCCTTTGCCCTGGATGTGCCGGCGACTGACTGGCGGGATGCCATCCGCAAGGCGGGCGACAGGCTGGTGGCCTCCGGGTTCACCACCGATGCCTACACGGACCAGATGATCGAGACCGTCGAGAAGATGGGTCCCTACATCGTCATCGCCCCAGGTCTGGCTCTGGCCCATTCCCGCCCCAGCGAGGCGGTACTGGGAACCGGCCTGAGCTGGGTAAGGCTGTCCACGCCTGTCGAGTTCGGCAACAAGGCCAATGATCCGGTCTCCCTGGTGATCGGTCTGGCCGGACGGGATGAGCAGGAGCACCTGCAGGTGATGTCCGCCATCGCCGGTGCTCTGACCGACGCGAAGAAGACCCAGCAGCTGGCCAAGGCCGGCACCCCTGACGAGGTCCGCGCCATTCTTCAATCGTGAACAAGAAGCAGTAAAAGCAAACAAGGAACAAAGGAGCAACTCATGGATATTCTCTGCGTATGCGGCAACGGCATCGGCACCTCGGTCCTGCTCAAGGTCAACGTCGAGCAGGTGGCGTCGGAGCTGGGCATGGACGTGACCGTGACCACCTCCGACGCGGGCAGCGCCAAGGGCACGGCCAACATGAACGACCTGGTGCTGACCTCGCCCCAGCTGGCGCCCGAGCTGGAGGGGACCACCACCCCGGTCGAGACCGTCCAGAACTTCATGGACAAGGACGAGATCAAGGGCATTCTGGAGCAGTACGCCGACTGATGCCCCCGGCGGGCATTCATCATCGCCAGGCCGATGGGATGCCCGCTCTTTCGCGGTAAGAACAAGAGAGAAATAGTAAGGACAAATGATGAATGTCTTCCTTGCGGTGCTGAACTTCATCAGCCAGGAGATTCTGAATGTGCCCGCCTACCTGATCGGCATTGTGGCGGCCATCGGCCTGATCGCCCTGAAACGGAGCGCAGGCCAGGTCATCTCGGGTGCCCTCAAGGCGGCCATGGGCTATCTGATTCTGGGTGCCGGCGCCACTGTGGTGACCAACGCCCTGGATCCCTTCGGCAAGCTGGTCTTCAAGGCCACTGGCGCCCACGGGGTCGTCCCCACCAACGAGGTGATCGTGGCCCAGGCCTCCAGCCAATTCGGCGCAGCCTCCGCCTACATCATCGTGCTCAGCTTCATCGTCATGATCCTGTTGGCACGGTTCACCCCGCTCAAGTACGTCTTCCTGACCGGCCACCATATGGTCTTCATGTCCACCCTGCTGGCTCTGGTCCTTTCGATCGGGTTCGGCAAGGGCAACAACCTGCTCATCGTGCTGATCGGCTCCCTGCTCATGGGCGTGATCATGGTGGCCATGCCAGCCTTCGCCCAGCCATACATGAACCGGGTGACCGGCAGCGACAAGCTGTCCATCGGCCACTTCAACACCTTGGGCTACGTGGTCTCGGGCGCGGTCGGCAGCGCTGTGGGCAAGAAGTCGCGTTCCACCGAGGACATCGACTTCCCCAAGGGCCTGAGCTTCCTGCGTGACTCCATGGTCTCCACCACCCTGCTCATGGTCGTCCTCTACCTGGTCTTCGCTGTCTGGACCGCCATTGTGGTGCCGGCCAAGGCCGCCTTCGCCGTCTTCCCATCACACCCGGCCAACTGGGGAGCCTTCTTCATGGCCGCCTTCGCCCAGGCCTTGCAGTTCGGCATCGGCGTGAGCATCATCCTCTACGGCGTTCGCATCATCTTGGGCGAGCTGGTGCCCGCCTTCCAGGGCATCGCCAACAAGGTGGTCCCCGGCGCCCGTCCTGCTCTGGACATCCCCATTGTCTTCCCCTACGGTGCCAATGCATCCCTGATCGGCTTCCTGTCCTCCTTCGCCGGTGGTCTGGTGGCTCTGGTCATCATCGCGGTCTGGCTTGGGCCCGTCTGGGGTCTGGCCCTGATCCTGCCGGGCATGGTGCCCCACTTCTTCGATGGCGGCGGTGCCGGTGTCTTCGGCAATGCGACCGGCGGCCGTATCGGGGCTGTGGTCGGCGGCTTCATCAATGGTCTGCTGATCACCTTCCTGCCGGCCATCCTGATGACGGTTCTGGGCAGCTTCGGCCTGTCCAACGCCACCTTCGGCGATGCGGACTTCGCCTGGTACGGCACCGTGGTCGGCAAGCTGGCCCAGTTGGGTATCCCTGCCGGGGCCGTGGTCCTGGTGATCCTGGCTGTAGTGATCTTCGCCCTGGCCTGGATCTGGCAGGTCAAGGTGGTCAACACCGGATGGATGCCTGCCACCAAGCATGCTGAGTTCATCGCCAGTGTCGAGGCTGAAGAGAAGGAGGCCAAGGCTCAGGCTCGTGCAGCCGCCAAGGCCGCCCGTGCCCAGGCCAAGGCCACCGAGGCTGCCAAGGCCGAATAGGCATGTGCAAGCGCGCCCTACAAGCGCCAGGAGAAAGGTCCTGTTGACTCCTTTCTCCAGTCCAACCCAGAGCCGCCCGGATCATTTCCACTTGGAAGGGTCCGGGCGGCTCTTCCACTTTTTGCGCAGGTTGGTGTGCTTGACCATCTCAAATATCTTCCACGGATGAACTTGACCCCGTCACTGGAGCGGGCGAGAATCGAACCATGAGGATTATCACAGATTTCGGCACCATTCCCGATCGGTACGCCAAGCGCGCCCCGCAGTCCCTCACGCGCAAGGGACGTCCTGTAGTCTCCTTCCCCTTCCGGCTTGAGGATGTACCGCGGGAGGCTCGCTATCTGCATTGGATGCTGGTGGATCCTGATTCCGTGCCCGTGTGCGGTTTCCCATGGATCCACTGGTCACTGGCCAACCTGCCCATCGAGGCCTTGCATGCCCTGCAGCCTGAGGGAAACGAAAGCACCGTTCTGGCGATTCCGGAGGACTTCTCAAGAAATCTGCCCAATCTGATCCCCGGCGTGCCCCAGGGCCGGACATCGGCTGCCTCACCCTTGGTCATGGAGGAGGAGATCGCCGACGATCCTGCCGTGCTCATGCGCTACAACGGCCCCACCCCTCCCGATCGGGTTCACGACTATGTGCTGTCGGTCTGGGCCACAAAGGAGGCTCTGCCGAATCTGGAGGAGGGATTCTGGCTGAACGCCCTGGTTCATGCCGTTCATTCCGCCCAACCTGTGGTCGCGGCGGCCCGTGCTTGGCTGCCAGCTGATGCCTGAGAGCCTGGCTTAACTGACGCATCTGCTGGTATTGGGACGGTCTAGCACTAGAGTGAGGCCATGCCCAAAGTGCGCAGATGGCCGTCATCCCTGCCTGTGCACGCAGTCGGTTGGAACGGCATCCTCCGGCATTCGGACTGGTGATGACAGTTGACCGCAATCAGACAAAGGAAGACGCTTATATGCCCTGCACCACGCTTCTGATAGGTAAGCATGCCAGTTACGACGGATCCACCATCATCGCCCGAAATGAGGATTCAGCCAACGGGGAGTTCCGTCCCAAGCGCTTCGTCCTGGTCACTCCCGACCAGCAGCCACGGCACTACCGCAGCGTGATCAGCCACTTGGAGATGGATTTGCCCGAGGATCCCATGCGCTACACCTCGGTGCCCAATGCTGTGCTCGACCAAGGGCTATGGGCCGAAGCGGGCGTCAACAGTGCCAACGTGGCCATGTCAGCCACTGAGACCATCACCACCAATGAGCGTGTTCTGGGTGCCGATCCGTTGGTGGAACTCACCCCCGCCCAGGGCCGTCCGGGTGATGAAGGCTACCTGGACGAGGTACCCGGAGGCATCGGCGAGGAAGACCTGGTCACCATTGTTCTGCCCTATATCCGCTCGGCGCGGGAGGGTGTCCTGCGGCTGGGCTCCCTGCTGGAGCGTTACGGCACCTATGAGATGAATGGCATTGCCTTCAGTGATGTGGACGAGATCTGGTGGATGGAAACCATAGGCGGCCATCACTGGATCGCCAAGCGGGTGCCCGATGACTCTTATGTGACCATGCCCAACCAGCTGGGCATTGACGAGTTCGATCTGGATGACGCTTTTGGGGAGCAGACCGATCACCTGTGCTCGGCCGACCTGCGGGAGTTCATCGCCAACAACCACCTGAATCTTGCCGTGGAGTCGGCCTCGCCCTTCAATCCGCGCGATGCCTTTGGATCCCATAGCGATTCGGATCATGTCTACAACACGCCCCGGGCCTGGTACATGCAGCGTTTCCTCAACCCCTATGACGAGATCTGGGACGGACCGGATGCCGATCATGCCCCCACCAGTGACAACATCCCCTGGTGCCGCCAGCCCGAGCGGCTGATTACCGTGGAAGATGTCAAGTATCTGCTCAGCTCTCACTACCAGGGCACGCCATACGATCCCTATGGACGGACCGGCGACGAGCACACCAAGGGACTCTACCGGCCCATCGGCATCAACCGCAACGACCAGCTGGCCCTGATCCAGCTGCGCCCCTACCGGCCTGAATCCTGCCGGGCCATCCAGTGGATGTCCTACGGATCCAACGCCTTCAACGCCCTGGTTCCCTTCTATGCCAATGTGGATCGGACGCCTGACTATCTGGCCAACGCCACTGACCGGGTCTCCACTGACAGCCTCTACTGGTCGGACCGGTTGATCGCCGCCCTGTGCGATTCCGAATTCGCAGGCACCTCGGCGGCTGTCGAGCGTTACCAGCAGAGCATAGGAGGCGAGGGCCACCGGCTGATCGCCGCCGCTGACGAGCAGGTGGCACGGCTGGAGGGCGCTGACCAGGGTACCGACAACGCCGAGGTGCGCCAGGTGCTGGAGGCCGCCAACCAGGACATGGCCGACCGTCTGCGCAAGGAAACCGATGACCTGCTTGGCCAGGTGCTGTATACCGTCAGCATGGGCATGCGCAACGGCTACCACCTGTCCGACAACTGAGCCATCCGAATCTACAAGGACCGCAAAAAAAGGAGAGCCCCATGACCGACTTCGACGATTACGTCAGGCCATACGGCCTGTTTGACAAGATCGATGCCTTCGGCTACTTGAAGGATCTGCAGGAGCATCCGGATATGCCGCGCAAGCATGGCCGGGTGCTGCTAGTCACCGCAGATACCCCGCTCAAGGCATCACGTGGTGAGGGCAAGACCACGACTACCATCGCCCTGATTGACGCCTTGCGCGCCCAGGGAGTAGATGCCGCAGCCGTCCTGCGTCAACCCAGCATGGGCATTACCGCAGCCGGGTCCAAGGGTGGCGCCTCCGGTGGTGGCAAGTCTTCGCTGACGCATCCTGAGCTGGTGGACTGGGGTTTGTGCGGGGAGATGGCGGCCATCGAATCCGCACAGAACCTGTTGGTCTCCTTTGCCGAGAAGGCTGTGGACGAGGGCCGGCTGGACACCGTCCTGGTGCCCCGGGTCAGTGAGGTGCCTTCACGGTCCTTGCGTCAGATCACCGTGGACCGAGGCAAGGGCGATCTGCCCGAGCGGACCGTGCTGACGCCAACCTGCGAGCTCATGCAGATCGTCGTGCTCTCCCGGAGCATGGAGGAGATCGAACGGCGTGTGGCAGCCATGGTCGCGGGGACCCTGGACGGTCGCCCGGTCACCTTTGGTGAGTTTGTGGAACTGTGGCGGATCACCGGCATCCTGACCGATGCGGTCAAGCCTGCCTTCACTCAGACCCTGGAGGGTTCACCGGTATATGTGCATGGCGGGCCTTTCGCCAACGTCTCCATCGGCATCCCCAGCCTGGTGTCCGTGGAGATGGCCTGCGCCCGGCACGACGTGGTCGTCGTCGAGGCGGGCTATGGAGCTGATGCCGGTGCCCAGAAGTGGCTGGACATCGCAGCCCGTGAGTATGGGGCCCAGTGGCCTGCCGCCGCGGTGATCGTCACCCGTGCCACCACTTGGCGGGACGATCCCAAGCTTAGCTGGCGCTATCCCTTCCACGTGCATCGTCTGGAGGGACTGGGCATCCCCACTTTCCCACTGATCAACCTTTGGGAGGGCGAGGACGACCAGGTGGATTCCTTACGGGAGACCGCCGACGGTCTGGGCTTCCGCAGGCCCATTGCGGGCAACCTCTTCCGTGACGGAGGCAAGGCCCTTGAGCCTCAGCTGGACGATCTGATCAAGGCCCTGCAGGAGCCCGCGAAGGCCCAGGCGGATACAGCCAGCCTGCATGATATGTCCGTGCCGGACCGGATTCGCTGGATCGCCCAGAGCGCCTACGGCGTGCCGGCTGATCGGGTTATTGAGCGTGAGGGCTTCCAGGACAGTCTCCAGGCGGCCTCCGACCTCTGCAACAAGGCAGGCATCTCCCTCGAGGATCTGGTGGTGGTGGCGGTCAAGTCGCCGGCTACCATGACCGACGATGACCGGGCCGACCAGGACAAGCGCACAGTCACTCTGAAGAAGGTCGAGGCCCATACGGGGGCCGGTCTCCTGCAGGTGAACCTGACCACCTCCCTGACCACGCCCATGCCCAAGATCGTCTGAGCGGGCTATGCATGGATTCTGCAGACCTGTGACGCGCCGTGTTGCGGGTCTGCAGAAACCGTGTATAGTATCTACTTGGCTCTTGAAAGTGCCCTGCCCCTATAGCTCAGTTGGCTAGAGCAGCTGACTCTTAATCAGCGTGTCCGGGGTTCGAGCCCCCGTGGGGGCACAGAGTCAAAGCCCAGCAATCGCAACGGTTGCTGGGCTTTTGTATGTCCCGTGAATCCAAGCGAGAATCGAATTTGTTGGATATTTGTGTGACAAAAGTCCCAGACAAAGAAAGGTTCCGCCGAGGCAGGGTGCAAGATCTGTCTGCTAATCATTGAGCGTGTTTCTCAAATCTCCTGCCCGTTGTTTTCCTCGGCCACTGATCTCAGCTCTGGCGTGACATTCCCTGCCTGCTTGTATGGAAGCCTGCACAGCAGTCGGTCATTCCTGACCTGTAGAAGAGCATGCGAATCTTGTGCTTACGAATCAAGCAGGCAGATGTGCCGGCGTGCGGGAGCGGCTTCGAAAAACTGCCAAGAGTGTGAAATCTGTCTGGGACGTGGAATCTATACATGGTTCTCAATGCGCCATGATCTGTAGTGGGTGGGATAAAATACGGGTGCCGGTTGAAGTGCAGTCGTGTTGATGGTGACACGCGGTTGGGGCTGGCGCTATATCGGATTTCAATGAATCACCTGAATCAATGGAGATCATGAGCGCTTCTCGGCCTAGTGCCATCACCTGTTTTTATTGAATGATGCCCATGTCTTGGCCCCTGTATGACCGGTTGGGGAACGGGGTGCCACGGCGGCATTGAGAGAGGGGTGAAGGGTCGAATGGAATATTCGCTTATGACCAAGCTGGCCGCAGAATGTGTCGGCACCGCCATATTGATGATCTTCGGCAACGGTGCCGTTGCCGACGTGGATCTGGAGGGCACCAAGGGCCACCATTCAGGCTGGCTGACTATCGCTATGGGATATGGCTTCGGAGTCATGTTTCCCGTGCTCATGTTCGGCGGGGTATCAGGAGCTCACATCAACCCGGCCATGACTCTGGGACAGGCCGTCATCGGTATCTTCCCCTGGAGCCTGGTTCTGCCTTATATTCTGGCGCAGCTGGTCGGAGCGGCCCTGGGTCAGCTGGTCGTCTATGCCTGCTACTTCCCGCACTACCGCATGACCAAAGACCCTTTGCCGATTTTGGGCACCTTCTGCACCACCGACGCCTCGGGTTCGCTGGTCAACTACTTCATCAATGAGTTCTTTGGCACGCTGGTGCTGGTCTTGGGAGCCCTCTGCTGCCTGCAGGGCCCATGGGGGTCTAAGGGGTTGGCTGCTGCCTCCATCGTTGTTGGCTTGATCGTCTGGGGGCTGGTCACCTCTCTGGGCGGTCCCACCGGCCCTGGCTTGAATCCTGCACGTGACCTGGTGCCGCGTTTCCTGCACTGGATTTTGCCCGTACCCAACAAGGGGGACTCACGCTGGGGCGAGGCTTGGATTCCAGTGGTGGCACCCATCATTGGTGCCATTGTCGGAGCCGTGATGTTCAAGGTCCTCTTCGCCGCCTGATCAACAGGTAGCTTCAGGGTCTCGGGCTTCCTTTCGGAGGCCCGGGATCCGGCAGTTGAACACGCAAGTATAGACATCATATTGTCATGTTGTTATAATGTTTGCGGAATTCGAGGTTGAAGATTCCGTGGGGAGGCATCCACCCTCCCGCGAACATTCGCTACGAAGCGGATGAGCTTCATCGTATGCGAGGAGGCAAATTGCTGGACGAGTATTTCCCGGAAGGCACCGTCATGTACAGGGACGGCGTGGCCGATTGGGTGGAAGCAGTGGATGTGGTCACCGCTCCGCTGGTTGAGTTGGGGAGGATCAAGCCCTCCTATGTCGAGGCCATCAAGGCTTCGATACGCAAACCAGGCGGCACCT
The DNA here is from genome assembly GCF_020884755.1 of Bifidobacterium mizhiense. Classification (GTDB taxonomy): domain Bacteria; phylum Actinomycetota; class Actinomycetes; order Actinomycetales; family Bifidobacteriaceae; genus Bombiscardovia; species Bombiscardovia mizhiensis. The sequence goes on along the minus strand of NZ_BPWE01000001.1, from coordinate 733,840 downwards.
ATATTGATCTGGGTCAAGGCATCGCCATGGCCCACGCCAGGCCAGAGGCAGGCGTGGTGACCACATCCCTATCGGTGCTGAAGGTTGGCAGGCCCTTTCTGCTGGCCGATTCGCAGGACCACCCAATCAGCACGTTCTTCTGCCTGGCCGCGCAGGACTCGAACAGCCATTTAAGCCTGATGCAATCGCTGGCGACCTTCCTGAGTGACGGCAAGAATCAGGAACGGCTGGGCAAGGCCGCGAACGTTGAGGAATTGAGGACGATCCTCAAGGAAGAAAGGTAATCAATATGAAGATTCTGACGGTTTGCAGCACTGGACTGGGGTCGAGCTTCATCACCCAGCTCAACATTGACAAGGCCTTGAAAGAGCTTGGTGTGACCGGTGTCGAGACCGACCATAGCGATTTGGGCTCTGTTAACAAGGGCGATGCCGATGTTATTTTTGTCGGGCGTGACATCGCTGATGCTGCCAAGGATCTGGGAGACGTGGTTGTTCTGAACAGCCTGATCGATATGAATGAGATCAAAGAAAAACTGGCCGAGGCTCTGAAGCGCCACGGTATGGATGTTCCCCAAGGAGGGCAGGCGGCATGAACGGTGCGTTAAAAGTCCTTTTGGACATCTTCCGACAGCCTTCCGTCATCGTCGCGCTGATCTCCCTGATCGGTCTGGCCCTGCAGCGCAAGTCTGCTACGGACGTCATGAAAGGAACCATACGGACCTTCGTAGGCTTCCTGGTTCTGGCCGCCGGTGCAGGCGTGGTGACGAACGCATTGACTCCCTTTGGGGATATGTTCCAGCACGCCTTCCACGTCCAGGGCGTCGTCCCCAACAACGAGGCCATCGTCGGCACGGTCCTGGTCAAGTACGGGTCTGTGGCTGCGCTCATCTTCTTCTTTGGAATGATTGTCAATGTCCTTCTTTCGGCAACCTCATATTTCAAATATGTGTACTTGTCAGGACACGTGGCCTTCTACATGGCCACGATGATAACTGTCATCTTCGTGGCGGCCGGATTCTCCACCTGGCAGACCCTGCTCTGGGGCTCAATCGCTCAGGGCCTGGTTGTGACCCTTTCGCCAGCAGTCGTGCAGCCTTTCATGAAGAAGGTCACTGGTACCGATGATGTGGCCTTGGGCCACACCGGCGGCTCAGGCATTGCCTTGGGCGGTCTGGTGGCTATGCTCACCCGCAGCAAGAAGCATCCATCTAAATCAACTGAGGATATCAACTTCCCCAAGAACCTGGGCTTTCTGCGCGATACAACGGTCATCGTGGCCCTGTCTATGGCTGTAATCTATGTCATCGTAGCGCTCTTTGCCGGTCCCGGCTATATCGAGAGCAAGCTCAGTGACGGACAAAACTTCATCGTCTATGTGGTCTTGCAGGCCGCTACTTTCTCTGCCGGCGTCTACATCATTCTGGCAGGTGTTCGTGTGGTTCTGGGCGAGATCGTTCCTGCTTTCAAGGGCATCAGCGAGCACCTGGTCAAGAATGCCAAGCCTGCACTGGACGTCCCTGTCACCTTCACCTTCGCTCCTAACGCCGTTCTGATTGGGTTCCTTTCCAGCTTTGTCGGTGGCATCGTCGGCATGGCCATCATGGCCCTGGCCGGCACCACCGTCATCATTCCCGGTGTCGTGGCCCACTTCATGACCGGTGGTGCTACAGGCGTGATCGGTAACGGCGCGGGCGGTCGGCGTGGAGCCATTCTCGGTTCCTTTGTCAACGGCCTGGCCATCACCTTCCTGCCACTCTTGCTTCTGCCGGTGCTGGGCTCTGTGGGCAAAGGTGCCGCTACTTACTCGGATGCCGATTTCGGCGTGGCCGGCATCTTCCTGGGCTACCTAAACAAGGCCGGCGGTCAGATTGCGATCATCGTGGGGATCATTGTTGTGCTGATCCTGGTCTATGTGGTTTCCTACTTCATGAACAAGCGCAAGAGGGCTATTGCTGCTGCGGCTGATACGTCCGACAAGGCCGAAGCCGTCGCCTGAATAAGAAGCCTCTGTCTCATCTGAAGGTGACAAGGGCGACGATGGGAGGGGTCATGGGACTAGCGGACTTTTCGATACCAGTTCCATGACCTGTTCACTGCTGGAGAATATTTCAGCTTGGGCCCTGTTCAGAGCAGAGACGAGGGGCTTCTGCAATCATGGAATGAAGCAAGTCTCGATCGGCACAGGCTGCGGGATTTCGATTCATGAAAGCAAGGAAATATCAGGTGGGTCGGTTTTGCAATGGTAGATGGAATTCCCAAGTATGTGTCCGTACGAGACCATTTGCGCGGAAGCGTCAAACGGATGAAGGAAGGGGCGCAGCTACCTACTGAGTCCCAGCTTTGTGCACGCTACAAGGTCAGTCGCATCACGGTTCGCCATGCCATAGAAGATCTGATTCGAGAGGGGCTGATCGTTCGCAGCCAGGGCAAGGGAACCTTCAAGCTGAAGTCGCCTGCTTCCTCCCGCGAGGTGATCAACGGCCGCATCAGAGGATTCTGGCGCCAGCAGCATGATCTGGGCAGAACGGTCAAGACCCGGGTACTGGGTGACAGGATCGTCAAGAATGCCGATATTGCATCAAAGCTGGGTCTAGAGGCTGATGCGGACCTGATCGAGCTGGAGCGACTGCGCTATGTCAATGGCGACCTGCAGCAATATGTCTGCACCTACCTGCCGAATGCCCAGTTTCCGGAGATACTTGAGCATGATTTCTCCAATGGATCCCTCTATGACTTCATCGAAGGTCGATACGATGTCAGACTCGCCAGGAATGAGGTTGTAGTTCGCATCGAGAATGTCGATTCACGGATCGCCGGGTACTTTCATGTGGACAAGGGTCGACCCGTGCTGGCCATGGACTCCACCGTCTTCGACGGATTCGGCTCGGTGGTGGCATTCGGTGTGGCGCTCCAACCGCCTGCATATTCCGAAATAGAGTTCGTCATCAACGGCGTGCCGGACTCCAGGTAATCTCCAGGTAATGTTGTCTGCTCCGGGAGGCCGGCAACGGCATCTGGCAATGACTTTGAATGTTTGTCGGCCTTTGGATGACCTTTCATGTCGGTGCTCGAAAATTTCGGTCCGGTTCCTGTCTATGTGTCATGCTTGTCGCGCTTGAACGGTTCACCCCGCCATGGATATGATTGACCATATATGCCCGATTTCTCGTAATGAGTGCATCGGAGATGGGAAGGCAGGTACGACCATGGGGCGTCTTCAAGGCAGGAAAGAGCGCGAGCCGTTTGTGCTCGAGCATGCCAGTATCGCGACCGGTGATGAACAAGGCACGGTCCAGAAGGATATGTCTGTTCTGGTGTCCACGGACGGCCGGATAGAACAGGTCTGCCCGACCCCGCTGGCCTACGTGCCTTCCGGATATCACCGGATCAACGCTACAGGCAAGTTCGTGGCACCTGGACTCATCAATGCCCATACCCATCTCTTTGCTGATGGCAAGCCCCTGTCTGGTGGTACAGATCTGTCGCCACGTGTGGTCGACGCTGCTTTGAAAGTGGTGCACAGCCCCGCCGGCAAAGTCCTTATGGATGCCAGGATCAAGGGCAATGTCTCCACGCTGTTGAACTCGGGCGTGACGACCATTCGTACCCTGGGTGATGTGGGCTATGAGGCGGTTCGTCTGCGTGACAAGATTGATGCAGACGAGCTGACCGGCCCGCGCATGCTGGCTGCGGGTCCGCTCCTGGCAATCCCTGGAGGGCATGGCGATCCCTTCATCGCCCTGTCCTGCTCCTCTCCCGAAGAGGCAAGGCGCCGGACCAGGGAGAACCTGGACCATGGGGTCAATGCCATCAAGGTGGCTGCGACCGGTGGTGTGACCGATGCCACCAAGCTTGGCGAGGCCGGCAGCCCGCAGATGACCGAGGAGGAAATGGCCGCCGTCTGCGATGAGGCTCATGAGTTTGGTGTGCTCGTTGCTGCGCATGCTCAGAGCCCGGAAGGAGTCAAGGCCGCCCTCAAGGCAGGCGTGGATACCATTGAGCATGGCAGTGCTCTGGATGACGAGATGATCGGGCTCTTCCTTGACAATCCGCGCTCGCTTCGCGGCTTCTCGGCTTTGGACCCCACGCTGTCCGCCGGGTTGCCGTTGGTCAAGATCAGCCAGCAGGAGCTGGGAATCAGCGACATAGTTCGTGGCAACTCCGAGCTGGTCGTCGACGGCATGGTCAAGAGCGCCAAGCAGGCTCATGAGAACGGCATTGCCGTCGGCGTTGGCACCGACACCGGCATGACCTTCGTGCCCCAGTACGGCACTTGGCGAGAGCTTGACTATCTGGTGCGGTACGCGGACTTCACTCCGGCACAGGCCTTCCACGCCGCCACCCAGGTCAATGCCCGAAACCTGGGCTTCGACAATGTCACTGGCTCGGTCGACACGGGCAAGGATGCGGATCTGATCGTCCTTGACGAGGACCCTGCCAAGAATGTGCGGACCCTGGCTGATCCCAAGCTGGTCATTGTTCGTGGCAAGCCGGTCTGGCGTCCTGAGGTCAAGCACTTCGAGGAAATCGATCGCCTGCTCGATAGCTTCTGATTCTCTCGGCTTTCTCCTGAGTTCCCATGGATAGCGTTATGGGACTTTGATGGACACCCCGATTAGCTATGTCTGTATCTTAGCTGGCCTGATCGGGGTGCAATTTTTTTTTGCGTTAGTCAGGATAGGTATGTCATAGCTGAGCAAGTGCCTTTTACTGTCATTGCCAGACAAAGCTGCTGTTTTAGTGGCTCATTGCTTTGACACATTTGCTCTGGCATTAAATCATCCATTGCTATGGATCAATGTGAATGCGCATTCATTCATCGAGAAGTCCTTAAGTCTTGACATTATGCTTATTTATCCGTATGGTGATAGTGCAATCGCAACCACTTAAAGTGCGTTGCAAGAATATCCAGATGGAGGACTCAATGATGAGTAGCAGACAAAAAGGAAGTACTGCAATTGCAGCAGTTCTTTCAGTATTAGCACTTACAACTATGTCGGCATGCGGTAAAGTCGACAGTTCAAAAGCGAGTGGAAACGTATCTATCGCATGTTCCCAACAGGAGGATTTCTGCCAGGCAATCACCAAAGCATTTGCCAAGGCAAGTGGTATAAAGACTACTTATGTGCGCTTGGGTGCTGGCGAAGTACTGGCTAGATTAGCAACGAATCCAGGTGAATTCGATGTCTGGGCGGGTGGTCAGGCTGAAAATCACCTGTTGGCCGACGACAAGGGTTGGATCGAGCACTATGTGCCGAAAAATACCACCACCCTCCCTGCCGAGTACAAAGATGCTAAAGGGACATGGACCGGTTTCTATACTGATTCAATCGCCTTTTGTTCCAATACTTCTGAGCTTAAAAAGAAAGGTACAAAGGCTCCTGCCTCCTGGGATGATTTGTTAACCGATAATTTGAAAAGTAGTGTGGCCATGCCTCATCCGGCTACTGCAGGCGTGGGTTATATGGCTATGTACACTCAGGCTCTTCTACACGGCGGAGATCAGCAGGCAGCCGTCGACTACTTCAAGAAGCTCAACAGCAATGTGATGCAGTACTCCAAGTCTGCAGCCACAGGAACTGAGCAGGCAGGTCGTGGGGAAGTGACAGTGGCGATCGCTCTGGATTCCGACTGCCAGAAAGCCATCAAGGCAGGGTACTCGGATCTTAAAACCACGTATCCCGCCGAAGGAACTGGTTATGAGGTCGGTGCCCTCTCCGTTTTGAAGAATGCGCGCAACAAGGCCAGTGCTCATACTTTTGCTGATTGGTTGATGTCGACCGATGCGCAAAACCTCTACGCAGGTGTGCCTTCTTTTGCGGCCCCAACGAACCCCAAAGCGAAGATCAGCAAGGATGTGCTTAAGCAGGACACTATCAAAAAGGTGAATTGGGACGTTCGCAAAGCAGCGGATGCCCGCGATGCCTTTATCAAGTCCTTCGAGAGTGAAGTTGCATCCTCCAAGGACGCCAAGTGATGAAAGTGATGAATAGACGGAGCAAGCGGCCTCGGGAGAGTGTCTCTGTCTGGGTCATCCTTGCCTGTGTCCTGATTGTCCTCATCTTGATTTTAGGCATTCCGGTCATCAGATTGTTTACGGCTGCCTTTGGGGTCACTGGGCGTGCTGCTATGGCTGGAGCCTTTGCCAATCACGGCGAAACCTTCGTGCACAGTATCGTTCTAGGACTTTTGGTTGGTATCTGTGGGACTTTTCTGGGCTTTGTATGTGCCTATGTACAGACTTTCGTGAAGATACCAGGCAAAAAGGTACTGCATTGGCTGACTTTGCTTCCCACCATCTCGCCTCCTTTTGCTGCAGCCACAGCCATCATTACCCTTTTTGGCAAGCGGGGTATGGTGACTAACGGACTGTTTGGCTGGGAAGTGAATATCTATGGCCTGCCCGGACTCGTTATGGTCCTCACCATGACTTTTACGCCGGTTGCCTATCTGAACATCAAAGGCATGTTTGAGAATCTGGATCCTGCCACCTTCGAGGCAGCATCGAGCTTAGGTGCTTCTGAATTCCAAACCTTGTTCAAGGTCACCATACCCATGGTCCTCCCTTCGATGTTGTCGTCATTCTTGGTTCTATTCGTGGAGGGTATCGCTGACTTGGCCAATCCTCTTGTCATCGGAGGAGATTACCGAGTGTTGGCTAGCCAGATCTACTTCGCTGTTGCAGGATCCGGCGATGTTGCGGGTGCGGCTGGTGTTGCTTTGGTGCTCCTAGTGCCGGCTTTGACCGTATTCTTCGTTCAGAAGTACTGGGCCAACAAGAAGTCAGTCGTGACGGTAACTGGTAAGCCTGCAGGTTCATTGAAACCAGTCAGGTCCAAGAGTGTACTGACACCCATGTTGTTGTTCAACTTCTTGTGGATACTCCTGGTGGCCATGGTGTATTTGACCCTTCTGGTCGGAGGCTTCGTCAAGATACTGGGAGTGGATAATACGTTCACCTGGGATCATTTCACCTTCGTTCATTCTTTGGGCGCTGATGCCATCGGAACGACTCTGACCCTGACGCTTATTGCTGCGCCTCTGGCTGCCCTGTTGGCTCTCGCTATTGGCTGGTTGGTGGTCCGCCATCTGCCCAGGTTCGGACGTTTGCTTGATTTGTGGGGAATGCTGGGTGTTGCAATTCCTGGAACGGTTCTGGGTCTGGGATTCGCTTTGGCTTATTCCCAGAGCACAGTCCTGTTTGACTATGAGATACTGCCACCATTAGCGGGAGGGCTTGCTGTCGGTGGCGGGGCTATCGCCATTATTATGGTATTCGTTGCTCGTGGTGATCCTACGGGACAGCAGGCATTCATCTCGGCTCTGCAGCAGATCAATCCACAAGTGGAGGAAGCGGCCACCTCGCTTGGGGCCAGCCCCCTCACCGTAGTCCGCAAGGTCACACTTCCTCTGATGAGTTCAGCTTTGGTCACGGCCATAACCTACGGCATTACCAAATCCATGACGACTATAACGGCAATCATCTTCATAACGACCCCTGAAACCAAGGTCATGACCTCTCAGATTCTCGATGAAGTGGATGCCGGGCGATTCGGCAATGCATTCGCCTATTCCAGTCTGTTGATCGTCCTGGTGTTGGTTGTACTGGGCATAGCCAACATTGCTCTTCGTCAACTCAACCATTCAACGAGGTCTGTATCATGACAAATTCAGAAAAAACCATTCAGGAAGACAGCGTACAGCTGCAGGAAAATCATAACAAGGTCGGAACCTTGGTGCTCAAAGGCATTTCAAAGGTGTATGCGTCGAAAAAGGGAGGCTTCCGGGCAGTTGATCACACGGATTTGACGATTGATCCAGGGACTTTTGTCACTCTTTTGGGACCCTCTGGCTGCGGCAAGACCACAACGCTGCGTATGATTGCGGGATTCGAACAGCCAACCGAGGGCGACATACTTCTAGATGGTAAAAGCATCCTGGATATAAGTGCTGACAAGCGACCCATGTCCATGGTTTTCCAGTCATATGCGCTTTTCCCTCATTTGACTGTTCGTGGCAATGTGGAGTTCGGGCTGAAACTGAAGCGGATGGACAAACAAGCTCGTCGAGTCAAGGTCGACGGAGTGCTCGATATGATGGGTATCAAGCACTACGCTGAGCGCTATCCTGATCAGCTTTCGGGCGGACAGCAACAGCGCGTGGCTCTGGCAAGGGCTCTAGTTATGGAGCCCAAGATTATTCTTTTCGATGAGCCTCTCTCTAATCTGGATGCCAAGCTTAGAGTCAAGATGCGTTCGGAAATTCGTGATCTTCAGCGTCGTCTTGGTTTAACGGCCATCTTTGTCACCCACGATCAATCCGAGGCATTGACCATGTCAGATGTGATCGTTGTCATGAGCGCTGGAAAGGTCGAACAGGTCGGTACCCCTTGGGGCATTTACCATAGGCCTGCCAACAAATTTGTTGCCTCATTCCTAGGTACGGGCAACTTTATTCCCGGAAGTGTTAAGGAGGTCCTGGATACAGGTCGGGTTGATGATGGGAATGTTGCTCAGCATCTGCCTCCGGCCGCTTGCTATAGGCTGGATACTGATTTAGGGACTATGGAAGTTAGCGGTGTCCCAGGATTCGCTCCGGGTGACCAAGTCGAGGTCATAATTAGAGCCGAGAATTTGCTGGTAGGCGCGGAGTCCGAGGGAGATGGCGTAAAGATTCCTGGGGCTGTTGTATCTTCGGCTTTCGATGGCGAGGTGGTTCATTATCAGGTCAAGACCCAGGCGGGTGAGCTGACGGGCAGTGCTCCTGGTGCTGATATACCAGTCGCCGCTGGGACCAAGCTCCCATGTGTTGTTGAAACACGTGCACTGTGGGCTGTAGCTGACCAAAGGAGTGGTCAGAACCAATGAAGCGGTTTTTCGATCGGCCTGATACCAAGTGGCGCAATTTGTCCGGGGCATTGCATCTTTATGCGTTACCGGATGAGACCGATCCCGTGCTATCCCGGCTAAGCCAGGAGGATGCACGGGTCGGCCAGTGGCCTGGTCTGTCCCTGCAGCCCCCCCGCTTCATACATATGACCATGCAACGTTTAGATCTGTACCGTGAAGACCTAGATCAAGTCGCTTGGGAGCGTATGCTCGAATCTTTGGGAAGAGTTAGCTCTAGTATTGACCCTTTTTCAATCCATTTCGCTCGACCATGTATCAGAGATACGGCTGTTGAAGCTCTAGGGGAGCCTGTCGCACAATGGCAGAAGGCCGTTGCTGCTATACGGGGTGCCTTGTGTTCCGCAGGACTTGAGAGTGCCTTGACCGATGAACCGTTCGGCCCTCATTACACGTTCGCATACTGTCGGAAGGATACCTCCTCTAGTCAGGATGCGCGATTGGCGGAGGACTTGGAACGTAATTGCGAGCCTCATACTTGGCAGGTTAATACTATATATTTAGTGGCTGTGAAGCAGTATCTAGATGAAGGCGTCTTCCGCTTTGAACGGCTTCATTGCTGGCCATTGGGCATATGATTATGAAATAAGGTCGAAAAGCAGGGGGCGCGCAGTGGAGCATCAACACCGTGTGAGTATGGCGGATATAGCCCGTGTGGCCAAGGTATCGCCGTCCACGGTGTCGCGGGCTTTAAGCGGCCATCCGAAAGTTAGTGATACGGCTAGAAAGCTGGTATTGGAAACTGCGGATCGGTTAGGGTATGTTCGCAATTTGGGCGCTGCTTCCTTGGCCTCTTCCAAGTGTGACGCTATTGGTCTGCTGATTCGTGACGTGGGCAATGAATTCTACGGCGGTCTGGCTTCCTGTGTGCAGTATGAGACTGACGACACCGGTCTTAGCTTGCTACTGGCGCTGAGCGAGGACAGTCTGGAGAGTCAATTGGCTGCTGTGCGAAACCTCCTTGGACATGGCGTAGGGGGTATCATCATTGCATCCGGCCGTATCTCCTCGCAGACGGCGGATTATGCTGCAAAATTCGTGCCTACTGTCGTACTGGCGACTGGTTATGACATGCCTTCCTTTAGTTCCGTCCGTATAGATCCTAGATGCGAAGGGAGTCTCGCTAGACGTGTTGTGGAGCAGGGCCATAAAAAGGTGGCTGTGACGGCTTCGGCTGATGTTCTCGCTTCGGCCCTGCATGCCAGGACAGCTAATTTTTTAACTGGATTGGTGGTTGCTGGCGCGCAGGCTACGATTCTTTCCCTGCCTTCGCATATCGAAGATGTAATTGGCGCAGAGGTGGACAAGGCCATTGATTCCGGTGTGACTGCCATTATGGCTGGTAATGATTCCATTGCACTCTCCATCCTGGAGCATCTTGATGCAATTGGGGTTAGTTGCCCCGGGTATGTGTCGGTCACTGGCTTTGATGGAGTAGGCACATTCAGATCCCCGCTGTTGGGGCTAACGACCATGGAGCAGCCGGTTGGCGAGCTTGCTCGGGCTGCAGTATCCCTCATGAAGGATCTTCTGGACAACGATTCCGGACAACCTCATCAGGTGTTGGTCGATGGCAAATTTGTTGTTGGAAGGACGCTAGGACCGGTAAGGAGCGAACAATAGCTGATCTACCTGCCGGTTCCCTGATGACCGGATGATATGTAAGCATGTCGGTATGCACAAGGAAGGACCGAGAGTGGATCAGGTCGGCCAGACCAAGGTCGTAGGAAGGTTGGCGCCTTCGCCGACTGGGCGAATGCATCTGGGCAATATCTATGCATGTTTGGCGGCCTGGCTTGGTGTCAGGTCGCAAGGGCCTGGCGGGGTTCTGCGGCTTCGCATCGAAGATATAGATACGCCGCGGGTCGTCAAGGATGCTGATCTTTGGATCATGGATGACCTGGCCTGGCTGGGATTGGATTGGGATGGTGAGGTGGTCTACCAGTCCCAGCGCGTCGATGCCTACAGTCAGGCATTGAAACTGCTGGAATCGCAGCAATTGGTCGGCGAGCAGCCCTTGATTTATCCCTGCTTCTGCTCCCGTGCCGACATCCGAGCGGCATCGGCGCCGAATGAAGGCGATGGGTTCATCGTCTATCCGGGCACCTGCCGAGGACTTTCCCCCCAGGTGGTCAGTGAAAGGCTGGCTCGGGGGCAGAGGCACAGCCTCCGAATTGCCGTCCCTGATCAGCTCGACGAGTCGGATGCCATCTGTCGTTTCGACGATCTGATCTTTGGTCCACAGTCCTTCAACTTGCCCAGGCAGGTCGGCGATGTGGTCGTCAGACGTTCGGACGGTTTGGTTTCCTACCAGTTGGCGGTGACGGTGGACGACCTGGCCATGGGCGTCAATCAGATTGTGCGAGGGAGGGATCTGCTAAGGTCTACAGCCATTCAGATGTGGATCAGGTACCACCTGCAGCCGCAGGCTCCTCGTGTTCAGTATGCTCATTTGCCGCTAATTGATGGCGTAGACGGCAGACGGATGTCCAAGCGCTTCGGATCGCCGGACCTGGGGTCGCTTAGAAGAGATGGCTGGTCGGCCAGGCAGGTGCTGGGGGTCTGTGGCTGGCTCCTGGGACTCTTGGAACGGCCCAGACCTGCCAGTGCGCAGGAACTGCTCGATGGTTTCACGTGGAACACACTGGCCGCTGACCGCAGGGACCGGCAACTGGACCTAAGCGAGCTGAATGTTTCTGCCGCAAGGCCAAGTCGGTAGATTTTGATTCCGGCCCATCAGTCTTTCCCCTCTGCTGCCCGAGGTTGGAGTGAATTCCGGTATGAGCCACTGGCTACCATGGCCTCAGTCAAAGCTTCCGGATTTTTAAGGAGGTAGCGGATCATGGTCGCCTATATGGACCACAAGGATCTGGGAAATCGGCAGGTCAGCCAGGAACGAGCCGGGCAGATTGCGGATGGAGTCAAGCGCGTGGTTGAAAGGATAGCCAAAGCAGAGGACTCCGCCGGCCGAAAAGAAGGTTCGGTGACGCTGCTGGCGGCCACCAAGACCCGCGATGTGGGCGAGATTATGGCGGCCATTGATGCCGGGGTGCGTCGGATCGGTGAGAACCGTCCCCAGGAGGTCACCGCCAAGGCCCAGGGCTTGCTGGAACTCTGTCGGGACAGGGGACTGGCTCTTGGCACCGATGCGGCAGACAATGATTCACCCAGCGTGGGCTTCCATCTGATCGGGCAGCTTCAATCCAACAAGATCAATAAGATCCTGCCATATGTGGACACGGTTGAGTCGGTCGACGGGACCTCGCTGGCTCGGAAGCTGGCCACGCGGGCACTGGCTGCGGGCAGACCTGTGGGCATCCTCCTGGAGGTCAATGAGTCCGGCGAGCAGGCCAAGTCGGGATGTGCCCCCGACCAGGCCCGGGATCTGGCCTATGAGCTGGCTGCTATGGAGGGGATTCAGCTCAAGGGCCTGATGACTGTCGGTGCACACGTGGACGACGAAGCCGTTATCAGAACCGGATTTGCCCATTTGCGCGGCCTGCGCGACCAGATCAGGGATTCGGGGGAGACGGGCACCGACACCTGCACCATGCTGTCCATGGGAATGACCGGGGACATGGAGTATGCGGTGGCTGAGGGGTCGACTGAGGTCCGTGTAGGCACAGCCATCTTCGGTCCGCGGGCTTTTATCTGACCAGCTATTGCCTGTTTCGGAACCGGAACCTATCAAGCGGCCCGGCCTGGGTCTAGACTGTGCCCTATGAGAATCGCGCGTTTTTCCTACAAGGACACCCCACGATACGCCTTCGTGCAAACTGACAAGCAGGACGGCAAGGACTACCTGGTCGAGCTGAGTGGCTACCCCCTGACTGGCCAGCAGGTCGAGCCCACCGGCAAGCGCTACCCCCTGGACGATGAAGATGTGCGGCTCCTGGCCCCGGTCATCCCCTCCAAGATCTACGGGGCGGCCAAGAACTACCGCGCTCATGCCGCCTACATGGCCGAGCACGGCCAGTCTTCGAATCCGGAGCCTCCAGAGAAGCTCATGCTCTTTATGAAGCCCTCCACCTCGGTCATCGGTCCTGACGATCCCATTGTCAAGCCCTCCTACAGCAAGGACATGAACTACGAGCCGGAGGTTGCCGTCGTCATCGGCAGGATGGCGCGGAAGGTGAGCGTCAACGAGGCCATGGACTATGTGCTGGGCTATACCTGCGTCAACGATGTGACCCTGCGCGATCTACAGAAGAATGATCCTATGTGGACCCGTTGCAAGGGCTTTGACACCGCCTGCCCCCTCGGACCTTGGATCGAGACGGATCTGGACTATCGAGATGCGAGGATCTCTTTCAAGCTCAACGGGGAAGAGGTGCCTGAGGCCAGCGGCACCACCGCTAACCTGATCCACTCCATTCCTGAGCAGATCGCTTTCATCTCCAGCTTCGCCACCCTGCTGCCCGGCGATGTCATCATGACCGGGACTCCGCACGCCTCTGGTTCCTTGAAAAACAGGGACGAGGCCACGGTTCAGGTAGAGGGGATCGGCTACCTGCGCAATGTGGTCATTGACGAGTAGCCAATAACTGGAGAAAGAAGCAATATGAAAACTTGAGTCGAATAGGCTCAAGTTTGGGAATAGGCATCCTCCTTTCGCTGTTGTAGAAAACAGATGAACCCGTGACGGGGTCTGGTCGAGTGGTTCGGCTGGCCCCGCCGAAGAATGTTGGAGGATGCTCTATGAACGAAAACTTCACCACGATGGCTCAGCAGGCCATAGGCGATGCTATCCAGTCGGCCTCGGCGGCCGGCAACCCCCAGGTGGATGTGCTCCACCTGCTGGACTCTCTGCTGCGTCAGCAGTCCGGTGTGGTGCCTGGGCTGATCCAAGCGGCCGGTGGTGACAGCCAACGGGTCGGCGCCGAAGTCCGTCAGGCCCTGGTGGCTCTGCCGTCAGCCAGCGGATCCACGGCCTCACAGCCCGATGCCAGCCGTCAACTCAGCATGGCCCTGGCCCAAGCTGAGAAGGAAATGCAGGCCATGGGGGATGAGTACGTCTCCACCGAGCATCTGCTTATCGCTATCGCCCAGGGGCCCTCGCAGGCCGCCGATATTTTGAATCGGAACGGTCTGCAGGCCGATACCCTGCGCAGGGCCGTGCCCCAGGTGCGCGGCGGCGCCAAGGTGACCAGCCCCGATGCCGAGGGCACCTACAAGGCCCTGGAGAAGTACTCCACCGATCTGACTGCTCAGGCCAAGGAGGGTAAGCTGGACCCGGTCATCGGCAGGGATCAGGAGATTCGTCGTGTCATGCAGATCCTGTCGCGGCGCACCAAGAACAACCCTGTTCTCATCGGCGAGCCCGGCGTGGGCAAGACGGCCGTGGTCGAGGGGCTGGCCGAACGTATCGTAGCCGGTGATGTGCCCACCACCCTGCAGGGCAAGAGACTGATCTCCCTTGATCTGAGCTCCATGGTGGCTGGCAGCAAGTACCGTGGCGAATTCGAGGAGCGCCTCAAGGCCGTTCTCAATGAGATTAAGAGCGCCAACGGTCAGGTCATCACCTTCATTGACGAGATCCACACCATCGTCGGTGCTGGTGCCGCCGAGGGGTCTATGGACGCGGGCAACATGCTCAAGCCCATGTTGGCCAGGGGTGAACTGCGCCTGATCGGCGCCACCACCCTGGACGAGTACCGGGAGAACATCGAGAAGGACCCGGCTCTGGAGCGCCGCTTCCAGCAGGTCTTCGTGGGTGAGCCCTCCGTGGAGGACACCGTGGCCATCCTACGTGGTCTCAAGCAGCGTTACGAGGCTCACCACAAGGTGACCATCGGGGATGATGCCCTGGTAGCGGCAGCTACGCTGTCCAACCGGTACATTTCTGGTCGTCAGTTGCCGGACAAGGCCATCGACCTGGTTGACGAGGCCGCTGCCCATCTGCGGATGGAGCTGGACTCCCAGCCTGAGGAGATCGACGAGCTTCAACGCCGCGTCACCCGTCTGGAGATGGAGGAGATGCAGCTGAAGAAGGCTGATGACCCGGCCTCCAAGGACCGTCTGAGCAAGCTGCAGGCCGAACTGGCGGACTCCCGTGAGAAGCTGGGCGGCCTCAAGGCCCGTTGGGAGAACGAGAAGGCCGGCCACAACAAGGTCGGCGACCTGCGTGCTCAGCTGGACGCGAAGCGGGTCGAGGCCGATAAGGCCACTCGTGAGGGCGACCTGGAGAAGGCCTCCCGCATCCTCTACGGGGAGATCCCTGGCATTCGTAAGCAGCTGGCCCAGGCGGAGAACGCCGCCGAGCAGGCCAAGAACGCCGCCAATGATGCGGGTCCTGATGGGGCTGACATCGCCGGAGGTCCGGCTCAGGAGCCCATGGTTCCTGACCACGTTGATGCGGATTCCGTGGCGGAGATCGTCTCTGACTGGACCGGCATCCCTGTGGGACGGCTCATGGAGGGCGAGAACGAGAAGCTCCTGCATATGGAGGACTACCTGGGCAAGCGGGTGGTCGGCCAGCAAGAGGCCATCCATGCGGTATCCGACGCGGTCCGGCGCTCGCGTGCCGGCATCGCCGACCCCGACAGGCCCACTGGATCCTTCATGTTCCTGGGCCCCACCGGCGTGGGCAAGACGGAGCTGGCCAAGGCTCTGGCCGACTTCCTCTTCGACGACGAGAAGGCCATGGTCCGCATCGACATGTCAGAGTACATGGAGAAGGCCTCGGTCTCTCGTCTGATCGGCGCTGCCCCAGGCTATGTGGGCTATGAGGAGGGCGGCCAGCTGACCGAGGCCGTGCGTCGGCGTCCCTACTCGGTGGTCCTCTTCGACGAGGTGGAGAAGGCCAACCCTGAGGTCTTCGACCTGCTCCTGCAGGTTCTGGATGACGGTCGGCTGACTGATGGCCAGGGCAGGACGGTGGACTTCAAGAATACCATCCTGATCATGACCTCCAACCTGGGCTCGCAGTTCCTGGTCCGGGACGACCTGGACGAGGAGGGCAAGCGCAAGGCCGTCATGGATGCTGTGCAGGCCAACTTCAAGCCCGAGTTCATCAACCGGTTGGACGATCTGGTCATCTTCCATCCGCTGACCCGCGACGAGCTGGGTTCCATTGTGAACATCCAGGTCAAGCAGGTGGCCCAGCGGCTGACCGACCGGCGCATCACCCTGGATGTCACCGACTCCGCCCGGGAGTGGCTGGCCAACATGGGTTATGACCCGGCCTTCGGCGCTCGGCCGCTGCGTCGGCTGGTGCAGACCGAGGTGGGCGATCAGCTGGCCAGGATGCTGTTGGCTGGCAAGGTCCACGATGGCGATACGGTCCTGGTGGATCAGACCGGTGGCGACCATTTGGAGTTGACCGCTTGGCCCACTGAGAATCTGGTCGATGACTCGGTCACGGTCGACGATGTGACGGCTGATGGCGATACCGATGCTGATGCCGGCGATGGCGGACGCGATGGTGGCCGTGGCCGTCATGCCGCTCGTGGCGACGATCAGGGTCAGGCCCAGTCTCGCTGAGATCAATGAGGGTCGGCACCCGGGATCACCCCCGGGTGCCGACCCTTTTGGTATCACCTACTGTGCTCTATAAATTCAGTCCATAGCGGTCGCCGGATCCCGGCCCTCTTGCATGGATTCCCACTGGCTGTCGACGATGACTTGGGGGCGCCGTGCCGCAACTGTCGGAAGTTGGTCCGTGTCGATCAGGGCAAGGTGCAGCCAGCGACGACGCAGGTGCCGCAGCCGGTGCAGGCGACGAACGTTGAGCATGGCCAGAATGGTGGACAGGGCTCCTGTTACTGCCGCGATCATGGGGTTGAGCATCCAACCAAGGAAGGGTTGGCAAATTCCGGTGGCGACGATCAGGGCGATGATGTTATAGACAGTGGACCAGGTCAGGTTCTGCCTGATGACCTGGGTTGTGGCTCGGCTCAGCTCTATGGCCCTGCCGGTTCCGTCTAGGTCGCCCTGGTGCAGGACGAGATCCGGTTGCATCGGGTCTGTACTGTCCGTGGCTGCTTTAAGCTGTGGACCCAGAGCGATGCTTACTCGGGCCTTGTCTGTCAGCTCGTGGTCAGCGGTTGTCGCAGCAGCCAAAGCCACTAGGCTGGTTCGGCCCCGTTCCCGGCTGGAGGTGGCGTTTTGACCCGTCCGATCCGCCGGAACGCCCCTGCTGGTTCGGGTCAGGTCGTGGTTGAGCCTATCCATGCACTCGCGTTTGCGCTTAGGAGTCAGCTGGGTGATCAACATATCCACGCCCGCCTGACGGGCTGCACGCTCAATCCTGTCGTCAGGCTGGCGGCTTCCATCCAGGATCAGGCTGCTCACCCGCAGGGTGCGTAGATGGGTAGCGGTTCGGGTCAAGGATTCCGCGTGGACGCCCTGGCCTTCTGAGTCATCGGGGTCCAACAGAGAGGAGTCGTCCAGAATCAGGGTCCGCACCCGGCCCAGGCGGTTCATGGCTCGTGGCGAGGTGAAGAGCAGACCGTGGGCCAGGCCCGTCTCCAGGCTGGTTCGGAAGGCCATGGGGATGGTCATGGCTGCGACAGCGGGGCAGGCGATGGTCAGTACGCAGACGGCATTGCCTACAGCGTGGGCCAGGTGGGGTTGCGGTCCCAGCATGAGCCAGAGCATGAAGACCCAGACGGCCAGGATCATGATCATGGCGATGGCTGTGTGGACAATCCGATCCATCCTGCGCATGTCGGGGGATCGTTCGACCAGGGCCTGGGGGATGATCTTTGCGAGCCTGGCTGCGTAGGTGTTGTCGCCGACGGCATCAACGCGGATGGACAGGCGACCTTCCAGAATCTTGCTGGAGGCCAGGATCCGGTCGCCGGGCCCGCATGGCCGGGGTCTGTCGCCGCCTGTCAGCTCGCTGTCGTCCACCAGGGCCGACCCGGATTCCACAACTCCGTCAGCAGCGGGCCGTTCGCCTGTGCGGATCAGAAGCAGATCGCCTGGGCGAATCCGGTCACGTGCAAGGATCTGGGCGGGGACTGACTGCGGATGCTCGGGATCGGCCACCAGGCCTGAATCTGGGCGGATCTCCGTCAGGTGGTTCAACGATGCTACCAGGGAGGCTTCCATTCTGGTTCCGATGACCCGAGCAAGCAAGAGGAGGGTGATGACCACGCCGACCAGATCAAAGTAGGGGGATCGGGAGCCTTCCGGCAGCTGGGATCCGGCCAGACAGGTGACCAGGCTATACAGGTAGGCCAGGCTTGTGGCCAGCATGGCAAGGAGGTCGGGGCTGCAGCGGTGCTCGGTCATGGCCTTCCAACCGTCAATGAGTATTCCCCGGCCGCAGTAAAACATGACTGGGGTTATCAGAATAGCCTGCACCCAAGGGCTGGTCAGCCAAGAGGGTAGTAAATCAGGGCCGAAACGATCGAACAGATCCAGAACCAGGACGGGCGCGGTGAGCAGGGCGCTGACGATGGTCGGCCTGAGCAGACGATGACTGCGGGAGTCCAGATCGGCCCCCCACCGGCCCCAATCCTCGGGATCGTGCCAGGGACGGTTAGCTGGAGAGCCCGCGCCTACATCCTGGTCACGGACATGAGCCGACGGCATGAGGAAGTACCAGATGATCAGCCAGGTGACCGCACAGGCCACGACCAGATCGGCTATCGCCAGGAAGATATCGATACCCACGGATCTCCTTCGGTCTTGCTCCAACCCCTTGATATTCTCTATTCTGCCCGTCGTCGCGGCTTGGCACTGGCTTCAAGGCCGATTCCTTGCGGAAAAAACGAATTTTCGAACTACCGTCGACAGCCTGTCGAGCCGACACAGCCTTGGGGTCCAACGTTGGGGGTTTACTAGAACATATGTTCGATTCTACGTCATCGGTGGTCATGGTGGTGCTTCTCCTGCTGATCGGTATGGTTCTGGGAGGGTTGGCCGGGTATGTGCTGGGTCGCACCCAGGGCCGTAGAGCCGTCGGCATGGGGTCTGATAGCCAGGTGGATGAGCTGCGCTCGCAGCTGGATCAGGCCCAGGACCGGCTCCATGGATCCGAGGCGGCCTTGGTGGAGGCGCGGACCAAGGTGGATGGTCTGAACCGCGAGCTTTCCTTTGTCAAATCCCAGCTGGCCCAGGCCCAGCAGGCCGAGCAGATCAGAATCGAGCAGGAGCGCCGCCGTGCCCAGGCTCAGGAGGAGGAGAAACGGCGCAGGCAGGCTCAGAATCTGGAGGAGGAGAGCAAGGTGCTCTCGGCCCTGGCTCCTGTACAGAAGAACCTGGATGCCCTCCAGCACAAGGTGGCCCAGATCGAGGAGGGCCGCAAGCAGGAGATGGGCTCCCTAGGGCAGCAGCTGAAGAGTCTGGGTGAGCAGCAGGGGAGGTTGGACAAGGAGACCAGCTCCCTGGCTTCGGCCCTGCGCAACAACAAGGTGCGCGGCGCTTGGGGCGAGGCTCAGCTCAGGAATATCGTCGAGTCGGCGGGGCTCTTGGAGCATGTGGATTTCGACACCCAGGTGGTGGTCACCTCCTCGGATGGGCGCGTTCTGCGTCCCGACATGGTGGTCCACCTGCCCGGTGGCAAGACCATCCCCATTGATGCCAAGGCCCCCTATTCCGACTACCAGCGGGCCTGCGAGATCCCGGACACTGCTTCGGATGACGAGTTGCACCGCCGGGACGAGTTGCTCAAGGCACATGCCCGGGCCCTGCGCGAGCACGTCAAGGCCTTGGCCGACAAGGAGTACTGGAACGCCTTCGAAACGGCCCCGGACTTCGTGGTGGCCTTCATTCCCAACGACTCTCTTCTGCAGGCCGCCCTGGAGGTGGACCCCACCCTGATGGACGATGCCTTTGCCCAAAAGGTGGCCCTGACCTCGCCGGTGACCCTCTGGGCTGTGCTCAAGTCGGTGGCCTACGCCTGGCAGCAGCAGAACCTGTCCGAGGACGCCCGCACTCTCTTCACACTCACCCACGAGCTCTATGATCGCTTTGTGGTTCTAGGCGATCGGGCCAATAAACTGGGGCGTTCCATCACTGCAACGGTGACCGCCTACAACAAGTTCGCCTCCTCCTTGGAGTCGCGGGTTCTGGTCACTGCCCGCAAGTTGCAGCAGATGGATCCTGCCAAGGTCATCGATTCGGTCGACATGATCGATTCCGATAAGGGCAACATCAGGGAGCTGACGGCTCCGGAGGTTCTTTCCGACCAAGGGCAGTGAGTACCGCTTAGGGGCCTCCGGCGCTAGTCTGATAAGCATGAACGAGGCAACGAAGAGACAAGAGGGTTCACCCTTCAGACCCACCGGGTCGCCGGATCTGATTGGGCGCGAATCCGGAACGAACCTGCCTGAGCCTGTCGACCAGCTCCGTGTGCTCCTTGCCCAGGAGATCGGCGGGCGTCCCTTCACCGAGCTCAGCGGGGTCACCTTCCACCACCGCGGAGCTGAACTGGCCGGTCATGTTCTCTTGGACACTCTGGAAGATGCAGGATATTCGGTCGACGACTTCGATGCGGTCGGGGCGCTGACCGCTGCAGCTGTGCCACTGGCTGATGCCATGCTCCATGCCGCGGCTTCACGTGGTCAGGATCTGGACGCTTTCGTCATGGACTTCGTCTACCCCTCCATCAAGGGCCCGTCCATCGAGGGCAGGCGTGTCATCCTATTGGATGCCTGGCTGGGCCGAAAATCCTACGTGCAGACTTCATCCCTGGTCACCTTGGACAAGAACAACGAGCTCAATCTTGACTGCGGGATCATCCAGCGCCAGGGAGCGAAGACACTGGCCATCGCCTCGCTGGTGGGCGGCCGGACAGACGGCAGCATTCAGGTGGTCGATCCGGTGGACGGATCCCGGCAACGGCTGCCTTTCATCTGCGCCTACCAGGAGGATCAATTCGTCGGCGCGGCCGACGATTCCCCGGAGCGATCATGAGAGAACCTGACCCGGTGACCCGAGCGGCCATGGCCTCAGATGAGCCGGTCTTCCGACAGGTGGGTGTCGGCCCCTGGCAGGAAGAGCATTTTGGGCAGCCCCTGCCGACGGATCCGCGCTATGACCGCACACTGCTGGATCAAGGGGATCGGCGCAACGTCCTGGACCGATACCGTTACTGGAAGGTCGAGGCCATTCGGGACGACTTGGATCGCAGGGGTCGTCATGAGTTCGAGGTGGCCGTAGAGAATTGGACCCATGATTTTAATATCGGCTCCATGGTCCGCACAGCCAATGCCTTCGCCGCCAGCCGCGTCCATATCGTCGGACCTCACAAATGGAACCGCAAGGGCTCGTTGATGACCGAGCTCTATCAGCACGTGGTCCACGATCCCGACATAGCAACCATGACGACTACCCTGCGAGAAGAAGCAGTCAGCCAGGGGGAGTCCATGCCCCGTATGATCGCCATCGACAACGTCCCCGGGGCCGTTCCCATGGAGACCTATCACTTTCCCCGTCGCTGCCTGCTCATGTTCGGCGCCGAGGGACCTGGACTGTCCGAGAAGGCCTTGGAGCTGGCGGACGATGTGGTTTACATCTCCCAGTTCGGATCGGTGCGCTCCATCAACGCCGGGGCTGCGGCTGCCGTGGCCATGCACTCCTGGATCAGTCAACATGCGGAGGTGGCGGGTCCATGATTGTCATCGACTCGCTGACCAAGCGCTACGGCTCCCACAAGGTACTGAACCGTGTCTCCTTCGCGGCCAAGGACGGTCGGGTGACTGGGCTTGTGGGGCCTAAAGCCGCCGGTAAGTCGACCACTCTGCGCATCGCGTTGGGGCTTGTTCACCCTGATGCAGGCAGGGCCCTGTTCGATGGCCATCCTTTCACCCGGCTCACATCGCCCATGCGGACGGTGGGGGCGGTATTGAATCTGCGCAAGACCCATTCTGTTTGCAAGGCCAGGGATCACCTGTTGGCCTTGGCTGCGGTCAATAGCATTGATCACCGTCGAGTGGACCAGGTACTGGAGATGGTCGGCCTGCAATCGATCGCAGACAGGCCGATGGGCTCCCTGTCTCTGGGGATGAGTCAGCGGTTGGCCCTGGCTGCAGCCCTTCTGGGCGACCCGCACAACCT
The DNA here is from genome assembly GCF_020884755.1 of Bifidobacterium mizhiense. Lineage (GTDB taxonomy): Bacteria > Actinomycetota > Actinomycetes > Actinomycetales > Bifidobacteriaceae > Bombiscardovia > Bombiscardovia mizhiensis. The sequence goes on along the minus strand of NZ_BPWE01000001.1, from coordinate 711,924 downwards.
GGCTTTGGATGGGCCCCTTGATGGTTTGGATTCGGAGGGAAGCGAGTGGGTGAGGGGCATTTGGCGCAGTCTTGCCTCACAGGGCAGGGCAGTCCTTCTAAGCTCCCGTAAGATTAACGAGATGGCGCAAATCGCTGACGATCTGGTCATCATTGCCAAGGGGCGGATCCTTGAGAGAACGACCGTGGCCCGGTTCATCGGCGAACACTCCCGTGACTCCATTTATGCGGTGACGCCGCAGCCTGACCAATTAAAGGCCGCCCTGGCCACGGCTGCCGGAATCAGCATCACCCGCCTGCCCCCGGACAAGAACTGTCCGCCGGATGCCGCCCGCTTCCGCATCCAGGGTGCGCCCCTGGCTTCCACAGCCTCGATTCTGGCACAGGAGGGTGTGGTGCTCTATGAGTTCCAGCAGGAGGAAGTTTCCCTGGAACAGGCCTACAAGAGCGTCATCCACGGCAGAAGGGATGTGCGGCCATGAGTACCGAAAACGGTCGCCGAGCCCGTCGGAGTCGCCGAGATGTAGCCGCAGAACCTGATTACGCAACTCCACGGCATGGTTCCGCCTTTACCCGGTTGCGTCGAACCCCGGGGCTGTCCTTCCTGGATTCGCGTCGTCCGTCCGGTCAACTGACACTTTCCGGGTCGGTCCGGGGGGAGCTGCGCAAGATGTTCTCCCTGCGCTCGACCTGGACCCTGCTGCTGATCGTCATGCTGCTGCAGCCTTTGAGCACCGGCCTGATGGCTCGTGCGACCCGGATCTGGGCTGGCCTGGACCGGCAGATCGATGACCTCCCAGCCCACCTCTTGTCTGCCACCAGTGACGTTTTCTGGCTGTCCGTTGCTTCTGGCCTCTTCCCGGGTGTGATCGTGGCGGGCATTCTGGGGGTTCTGGTCCTTACGCGTGAGTTTTCTGGAGACACCATTGAGAGCACGCTGACGGCCAATCCTCGTCGAGGCATGGTCCTGATGGCCAAGGGCCTTGCCTTGGCATTGTTGACCTGGTTGGCGGCACAGGTGGGCCTGTTGCTCAGCTGGAGCTTGGCAACCCTGCTTCTGTCAGGCAAATCCGGTGCCTTGCCGGCCTCCAAGCCTGGGCTGGCGCTGATTGATCTGCTGGGCGGTCCACTCGTGTTGGTCCTCTTTGCCTTGACAGGCCTGGGTCTAGGAGCCTTGAGCCGATCCAAGGCCGGCGGGATTGGCCTGTTCCTGGGGCTGACCGTGATCCTGCCGCTGATTCTGGGCCTCATGTGGGGGTTGATCCCTCATGCCGACTGGCTACAGGCCATCTTCAGTCTGACTCCTGCCAGTCTGCTGGGCACCTTCCTCTCAGGTTTGGGTTGGACGTCAGAGGCAGGCATCGGATGGTGGCCAAGCTGGTGGCAGGCGGGCCTGATCATGGTGGTCTGGACGGCCCTGTGCTGTGCTCTGGGAACCCTGGTCTTTCGGCGCACAGACATCGGTTGACCCCGTCTTCTGCGTGTCATAGAGCACCCATATGATAAGTGGTATGCCAACTTTTACACGTGAAGAGATCAAGCACTTGGGTGATTTGGCCCGAATTGCCTTGACCGATCAGGAGGCCGACCGCCTCAAGGGCGAGCTCAACGTGATCGCCGATTCCATCACCAAGGTTCAGGAGGTGGCCGGCGATGATGTGCCCCCCACTGCCAATCCCATTCCTCTGGAGGCCTACCTGCGTCCCGATGAGGCTGAAGAGCCGCTGACCCAGGAGGCTGCCCTTTCGGGTGCTCCGGTCACCGAGTCGGGCATGTTTGTGGCCCCGCGCATTCTGGGTGAGGAGTGAGACGATGAGCGCACAGGAAGAATTGGTCAAGCAATCCGCCTCCGACATGGCCACACAGCTGCGGTCGGGGCAGGTCTCCAGCCGTGAACTGGTCCAGGCTCATCTGGATGTGATCGAGGCCGCCGAGCCCAGCATTGATGCATTTCTGCAGGTCAGCGCCGATCAGGCCCTGGAGCAGGCCGACGCCTTCGACCAGCGACTGGCTCATGAAGGAGCCGAGGGACTGCCGGAACTGGCCGGCGTGCCCATCGCCATCAAGGACATGATCGTCACCGAGGGTATCCCCACTACGGCCGCCTCCAAGATCCTTGAGGGATGGGTGCCGCCTTACGATGCCACCGTTATCAAGAAGCTCAAGGCCGCGGGGATGCCCATTCTGGGCAAGACCAACCTGGATGAGTTCGCCCAGGGTTCCTCCACTGAGCACTCGGCCTTCAAGACCACGCACAACCCTTGGGACACCGAGCGGGTCCCGGGCGGTTCAGGCGGCGGCTCGGCCTCGGCTGTCGGCTCCTTTGAGGCTCCGCTGGCCTTGGGCACCGACACCGGCGGATCCATTCGCCAGCCCGGATCCCTGACTGGCACCGTGGGTGTCAAACCCACCTACGGCGGCGTCTCCCGGTTCGGGGCCATCGCCATGGCTTCCTCCCTGGATCAGATCGGTCCGGTTTCCCGGTCCGTGCTGGATGCGGCCCTGCTGCAGGAGGTCATCGGTGGCTATGACCGCCGAGACTCCACCTCCATTCCCAAGCCTGTTCCCCCTCTTGCCCAGGCTGCTCGTCAAGGTCAGAAGCGCGACCTGAAGGGTCTCAAGGTGGGTCTGGTCAAGGAGCTGGGCGGCGAGGGTTATCAGCCCGGTGTCGAGGCCCGCTTCAACGAGGCTGTCTCACTGCTGGAGTCCATGGGTGCCGAGGTGGTCCAGGTCTCCTGCCCGCACTTCCCTTACGCGCTGGCCGCCTACTACATCATCATGCCCTCCGAGGTCTCCTCCAACCTGGCCCGTTACGATGGCATGCGCTACGGCCTGCGGGTCATGCCCCCCGAGGGCGTCCCCCAGACGGCTGCCAATATGATGGCTGCCACCCGTGAAGCCGGGTTCGGTGACGAGGTCAAGCGCAGGATCATCCTGGGCATTTACGCCCTGTCCGCCGGTTACTATGACGCCTGGTACGGCTCGGCTCAGAAGGTCCGCACCCTGGTCATCCGCGACTTTGAGAAGGCCTTCGAGCAGGCCGATGTTCTGGTCTCGCCCACGTCGCCGACCACGGCCTTCCGCTTCGGCGAGAAGATGGACGACCCACTGGCCATGTATCTGAACGATGTGGCCACCATTCCGGCCAACCTGGCCGGCACGCCGGCCATGTCGATTCCCGCCGGGCTCAGCGACGACGGACTGCCTGTAGGCTTCCAGTTCTTCGCCCCCCAGATGCGCGACGAAGTCATGTACCGGCCCGCCGCCGCTCTTGAGGCGGCCCTGGAGGAGCAGTGGGGCGGGCCCATCTCCCGGAAGCTGTCCACCCCCTGGCTGGATGGTCTGGCTCAGGATTCGACCAAGTAGGCATCGGAAGGAAACGGAATCACAATGGCTGAAAAACTGATGAAGTACGCCGATGCCGTGGCCAAGTACGACCCGGTGTTCGGCCTGGAGGTCCATGTCGAGCTCTGCACCAACACCAAGCTCTTCTGCCCGGCCCATATCGAGTTCGGCGGCGAGCCCAACACCCAGCTGACCCCGGTCTCCCTAGGCCTGCCCGGCAGCCTGCCCGTGGTCAACAAGACCGCCATCGACTATGCGGTCAAGCTGGGCCTGGCCCTGCACTGCAAGGTCAACGAGTGGAGCCAGTTCGCCAGGAAGAACTACTTCTACCCGGACATGCCCCGCGACTATCAGATCTCCCAGTATGACAAGCCCCTGAATGGCGAGGGCTACCTGGATGTGGAGCTGGACGACGGCAGCATTTTCCGCGTGCCCATCGAGCGGGCCCACGTAGAGGATGATGCCGGCAAGAATACCCACGTAGGTGGCGCAGACGGCCGCATCGAAGGCGCCGACCACTCCCTGGTGGACTACAACCGTGCCGGTGTGCCCCTGGTCGAGATCGTGACCAAGCCCATCGAGGGCGCCGGGGCACGGACCCCCGAGGTGGCTGGGGCCTATGTCCGGGCCATCCGCGACATCGTCCGGGCCTTGGGCATCTCCCACGCCCGGATGGAGCAGGGCAACATGCGCGCCGATGTCAACGTCTCCCTGCATGCCGGGCCGGACGCTCCTCTGGGAACCCGGTCGGAGACCAAGAATGTCAACACCTTCAAGGGCATCGAGAAAACGCTGACCTACGAAATCCGCCGTCAGGCCGCCCTGCTGGAGTCCGGTGGGGAGGTACTGCAGGAGACCCGCCACTGGGATGAGTCCACACAGACCACTGCCGGTGGCCGGGTCAAGACCGATGCCAACGATTACCGCTACTTCCCCGACCCTGATCTGGTCATGGTTCATGTGACCAAGGACCATATCGAGGAGCTCAAGGCCCAGATGCCTGAGATGCCGCGCGAACGTCGCGCCCGCCTCAAGAAGGAGTGGGACTTCACCGATCGTCAGATGCAGGACGCGGTCAACGCCGATGCCGTCGATCTGATTGAGGATACGGTCAAGGCCGGCGCCACGGCTGCCGGAGCCCGCAAGTGGTGGCTGGGCGAGATTTCCCGCGAGGCCAACGCCCGCGGGGTCAGCCTGCAGGAGCTGCCCATCTCGGCTCAGGATGTCGCTGATGTGGAGCAGCTGATTGCTGACGGCAAGCTCAACGACAAGCTGGCTAAGCAGACCGTCTCCGGCGTCTTGGCAGGAGAAGGCAAGCCCGCCGAGGTCGTCAAGAAGCACGGTTATCAAGTGGTTTCGGATGACGGGGCTCTGGACGCAGCCGTCGATCAGGCCCTTAAGGACAACCCGGACATCGTGGCCAAACTCAAGGGCGGCAATATGAAGCCCATGGGCGCTATTATCGGAGCGGTCATGCGGGCCACCAAAGGTCAGGCCGATGCCAAGGCAGTCAGCAAGATCGTCATGGAGCGCATCGCTAAGTCCTGATCAGGCCCGGTCCGCCGACCTGATTCCATCGGGTTCAGACCGGCGGACCTGCCCGGCTTCTCATGGTTTTCCCAGGGGCGAGGGATTACAATTGATTGCCATCGCAAGGTGGCGATCATGGAGGTGACGTGATGTCTATGAGCGGCAGGGGCAATGACCGACCGCAAACGCAAGCTGAGAGACCTGACGACGTGGCGAGCCGACAACTGCCCGACCGAATCGAGATCCCCTATATCCGGGGCGAGATGTTGCACCTGCGTCCGGCGGTCATCGCCGATCTGACGGCAATGGATCAGCTGGAGGCCTTCTACAATTCCACCGGCATCACCGGTAAGGGACCTAGTGCCGAACGAGCCGTGGTCAACGCTTGGGTGCGTAGGTCGGTGGCCTGGTCCAAGGGTCTGGCTGCCCGTGATTCTGGCGTGGGCGACCCCGAATCCCGCCGCACCCTGGCTTGGGCCATGGTCACTGATGCGGACACCGACCAGGATGGCTCGCCCGATGCCGATGCCACCAAGGGAGTCATCGGCATGATCTTCCTGATCGATGTGGATGGCTGGTCGCGCTCAGCCAGGATCCAGGTGGTCCTGGGCAGGCACTTCCGCGGGCGCGGCTACTCCCGCGACGCCATGCCCAGAATCATGACCTACGGGTATGCGGCTGCTCCCACGGGTCTGGGACTGCACCGGATCTGGGTGGCTGTGCCAGAGAAAAACACACGCTCCATCTCCGTCTATCAGTCCCTGGGATTCATGATTTCGGGCACCTCCCGTGATGCCCTCTGGGACGCCGAGAATGGCAAGTATCAGGATCAGATCGTCATGGATGCCCTGGTCGACGAATATGATCCCATCCGTTCTTTGAATGCTTTCGGCATGCATGTCATCCGTGAAAATCCTGGCGTGGCCGAAGCCCTTGTTGCACATGGATACGCTGCGGATGAGGATGGCGGCATAAGCGGGTCCGAGGAGTCCACTCCGGCAGCTCAGGATTCGCAGGTATCAGGTGACCGGTCCCATCTGTCCCCGAAGGGTGACCCGCATTCAGAACAATCTGCTCAAGGCCATGCAGGACCAGATAGCAGGAATGATGACAAGGCAGTTCCCGGTCGGAAAGACGAAGAGGATGCGGGGAAGGAGTCCGATTCCGACGAATCCGTTGCCGGGCAGTCCGACGAGGAGCACACGGCCTCGGACTGGGCTTATGGGTCGGCTGAGACCAAGCGATCCAAACGCGCCTGGTGGCGTACGCTTGGCCATGGCCGTGATCGCGCGAATGGAGGTAGTTGATGAGTGCTGAGGATCTCGACAACTACGAGACCAACGCCGAACTGGCCTTGTACCGCGAGTACCGGGACGTGATCAAGCTGTTCACCTACGTAGTCGAGACCGAGCGGCGGTTCTACCTGGCCAACAAGGTGGACTTCAACGTCCGGTCCGCTGGTCAGGACGTCTACTTCGACGTCCGTTTGACCGATGCCTGGGTCTGGGATGTCTACCGGTCCAGCCGGTTCGTCAAGAATGTCCGCATCGTCACCTTCAAGGATGTCAATGTGGAGGAAGTGCAGAAGACAGACATCGATATCCCCGATTCGTTGGGTTAGGCATCGCGCAAGGGCGAGCATCATCACGTTTGTTCCACGCAATGGCGGGAATTCGTGTGGGAAGTCGATCGGAAACCTGGGTTTATGAAAGGCCCGGGTACAGTAATAATGATTTCATACGTTTACAGGAGGATGGTATGGAGCACAAGCAGTCTGTAGTCGTCATCGGTGGTGGCCCCGCCGGCTTGACGGCGGCATGGGAGCTGGTCAAGGACGGCGGCGATAAACAATATGATGTCACCGTTTTGGAAGCTACTGAGCAATTCGGTGGTATTTCCCGCACAGTCCGGCACAACGGCAACCGCATGGACATCGGCGGCCACCGGTTCTTCTCCAAGGATGACCGGATCATGGACTGGTGGAAGGAGGTCCTGCCCCTGCAGGGCGCGCCCTCCTATGACGATAAAAAACTTGGCCGCCATCACGATCTGGAGCCCGGCGGCCCCGACCCGGAAAAGACCGACCGGGTCATGCTCAAGCGTCATCGCGTCTCCAGGATTTACTGGAACCACCACTTCTTCGACTATCCCATCTCCTTGACACTCAACACACTCAAGGCCATGGGCTTCAAGCTGACCATGCAGGCCGGGTTCAGCTATCTGAAGTCCGTCGTCCACAAGCTGCCAGAAGACAACCTGGAGAACTTCTACATCAACCGCTTCGGTCGCAAGCTCTACTCCATGTTCTTCGAAGGCTACACCGAAAAGCTCTGGGGCCGCCATCCTCGCGAGATTAGCGCTGACTGGGGTGCCCAGCGGGTCAAGGGGCTCAGCATCATGGGTGTGCTCAAGAATGCTGTCCAAAAGCTGCTGCCCAAGAAGCGCGACGCCCATCAGGTCGAGACCAGCCTGATCGAGGAGTTCTGGTACCCCAAGCTGGGTCCAGGCCAGCTCTGGGAGACCGTGGAGCGTCGCAACGTGGAGCACGGGGTTCACGTGATCACCGATGCCCGTGTGATCGGACTGACCCAGAGCGAAGGCCGCATGACCGGTGTGATCTATCGCAACGCTGATGGCAAGGAAGTGACCCTGCAGGCTGATCAGATCATCTCCTCCATGCCCATCAAGGACCTGGTGGAGGCCATCGCCCACGAGGAGCCCTCCACCGACAAGGAAATGATCAGGGTGGCTCAGGGCCTGCCCTACCGTGACTTCGTAACCGTTGGCCTTCTGGTCCGCCACCTGCGCATCCGCAACACCACCTCCATCAAGACCCTGGGCGATCCGCCCATCGTTCCCGACTGCTGGATCTATGTGCAGGATCCTGGCTACAAGATGGGCCGCATCCAGATCTTCAACAACTGGAGTCCCTACATGGTCAAGAATGTGGACGGCACTGTCTGGATCGGTCTGGAGTACTTCTGCAAGGAGGGCGACGACTTCTGGAGCATGAGCGATCAGGAGACCACTGATTTCGCCATCAAGGAGCTGACCCGGATGGGTATCATCAACGGCCCTACCGACGTGCTGGACTCGCACCGGGAGCGGGTGGTCAAGGCCTACCCGGCCTACTTCGATACCTACGCTCAGATGCCGGAGCTGGTCAAATGGCTGGATTCCTTCGGCAACCTCTACTGTGTGGGCCGCAACGGGCAGCATCACTACAACAACCAGGACCACTCCATGGCCACATCCATGGAAGCTGTGGCCAACATCAAATCGGGGCGTACTGACAAGACCAACGTCTGGAATGTCAACACCGAGAAGTCCTACCACGAGGAGAAGTAGGCAAACCTCAGCCTTCGTTTTCTTCCAAGCCTCCGACTGCAGAGTCGGGGGCTTGGTCATTTTATGACAGGGCGATGGCTGGGGGCTTCAGTGGCAGGCCCAGCAGCTGCGAGAAGAAGGCCACGCTCTCGCGGACACGTTGACGGACCACCTCTCTGATCTGCGGGTGGCCGGCGGCTCCTCTGCCATTGCTGACGATGGACGAGAGCCCGTCGGCCATCAGCCAGGCTACAGTGCGGGTGCTGGCTGTTTGGATCAGCTGGGTCTGCGGCAGGTCTCCCCGATCCAGCCAGCGGTCCAGAGCCTTGGTCAAAGGGTCGATGATCTGCTTGACGAAGCCTTCCAGTACAGCGCTGTTGGTGCTCAAATAGCTGTACCAGTTGGCCTTGTCTGCGAAAATAACGTCCATTTTCCAGATGGCCCTTATCAGATGCGGGCAGATGTCGTCCAATGCCTCTTGAACGCTCAGGTCAGGATCCTGCAGAATGTCGACTACATGATCCACGTAGGAGGCCAGGTAGGTGCGCACGCAGGCATCTACCAGGTCGTCCTTGGATTTGAAGTAGTAATAGAAAACGCTCATGCCCACGCCCTTGCCGTGGTTCATGGCGTGGATTACGTCGCGCAGGGAGGTGTTTGCGGCGCCTTTCCGGTCGAAGACCCGCATGGCCGTGGTTACGAATTCGCTCCGCCGTTGCTCACGCAGAGATGATCGGTCATTCATATGCCCAGTCTAGAGGCTTATCCATGAATTTTTGGACACGCAGGCTGTTCCTTGCACCGGTCGGGCACTCGTTGTAGGCTTATGTAAGTTCGATAAGCCGAGTCGGCATCGAATTTTCATGAGCGGTACCCCCGCACTATTCTCAAGCTATTTGCCTAGCCTAATTAGGCATAGCGAAGGAAAGGCATTACAACAGTGGCAACAAGCCAAGATATTCATTCCATGAAGCTGCCCGAACTCAAGGAATTGGCCAGGCAGCTGGGGTTGCGCGGTATTTCCGGCATGCGCAAGCCTGTCCTGATCGAGACGATCGAGGCGGCACGCTCGGGCGGCAAGGCCCCTGAGGGAGTAACCGTGGGCAAGCCCAAGGCTGCGGCCGCCGTGGCCAAGGGGGGCCAGGCCGCCGAACAGCAGCAACCGACAAAGCAGGAGGCGAAGTCCTCAGCGGAGGGCGGACAGGAGTCTACGGAGACCAAGGAATCCAAGGATGATCGTCCTGTCGGAGACCTCTTCGATGTTTTGGGCATTGACGATCATAAGAGCGGTCATACCGAGCACCGGAACCGCTTCCCCCATACTGTGGCCGACGAGGAAAACGTGGTCATATCCCGTCGCCGTCATCGCAGCACGGATTCATCCCGAGGTTCCCACACCAACCGTGGCCGGGGCGAGCGTGAACATGGTGAGGAGCGCGAAGGCTCAGGCTCCGGTTCAGTGCGCAATTTGGACGACATCCTGGCAGCACTGCCCTCACGGAATGACCGTCCTCGTCGGCGCAGCTACGAGGATCGCGGCGATGAAGGGCGCGACTACCGGCACAACGGCTATGATCGCCGAAACCGGGGCGATCGGAACGACCGCAATGATCGCAACGACCGACGCAACCGCAACAACCATCGGAGCAGCGGCCGGGATCGTGACTATGAGCCCAGGGAGAACTTCAAGCCCGAGGACCTGGTTCCCGTGGCCGGCATTGTGGATGTGCTGGACTCCTACGCCTTCGTGCGCACCTCCGGCTACCTGCCTGGTCCCAACGACGTTTACATCTCCATGGGTCAGGTCAAGAAGTACGGCCTGCGCAAAGGCGATGCCGTGCATGGATCCATCCGTCCCCCCCGCGAGGGCGAGCATCGCAATCAGCGGCAGAAGTTCGTTCCCCTGCAGGCCATCGACACCATCAACGGTATGAGCGTGGAGGATGCAGCAGGGCGCCCCCACTTCAACAAGCTGACCCCCCTCTACCCGCAGGAGCGTATGCGGATGGAGACCCAGCCCAAGAACATCACCGGTCGCCTGATCGACATCGTCGCCCCCATTGGCAAGGGTCAGCGCGGTCTGATCGTTTCGCCGCCCAAGGCCGGCAAGACCCTGACCCTGCAGTCCATCGCCAACTCCATCACCGCCAACAACCCCGAGGTCCATCTGATGGTGGTCCTGGTGGACGAGCGGCCCGAGGAGGTCACTGACATGGAGCGCACGGTCCAGGGCGAGGTCATCTCCTCCACCTTCGACCGTCCAGCCAGCGATCACACCACCGTGGCCGAGCTGGCCATCGAACGGGCCAAGCGCCTGGTGGAGCTGGGACAGGATGTGGTGGTCCTGCTGGACTCCATGACCCGTCTTGCCCGCGCCTACAACATCTCGGCTCCCGCCTCCGGCCGCATCCTCTCCGGCGGCGTGGACGCTCAGGCCCTCTACCCGCCTAAGCGCTTCTTCGGCGCCGCCCGTAACATCGAGAACGGCGGCTCCCTGACCATCATTTCCTCGGCCCTGGTGGAGACCGGGTCCAAGATGGATGAGGTCATCTTCGAGGAGTTCAAGGGCACCGGCAACATGGAGCTGAGGCTGACCAGGGACCTGGCCGATAAGCGCATGTTCCCCGCCATCGACATCAACGCATCCGGTACCCGGCGCGAGGAGCTGATCACCGCGCCCGAAGAGTTGGCTGTGGTCTACCGGCTGCGTCGCCTCCTGGGCGGCATGGAGACCGAGCAGGCCTACCAGACTCTGGTACCCAGGCTGAAGAAGACGGCCACCAACCGGGACTTTCTGTCGGCTATCAACCAGTCCATGCTGGCTCAGAAGTGACTCGGGCCTGACGCCTGACATGTTTATTGGGCCCTATCCGCGATTCAGTTCGTGGATAGGGCCCAATGCATAAGCAGTGGCGAAACAAGACACCTGTTTAGGGCGATGATCTATTCGAAGCCTGTCAGCCAAGGTTTTTCATAGTGTCGTCCCTGCCCCTGTCATGCTGCCATTTTGTTCTCCTGCCGATGGAATCTGGCAGCCATGGCGGCTCCCATGCCCAACAGGCCAGCTATGATCAGCAGGATCACGCCCGTGCTGCCGGTCAGGGGCAGGATGGCCAGCTGGTCGTAGGTGTAGGGCAGGGTCTGATCCTTTTGATCCACGCCTACCAGGCTCCATTGAATGACGGTATCCACCTGCCCGGGCCTGTAACGCGGTGTGACTGCCGACCAGGTGCCGTTCTGATACTGCGGGGTTCCCTCTGCGGACAGTCCGGCGAAGGTGACCGTCTTAACCTGGCTTCTAATCACAACAGCCTGTGGAGTCTTGCTGTTCAGGTCCGGTCCGGATTGGTCGTCGCCCAGCTGGCCGGCATCGTCGGCACCCCATCCGTAGGCCAGGCCGTCGGAGCCTAGGGCTAGTGAGCTCGGGTCGCCCGTGCTGACGGCAGTGAAGCTGAAATCTGTAGGCGCATCTTTGGGTTTGGCCAAGGATGTTGGGTCTGAGCCTTCTGTGGCATTGCTCCAGGTCAGGATCTGTCCATCGGAGCCCAGGGCGGAGGATGCTCCGGTGCCGGCGCTGATCTGCGTGATGGCAAACCCCGTCGGCAGTCCGTCGGGAAGGGTCAATAGGGCAGGGGTTTTCTTGTTCTCGCCCTTGACCTGTCCCCAGGTCCAGATGCGTCCTTGGGAGTCCAGGGCCAGCGCTTGGTGGTCTCCGGCGCTGATGGCGCTCATCTCGCCCGTCAATCCTTGAACGACAGACGGCGTGGGGTTGGCGCCGTCAGCGATCACTGGCAGGGAGGGATCGCCCAGCTGGCCGGAATCATTGGTGCCCCAGGCGTAGACTTGTCCATCCACGGTCATGGCTAGCGAATACCGGCTTCCGGCACTTATTGCCGTTGTGGCAGCCGGGATTCCGGTCACCATGGCAGGGCTGGTTCGCCCGTCTGGCGAGACGGTATCGCCGCCGGCATTATCCAGGCCTAGCTGGCCGTATTGGTTGGCGCCCCAGGACCAGACTCGTCCCTGGGAATCCAGAGCCAAGGCATGTCCGCTGCCGGCGCTGATGGACCGGATCTTGTCCGGCAGACCAGGTACCAGATGGGGCCGGCCTTGTGCATTCAGGGTGGAGTCGCCCAGCTGGCCAATGTCGTTGTTGCCCCAGGCGTAGACTTTCCCATCGGAACCTAGAGCAAGGCCATAATCCCGGCCTGCGCTGACCTGGGTGAAGACGAAGTCGGCCTCCGCCTTCTCGGGCATATCCACTCGGACCGGTATGGTGCTGGTGCTGCCCTTGGAGATGTTTGCGTTGCCCAGCTGGCCGCTGTCGTTGTTGCCCCAGGCGTAGGCCTTCCCGTCAGATCCCAGGGCCAGGGACCAGTGGGAACCGGCACTGACCTGGCTGAAGCGAATGCCTCGCAGGGCTGGCGGTGTCAGGGTGACCTTCGTTCCGCCCATCTCGGTTCCATGGTCTGGTGTCATGGTCCAGTTCTGACTCTCAGGGCTCCAGTGGGCCTTGAGCGTCATGGAGCTGGTGACTGGCTTGGAAAAGTCGTAAGCGGTCTTGCCTAGGAACCAGCCATCGAAGCGATAGCCGGCCTTGGTCGGATCAGTGCCGGGACGGACTGCTCGCTCTCCCGCTTCCAGACTCTGGCTGGGCGGCGCTGGTGAATCGCTCTCCGACTGGAAGGTTACACTCACCCCGCCCGACAGGTAACGGAAGGGCAGGTGGACCTGGGTCTGTTCTTGGTCGTTCAAGGTCCAGGTCAGGGTCACATCCACCAGCCCTGGGGCGTGCGGCGGGGTGGTAGCCGTCCAGGTCCCGTTCTTTTGTGCCTTCATTCCGGTGGTGATATCCGTTGTGTCGAATTGGAGTCCGGTCAGTTTTGCCGGCCAGGGGAAGGCGACCGCGGAGGGCCGGTTATGAAAGTTATCGCCGCTGGTGCCTTGACCCAGCTGGCCCTCGTCGTCACGTCCCCAGCTGTAGGTCTGGCCGTCGTCGCCGATAGCCAGATTAAAATCCTCGCCAGCGCTGATGCTGATCCAGTGCCGACCGGCAAGCTTTGGATCTTCCAAGCGTTCCGGAGTGGTCTGGGGGCTGTCTGCTGCAGAGGTCTTGCCGTCGCCCATTTGTCCGTAGGTGTTGTCGCCCCAGGTCCAGATATTGCCATCTGAATCCAGAGCTATGGCGTGATTGGAACCGTAATGGTGGCCACTAGCGATGGCGGTAATTCTGGTCCCCTGGGGGAAGCTGACCTGGACGGGGTCTTTGAACACCTCGGTCTTGCTGGCGCTTGACCCGTTGCCGATCTGGCCGTTTTCGTTCATTCCCCAGGTCCAGACCCTTCCCTGGTCATCCAGGGCCAGAGTGTTTTCGGAGCCGTCTGCGATGGCCACCACATGGACCTTATCAAGGCCGTTGATCTTGATCGGCGTATAGTTGCCTACGACCGCGCCGGCGGATGGATCCAACTGGTGGTAAAGGTTGCTTCCCCATGACCATACCGTGCCAGCGTCGTCCAGAGCTGTTGAGTAGTTCATTCCTGCCTGCACAGCTATGATTTTGTGGTTCTTATCGAATCCCTGGATGAGGCTGGGCGTGGAGTCGCATATGCCGTCGCACTTATGGCGGCCGGTTTCTCCTTCACTGCAGGTTCCCCAGCCATAGACGTTGCCATCCGATCCTATGGCCAGGGTGTGATTGTGACTGCCGGTGACGGCCTTGTAGGTGAATCCGGCCGGCGCTCCTTCAGGCAGCATTACCTTGACCGGGTATTCCGAATAGTTATGCATGCCGCTGTCAGCCACATTAGGGTTGCCCAAGGTCTTCAGATAGTTGTATCCCCAGGACCAGAGGGTGCCATGGTTGTCCAGGGCCATGCTGAAGAACCGACCAGCGTTGACGCTGACGAACCGAAAATCCTTGTCATTGCGGACTTCTTCGGGCCGGGGCACCCTTATGGGCGTTGACTTGTTGACAACAGTGCCATCGCCCAGCTGAGCACCACCATTATAGCCCCAGGCGTAGACGTTGCCATCCGATCCCAAAGCCAGTGAGAACCGGATGCCTGCACTGACCTGGCTGAAACGGACACCGGAGGGCGGGGGCGGGGTAAGGGTCACTCCGGTGCCTCCTGATTCGGGTCCCTCTTGCGGTTGCATGGTCCAGGTCTGGTCGGCGCGGGCCCACTTGGCTTTCAGGGTCAGGTTCGCATGCACAGGAGCGGAGAAGTCATAGGCTACCTTGCCTGCGAACCATCCTTCGAGAACGAATCCTCGGCGGGTGGGTTCAGGACTGGGGCGCGCAACCTGGGCGCCATCAGCCACAGTCGAAGTTGTCGGAGTTGCAGACTGCATGTTGTAGTCGAAAGTGACTGTGTGGCTGGTGGTATTCGATGGGGAAGAGGCGGTTGATGTTGGCTCCGAGGAACCTGCTGTGCCGGGCGAAGGCGAGGACGGCGAGGTGGGCGATGTGCTGGCGGCAGGCGCTGATTGTCCTGTTGCCGCCGCACCAGAGCCATTGGACAGGGTGGGCATGCCCGACGGCGACGATGAGGGACCGGGGGAAACCGAAGGAATCTGTCCGGGAGTGTTGGTTCCAGTGCCAATTGCTCCAGTTCCCTGAGTTTCGACTGCGGTCTCATTGGATTCCGGCGCTGCTTGACCGAATTGCAGACCAAGCATGCTGCAGACAACCAAGACGCAGCATAGGCTGACGAGCAGTGTGACGCGACGACTACGTACCATCTTCATGTGAAGGCATCCTCCCCCATGCGTCCGGCACTTGTATAGGCAGGTGTAGACGAACGAGACTCTCTCCCCAAGAGTCAATAATCCCATCCACTACAATAACACCAGTGTCACAGTGGTGGCAGGGCTTGTCGTAGTCGCCTAGGGAGCTTGATTAGACTGGTCTTTTATGAGCGATGCGAAGATGGAAACAGTGATCGATGACCAGGTGCAGAGCGGGGGTCCACAGGCCCAGGCTGCCCGCCAGGTGGAGGAACTGCGTGCCGATGTGGACACCATCGATGCCGCCATTGTCGCCATGCTGGCCGAACGGTTCAGGGTGACCCACCGCGTCGGGTTGCTTAAGGCGCAGGCAGGATTCGCCTCGGCGGATATGCGCCGGGAGAGCACACAAATAGCTACCTTGCGAGACAAGGCTGATGATTACGGGCTGGACCCGGATCTGGCTGAGGCCTATCTGCATCTGGTGGCCGATGCTGCCAAGCGCGACCACGAACGGCTGGCCGACCAGGCCAACTCACACTGAGGAAATTCATCGTATGGTCATGGCCGACGGCTCGGATCAATTCCTATGCCGTCGGCCACAAGGTATCAGCGAGTGCTGGTTAGAGTCTGACGAGCCATTTCCAAGTAATGCTGTCTTGCTGCCAGGACAGTCACCGTTATGAAAAGTCCGACAAGCAGCACGATGAGCAGACCCTGGCTACCGGTCAGAGGCAGAATATCCTTGTAGGTAAAGGGCAGATTCTCGGTTTGAGGGTTGCCTTGGCCCACATTCCAGGTGATGTTGACTGTTGTCCGGCCTGCCTTGAAGGCTGGGGTATAGAAGGTCCAGGTATTCCACGATCCCCATGCGTCGGCTGTACCGCTCCGGGTCAGTTCAAGAACTGCGGCAGTATCCGGATCCGTGCCGATTGTGACCGAGCTGATGGTCAATTGCGGCGGGCAGACCAAGGTGGCTGCCTTGACGGAAGTGCTGTCCAAATTGGTCCCTAGCTGTCTGCTGCTGTTGTCGCCCCAGCCATAGGCCATGTCGTTGGAGTCGATGGCCAGGACTTGGCGCTCGCCTGCACTGATCTGTGTGGTGCTGCCGTCCTTGCTCACCAGAACGGGGGATGCGCTGATGGATCCCGTGATGGAGACATTGCCCAGGGCGTTTTGACCGTTGTTTCCCCAGGTGTATATCTTCCCTTTGTCGTTGATTCCTGCGCAGAACCATCCTCCGGCGCTGATCTCGGTGGGTTTGAATCCATCGCTACCTCCGTCGGGATCGGCCACCAGGGTTGGTATTGCGGCATCATTGGTGTCTCCGGTGCCCAGTCGCCCGTCGGTATTCGCACCCCAGGCGTAGGCTTTGCCGTCTCTGCCAATGGCCAGGGAGTGCGAGCCTCCCGCGCTGACCTGGGTGGCGAAGAATCCTGTCGATCCGTCCTCGTATTGCATGGGTGAGGACACCGACACAGGAGTGGCCTGTGAGGCTTTGGCATTGTTGCCCAGTCTGCCGCTGTCGCCGTATCCCCATGCGTAGGTTTGCCCGCTTATGCCGATGATCAGAGAGTGCTGATATCCCGCACTGACCTGTCTGGCCTGGAATCCAGGACTGGTGGCACTTGCGTTGACGGCTACAGGAGCAGGGGCGTTCCCGGTCGTGTTGCCGTCGCCCACCTGCCCGCCGTTGCTCCTGTCCCCCCAGGCATAGACCTGATGATCCTTGCCGATGGCCAGGGAATGATAGCCGCCTGCGCTTACCTGGGTGTAGGCGAAGTCAGTACCTGCTCCGGAAGGCTTCTTCACTTGGACGGGCGTCGTATTGGTGCCGTCGGCAGCGCCCTTGCCAAGCTGCCCCCTGCTGTTGTCTCCCCAGGCGTATGCATTGCCGTCACTGCCGAGGGCCAACGAGAATCCATATCCTGCGCTTACCTGGGTGTAGGCGAAGTCGGTACCTGCACCGGATGGCTTCTTCACTTGGACGGGCGTCTTGCTGCTGTCCTTGCTACCGTTGCCGAGCTGTCCCGTGCTGTTGTTTCCCCAGGCGTAGGCGTTGCCGTCACTGCCGACAGCCAGGGTATGGTTTTTGCCTGTGCTGACCTGGGCGAAGCGGATGCCGCGCTGCGAGGGCGGAGTGATGGTGACCTGGTATCCGCCAGTGGATGGGCTGACAGTTGGGTCGACAGTAGTTGGAGCCGAAGGCGTCCAGTGCGCGACCAGGGTCAACGGGTCCGTGACTGGCTTACCGAAATCGTAGGCCACATTGGAACTGCCGTCATCCGCTTTGACGAACCACCCGTCAAAGAGGAAGCCCGTCTTGGCCACGGTCTGTCGGGGTATCAATTCGCCTTCCTCGATGTCCTTGCTTGTCCATGCAGCTCCAGTACCTCCCTCAGGGTCAAGCGTTATGCGCTTCTTGGTCCGATCGAAGGTGTAGTCGAATTGCTGTGTCTGCCTTGAGTCTCCGGTATCGTCGGCAATAGTCCATGTGATGGTGAAACTGGAGGGGCCGTACGGGTACGCGGGCGTGACGAAGGTCCAATCCTGGTTTGCATCCCAGGTGTCTTTGCCTGTCTGGGTCAGGTTCGTGGCTGGCTTGGTGCTGCTGGCCATGGTGCCGAAGATGACCTTAATCAGGGTGATCTGCGGCGACTGTGTGGTGCCAGGCACTGAGGTTGCCCCGGTTCGTCCGAGCTGGTTGTAGTAGCTGTATCCCCAGGTGTAGAGCAATCCGTCAGACCCGATGGCTGTCTGGTGATGGCTGGAGGTGGACACTGCGCGAGCCTTTATTGACTGAGCCAGGGTGATGGCTTTCGGATTGGTCTGCCATGCCGTATTATCGTTCACGCCGTTGCCCAGTTGGCCGTAGCCCTCCTTGCCCCAGGTGTAGATGCTTCCGCTGTCGTCTATGGCTTCGGATCCATCGTCGCCTGCGCTGATGGCGGTGATGCTGACAGCGTTGTCTCCGAAACTGATCGCGGTGGATCCTCTCGTGCTGACGTTGGTATCTGTAGTGGAGCCGATGGCGGTGCCGGAACCCCACCCATAGAGGTTATGATCCGTATCCAGTGCCAACACGTGTTGGTATCCCGCGCTGATGGCGATGTAGAACCGGGTATCAGGCTGTCCGGTGTTCAGGTCTTGGACACGTGTCGGAGTCGGATTGCCAGCAAGGGCGCCGTTGCCGAGCTGTCCCTTGGTATTTTCGCCCCAAGTCCAAGCATGGCCTTGACTGTCCAAGGCCGTGCCTGTGGTGAACCCTGCGCTGATGGCGATTATGTTGGACAGAGCCGTGACCTTGGTAGGGGTGGAATGGCTGTTCTTGTCTGAGCTGCCGATGCCGAGCTGGCCTTGAACGTTGTTGCCCCAGGTGTAGACTGTACCGTCCGAGGCCAGGGCCATGGCGTATGCCCGTCCCGCGCTGATTGCGGTGATTTTGGCATCGCCTGTCTGTGCCTTTACTGGTTCGTTGGAATTATCGGTAGTGCCGTTGCCGAGCTGCCCCTTACCGTTGCTACCCCAGGTGTAGACCGTGCCGTCTGAGGCCAGGGCCATGGAATAAGCGTCGCCGGCGCTGACGGCTATGAAGATTTTTCCTTTTATGGCATCATTTTCGGTAATCCGTACAGGTGTCGCCGCCGTGCCTGAGTTTTTGCTGTTCCCCAGTCCGCCGCTGGCCTGATTTCCCCAGGCGTAGACGTGTCCGTCAGAACCCACAGCCAGGGTGTGGTAGCGCCCGGCACTGGCCTGGGTAAACCTCACTGCTCTGGGCTTGGGGGGAGTCAGGGTGATTTTGGAGCCCCCGGTGTCGTCGCCATGGAGGGTATCCGAGGTTTTCCATTTCATGTCTGACGAAGACCAATGCGCTTTCAGATTCACCGGCTCGGTGACAGGACTGCTAAAGTCGTAGGCCACATTGGAGCTGCCGTCTGCCTCCTTGATGAACCAGCCGTCGAAGAGGAAACCTGCCTTGGTGACGGTGGGACGCGAAGCCTGCTTGCCTGCGGTGACGAACTGGTCCGAGGCTGATGAGCCTCCGTCCGAATCAAAAGTGACCTTCTGGGCAGTGGGTGTGAATGTATAGTTGCCGATGCTTTGCCCCTGCTGTGCAGCACCGCCAATGGACCATTGACCATCATTGATCCTGATCTTGGTGGTTCCGTAAGTGTGGTGCGGGGTAGTGACCGTCCATGGGGTATTTGAACTCCAGGTGTCGTCGCCTGCTGAGGTTCGGTTAATCGGGCTGTTGGTGTCGGTCTTGGCTACATCCGTCCTGCCGAAGGTCACCTTGGTCAGATCTATCTGGGGCGGGCCGACCGCTGCAGGCGTGGTCTGCGAACCGCTTTGAAGTCCCTTGCTACCCTGTCCCAGCTTGCCGTTTTTCGCTTCGCCCCAGCTGTAGGGGAGCCCGTCCGAGCCGATGGCCAGACTGTGCCGGCAGACATCGAATGCAGTGACCGTGACGCCTGTCAGGCTCACCTTGGTCATATCTGAATCTGATCTGGGGTCTGTGGTTCCGTCGCCCAGCTGGCCGCTGGAATTGCTGCCGAACATGTACAGGCTGCCTGCAGAGTCGACCATCGCAGAGGAGTAGTCCCCGGCGCTGACTGAAACAGGCGTCGCCGCTTCCGGGGGCAGACTTACCTGGCTGGGATAGAAGGAGTGGACGCTGTCGGCTTTGTCGCTCTTGGTCAGGGGATAACCCCAGTAGTACACCTTGCCTGTATTGCTCAGTGCCAGGACGTGCAGGTACCCTGCATCGATGTCGGTGTAGACAGTGCTGTCTGGGTTGCCGGTCGAGTCGCCGTAAATGCGCGATGGAGTGTAGACATTGGAACCACTGCTGGTGCCGTCCATGGTGCCGATGCTGAGCTGGCCGCCCTGGTTGCGTCCCCAGGCGTAGGCATGTCCTTGGCTGTCCAGCGCCGTTTGAAAATCGTATCCGGCACTGATGGTGGTGAAGGTGACGCCGGATGAAGAGACCGCTGCTGGTGAAGAGTTGACGTTGACGCCCGTGCGCCCGTTGCCGAGCTGGCCGTATTGATTGTCTCCCCATGTGTAGATCGTCCCGCTTGAGGACAGGGCCATGGCATGCCAGTATCCGGCGCTGATGGCGGTGATGGTGGCATTAAGATTCGCCTTTACCGGTACTGAAGAATTCGTGGTGGACCCGTTGCCGAGTTCGCCGCGACTGTTGTCGCCCCAGGTGTAGACGGTGCCGTCCGAGGCTAGGGCCATGGAGAATGTGGTTCCCGCGCTGACGGATATGAAGGTCTTTCCCTTGATGGCCTCGTTTTCAGTGATCCGCACCGGCGTGTTTTTGTTGATTGTGGTGCTGTCGCCAAGCTCGCCCTTGCTGTTGTCGCCCCAGGCGTAGACGTGGCCGTCCGAACCTACGGCCAGGGTGTGGTCGTGGCCGGCGCTGACCTGTGCAAATCTCACTCCTCTGGGCTTGGGGGGAGTCAGGGTGATTGCAGAGCCCCCGGTGTCGCCACCGCTGACGTCGGATGTCGTCCACTGGGCGTCGTTGACCGACGACCAATGGGCCGTCAGCGACTGCGTGCTGGTGACCGGCTTGCCGAAGTCATAGGCCACATCGGAGCCTTTGAGGAACCATCCGTCAAACAGGTAGCCTGATTTGGTGACGGTAGGAGGGGATGCCAGATGACCTGAGGTTACTGTTTGGCTCAGGGCTGGCGAGCCGGATACCAGCGAGCCCCCGTCAGGCTCGAAAGTGAGGGTATATGAGGATGAATCCCTGGTCTGGGGTGACTTGTCTCTCGGTGAGCTGTCCCTGAACGGTCTGTCTGCCTTTTTGCTGTTGAATGGTTGGACGGCCTTGAATGGTGAAGGATTGTTACTGGCCAACGGTGACGGTGAGGCGGTCGGGGCAGCGGCTCCAGCCTGTGCCTCACTGCCTGCCCGGAGCAATGGACTTGCGCTGCTGTCAGGATTGGGCGAGGGCGATTCTGTGGCAGATGCAGGTGTCATATCGCCGGTGGTTGCGTATGCGCCTGTTGATGCTCCGATCAGCGCCAGCCCAATCATGGCTGTCAACGTCACCAGTCTGCGGATGCCATGAGCATTCCCCATTCGACTCTTCCTCCCCAAGCGTGCCGATTCCCCAGGTTGTGGCCCCAAAATCTGCGTCCATGCACACTAAAATAAAGTCCCTCTATAACTTTTACTGTAGCATTACAATCTTCGGGTGGTTTAGAGTGTTGTGGTCAGGGTGTTGCAGGGCAAATTCACTGCAAGAGGCATGCTGTTGATTATGGAAGCTGTACTTTTTGCATGAACGACGATGGCTTGACTGGCATTGCAGATTGTCGTTGTCACCAGTGACACGGATAAGAAAACCGAGGCGGTGCTTATGGCTGAACCGCCTCGGTTGTATTGGGGAATTGTGTGGAGCCTACTTGCGAGGCTTCTTGGCCGGGGGCTCGCCCAGCTGGCTGGCTGTTACTCGGATGCCCGCTTCATCCTCGCCGGCTCCCTTGGTCTCGGGCTGCGTGGTCTCCTCGACCAGATTTAGATCTCCGGTGACCCTGCCCGCTTCGGCTATGTCGTCCAGGGCGGCCTTGACGGCTTCCAGACCCTCCGGTGCCACACTCAAGGAGGCAGAGAGGATGGGGGTCTTCATGGAGACCTTGGCCTCGGACTTGATCCGTCGCAGTGAGGCCAAGGCCGTGCCTGCCCAGGCCAATAGAGCCGGATCCTGGCCCTGGGCAGCTGCCCGGTAGGATTCTGGGCGTGGCCAGGAGGCCCGGTGCACCGATCCGTCTCCCTGGTGCATCCACTGCCAGGCTTCCTCGGTGGCGAAGGGCAGGAAGGGGGCCAGGAGACGGTCGAGAGCGTCCAGGACCAGTCCCAGGGTCGTGCGGGCACTGAGCACCTGGGCCTCATCAGGGGTCCTGCCAGTGGCATCAGCAGTTCCGTAGGCCCGGTTCTTGGCCAGCTCGATGTAGTTGTCGCAGAAGTCCCAGAAGAAGGACTCAGTGACCTCCAGGGCCTTGGAGTGCTCGTAGGATTCCAGAGCCTTGGTGGCCTGGTCGATCACCTGAGCAAGGCCGGCCAGGACCGCCCGGTCCAGCGGAACCGTGACATCAGCAGGGTTCCAGGTGGCCTCCGCTGCCTGGGTGACCTTATGATTCTCATCCTCCCGCCCGATGGCCAGGGCGAACTTGACAGCGTTAAGGAGCTTGACAGCCAGGCGGCGGCCAATCTTCATCTGCCCCTCATCGTAGGTGGCGTCCAGGCCCAGCCGGGCGCAGGATGCCCAATAGCGCACAGCGTCGGCGCCATACTTTTTGATTGGCTCGTCCGGCACCACCACATTGCCCTTGGACTTGCTCATCTTTTTGTGGTCCGGATCCAGGATCCACCCCGACAGGGTGGTGTCACTCCAGGGCAGGCAGCCGTTTTCCAAATGGGCACGGTCCATTGAGCTGAAGAGCCAGGTGCGGATGATGTCCTGGCCCTGGGGGCGCAGATCCATGGGGAAGGTGGCCTTGAAGAGGGCCTGGTCCTGCTCGCCCGGCTCGGCCCAGTGGGTCACGATCTGGGGTGTCAGGGAGCTGGTGGCCCAGGTGTCCATGATGTCCTTCTCGGCCGTGAAGCCGCCGGGCTGGTCGCGCTGGGATTCCTCGAAGCCCTCGGGCACATCGCTGCTGGGATCGATGGGGAGCCTGTCCTCGGCCGGGGTGATGGGATGGGCGTAGTCGGTCTCGCCGTTCTCCTTGACCGGGTACCAGAGGGGGAAGGGAACGCCGAAGAAGCGCTGGCGGGAGATCAGCCAGTCGCCGTTCAGTCCTTCGACCCAGTTGTTGTAGCGCACCCGCATGAAGTCCGGGTGGAAGTTGAGTTCCTTGCCTCGCTCCAGCAGCTCCTGGTTCAGTTTCTGATCGGTGCCGCCGTTGCGCAGGTACCATTGGCGGGAGGTGACGATCTCCAGGGGCTTGTCGCCCTTCTCGTAGAAGTTGGTCATGCGCTTGGTGGGCTTGGGCTCGCCGTCCAGGTCGCCGGACTCGCGCAGAGCGTCGACGATGATCTTGCGGGCTGAGAAGGTGGTCTTGCCTTCGGTCTGTTCGAAGATGCGCCGTCCGCCTTCATCAGTGATCCAATCTGGCACGTCCATGACGATTCGTCCGTTGCGCTGAATGATGGACCTGGTGGGCAGGTTCAGATCCCGCCACCACTGCACGTCGGTCACGTCGCCGAAAGTGCAGCACATGGCGATGCCGGCGCCCTTGTCCATCTCGGCGGCGGGATGGGCCAGGATGGGCACCTCCACCTTGAACAGGGGGGAGTAGACCTTCTGCCCGAAGTACTTCTGGTAGCGCTTGTCGTCCGGGTGGGCGATCAGGGCACCGCAGGCTGCCAACAGCTCAGGCCTGGTGGTCTCGATGTATATCGGCGTGCCGTCCGCGAACCGGAAGGCCACGCGGTGATAGAAGCCGTCATACTCGCGCGACTCCAGCTCGGCCTGGGCCACGGCGGTCTGGAAGGTCACGTCCCAGAGTCCGGGGGCCTCCTTCTGGTAGGCCTCGCCCCGGGCCAGATTCCGAAGGAAGGCCTTCTGCGCCACCCGGCGGGGATGTTCGCCGATGGTGTGGTAGGTCTGCGACCAGTCCACCGACAGGCCCAGCGACCGCCAGAGCTGCTCGAAGAGCTTCTCGTCCTCGGCGGTCAGTTCCTCGCACAGTTCGATGAAGTTCTGACGGGAGACGGGCACCTGATCCTTGGCGCTGATTTTCTTGCCCTTGGTTCCGTGGAAGGGGGGCTTGAAGTCCGGATCGTACTTGAGCGAGGTGTCCACGCGAACCCCGTAATAGTTCTGGACCCGCCGCTCGGTGGGCAGGCCGTTGTCGTCCCAGCCCATGGGGTAAAAGACATCGTAGCCCTGCATCCGCTTGAACCGGGCGATCACGTCGGTATGGGTGTATGAGAAGACGTGTCCCACATGCAAATGCCCCGAAACCGTGGGCGGCGGGGTATCGATGGAGTAGACGCCGGAGCGCTCGCGGGTGTTGCGGAAGCGGTAGACGCCGGACTCATCCCAGTCGCGGCACCACTTTTCCTCCAGGCCATCCACGCCCACCCTGTCAGGCAGGGGGGTCAGATGGGCATTGACGATTCCTTGGTGTTCAGCAGACATACCAGCATTTTATGGACGAATGGTGACAAGGGGTCCCGGTCTCCTCAACCCTTGATATGCAGGTTCCACAGGGGCAGGTAGCGGTCCAACAGCGAGCTGGGCATACCCTGGAGTCGGGGAGCGCTCAGGACCAAGGGTGTGCGCTCATAAAGCCAGTCGCTGGGGGAGAGGTCGCTGACCTGTCGGGCGAAAGCCCGCAGCCGCTCGGCATAGGTGTTCTGGTCGGTGCTGGCCTTGACCTGCTTCCAGGATTCCTGGACCTCGGTGTTGTCGAAGAGCATGGTGGCGTTGGGGTCGGCGAAACGGCCGATCTCGTCATTGTCCATGATCAGCAGGGCCATGTCGTAGTCGTGACGGGTGAGCACCTGGTCGCGGAATACAGCCTGATCCACCATGGAGACCTGGGTGGGGATGCCCACCGCCTTCAGCTGCGTGCTGATCAGATCGCCCACCTGGCTGCCGAATTCCTGGGGATAGACCAGGCGCAGGCCGCCGTGATAGTAGGACTGGGCATAGTAGGAGGCTCGACGAGCCGCTTGGACACGGTCGAATGGGAAGGCCTGCAGACCGGGATCATAGCCTGGGCTGAGCGGGTTGAGTGGTCCACCCAGCGCCTTGGCTGCGCCGCCTTCCAGATCGGCCAGCGCCTGGCGGTCCAGGGCGTAGCGAACGGCTTCGCGCACATGTTGGTCGGACAGCAGGCTGGATGCCTCGTTGTTGAAAGCCAGGACCACATTGTTTGTGCTGGGTGTTGCTGTCGGAGCCTTGCCAGCTTGCTTGGCGGTAGCCGGATCCATGTCCACTACAGCGTCCAGACGTCCCTGGTTCAGATCTTTGACGGTCTGCTCGGGGCTGCCGGCATAGCTGAAGATGACCTTGTGGATGGCGGCCTTGTCCGGGCCCCGGTAGGACTTGTTGGTGGTCAGGGTCAGGCTGGCTCCCGGCTGCCAGTCATCCACTTGATATGGGCCTGATCCGGCCGATTGGGTGGAGTAGTTGACGCGGGCCTGGCGATCGTAGACAATACCGGCCCGACCGCTCAGAGCGGTCAGCAGATGGGCATCCGGGCTCTTCAGTCTGATCACCAGGGTGGCATCATCCGGGTTGGTGACCCTGGCCAGGTCATCCAGGTCCTGATGGCCCTGATGCTGATGATCGAGGATCTGCCGCAGGGACCAGAGGGCATCCTCTGAGGTCAGCTGGCGTCCGTCGGCGAAGCGGGCATCATTGCGCAGATGAAAGGTGTAGAGCAGCCCATCGGCGGAGATCTCCCAGTTCTGGGCCAGTCCAGGAGTCGGTCGACCTTGGGCGTCGGGCCTGGTCAGGGTCTGGTAGACGTTGCCTATCAGGGCCTGGTCCGTGGCCCGGCCGGGCTCGGTACGGATGTCCAAGGAGACGGGGGCCTGCCGGGCCCGGATGTGCACTACCTGGCCCGAACCTCCAAGGTTCCAGGGCAACCGCCAGCCTCCCCGGCCAGTCAACAACGGCCAGGCCATGTAGGTGCCCGCGGTCAGGACCGCCAGTACCAGGATGAAGATGATTCCGGAGCTGATTCGTCTGTGTCTGCCGCTTGCCATGGTTTTGATTCTATCGAGAGGCCGGTCCGGCCAGGAGCTCGGCGCTGGGACATGTCTCGGCCAGTGGGCAGTGCAGGCAGTCAGGCTTGCGGGCGTGGCAGGTGGCCCGGCCGTGGAGGATCAGCCTGTGCGATAGATTGGTCCAGTCCTCGGGCGGGAAGCAGTCGCAGATCTCATGCTCGATCTTCACCGGATCGGGATGGGTGCTGCGCCAGTCGGTCCGCCAACGCAGGCGGCCGGTGACCCGGGTGACGTGGGTGTCCACAGGGAATCCAGGAATGTTGAAGGCATTGCCTAGGACCACGTTGGCGGTCTTGCGCCCCACGCCAGGTAGGCTGGTCAGCTCCTCCATGGTCTCAGGGACCTTTCCGCCGTAATCCTCGGTCAGCATCAGGGAGAGCCCCAGCAGGTGGCGGGCCTTGGCGTGGTAGAAGCCTACCGGATGGATGATGGCCTCCAGCTCGGCCGGCTGGGCCTGGGCCATGGTTGCAGGGTCGGGGTAGCGCTCGAAGAGTTCGGGGGTCACCGAATTGACCCGCTTGTCGGTGGTCTGGGCGCTCAGGACCGTGGCCACCAGCAGTTCGAAGGGGTTGCGGAAGTGCAGGGCGCAGACCGCCTCGGGAAAGACTTGGCAGAGGATGCGGTATTCCTCGTGCATGCGGGTCAGGCGCTGGGCTTTGCTCTCCCTGCCTTGGTGGTGCTTTCGATTGGATGATGCATCAGTCACTATGATCGGTTTTCTTCTTCTTGGCATTTTTGGATTGTTCGGACTGGCTGTCATTTTGCTCGGCGGTATCCGGTTCGCTTCCTGCATCTGTCGTGGCCTTGGGAGCCTGGGCCGTTCTTCCCGATGAGGGCGGGTCGAACCGGTATCCCACATTGCGGACCGTGCCGATCAGGTGCTCGTACTCGCTGCCCAGCTTGGCCCTGAGCCGCCGCACGTGTACATCCACCGTTCTGGTGCCGCCGTAGTAGTCATAGCCCCAGACCTCCTGGAGGAGCTGTGCCCTGGTGAAGACCCTGCCTGGATGCTGAACCAGGTATTTGAGCAACTCGAATTCCTTGTAGGCCAGGTTGATGGGACGGCCGTGGATTCGGGCCGTGTAGCTTTCGGTGTCCACAACCAGGTCACCCGAGCGGACCTGGCCAGTGGGTACCTGATCCTCCGCCTCTTCCGGCTGGGCATCCGGCTTGCGTGTCGGTGTCACGCGCTGACAGACCAAGCGCAACCGGGCCTCGACCTCGGCGGGTGATGCGGACTGAATGATCACATCAGCTACACCCCAGCTGGCATTGACCACGGTGAAGCCACCCTCGCTCAGAATCAGGATGATGGGTGTGGACAGGCCCGAGGCTCGGGTCAGGTTGCAGAGGGTCTTGGCCTCGGCCAGGTCGTCGCTGGCGTCGATCAGCAGCACGGTATCCTCGGGCATTCTTACCAGGGATGCGGCATCCAGGGGCAGGACGCGCACTCGATGGGAGAGCAGGGCCAAGGCGGGCAGAACCGATGCCGGGTCCTCGGCGCAGGTCATCAGGGTCAGATCCGTCACGGGGGTACCTTCTTCCCTGTCCGTTCGTCCATAGCGGTGGATTCGTTGAACAGTCGTCATCATTGTACAATCGGCCCGTCACAGGGGCTCCGAGTTCACAGGATGGCCTTGCCCTAGGATGTGACGTATGGCTCCCCGACGGGGACAGGCAGGAGGATCCATGGCGCAGACCGTAAAAGAAACCCGGGATGGGCGCGCGCCCGCCCTGACGCAGCTGATGGCCCTGGCGGCCCTGATTCTGCCGGGCGTGGCGACGGGCTTGCTGGCCGAGCCTCGGGTCGCTCGATGGGTGCAGGCCGTTCTGGTTTTGGTACTGGCATCGGCCCTGTTAGCCTCTTGGCCCCTGGTGGGTAAAGGCATCCGATCCGGTCCTGACCGAGCCATGTCCGGCCTGCTGACCTTGGTTGCTCTGGTGCCGGCCCTGGTCGTACAGGGGCCTGGTGCCCTCTGGGCCTGGCTGTCGACTGCGGCATTCCTGCTGGCCCTCCTGGCCGTGTTCATGTTTGTTCGGCAGATGCTGCGTCGGGACAGGCGGATGGTCATTCGGGGCATTTCTGCAACCGCCATGGGCGGGGTGACCGCCGTCGCTGCCTCGGGGTGGGTCTTCCTGCCAGAGCTGATCAGAGGCCTGCGACCTGACCTGATGCTGATCCTGGTGGTGCTTGTGGCCTTGCTGCTGCTGGTCGGGCTCATGACCTCGGGCTATCGCTGGGCCCAGGAGGCAGCTGATCGGCGTGGGGCCGTTGGGCTGGCGCTGATGTCGGTTCTTTTGGCCGGATCCATCGTGGCCCTGTCCGTCATGGTCTTGCAGACGACGTTCTGAGTCAGGTATTCATCAGGTGATCCAGAAGGATCTGGATGCCCATAACGATCAGAATAATGCCGCCGGCGATTCTGGCAGGCTTGCGCCAGCGGGACCCGACCGCGTATCCGATGCGCAGCCCCAGAATGGAGGCGGCGGCCGTCACCAGCCCGATGACCAGTGCGGACAGCCAGATGTTGATGTCCAGCAGGGCCAGGCCCGCGCCCACTCCGAATGAGTCGATGCTGGTGGCGATGGCCGCAGGAAGCATCTGCCGCCAGGAGAAATTCTCCTCGCCGTCCGCTCCCTCCTCCTTGCCGTAGACGCCCTCTCGGATCATGTTGACCCCGATGGCTGAAAGGATGCCGAAGACAATCCAGTGATCCACAGCGGCCAGGGAGCCCTGCAGCATGGAAGCGGCGAAGTAACCCAGCAGGGGCAGCAGAGTTTGGAATCCGCCGAACCAAAGTCCGACCAGCCAATGATGGCGCGCCCGCAGTCGGTCCACGGACAGCCCCTTGCTGATGGAGACGGCGAAGGCATCAGAAGATACACCTAAAGCGATAAACAACAATCTCAAGAACACGGCATTCCTTGAAAGGGTTCATCCCTGGTGGGATGGGCCTCGACCAGGTCTCCTCAAACCCGCCTACGCCTCGGGAGCGTCCAGCGCGGAACTGCCGATTGGAATCGGCTTTGAATTCGTTGAATGCCGTTCACATGCTACGCCATAACAATATGGACATAGATTTTACTTGTCAGCGCTGTGATAATCAAGCATGACAGGCTATCGCATCGGCCGTTTAATGAGCCATGGTCACAGTCAGACTGCCCCCTGCCGCATGGACGGCGCTACTGATCCTGGTAGGTGACGGCGTAGAACTCGCCGTTCTGGAAGCGGGCCATGTATACATCGCTGACCTTGTCTATGCCCTGTTTGGCCAGTTGCTCGTTGAGCCAGTCCTCGTCCCGTCCCATGGTATCCAGCACGTCGGGATTGACCCGTCCGTCCATGACCACCGGATAGCGCACGTCCTTGTCGCCCTCGGAGATGATGGTCAGGCTGCCGTTCTGCTCGACAATACCCCGTTTGACATCGCGGATGTCGTTGATGCCCTTGGTGCGCAGCTTGAAGTCCACCTCCTTGGCTGTCAGGTTGACCTTGAGGCAGTTCTGGACCAGCAGTTTGCCGTTCTTGATGATGGTGACCGGTTCGCCGTCAATGTACTTGCCCACTGCGTGGATATGGGTCTTGGCGTATCGGGTGATGAGGATCAGCGCCGCCCATATCAGCAGGATGACGATGTACTGGGCCATGGAGATGCTGTCGCTGTAGATGACCCCGCCGATGATACCGCCCAGGACGTAGTTCTGCAGCTGGTCCATGGGCGAGGTGGGCGCTAGGTTTCCCTTGCCGGTCACATTGATGAGCAGGGTGATGAAGAGCAGTCCGACGATCAGCTTCAGGGCCACGTTGACGTAGAAATTGATATCCATGGGTCACTCTCCGATCACGGTGATGTCTGGGTGGTACAGGTCGGCGCGCTGCAGCAGGAACTCGGAGCCGGAGCTGTTGAATACCAGGGTGTAGTAGCCCTTGGGGGTCTTGATGATCATGTCGTTGTTGCGCGAGGTGTCGTTGATACTGATTTGCTCAGGCTTGACCTTGAGTTTGGCGGCGGACTTGTCGATGACCGTGGTAAGCTGACCGCTCTGCAGGCTGGCTGTGCGCAGATTGGTGTAGTCGCTGTACTGGATGGCCGCCGCCAGCAGAAGCAGGGTGGCCAGGATGATGGACAGATCCTTGTACTTATGGTTCCAACGGTGGCGGGAGTACATGAACAGGAAGAAGAGAAAGGCCAGGGCCAGAACGACGACCACGATGATCCTGATCATGGTCCAGTTGGTCTGCCCACCCTTGAGATATTGGTACGTATAGAAAGTCATAGCCGCTCCTGCCCTTGCGCGCGCACCCGCAATTGGCAATCGTAGACGGCCAGACGTGTTTTGGGAGGATTTGGGCATGCAAAACCCCGGTTCAGGCGCTCGATTGGGCCCTTGCCGGGGTGGTTGTGACCGCTAGTCGGCCCTGGAAGTCAGTGCTGTTCGGCCAGGCGCTGGCGTGCAGCCTTGATCTGGGTCTCGGCGGCCTCCGCGTTGGTCCAGTAGTCGCCGGGCATGACCTCCTTGCCTGGCTCCAGGGCCTTGTACTGCTCGAAGAAGTGCTTGATCTCCTGCTTGTGGAAGTCGGAGACGTCGTCGATGTCTTTGATGGCATCGTAGCGGACGTCAGCGGGAACGCAGAGGACCTTGTCGTCCCCGCCAGCCTCGTCGACCATGTGGTAGAGACCCACGGCGCGGCATTCGACGATGCAGCCCGGGAAGACCGAATCGGGAATCATGACCAGGGCATCCAGGGGATCGCCGTCCTCGCCCAGGGTGCCGTCGATGTAGCCGTAGTCGTCGGGGTAGCCCATGGAGGTGAAGAGGGTGCGGTCCAGCCTGATGTGGCCGCTGTCGTGGTCCATCTCATACTTGTTGCGGGAGCCCCGAGGAATCTCGACCAACACGTCGAATGTCTCTGCCATTGTCCTGTCTCCTTTTCGGTCTGGACGGCATAGGAATGTCTCATACACAGCATAACCGTCCCGGGGCACATTCGACCACAGTGCTTCGCTGACGCTCACGCCTGCTCGGCGGCCGCTCATACTCGATTCATGGGGTGGGCGAAGAGTGAGGACAAGTATGAACAAGCGCAGATGGACGGGTCTGCTGGCGGCCTTGGCTGCATTGGTGACCCTTGTAGGCCCGGCGGCCCCCGCCATGGCCGGCGGTGGATCAGGGCATTCGGGCGGCGGTGCTGAAGGCAATGGCCGGTTTTGGCAGGGCTGGACCTACAAGGATGACGACCAAGGCTCCTTCGGTGGCTATGAGATGGGCAGCATCGACAGGGCCTTCTCCAAAATGGGGATTGTAGATGGCGGCAATGCCACCACTGCTCGGGTCAAACGCCAGGCTCTGGATGAGGCCAACGGCAACTGCCAGGCACGCTTTAACGAGGCCCATGCCGACGAATCCGGACAAAGCCACTGCCGGGTGACCGGCGTGGGTGTGGTCACGGGCTACCGCGGCTCTCAGCGGGTCTTCGATGGGGTGAGCATGGCCATCCACAGCATATGGATGGACAACTGGCGAAACCAGGTGGCCAACCGCACCTTCAGCAACCGTGGGGTGACCTATCGGACCGGCGAACCTTTTTGGGATCAACCCGGAGACAACCTGGACAAATTCGCTGACATGTACGCCGGCAACGAGCACAGCATCTCCCTGGTGGTCTTCATGCTCAATGACTATGAGCCAAAACCGGCCGATCTGCCGCCGAATCCACCCGACAAGAAAGTGGATCCTGGCACCAGCGCGGATGGAATGACCAATCGCACCCGCATCGAGACTGGAACCGGTCGGGGCGGTCGCGAGTTGACCTTCAGCGATGTCTTTGATCCCCAAGGTAAGCAGTACCGTGTCAGCGGGCAGAAGGTCAAAGACCTGACCAGCGGCGAGGATCTGACCAGCAAATTCGCTTTCAACACGGCCGATGGAAGCAGACCGCCCGGCAATAGGGCTACAGCCACCTGGAAGGGCGGGACTCTGCCTGAGGAGCATCAATGGGTATGGCAGCTGGATGTGACTGTCGAGCAGCCGGATATTGGGGTCATCCTGGACTGTGGAAAAGTCCGCTGGAAGGGCACCGTCCGTCAGGTTGATCAGTCGACCCCTGAACGCCGCACTCCTACATGGAAGCCCAAACCCGACAAATCCTGGATTTTGCGCGATCCTGCTGCTGGGCTCTGGAAAGCAGTCATTGACCCTCAGTGGACCAACAAAACCGGTGCAGATGGACATGCCTTTCTGGACGGCGACAGAGTGGGGTCGGTGGTCAACGCCACTGTTGAAGCCCATCTGATTGAGGCTCCTAAGGTTTTTGCCCTGACTGACGACTGGAGCGCTGCCGACTATCTGGTTGATCAGGATGGCGCTCGGGCTATTCGCATCTTCGAGGTCGAGGCCAAGGCGGATGCAGATGGGCACTACCGCCGAAGCAGCATCCAGGACATTGTGGACAAGGGCAGGGATGTGACCGACCGTTTCGAGATCAGCGTGACCGGCACTCGGGCGCGGGCACAGTCCAAAAGTGGATGGCTGAAGGGTCTCAAGGGGATGGAGGATCCTAGGCAGGTCACCATGCTGGTTCCCTTTACGGTTCGCTTTGCCAACGGTGGTGGTGCATCCAAGGTTCGCAAGGATCTGGGCGGAACACCTGACCAGGAACTGACTTTCTGCAAGGCCCCGAACGGCCATGGCAGCCAGGGCGCGGCGCTGACCAACTCGGGTTCCCAGACTGTCAACACGCAGAGCGTACAGACCAACAAGCCGGGCATCTGCGGATACCTGCCTCCGGTGCGCAAGGATGTCATCTCGGAGGCCGGCCAAGGCGGGGAGCAGGCAAGTGTTGACGGCAAGGTGGTCTTTCCTGGTCAGCGGCTGGAGTATCAGCTGGATACCCAGCCCAGCCTGCCCGACAATCTGGCCTATCCTGTCAAATCAATCATCCTGACGGATGTCTACGATCGCTGGTTTTTGCCCGATAAGCAGACTCTTGAAGTGACTGATCTGCAGAGCGGCGACGTCATCGCCAAGACCGGATACGCCACAAAGTGGAAGGACAAGGAGCACAGCCTTCGGGTGACCATCACCGACCCCGCCCGGATCAGCCAGTGGCGTGCCGGGGGCAATCCCAGGATCCGCCTGCGTTTTGAAGGCAGGGTTGATCCCAAGGCTCCAACGGATCATCGTGTAGACAATCAGTGGGTACTGACGCTGAACAACTCGTTGACCCCCTCCAACCAGGTGAGCAATCCGCCGGCCGGCTTCCATCCCTCAAAGAGCGATGTCGGTGCGCATGATTCGGGCATCAGCATCGACGGCAAGGTGCTTTTTGTGGGCGACCGAGGGGCCTACCGGATCAGTCTGGACGCCCGTCGCAAAGACACCGCCTATCCGGTCTGGCGGCTGGGTATGACGGATGCCTACGACGCTCGCCATCTGGATATCAATTCCAAACATATCGAGGTTTTGGGTTCCGACGGCCGCGATTACACCAAGGCTTTCAATATCCAGGTGGAAAACGGTGTAGTCCTGGTCTTCGCCAAAACCGTGGATACCTATGTTCCTGCCACCGGCGTCACACTCAAAGGGGATCCCCAGCCTGCCGATCTGGCTGCCTATGCTGCTGCCCGCGGTCATAATCCCCTCAGAGAGCCGGCTATTGACCAAGGACTGCTCGGGCGCACCTACGATGTGGTCCTGCCTTACACGGTCATCCGCGCAGAATCAGGTTATGTAGTACGCAACCAAGCGACCCAGATCGTCAACGACCTGCATAAAGCGACCAACGTGGTTACCAATCCGGTCAAGTTGCTCAATCCCGCCAAGGATGTGGTGGTCGCCGTGGGCGGGAAAAGCGCACATGGCGGCAGCATCTACCGCGATCGGCTCTTCCTCTATCGTCTGGACTCCAGTCTGCTGCCGGCCGGAAGGGCTTACCCGCAAGTGAAAACCTGGCGGATTGAGGATCGGCTGGACCCCACGGTGGATCGATTCACTGGCCATTGGGCTGTCTACGCAACCCAAGACCTTTACGAGAACGGGCACATCCTGATTCATCATGGACAAATCATGGCCGGTTCGGATATGTCTGCAGATATCCATGGCGATCCCTTGTTTACGATGACCGCAGATCCTGCAGGTCTGGTCAAAGTAGAGGCCACATCGCGATATCTGGCTCTGGTTAGTGCTTCAGGCGACCGCCCGGTCGGCTGGAGGGCCTACCTGCAATGCAGGCGGCTGAAGAACGTGGAACGTCATGAGAATCGATTCACTGAGTTCTATCAGAACAAGACCCTGGTCTCCAACACAGTCTGGACCAGAACGCCCGATATGACTCCGGCTCTGCATATCGAAAAATTTGATAAGGCAGGCGGCATGCCCAAGGGTGATCGGGATCAGCCAGAGCAGGCTCTCAGGACTCATGAAGATGTCGCCATTGTCTTCCGAATCACCAATGATTCTCCTCGCGATCCCAGCGATGGGACCGGAGCCATCTTCCCCGCCCGGCAACTCCATTTGGAGGATCAGACGGTCGCCGGTCAGGGACGGGTGACCGGGATCCGCTATCCCGACAACTGGTCGACCCTGATGCTCCGACCTGGCCAGTCTGTAGACGTGCATGCCACAGTGACGGGCATATCAGGTATGCACACCGACAGGGCTCGGGTGGTAGGCAGTCCTCTGGTACCCTGTCCAGTGCAGGATCAGGCCTCTCTGCCTCAACTGGAGAATGGCCAAAAGGCATCTGGGCGAGCGGATTCGCACGGAGTGGTAGTCGATGGTCGCCGGTTCTGTGCCGATCGATCTGTCGAATCCAACAGTGATGATTGGAACGCTCTGAAAGTCGCGCTGCCTAAGACTGGATCTGCGGTGGTGCTTCCCCTGTCCCTCGCTGTTGCAACGGTCATGACTGGGCTTCTCATCTTCCAGTTAGTTAGGCAGGTGTCCGCCAAAAATCATAAGAGACAGTGACCCTGGAACGAGTACGGAGACTCGGCATACGTATCCTGGTCTATCGATTGGTCGCATTAGGCCGATCGGCAGACCAGGGGCGGCCGCGACCGGACGCAGGGCAGCAGGTCTAGTCGGCGCAAATATCGACCAGTTCCGGATGCAAGGTGGATTTGCCATCAGTCCGCCAGGCGAATTTTAGTTATTTTGACCATTTCCAGATATCTGCGAAGTTTAGGTTATTCCCGTCCTGAGAAGTTAGTAATGGGCCAAGTGAAAGTTTGACTGAACAAATGATCATGCTGTTGGTATTAAAGCATCCAATGACCAATGACTGAGTCAGGCGGCTGCTTGATGGATTGTCAGCTTCATGTTTGAGTGCTGCGGCTGCGTGCAAACGATAGTTTTCTGCATCTTGCAGCTAATCTTCAGCGTTGATGTCCCTCCTGATCACGCACGTTATCAGAGCGGTTATGAATGTGATCGTCTGGTTTCTTGGATACCATTGGTTGCATGAAATATCAGCCAAGGATGGCGGCGGAGAGGATTAGCAATGGCGAAGGAAAACACCGAAGGCTCTAAAAATGGAGGGAAAGCCTTGATGGCGGTGCTGAATCAGGCCGTGCGAATTCCGGGGATGAAAGTGAATCGTGAGCGGTTTCTGCGCGAGCAGTTCGCCAACGCTCCACGGCAGGTCATTGATGACATAGTAAAGAAGGGGCCGGTGGCCGCCGGCTGCGATCGGAAGGTTCTTTATAAGATGGCACGGCAAATCGTGCTGAAAAGAACAGGACAATCCACTGGCGCATCTTTCTTGGCTGGAGTGCCGGGAGGGATTACCATGGTTGCCACAATTCCAACAGATGCGGCCCAGTTCTACGCTTTTGCTTTTATAACAGCCCAAGAGATCGCCTATCTGTATGGAGAGGAGGATTTCTGGGAAGGTGCCCTACCAGATGATGAGTTGATAGGGAATCAATTGCTTTTATACCTCGGTGTCATGCTTGGCGCTGCTGGTGCCAGTTCGGCGGTGCGTTTGATCTCCACGCAACTGGGGAAATCCGCTTTGAAGCGTCTGCCACAGAAGGCCTTGACAAAGGGAGTGATCTATCCGATCGTCAAATCGGTAGCCAAGACTATGTCCGTAAAAATGACTAAAAACGTCTTTGCCAAAGGGGTTTCCAAGGCTGTGCCGATAATTGGTGGAGTGGTGTCGGGAGGGATTACCTGGACGACTATGCGCCCTATGGGCATGCACCTTATTTCCGTTATGGATGAGGCTCACTTTGGCTATTCACAGTCTGATGCGGATCGTGACTATAAAAAGGTACTGGATTTAGACATGGTCAATTCGCAGACATCCGGGAATCCGCAGACGTCAGAAACGTTGAATACGCCGGTAGATTCTGAAGATGTTGAGACCTCTGATGCTCTGACTGTTCTAGAAATTAGCGAAAATTCAAATGATTCAGCGGATCTAGAGGATGCGGGGGGTTCTGACGGACTATAGACCGATCTGAGTCCAGGAGGACTTGTCCTTAAGCTGTTCCCCTAGTCTGACACAGAAGTAAAAACATGATTTGGCAGTAAACCATAAGTCATTAGATCCAACGCAACTATGATCCAGACTAGGGGGAAGGGATTGCGTTAATTCTCCTCCGCGTCCAGCAGCACCACGCCCTGGGGTGGATTGCTGTCAATGGCTCCCACGGTTTCATGAGGCAGATAGGGCTCCTCCATGGAGGAGATCTCCTCAGGTGTAAGTTCCAAATCTAGCGCAGCTGCGGCATCGTCAAGGTGCCGGGCCTTTGTGGCGCCGATGATTGGCGAGGCTACGCCTTTGGCCCACTGCCAGGCAATGGCTACCCGGGCCATAGGTACGTTGTGCCGCTCTGCCACTTTCTGCACGCGGTCAATGATGGCCAAGTCGTTGTCTTCGGCCCGGTCGTACTTGCCGCGCGAGACCTTATCGGTGGCGCTACGAAGGGTGTCAGCGGTCCAGGTGGGCCGTGTCAGATGGCCAGCGGCCAGAGGGCTGTAGGGCATGAGCGAGACGTCCGTCTTTCTGCAGAAGGGTATCAGGTCCTTCTCATCCTCCCGGTAGAGCAGGTTGTAATGGTTCTCCATGGCGCTGAAGGGGGTCCAGCCGTTGTCATGGGCGACTTTCTGCATGTCCTGAAACTGGCTTGCGTACATGGCCGAGGCACCCAGCGCTCGCACCTTGCCGGCCTGGACCAGATCGTTGAGCGCTTCCATGGTCTCCTCGATTGGCGTTTCATAGTCGAACCTGTGGATGATGTAGAGGTCCAGGTAGTCGGTGCCCAGTCGCTTGAGCGTCCCATCGATCTCGCGATGGATGGCCTTGGAAGAAAGCCGTCCCTCGTTGAAGTAGACCTTGGAGGCGATGACCACCCGGTCGCGGCTTGTATGCTTTCTCAGCGCCTTTCCCAGATATTCCTCACTGGTCCCGGCCGAGTAGCCGTTTGCTGTATCGAAGAAGGTGATGCCCAGGTCCAGCGCGTGCGCAACGACCGCGTCGGTCCCTTCCTCATCCAGTGTCCAGTCGTGCATGGTGCCTGGCTTGCCGAAGCTCATACATCCCACGCAGATCTTCGATATGTTGATATCCGTTTCGCCCAGTTGTGTGTACTGCATTTAAGCCCCCTTGGCCTTCCTTGGTGCAGATGCAATCATGCTAGCAAGTTCAAGTCGGTGGAAGTCTACTTCTTTGGCTTATGGATCTAACAGTAATATTTGTAAAGGTGCATTGTCTTCTTATCGCTCTTTGTCAAAGACATGAGACTTTTATGGCATGCCCGGCTTCTGTGTTCAGTTCCGCAGAATGTGTCGATACTGGTGGCGTTATTTCCCGTGAGTGATTTGGAGTCAGTCAGTTCTTAATCTAGAAGTCCCGAGTCTTGTCATTGGTAAATCGGTACTTTATATAACCGCCATGACAGGGTACGTCTGATGTTTATTGATGTACGTCATCTCCGTGTTTTGTTCTTTAGTAAATGGATGCGTTGCGAGCAATGCGGTCAGGCTAATTGCCAACTGGATATGTCATTATTTTCCGCTGATACAATTAACGTAAAAGTTGAAGTTAACCTTTAATGAAGAGGGTTCACGTGACAAGCAGAAATGATATGAGCTGCGTTGCTTTTTCGCATTTGTTGCGTTTCAAGCGCTCGCATTATCCGTATTCCGATAGGTATCTTAGTGAGGTAAACAATTCGCCGGATACGCATGCAAGAACAGAAAAACAGCATATGGTGCAGTGGTTTGCAGACAATACGACCCATGGATCGGGCGCCTATTCCCGGCAGAAGCCAAATAACAGTGCAAAGAATTGTTATAACAAATTAGAGAACGCTGCGTCGTTGCTGTGGATTGCCGAGGCGGTTGGCGTTGAAGAGCCGATCGTAGCAGCAGCTTTCGAGGCTGCAAGGCAGGCGGGAAACTATCGCCGGGCCTGTGGTGCGATCCGCAAGATTATCACCTGGCCCATGATTATTGAATCATTATGACGGCATCGAAGTAGATCAAATATAGTTTTCATTACGTATCGTAGGTACTCAGTTTTCAGCGCAGACTGCTTTGAGCAAAGGTAGTTTTAAACACAGGTTCGTATAGAAAGGGTTTGCATATGCCCGAGATTATTTGCCCCAAATGCGGAACAGCATTCACCATCGACGAAGCCGGATATGCCGATATTCTGAAGCAGGTTCGTGACAAGGATTTTGACAGACAGCTTCATGAACGGCTTGAGCAGGCTGAACGCGAGAACAGCAAGATTCGTGAGCTGGATCAGGCGCAGGCCGAGCAGACGCTACAGAAGACCAAGAGCGCAAAGGATGCCCAGATACAGGACTTGCAGGCAAAGCTGGAATCCGAGCAGGCTGCCAAGGAGCTGGCCGTTTCGGAAGCCTTGAGGAAGGTCGAAAAGGAGAAAGACGATCTGAGCGCCAAGCTGGACAAGGCCGAGTCGGAGAAGCAGCAGGCGCTTGATCTGGCAGAGGCCAATTCGAAGAGCGAGCTACAGAAGGCAGCTGCGGATAAAGATGCCGAGATCGTCAAATTGCAGAATCAGTTGGATGCCTTTGAGTTGCAGAAGAAGCAGGAGCTTGCTCAGGCTCTGGGTCCGGTGGAGAAGGAGCGTGATGATTTCAAGGGTAGGCTTGAGAGGCTGCGGCTCGAGAAGGAGTCGGAGGAGAAGCTTTCCAAGGAGCAGCTGAAGTCGCAGCTGCAGGAGGTCGTCGCGGACAAGGATTCCGAGATAGCGGAGCTGAAGAGCAACCTTGACAAGGCTGAGCTGCAGAGCGAGATCGAGGCCAAGTCGCTCAAGGAGCGTTATGAGGTTCAGATCCAGGATCGTGACGAGCAGATTGAGCGGCTGCGTGATCTGAAGGCGAAGCTGTCCACCAAGATGGTGGGGGAGACGCTTGAGCAGCATTGCCAGATCGAGTTCAACAAGCTGCGGTCGACGGCCTTCCCCAATGCCTACTTCGAGAAGGACAACGATGCCAGGACGGGCAGCAAGGGCGACTTCATCTTCCGTGACAAGGATGATTCCGGCACGGAGATCGTGTCCATCATGTTCGAGATGAAGAATGAGACGGACACCACCTCCACCAAGCATAAGAACGAGGACTTTTTCAAGGAGCTCAACAAGGACAGGCGAGAGAAGGACTGCGAATACGCCATCATGGTCTCCCTGTTGGAGCCTGACAGCGACCTGTACAACACGGGTATCGTGGACGTCTCCTATCGCTACCCGAAAATGTATGTCATCCGTCCACAGTTCTTCATTCCGATAATCACTCTGCTCCGGGATGCTGCCAAAAACTCTCTGCAATACAAGAATGAACTTGAAGAGGTGAGGGAACAGAACATCGATATAACTCATTTCGAGGAAGAGTTGGACTCTTTCAAGAATGCTTTTGGTCGTAACTACGAAATCGCCTCAAAAAAGTTCAAAAACGCGGTAGAGGAGATTGACAAATCTATCAACCACCTGAACAAGATCAAGGACGCTCTGCTAGGTTCCGAGAACCAGCTTCGTCTGGCCAACAACAAGGCACAGGACGTAACCATACGAAGATTGACCAGAAATAATGAGACCATGAAGGCCAAATTCGACGAAGTAAAGAAATCCAAATCCATAGGAGACTAAGAATGTGAACGGTGCATTCATGTGGAGGGATGGGCATAGAGGGCTTTCTCTGATTTTGCGGTTGGGCCGTCCACCTGTATCTGACTGCACCTTATTGGCCAGTGTTCCGATATGCCTCAAGTACGCTGAGATAGAAAAAACAAAATAGATCAATAAAGGCTCGGAATCTAAACGATTCCGAGCCTTACTGGTAGCGGGGTCAGGATTTGAACCTGAGACCTCTGGGTTATGAGCCCAGCGAGCTACCGAACTGCTCCACCCCGCGTCGGCTGTTCAACACAGCAGTTATCTATGTTACGGATTCCAGCGCACTTGTCAAGTCCGTGTGTGGGCAGGCCTGCGCTGGGCCATAATGGAGTCATGCCTATCACCATCCCCACCGGATTGCCGGCCAGATCCATCCTGGATTCGGAGCGCATCTTCGCCCTGGAAAGTCACGAGGCGGAGCGCCAGGAGATGCGTCCGCTCAAGCTGGTCATCCTCAACCTGATGCCTACCAAGGTGGAGACCGAGACCCAGCTGCTGCGGCTGATCTCCAAGTCGCCGCTCCAGGTGGAGATCGACTTCATGAAGACTTCCACCCATCAGGCAGTGCACACCAGCAT
Source organism: Bifidobacterium mizhiense (assembly GCF_020884755.1). Lineage (GTDB taxonomy): Bacteria > Actinomycetota > Actinomycetes > Actinomycetales > Bifidobacteriaceae > Bombiscardovia > Bombiscardovia mizhiensis. The sequence continues at coordinate 671,506 of NZ_BPWE01000001.1, read as the reverse complement.
GGATCACCTGGTCAAGTTCTACGAGAATCTGGATTCCTTCAAGGACAACTGTTATGACGGTCTGGTCGTGACGGGCGCCCCGGTGGAGCAGATGGACTTCGAGCAGGTCGACTACTGGAAGGAACTGACCCGCATTCTGGACTGGGCGTCTACCCACGTCTTCTCTACTATGTATCTGTGCTGGGGGGCCATGGCCGGGCTCTACTACCGCCACGGCATCGCCAAGCGCAACCTGGATCGCAAGGTCTTCGGGGTCTTTCCCCAGTATCTGCAGGATGAGTACTGCTTCATCACTAATGGTTTCGACGAAATTGCCCTACAGCCCCACTCCCGCTGGGCCGGGATGGACGAGGACCAAGTGCGGGCCTGTCCTGATCTGCAGGTGCTGACTTGGGGTCCACAGTCCGGGCCCGGGCTTATCAGCACCCAGGATTTCTCGGAGATCTTCGTGCTGGGCCACTGGGAATACGACCGTGACACTCTGGCCCACGAGTACCAACGCGATATGGCCAAGGGCCTGGATCAGGTGCCTTTCCCGGTCAACTACTATCCTCACGACGATCCGACATTGGAGCCGGTCTTCTCCTGGCGTGCCCATGCCAACCTGCTCTGGCGAAACTGGCTGAACTGGGTCTACGAGACCACCCCCTACGACCTGAACCAGGTGCCGACCCTGCGAGCGGCGGGCCGACTGGGTACCGACCGATCCATCAGACACGCTCCCGGATGCCCACGCGTGGACGGATATCGGCCCCTAGCGGGTGACGGGTATGGGCTCATTCCGGGCGCTGTTAAGAGTTGATGACGATTGCATTACATTCGTCATCAACCTGTCCACGCCGCGGTTCGGATTCGACCTGCGGCCACTATCTGTGACACACTAGATGAATCTGTGGTTACCGTGGCTCTTGGTGTGGGCTACACTACCCATACGGTGCAGCCATGAGTCGCATACGCGCTATAGTGTTCACTGTGTCGTTCAGGAGGCGATAGATGCTAGAGGCAATGGGAAGTGAAGCTTTCAGTCTGGCCATGGCCAAGCCGAGCGAGCTACCCACCATTGAAGATTTCCTGCCTCCTGAGATTCTTTTCCAGGGAACGCCCTTCGCTATGAACCGGATCATCCTGATCAGGTTTGTGGCCATGGTCATCATCCTTCTGGTGCTGGGAATCACTGCCGCAAGGGCCAAACTGATCCCCTCCCGCTGGCAAGGAGCTATTGAGTGGGTCATCGAGTTCATCCGCGACTCGGTCGTCTACGACACCCTGGGCGAGATTCGGGGCAAGCGCTACGTGCCCATGATCACGACCATCTTCCTGACCATCTTGGTCTTCAACCTCTGCGGCATCATACCGGGCATGAACATCGCGGCAACAGCGACCATCACCATGCCCTTGGTCTTTGCCATCTGGACTTTCTGCCAGTACATGGTGACGGGCTTCCGTGAGCAGGGCGTCTGGGGCTACTTCAAGTCTGAGCTCTTCCCGGCTGGAGTGCCTTGGCCTCTCTACATCATTCTGACGCCCATCCAACTGCTGGAGATGGTCATCGTCAAGCCGGCCTCTCTGACCATTCGACTCTTTGCCAACATGATCGCCGGCCATCTGCTGGTGGCGGTCAGCCTGGCCTTCACCCAGTTCTACATCATCGAGGCCAGCAACAAGCTCTTGGCCTTCGCTGGCGTAGGTTGGTTCGTTCTGGGCTTCGCCCTGACGGCCTTTGAAATCTTCGTTGCGGCCCTTCAGGCATACATCTTCGCCATCCTGACCACGGTCTACATCTCCATGAGTTACCCTGAAGAAGGTTGAGCGAAAAGAACAGCCGCGGTCGGCGCTTCAGGCGGTCGCAGCCCACATATTCGTCGGTTCCGTCCGGTAGACGGGGGTCGGGGCCGAACCACAATCCAAGAACCGGCAACGGTGGAGGAAAGGAAAATAAATGGACATCATCACACTTGCTGAGGTCTCTGGCAATCTGAGCATCCTGGGATACGGCATCGCAGCTCTCGGCCCCGCACTGGGTCTGGGCATTGCCGTCGGCAAGACCGTCGAGAGCATGGCTCGCCAGCCTGAGATCAGCGGGCAGCTGCGGACCACCATGTTCATCGGTCTGGCTCTGATCGAGGTGCTGGCCCTGCTGGGCTTCGTGGCGCTCTTCATCGCCTGAGCCGTGCGATTCCTGCATGATCCGGCTTCGATAAGGGAAAGGAGGAGCCAATGTACGCTCTAGCGGCAGGCAAGGGGATCCAGCTATTCATTCCCCAGCTCTATGACATTGTGTGGTCGCTGGTCATCCTGGTCATCCTGGCCGTCTTCTTCTACAAGTTCTTCATGCCCAAGTTCCAGGCCATTTTCGATGAGCGCTCGGCCAAGATCGAGGGCAATATTCAAAAGGCCGCCAAGGCTCGTGAAGAGGCGGATCAGGCCCGCAAGCAGTATCAGGACCAACTGGGCAAGGCTCGTGTTGAGGCGTCCCAGATTCGTGACGACGCCCGCGCCGAGGCCTCCAGGATCGTGGCGGATGCCAGGACCCGGGCAGAAACCGAGGCCAACCAGATCACCGAGAACGCTCAGCGATCCCTCAAGTCCCAACAGCAGCAGGCGCTGGTCTCGCTCAAGGGCGAGGTGGGCACGCTGGCTACGGCTCTTGCCGGCAAAATCCTGGGTTCGCAGCTTCAGGATGATGCCGTGCAGTCCTCCATGATCGACTCGATCATCGCGGACCAGGGTGGACAGTCCTCGGACAAGCGGCAGGCATGATGACTGATTGGCGGACGATGGGAACGTTGATTCCACGAAAGGGGAGGTGACATGCGAGGAGAGACTTCGCTGAGCTCCGACAAGGAGACCAGGGCCAAGTATGCCCCCTTGCTCAAGAGCAAGGGAGAGGATGCCCTCCGCGTGGCCATGGAGCTCTATACCTTCGTGACCCTGCTTGATGCCAACAGACCCCTGGAGCGTGCGCTGACCGACCCCTCCCGTCCGGCTGAGGACAAGTGGCGCGTGATCGACACCATCCTGGCCGACAAGGCTGATCCTCTGACCGTGGATATCCTCCATGACCTGACTGATCATCAGTGGAGCCGTGTGGTGCACATTGCCAACGCGGCCGAGGACATGTCGGTGGACGCCACTGCTTATTACGCCGATGCTCTGGGCATTACCAACCAGGTGGCCGGCGAGCTGGCTGAGATCCATTCGGCCCTGCTCGGGATGCCTTTGGTGCTCTTCCGGCTCTCCGACGAGTACAGTGATTCCAAGGCGCGAGCCGACCTGCTCAGAGCGCTCCTGGATGGGCAGCATATGCATCCGGTTACCGAGCAGATGGCCCTGAACGCCACCATCGATCTGCGCGGACGGCGCTTCCCTGACACCATCGTTTGGTTGGTGGATCGCTTCTCTGAGCATATGGATCAGATCATGGTCACCGTCACCACGGCGGTCTCCATGAATGACCAGCAGGTCAGCCGCCTGCAGGAGGTCTACGGGCGCAAGCTTGGTAAACCGGTCCACATCAACTCGGTGGTCGATCCCTCGGTCCTGGGCGGTATGAAGGTCCAGTATGGATCGGTCTCTACAGACGGCACGGTGGCTACGCAATTGAAGCACCTGAAGCGGCGCATGGCCGTGGCAGGATGAGCGGAGAACCGACAGACTTGAACAAGAACAGAAATAAGGAGTGATCATGGCAGAAATGACCATTGATCCCGCCGTGGTGCGCAAGGCGCTCGACCAGTTCGTCGAGTCCTACAAGCCGACGGACACCCCCACCCAGGAGGTGGGCTATGTCCGTACGGCCGGTGACGGCATTGCGCATGTGGAGGGACTGCCTGGTTGCATGGCCAACGAGCTGCTGACCTTCGAGGACGGCACGCTGGGACTGGCCTTCAACCTGGACGCCCGAGAGATCGGCGTGGTCATCCTGGGCGACTTCGCAGGTGTCGAAGAGGGCCAGGAAGTCCACAGGACCGGCGAGGTGCTTTCGGTGCCCGTCGGCGACGGTTATCTGGGGCGTACAGTCAACCCCCTGGGCGAACCCATCGACGGCTTGGGTGAAATCAAGAGCGAGGGCCGCAGAATCCTGGAGGCGCAGGCTCCCGATGTCATGCACAGGCATCCCGTCGACGAGCCCCTGGCCACTGGTATCAAGGCCATCGATGCCATGACTCCCATCGGCCGCGGTCAGCGTCAGCTGATCATCGGTGACCGGCAGACCGGCAAGACGGCTATCGCCATCGACACCATCATCAACCAGAAGCGCAACTGGGAGTCCGGAGACCCCAAGAAGCAGGTGCGGTGCATCTACGTGGCCATCGGCCAGAAGGGCACCACCATCGCTTCGGTCCGTTCCTCCCTGGAAGAGGCCGGCGCCATGGAGTACACCACCATCGTGGCCTCCCCGGCTTCCGACTCCGCAGGCTTCAAGTACATAGCCCCCTACACCGGTTCGGCCATCGGCCAGCACTGGATGTACGGCGGCAAGCACGTCCTGATCGTCTTTGACGACCTGAGCAAGCAGGCCGAGGCCTACCGGTCCATTTCCCTGCTGCTACGTCGTCCGCCGGGGCGTGAGGCCTATCCTGGCGACGTCTTCTACCTGCATTCGCGTCTGCTGGAGCGGTGCGCGAAGCTCTCTGATGATCTGGGTGGCGGGTCCATGACCGGTCTGCCCATCATCGAGACCAAGGCCAATGACGTCTCGGCCTACATTCCGACCAACGTGATCTCCATCACCGACGGTCAGATATTCCTTCAGTCCGACCTCTTCAATGCCAACCAGCGTCCTGCCGTCGATGTGGGCATCTCCGTCTCCCGAGTGGGTGGTGCCGCCCAGACCAAGGCTCTGAAGAAGGTCTCCTCGACTCTGAAGATTTCCCTGGCCCAGTATCGTTCGCTCCAGTCCTTCGCCATGTTCGCCTCGGATCTGGATGCAGCCTCCAAGGCCCAGCTGACCCGTGGAGCCAGGCTGACCGAGCTGCTCAAGCAGCCCCAGTTCACGCCCTACTCCATGGAGAAGCAGGTTGTTTCCGTCTGGATCGGCACCCACGGCAAGCTGGATGATCTGGATCTGGAGGACGTGTTGCCCTTCGAGTCCGGACTTCTGGACTATCTGGATCACAACACGGACATCCTGAAGACCATCCGCGACACGGAGGACTTCACTGACGATACCGAAAAGGCCCTGGACAAGGCCGTGGACGAGTTCGCCAAGACCTTCGTGACCCACAAGGGCCAGACTCTGGATGGCCACCAGGCCGACCAGGAGCAGGAACAACCGGTGGACGTCCAGCAGGAGAAGCTGGTGGCCGACGGCAAGAGCGGCGGTAAGGCCGGGAAGCGGTAGACCATGGCCTCACAACTCGCATTCAAGTCAAGGATCGCCTCCACTTCGGCATTGGAGAAGATTTTCAATGCCCAGGAGATGATAGCCTCCTCGCACATCGCCAAGGCCAGGACCGTGGCCATGGACGCGAAGCCTTACTCCGATGCGATCTTCGATGCAGTCCAAGCCCTGGTGGCCCACACGGACGACATCCGCCATCCCATTGTCAGGAAGGACGAGAAGAACCCGCGTGTGGCCGTGCTGGCGCTGACAGCCGACCGTGGCATGGCCGGGGCCTATACCTCCTCGGTCATCCGCGAGACGGAGTCGTTGCTGGCTCGCCTGGACCAACAGGGCCGACAGCCTCAGCTCTTTGTCTACGGTCGCCGCGGCGTCTCCTACTACCGTTACCGCAACCGCAGCATCGTCAAGACCTGGGAGGGCCACAGCGATCGGCCCGGTGTGGATGTAGCCAGGGAAATCTCCCAGGCACTGCTGGACACCTATATGACTCCAGCGGCCAAGGGAGGCGTCTCCGAGCTCTACATCGTCTTCACTGAATTCATCAACATGGTGGTGCAGAAGGTTCGGGTGCTGCGCATGCTGCCCCTGGAGCTGATCAGGCCTGACCAGGAGCAGCCTGAGGAGGCCATTGATGCCCCTGTGCCGGACGACGAGCATGGACGTCAGGGCGACCGCTACGCGGCCCTGTATGACTTTGAGCCCAGCCCCCAGGAGGTGTTGGATGCCGTTCTGCCCAAGTACATTCAGTCGCGCATCCATGAATGCTTGTTGACTTCGGCCGCCTCGGAGACCGCCAGCAGGCAGAACGCCATGCACACCGCCACTGACAATGCCAGGGGATTGATCGACGACCTGACCCGCAAGCTCAATGCCACCCGTCAGGCGGCCATCACGCAGGAACTTACCGAGATCGTCGGCAGCGCCGATGCGCTCAACAAAGAGGAAGAGTAGGAACGCCAATGGTTGCACAGCAAGAACAGCCGACCACAGCGAGCCGCAAGCCGGATTCGGCCTCCAAGGGGCGCGTCACCCGAGTCCAGGGTTCGGTCATCGATGTGGAGTTCCCGGCAGGTCATCTGCCGGACATCTACAATGCCCTGACCGTGGACCTGAGCAAGTCCTCGAACACCGAGGGCGAGTCGCTGACCACCATCATGCTGGAGGTGGAGCAGCACCTGGGTGATTCCACGGTCCGCACCGTGGCCCTGAAGCCCACCGACGGCCTGGTTCGTGGCGCCACCGTTACTGATACAGGCGGGCCCATCATGGTGCCCGTGGGCGACGTGACCAAGGGGCACGTCTTCGATGTGGCCGGCAACATCCTTAACAAGAAGGAGGGTGAGCAGATCAAGGTCACCGAGCGGTGGCCCATCCATCGCAACCCGCCTGCCTTCGATCAGCTGGAGTCCAAGACCCAGATGTTCGAAACCGGCATCAAGGTCATCGACCTGCTGACCCCCTATGTGGAGGGCGGCAAGATCGGTCTGTTCGGCGGCGCAGGCGTGGGCAAGACCGTGCTCATCCAGGAGATGATCCAGCGCGTGGCACAGAACCACGGCGGCGTCTCGGTCTTCGCAGGCGTGGGCGAGCGTACCCGTGAGGGCAACGACCTGATCGGCGAGATGGACGAGGCTGGTGTCCTGGAGAAGACCGCACTGGTCTTCGGCCAGATGGACGAGCCTCCGGGGACCCGTCTGCGTGTGCCCCTGACCGCCCTGACCATGTCGGAGTACTTCCGCGACGTGGAGAATCAGGATGTGTTGCTCTTCATCGACAACATCTTCCGGTTCACCCAGGCCGGTTCCGAGGTCTCCACCCTGCTGGGCCGCATGCCCTCGGCCGTGGGCTACCAGCCCAACCTGGCCGACGAGATGGGCGCTCTGCAGGAGAGGATCACCTCCACCAGGGGCCACTCCATCACCTCCCTGCAGGCCATCTACGTGCCGGCCGATGATTACACCGACCCGGCACCTGCGACCACCTTCGCCCACTTGGACGCCACCACTGAGCTCAGCCGTGACATCGCCTCCCAGGGCATCTATCCAGCTGTGGATCCGCTGGCATCCACCTCCAGGATTCTGGATCCGCGCTACGTGGGACAGGCTCATTACGACTGCGCCAACCGGGTCAAGGCCATCCTGCAGAGGAACAAGGAGCTCCAGGACATCATCGCCCTGATCGGCATCGATGAGCTGGGCGAGGAGGACAAGACCACCGTCAACCGCGCCCGCAAGATCGAGCAGTTCCTGGGCCAGAACTTCTACGTGGCAGAGAAGTTCACCGGCCGCAAGGGTTCCTACGTGCCTGCGGACGAGACCATCGAGGCCTTCACCCGCATCTGCGACGGCGCATACGACGACGTGCCCGAGCAGGCCTTCTCCGGCATCGGCGGCATCGACGACCTTGAGCACAAGTGGCACGATATGCAGAAGGAATACCGGTAATCATGGCGGACACGGGCAAGGCCTCCATGCAGGTCAACATCGTCTCGGCGGACAGGCCCATCTGGTCAGGTCAGGCGCGGTCGGTCACCGTGCCCGGCACCCAGGGGTCCATGGGCATCATGCCCGACCACGAACCGGTGCTGGCCCTGCTGCAGGAGGGCAACATCCGGGTTCAGGCCACCGATGGCGGTCGTCAGTCCTTCCATGTGGACAATGGATTCGCCTCCTTCGACAGCAACAAGCTGACTGTGGCCGTGGACCACTACCTGGAGGACGCTGATCAGGGACAGTAGTCCTGACCTCTTTCCTCTTCCGCCCGGCTGGTGCTCTTGCATTGGCCGGGCTTTTTTCTTCTTGGCCCGGAACAGCGGCTGATATATTGGCATCTGTGCGAATCATTGTTGCCGACTGCTCCGCCGAATACTCCGGGCGTCTCAACGCCAGCCTGCCGCCGGCCAGGCGTGTCCTGCTGATCAAGGCCGACATGAGCTGTCTGATCTTCTCGGAGCTGGGCTCCTACAAGCCCCTGAACTGGATGTGCGCCCCCTGCACCATCAGGGAGATCGAACCCGAGGAGGCAGGCAAAGAGGGCGCGGGCACCAAGGCTGATTCCGTGGCTGGGACTGGACCGGATGAGGTAGTCGAAGCTGCTGCGCCCGATGCGCTGATCGCCCAGGAGCAGGATCAGGACCAGACTCGGCCTGTCCATAAGGTTCTGCGTGTTTCGGCCGTAAAATCCAGCGATGTGCTCACCATCAGGCTCTACCAGGTCTATGCCGACGACAGCTACGACCTGGGGACGGATCCGGGCTTGGTCAAGGACGGCGTAGAAGCGCATCTGCAGCGCTATCTGGCTGAACAGATCGACCGCATCGGCCCGGGAGCCACCCTGGTGCGCCGGGAGTATCCCACGCCCATCGGCCCAGTGGACATCATGGCCGTGGACGGCCAGGGGCGGCATGTGGCCATCGAGATCAAGCGGCATGGCGGCATTGACGGGGTGGAACAGCTGACCCGCTACTGCCGCCTGCTCAACCGCGACCCTCTGCTGGCCCCTGTCCGTGGAATCTTTGCGGCCCAGACCATCACCCCCCAGGCCAGGGTCCTTGCCGAGGACAGGGGATTCGAGTGTCTGATTCTGGACTACGAGGCCATGAAGGGCGCTGACAGCGATGAACTGACCCTCTTCTGAGGCAGTTTTCGGTCTTAAATAACATGTATGTAAGATAGCTCACATATATGCTCTCTTAGATCTACAAGACCTGAAAGGCTACTAGATATTGGGGTTGACGGCCTGACACGCCACTACAGGTGGTATTGTGCTCGCGCCTGGGAGTGTGTAGAGTGCAATCATCAGGTTCCAAGAAGAGGGCTATAGAGCTTGGAACATCACGGCTACATGTAAGGGAGAGGCGATTATGTCCATCACGGTCTACACCAAGGCGCACTGTCCCCAGTGTGATGCCACCAAGCGTCAGTTGACCAAGCAGGGGCTGGAATTCGAGCAGGTGGATTTGACCGAGGATCAGACCTTGATCGACCAGTTCATCGCCCAGGGATTCAAGCAGACCCCCATCGTAGTCACTGACCAGGAGACGTGGAGCGGGTATCGCCCCGATCTGATCAGGAAGGCAGCACAGAGCGCCAAGGTCTTTGCCTGATCAAGGCACTCGGAGCCCGGTTCACGGATATGTGGACCGGGCTTTTTTGTTAGCTTGGTGAGCAGTAGGGTTGATCGAAAACACAGTGTGCGCCTACTTGGTTGGTAGATGCCAGGTAGGCAAGATCTGCAGGTGTCGGCCAGTCTTTGCCGGCTAGGGCCACCCCGCCCGCACTGTCCAGTTGCTGGATGGTTTCAGTCTCATGATGAATCGCCGTCCGGGTGGTTGTGAGAGCGGATGATAACGCGGTATCCGGTATTCGTATATCGAAAAGCAAAGAAAGACGTCTCGCGTTCTCTAGGATTGTCGACTGTATGCCGCAGTGGGCGGGAAGCGGGCGAGAAGCAGTGAAGAGGAGACGATGAACAGGACGAGAGCAAGTAGGGAGGTGAGGGCATGAATTGGACTTTCATGGCGCAGAATCTGCACTTCTTCGTCAATGCGGCCTATGTAACGGTCTTCATCTCCTTCTTTGGCGTGGTGTTCTCCATGCTGATCGGGCTGGTCTGCGCCGGGTTGGAGGTCTTCAGGATCCCCCTGCTCTCGCAGGTGGCAAGGGTATATATCGAGCTGTCAAGAAACACCCCGCTCCTGGTCCAGCTCTACTTCCTCTATTTCGGGTTGCCCAAGCTCGGGGTCAACTGGAGCGCCCAGACCTGCGCCATCGTCGGGCTGGCCTTCCTGGGCGGTTCCTACATGGCCGAGGCTATGCGCGGTGGGTTCGAGGCCGTGCCCCAGGTGCAGATCGAGTCTGCCCGCGTCCTGGGATTCACGCGTGGGCAAACGCTGTCGAGGATCGTGCTGCCCCAGGCCCTGAGCAGCGCCATACCGGGCGTGGTAGCCAACATCATCTTCCTGATCAAGGAGTCCTCGGTGGTCTCGGCCATCGCTCTGGCCGATGTCATGTATGTCACCAAGGACCTGATGGGCACCTCCTACGACACCTACGAGTCGCTGACCCTGCTCATCGTCACCTATTTGGTCATCCTGCTGCCCATCTCCGTCATCGGAACCGTTCTTGAGCGGAGGTTCGACTATGCACGGCGTTGAGGTGCTCTTCCAGCCAGGGGTCATGCCCAGGCTCTTCCAGGGGCTCTGGGTGACCGTCTGGATAGCCGGCGTCTCGGTCCTGCTCTCCCTGCCCCTGGGGTTGGTAGTCGGATGGCTGATGACCCGGCGCAACCGCCTGATCCGCTTCCTGATGAGGATCTATTTGGACTTCATCCGCATCATGCCCCAGTTGGCCCTGCTCTTCATCGCCTTCTATGGGCTGTCCAGGGCATGGAACCTGAATCTGGATGCCACCGGCGCCTGCCTGCTGGTCTTCGTGCTCTGGGGTGGGGCCGAGCTGGGCGACCTGGTTCGCGGGGCCCTGGAGTCCATTCCCCGTACCCAGGTGGAGTCGGCCTACGTGCTGGGACTGAGCTCATGGCAGACCTTCTCCAGGATCATCCTTCCCCAGGCCCTGCGCCGACTGCTGCCGGCAAGCGTCAACCTGGCCACCAGGATCGTCAAGACCACCTCTCTGGCCGCCCTGCTGGGCGTCATCGAGGTCATCAAGGTCGGCCAGCAGATCATCGATGCCAACCGCTTCGCCTACCCCCAGGCGACCCTGTGGATCTACGGGGTGATCTTCTTCATGTATTTCTTCATCTGCTGGCCCCTGTCCCTGGTGGCCCGGCATCTGGAAAAGAGGTGGGCCCATGACTGAGGGGCAAACGACGGCGAATCAGCCACAGGATGACCAGGAGGAAGGGGCGGTGCTGACCGTCGAGCACCTGGTCAAGCAGTATCCGCAGGCACAGAGCCCTGTGCTCAATGACATCTCCTTCCAGGTGCCCAAGGGCAAGGTCTTTGTGGTCCTGGGCCCCTCGGGCTCAGGCAAATCCACCCTGCTGCGGACCATAGCCGGACTGGAGCCCATACAGGGTGGCCGGATTCTTCTGGATGGTCAGGTGGTGGAGACCGGTCATCCCCTGGGCAAGCACAGCGGAGGTCCTGGCGGCCTGATGTCAGGCACCCGCAGCTCTGACCTGCGCACCAGGATCGGCATGGTTTTCCAGAGCTACGACCTCTTCCCCAACAGAACCGTGCTGGACAACGTGACCCTGGCGCCCATCCTGGTGCAGAAGCGCAAGCGGGACCAGGCACGGCAGGAGGCTCTGGAGCTGCTGGATCGAGTGGGTCTGGCCGACCGCCGGGATGCCTGGCCCAGCCAGCTCTCGGGTGGCCAGCGGCAAAGGGTGGCCATCTGCCGGGCGCTCATCCTCCATCCCGAGATCATGCTCTTCGATGAGGTGACTGCGGCTCTGGATCCAGAGATGGTCCGCGAGGTCCTCCAGGTCATACTGGAACTGGCCGACCAGGGGCTGACCATGATGATCGTCACCCATGAGATGGCCTTCGCCAGGGGCATTGCCGACCATATCGTCCTCCTGGATGGAGGCACCCTGGTCGAGCAGTCCGACGACCCGGAGGCCTTCTTCACCCACCCGGCCACTGACCGGGCCCAACGTTTCCTATCCACCTTCACCTATGAGCGCAGGCGGGATCAGGACCAGGATCAGGAGTCCTGATGAGGACTTCGCATATTCGTCCGGCGGCCTTCGCCGGAACCGTCCCTAGGGGCGGCCATAGGAAAGAGAACAGGAAAAGAGGGATCATGACCGCAAGGGTAATGAACCGATTGATACGGACGGCGCTGGCCACGGGGGCGACGATCGCGATGATGGCTTCCATGGCGGCCTGCGGCCCTTCGGCGGCCACCCCCAGTGACGCTGGAAGCGGCTCGGCAAGCAACTCCGGCTCCTCGGCAGCATCCGGGTCTGCGCGCACCCCGGAGCAGATCACCAAGTCCGGGAAGCTCAAGGTGGCGGTCTTCACCGACAAGGCCCCATTCGGCTACGTGGACAAGGACGGCAAGAACCAGGGCTACGACGTGGTACTGGCCGAGCGCCTGGCCAAGGACCTGGGCGTCAAGCCCGAATACACCTCGGTGGATCCGGCCGCCCGTGTGGATGTGCTGTCCAGCAACAAGGTGGACGTGGTTCTGGCCAACTTCACCGTCACCGATGATCGCGCCCGCAAGGTGGACTTCGCCAAGCCCTATATGAAGGTCTTCCTGGGCGTGGTCTCCCCGGATTCTGCGCCGATCAAAGATGTCAAGGAGCTCAATGGCAAGACCCTGATCATCGCCAAGGGCACTACGGCTGAGCCTTACTTCGAGCAGCACTACCCTGAAGTCAAGTTGCAGAAGTACGACCAGTACGCCGATGCCTACAACGCTCTGTTGGACCACCGTGGCGATGCTATGAGCACCGACAACACCGAGGTGCTGGCCTGGGCCAAGGCCAACAAGGGCTTCTCGGTAGGCATCACCAAGCTCGGGGACGAGGCGGTCATCGCCCCGGCTGTGCGCAAGGGAAACAAGCCTTTGCTGGACTACATCAACAAGGAGCTGGTCAAGCTGGGCCAGGAGCAGTTCTTCCATGAGGACTACCGCAAGACCCTGGAGCCGGTCTACGGCAGTGCGGCCAACCCCGACGAGATCGTGGTCGAGGGCGGCAAGGACTGAACTGGTCGTCTCGCTTATGACAGGGGCCCGTGCCCATCCAGTCGCATTTGGATGAGCACGGGCCCCTATTTGCCTGAGTTGGTGAATTGACAGGTCAGTAGGCGGCCAGGATGTCAACCACGAAAATAAGGGTCGAGTTGGCCGGGATCTTCTGCTGTTGCTGGCTGCCATAGCCCAGTTCGGGCGGAACTATCAGAAGAACCTGAGAGCCCACCGTCTGGCCGGCCAGACCCTGCTGCCAGCCCTTGACCACCTGGTCCAGGCTGAAGTCGCTGGCCTGCCCCCGGTCCCAGGAGGAGTCGAACTGCTTGCCGTTGGAGGCCAGCCAGCCGGTGTAGTTGGCGCTGACACTCTGATGCTGGCCGACCTTGGCCCCCTTGCCCTTAATCAGGGGCTGGACGACCAATCCTCCCTTGGGCTGGTAGCCGTTGAAGTCCAGAGAGGGCTTGCCCTTGTCATTCAAACTGATTTTTGGCAGGTCGCTGGGCAGGTCGGTCACCTTTTGACCCTCGGCGCGGGTCAGGTTCTTGGACCTGGAGACGAAGGTCAGGGCCATGATATAGGAGCTGGTCGCCTGACTGCTGGTGCCGGAACCTGACTCATCGATGCCTACGGCAACGGTCGAGTTGACCTTGAGGCCCTTGAAGGTGTCATAGTATGCGGGGATGGATTTCTTGCTGATGACGATGGAGCACTCCGGGCTGCTCTTGTCCCAGGTGGAGTTGATCACCTTGCCGGTTTTTGCATCCAGGGCCAGGCTCCTGGTGCATACGCGGTCCCCGTCGCGGATGACCTCGCCATCGCCCCTCTGGATGACCTGATGGGTCTGGTTCTCGACCTTGAAGGGGGTCTTGAAGCTGATGTCGGGCTTGCTGCCAAGTTTGCCGCTGGCTGATACGCCCTGCATGGTGTCCCCCGAGTGCCCGTCTCCGTCAGAATTCCCGCCGCAGGCCGACAGTCCAAGACATAGGGCCAGAGCGGTCATGGCGCCCAGCAGACGCTTGCTGCCTGATTGTTTTGCGATGATGGTCATAGAAGACCAGTTTAGGGCTTATGGGTGATTTCCCGGTGCCGGAAACCAGATCATAGGGAGCCGACGGTAGAATGTCGATAATATGGAGCAAGTACCCGAAGAAACCGATGAGATGACGCGGCCTGACAAACCCTCGCGTCACAGCATGATCATGCGCGGCATCGTCACCCCCATCTTCGGACTGCTGGCTGTGGCTGCCATTGTGCTGGGCATTATGAACGCCACGGTCTGGAAGCCTTCGGCCCACGTGGATGCGCATGCGCGCACGAAGGCAGCCTATGTGGTGACCGATCCAGGTGTGCTTCCCTTGGTGGACAGTAGGGTGACCATGCGTGTGGATGCGGCCTCTACCGGGGCCTCCAGGTCCACAGCGCATAAGTCGCAGAAGCCGACCATCTGCATGGCCCTGACCACGGCTAAAGATGCGGCCGGCTGGACGGCCGGGCAGGATGTGGCCCGGGTGCGTGGCCTGGATGATTGGCAGACCTTGTCCGTTGGCAGGGACACCAGCCCAGGCAAGGCCGTCAAACATGATCAGGGCGTGGCCTTTCAGGATTCGGATATGTGGAAACAGGTTGCCTGTTCTGACAGCAGCGTGTCGATGTCTCTGAAGACCGAGGACCCGCAGGCCGTCCTGCTGGTGGCGGTCCCCCAGGGCTCCCGTTCCCTGGGGCTGGAGATGCTCTGGCAGCGGGACAAGCTGCCTAATTTTGCCATGCCCTTCTACTTCGCCGGTGGTCTGCTGGCCCTGCTGGCCGTTCTTTCGGCTACGGTCTTCGCCATGGAGCCGGCTAAGCGCCGCAAGCAGACCGAGCCCGAGCAGGAGTCTGAGGAAACTCCCGAGGTCAGCGTGGCCCAGGCCCTGGGAAGCGCGATTCTGCCTGGGCTGGGGCAACGGCGTAGCTCGACCTCGGGTCGGCGTCGGCGTCATGCCCGCGGCCAGGCGCGACAGGGGGATCCAGGTCCCCCGCCCAGGCCGCCCGTGGTGATTGATCCGCGCAATCGGAATCTGGTCGCCGACCAACAGGAGGATGGCGACCGGAGAGCTGAGGATGAGTCGTCCACCAGGGTCATCAGCAGTCAGGAGATGGCCTCCTACCTAGCCAGGCTTGCCCACGAGGGGGAGGAGGAGCGCCCATGAGTACGAACAAGCCGATGAACAGGGTGGCGGCAGCAGCGGCACTGGCCTTGTCCCTGGTCCTTTTGCCGGGACTGTCTGCCTGCGAGGGGCAGGTTCCCCAAGCTCGCCGGACCGAGCCTCAGAGCACCGCGACCACCGCCCCTGAGCCCAATCTGACCCCTGCCCAGGAGGCCCGCATACGCAAGAGCATCGGGGCTGTTCTGGACCAGGCCAACGAGGCCAAGGATCCGGCCGGGCTGGACCAGCGGGTCAGCGGCCCCCAGCTGGAGATCCGCACCAGCGAACTGACCATTGCCCAGGCCACCGGGCAGCTGGATCCCAAGACGACCATCCCTACCACCATCGCTCAGACGGTCATCCCCGGCGATCCGGGATGGCCGCGCTCGGTCTTTTCGATTACCACCACCACACAGGATCAGCAGTCCAAGCGCCTCTTGGTTCTGGACCAGGAGTCCGCCCATGAGAACTACAAGCTCTGGGGGGTGGCCCGGCTCTTCCAGGGGGCCCAGCTGCCCAAGTTCCCGGTGGCCACCATCGGCGCCAGGATGGGGCAGGGCGACGATCAGGGTCTCAAGGCTACGCCGGTGGAGGCCGTGCGCCGTTATGCCGACCTCCTGCAGAATCCCCAGGGCAGCAAGTATGCCAAGGAGTTCGCCCAGGATGACTTCCGCAACTCTTTGGGCACGCTTACTCAGGTGGTTCAGCAGGGGATCGAAGCCAACAAGGGCAGCCAGTCGCAGACCTTCACCCCGGCACAGGGGCAGCTGCGGGTCATGCACTCCTCCGATGGAGGCGATCTGGTCGTGGCCCGGATCGATTCGGTCTGGACCAGGCAGGCGGGTGAGGGCCGCGAGTCCTCGCCGGCCTCGGATGCCGAGAAGGCCCTCTTCGGACAGGGCAAGCCCACCAGCACCATGAAGGTCACCTATGTCAACGTGATCGCCCTTTACATACCTTCAGCGGACTCGCATGAGCCCATCAGGGCCGTGGGTGCCGAGCGTGAACCCATCAAGGTGGAAGCGGTCTGAAGGGCGGGATTGCGCTGGGTGAACGCCCGATCCTTGGACTAGATTGGCTTCCAGGAGTATGCAATCGAGGGCGGGCCGAAGCTGCAGTCGGCAGCCGCCAGGTTTAGGAGGACTGACATGGCGAACAAGAACGGGCAGGGGCAGCCGGGCGTCTCGCTGGCAGGAGCGGTCGACCTGGGCGCGCTCAAGCATCAGGTCGATGCTCAGCCAGGCCAGCAGGGCGGCGCACCCGCTGCCGGCGGCTACGTGATCGATACCACGGAGGCCAGCTTCCAGGCCATGGTCCAGACCTCAGCCACCTTCCCCATTCTGGTCCTGCTCTGGGTCCCCACCGACGACCGCCTCTTTCCCCTGGCTACCCGTTTGGCCCAGGCCGTCAATGCCCAGGAGGGGCGCATTCAGCTCTCCCGCATCGACATCGCCTCCAATCCGCAGATCGCCCAGACCTTCCAGGTGCAGGGCGCGCCGGCCCTCTTTGCCCTGCTGGCAGGCCGACCCATGCCAATCCTGCAGGGGTTGCCCACCGATGAGGAGATGAACCAGATCACCGATCAGCTCATCCCGCAGGTGGTTCAGATGGCACAGAAGGCCGGCATCACCGGCAGCGCCCCCTACCAGGAGACCAACGACCAGGGCCAAGATGAGCAAGCCGGCCAGGCAGCGGCTGATGCCATCCCTCCTGCCCATCAAGAGGCTCACCGGCTGGCCCAGGAGGGCGACTATGAAGCTGCGGCCGAAGCTTATGGCAAGCTGGTCCAGGCCGACGCGACCGACGATCTGGCCAAGCGGGAACAGGCCAAGTGCCTGCTGATGGCCCGTTCAGCCACGGCCGATGTCCGCAAGGTCCGCCAGGCGGCTGCCGATGCCCCTGACGACCTGCAGGCCCAGTTGGATGTGGCCGATGTGGATATGATCGGCGGCCAGATCCAGGATGCCTTCGATCGTCTGCTGGACTTTCTGGCCGGGCACCGGGATCAGACCGATCCCATCCGCCGTCGTCTGCTGGAGTACTTCGTCATTCCTGAGCCGACCGATCCTCGGCTGGCCAAGGCCCGCCGCCGTCTGTCCACGCTGATGTACTGAACCGCTCCTGGGTCAGGAATCTCGGTTCTGGTCGAAGTTGGTCAGGAAGCGCGGTCCGCTGGCTTTCAGCTCCCGGTCGAAGTTGGTCGCCCAGTCGCCGAAGGGATGGTCGGCCAGCCCATCGTTGGAGAATCTCGGGTCATCGGTGATCTCCGTGGCGCAAAAATCAGGGATGGTCAGGTCGGTCACCGGCCCGGTCCGCTCCACCTCGGCCACCACCAAGGGGGCGTTTCCGTCCCCAAAGACATCCAGGTTCCACCAGTCCTCGTCCAGCCAGACTCCATACCGGTTCTTGACGATGGGAATGCCGCCTCGCAGGATCAGCTCCAGGGCGATGCCCGGGTCGATGGCCCTTTCGGCCTCGTAGCGTGTGCCGCCGACGGAAGGTCCCTTGGCGGTCATTGAGGCAGCCTCGAAGTGGTCGCCTTCCTCAAGCAGAGTGTGGAGGGCATCGGTTCGGGTCGTCATGGGAACCACCGGGTCCACCTGGCCTTGCAGGCGCACACGCAGGGCGAAGTTGTCCTCATGTACGTAGTAGCTCTGCACGATCAGGGTAGGTCGACTCTCTCCGAGCAGCTCTCGGGGAAGGTTTCGGCAGAAGAATCTGCGTTCGAACTCGAAATCGTCCTCGTTCTCGTCCTCATTCATGGCCATGCATCCCATGGTACGGTAGGCCGGGTGCGGCCACCATTTGCCGTCCACAGCCCATTCGAGTTGTCCAGGTATGTGAAGGTCGCTTGTGATGGCCGGGTGAAGGAACTAGAGTGTGAATCATCCCGAGAGAAGATCATCCGGGAATGTTGGCGGCTTCGCGCCACCGCATGAGGATGCAATGGCGCAACCGGGGCGGTGACACGAAGCCATGCCATCACAATACCTACGAAACGCCTGAAATCTTGGGGCAACACGCCGGGAACAGCGTGAGCTGGACCGACACGTGAGGACGCGCATGGGTGCGAAAATGCGCAAAGTGTCCTAGTATGGTCTCTGTTGTCCACTGGAAAGTGGCTGTCGGGTTCGTAGCTCAGCGGATAGAGCGTCTGTCTCCGGAACAGAAGGTCGAGGGTTCGAATCCCTTCGAGCCCACCAAGATGAAATCCCTGCGGTCAAAGGCACAGGGATTTTTTTTTATATATGACTCCCGTCTGTCATTATGTCCGGGATTATGATCATGGCACTCACTGGATGAAATAAGCGCATGCGATGTGTCACGATATGTGCGGTGAATCACTAAGCTTTTGAGGAACATGACCCTTGGCCCGCTTGTGTCCTCGTTCTCAGGTGCCATAGTGAAAGGGTAAGACCGAACGTCGGGGAGGGCCGACGCTTCCGCGTTGTGGCGGAGCCTCCTTTCCCCGGTGAAGCAAAGGAGTTCACATGGCCAATCGAATCAATGCAGGGGATGCTGTCCTTCACGTCCTGGAGCAGTGGGGGGTGCCGCGCATCTATGGCCTGCCCGGCGGTTCCTTCGACTCCATGATGAACGCCATCCACAACGAGCGCGAGCGCATCGACTTCATCCAGGTCCGTCATGAGGAGGCCGGAGCCCTGGCCGCCGCCGGCGAGGCCAAGCTGACCGGTCGGATCGGTGTTTGCTTCGGCTCGTCGGGTCCCGGGGCGGTCCACCTGCTCAACGGCCTCTACGATGCCCGTGAGGACGGTGTGCCGGTGCTGGCCCTGGTGGGCGAGGTGCCGCAGGCCTTTATGAACATGGACTTCTTCCAGGCCATGGACGAGGTGCCTATCTTTACCGATGTGGCCGTATTCGCTCGGGCTGCCACCAACGCCCAGGGGCTGCCGGTCCTGGTGGACGAGGCCATCCGCCGCGCCTATGCTAACCACGGGGTTTCTGTAGTCATCATTCCCAAGGATCTGGCCTGGGCTGAGATCGACGACCGCCCGGTGGCATCTGCGCTTAACTTCCGCAAGCCGGAGCCTCTGAAGCCCGCGGCCGACCAGGTCAGCAAGGCGGTGGAGATCATTCAGTCCGCCAAGGCGCCGCTGCTCTACTTCGGCCAGGGCGCTGCCGGGGCCCGTGATGAACTGGTCGCCATGTCCGAGCGCTTCAAGATGCCCATGGTCTCCACCTTCCCGGCAAAGGGGATTGTGGAGGACACCTATCCTGCCTACCTGCAGTCGGCCGGCCGTGTGGCCACCAAGACCGCTACGGAGGCCATCTACACTTCGGATCTGACGGTCTGGGTGGGTTCGGACAACCCCTTCGGGTCCATGTTCGTCACTCCCAACACCAAGGTCATCCAGATCGATCTGAATCCGGCCAAGCTGGGCAAGCGCTTCCAGGCCAATGTGGTCCTGGCCATCCAGGCCGATGCCCGCGAGGCCCTCAAGGCTATAACCGCCGCCGGCCAGGACCAGGAGGAGTCCGTCTTCTACAGGGCCTGTCTGCGCAGCAAGGAGAACTGGGACCAGTGGCTGGCCTCCTTTAATGAAGACACCCGCACGCCCCTGAGGCCCGAGCCTGTCTTCCACATCATCGATCAGCAGCTTGAGGACAATGACATTGTCATCCCCGATGTGGGCAATGTGGACATCGACTTCCTGCGTCTGCTGCATCTGAAGCCCACCAACCGCTGGACCGTCTCCGGCAAGCACGCCACCATGGGCTATGCCGTGCCGGCCGCCTTGGCTGCCAAGCTGGAGCATCCGGAATCGACCGTCTACTCCCTGAGCGGCGACGGCGGATTCGCCATGCTCGGCGAGGAGGTGCTGGCCCAGCTCAAGTACCATGCTCCGGTCATCAACGTGGTCTTTTCCAACCAGTCCTTGGGCTACATCGAGGCCGAGCAGCGCGACGACAGCCATCAGCCCCTGAGCGGAGTGGACCTGCCGGACACCGACTGGGCCAAGGTTGGTGAGGGCATGGGTGCCTTGGGCTTCACCGTGCGCACGGTGGATGATGCCCGTCACGCCTTCTCCGAGGCTCGTAAGGCCGACAGGTCTTCGGTCATCGACATCAAGCTGACGAAAGCCAGCCCTCTGGACACCCGTTACATGCGGTTCCCGGAGACCTGCTCGGATCCGGACCAGGTCGAGAAATTCGTCAAGACCTACGAGGCTGGCGATCTACGCTCCCTGGCCTACTGGATGGGTCAGGAGGCTCGCAAGGGCTGAGACGGGTACCGCTTGCGCCGGGCGGGCACTCCTATAGTGGACGGTGTCCGCCTGGGGCTTCGGCCCGGCATGGGTGCGGCGGACCTGAAGAAAGGACGGATCCATGGAAGATGGACCAGAAGAGATCGGCACGCCATATGCGCCTCAGGCCCTGGGGGCTTACAGTCAGGCTGTGAAGGCCGGGGGCTTTGTCTTTGTCTCCGGACAGCTGGGCATCGACCCGGACACCGGCGATCTGGTGGAGGGCACTGCGGCTGATCAGGCCACCCAGGCCCTGAAGAATGTCAAGAACATCCTGGATGCAGCCGGCAGCGGCATGGAAAAGGTGGTCAAGGCCACTGTTCTTATGCGGCGGGTGGAGGATTTCACCCAGGTGGACCAGGCCTACTCCCAGGTCTTCATCGGCTCGGTGCGGCCGGCCCGCGTGGCTTTCGGTGGCGCGGACATCCCCAAGGGGGCCTTGGTCGAGATCGAGGTCGTAGCTCTGGCCTGAGACAGGCCGGTTGCTGGTCACCGCCGTCGCTAGACTTGGGGGCATGAGTCCTGAAGCACTTGCCCGTATCATCTCTTCGACCGCCGTCCAGATGGCCCAGTCAGGCCGCTTGGGAAGCCTGGAGCCCGACATGGTTCCTGATGCCGACCATCTGGCGGTCATGCGCCCCAAGGATCGCTCCCACGGGGACTGGTCCACCAACATCGCCATGCAGCTGGCCAAGAAGGCCGGAATGAGGCCTGAGGAACTGGGACAGGTCCTGGCCGAGGCCCTGCGAGAGGCCGACGGGATCGCCCAGGTGGATGTGGCCGGCCCAGGCTTCATCAACATAACCCTGGATTCGGCCTCGGCGGCTGCTGTGGTCGATGCGGTGTTGGAGGCGGGATCCGCATACGGAAGCAACGATCACCTGAGCGGGCGCACGCTTAATCTGGAATTCGTCTCGGCCAATCCCACGGGTCCTATCCATATCGGCGGCACGCGGTGGGCGGCCGTCGGCGACTCCATGGCCCGGGTTCTGGAGGCCAACGGCGCCAAGGTGGTCAGGGAGTATTACTTCAACGATCACGGCACGCAGATCGACCGCTTCTCCCGCTCACTGGTGGCGGCGGCCCACGGCGAGCCCGTGCCTGCTGACGGCTACAAGGGCTCCTACATTGATGAGATCGCCTCGCGGGTGGTCAAGGAGGCCGCCGACCAGGGGCAGGACATCCTGGCCATGCCCAGGGTGCGCGACGAGGATGGTGCAGAGGGGGACAGCCCCCAGCGTGAGGCCTTCCGTACGCGGGCTGTGCCCATGATGTTCGCCGAGATCCAGCAGTCCATGCGTGACTTCCGGGTCAATTTCGATGTCTGGTTCCATGAGAACAGCCTGTATGAGTCCGGCCAGGTGGACCGGGCCATTGACGAACTGCGGGCCAAGGGCGACATCTTCGAGAAGGACGGGGCTACCTGGTTCCGCTCCACCACCTACGGCGACGACAAGGACCGGGTGATCATCAAGTCCGACGGCCACGCAGCCTATGTGGCGGCCGACATCGCCTACTATCTGAATAAGCGGCGCAGGCCCAAGGATCCCTGCGACGAGGCCATCTACATGCTGGGTGCCGACCATCACGGCTACATCGGCCGGATGATGGCCATCTGCGCGGCCTTCGGGGACACCCCCGGAGTGAACATGCAGATCCTGATCGGCCAGCTGGTCAACGTCATCAAGGACGGCCAGGCCGTGCGCATGAGCAAGCGGGCAGGCAACGTGGTTACCATCGACGACTTGGTGGATGCCGTGGGCGTGGATGCCGCCCGGTACTCCCTGGCTCGCACCGACTACAACCAGAGCGTGGACATCGACCTGGACCTGCTGGCCTCGCACACCAATGACAACCCCGTTTACTACGTGCAGTATGCGCACGCCCGCTCGAAAAATGTGGATCGGAACGCAGCCCAGGCGGGCATCGACCCGTCCGCGGCCGACCTGTCCCTGCTGGACACTGCGGCTGACAACGAAGTTCTGGGCGTTCTGGCCCTCTATCCCAATGTGGTTCAGACTGCCGGCGATCAGAAGGCCCCCCACCGGGTGGCCCACTACCTGGAGCAGCTGGCGGGGGTTTATCACCGCTGGTACAACCTGGAGCGCGTGGTGCCCATGGAGCCGACCGGCCGTGAGGATCTGGATCAGGACGAGGACAGGAATCCACAGCCGGCCCGTGCGGCGGCGC
This sequence comes from Bifidobacterium mizhiense, assembly GCF_020884755.1. Lineage (GTDB taxonomy): Bacteria > Actinomycetota > Actinomycetes > Actinomycetales > Bifidobacteriaceae > Bombiscardovia > Bombiscardovia mizhiensis. The sequence continues at coordinate 648,852 of NZ_BPWE01000001.1, read as the reverse complement.
GTCTGCGGCTCAATGATGCTGTGCAGCAGGTCATCGCCAACGGTCTGGGGCTGCTGGGTGTCCAGGCTCCGGACCGTATGTAAACCCTTAAGGTCACCGGGAGGTCGTTGATGGAAACAGGGATGTGCGGGCTGGGGCCCGACGGGTTCTGGCCCGGAGCTCTGCAGCGGAACCACCAGGGCATGCTGACCATGCACGGGTGCTCCATGGAGGACCTGGCCAAGCGTTACGGCACCCCCATGTATCTGATGGACACTGCGATGATGGCTGAACGAGCCTCGGCCTTCCGTCAGGCGGCCCTGCGTGACCTGGGCGGTGCGACCACCAGGGTCAGCTACGCGGGCAAGGCCTTCCTGAGCAAGGAGACCGTGCGGATCATGCTGCGCCAGGGATTGGATATCGACACCTGCTCCCTGGGCGAGATGCTGATCGCTCAGGCCGCCGGCGCCCCCGGCCGTCGTCTGGTCCTGCACGGCAACAACAAGTCCGACCAGGAGATCGACCTGGCTGTGAGGGAGGGCTACCGGGCCATCGTCATCGACGCGCCCGACGAGCCTGCACGAATCGCCGCTGCTGCAAGGGCCCAGGGACGTCGCGCCAAGGTCATGCTCCGGGTGACCGTGGGTGTGCACGCCGGTGGCCACGAGTACATTTCCACTGCACACGAGGATCAGAAGTTCGGCATTCCTCTGCTTCCCCAGGGCACCGACGTGGGCCTGCTGGACCTTGGGCCTGAGCCTGGATCCTCCGGACAGGCTGGGGCAGTGGCTTCGGCGGCCATGAAGAATGACACCCCCTTGGCTCCTGGCGATTCTGTGGTCTCCCCGTCCTCCTCGGCCCTGTATTCGGCTGCCAACGGGCCTGCTGAACCTGCTGATCCCGCCCGGATCAAAGCCATGTCCGCCCTGGCTGACGGACCGGCCATCGCCCTGCTCAAGGAGATTCGCTCTTACGAGCGAGAACTGGAGCTGGTGGGCATCCATACCCATATCGGCTCCCAGATTCATGACTCTTCGGCCTTCATCGAGGCCGCCCGTCGCATGATGCTGCTGCGGCACACCTTCTGGGCCACCGACGGATACCTGATGCCCGAGGTGGACCTGGGTGGCGGCTTCTCCGTGCCCTACACCCCGGATGAGGATCGGATGGATCTGGACCAGACCCTGACCAGTCTGGGAGCTGACATGGTCGCCATCAACCGCCGTCTGGGTATGCCCATGCCGGTCATCGCCTTTGAGCCCGGCCGCTGGATCGTGGCTCCCTGCGGCATGAGCCTGTACCGGGTGGGCACTGTCAAGCCCGTCCCCCTGTCTGACGGAAGCGTGCGCACCTACGTTTCGGTTGACGGCGGCATGAGCGACAACATTCGTCCGGCCCTCTACGGGGCCGAATACACGGCTGTTCTGGCCAACCGGGAGGGCAGTGCGGACCGGATCCAGGCCCGTGTGGTGGGTAAGCACTGTGAATCGGGAGACATCCTGGTGCAGGATGTGCCCCTGCCTGCGGACATCCGCCGGGGTGATCTGCTTTTGGTGCCGGTGACCGGCGCCTACGGGCGGACCATGGCCAGCAACTACAATCAGGCTTTGATCCCTCCCGTGGTGGGTCTGGACCAGTCAGGTGCTCACCTGATGCTGCGACGGCAGACCATGGATGACCTGCTGGCCTTGGATCAGGGATGATGTGCTCCGCCTTGGTGGATGCGGGTGTCGGATTGGCTTTCTAAGATGGAGCAACACCCTGCGACAGGCCCCGATGGGGCGGATGGAGGATCCATATGCCTGAACGCATGCAGCAGCAGGAGGCCGTCAGGCCCATCCGCATAGCACTTCTGGGGGCCGGGACCGTGGGTTCCCAGGCCGCCCGCCTCCTGGTGGAACAGAGCCAGGACCTGGCCAGTCGAGTGGGCCGTCCCCTGCAGCTGGTGGGCATCGCCGTCCTCCATCCTGACAAGGTCAAGGCTGATTGGATCGATCCGTCCCTGCTGACCACAGACTCAGCCGACCTGGTCACCCGGGCGGACATCGTCATCGAGCTGATCGGCGGCATCGAGCCGGCCCGCACCCTGCTGCTCAAGGCCATCGAGTCCGGCGCCAGCGTGGTCACCGCCAACAAGGCCCTCCTGGCCCAGCACGGTCCTGAGCTCTACCGGGCTGCCGAAGAGCGGGGTGTCGACATCTACTTCGAGGCGGCCGTGGGCGGGGCCATCCCCATCGTGCGGCCCCTGCGTGAGTCCTTGGTGGGCGACGGCATCACCAGCCTGGTGGGCATTGTCAACGGGACCACCAACTACATTCTTGATGAAATGACCACCAAGGGTCTGCAATTCGATCAGGCCCTGCGCGACGCCCAGGCCAAGGGCTTTGCTGAGGCGGACCCCACTGCCGATGTGGACGGGCTGGATGCAGCCGCCAAGGCCGCCATCATGGCCACGCTGGCCTTCCACACTGATGTGCGCATGGATGACGTACCCGTCGAGGGCATCCGCGCCATCACCGCCGACGATATTGCGGCCGCACAGACCGAGCACCGGGTCATCAAGCTTCTGGCCGTGGCTGAACGCGGCGAACAGGGTATCTCCGCCCGGGTCTACCCGGCACTGATCCCAGACAACCACCCCCTGGCCTCGGTCCATGGCAGCTTCAACGCCGTCTTCGTCACTGCCAAGGCCGCCGACGACCTCATGTTCTACGGTCGGGGCGCAGGCGGGGCACCCACCGCATCAGCCGTTCTGGGGGATGTGGTCACCGAGGCCCGCCACATCGTCCAGCATGGCATGGGTCCGGGAATCCCCATGTACGCCAACATCCCCATGGCCCCGCTGGATGCGTCCCGGGCCGCCTTTGCCGTCCGCTTCCTGATTCACGACAAGCCTGGCGTACTGGCGGCCATTGCCCAGGTCTTTTCCGAGGCGGGCATCTCCATCAACGGCGTCAACCAGGACATCAAGCCCACCCTGCATGACCCGGGTTATAGCGGAGAGATCCAGCAGCTTCGCGTGGTCACCCACCTGTGCGATGAGGTGACCCTGCGGCAGGTGGTCGAGCGAATCTCCACCTTCGACTCGGTCACCGGGCAGGCCTCCATCCTGCGCGTCTTCGATCGGCAGGCCCAATGATGGCAGCTGCTGCAGAGGGTCCGTCTACTGTGCGGGTACGTGTGCCAGCCACCAGTGCCAACCTGGGTTCAGGTTTCGATGCGGTCGGTTTGGCGCTAGACTACCATGACGAGATCGTCTTCACCCGTTCCGTGGATCCGGGCGACACCACCGCCTATGTCGTGATCAAGGGCGAGGGGGAGCGGACTCTGCCCCGGGACGAGACACACCTGGTCGTCTCTACTTTCAGGCGGGCCTGCCAGGTCTTCGGACTGCCGAGGTTCGGCTTCATCATGCGCGCGGTCAACCGAATCCCCCAGGCCAGGGGGTTGGGATCCAGCGCCGAGGCAATCGTGGCTGGAATCGCGGCGGCAGCGGCCTTCGCCCATAAGGGCCCACTGCGCCGTGATGCCGTCTTCGCGCTGGCCGCTCAGATCGAGGGGCATCCCGATAATGTGGCGCCTGCCGTCTACGGTGGGCTGACCGTCTCCTATGATCTGGCCACTGGCGAGGGGGTGGGTTCCCTGCCCATAGCCGGGGGCGCGCCCTTGGAGGGTGGCTACCACACCCTGCGCTACAAGGTGGATCCGGCCATCAAAGCCACAGTCTTCGTTCCCGGCGCTCATCTGTCCACGCAGAAGGCGCGGCAGGCCCTGCCCAACCGGGTGCCGTACGCGGATGCCGTTCACAACCTGTCACGGGCGGCCCTGATTCCTGGCGCTCTGAACCCTGGATCCCTGGATGACCAGGGAGCCGAGGCCAATGAGCAGGCTGCCAGATCCAACGCCCTGCTCTTCGTGGCCACCCAGGACCGGCTCCATCAGCCATACCGGGCTGGGCTCATGCCCTCATCAACCAAGCTCCTGCAGCTCCTGCGCCGTCAGGGTTACGCGGCTGCTGTCTCTGGAGCCGGGCCCTGCATTATCGTCCTGCATTACGGTGATGCCGAAAATGAGCTGCAGACCCTTGCCAAGGACTATCTGGATTCCGGCCGCTGGCGGATCCTGTCCTTGGGCGTGGACTGTCAGGGGGTCCAGGTGGAAGGGAACCAGGAAGGCTATCGTGAACACTGAAGACAGGCATATCCCACTCATCCTGGCCTCATCCTCTCCCTCCAGGCGGCGGCTTCTGGTTCAAGCGGGCATCGACCCCATCATCCGACCCTCGAAAGTGGATGAGCCGGCCGTCCTGGCGGAACGGGCCCGTCAGCTGGGTTGTCACCTGGAGGACCTGGATGTGCGCGAACGGGTCAGTGTTTTGGCCGAAGCCAAGGCTTCGGCTGTCCAAGCGACCATGGATGCCGTCAAGGATGCCGAAAGGCGCTCGCGGGGCGATCTGGTCACGTTTAGACCTCTGAGCCAGGGCGATTCGGATGCATCCTCCAGGGATCCCATGAGCCAGGTCATTGGGGTCTGGGGCGGTATGCTCGGCGCCGGGCGCGGGCCCCTCCTGCTGGGGTGTGATTCACTGTTCAGCATGGACGGCGCCGTCATGGGGAAGCCTCACCAGCCGGAGCGTGCTCTGGAGCGGCTGATGGCCATGCGCGGCCGAACCGGCACCCTGGTCACCGGCCACTGTCTGATCGATCTGGCCACCGGCCGACGGGCCCGAGCGGTCAGCAACGCTCAGGTGACCTTCGGAGACTATGACAGGGCCGTCATGCAGGCCTATGTGGCCACCGGCGAACCCTTGGAGGTGGCCGGTTCCTTCACCTTGGAGGGATTGGGCAGTGCCTTCATTCAGGGCATCCAAGGCGATCCCAGTGGAGTGATGGGATTGAGCATGCCCACCCTGCGTGCCCTGGCCCAGGAGCTGGGCGTCTCCTGGCCTCGACTGTGGGCCGGACGAGTCATGCCTGAGCGGCAGCAGACAGCCGGATCGACGCATGGTCCTGAAGGACTGGTCGCCCCCGTGGAGAACGTCCACCAGCCTGGCGACGGGTGGGTGGACTGCGCCTGCGGCAGACGTCACTGGGGGCTCAACGGGGCTGCCGGCGTCTTGCTGGCCCGGCGTGATGCAGACACGGGCGCGCCGGTCAGCGTGCTTCTGCAGCACCGGGCCCGGTGGAGCGCCGAGGGCGGCACCTGGGGTGTACCGGGCGGCGCTATCTCCGACGGGGAGAACCCCCTGGAGGGCGGTCTGCGCGAGAGCTATGAGGAGGCCAACATCCGCCCGGAGGACATTGAGGTGGTGGGCTCCTACCTGGAGGATCATGGCCCCTGGGGCTACACGACCATCCTGGCCTTTGAGCGTCCTGGCCATCAGGTCGAGCCCCGCATGAATGACGATGAGAGCATTGCCCTGGAATGGGTGGATCTGGACAAGGTCGCGGACCTGCCCCTTCTGAAGGCCTTCGGTCAGGACTGGCCGCACTTCCGGCAACGCTTGGAGACTCTGGCGGCCGAAGGCTGAAGAGAAGGCCCGGTCGGGTTCATCAGCTCAGAAGCACAGCGACCAGGGCGATGATTACGGGCGAGCTGATCGTGCTCAGCAGGATGCCGTCCCTGGCGAAGGTGGTTCCCACCTCGTACCGGGCCGCGTAGTTGTAGACGTTCTGGCCGGTGGGCAGGGCCGCCAGAACCACGCACCCGTACAGTTCCGCACCGCTGAAACCCATCATGAACCGGGCCAGCAGGTAAGCGATGATGGGCATGACCAGATTCTTCAGAATCACCGCACACAGGGTGGCACGACGGTCGGTGCCCCGGCCCATGGGCCGCGAACCCCGCAGTGACATGCCAAAGGCCATGAGGATCATGGGCACGGCCGACTGCCCGATCATGTCGATGGGCTTGTAGACGAAGTCGGGGATGACGAAATGACCGGCCTGGGCGCTGATGGCCGAAATCACTATGCCGCCTATGGAGCCGATGAGGATGGGTTGCTTCAGGGGCTGTTTGAGGATGGTCTTGATCGAGAGCTTGCCGGAGGTGGTCGCATCCAGGACGGTCAGCCCGATGGGGGTGAACAGGGCCTGTTGCATGACCAGGATGGGCGCCACCAGTGTGGGATTGCCCAGAATATAGGTGGCCACAGGCAGCCCGATGTTGTTGGAGTTCAAATACAGGGAGTCCAGAGCGCCGATGGTGGCTTCGGCGGCCGGCAGGTGGAAGCTGGCTGCGTTCAGGGCCACGAAGAGCAGACCCACAGCCGCCGCCGACAGGAAGGCCACGATGATGCTGGGGTGGAAGATGACCGACAGCTTCTGCTTGGAGAGGATGGCGAACATCAGGCAGGGCGTTGAGACAAAGAAGGAGTACTTGTTCAGTACCAGCTGGGCCGTGGGACCACCGACATGGAAGCGGGCGGCCACATAGCCCACGGCGATGACCACGCCGATGATGAAGAATCCTTCCATGGCACTGAGCAGTCCAGGCACTCCGGCATCCTCCTCGTCTCGCATGGTGGACGGCGGCCTCCCAGGCGGAGTGCCACCGCTTCTGTCGTCCCCATTGTGCCACCCGGGCCTCATGCTTGCGGCTGCAAGTCCACCTGCGATTCCCGGCCCGCTAGCATGGCATTATGGCCAAGAACACACAGACCGATATTGATCTTCTCGCCGGCGTGCAGGGGGCTGAACCTGCCCAGGCCCTGGCAAGGATACTGGAGTCCATGACCGCCCTGAACTCGGTCAGCGACCAGGAGAGCGCCCTGGCTGATGCCGTCCAGAGGGCCCTGTCGTCAAGGGCTGACCTCTTGGTCCGACGGTTGGGCGACACGGTCGTGGCCTCAACCCAGCTGGGCCGCCCCCACCGCATTGTCCTTGCCGGTCATTTGGACACCGTCCCCGTGGATGGGAACCTGCCCCCGCGCTGGCTGGAGCCCGGTGACCCGGACATCCGCGCCGACCTGGCTGCCGCCCACCCAGGATCCAGGGTGCTCTATGGCCGGGGCACCGCCGACATGAAGGCCTCAGATGCCGTCTTCCTCCACCTGGCGCTCACCCTGCAGAAGCCGGTCTATGACCTGACCTTCATCTTCTACGACCATGAGGAGGTCCGGGCCGATCTGAACGGGCTGGGCCGTGTGGTGGCCGCCCACCCCGACTGGGTACAGGGGGATTTCGCCATCATCGGCGAACCCACCGACTGCACCATCGAGGCCGGCTGCAACGGAACCATGCGCTTCGACCTGATCACCCACGGCACGGCGGCCCACTCCGCCCGGGCCTGGATGGGCAGCAACGCCATCCACGCTGCCGCGCCCATTCTTGACCGGCTGGAGCAGTACCATCCGGCCACGGTGAAGGTGGATGGCCTGGACTATCGAGAGGGGCTTAACGCCACCATGATCGAGGGCGGCCTGGGCACCAACGTCATCCCCGACCGCTGCCGGGTGCATGTCAATTACCGGTTCGCCCCCGACAAGAGCCTGGCCCAGGCCAAGGAGCTGATGATGGGTCAGGGGACGGGTGCTGAGCTGGGCAATGGCGAACACATGGCCCTGGGCGGAGTTTTCCAGGGATTTTCGGTGCGCATGTGCGACGAATCGCCCGCGGCCCGTCCTGGTCTGGACTCGCCTTGGGCGCGTTCGCTGGCGGACCTGGTCGCCCGAACCACGGGTCAGCAGCCTCGCGCCAAGCTGGGATGGACCGATGTGGCGCGGTTTTCAGCCCTTGGCCTACCGGCCGTCAATTTGGGGGCGGGGGATCCCCTGCTGGCCCACAAGGCCGACGAACAGGTGCCCCTGGATGATCTGGTTCGGCTGGAAGCCATACTGGTCGAATGGCTCAATGGACCTGATAGCCGCTGATCTGTGACATACTAGAGGACGGTGGTTCTGCCTGACCACTTGCAGCGTAGGCGTTGATCCCCCCGGACGGAGACCCAGTGATCCGTGCGGGCGTCGGTGTCCGCCTGCGTCAGGAAGACTTTTTGCCAAGGCGTTTCGATCGGGCGTACGCAGGTGCGCGGCTGCAGTGAGAGTGCAGCGTGAGGACGGATCGGAACCGTGAGAGCGGTGCGAGGCGGCGTGCCGCAAGGAGCATTGTGCCCGAAAAAACGAATACTGAGGATACCCAGGATAATAGGTCCGCTATCAGGGATAAACAGGAACGGCAGGTCGACCAGACCGCTGGTTCCGGCACCCGTCGCCGCGCTGGACGGCGCGTGGTCAGAGTGGCCGGTGCTGCTGGTGCCGACGTGCCTGTGAAGGTCGAGGCCGAGAAGCGCAAGGCCTCCCGCAAGGCCAAGGAGGAAGACGACGAGTCCAAGCCCTCTGCCACCCGTCGCCGTCACGCCCGCAAGCCCAAGGAGGATCAGGCGGCCGATCAGGACGTCCAGGTGGATGAGAGTGAGACCAAGCCGACCAGGACGACCACTCGTCGTCGTACCCGAACTGCTGCCCGCCGACGCACCGAGGAGCATACCCAGGAGGGTGAGGCTGATCAGGAGCGTCAGGAGCGTGCCATTGAGGCTGTGGAGGCACTGACCTCGGGCCGCAGTCAGAGGTCAGGTCGGAAGGCCGAAGAGCAGGATGAACGCCCGCGCGCCTCCCGCCCCCGTCCTATGACATCCCTGCTCTTCCAGGAGCCCGTCATACCCGCCACCCGGCCTGAGCACGATGAGCGTGACGAACGGGATGATGAGGACGAGGATGCCGAGCAATCGCCCAAGGCCTCTCACCGGAGCAGGTCCAGGAACACTTCGGAGGGCGGTTCGCGCCGTTCCCGCAGGCTCAACGCCGAGGAGCGCAGGGCCGCCGACGAGGTGGAGCGCATCGAGGAGGATCTGGACCACGAGGGCATCACCTTCGTGAACGACGAGGACCAGGAGCAGGACGAGGATCAGCAGGAGTCCGGCACCCGCACCCGTCGTCGTCGCCGTGCCAAGAGCGATGAGGAGGACTCCGAGAAATCCGTTTCCACCCGTCGCCGCCGTCGAGGGCACGAGCAGGACAAGGACAAGGATGATGAGGACGAGGCCCCGCTGACTCGTCGTCGCCGCCGTCGCAGGGGTTCCAAGTCCGCCGAGGGCGAGTCGGAGGTGTCCGGCACTCGCCGTTCCCGCAAGCAGCAATATATTGACGAGATCACTGACGTGGAGGGCTCCACCCGTCTGGAGGCCAAGAAGCAGCGTCGGCGGGACAACCGCCGCGAGCGTTCGCGTCAGTCCCAGCTGGTCGAGCAGGACTTCCTGGCCCGCCGTGAGAACGTCAACCGTCTGATGGTGGTGCGTGAGAAGGAGCACCACACCCAGATATCGGTCATCGAGGACGACATCCTGGTGGAGCACTATGTCTCCGACATTCAGGAGGTCTCCACTGTCGGCAATATCTACCTGGGCCGGGTCCAGAACGTCCTGCCCAGCATGGAGGCCGCCTTCGTGGACATCGGCCAGGCCCGCAACGGTGTGCTCTACGCTGGCGAGGTCAACTGGGATTCCACCCGTCTGGAGGGCCAGCCCCGCCGGATCGAGCTGGCCTTCAAGTCCGGCGACCCTGTGCTGGTCCAGGTCACCAAGGATCCTATCGGCCATAAGGGCGCCCGGCTGACCTCGCAGGTCACGCTGGCCGGCCGTTTCCTGGTTCTGGTGCCCTCGGGCGGCATGACCGGCGTCAGCCGCAAGCTGCCCGACCGCGAGCGTTCCCGCCTTAAGAGCATCGTCTCCAGGGTGGCTCCCAAGGATATGGGCGTCATCATCCGCACGGCGGCCGAGGGGGCCAGTGAGGAGGCCCTGACCAAGGATCTGGAGAACCTGCAGCGTCAGTGGAGCAAGATCGAGGACAAGCGCAAGGAGTTCCTGCACGGTAAGCGCCCCAAGCTCCTGCAGGGCGAGCCGGACGTGGCCATCCGCGTGGTCCGTGACATCTTCAACGACGACTTCGCCAAGCTGGTGGTTCAGGGCGAGGGGGTCTATGAGCGGGTCCGTAACTACCTGGAGACCATGGCCCCCGACCTGGAGGAGAAGCTCGAGCACTGGGACCCGGCTGAGCACCAGGGCAAGGATGTCTTCGACCGCTGGAGCATCGACAGTCAGCTGCGCAAGGGCATGGAGCGTCAGGTCTACCTGCCCTCCGGCGGTTCCCTGGTCATCGACCGTACCGAGGCCATGACCACCATCGATGTGAACACGGGCCGCTTTATCGGCAAGGGCAAGTCCCTGGAGGAGACGGTGACCCGCTGCAACCTGGAGGCTTCCGAGGAGATCGCCCGTCAGCTGCGCCTGCGCGACATCGGCGGCATGATCATGATCGACTATGTGGATATGGTCATGCCGGCCAACCGCGACCTGGTCCTGCGCCGCCTGGTGGAGTGCCTGGCCCGGGATCGCACCAAGCATCAGGTGGCGGAGGTCACCTCCCTGGGTCTGGTGCAGATGACCCGCAAGCGGGTGGGCCAGGGGCTGGTCGAGGCCTTCTCCGAGGAGTGCCCCACCTGCCACGGCCGAGGCTTCATCCTCCATGACAAGCCGACCATCTCCGCCTCCTATGCCGACCCCTATGCGGTCAAGGGCGGCGACCCCTTCGTCAAGACCAACAAGCATGGACATGGCTCCTCTGCCAAGGAGACCCTGTCCACCGGCTCGACGCCTGCGGTCAAGGCCAAGCTGGCCAGGATCGCTGCGGCGGCCCAGGCGGCATCGGACGAGGACGAGGCTCAGGCTGAGTCGGCGGATGTCGTCAAGGAGTCATAGACTAATTTCGTTTTGTCAGCGGGGCAGGCACATTTGACGACGCGGTGTGTTTGCTTCTATACTGGTTAGCTGGTGTCTGGACGGGTCCGTCAATTGCAAGGCGGGACTCGGATACCGGGCGCATACAGCTTTGGACAACAGGCAAGGTAGGGCTATGTACGCGATTGTGAAGGCCGGAGGCCATCAGGAGAAGGTCGAGGTCGGTGACCAGATCACGGTCAACCGTCTGGCTGCCAGGAAGGGCGAGTCGGTCGAGTTTCCGGTCGCGCTGGTTGTCGATGGATCCAAGGTGACCATGGCCGCCAAGGATCTGGCCAAGATCTCCGTCAAGGGCGAGGTCGTGGACGACGAGGCCAAGGGCCCCAAGATCAACATTCAGAAGTTCAAGAACAAGACCGGCGTGGCGCGCCGCAAGGGCCACCGCCAGAAGCAGACCGTGGTCAAGATCACGGCCATCGCCTGAGGGCCTAGGTCGAGGTAGGAAAGGAACCAGACATGGCACATAAGAAGGGCGCGTCCAGCTCACGCAACGGGCGCGATTCGAATGCACAGTACCTGGGCGTCAAGAAGTTCGGCGGCGAGGCCGTAGTGGCCGGCAACATCATCGTTCGCCAGCGTGGCACCAAGTTCCATCCCGGCCAGAACGTCGGCCTGGGCAAGGACCACACCCTCTTCGCCCTGACGGACGGAACGGTTCGGTTCGCCAACCGGCGTGACCGCAAGGTCGTTGACGTGCTTACCGCCTGATTGCCTTTATAGGCATCAGCCAAAGGCCATCCCTGTCATGGGGTGGCCTTTTTGCATATGTATGAAGATGCCGGGCATTCAGCTCTCAGGGGCCGCATGTCAGGCCGGATTGAGTACCATGGGCCCCTATGAGCGCATTTGTGGATCAGGTCACCGTCCATGTCAAGGGTGGCGATGGCGGCAATGGGGCTTCCTCCATCCGCCGCGAGAAATACAAGCCCCTGGCCGGGCCCGATGGGGGCGACGGCGGCCAGGGCGGTTCGGTCATTCTTCAGGCCGATGCCAACGCCACCAGTCTGCTCGACTACCGCTTCCTGCCGCACCGCCAGGCCGAATCGGGCACCATGGGTCTGGGCGGCGACAAGGACGGTAGCCGCGGCCAGGATCTGATTCTGCCAGTGCCGGTGGGCACTGTGGTCTTCACTGCCAAGGGAGGTCAAGGCGAGCGCAAGCAGCCGGGGAAACGCCTGGCCGACCTGGCTCATGCAGGGGACCGGTTCGTGGCGGCCCAGGGCGGCGTGGGCGGCCTGGGCAATCGCTCCCTGGCCACCAAGGCCAGGCGGGCTCCCGGCTTCGCCCTGCTGGGGGACCCTGGGCAGGAGCGCGACCTGGTGCTGGAGCTCAAATCCATCGCCGACGTGGCTCTGGTAGGTTTCCCCAGCGCAGGCAAGTCCAGCCTGGTGGCAGCCATGAGCGCGGCACGGCCCAAGATCGCCGACTACCCATTCACTACCCTGGTGCCCAACCTGGGCGTGGTACAGGCAGGGGAGGGCCGCTTCACCATGGCCGACGTGCCAGGGCTGATCCCGGGGGCTTCCCAGGGCAAGGGCCTTGGACTGGAGTTCTTGAGGCACATCGAGCGCACCGAAATCATCGCCCACGTCATTGATTGCGCCACCCTGGAGCCTGATCGGGACCCCATGAGCGATTATCGTGCCCTGGAGGAGGAGCTTTCCCGCTATGCCGATCGCCTTGAGCTTCCGCTGGGGGTCATCCCCATGGCTGAGCGGCCCAGGGTGATCATCCTCAATAAGGCTGACCTGCCAGAGGCCCGCGAACTGGCTGAATTTGTCCGCCCCGACTTTGAGGCCCTGGGCCTCAAAGTCTTCATAGTCTCCACAGCCTCGCATCAGGGACTCAAGGAACTGGGCTACTACCTGGCCGGTTTGGTGGACCGCCTGCGCAGGCAGCTGCAGGAGCAGCAGGAGGCCAGGCAGGAGGAACGCGTGGTCATCCGCCCCTTGGAGCGTCGGCGCAGGAATGGCGACCAGTCTGGGGACTTCACTCTTGAGCGGCATCAGACCCGATCTGGACAGACCTGGTTCAGGGTCTGCGGAGCCAAACCCGAGCGCTGGGTTCGCCAGACTAACTTTGACAACGAGGAGGCCGTGGGATACCTGGCCGACTGCCTGGCCCGGATGGGTGTGGAGGATGCCCTGCGCAAGGCCGGTGCCAGGCCTGGAGACGAGGTTCGTATCGGCCCTGGCGACGATGCGGTGGCCTTCGACTGGGATCCGAGCGTGGCGGCCGGCGCCGAAATGCTGGACGGCACCCCCCAGGTGGCCCGGGGCCGTGACCTGCGTCTGGAGGAGAGCCAGGGGCTCAACCGCCGCCGCACCAACAGCGAGCGCCGCCGCCAGTACCACCAGATGATGGATGCCCGGCAGGCGGTGCGTCAGGTCATGGAGCAGGAACGGCGGCAGGGGCACTGGGCCGATCCTTCCGTGGACGATGATCCCCACGACAGGCAGGGTCTGCTGGGGCGCTCGGAGGAGGCTGGGCAATGACCGGCGGGGAGGAATCCGACGAGGCCGCGGTCCGCTCCCGGGTGGCCCAGGCACGCACCATGGTGGTCAAGGTAGGATCCAGCTCCCTGACCGATCCTCACGGGCACTTGGATCTTGACCGCCTGCGTTCATTGGTAGGTGCCCTGGCCTCTGCGGCCGTCAATGGTGCTCGCCTGGTCCTGGTCACCTCCGGGGCCATCGCAGCCGGCTTCGGCACCCTGGGATTTGACCAACGCCCTGATGACGTGGCCACCCAGCAGGCTACGGCCTCGGTGGGCCAGGGTCTGCTCATGGCCCAGTACGAGACTGCCTTCGCCCGTTATGGCCTGCGGGTTGGCCAGATCCTGATCACCGCCCGTGACACCACCCATGCCGTTCAGTACCGCAACGCCCGGCGCACGCTCTGCCGTCTGCTGGATCTGGGGGTCATCCCCATCGTCAATGAGAACGATGCCCTGGCCAGCAACGAGATCCGCTTCGGCGACAACGACCACCTTTCGGCCCTGATCGCCAACATCGTCAGCGCCGACGCTCTGGTCCTGCTGACTGACGTGGATGCCCTCTACACCGAGCCCCCATCCCGGCCAAGTGCCCGCAGAATCAGCTTCGTGCCCGATGTGGCAGCAATCATGGACCAGGTGGATGCCCAGGGGTCCATCTCCGGGCTGGGGACCGGGGGTATGTCCACCAAGCTGGAGGCGGCACGAATTGCTGCGGCCTCCGGCATGCCCGTGGTCCTGACCCGCGCCGACCTTGCAGGTCCTGCCCTGGCCGGTGACAGGGTGGGCACCCTTTTTGCCCCCATCCGTCCGCGGGGCTCCTCGCACCGGCTCTGGATCAAATTCGCCTCCCGTCCCAGGGGCGGCTATCTGGTGGATCAGGGGGCTGTCGAAGCCCTGCGTGGCGGTCGGGCCAGCCTGCTGGCGGCTGGTGCCAGATCGGTCCAGGGTGAGTTCTCGGCCGGGGATCCGGTCTGGATCCACGATGAGTCTGGTCACCAGGTGGCCAAGGGCCTGTCCGGATACGATTCCGAGGAGGCTCAGGACATGCTGGGTCTCAACACCAAGGAACTCCGCCGCCGACTGGGTGCCCACTATGCCCACCCGCTGGTGCATCGGGACTCTCTGGTTCTGGTCTGAGCGCAGCCCTGGGGGTGCTGGGCGGTACCATGGCAACATGACTATGGCGCAATGGCAGACCCTGAGCAGACGCATAGATGCGGTGGCCCCCAGTGCCACCCTGGCCGTGGATTCAAAGGCCAAGGCCATGAAGGCCCAGGGTATGAATGTGATCAGCTTCGGCGCCGGCGAGCCCAACTTTCCCACGCCTGACCACATCGTGCAGGCGGCGGCCCGCGCCTGTCTGGATCCGCGCAACCACCGCTATACGCCCACGGCGGGTCTGCCCCAACTCAAGCAGGCCATTGCTGACAAGACCCTGCGCGATTCGGGCTACCAGATCGACCCGGATCAGGTGGTGGTCACCAACGGCGGCAAGCAGGCCGTCTACGAGACCTTCCAAATCCTCTTGAATCCCGGCGATGAGGTCATCATCCCCGCACCCTATTGGACCAGCTACCCCCAGATGGTTCTGCTGGCTGGCGGTCGGCCGGTTCCGGTGTTGAGCGGAGCCGACCAAGGCTATATCCCCAGTCTGGAGCAGCTGGAGGCAGCCCGAACCGAGCGCACCCGTGCCATCATCCTCAACCTGCCTGCCAACCCCACCGGGGCTGTCTGGCCCGCTGACTTGGTGGCTGCCGTGGATCGCTGGGCCATGGAGCACCAGATCTGGGTGATCAGTGACGAAATCTATGAGCATCTGACCTACCAGGGGGCACACACCCCCTATCCGGGCGCTCTGGTGCCGCAGGTACGCGATCAGCTGATCGTGGTCAACGGTGTGGCCAAGACCTACGCCATGACCGGCTGGCGGGTGGGCTGGCTGGTTGCCCCACTGCCGGTGGCCCAGGCGGCCGCCAAGCTTCAGGGGCATATGACCTCCAACGTGGCCAACGTCTCCCAGCAGGCGGCTCTGGCTGCCCTGACCGGCGGCCTGAAGGACGTGGAAGCCATGCGGTCGGCTTTCGCCCTGCGTCGGCGGGCCATCGTGGATGCTTTGAATGCCATGGAGGGGGTTACCTGCCCTGAACCCCTGGGTGCCTTCTATGCTTTCGCCGACGTGACCGGTCTGCTGAATCGGCCAGTGGGCCCGCAAGGCACGGTCTGTGCTACCTCGGGTGAGCTGGCCGAGGTCATCCTGGAGCAGATCCAGGTGGCTGCCGTGCCCGGTGAGGCCTTTGGCGCGCCCGGCTGCCTGCGCTTCTCCTACGCGTTGGCAGACGACGACCTGGCTGAGGGTATGCGGCGCCTCGCGGACTGGGTCAGCGCCTGATCCAGCTCATCCGGCTCTTGGACGAAATGCTGTCGGGGCAACACGGTTGGACGCAATCCGCCCTTTAGGCTAGACTTGCGATTTGGCGGTTTTTCCTCCCTGCCGAGTAAGCTGGTGGGAAGTTCCGATAGGGAAGTGGCGCAATTGGTAGCGCAACGGTCTCCAAAACCGTAGGTTGTGGGTTCGAGTCCCGCCTTCCCTGCCAAGGCTTGCAGCAGATGATGCAGAACAAACGAAGGACGGATGACCATGGCACAGAAGGATGGGGCTGAGGAAGCCAGGCCGAACTTCTTCATGCGTATCGGGCTCTTCATCAAGCAGGTCATCGATGAGATCCGCAAGGTGGTGACTCCCACAGGCAAGGAGCTGGTGGGCTGGTCCGTGGCTGTTTTCATCTTTGTGCTGCTGCTGATGATCTTCGTGACCGTGATGGACTTCGGGCTGGGTAAACTGGCTTTCCTGATATTTGGCTGAGCCGTGACAAGGTAGAAGGTGGAGTGATCCATGAGTGATGATCTGACCAGAGAGGGATTGGACCCCGATCAGGCCGCTGAGTCGGCCCCGTCGGCGTCCGACGATGCCCCCACGCAGGAGGATACCCAGGTTCAGGATCAGCATCTCGGAACCTCTTCGGAGCAGGCCGAGCAGGACAGCACACCTGCCGAATCCGCCCAGGCCAAGGACACTCAGGACGATTCTTCCGATTCCGACGATCAGGCCGACCAGGAGGATCCCGGTCAGCGTGCCGTGGACGAGTTTTCCAAGAAGCTGCGCACCCTTGAGGGCAAGTGGTACGTTCTGCACACCTACTCAGGCTATGAGAAGCGCGTCAAGGCCAACGTGGAGTCCCGTGTGGCCTCCTTCGGTTTGGAGGACAAGGTCTTCCAGGTGGAGATCCCCATGGAGGAGGTCGAGAAGCACACCGACAAGGGCAAGAAGGTCGTCACCCGTGTGCGTGTGCCTGGCTACGTGCTGATTCGCATGTGGCCCGACGAGAACGCCCGCCGCATCATCCGCGACACCGAAGGCGTCACCGGGTTCGTCGGCCCCAGCAAGGAGCCGGCTCCGCTGACCCGCAAGGAGGTCGTCCAGATGATGGCCCCCATGATTGCCTCCGAGGCGCTGAAGGCCGCTGGGGACAAGCCTGAGGCCGCCAAGAAGCGCACGGTGGAGGTCTCCTACGCCGTCGGCGATCAGGTCACCGTCACCGAAGGGCCCTTTGCCACTATGGCTGCCGTGGTCTCCGATGTGGAGCCCACCACCCAGAAGCTGACTGTACTGGTCTCCATCTTCGGCAGGGACACTCCTGTGGAGCTGGGCTTCGACCAGGTCGAAAAGATCGTCTGAAAGCTTTCGGCCGGTCCTCGGTCGATGCGATAATCGTCAAGCTTGTGCCCCCTTGTGGAGCGCATTTGGAAAGAACAGGTTGCGGGAGGGGACTTACGGTCTCCGACATCACCGCTTCGTAGAAAGAAGAACCAGCATATGGCTGCAAAGAAGAAAGTCACCGCGCTGATCAAAGTGCAGATTGAGGCCGGCAAGGCCAACCCTGCACCCCCGCTGGGTCCTGCACTGGGCTCCCACGGCGTGAACATCATGGACTTCTGCAAGCAGTACAACGATGCCACCAAGGACAAGATGGGCCAGGTCATCCCCTGCATCATCACCGTCTACGAGGATCGTTCCTTCACCTTCATCACCAAGACTCCGCCGGCAGCTGACCTGCTGCGCAAGGCCGCCGGTGTCTCCAAGGGTGCAGGCAACCCGCTGACCACCAAGGTGGGTTCCGTCACCAAGGCCCAGGTCCGCGAGATCGCCCAGACCAAGATGGAGGATCTGTCGGCCCGTGACGTCGAGGCCGGTATGAAGATCATCGAAGGCACTGCCCGTTCCATGGGCATCACCGTCACCGACTGAAATTTTCGTTGTGAGCGGTAGGGCATACGCTTGCCCGCACCGCGACTGCTGATAGGAGAAGCAGATGACCAAGCGTTCCAAGAAGTACCGCGAGGCGGCCGAGAAGGTCGATCGCACCAACCTGTACACCCCCGAGGAGGGTATCGCTCTGCTCAAGAGCATGCCCAAGCGCGGGTTTGACGAGACTGTTGAGGCCGTCTACCGCCTGAACGTGGATCCCCGTAAGGCCGACCAGCTGGTCCGTGGCACCGTCAGCCTGC
Source organism: Bifidobacterium mizhiense (assembly GCF_020884755.1). Taxonomy (GTDB): domain Bacteria; phylum Actinomycetota; class Actinomycetes; order Actinomycetales; family Bifidobacteriaceae; genus Bombiscardovia; species Bombiscardovia mizhiensis. Next base: position 631,019 of record NZ_BPWE01000001.1, on the reverse strand, counting down.
CCAATGGCACCGGCAAGACCGTGCGCGTCCTGGTCTTCGCCCGTGGTCCTCAGGCGACCGCAGCCGCCGAGGCCGGAGCTGACGAGGTGGGCGACGACGAGCTGGTGACCAGGGTCGCCGGCGGCTACCTGGACTTCGATGCCGTGGTGGCTACCCCCGACATGATGGGTAAGGTCGGCCGTCTGGGCCGTGTCCTGGGTCCCCGTGGCCTCATGCCCAATCCCAAGACCGGCACCGTGACCATGGATGTTGCCAAGGCGGTCACCGAGATCAAGGCAGGACGTATCGAGTTCCGTGTGGACAAGAACGGCAACCTGAGCTTCCCCGTGGGCAAGGTTTCCTTCGAGCAGCAGGCTCTGGAGGAGAACTTCCACGCGGTCGACGAGGAGATCAAGCGCCTGAAGCCGGCCACGGTCAAGGGTCGCTACATCACCAAGGCCACCGTCACCACCACCATGGGCCCGGGCGTTCCCCTGGACATCGCGGTGCTCTGAGTCGGTTCGGCTGTATATTTCAGGGCGGGAGACCTTCGGGTCCCCGCTCTTTTCATGTCCTGGTTCGGCACCAGTCAGTCGGCGTCCGGGTGCGACCTGCGGATCCTGCCGATGATCAGGGCTGCCTGGAGGACGAAGGATTCTCGCGGGTCCATGGCATCCCATCCGGTCACCTCCACGCAGCGCCTGAGCCGGTAGCGCACGGTGTTGGGATGGATGCCCAGCTTCTTGGCGGTGACCTCCAGCGAGTTGCCCGAGCGCAGGAAGGTGAGCAGGGTGGTCGGCAGGGGCCCGTCCGGATCCTGGCCGGCCAGGCTCAGGTAGACCTCCTGGTAGAGCTGGTCGGCAGCGTCCCTGTCCCCGTTCAGGGCTCGTTCGGGCAGCAGGTCGTCGGCGTGCAGTGGTCTGGGCAGGGCGGCGGTGATGGGATCGGCCACGGCCGGGGCTGCTGCGTGCGTGCTCAGTGCGGCTCGTATTGAGGCGCCCGCACCGGAGATCCCATGGTGGAGAGATCCCAGGCAGACAGCTGACTCCTCAGCAAAGAAGTGCAGGATGGATGCGCAGAAGTCGACCGGGGTGCCTGACCGATTGGGGTCGATCAGAACCACCATGAGCCCCTCGTTCTCGCCCACCAGCGCCCTGCCGCCTTGACGGGCCACCGTGGTGTGGATGGGATGACGGGCGTTTTCCATGCCCTGCCCCTCATCGTTGCCTTGGGCCTCACCAACGACGGCGAAGCAGTCGAATTCGGTCGGCCATCCCAGCCGTGCCAGATCGTCAACGGTCCGTGTATCCGCCGTTTGTTCAATCAAATGCCGGATGATCCTCGACTCCGTTGCGGCCTTGCGTCCGTTTCTTGCCTCGGCCAGGTCGGCGTAGAGAGCGGCTGCTGCGGTGGCGGCATGACGGGTGTAGACCAGCGTGGACCGTTCCCCCTCGGCCCCCATGGTCCGGCCCGCCTCCTCAAGCATATCCAGAATGACCTGGGTCAACTCCATGGCCCGGTGTGGGCCCAGGCTCCGGGAAAGCTCGGCTGGTACGGGGGAGGGGATCTCGTTGCCTTCTGTGCCTCGGGCATCAAGTCGGGAGAGCAGGTCATCCAGAGCTGTTCGAATGGCTCCTTCCAAGGTTCTGCGGCCATTGGCGGGCAGGGACCTGGCCCAAGGCAGTGTCTCATCCAGATGGTCCAGTGTCTTCCGGAGAATCTGCTCCATGGCGGTATCGGAAGCGGCAGGTGCCCAGTGAGCTTGCTGCGCCTCAGCAGGGTCGTCGTCCTGCGGCCTGGGCCGCTTCGACTTGCCGATCATGACGGCCGGTCCATCAGGTTTTCGGCGCGGGCGCAGCGGCTCTGTCGGACCATGTCCAGGATCAGGAAGGGCACCACCATGTCCACCGGCAGCATGTGCCGTTCGAAGTTGTTGGCTGGGGCGGTGATCATGACCCCCATGATCAGCAGGAGGGGGAACCAGCACAGGATCCCGCGCCAGTGGCCGGCTGCCAGTCGGGCGACGATTAGCAGCAGGGCGGCCACCACCCAGAAGTTGGCCCGTGCCACCAGGCCCAGCAGAGGGGTGTCGGCCCAGGTTCTGACGAATCCGGTCACCCCGTTGCGCCAGTCATGGCACCAGGCCGCCAGCCAGGAGCCTGAGTTCTGCACGTAGCCATTGTTCAGGTAGTAGGACATGGCCACGTAGGCGGGGTCACCGGGGTCGAAGTAGCCGTAGGACTCGGCCATGAAAGCATCCAGGTAGATCACCGGGTTGCGCAGTCCCACCTGGAGCCAGGCCCGGTTCAGCCTGGACAGCTGCTCGGGCGTGACGGTTCTCCAGCGATAGACGATCAGTTTGGGCTGGTTGCCCGAGGACTTGACCCGGTCGGCCTCCCAGGGGGTGTACTGGATGGCGGCATTGTCCAGATCCATGATGGGCTCAAGGTCGGCTCTTGCCTGGGCCGGAATCCCTTGGGGATTGCGTTGGGCCACCCGGGCGATCTGCTGCAGCTGGATGCTGCGGCTCTCCACGGGGTCACCCTGGATGACCGTCCCAGTGGCCGTCAGGGCACCGGTCACCCCTGTGAACAGAACCAGGGGCAACAGGAGTCCGATCAGGATGGTGGCCCATTGGCGACGGTGGATGATCAGGGCCAGGACCAGCTGGGCCAGAACGATGTAGAGGGCGTACTTGGCACTGATCAGCATGATCAGGGTGCTCAAGGCCAGGGCAGGCCGCAACCGGGCCACTTGGCTGGCATAGTGAGGCGAGCTCCTGTCCTCTGACTCCAGCTGGTGCCAGATGCCGAACCACCAGATGAAGGCGAAGGCGAAGAGGGGGGACTTGGTCAGGCTGAAGGTGCTGAAGACCACAAAGGGGGAGAAGAGGAAGAAGAGCATGACCAGGGTGCGGGCCAGGGCTCCAACTTGTTCGGTTCCCTTGCCGCGCAGGAAGCGGTCGGCGGTGACAGCGCAGCAGAAGGCCGCGAAGATCACCTGCAGCCCTGCCAGGAGGACGATGCCGGCATCATAGGATCCGGTCAGATGGTTGGAGGCCATGATGGTCATCCCGTAGACCAGAGTCAGCACCATGTTGTGCTGGTCGGTCAGGAAGACCGGATGCCCTGGCAACAGGTAGTGGCCTATGGGGTAGACGTCCATCTGGGTGAAGGCATTGCTGCCGTAGGGGGGTTGATCGCCCTGCAGCTGGGCCAGGAAGTTGGCGCATTCCTGGGCCTGGGCGTACAGGTCGGCCCCGTAGGCAGCCAACAAGGTAAGAAAGGCCCAGGCCCAGCCCAGCAGGAGCAGGCGCATGATGGGCCGCCAGCCGCCGGTTTGCCGGGTGATGAAGGCCGCGTAGGCACGCATTCGTGGGCGCTGCGCCAGGGCGGTCAGCCGCTGTGGCATTCGTAGGGGTTCGCAACCCAGCAGAATCCGGCGGCAGGCCAGGACCAGAGCCAAACAGACGGCCAGGGTTCCCAGCATGATCAGCACCTGGAGCAGGCCCACCTCTGTTATCGAACCTTCCTGACGGTAGATGGGGCCCAGCCCGGTGCAGCAGGCAATCCAGAGACAGGCCAGCAGGGCCAGGACCAGGCCGACGGTCCGGGATGCACGAGACCCAGGCCTGACGGTCTGCAGGGCCGAAGTCTGCGCAGGTTGCTCGCCTGCCTCTCTCGCTTGCGCCCTTCCGCTGTCTGCGCTCAAAAGAACCCCTTTCGCGGGCCGTTCCTGGTGTACGGTTTCCCCATTTTATCCAGTGCCCATCCGAGGATGCGCTCAGACCTGTCCAAGGGTCTCCTGTGAAAAGATACAAAAACCGGCCGCCGCTTTTGTGGATGGTTCGCTACCGGGGCTGACCCCTTGTGCCGTATAGTGGAACGCGTGCCTCATCAGAATATCAAGTGGCAGCCATCGGCATCGCTGGATAGTGGCGTACTCTCCTCGATCGTGGTGCTCGACACCGTCGATTCGACCAATACGCTCGTGGCTCATGCTCTGGAAGCCTCGACGTATTCGGATGCGCGCGACCGGGTCGAACGGCTGTTTGGGGGCGGTGAACCGACAACGAGCACGGAGACCGTGAAGGGATTGGCCTCTGGCACACGGGGAAAAGCCGAAGATACACCTCGAAAAAATGCCCGTCAGGGTGTTTCTACGACTACACGGTACGAGGGAAGAGTCGCAAGTAAAGGTATTCGGCGATGGCCGGGCGCCGGGGGTAGCACCATGCCGCTGAGCGTAGCGGTTGCCGATGCGCAGTCCCGGTGCCGCGGTCGTCTTGCCCGAACCTGGGTCAATCAGCCCCGATGCTCCCTGCTGGCCACGTGGGCACTGCCGCTGCCCACCAGCTTGCTGACTGGGCCCTTTGGTGGATGGATGCCCATGGTGGCGGGTCTGGCCGCTCTGGAGGGTCTGCAGGATGTGCTCGAGTACCACGGCTGCCCGCTGACCGACGACGGCGACCCTGAACGGGTTCTGACGCTCAAGTGGCCCAACGATCTGTTCTGCCGCGGGGCCAAGCTGGGGGGCATCCTCTGCGAGCTGGTTCGGGTGGATCAGGACTGGTCGGCCCTGGCCGTCGGCATCGGCATCAACCTCTTCCTACCCCGGCAGGCACTGCCTATTGCGGAGTCCACCTCCCTGCAGCTCCATTACCGGGACCTGCCCGATTACCAGACCCTGCGTGACGACCTGGTCGATGCCATCAGCTGGCACCTGAGTGGGGAGATGGCCCCCCTTGGCATTGACGGGTCGCTGGACAGGGCTTTGAACGGGCCGCAGGGGCTGCGCTCGCGGATTGCCGCGCTCAGCTGGACGCTGGGCCGACGGGTCAGGGTCGTTCCCGTAGCCGGTGAGCCCGTGGAAGGCCGTGCCCTGCAGATCAATCCGGATGCCTCCCTGCGGGTGCGGCTGCCCGACGGCGGCCAGGTTGACGTGTCCACCGCCGACGTGGGCGTCCTGCCCGAAGTGGCTGCTGTGGGGGCCTAACACCATCCTGTTCATACTTTCCGTCAGTCCAATCATCCTTGAGCAACCAGTGAGGAGAGGGGAATGAAAAAACTGCTGATCGCCAACCGCGGCGAGATAGCCCTGCGGGTTGTGCGCACTGCCCAGGAGATGGGTATCGCCACCGTGGCCGTCTACGCCGACCAGGATCGGGACGCCCCCTATGCCCAGATGGCGGATGAGGCCTACCTCTTGCCTGGGGACACCAATATGGAGACCTATCTGAATGAGGACCTGATCGTCTCCATCGCCCGCCGGGCCGGCGCTGACGCCCTCCACCCGGGATACGGCTTCCTGTCCGAGTTCTCCTCCTTTGCGCGAAAGGTGATTGAGGCGGGCATCACCTGGGTGGGTCCGGACCCGGAAGTCCTGGACGAGCTGGGCGACAAGATCACCGCCTGCAAGGTGGCCGAGCGGGCCAGGGTGCCCGTGGTGCCAGGCCTGAGCGAACCCGTTACCGACATGCGCCCCCTGCTGGACTTCGCCGACGAGCACGGCTACCCGGTCATGATGAAGAAGGCTGACGGCGGCGGCGGCCGGGGGATCACACTGATCAACGACAGCGACGAGCTACGCACCTTCTACATGAACCATGATGCGCTTCAGGGCGGCGACCTGGGCGACTACTTCATCGAGAAGTTCGTGGACCGGGCCCGGCACGTGGAGACCCAGTCCGGCAGGGACAGCCATGGCCAGTTCACCGTCTATTCCACCAGGGACTGCTCGGTCCAGCGCCGCAATCAGAAGCTGGTGGAGGAGGCTCCTGCGCCCTTCCTGTCCGACGACGTGATCGCCCAGCTGGAAGGATTCTCCCGCCGCCTGTTCGACACGGTGGGTTACGTGGGCCTGGGCACCTGCGAGTTTCTGGTCACCCCCAGGGACGACGTCTACTTCATGGAAGTCAATCCCCGGCTGCAGGTGGAGCATACGGTCAGCGAGCAGGTCTGTGGGCTGGACCTGGTCCGTGAGCAGCTCCGAATCGCTGACGGCGGCTCTCTGAACGTTGCGCCCCCGCCCCGCGGTCACAGCTTCGAGCTGCGCATCACCAGCGAGGACCCGGCCACCAACCTGACCCCCAGCTCAGGAACCATCGAGTCGATTCAGTGGCCCTCCGGCCCCGGCATCCGCGTGGATTCGGGCGTCGAGGTGGGCGACACGGTCTCGCCAAGGGACGACTCCATGATGGGCAAGCTGATCGTGACCGCCCAGGACCGCCCGGCAGCCGTGGCCAGGGTCCGTCGGGCCCTGCGCGAGATGAGCATCAGCGGGGTCCCCACCCCGGCCGGCCTCTTCCAGAAGATCTTCACCAACCCCGAGTTCACCGCCGAGGATGGCCACTCCTTCGACGTGTCCACCAAGTGGCTGGAACGGGTCTACCTGAATGTGGAGCCTGCCTCCAACGGCAGCGGCCAGCCCGCCTCGGTCTCCGGAGCCTCCGCCCAGGAACAGGATCGGGACAGTGATCCCATGGAGACCTACAACGTGGAGATCGACGACAAGCGGGTCAGGCTGGCCCTGCCCCAGTCGCTGCTTGGCGGCATGGGCGGCATGGGCGGCCACGGCGGCATTGCCAGGCCCCGGCAGCCCCTGCGCGGTCGCGGGCTGCGCGATCAGGAGCCCGGCGCACCCCGGCAGGATGCGGCCAGGTCCGGCGTCATCGTGGCCACCATGCAGGCGGTGGTCACCCGCATCAACGTGGCCCCCGACCAGGAAGTGGACAAGGGCGACCTGCTGGTGGTGCTGGAGTCCATGAAGATGGAGAACTACGTCTATGCCCCGGCCAAGGGTCGCGTGAAGACCATCGATGTGTCCGTGGCCCAGGGGGTGGATCCGGGCCAGACCCTGGTCACCCTGGATCTGGGCGGGGAGGAGCAGGCATGAGCGTCACCGAATCCACCTTGGGCGCCCAGCCGGTGCGCCAGGGCATCCACCGGGCCGCCGCCCTGGCCAAGCAGGCCGAGGAGCACGCCCGTGACCGTCAACATGCCAAGGGCAAGCAGACCGCCCGTGAGCGCCTGGACCTGCTCTTTGACAAGGACACCTTCGAGGAGGTGGGCCGCTTCGCCGGCGGCGACATCGCCGGGGACCGGGCGGGCTCTGCGGTCATCACCGGCTTCGGCCTGGTCTACGGGCGCAAGGTCGGCGTCTACGCCCAGGACTTCTCCGTTCGGGGCGGCACACTGGGCCGGGCCGAGGGCGAGAAGATCTGCCGGCTCATGGACATGGCCCTGCGGATCAAGGTCCCCATCGTGGCCATGATCGACTCGGGAGGCGCCCGCATCCAGGAGGGTGTGGCCGCCCTGACCCAGTACGGCCGAATCTTCCGCAAGACCTGCCAGGCCAGCGGCTTCGTCCCCCAGATCTCCCTGATCCTGGGACCCTGCGCCGGCGGTGCCGTCTACTGCCCGGCCCTGACCGACCTGATCATCATGACCAAGGAGAACTCGGACATGTTCGTCACCGGTCCCGACGTGGTCAAGGCGGCCACCGGCGAGACCATCAGTATGGACCAGCTGGGCGGTGGCTACGTGCACAACACCCGTTCCGGCGTGGCCCACTACCTGGGCGAGGATGAGGCCGACGCCATCGACTACGCCAGGACCGTCCTGGCCTACTTGCCCGCCAACAGTGACCAAGAGCCTCCCCGCTATGCCTTCATCTCCGGCCATGCCGAGCGCCAGGCCGCCAAACGACTGGCCACGGTCATCCCCGAGAACGACCGGCAGCCCTACGACGTGCTGGATGTCATCCACGCCATCGTCGACTACGGCGAACTGGTTCAGGTCCAGGAACTCTACGCCCGGTCCATCGTGGTGGGCTTTGCCTGCCTGGAGGGCCGGCCGGTGGGAATCGTGGCCAACCAGCCCATGGTGGATGCAGGCAGCCTGGATGTGGAATCCTCCGAGAAGCTGGCCCGCTTCGTCCGCCTCTGCGACGCCTTCAACCTGCCGGTCATCACCCTGGTTGACACCCCTGGCTACAAGCCGGGCTCGGACCAGGAGCACGCCGGCATCATCCGCCGGGGGGCCAAGGTCATCTACGCCTACGCCAACGCCCAGGTGCCCATGGTCACCATTGTGCTGCGCAAGGCCTTCGGCGGCTCCTACATCGTCATGGGCTCCAAGGCCATCGGCGCGGATCTCAACTACGCCTGGCCATCCTCGCAGATCGCCGTGCTGGGAGCCCAGGGCGCAGTCAACATCATCCACCGGCGCGACCTGCAGGAGGCCAAGGAGGCCGGCCGGGACGTGGATGAGCTGCGAAACAAGCTGGCCCAGGAGTACGAAACCACTACCGTCAACGCCAATCTCTCCCTGGAGATGGGGGAGCTGGACGGCATGATCGACCCGGAGCAGACCAGACCGGTCCTGATCCAGGCCATGGACCTCCTGGCGGACAAGCAACGTGTCAGGGTCAACGACAAGCACCACGGCAATCAGCCTCTATGAGCTTCCCCTCGTCATTATCAGCAATTCCCAACTCTCTATGAATAGGACATCATGACCAGTACATTCTTCATCAACCGTCTCGCTGAGCAACCGCACGCGCTCATGTTCGCCGGCCAGTCCAACCCCTGGACCGTGGCTCTGGCCGATCTGCAGGGTGATCCCGACATCGACAAGGCTCTGAGGGAGCGGATGGCTGCGGCCACCGACCTGCTCAGGGCGGTCAAGCCCGACCTGCTGGCCACCAACGGCCGTCAGCTGGACCTGTTTGGCTACAAGCCTGACCCGGTCAGGCTGGGGCCGGCCGCCGACGCGGCAGTGAGCGTGCCCGGCATCGCCCTGGTACAGCTGGGCGCTCTCATGGACATGGACCAGCTGGGCTACGACGCAGCCCAGGCCCGTCCGGTGGCCCTGCTGGGACACTCCCAGGGCATCATCGGCGTACACATGGTCCAGGAGATCCAAGCTGCCGGATCCCTCAAGGCCGCCCAAGGTGCCATCGACCAGATCCTGGCCACCGCCATGCTGATCGGCGCGGCCGGTACCCGTCAGGCTCGTCGTCTGGGCATTCACCGCCAGGGTGAAGCCACGCCCATGCTTTCGGTGCGCGGCGCCACCCGCCATCAGGTGGAGGTCCTGGTCGACCGGGTGCCTGGCGCTCGCGGCCCCATCAGCGTGGCCGTGACCAACTCGGATCGCAACCTGGTCCTGTCCGGCTATCCGGAGGATCTGGCTGCCTTCGCCATCGAGGCGAGCAAGGAGAGCGAGCATCAGCGCCAACTGCGCGAGGATAAGGTCCGTGGCGGAACCGCCTTCTCGCCGGTTCTGGAGTACCTGGATGTGACCCTGCCCTTCCACTCGCCGCTCATGAAGGAGGCCGTGGATCTGAGCGTGGACTGGGCTTCACGCTGCGGTCTGGACACCGAGCGTGCCCGGGTTCTGGCTGAAGAGGTTCTGCTCAACCATGCCGACTGGGCCGGCCGGATCGCCGAGGTCATGGACCAGCAGGATGCCGCCTTCCTCTGGCTGGTGGATCTGGGCCCGGGCGAGACCCTGGGCAAGCTGGTGGACAACCTGGTCCAGGGCACCGGCGTGGGCGTGGTCGAGGCCTCGAACCAGGCCCGGCGCGCGCAGCTTTCCACCATGGAGGAGGATCCGGCCCGGACCCAGGACTGGTCCAAGCTGGCCCCCCGTCTGCTTGAGACCCCGGCAGGTCCCCGTGTGGAGACCGCCTTCAGCAGGTTGACCGGCAAGCCCCCGGTCATGTTGGCCGGCATGACCCCGACCACCGTGGAGCCCGAGATCGTGGCCGCAGCCGCCAACGCCGGCTACTGGGCCGAGCTGGCCGGCGGCGGCCAGGTGACCGCTGAGGTCTTCGACCGCCATGTGTCTCAGCTGGAGGACCAGCTGCAGGAGGGCCGCACGGTCGAGTTCAATGCCATGTTCATGGATCGCTACCTGTGGAACCTCCAGTTCGGCAGCCAGCATATCGTGCCCAAGAAGCGCGCCTCCGGCACCCCCATCGACGGGGTGGTCATCTCTGCCGGCATCCCTGAACTGGACGAGGCCGTGACCCTGATCCATCAGCTCAACGAAGAGGGCTTCCCCTACGTGGCCTTCAAGCCCGGCACGGTGGATCAGATCCGCCAGGTCGTGGCCATCGCCCGCAAGGTCGCCCCCACCCATATTCTTATGGAGGTCGAAGGCGGAGCCGCCGGCGGTCACCACTCCTGGGAGTCCCTGGACGATCTGCTCTCGACCACCTACGCCGAGGTCCGTGCCTGCCCCAACATCGTTCTGGTGGCCGGCGGCGGCATCGGCACACCTGAGCGGGCGGCCGACTACATCAGCGGCCAGTGGTCCCGCGCCTACCACCTGCCGGACATGCCCGTGGATGGTGTCATGATCGGCACAGCGGCCATGACCGCCAAGGAGGCCCACACCAATCCCGAGATCAAGCGGGCTCTGGTAGCCACTCCCGGCATCGACAGTTCCACCCCCGATCCGGACCCCTTCGCCCCCATGGGTGAGAAGTGGGTGCCCAGCGGCAAGTCCGTGGGAGGCGTGGGTTCCGGTCTGAGCCATCTGCATGCCGACATCTACGAGATGGAGAACTCCTCCGCCGAGTGCGGCCGTCTGCTGGTCCGGGTCATGAAGCACCCCGAGGAGCTGGAGACCCGTCGCGGGGAGATCATCGAGGCCCTGAACAAGACCGCCAAGCCCTACTTCGGCGATCTGGAGACCATGACCTACCAGGACTGGGCCCAGCGCTTCGCCGACCTGGCCTACCCCTGGGCCGACGACACCTACATCGACCGCTTCCTGCATCTGCTGCGGCGCATCGAGGCCCGTGTCTGCGAGCGTCAGAGCGGCGAGTTCGACTCCATCTTCGCCTCCAGGCAGGATGTGGCCGAGCCCGAGCAGGCGCTTCGTCGACTGCATGAGGCCTATCCACAGGCGGCCGAGCTCAAGGTGGTGCCTACCGACGTGGCCTGGTTCCCCGTTCTGGTGCGCGAGTACCCCAAGCCCATGCCCTTCGTGCCGGTCATCGACAACGATCTGCTGCGTTGGTGGGGTCAGGACCAGCTCTGGCAGTCCGAGGACCCCCGCTACGGCGCCGACTCGGTCAGGGCCATCCCCGGACCCATCTCCGTGGCGGGCATCACCACGGTGGACGAGCCGGTGGCCTCCATTCTGGGACGGTTCGAGCAAGCGGCCATAGACCGGGTGAGCGACCTGGACAGCAGTCCCGCCAAGGCCTACAGCCAGCTGGCAGGCGCCGCTGACGCGCAGGAGTTCATCCGCCGCAGCCCAAACATCTCCTGGGTGGGCCATCTGATGGCCAATCCGGCCTATGGGACGGCCATGGACGACCCCAACTACACCATCACCGCCACCGGCCAGGACGACCAGGGCGAGCACTACGACCTGGACATCCACCTGGACACCTACTGGGATGACGACCCCGACGGCGGCCTGGACCGGCATGCGGTGCGCGACATCGTCGTGCCGCTGACCATCAAGAGCGACCAGGTCGGCCTCTTCCCGGTGGTCGACCGCAGCCGCCTGCCCAAGGACGTCTACGCCATGCTGGCCGACACAGCCGGCATCGGCAACACCACCATCACCGGCGACAAGCTGGAGGCCATGCCTGTCATCAAGAAGGACGGCGACGACCCTGACCACCCCTTCGGTCTGGCCCACACCGGCTACACCCTAGCATCCAACCTGGGCTTCGACCATGAGGCGGCCACCGGAGGTGCCCTGCCCGATGCCTTGATCCCCTCCGGTTTCGCCCCCGACGCGCTGGTGGGTCCGGCTTGGCCGGCCATCTATGCAGCCCTGGGATCCGTCTATGTGGATGGCTTCCCCATCATCGAGGGCCTGCTCAACGCGGTCCATCTTGACCATCTGATCGAGCTGGAGGTCAGCGAGAAGCGCCTGCTGGAGCATACCGGCCAGCGGATTGAACTGACCAGCTGGGCCGAGCCCTACCAGGAGTCCTCCTCCGGCCGGGTGGTGACCATCCATGTGGTCCACGCCGCCCAGGACGGGACTGTGCTGGCCCGCGAGGTCGAGCGCTTCGCCATCCGTGGCCGTGCCTACAGCGACCAGCTGCCCCAGGAGGCTCCCGAGTACGGCGGCATCCGCGCTGACACGGTGGACACACCCCGCAGGCTGCTGCGCCGCGTCACTGTGACCGCCCCCAAGGACATGACCGCCTTCGCACGCACCTCCGGGGACTTCAACCCCATCCACACCTCCAAGCGGGGTGCTGCGGTCTCCGGCCTGTCTGCGCCGCTGGTGCATGGCATGTGGCTGTCGGCCACCGCCCAGTACGCGGCCCAGGCCACCGATGAACAGGGCGTCCACTATGAGATTGCCGGATGGACCTACAACATGTATGGCATGGTTCAGCTGGGCGACAAGGTGGAGATCAGCCTGGAGCGTGTGGGCAAGGTCCGCCATGGCGGCCTGGTCCTGGAGGTCACCTGCAGGATCGACGGCCAGCTGGTCTCCCGTGGCACGGCGATTGCCCGCGCACCACGGACCGCCTACGTCTACCCCGGCCAGGGGATTCAGCAGCAGGGCATGGTCCTGGACGAGCGGGCCAAGTCTCCGGCCGCCCGTGAGACCTGGGAACGGGCCGATGCCCTGACCCGCAGCAAGCTGGGGTTCTCCATCCTGGCCGTGGTACGCGATAACCCGCACACCCTGACGGCCAAGGGGGTCACCTACCACCATCCGGAGGGTCTGCTCAACCTGACCCAGTTCACCCAGGTGGCCCTTGCCACCGTGGCTTTCGCTCAGACCGCCCGCCTGCGTGAGTCCGGCATGGACATCTGGCCCGCCTACTTCGCCGGCCACTCCCTGGGCGAGTACAACGCCCTGAGCTCCTTCGCCGGGGTCATGTCCCTGGAGACGGTTCTGGAGCTGGTCTTCCACCGCGGGTCCACCATGCACTCCCTGATCGAACGCGACGAGCAGGGGCGCAGCAACTACCGGATGGGCGCCTTGCGTCCCAACCAGTTCGGCGTGGGCGACTCCGGGGTCAAGCAGTATGTGGAGTCCGTATCCAAGGAGTGCGGCGAATTCCTGGAGATCGTCAACTACAACCTTGCCGGCCAGCAGTACGCCATAGCCGGAACCATCGCCGGCCTGGAGTATCTGCGTGCCGACGCCAACCGCCGGGCCAAGGAGGCGGGCGGCAAGCCGGCCTTCATGTACGTGCCCGGCATCGACGTGCCCTTCCACTCCACTCTGCTGCGCAAGGGGGTGCCCGAGTTCCGCGATACCCTGGACGCCCTGCTGCCCGAGCACATCGACTACTCCCGCCTGGAGGGTCGCTACATACCCAACCTGGTTGCACGGCCCTTCCAGATGACCAAGGAGTTCGCGGCCTCCATCCTGGAGGTGGTTCCTTCCGAACGCATCAAGCAGGCTCTGGACGATCCCCAGGTCTGGGATCAGTATGCGGCCGACGACCAGAAGCTGGGCCGTCTGCTGCTGACCGAGCTGCTCTCCTGGCAGTTCGCCTCTCCTGTGCGCTGGATCGAGACCCAGGCAATCATGTTCGATGCCCCCGAGCAGGGCGGCCTGGGCGTCGAGCAGCTGATCGAGGTAGGGCTGGGCCATTCGCCCACCCTGGCCAACCTGGGCACCAAGACCCTGAAGCTGCCCGACTTCCGCGAGCGTCACGTGAGCGTCTACAACCTGGGCAGGGACGAGAGCCGGGTCTATCTGACCGACACTGATCCCATGGCCCCGGTTCAGGATGAGCCCGCAGCTCCGGTTCAGGTCTCCAGCCCTGAACCTGCTCAGGCTGCTGCGCCCGCACGTGCATCGACTCCAGCTCCGGCTCCGGCCCCTGCAGCATCCGAGGATTCGGTTCCTGCTCCGGCCCCGGCGACCGGCGGTCCATCGGGTGCTGATGTAGCCGACCTGCCCTTCAAGGCCTCGGACGCCATCGCCGTCCTGCTGGCCTACTCCACCAAGATCCGTCCCGAGCAGATCGGGCAGACCGACACCACCGACACCCTGACCAACGGCGTCTCCTCCAGACGTAACCAGCTGCTGATGGACATCAGTTCCGAGCTGGGCGTGGCCAGTGTGGACGGCGCCGCCGAGGCCAGTATGACCGACCTGAGCGCCCTGGTCAACAAGGTGGCCCCCAATTATCGGCCCTTCGGCCCGGTGCTCTCCGACATCGTTCGTGAGCGCATCCGCGACCTCTTTGGCCCCTCCGGTCTCAAGCTGCAGCAGGTCGAGCAGCGGGTCTCCGATGTCTGGCAGCTGGGTGCTGGCTGGGTCTCGGCCACCGTGGCCAGCCTGGTCCTGGATACTCGTGAGGGTGCTTCCTCGCGTGGCGGCGACCTGGCGCTCCTGCCCACTGAATCCGTCTCCACTGTGCCTGCGGCCAATGCGCTGATCGATCAGGCCGTTCAGCAGGTGGCCCAGCGTCACGGCGTCACGGTCTCCATGCCCTCTGCAGGGGGTGCTGTCGGCGGTGCCGTGGTCGACTCTGCTGCCCTGGATGCCTTCGCGGCTCAGGTGACCGGCTCTGAGGGTGTGCTGGCCTCTACTGCACGATTCCTCCTGGACAAGCTGGGGCTTAAGCCTCCGACCGTCCAGCCTGGCGAGAATGAGGACGCTGCCGTCGTGGCCGCCGTCGATGCCGAGCTGGGCAGCGACTGGCCCGAGCAGGTGGCGCCACGGTTCGAGGCCTCGCGCGCCGTCCTCTTCGACGATCGCTGGGCCAGCGCCCGTGAGGATCTGGCTCACATCTACCACGAGCACGATGATGACCGCAGTCGCCTGAGCTTCGTAGGAGCCGGACGCGAGGTGCATGATCAGGCCGTCTGGTACGCCGAACAGGCGCGCAACCGTGGCGAGCAGGATCTGGCCCGGGTCTTCACCGGCATAGCTGACCAGGCCATGACTCCTGCCGACTCGAACCAGACCGCTGCACGATTCGCCAAGGATGTGGCCGTAGTCACCGGCGTGGCCCCCAAGTCCATCGCAGGATCTCTGACTGCAGGCCTCCTGGAGGGCGGGGCGACAGTCATCGCCGTCTGCCATTCTCTGAAGCCGCAGACCGTGATCTGGGCCCGCGACCTCTACCGTCGCCATGCCGTGGGTGGCGCCCGTCTCTGGATCGTGCCCGCCAACCTGTCCAGCTACCGGGATGTGGATGCCCTGGTCGACTGGGTCGGCAATGAGCAGCGCAAGACCACGGGGGCCACGACCACCGTGCTCAAGCCCGCCTACGAGCCCACCCTGCTGCTGCCCTTCGCAGCCCCCGCCATGCACGGGACCATGGCCGACTCGGGCCGGCTCTTCGAGTCCCAGGCCCGGCTCATGCTCTGGAGTCTGGAACGCCAGATCGCCGGGTTCGCCGGCATCGGGGCGGATACCGACGTTGACCACCGTCTACATGTGGTCCTGCCTGGCTCACCCAACCGCGGCATGTTCGGCGGCGACGGGGCCTATGGGGAGGTCAAGGCCGCCCTGGACGCCATCGTCAACCGGTCCCGCCCCGAGCAGGACTGGTCCGGCCGGGTCACCTTCGCCCACCCGCTGATCGGCTGGGTCCGTGGCACCGGGCTCATGGGCGGCAATGACCCGCTGGTCCAGGTGGTGGAGCGCCACGGCATCCGCACCTACTCCACTGAGCAGATGGCTGATTCCCTGCTGGAGCTCTGCACTGTGCAGGCCCGCCAGCAGGCTCTCCAGGCCCCGCTTAAGGCCGACCTGACCGGTGGTCTGGGCTCCAGTCCGCTGGACCTCAAGGCCCTGAAGGCTGAGGCTGCCCAGGATGAGGATCCGTTGACACCGGCTCCAGCCGGAAAGCCCGGGGATGCACCCGCAGATGCCGACAAGGATCCAGACCGGGTCATCAAGGCCCTGCCCACACCCCGGGTGCCCGCTCAGGCCCCGGTGGACCTGAAGGATTGGCAGGGCGTGACTGCTCGGCCCGAGGATCAGATCGTCATCGTCTCCATCGGTGAGATGGGTCCCTGGGGCTCCGGCCGCACCCGCTTCGAGGCCGAGATGGGCATCCACTCGGATGGCCAGGTTGACCTGAGCGCCGCCGCAGTCCTCGAGCTGGCCTGGAACATGGGTCTGGTCGAGTGGCAGGACAGCCCCAAGCCGGGCTGGTACGACACGGACGGCGAGCTGGTGCCTGAGCAGGACATCGCCGAGCGCTACCACGACCAGGTAGTGGCCCGCTCCGGCATCCGTCCCTTCGACGACGGCATGGGTTCTGACTACCGCCAGGGCACCAACGAGGAGGAGGTGGACGTCTTCCTGGATCACGACGTGGCCTTCTCGGTGCCCACCAAGGACATGGCTGAGGAGTACGTGGCCCAGGATCCTGACCACACCAGCATCGCCCGCGACGAGGAGTCCGGCGAGTGGACCGTCACCCGCCTTCCCGGTTCCCGCATCCGCGTGCCGCGCCGGGCCACCATGTCCAGGACCGTGGGCGGCCAGTTCCCCAAGGGCTTCGACCCGGTCAAGTGGGGCATTCCCGCCTCCATGGTCGGGGATGTGGATCAGATCGCCCTCTGGAACATCGTGACCACCGTGGATGCCTACCTGTCGGCCGGATTCACCCCGGTCGAGATCCTCCAGGCCGTGCATCCCTCCAAGGTGGCCTCCACCCAGGGGACCGGCTTCGGCGGCATGGCCTCCATGCGCAAGCTCTACCTGGACCGCTTCCTGGGCAAGGAGATTCCCACGGACATCCTCCAGGAGGCTCTGCCAAACGTGGTGGCCGCGCACGTCATGCAGTCCTACATCGGCGGCTACGGCAACATGGTCCAGCCAGTCTCGGCCTGCGCCACGGCTGCGGTCTCCCTTGAGGAGGGCGCTGACAAGATCGCCCTGGGCAAGGCGGACTTCGTAGTCACGGGCGCCATCGACGACATCGGTGTGGAGTCGGTCATCGGCTTCGGCAACATGAACGCCACCGCCGACTCCGCCGAGATGTACGCCAAGGGCATCCAGCCGAGGTTCTTCTCTCGGGCCAACGATCGTCGGCGCGGGGGCTTCCTGGAGTCCCAGGGCGGCGGGACCATCCTGCTGACCCGCGGTGACATCGCCCTGCGTATGGGTCTGCCTGTGGCTGGTGTGGTCGGGTACATCCACTCCTTCGCGGATGGTGCCCACACCTCCATCCCCGCACCCGGGCTGGGGGCTCTGGCTGCCGGCATGGGCGGCAAGGACTCGGATCTGGTGCGCTCGCTGGCCAAGCTGGGCGTGAGCCCCGACGACATCGCCGTGGTCTCCAAGCATGACACCTCCACCAACGCCAACGACCCCAACGAGTCCGAGTTGCACAACACCCTGGCCCACGCTATCGGGCGGACGGACGGCAACCCGCTCTACGTCATCTCCCAGAAGAGCCTGACCGGCCATGCCAAGGGCGGTGCCTGCATCTTCCAGATCAACGGGCTCACCCAGCTCTTCCGGTCCGGGGTCATCCCGGCCAATGCCTCCCTGGACTGCGTGGATCCGGTCCTGAAGCGTGACGACCATCTGGTCTGGCTGGAGCAGCCTCTGAAGGTGGGCAGGATCAAGGCTGGGCTGGTCACCTCCCTGGGCTTCGGCCATGTCTCCGGCATCGGGGTCATCGTCAGCCCTGGAGCCTTCGAGGCAGCCGTGCTCCAGACCTCCGGCCAGGAGGCTCTGGACGAGTGGCGTCGCCGAGCCAACGACCGTCTGGCCGCTGGTCAGCGCCATCTGGAGGAGGGCCGCATGGGTCGGGCCCCGCTCTATGAGCCCATCGACAACCGCCGCTTCCATGAGGACGGCCACGGGTATGTGGGCCACGAGATTGAGAAGGCCATGCTGCTGGATCCCCAGGCCCGCCTGGGTGCCGACGGCTACTACGACCGGGGGTGAGAGCGGCGTGAACCAGCTGGACTTCCGTCTGAAGCAATAGGCGGGAGTCCGGTGAGGGAACAGTCATTGCGATGATCGGGGAGGTGGGCCAGACGGCTCGCCTCCCTTATTGTCTTGCCATTGGGTGCGGCTGTCCCTTGTCTTCAAGCCTTATGTACAAGGGCTCCCTTGCAGGTATGCGAGCTATCTGGTCGTCAGGACTTATTGGTCATTGGAGCTGTTGTAATGGCTGCGCATAAGGGATTTTGTCCGAATATTGCCTGCATGTTGCTCAACCGGCGGTGTGCTATTGCCAGGCTGCGATTGGAGCCTTTTCACAAAAAGGTATAAAAAGTAGATGGGTGACCCAGATTTTACTTGGGATTATTGCTGGGCCACCCAAATGGCCGAACTCGTCTTGGGGGAGTGTCCGGCCTCTTACTCGTGCGAAGTTTTAGTGCTCGTGATCGCTGTAATGGAATTCCTACTGCTGAGGTTTGCTGCCATAATACTCATGGCAAGAAGCCCGATTATCATAGCCACGCCGATATTTTCCCCTTCAGCTGTGGGCAGGACGCCTACAGTCAGGGGGAGTCGCTGGTTGTTGATGCCGCCGGATCGGTCGATCAATTGAACGATTAGCGGATGGCCACTGTCACCATAATTGGATGTATGCGGGGGTTGGGGTGACATCCCAAGTGTCATCGCCGTTTCGTATCAGTCAGGTTCTCTGCTTCTGCTCAAGGAGCATCTCAGCGGACACACCACTTGCAGGGAAAAGGAATTGCGGCGGTAAAGCGATTGACTGCATTGAGGGGATTGCCTGTTTCTAGTGGTCTATTCGGATTTGTCTTCTGGACATGAGTCCTTATGCCTGCAGCCAGGTCCTGGGAATGGAAGGCACCTATGCTGCATGGAGTGATTTGTAAGGAGTACCGTTTTATTATTCGGAACAAAGGCAGGCAAACCCCGCGTGTGCGCGATGTTGTCGCCCAGCTCTCACTAATTATTGACGCCGCACGGATAAGTGTCCCTCATAGGAAGCGTCAGCCAGTGAATAAGGGTAACTGGCACTGACCTAGCGTTTCCGCTCAGGAACCGCACTTATCGGTGCTCACTGCGCTCGCGGGCATAGCCATATTGCAGCAAGTTATCGTTCATGTCTAAGGAAATACAAGGAACATCGCGACACCGAAAGCGACACCGCACAACCCGAATATCGTAGCCCCAGCGAGTTGCTTCATGTAATCAGGCTTGTCCCAATTGTTTTTGAGGTCATCCGAACATGCTGACAGACAATGTTTAATCACCGATATCATTCCATTCCCTTTCTTAAGAAGGAGCTGCAAGATGCAAGACTGTCAAAATAGGTAGGGTCAAATCGTCGACGCTAAAGCAGAACAAGTCGTTGCATAGGTTATGGTGTAGCTCCGCATCAGCAAGCTAGCATCTGACCTTATCTGCAAACAAATTTCATCTCTTCGTTAGTCAAAGCAGAAGAACCTGGCTAACTTCTCGTCAATTATGTTTGGCTATAGTTCCTTTCCCAACTGTGGCCAACTGCTTGTTTCCCGCCGTTCTCGTTTTTGAGAACCGCGTAATAGATATTTACTGATGTTGCTGTAAATGCTATCAGAAGAATTGATGCTCATACTGTTATCGCCAGCATGATTTCAACTTTTGTGATCGATGTTCGGACATAGCGGAATTCCCATTCTCGAAAAATAAGGCTGCTGTGCGTGGCGAATTTGTCAATGCCAATTACCTCTGATTTTCGTTCTCTAACATCGGATGGCAGCACGTTATCCGTGTGATTCTCATTGCTCTGTAAAGATGGATAATCTTGCAGAAATCTGTCAGCCAAGTTCCGTGCAGAACGTTTATTCTTTCCATGCATATCATTCGATAAGGAGTGGTCACCGCGTGAGCATGGATGATCCCGTAGTACTCAGGCAGTCGCTGGTACGGGTAAGGTGTTCCTTGGATCCAGGGGATTGATCCATGGATACGCAGAGAAGCGATACTGGCGATGGCGCGATCTCTTGTTCAAGGTGGATGAACCGCCTGGGACTAGTCCAGCCGCCAAGGGATCAGAATTTCTGTACGAATCTTCATGGTTATTCGCAGGGGAGGGGTAATCAGCGCCGGTTTCCATGCCACCGAGGGGGTTCTCCCCAGTGATGTATACGTACGTTTATTGCCAAGTTCAACCGGGCGATGTTCGAGGTACTGCATGTTCCGACCGGCCCATGTGCTATGCTCTGTACCGAGCCAACGGCTTTGCGGGCGTAGCTCAATGGTAGAGCCTCAGTCTTCCAAACTGATTACGCGGGTTCGATTCCCGTCGCCCGCTCCACGGTAATCGTTGGTATTCCGACATTCTTGGCGGGTTTCCTAACCTCTTGAAGTGGGCAGGGTCGAGCCTGACTGAGTGAGATTTTCCCCAGTAATCGGCAATTTACGGGCTAAATGGGTACACGATAGGGTACACATCGAGGACTGTTGGATAGTGGCGGTTGCCAGGCGGGTCAACAGCGTTATGCCAGCGTTGTGACTCCTGCTACTGACGCAGTTGGGACGTTGCGGAGTCTTCGAGTTCTGATCGGATGATTTGCAGCAGGAGCCGATGGGGGGCATACTCGGGCCTATGGATGATGCCGGGTTTGGACAAGTGCTGGGGTTGGGACATGATCTGGTCGATCTGGAGAAGTTCGGTCGGCAGCTGGCTATGCCGGGCACGCGCATGACAAGCTTGTTCTCACCAAGGGAGCGGCGGCAGGCCGAGCAGCGGGCCCTGCTCAAGCATGACGACACAGCGGCGCACTTGGCCGTGCGCTGGGCCGGCAAGGAGTCGGTGCTCAAGGCCTGGTCGCAGGCGTTGGGATCTGAGCCATCACCCTATGGTTTGAATGATTTTCCTTGGAGCGGTGTGGAGATTCTGGATGACGGTCGAGGACGGCCGAGTGTCAACCTAGAGTCCTCCGTGGAATCCAGGCTTTATGATTCCTTGCCTCTAACCGGTGGTCAGTTCGATCAAATGCAGTTGTGCTGGCACATCGCTCTCAGTCATGACGGACCGGTTGCTTCGGCTGTCGTGCTTCTGTGCAGGTGCGTTTGAATCCGAGGCTAGTGACTGGAGTCTGTATTGAATTATGTATCGGTGAATCCGACGAGCGGTTAAGCGGAAGCGATCAATGCATAAAGCCATGATCTTGGTGAAGTCGCTGTTCCCTACTATGACGGTTAGGCTATTCAGCATCGTGGCTGAGAAATATACTTCCATACACCTTCTATTTCAAATGTGATAATGACATTTTTTGTCACAGTGGCTGTTTGATCTACTAAACAACCTTTTCGATCCGCGTTCATCTCAAAGGCGAGAATGGTATTTCTATATGCACAATGCAAATAAAGAAGCAGCAGCCCTTTAAGTTCGTTGCTGTCCGCAAACTTAAGGACAATCCTATCCACTCACGCTGGCTTCAAGTATCTCCTAAATAGAAGGACAGCATATAACTTGTAGGGTGATGATCTAAAACAATATGTCCCTAAGGACTCCGCTTGTTTATGGTTGTAAACTTGAACTGGTACTTCAATGATGTATCTCGATGGACGAGGTCACTGAAACATAAACGGCGGGGGCGTTGATTGAATTGATACCTTCGGATTTGGGCTTGAGCGTCAAGGCTATGTCGCTTTGGGGTAAGACGAACCGGCAGGATAATAGTTTTTGGTTACAGCTGTTCGTTCATCTGAGTGACTCTGCGGCGGTCGCTGAACGTCTCTGGCTTGAATGGGTGCCTTCTGGCACCAAGGAGATCATCATTCGTGATATCGGTGATCCTGAACTGGCGCGTAAGGCCAGTATGTTTATCACCGGTGTTCATGATATCGGCAAGGCGACTCCGGTTTTTCAGAGCAAGCCCCTGACGCATGCATCGGGTATGCGAGGTCTCTCGTTACAGCAGAAACCCCAGCAGGCGGGGCTGAAATTTCCAAAGCGCCCCCTGACAGAACTGAATAGACCAACCCACTCCATAGCAGGCCAACGGATTTTGGAGTCGTATTTGACCAAGGTTCAGCATTGGGATCAGGCCGTGGCCAGATCCTACGCCTGTGTCGTCGGGGGTCACCATGGTCAACCTCCCAAGCTGGTGGCTCTGCGCAAGTCCGATGAGGATGTGCGAATAGGAGTTGCCAAAGGTTACGAGGACTGGGTGACAGTTCAGCGCGAATTGATCAAGTTCATCGCGAATCAGTGCGGACTAACCGACGACGACTTCGCCAGATTGGCTGGACATAGATTAAAAATCTATGCTGAGTCTGTGCTTGAGGGGTTGGTCATCATGGCCGACTGGATTGCCAGCAACTGCAAAGATGACCTGTTCCCCTTGGTTCCACTTAATCCCCGAAACGATGATGCGCAGGCCCAGGAGTTGGCTAATTCAGTGCGTACCAAGGCTGGTTTGCAGGCTCGACAGGAGCGAGGTTGGCGAAATCTCAAACTGACACCGAAGTGGGAGCCAGTTCATGACCAGATCGGCGTCGAAGAGCGGTTCGCGTCTAGATTCGAGCTGCCGCCCGGTGCTCATCCGCGGCCAGTGCAGGAGCAGGCTGTACGTCTGGCGGAAACGACTTCTCAACCCGGAATCATGGTCATTGAGGCTCCCATGGGCGAGGGAAAGACCGAGGCTGCATTGGCCTGTGCGGAAATCTTGGCTGAACGGACTGGCAGAGGAGGTGTATGTGTAGCTCTGCCTACTATGGCCACCACCGATGCCATGTTCTCACGCTGTAAGAGCTGGATTGACCACTTACCGCAGCCTGCGGGTCGTTCTGAAAAATCCACTTCGCTCAGGCATAGCAAGGCAGCTCTCAATAAAGAATTTATGTCGATGGGGACTTCAGCTGCAAGCACTGCTACCTCATCAATTTTTGACGATGACAACCCACAGGTTTCTACTTCTGCTGCTCACCGAACTCCATATCGGCCTACTTACCCTGAGGCGGTAGTGAATGATTGGTTCCATGGGAGGAAGAAAGGCGTTCTGGCAAATTTCCTGATTTGCACCGTAGACCAGGTCCTTATGGCAGCACTAGAAATGAAGCATGTAAGTCTACGTCAACTGGCTCTAGCTAACAAAGTCGTGATTATCGATGAATGCCACGCCTACGACACATACATGCGTGAGTACCTCAAGCGAACACTGGAGTGGCTGGGAGGGTTCCATGCCCCGGTCATTCTTCTATCGGCGACACTGCCTACGTCACTGCGTAAAGAGCTGGTCGACGCTTATCTGGAAGGTTATGCGTCTGTGATCAACGGATCGGGTCGTTTCCAAAAGCGGGATGGATGCACGCTTCACCATTCCGTAGTTGCCGATGAGGATGATGCTGCCAACGCGCGTATTTCCGATGGACAGAAGTTAGCAGTTAGCAAATTAGTCGACTCGGCCGATATGGATGCCTATCCGCTCATCACGTATACGTCGGGGATAAATCGACGAACTTGTAAGGTGCGACCTTCGGGCCGTTCGGTCGACATTGACTGCCAGGTTATAGATGACGATATTGAGCATCTGACGAACTTACTACAGGAGAGGCTAGCCGATGGCGGTTGTGCGGCCGTGATCTGTGACACTGTGAGGCGTGCTCAGCTAACTGCTTCTGCCTTGGCAGAGGTATTCGATCCAACTGAAGTTAGATTGACGCATTCACGCTTCATTGATCGGGATCGCATGGATAACGAACGGAGATTGCGGGAGGAATTGGGGCCGAACGCGACTCTGGCAAATGGCAGACGTCGACGCAGACTAGTCGTAGTGGGCACTCAGGTCTTGGAACAATCCTTGGACATTGACTTCGACCTCATGGTAACTGATGTGGCTCCCATTGATATTCTTCTGCAACGTATGGGCCGTCTGCATCGACATCATCGTGGAGAAGAAGAGAGCGACCGCCCAGCCGGTCTGCAGAGGGCCTTCTGTTATCTGCGAGGCATTGGTTCCTGGGCCGCAGGTGGACCGACATTCTCAGACGGTGTGGATAGCGTATATGAGCCTGCTTCTCTACTCGAAGGCCTCGCTGTGCTATGCTTGTATGCGAATGGTGCTCACCGTCAGTTGAATCTTCCTGGTGATATTGCCTCATTGGTGCGGACTGCCTACGAACAGAAAAGAGTTGCACGGCGAATACCTCAGCAATGGCGACAAAAGTATTGCTTTGGTGTAAAGCGTCGCGCTGAGAATGAAAAAGATGAGATTCATAAGGCTAACGCCTATCTAATCACAGATTCCGCTTTTGCTGTTGATGATGAGTCGAGGACACTGGTGGATTTGTTTAACAAAACTGTAGATTCACAGGTTGATGAGGAAGCTCAACGAGCTGTTAGGGATATGAAGGATTCTGTGGAGGTGGTTCTTTTACGTCAATGCGCCGATGGTGTTGCTCTATTGCCTTGGGTGGGGAGTGAGAATGTTCCATGCGGGTCTCCGGTGCCTACTGACAAAGAACCCAGCAGTTTTCTGGCACAACTAATACTGCAATCTGCAGTCAGACTTCCACCATCCGTTTGCGAAAAGGCTAGGGATTTACTCGTAGAAGTAGATAAACGTGCAAGAGACCTAACTAATGCTTGGTGTGATTCAACTTTGTTACTTGGATGTCATCCATTGGTTCTCAAAGAAGTGAGTCTAAATGGTTCAGATAAAATGTTGTACACCACGACGATAGGTGGTTTTCAGATCGAATATTCTCGAGAAGAAGGGCTCACCACGGCGGCTGTTGATAGTGGTGAAAGGAGCTAGCTTATGTCAACCTTTGAAGTTCGCAGTTGTTGCGCTGGCTGAGAGATGGGTGAAATTTGTCAAAGGAGGTATGCATCAATGCACGATATCGGTGAAGCGGCCGAAGAAGGAAGGCCCAAATACAATCTCCTGGAAGAACCTTGGATAAACGTCATTGATACAGACGGTTGTGCTAGTGCGGTTTCTCTTCGTGATGTTTTAGTCAATGCTCATAAGATCAAGAAGTTCGCGAATGATATGCCTAATCAGGATTTGCCTTTGCTGAGATTGCTTGTGGCAATACTGTATCGAGCTTATGGCCGAAATTATGGTCCTGGATCGGGTGAAGTTAATATAGCGGATCTTCGAAAACTGTGGAAAAGAGAGTGGCAGGCAGGACATTTTAACACGCAAATAATTCTGGATTATTTTAATCAATTCTATGATCGCTTCAATTTATTTGACGCAAAACATCCCTTTTATCAAACACCGGAATTATCATACCCGGCTAAGAAAGAGTTTGATAGTGTAGGTGAGCTTGAGGGTGACGTACCCAAGGCTGATAAATTCGTGTTTTCTATGCGTCATCGAAACGATTTGAAAAAGCTGTCTTCAGCGGAAGCGGCGCGCTGGCTGCTGTTTTTTCAAGCATTTGACATAGCGGGCAACAAATCTCCGGTAGTAGGGGAGACGCATGTAACGAGTGGGAAAGTAGTCGCCCCTAAGTCTAGGGTTCAAACAGGGTGGTTGGGAGCTTTAGGCTGTGTTTACCTTGAGCAAGATTCCCTGTTTCGTACACTTATGTTGAATTGGTGCCTGTTTAATCCATATAGGAGAACAAGGGAAGATATCTGGTTTGGTAATCCTCAAGATCGTCCGGCTTGGGAGAGAGAACCTGCCGGTCCCGACTTGAATGATCATTATCATCTTAGCGGAATAGTTGATTTGCTTACGCTTCAATCTCGCCGAGTTCGCTTGATACCGGACCAATCTGGACGGAATGTAATCGGAGTCATCAGTTGCTACGGTGATGTCATACAAGCACACAACATGGATTCACTGGAGCCTATGTCAGCTTGGAGATATGGAACTGAGAAAAAACGCAAAGAGTTACAATTGCCGACTTTACCGCGTGTTCCAGTAACGTTTACAGCCGACAAAGCTATATGGAGACAGTTGCAACCATTGATTAGTGCCGGTAATAACGGTGCAGGTGAAAGCGAGGATACTCGCCCTGGGGTCATTAAATGGTTGGAATACCTGCTGGTGAATGGTTGTCTCGGCGATGATGCTTCTGGTAGCGTTCTCAAGTTGGCCCGCATTCACACTCAAGCTATGACCTATGGACAATATCAAGCAAATTATGTCGATTCAGTTGACGATTATCTTGATGCCAGTGTGCAATTGTTCCGATTAGACTCTGCAGCAGTAGATGTAATCGTGAACGCAGTTGAGCAAACTGAGAAGTCAGTCGATGCATTGGCAAAAATGGCTGGTTGTTTGGAAGAATCGTCCGGAAATCAGGCCAATGAAGATTCGGTGACTAAGTCTCAGCAAAAAAGATACAAAATAGCTTCCGAGGCTGTTAAAGAACGAGCATATGAATCACTGGATTCCTTATTCCGTGAGCGGATCAGCGATTACACCCCGGTGATGGATATTGAAGATTACAGACAAGAATGGTATGACGCAATACATCGTAATTTAATCGAAATAGGTTGGGAATGTCGCAAAAATGCTTCAGCCCCTTCGTTTGCCTCGAAATATATCCGGAGTTCGTCGAAGACGACCGAAGGTGAACGCAGGAAGAAAAAAACGGTAAGTTTGTCAGCTGCTGTTCTTTTCATGCGGTTCAAACACAAATTGAATGTTTATTTGGGGCCTCTTCCAAGTGATAGGCATAGCACCATCAAAAAAGATACGGAGGGCTAATTATGATGCAATCGAATACGAGCAGAAGTGCTTCATCTGTCCCGACTCGCAGTGATCGGAGGAGGGCATTAGGCAAGTATGTTAATCAGAAAATTAGAAGACTGCAGTCCGCATATATCTCTGGTTCCAGTTCCGACGCTAGGGGCCGCATGGCTTTGTTGAGGAAAGGCTTGGATACTGGAGCGGTGCGATGGTTAAGTGTGGGTATTGATTTATACAGTGATTGGCCGCGAGAGACCTTGGGTGATCCGACCGATGAAAGCGACTATTATATAAAACCTGAAATCAGAGCCATCGCTACTTCACTGCAGGTGTATGCACTGCATCAGCAATCAAAATCTGAAGCCATGGCATGGATGCCCGGCCGTATGGATACAACCGGAGCCATGTCCGAACAGGCCAACAATGTTGGGCCGCAAAATTTGCATAGTTTTGGTCATGCCTGCTTTGAAATAGATGGGAAACAAGACGACTTAGGGTCGAAAGTCACCCCAATCCTCAAACAATTGCAGTCCATGGAGGATTTCCCTGATTTTGACAATATTAGGCATCATTTATATTCATTGATACGCATGATGCGGGGCCAGAGTGTTTCGTTAGACTACAACAGCTTCGCTCGCGATTTGTATGATTTGCAATTTCCTAATAGCAGTTCTTCGGCCTTTGATAGGTGGGCTCGTGAGTATTTCAATGCTCAGGTAAATCAGACAAATGCTAAGGACCGATCTTCAGAAGAATAATCGCCATCATATAACAAATACAGTTCAACTATATGTTCTCACATAAGAGATCAAGGGCTGAAGGCAAAGCTGATAGATAAAACAAGAATAAGGAGAAGATGCCATGTACATGGATATCTATGCAATTCAGAATGTTCCTCCGAGCAACATTAATCGAGACGAGACCGGCAATCCTAAAGCAGCCTTGTATGGAGGTGTTTTGCGTTCTCGAGTTTCTAGCCAGGCCTGGAAGAGGGCTATGCGGCACACATTTTGTGTGCGTATGGGCAAAGACCATATAGGGAAGCGGACTATGAATGCTGTTCAGTTGATTGTGGACTCCATGCTAGAACAACGCCCTAAGTGCGATGCAGAAAAGGCATCAAAATACGCGTCTGCGGTATTGAAAGCTATCGGTATAAAGACCAAACCCTCCAAGAGGGCTGGTGCTGCAAGCGGCAAACCGGTTACGGATTACCTGGTCTTCCTTGCCAATACTGAAATAAAGCGATTGGCTGCACTTGCTTTGGAATGGATGGATCAAGGCAAGAAACCCACGCAGAAACTCGATACTGATATGCAAAAGGAGATGGCGGACATATTTCATAATGAACAGGCGGTGGATATCGCTTTGTTCGGTCGCATGCTGGCAGATGCTCCCGATTTGAATACGGATGCCAGCGCTCAAGTTGCCCATGCCATTTCCGTGGATGCGATCAGGCCGGAGTATGACTTTTTCACTGCGAAAGATGATTGCTCGGAAAACGATAACGCGGGAGCAGCCATGATGGATTCAGTTGGATTCAACTCATCTACTCTTTATCGCTACGCAAATGTGAATCTTACCGCATTGCGAGAACAGCTTGGCAATATAGAAGTTACGTCAAAGGCAGCCTCAGTTTTTGTGGAAGCCTTCATTCGATCGATGCCGACTGGTAAGCAGAACTCATACGGTAACAGGACTCTGCCTGAGACATGCATCGTTGCATTCCGAGACAATCAGCCTATCAATGCAGTGGAAGCCTTTGAAAAGCCTGTGAAAGCTAGCGAAGATAAATCAATAACGCAGATAGCCTGTCTCCGACTGATTGACGAGTTGCATAGGATTGAAAAGGCTTATGATGAGAAGCCTAAACATACTTGGGTTACCAGCACCATTGTTTCACCGGAGGATTTGGAGTCGACTGAGAACTTGGTTAGTTTGACGACTTTGATCAATCAAGTCGGTGCTGAAACGAAGAATGAGCTGAAACAGCACGAGCAGAGTCGTTAGGATAGCCATGAGCGTGTTGTTACTGCGTCTGGCCGGGCCATTGCAATCGTGGGGGAGCTCATCGCGTTTCCAGACTAGACATACCGGTACAGAGCCTACAAAAAGTGCCATAATTGGTTTGCTAGCTTCAGCACAAGGCCGGCTTCGTGGCGACGAAATCGAAGATTTGTTACGTTTGCATTTTGGGGTGCGCATCGATCAGCCGGGAAGGTTGGTTAATGATATGCAGACTGCGGAGCAAAAACAGCAAACTGCCAATAATCATGTTGTCAAAATTGAAGTGAGCGAGGAAGACGGAAGCTTCAGGTATAAGAAAAAACCCAAGAAAAATAAGAGCAACAGATTAGTTACTCATCGGTACTACTTATCAGATGCAAAATTCCTAGTGGCGCTTGGTGCAGATTCTGCGCTTCTGGAAGGTTTAGACCAGGCCTTGCGTCATCCTCGGTGGTCTTTGTATTTGGGCCGCAGGGCCTGCCCACCGGATTACCCTGTATCGCTTGGTTTGGTGCAAGAAGAGCGTATAGATAAGGCTTTGCGTACTTACCGATGGATAGCGGCTGATTGGTACAAAAAGCGCCATCAGGGCCGTCAGCTGGAAGTGGTCTGCGATGAGGACTGCGCCCCTGATGCAGGCAACGGGGTGATTTCTTCCCAGGTCGACATTCCGGTGAGCTTCGGATCCGCTCGCAAGTATGCGGTCCGCACAGTCAATCGCTATAAGATTCCCAACCCGGATGGTCCGGATCCTGACGAGAAAGGTGCTGAAGCCGTCCTGGATCATGATCCGATGTCGTTCTTTTAGGAGGCAGGCATGTATATATCCAGAATACCGCTAAACACCGCGCGGTTTGCGGCCAGGCAACTGATCTCCTCGCCTTACAGGCTTCATGCCGCCGTAGAGAATGCCTTCCCGCCGGGTGTTGTTCGTAAGAGCGATGAAGGACGTATCTTGTGGAGATTGGATTTCTCCCGTGACGGAAACTCGACCTGGTTGTATGTGGTAAGTCCAGAACGGCCTGATTTTACCCACATCGTTGAGCAGGCTGGCTGGCCTACCCGAGCCGAGTGGGAGGTGAAGGATTACGAGCCCTTGATCACTCATATAGCCAAGGGGCAGGAGTGGGCTTTCAGATTGCGGGCCAATCCTGCAAGAAAGGTCTATAAGGACATGGGCAAACGGCCAAATCCTGCAGTGGTCGGCAAAGTGATGGGCCATGTCACTATAGATAAACAGTTGTCATGGCTGAAGAAATGCAGCGAGCGCAACGGATTTGCCCTCCTAGGCAGCTCTGAAGAGGAGGCTGGACTATCCTGTGTCGTTTCCCAACGCCGCAAGGAGCAGTTCGCTCATGGGAACAGCAAAGTCACCTTGATCACGGCCCAATTTGATGGACAGCTCCGTGTAACCGATGCTCAAGCTTTCCAGCATTGCCTGCGGCAGGGCATCGGCAGGGCCAAGAGTTTCGGATGCGGACTGCTGACGGTGGCTCCGATCCGATGATTTATGTATCAGTCTATGGGGCCTGCCGGGAGAACCGAGATTCCCGGCAGTCCCCCTCCTGAATTGGGTGACCTGGTGCGGGCCGAGGATAGGCTCTCCTTTGCTTATTTCGAGCACTGCGTTATCACTCGCGAGGGCTATGTACCAGATGCGCTTCCTCAACGAGGATGTCAGCTCTTGTACCATGCAGCAGCTGCGCGGACGTGAAGGAGCCCGAGTTCGGCAGGTCTACCGTCACTGGTCGGAACTGACTGGCGTAGCTTGGGATAAGCGAACCTATGATCATGAGGATTTCGATGCCGGCAACGAGATCAACAAGGCCCTGTCGGCTGCTCATACCTGCTTGTACGGTATCGCTCACTCGGTGATTGTAGCGCTTGGATGTTCGCCAGGTTTGGGATTCGTCCATGTTGGCCATGAGCGTTCCTTTGTCTATGACGTGGCTGATCTGTACAAGGCCGAGATATCGATTCCTGTAGCTTTTAAAACTGCTGCAAAGCAACCTGATGACATCGGGTCGGCTACCCGGCATGCCATGCGTGATGCCGTCTAGGACCTCTCGCTCATGCGACGGATGGCTCGCGATATTCCACGGCTGCTTGGGGCACCTGTTTCTTCCTCTTCCGATGAAGATGGTGGGATCTTGGAGCTCTGGGATGAGAAGGTCGGCGGCGTCCCAGCCGGGAGATCCTATGCAGATGAAGAGGAGGAGATGAGCTGATGGTGGTCGTCGTTTTAACGGCATGCCCGGTGGGTCTGCGCGGGGATTTGACTCGATGGCTCCTAGAGATAGCCTCTGGAGTTTTCGTTGGCCACGTCACCGCTAGGGTCCGGGACCGGCTTTGGGAACGCATCACAGGGCAAAT
The DNA here is from genome assembly GCF_020884755.1 of Bifidobacterium mizhiense. GTDB lineage: Bacteria > Actinomycetota > Actinomycetes > Actinomycetales > Bifidobacteriaceae > Bombiscardovia > Bombiscardovia mizhiensis. The sequence goes on along the minus strand of NZ_BPWE01000001.1, from coordinate 600,115 downwards.
CCGAACCGGCAAGGCCATTATGGTCTATTCCGCCCGCAATGAGCAGCATCTGAGTTTCAAGGTGCATCGCTCGGATTGGAACCCCGTAGACTGTGAGGGATTGGCTCTTATGGAGAAGCCTGCTGATGGTGGCGATGGCAGATCCGCAGGTGGTGGAAACCGATACCGTCGGACTGGTTGGAGCAATGCCAGCAAGTACAGACGTGCGGCAAGGTTCCGTCGCTCGCGCTCCAGCTGAGCGCAACCGGACTTGTGTACTTTTCAAACGAGCTTTACCGATGAGTGCTGAGCACTGATTACTGGGTGAGTGCATGGCTAAGGAGCTCAGTGTAGATGGTTTGAATTGCAGCGGCTGAGACGGGAATAGAGAGGGCTCGAAATGCAAACTCATTAAAAAATAGAGATCTTGTCTATTATATTGTTGGGATTGCAAGGATTTCTAAGTGTGCTCCCCGCATCCGCGGGGATGATCCCCTGCGGACGTTCGGATACATGCCGTTCGACCCGTGCTCCCCGCATCCGCGGGGATGATCCCACTGGGAACTCGGGCCAAGGGAGAAAGCATGAGTGCTCCCCGCATCCGCGGGGATGATCCTGCGAAACGAACCTACCTGGACATGTCACGATGGTGCTCCCCGCATCCGCGGGGATGATCCCGTGACGCCCTTGGAGGTCACTCTCATGACCGAGTGCTCCCCGCATCCGCGGGGATGATCCTGTGAGCTTCAACCTCGTCTCCTTTGCTATGATGTGCTCCCCGCATCCGCGGGGATGATCCTCTCAGTAGGTATACATGCTACCAATTCCGTCGGTGCTCCCCGCATCCGCGGGGATGATCCGGCGAGGTTGGCCAGGCTGGATGCGCCGCCCTGGTGCTCCCCGCATCCGCGGGGATGATCCGTCCCACGGGTGGGCGACATATGGGAGTTTTATGTGCTCCCCGCATCCGCGGGGATGATCCGTATGGCCTATATCCCTGATGATGTCTCCCAGAGTGCTCCCCGCATCCGCGGGGATGATCCCTAAGGGTGCTCCAGACAATCCCGACGAGGCTGGTGCTCCCCGCATCCGCGGGGATGATCCCGAGAGAGCAAGGGAAGAACGATGAAGGATATTGTGCTCCCCGCATCCGCGGGGATGATCCTTCACCTGTGTCTGTGGGTTGGTCTTCCAGTCGGTGCTCCCCGCATCCGCGGGGATGATCCCCTGCTTCCTGGTCCGCACCTTGTTCTCGTTCATGTGCTCCCCGCATCCGCGGGGATGATCCTCGGATGTGCAGTATCGGCTTATGAAGCGCCTTGTGCTCCCCGCATCCGCGGGGATGGTCCTTCCAGCAGATCGCTTCCAATAACAAATGGACCGTGCTCCCCGCATCCGCGGGGATGATCCCGGCGTAGACTCGTTCCTGCGGTACATGTATCCGTGCTCCCCGCATCCGCGGGGATGATCCTGTTCATGACAACCTCCTTGTTGTCAATGCCTCGTGCTCCCCGCATCTGCGGGGATGATCCCAAGCTGTCTCCCAATGACACGGAGCTGACCCTGTGCTCCCCGCATCTGCGGGGATGATCCCCGGATCAACGCCCAGGACAAGCCAGACAAGCAGTGCTCCCCGCATCTGCGGGGATGATCCTCGTTGTAGATGCGCACCGTGATATCGGTGTCGGTGCTCCCCGCATCTGCGGGGATGATCCGGCCGGATGCCGTCCCGGAGGCGTGGTCCTGGAGTGCTCCCCGCATCTGCGGGGATGATCCCAGCGTGGGCGCACTGATTGAAGGGGCGATACAGCTAGTCAACGCACTGGTGCTCCCCGCATCCTCGGGGATGATCCTTCACCTGTGTCTGTGGGTTGGTCTTCCAGTCGGTGCTCCCCGCATCCGCGGGGATGATCCCTTGCCGTCGGACCAATCCTCTGGCTTGCCGAGGTGCTCCCTGCATCCGCGGGGATGATTCTACAGGCGGCTTGCAGGGCATCGGGGATGATCCTGACGGAGAAGTTGCTGCTCGACCACATCGAGCGTGTTCCCCCGCATCCTCGGGGCTGATCTTAAAGGACATCTAATGGATGTCCTCAGGTTCACCAATATGAGAGGAGGCGATCAGAAAATACTTGAGGATTTCATGAGAGAAAGGGCATCCAGGGATTGTGCCTGTACCTGTCATGACAACATTCATGAGGATCTGATCGATGGCTATCCGTCGAGACATCCCCTCATCGAGAAATGGGTGAAACCGAACGCCTGGTCTGGGATTCGCTGGATGATGCGGACAGGAGAATGATCCAATAGGATCGCATATACTACGGTACAGGTTGCGGCGGCGGCAAAGCAGAGGTGAATTTCTATGGAGTTATCGGTATAAGGCGATTCGACTAGTTCATTCCCGGGCTCCGACATACTGTTTCAATCAGTAAAAGAATCACTATTAGGAGTGTCGGCGAAGAATCCATAACCACTTCATGGTTTGAACATGAGTATGGTTTGAAGAGGATTGTTTGATTCTCTGGAGATGATCCGGCTGTCTACTCGGCCAGGGACGAGAATGCTGTGCGCTCCCTGCATATGCGGGGATAATCCCATTGGCGGTGTGGCTGGTGCGGCAGTAGGAAAGTGCTCCTTGGCATCCGCGGGGACAATCCTGCAGGGGAATCGGAAGGATACCCTCATGTTCGTAAAGATGAGAGGAGATGAATGGCTATGGACGAGGATTTCATGAGAAAAATGGCAACCAAGGATAAGGCCTGTAGCACTTATGACCATATTCCCCAGAAGAGGATTGATGACTATACGTCAAAGTATCCCATTACTGATGACATGGATGATGCAGAGCGCAGAGTCTGGGATTCGCTGGATGATGAGGACAGGCGAATGATCCAGTCGGATCGTACATACTATGGGACAAACTATGGTGCTGGCTTCGGCGGCGACACCAAGGTGAGTTTCTACGATGTCCTTGGCATCAGGCAGTTCGACTGATTCATCCCCGGATTCCTGTATGTTTTTGTAATCAGCAAGAGAATCGCCACTGGAGCGCTGGGGGAGAGTCTATAACCGCTTCATAGTTCTTACATGAGTGTTTGATTCTCTGGGGATGGTCCAGCCGTCTGTTCGATGGAAAAATGAGAATGCTCTGTGTCCCTAGCAGATGCGGGGACAATCCTGCGGGGCATGGGATGGATGCCCTACAGGTTCACAACGATGAGAGGAGACGAATGGCCATGGATGAGGATTTCATGAGAGAAATGGCAACCAAGGATAAGGCCTGCACCACTCATGACAACATCCCCCAGGATCTGATCGACAGTTATGCGTCGAGGCATCCCATCACCGAGAAAATGGATGAAGCCGAGCGCCGGGTCTGGGATTCGTTGGATGATGAGGATAGGAGAATGATCCAGTCGGATCGCGTCTACTATGGTACAAATTACGGTACAGGTTGCGGCCCCGGTGACGAGTATGTGAGTTTCCGTGATGTCATCGGCATCAGGCAGTTCGACTGATTCGCTCACCAAGCTCCACAGGCTGCTGCAATCAGTAAAAGAATCACTATTGGAGCGCCGGGGAGAATCCATAACCGCTTCATAGTTCGAACATGAGTGTTTGATTCTCTCCAGCCGGAGTAATCGCATTGGTGTGCCCTGATTGAGGGTTTTGTCTGCTTTGTATATGACTAGCACGGTGTTTGAACACGGATTGTCATGGTTTTCAGATGCGCATGATCGGCTGGTCAGAAGACGCGGCCCGGGTGCTCCTCGGGCACATGGGGGATGATTTTGGGCCTGCAGCATTTTTGGTCGCCGAAATCAGGTGTTCCTCGCTTCTGTGTGGGTGGGCTGTGTCGCTTTCAGGATGACTCCATTTATCTGCTATTGCCTGTATGCCAAGTGTTTGCGAATTGTACTTTCTGCTCTTAAGCGCGGGTGCGCCGCCCGGTATAAGCTTGTAGGCGATGTGTCCACGAGTAGCGGACTTGGAGGTGTGGTCGCCGATGGAGCAATTCGACGATGCGGATGGCGCGGAATCCGGCAGAAGCGAGGCAACGGGTTCCTCAGTCGTGCAACCGCACCCGGATGAGGCGACCGCAGTGAACAAGGTTTCGGCTCATCCTGAGGCGACCATTCCGGACTCTGAATACTCCCTGGCTGAGATTGAGCAGCGCCGTGCTCGCCCGGTCCGCTGGGTTGTCTTCGCACTGGCGGTCCTTCTGGCCATCGTCATTCCTTATGGATATGGGCGCTCGCTGGCTATCAACCATACCCAGGGCGTGCTCCACTATGCCTCGGTTCTGGATCCGCGCGGCATTGCCCTGATTGCTTGGACGGTGACCGTGCTGACCTTTATGGGCATCGGCATGTCCATCATCGAGTCGTCTTCCTGGTTCTGGCGGGTGGTCTTCGTGCTGAGCCTGGCTGCCGAACAGCTGATCGCCGGCCTCTGCCTGCTCAAGATGAACTTCTGGTACAGCACCTTCGTGGTCTATCAGCATCAGGCCATCCTGGCCAACGCGGCCAACTTGGGCATCATCGCGGCCGGGCTGGGCGTGGCGGTCTTTGCCGTTATTTTTGTGGCTATCCTGGTCTGCGTGCGCAAGGATTCCCCCTGGAACACGCTGACTCACAGCTGGTCGGCACTGTCCATGTTCTTCATCATTGAACTGATTGCCATCGCCATCGTCCTCTTCGGAGGCCTCATCACCGCGGCATGAATCATAGGATCGCTGAATTTACCAGAATATGCTGCACGATGGGTGTCGGTAACTGTCAGTTGTGGTTTTGGGTTGATTCCTGTCCGCACGCTGTCAAGAGGTGCGAACGTAAGACCAAAGCGCAATTGATCACGGGGGAGGGGGGGCTGATGCATATGGGCTTTACTCGGCTAATTCCCGATCCAGGCGTTTGGCTATCCGCTCGGCGTAGGAGGTATCTATGATGACTAGGCTCCCGCAGGTCACAAACAGAGCGACGAAGGGCCAGCCCATGAGGGTATGGACCCATTCGGGAAGGGTGAAGAAATCAGTGAGGAGCATGAGCGGCACCAGGATGTAAACGCTGTAGCCGAGGACATGCATGGTGTAGGGAATGGTAGTTCCTGTGATGTATCGCATGCCGATCCAGTAATTGTCGAGGGCGATTTGGAGTTCGCGGCTGCTGGCCGGGGTCATTTGGTGTTGGGGGAATTGCCGGTGGGTGGCCCAAACCCATGCGCCGACGCCGATGGCGAGGCCTAGGACGCAGCTGACGATCGCTGTGGTCCGACGGGGCATGCCCAGGAGGACATCGCCGCCCTGGAGTGGATGGTACGGTTCGAAGCGGTGCCATGCGCGGGCTATTTTTAAGGCGGATATGAAGATGATGACGATCAGCGCGATGATGGATAAGGGGACGGAGTAGTGTCTTCTGTTGTATTCCCTGGCTTCCGGGGTCCGGTAGCGCATGGGGGCCTTAACGGGCTGGTTGCGGACGCGGTCCCAGTAGACGCGGGTGAACCGGTCGGGCAGGAAGCCGATGGCTTCGTAGCGCCACCATGCGGGGCGGCTGGCGTGCCAGCTCGGTGTCGGCCGTGCCCGGCGGCGAACCTGGTCCTCACGCCGGTGGTCGCGGGCGAGGGCGCGGACCTGGCGGGCGCGCAGGAGCCTGGTGACGGGGTTGTCGGGCCCCTTCCAGGCCAGAAGGCTGACCTGGTCCTGGGTGAAGATGACCAGGTCGGGGTCGGGGGTGTGGCCGACGCCGACCTCGGGCAGGGGGGCGTCGTCGCCGGGGACCACGCCGGGTCCGCAGGCAAGGCCGCCCACGGAGCAGATCCTGCCCGCGTACCATGGACCGGATGACCCGGCGGCCTGTTCGGGTGGCTGCACATACTGGCCGACCAGGCGGACCACTAGCCCGTCCTCTCCCAGACCGTCGAACCATCCGGTGCCTCTGTAGGCCCCGGATACGGTGGCAGGCCCGTCGGCCAGGACGACCAGCGAGCCCAGGGGCAGGACCTGCCCGGGCCGGGGCCGGCCGATCCTGCCGCGCCGCCGCCACACATACCCCTGGAAGGTCTGCAGGCACAGGCCCCGCGCCAGGAGGTAGGGCGCCAGGACGCGGTCCATCAGCCGCCTCGACCTCCACGCATTGAACGACATCAACACAAACAACCAGACCAGCATCGCCGGAGAGCCTAATACGACATCTATCAATAGGTACACCATCAGTACGCACCCACTAATATCATCCCTGGTTTCAATCCGAGCCGCGCACATGGCAATGCGGGAGACAGCGGGAAAGCTACCATAGATTGTCCTTCATGTGGCCCCACTGCCATCTCCATTCCCGCGATTGACGGAATCGTCGTAAAAAGCGTTGCCGGCTACTGTACCGAGGTATCCTACGGCTAAACCAATTCCACCTCCTACAATCGTACTTGGTTCAGGGGCGATTGAATCCCACAACTGCTCCAGCGGCAGCTCATGCTGCAGCACCGATAACACCACCAGAGGCAGTGATCAGACCATGAGCCATAGCATCTTGGGTAGCTGCCTGTTGTCAGTATGTGCCGAAGGAATCAGCAATGCCGCTCATTGATTAAAAACCGCCAGAAAGAAAATCGCCGACCATGAAAGAGCGGTTCAACGTGCTCAGTTGCATAGCCTAGGCGGTTGCTTCATTAACGCATCCGTCAAGGTCGTTTTTGGTCTTCTCCCCTCTATCCCTTTTATCGAGTATGTCCTATGTGACCGGTAACTGAATCAGAGATGAAGGTGGGGGTAGGAGGTTGATTTGGTGACTTCATCAAACCTTCGTTCATAGGATCGTTCCTCGGCGTTGATATATCCCATGAACACTATTTCCGTCACGTCTTGGCGGTTGAAGAAAACGATCTTGGCCGGATCAGTCATGCCATACGGGAATTGTACGGCACCATAGTCAAAGTAACCCGTTGTTCCATGCATGACTGTCAACGGAGCACGGGCGATGATAACCAGCAGGGTACCCGGGTCTCTTCTGGTTTTCACCACGGATCCCAAAGGAAGAATGGTATTTTCTGATTTGATGGAGTTCTGCTCGGATTGTTTCATTAGGTGCCCTCTTTGGTGGATGAATGAAGCTACATTCCCTCAACTTCTCTAACAACCTATGGTAGGGCTACACGGTAAATCACGGTCGGTTCGTGCAACACAGTGCGATATCTTCGCTACATCGGAGTGAGATGGCTGATTCCTCATTGGCGCTAATCCAATTTTCGTTATGCTTTCCTTCATTTTGTTGATTCCGTCGCTGTTTGTTTGGTCCGCAAAATGTGTATAATGGACTTTTGGCGTGTTTCGCCCGCGGATCGAGAGCGCTTCAGCATAGGGCTGGTGCACCGCGTAACGGAAGAATGCAAGAGGAGGAGCCGTGGCTCTTACGAGTGAGCAGAAGCAGGCAATCGTCAAGGAATACGCGACCCACGAGGGTGACACCGGTTCCCCCGAGGTCCAGGTGGCTCTGCTGAGCAAGCGCATCTCCGACCTGACCGAGCACCTCAAGCAGCATCAGCACGACCATCATTCGCGTCGCGGTCTGCTGCTCATGGTCGGCCATCGTCGCCGGTTGCTGGATTACCTCAAGAAGGTGGACATCAACCGCTACCGTTCCCTGGTGGAGCGTCTTGGACTGCGCCACTAATATGCATGCTTTCGCCCGGGCCTAGCGCTCGGGCGCTTTTGCATGACTGAACCAGGCACCGTTGACCCCGGGATGGGGTTGTAGAAGATGGTGCTGAATTGAAATGCAAGGTTGGTCCGCAAGGAATGAAGATAGCCGGACATGGGGTTCGGCAGGACCAGACCGAAGTAGAAGGATCTCCGGCAGTCAATTGATGCCGAGCATCCTGACATCAGGTAGTAAACAAGCAGTAAACAAAAGGAGGAACCCTATGGAGGGTCCCGAAATCACGGCTGTAGAAGCCACGATCGATAACGGATCATATGGCAAGCGCACGGTGCGCTTCGAGACGGGTCGTCTCGCCCAGCAGGCGGATGGGGCAGTAGCCGCCTATCTTGATGACGATTCCATGGTGCTGTCCACCACCACCGCCGGGTCCAGCCCCAAGGAGAACTACGACTTCTTCCCGCTGACCGTCGATGTGGAAGAGAAGATGTACGCCGCGGGCAAGATCCCCGGCTCCTTCTTCCGCCGCGAGGGTCGGCCATCCAACGAGGCCATCCTGGCCTGCCGGTTGATTGACCGCCCCCTGCGTCCCCTCTTCCCGCACACCCTGCGCAACGAGGTCCAGGTTGTGGAGACCATCCTGGCTGTTAACCCCGAGGATGCCTATGACGTGCTGGCCCTGAACGCGGCCTCCGCTTCCACCCTGATTTCCGGACTGCCCTTCGAGGGGCCGGTCTCGGGTCTGCGCCTGGCTCTGATCGATGGTCAGTGGGTGGCCTTCCCCCGCTGGAGCGAGCGCGAGCGCGCCGTCTTCGAGCTGGTCGTGGCCGGCCGTGTGGTCGAGGGCGGGGACGTCGCCATCGCCATGATCGAGGCAGGCGCCGGCAAGAACGCCTGGAGCCTGATCTATGACGAGGGCCAGATCAAGCCCGACGAAGAGGTGGTCGCCCAAGGTCTTGAGGCCGCCAAGCCCTTCATCAAGGTTCTGTGCGAGGCCCAGAGCGAGCTCAAGGCCAAGGCTGCCAAGCCCACCAAGGACTTCCAGCTCTTCCCCGAGTACACTGACGAGCTTTACGCTCGCATCGACCAGGTGGCACACGCTGACCTGGACCAGGCCCTCTCCATCGCGGAGAAGCTGCCCCGCCAGGATCGTATCCACGAGATCAAGGAGAAGGTCCGCGAGGCCCTGGCCGACGAGTTCACCGACATGGACGAGGCCGAGAAGGACAAGGAGCTGGGCAACGCCTTCAAGGAGCTCCAGCGCCAGATCGTCCGCCGCCGCATCCTGACCCAGGACTACCGCATTGACGGCCGTGGCCTGCGCGACATCCGCACCCTGTCCGCCGAGGTGGACGTGGTGCCCCGCGTGCATGGCTCCGCACTCTTCCAGCGCGGCGAGACCCAGGTGCTGGGCGTCACCACCCTGAACATGCTGAAGATGGAGCAGACCATCGACGCCCTGTCCGGCCCCACCACCAAGCGCTACATGCACAACTACGAGATGCCGCCCTATTCGACCGGCGAGACCGGCCGCGTGGGTTCGCCCAAGCGCCGCGAGGTAGGCCATGGCAACCTGGCCGAGCGCGCGCTGATCCCGGTTCTGCCCAGCCGCGAGGAGTTCCCCTACGCCATTCGTCAGGTCTCCGAGGCCATCGGCTCCAACGGGTCCACCTCCATGGGCTCCGTTTGCGCCTCCACTCTGTCCCTGCTGGCTGCCGGCGTGCCTCTGAAGGCTCCTGTGGCGGGCATCGCCATGGGTCTGGTCACAGGCGAGGTTGACGGTCGGCCCACCTACAAGACCCTGACCGACATTCTGGGCGCCGAGGATGCCTTCGGCGATATGGACTTCAAGGTGGCCGGCACATCTGAGTTCATCACCTCCCTGCAGCTGGACACCAAGCTGGACGGCATCCCCGCCGACATCCTGGCCGCCGCCCTGCAGCAGGCTAAGGAAGCCCGGGCCACCATCCTGGACGTGATCAACGAGTGCATCGATGGGCCTGCTGAGATGAGCCCCTATGCGCCGCGCATCATCACCACCCAGGTTCCTGTCGACAAGATCGGTGAGGTTATCGGACCCAAGGGCAAGATGATCAACCAGATCCAGGAGGACACCGGTGCCGATGTCTCGATCGAGGACGACGGCACGGTCTACATCGCCTCCGAGGGCGGCGAGGCTGCAGCCAAGGCCAAGGAGGTCATCGACCAGATCGCCAACCCGCACGTGCCCGAGGCGGGAGAGACCTTCAACGGCAAGGTGGTCAAGATCACCAGCTTTGGCGCCTTTGTCAACCTGACCCCTGGCACCGACGGGCTTCTGCACATCTCGCAGATCCGCAACCTGGCCAACGGCGAGCGCATCGACTCCGTGGAGGACGTCCTCAAGGAAGGTGACACCGTCGAGGTCATCGTCCAGGGTGTGGATGACCGCGGCAAGATCTCCCTGGCCATTCCCGGCTTCGAGGACCAGGAGTCCACAGGAGGCCGTGATCGCGGAGGCCGCACAGACCGTCGTGACCGTGGCGGTGATCGTCGTGAGCGCAGTGGTCGTGGTGACCGTGATCGTCGTGATCGCCGCAGCCGTTCCTCCGAGCGCGAGGATCGGTATGAGGCACCGCGCCGCTCTCGTTCAGAGCATGATGATCGCTACTACGACGACGAGGACCAGGAGGATCGTCCCCGGCACCGTCGCCAGAGCCGCGACCGTGATTATGAGGATGGCGGAGACTGGTTCGAGGACGAGGACCGTGGCTCCCGTCGCGATCGTCGTCGGGTCTCCCGCGATGATGACGAGGATCGTGGCGGCCGGGGCCGTGGCGAGCGTCGTGGCCGTGGCGACCGCGGCGGTCGTCATGAGCGTCGCTCTTCCGGACGTAGCGGCTATCGTGGCCGCAGGGAGAATCCGCGCTACGCTGCCGACGAGCACTACGACGAGTACCGGGCCGACCGGGAGGAGCGCTCAGAGCGTCCCCGTCGCCGGGTGCGCAGGGACTTCGACCCCTTCGACAGTGAGGACTGATTCCTACTGAAGCCGGGACCCCGTTCCATTGGACGGGGTCCCGTTTTTGTCTCCTCTGAATTTAGTGAGAGAATGAGGGCATGTCCGTATCAATGATCGTGCTCATCATCATCGTTTTGCTGGTCGTGTTGCTGGTCATCTGGGGTATCGGGGCTTACAACGGTTTGGTCAATCTGCGCAACCGAGTAGCCAATGGCTGGGCCCAGATTGACGTCCAGCTCAAGCAGCGTTCCGACCTGGTGCCCAATCTGGTCCAGACGGTCAAGGGCTACGCCTCACACGAGTCCACCGTCCTGGAGGAGGTGACCAAAGCCCGCGCCGACGTGGCCCAGGCCCAGACGGCTGGCGGGGACCAGATACAGGCCCGTGCCGGTGCCGAGCAGCGGCTGGGCCAATCCCTGGTCACTCTGATGGCTCGGGCGGAGGCCTACCCTGAGCTCAAGGCCAACCAGAACTTCCTGGACTTGCAGCGTCAGCTCAAGGACTTGGAGGACAAGATCGCCTACGCAAGGCAGTTCTACAATGATGTGGTCCAGAAGTTCAACACCCGCATCGAGACGGTCCCCTCAAACATCATCGCATCCCTTTTCCGCTTCCGTCAGGCCCAGTACTTCCAGGCCGACGAGGGTAGCCGCCAGGCGCCCGTAGTGGACTTCGGACAGTGAACGCCCCAGCAGCCTCCTCCGGGAAACCGGTCTCAGGCCATCCCTCCTGGAGCACTTCCCGCTTTTTCCGAGCCTTGGCACTGGCTTTGGTGGCAGCCTTGGTGACGTGCATAGTCGCTGCTCTGCTTATCTTCAGCAAGAATTGGCCGGACCTGGTATACGATTCAGTGGACTATGATGTCCAGGTCCTGGATAACGGCGATTTGCGCATCAGTCAGGATCTGACCGTAACCATGAACTCCCGTGAGGACGACAACGGCGATAAACGCCCTTGGCGGGAGCTCTACCAGCGTTATCAGATCAAGCCCGACCGGCTGACGGGCATCAGTGACATAAGCGTGCGCGACCTGACCAATGGCTCTACATATAGGCAAGCCGATCCGCCGACGGATCCTGATAACCTCGATCAGGTTCCCGACTGGGATAAGACCATGGCTGGCACCTGGTATATGGGCACAGTCTCGGACTCAGGATTGGAATCCTACAAGCCGGGCGACTCGGACCAAGGATCCGCCTGCGGCGCCCAGGGGGACCGGTGTCAGGTGGAGCTGGGTTGGAACATTCCGCAGATTGCCGAGGATTCAGGTCGGCGCTTCCGCATCGACATGACCTTCCACGGTGTCACTACTGCCCATCCCGATGTGGCTGAATTCCAATGGGAGCCCGTGGGCGACACCAACCAGATTTCCGTCGAGCATATGAGCGCTGATGTCAGGCTTCCCAAGCTTATAGGAACAGAGAAGGACAAGGATGCCAAGGCCTGGCTCCATTTCGCTGGCAAGGGTTCCTACCAGGTGGGCGATGACAGCCGTATCCACTTTTCAGCTGACCAGATCGGGCCAGGTCAGCATCTGGATTTGGTGGTTCTCTTCGATGCGAAGAGGGTTTCCTCCGTGGTCAGGACCGACTCTCAACCGGCGCGTGACCGCATCATCAAGCAGGAGCGCCAGCAGTATGAGCACTGGCACGCCGAGCAGACCAGACGGGCGCGGATCGGACTTTTGGCTGGTGTACTGACCGTCTTAGCTGCTATCGCGCTGATTGTAGTGATGCTCTGGCAGGCCTTCCGCACCTATGGAGACTCCCAGTACCGAGGCGATATTATCTACTACCGTCAGCCTCCTGATCTGTCACCGGCCGTGGCCGCTGTTATCAACGATTTGATGCTGACCAGAGAATCCCCTATTGGCAGGCAATTGTCAGCCACCATTCTCTCCCTGGCCTCCAAGCGGGCCATCGCTCTGATTCCGGTCAAGTATGAGGACCGGGCGAATTCCGGCGGAGGTTCCCTGACTAAGGTGATGCGCTCGCTGCTCCACAAAGGCAAACGGCAGTCCATGGAGGTGGTCATTAATCCGGTCTGTAGTCAGGATCGAGCCTCCCTGGCCCTGTCCTTAAGCGAGGAAGCCTGCCTGACCATGCTGGAAGGTGCTTCCGCTCTGATGGGCTCCAAGGATGAACGTTTCGACCTGTACGAGATGATTGCTCTCTTCTCCAGCACCGAAGCTAATCATGGCAAGGTCTATCTGGAGGCTTTCGACAAGGCCGTCAAGTATGAGACCAACAATGCTGACCTGCGTGCCTATCGTCATGGTATAGAGATCTTGCCCTTCCTGGCCGTGCTCTTGGCCGCTTTCATCCTGCTGGCTGGATTCCTGCCGGGCACCGTGCTGGTACGTGCGCCATTGGCCGTGCTTCTGGTGGCTGTTGCAGCATTCTCCATTCGTTATGGTAGTTGGCAAGTGCTCAGCAGGAATGGACAGCTCATGGCTGGTCAGGTGTCAGGGCTTCGGCGCTATCTGCTGGACTTCAGCGATTTTAGCCACCGGGGCGTGGAGGATCTGGTGCTCTGGGACCGCTACCTGGTTTACGCTGCGGCCTTCGGTATAAGTGACCGGGTTGTCGCTCAGCTGGCACAGGCCAGCCCTGAACTGACCGACTTCGACTGGCTGAATAATAATGCGCGCGGGAGCCTGCTCTACTGTACCTTCCTGCCTTACAGCCAGAATGTTTCGGTCGCTTCCTCCGTGAGTGGTCCTGAAGCATTGGCTGCAAATTCAATGCTTGGCCAAGGCAGGGTGGTTGATCTGGGTACTCAGCTGACCCAGGGACTCGAACAGATAGGCGGCCTGATCGGCCAGGCCAGCGGCAACAGTTCCGGCAGTGGTATTGGTGGGTTTGGCTCCGGTGGTGGTTCCTTCGGCGGCTCCGGTGGCGGCTCCGGTGGTGGTTCCTTCGGCGGTCGTTGATATTGGGCCACAAGCTAAGCTCGATAGGAAGCCGGCGGCATTGTACATGTATGACATCGTCGATGCGGGCCTTGGGGCCCTTTACTACGACAGCGGTCGGACTGGGTTGCATGGGATTGTCCATCGAGGGCAAGCCGGACCAGGCAACGGCCATCGACGTCATCCATCAGGCCCTGGATGCCGGTTGTCGGCATCTGGATACTGCCTGGTCCTACTACGAGTCAGGTGGTCCTGAGCAGACCAATGAACGACTGGTTCGCCAGGCTTTGGACTCCTGGAAGGGACCCCGTCAGGATGTGCTGGTGGCCACCAAGGTTGGGCACTACCGCAACTTCCTGGACTTGCAGCGTCAGCTCAAGGACCTGGAGGACAAGATCGCCTACGCCAGGCAGTTCTACAATGATGTGGTCCAGAAGTTCAACACCCGCATCGAGACGGTCCCCTCAAACATCATCGCTTCTCTTTTCCACTTCCGTCAGGCCCAGTATTTCCAGGCTGACGAGGGTAGCCGCCAGGCGCCCGTAGTGGACTTCGGACAGTGAACGCCCCAGCAGCCTCCTCCGGGAAGGCGGCCTCGAATCATCCCTCCTCGGGCCATCCCTCCTGGAGCACCTCACGCTTTCTCGGGGCCTTGGCGCTGGCTCTGGTGGCAGCCTTGGTGACGTGCCTCGCTGTCCTGTATATGTCCAACAGGAATCGTCCCGACCTGGTATACGATTCGGTGGATTATGATGTCCAGGTCCTGGATAATGGGGATTTGCGTATCAGTCAGACCCTGACTGTCACCATGAATTCCCGCGAGGACAACCACGGCAACAAACGCCCTTGGCGGGAGCTCTACCAGCGCTATCAGATCAAGCCTGACCGGCTGACCGGCATAAGCGACGTAAGCGTGACTGACCTGACTAATGGCTCCACATATAGGCAGACCAACCCGCTAAAGTATCCTGATGAAGTCAGGTACATTCACGACTGGGACAAGAACTGGGCTGGCACCTGGTATATGGGCATGGTCTCGGGTTCAAGGCTGAAATCCTACAAGCCGGGCGATGCGGGCCAAGGGTCCGCCTGCGGCGATCTGGGGAATCAATGCCAGGTGGAGCTGGGCTGGAATATTCCGCAGACTGCCAAGGATTCAGGTCGGCGCTTCCGCATCGACATGACCTTCCACGGGGTCACCACTACCCATCCCGATGTGGCCGAATTCCAATGGGAGCCCGTGGGCGACACCAACCAGATTCCCGTTGAGCATGTGAGCGCCAATGTCAAGCTGCCCAAGCAGACAGGAACGGAGAAGGGCAAGGACGCGAAGGCCTGGCTGCACTTCGCTGGCAGGGGTTCCTACCAGGTGGTGGATGACAGCCGTATCCGATTCTCCGCAGACCGCATCGAGCCGGGCCAGCATCTGGATTTGGTGGTGCTCTTCGATGCGGGGAGGACTTCCTCGGTGGTCAGGACCGATTCTCAGCCGGCACGTGACCGTATTGTTGGGCAGGAGCGTCCGCAGTACGAGCGCTGGCATGCTGAGCAGACCAGCCGGGCGCGGATCGGACTCTTGACGGGCGTCTTGGTACTCTTGGCTGCTATCGCGCTGATTGCAGTGATGCTTTGTCATGCCTTCCGCAATTATGGAGACTCCCAGTACCAAGGCGATATCATCTACTACCGTCAGCCTCCTGATCTGTCACCCGCCGTGGCCGCCGTTATCAACGATGTGATGCTGACCCGAGAATCCCCTATTGGCAGGCAATTGTCAGCAACCATTCTCTCCCTGGCCTCCAAGCGGGCCATCGCTCTTATTCCCGTTGAGTATAAGGACCAGGCGAATTTCGGCGGAGGACGCGTGACCCAGGTGAAGCGCTTGCTGCTCAAAGACAAACAGCAGTCCATGGAGGTGGTCATCAATCCGGTCTGCAGCAAGGATCGAGCATCCCTGTCCCTGTCCTCAAGCGAGGAAGCCTGCCTGAGTATGCTGGAAGGTGCCTCCACTATGATTGGCGCCGAGAATGAACGCTTCGATCTGTATGAGATGATTGCTCTCTTCGCCAGCACTGAAACCGATAATGGCAGGGACTACCTGCAGGCTTTTTACGAGGCTGTTGAGTATGAGACCAACAATGCTGACCTGCGCGCCTATCGTCATAATGTAGGAGTCTTTGCCTTCCTGGCCGTGCTCTTGGCTGCTTTCATTCTGTTGGCCGGATTTCTTCCGGGCACCGTACTGGTACGTGCGCCCTTGGCCGCGCTTCTGGTGGCTGTGGTGACATTCTCCTTGCGCTATAACTGTTGGCGGGTGCTGAGCAGGAATGGACAGCCCATGGCCGGGCAGGTGTCGGGACTTCGGCGCTATCTGCTGGACTTCAGCGATTTTAGCCACCGGGGTGTGGAGGATCTGGTGCTCTGGGACCGTTACCTGGTTTACGCTGCGGCCTTCGGCATAAGCAGCTGGGTCGTCGCTCAGCTGGCACAGGCCAGCCCTGACCTGACCGACTCCGACTGGCTGAATAATAATGCGCGCGGCAGCCTGCTCTACTGGACCTTCCTGCCTTACAGCCAGGATGTTGCGGCGGCTTCCTCCCTGAGTGACCCTGAAGCATTGGTTGTCAATTCAGCGGTCGGCCAAGGTGCCGTGATTGATTTGGGTACTCAATTGACCCAGGGACTCGACCAGATTGGCGGCCTGATTGGCATGGCCAGCGGCAACGGCTCTGGCAGTGTTATTGGTGGGTTTGGCGACGGCGGTGGCTCCTTCGACGGTGGCGGCGGTGGTTCCGGTGGCGGATCCTTCGGCGGCCGCTGAGACCGGGCCGCCAGTTAAGCTCGATGGAGGCGTACATGTATGACATCGTCGATGCGGGCCTTGGGGCCCTTTACTACGACAGCGGTCGGACTGGGTTGCATGGGATTGTCCATCGAGGGCAAGCCGGACCAGGCAACGGCCATCGACGTCATCCATCAGGCCCTGGATGCCGGTTGTCGACATCTGGATACCGCCTGGTCATACTACGAATCGGGCGGCCCCGAACAGACCAACGAGCGACTGGTCCGCCAGGCTTTGGACTCCTGGCAGGGCCCCCGTCAGGATGTGCTGGTGGCCACCAAGGTTGGGCACTACCGCAACTTCACTGATGGGCGACCCACTTGGGCTGTGGACGGTCGGCCGGAGAGCTTGATCCGGCACGCCAAGGAGTCCGCTCAGGCCCTGGGCGTGGACACCATTGACTTGCTCTATATGCACCGTCCTGACCCGCAGGTGCCCTACCAGGAGTCGCTGGAGGCCATGGCTGAGCTGGCTAAGCAGGGTGTGGCCCGGACCCTGGGTGTCTCCAACGTAGATATTGAGCGGATGGACCTGGCTCGCAAGATTCTGGGCGATGATCTCGTAGCCGTGCAGAACCAGTTCTCACCCACCTTCACCAGCTCCCGCCAGGAGCTGGACCATGCGGCCGAACTGGGTCTGGCCTTCGTCTGCTGGAGCCCCCTGGGAGGCTTCCGAGCGCCCAAGGACGAAACCCGTTATGATGCCTTCCGGCAGGTGGCTCAAGAGCGCGGTGTCTCCCACCAGCGTGTGGTCCTGGCCTGGGAACTGTCCCAGAACAGCAACGTCTTTGTGGTTCCCGGGGCTCACAGGGCGGCCACCATTCTGGATTCCCTACAGGCGGCTGACATGGAACTGAGCGAGGACGAGATGGACCGCCTGAACCGGGCGGCGACTGCATGAGTCACAAGCCTGAACCAAGAGAGCAGGGCACCCAGAGCGCTCAGGGCCAAGCCTGGGATCGGGAACGGACCCTACTGGACAGCAGTCCCCTGCCGTCACTGGACGATCAGGGCCGGCCGATCCCAGTCACCATTCCCATAGCCTTAGCGCCTGGGATCAAAGTGGTCTACACCACCAGGTTGGGCGGGGTCTCCTCGGGCGATTATGCCCAGCTGAATCTCGGCGGTAAGGGGGGCGACGACCCAGAGGCGGTGGCTGCCAACCGTCAGGCCCTGGGCCGCCAGCTGGACCGTCCCATGGTCCTGGTGGATCAGGTTCACTCAGCCAGGGTTTGGGACGCCGACCAGGGTCAGCCCCAGGGGCGCTGCGAAGCCGATGCGCAGGTGACCACCCGTCGTGACCTGGCCCTGGGCATCTTCGCGGCCGATTGCCTTCCTGTGCTGCTGACCGACCCCCAGGCCGGCGTGACGGGTGCGGCACATTGCGGTCGTCGTGGTCTGGTGGCTGGCGTCATTCCAGCCACAGTCCAGGCCATGGCCGACAAGGGCGCCAACCCCTCCAGGATCGTGGCAACGCTGGGGCCTCGGATCTGCGCAGACTGCTATCAGGTGTGTTCGAACCTGGCTGATGACTTCGAGAAGCGCTTCCCCGGCGCATCCGGACCATGCCGATTCGGCGGAATCGCCATCGACATCGCCGCTGCAGCCAGGATGGAACTGAAGGCGGCAGGAGTGACCCGTATCGTGGACTCCACCCCGCGGGTCGCTGCCGCCACCAGTTACCTTTGCCAGGATCCGGATCTGGAAGAGCTCTGCAGCCATGACAATGAGGGCCCCTCCCTGTCGAGGCGTCTTGAGGACCTGCGCCGACCCTTGTGCACCCTGGAGAATCCGCTCTGGTACTCCCACCGCCGTGCCTCGCTGGCCAGCAAGGCGGGGGAGGGGCGCATGCTGGCCCTTATCCTGGCCGACGACTGATGCAGTATGTTGATTGACTGGCTTCTGACAGCTGGAGCAGGCCTCGGGTGCAGATGTTCGGTGCAGATAGCACCGGGTCTGCGCCCCTTCCTGTCCTGGCGTGAGTACCGTTGAGTTTATGAGTGAGAGCAGAGCATCAGCAGCCCCGTCCGAGGTCAGTCAGGATAACGCCGAGCCAGAGGAGCAGATTCAGCCAGTTGTGGCGGTAATTCTGGCGGCCGGGCTGGGCCTTCGATTTGACGAGAGCAACCCCAAGCAGCTGGTGCAGGTGGGCGGCAAACCCATCATCACCTGGTCAATTGACGCCTTCCAGTTCAATGCCCGGGTCACCGACATTCTGGTCGTGGTCAACGATCGGGTGCGGGAGGCTGTCGAGGCCATCGTGGGCGATGACACCTACGACAAGGTCCGCATGGTCATTCAGGGCGGCATCGAGCGCATGGACAGCACCGAGGCGGCCCTGCAGACCCTGGCCGAAGCGGAGATCCCCCAGGATGCCAAGCTGCTCATCCACGATGCCGTACGCCCCTTCGTCAGCCAGGAGTCCATCAATGGCTGCATCGATGCCCTGGATACTTTCAACGCCGCAACCGTGGCCGTGGCCTCGACCGACACCATGCTGATGGCCGGGGATCTGGGGGATCGCAAGGTGGTCCGTCAGGTGCCCGACCGAGACAACATGTTCCGGGCCCAGACCCCGCAGGCCTTCCGCTTCGGCACCCTCCGCAAGGCCTATGACCTGGCTGCCGCAGACCCCGACTTCCATCCCACCGACGACACCCGGGTGGTGGTGGACCGCCTGCCCGAGGAGCCGGTGGCCATCGTGGCCGGCAGTGTGACCAACATGAAGATCACCCTGCCCTCGGACGTGCCCATGGCTGAATGGATAGCGCGCTCCCTGGCCGGGTGAAGCCCTGTGTACCATGGGGCACATGGAGCAGATCAAGGTCATCGTCGCCGGATACGATCATTACGAGGGTGTTGATGTCAACCCCTCCTATCAGGTCTCGCAGGCTCTGGCCGAGCATGGCATGGAAGGCATGCGGCCAGTCGGCCCCACCGAGGAGGATCCGCTGGAGGGCGTGGATCTGGCCATTTCCTCCGTCACCATGCCTGTCAGCTTCGCCAAGGCCTGGCCCATACTGCATGAGGCCATAGAGCGTGTGCGTCCGGATATCATCATCGCCACAGGGCTCAAGCGTCGGGCTCGCGGCATCGCCATGGAGCGCTGCGCCGTCAACCTCAAGGAGGACGACGCTGACGAACGTGAAAATCTGGGGGAGCAGGAGTCTCGAGATACCATCCGTCATGCCAACCGCCAGCCCATCGACTCCCAGGGCCCGGCCGCCTACTGGACCCGACTGCCGCTGAGGGCCATCCTGCACGACTTCGGCACCTGCGGCATTCCTGCCACGCTGAGCTCGGACGCGGGCACCTATGTCTGCAACGCGCTCTTCTACAACCTGCTGGCTTGGGCAGCAGGACACAAGGATGTCCTGGCCGGGTTCGTCAGCCTTCCCCTGGTCAACGAAAGCGGCGGTCAGGAGTGCGGTCTGCCCCTGGATCAGCAGATAGAGGCTGTGCGCGAGGTGGTCAATGAGACCATTCGCTACTATCGCAGGCCCTCCTCCAGTCCCATTCTTATTGCCTGAGACCCGTATGTAAGGCCAATGTGTCGGCGGCAGGTCAGACGGCGACTTTTGGTCGGTCATGGGGTAGAGTCGAGGTAAATCCACCGGACCGAAGACATCCTTGTCACGGCCCGGCATGTCCTGGTGGCGAAGAGGAGTGTTTCCATGGCCGAAGATCAGTTTCCCGTTGTCCTGCGAGGCTATGACAAGGAGCGGGTCGACCAGGCCTTGGCGGCCTCGCGGAGCAATCTAGCCCGGCTGCGTCAGCAGATCAAGGCCGATGACGATCGCATTTTGAAGCTGGAGGCGGAACTCCAGGAGGTCAAGTCCCGCAAGCCCGAACAGCCGCGCAATTCCTTCGCTTCCCTGGGGGCCAACGCCCAGCAGCTGCTGGCCTCGGCCGAGCAGACCAGCACCGAGCTGCTCAACCGCGCCAAGCAGGATGCGGCATCCACCAAGACCTCCGCCCAGGAGAAGGCGACGACCCTGGTCAACAAGGCTCAGCTTGAAGCCAAGCACATCGTGGACGAGGCCAATGCCAAGGCCAAGTCCATCGTCGAGGCCGCCAACGACGAAGCCAGGACCGTCACCACCACCGCCAAGCAGCAGAGCGAACAGAACAAGGCCGCAGCCGATAAGGTCGTGGCCGAACGCCGTCAGGCTCTGGATCTGGAGCTGCAGAACTCACGCGAGGAGCATGAGAAGCGGCTGGCCACCAGCAAGGCCACCCAGGACAAGGAGCTGTCCGAACAGAAGGCCAAGGCCGCCAAGGAGATTGCCGACAAGCGGCGCAAGAGCGACGAGGAGATCGCCAAGCTCAAGAAAGAGGCCAACGATCAGATCCAGAAGGCCCTGGCCGAGGCCAACAAGAAGCTGGCCGACGTGCGTGAGCAGGTCTCCAAGAGCCTGAATGATGCCCGTCGGCAGGCTTCGGAAATCACCGACAAAGCCAAGTCCGAGGCCCAGCAGATCGTGGACGAGTCCAAGGTCACCAGCGCCGAGACCATGGCCAAGGTCAACGCCGAGGCCGAGCAGGTCCGCTCCGACATTGCCGCCCAGCAGGAGGATGCCACCAAGAAGGTGGGCGAGCTGCTCAAGAACCTGGAGGATCGGCGGGTCAAGACCGAGAAGGAGACCCAGGAGCTGATTGAACAGGCCAAGGCCACCCGCAAGGATGCCGATTCGTTCGCCTCCTTCAAGCGGGAGGAGTCCGAGCGCAAGGCCAACCAGTTGTTGGAGGAGGCCAAGCAGCGCGCCCAAACCGAGATCGAGGACCAGCGCAAGGCCGCACAATCCGAGCTTGACGGGCTCAAGGACCACATCGCCAAGCTGCAGCACCGGGAGGCCACCATTACCTCTCGGGTCGACGAGCTGCGGAACATCTTCTCCAAGTCCTTCGGCAACTTCGACGGCTTCCATGATGAGGCTGTGATCAATGACCAGGACGAGGGGCAGGCGCCCAGCGTGCCCGTGGTCAACGCTGTACCTGCCGCGGATCCGCTGCCGGCCCCTGCTTCGTCGGCTTCGGCGACATCCTCGGAGGCTGAGGGTGAGGATCAGGCCGTCGATCAGCCCCTTGCCGATGCCCAGGCAGACACCCCTCAGACACTGGTCGATCCGGTTCCAGCCAGCCAACCGACCGATGGCGTGGCCACTGATTCCACCAGTAATCCCGAGGATGAAGCCAACGTGACTGCGGCTGTCAGGTCCTCAGCCAATATGCCTACTCAGGTTCTGCCCTCTCCGGCGCCGAGCGCCCTTTCCGATGCATCCGCCCAGGCCGATGACGCGCCGGCCCAGGATGAGGCCGGACAGATGGAGAAGGCAGTCACCGATCAGGAAACTACGGTTATTCCGCCCATCAACGATGACGCTGCCCCGACCGATCGGGACTGATTAGCAAAGGACATTGTTCCTTGGGGCCGGATCGCAGGCATGGTCTGTGATCCGGCCCTGTCGTTCTGCCTTGCTTGGAAGTTGGGTGGCTGTCAATCTCGGCCAGAACCCCTGCTGAGGCCTAGAGTCGATAGTGAAGAGGTGCAGGCCAAGGGTCACGGGGTTGGGAGAGCGTCATGCAGCAATCACGGCACGCGTCATCACATGTGTCCGCCACGGGGTCGTCCGGGTCGGCTGTGGCCTCACGCCCATGGAGTGCCCAGGTGCGCCGTGGAGTGGACCTGCAATCCCTCTATGCCCTGGTGTATCTGGTGGTGGCCAACCTGATCGCAGGGGTTCTGAATCTGCCCTCGGTGGCTGCGGCCCTGGGCATTGCCCGTCAGCCGGGGCTGGGGGATCTGCTGGGCGATCTGGTCATGCTGGTCTTTCTCTTCGGCACCCGCGGTCAGGATCTGCTCGGGCGCGGTTCCAACCCTGTGCAGTACAAGGCGCAGACCAATCCTGGTCCGGCCGTGCTGATCGGGGCCATCCTGCTGATCATGCTGGCCAGCAGCATCGAGACCGGCTTCACCTGGGTGGTCAACCAGGGATCACAGGCTCTGGGGCTGGTCTACCACTCCACCACCTCCCAGATCGCAGCGGGCCAGCATGGGTTCCTGTCGCCCCTGGACACGGCCATCCTGGTCCCCATCGTCGAGGAGTTCCTGCTGCGCGGCGTGGTCATGGGGCGACTTAAGCCCTACGGACGAACCTTCGCCATCGTCACCTCCTCTTTTATCTTCGCCTGCCTGCACGGAGACATCACCCAGAGCCTGTTCACCTTCCTGCTGGGTCTGGTTTTGGGTGTCATCGCCATGGAATACTCCATCCTCTGGTCCATGGCTTTGCATATCTTCAACAACCTGGTCCTTGCTGACGCCATGATGTGGCTGACGCAGACGGTGCCGGCCCGCACCGGCATGATGATCAACCAGGGTATGACCCTTCTGGGCCTGGTTGGGGGACTGGTCGTCCTTTGGCTGATTCGGGGACAGCTGGCAGAACACCTCCGCGCCAATCGTTCACGCCACGGCACCTATAAGGGCTGGATCTCCCTCGGGCTGGCCGTCCTGGTGGCCCTGGCCGTCGTCAATGCGGCCCAGCGCTTCTCCCTGGCTTGACAAGGGTACAGTTGTCCACATCCTCCGCCAGGCGAACCCTTGAGGGCCGATTCCCGCTATGCTGGATGCAGGGATGCAGATACATCCGCATGAAAGGAAACAAGGACAGACCGTATGACATCAGTACTGACACCACTGGATCAGACCCGTTTGGAGGGCCTGCGCACCGCCTTCGATGAGCGCGAGGCCAACCACGTCGCCATGAACGCCGTCACTCAGGTAGGCATTGACGAGGTGGCCCACAACTATAACCGCTCCCGTCTGCTCCAGCACCGATTTTCGGTCAGCATCGATAATGGCACGGTCACTTCGCAGGCGCATTCCGGCCGCTGCTGGCTCTTCAGCTCGCTGAACGTAGCCCGATTCGTGGCCCGCAAGGCGCTGAACATCGATGGTGAAAGCACAGCCAATCCTATGGGCGATTTCGAGCTGTCCCAGAACTACGCCATGTACTATGACAAGCTTGAGCGTGTCAACTACTTCCTGCGCGACGTGGCGGCTCTGGTGCGTGCCGGCGAGCCCGTCGACTCCCAGCTCATGCGCTTCATGATGGGCGACGTCATGGGCGATGGCGGCCAGTGGATCATGGCCATGAACATCTATAAGAAGTACGGCGCAGTGCCCAAGCAGTTCTATCCCGAGACCGCCTCCTCGCAGAACACCAGCCAGATGAATGATCAGCTGCGTCGCCTGCTCCACCAGGCCACGGCTCACATGGTGGCCAATCCGGACGGGATCGACGAGATCGTCGATCGAACTCTGGAGGCCGGTCATCGTATCCTGACCATTCATCTGGGCACCCCGCCCACCAGCTTCGACTGGGAGTGGACCGACAAGGACGGTGTCTTCCACCGGGATGGGCGGATCACCCCACAGGAGTTCTGGAAGCGCTACGTGAATGCCGGGCTTGAAGACTATGTCTGCCTAGTCGACGATCCACGCCCCGAGCACCCCAAGGGCCGCAAGATTGGCATCGAGCACCTGGGCAACGTGGCTGGTGGTGATCCCACCGAGTACCTGAACGTTCCTGTGGAGGTCATGAAGGACTGTGCCCGTCGTCTGATGAGCGAGCAGGGCCTGCCGGTCTGGTTCGGCGCCGACTGCCACCCCATGATGGACCGCAAGGCCGGTCAGTGGGCGACTGACCTGTTCGAGTACGGCAGGGTCTACGGAGTGGACTTCGACATGGACAAGGAGCAGCGGGTGCGCTTCGGCGATTCGGCCCAGAACCATGCCATGGCATTCGTGGGCGTGGATGTGGCCGATGACGGTCGAACCACCAACCGCTGGCGGGTGGAGAACTCCTGGGGCGGTGACATCGCCAACAAGGGCTACTTCACTATGAGCGACGACTGGTTCAGTCAGTATGTCTACGAGGTGGCCGTGCCCAAGTCCATGCTGTCCGAGGAGTATCGCCAGGCCTTCGACCAGGAGGCCATCATGCTGCCCGCCTGGGATCCCATGGGTGCCCTAGCCTGAGCAACCACACCTAATTTATCCATCTAATTGTTCGTTTCCGCGGTCTGCATGGGCTGCGGGAACGAGCCGTCCGCATTGGCCCGGATGTGGGCGGTCATAAGGAATTCGGGCAAGATCGTCGCAGTACGACAGAGAGGAGAGCGACCGTGGCATTCGTCAAGGAACCGGATATCATCCCGGAAGAGGAGCGGCAGTATTTTGCCGATACGGCCGTCTTTCCCGAAACAGTGGATGTCAACATTCGTCAGCTGGATCCCATCCCGGCTCCCAGGGTTTTTCTGCGCTCGCGACCCCTGGATCCGGAGCGTATGGAGCTGGTACGGGACTCCCGCCAGGCCATTCGCAATGTTCTGCATGGCAGGGACGACCGGCTGCTGGTCATCACCGGCCCCTGCTCAGTCCACGACCCGAAGGCTGCGCTGGAGTACGCCCGTCGCCTGTCGGCGGTCAATGAGCGATTGAAGGATCAGCTGCTGATCGTCATGCGGGTCTACTTCGAGAAACCCCGGACCACGGTGGGCTGGAAGGGGCTGATCAATGACCCCGATCTGGATGGAACATTCAACATTCGCAAGGGGATTCGCCTGGCACGTCAGGTGCTCTGGCAGGTTCTGGGACAGGGGATCCCGGCGGCCACAGAATGGCTGGATCCCATCACCCCACAATATCTCTCTGACGCGGTCAGCTGGGGGGCCATCGGTGCTCGGAACACGGAGAGCCAGGTCCACAGGGAACTGGCCAGCGGCATGTCCATGCCCATGGGTTTCAAGAATTCGACCGAGGGCAGCGTAAAGGCAGCGGTTGATTCCTGCCTGGCAGCAGCATCCGAGCATCACTTTCTGTCCATCAATCTGGACGGCCATGTCATCGCTGCCGAGACCAGGGGCAACCCTGACTGCCACATAATTCTGCGCGGTTCCAGCCATGGCCCCAATTACGATTCGGAATCCGTCCGGTCCGCCCTGGAAGCCATGCATCAGGCTCCGCTGGGTCCTGGAGCCTGCCGGGGCCTGATCGTTGACGCAGCCCATGGCAACTGCAGCAAGGATCCAGTGCGTGAGGCCCAGGTGGTTGAAGAGTTGGCAGACCGCCTCGCCAAGGGTGAGCAGGGCCTGTCAGGCATCATGATGGAGAGCTTTCTTGAGGGCGGCCACCAGAAACCGGCCCCACTGGATCAGCTGGTCTTCGGCCAGTCCGTCACCGACGCCTGCATTTCCTGGGACAGGACCGAGGAACTGCTGCAGATCCTGGCCGATGCTGTGCAAGCTCGTCGGGAAAGGATGAAGGCATGAGCCGGATGAAGGATGAGCCGCAGGAGCCTCTGCCCCGACCCAGTAAGGCCTACGAGGTTGAACTGGTGCATAAGGCGCTGGCGGCAGGTGTCAACCCCCTGCAGACAGGAAACGTGCCCAGGTGGGAGGACGAGGTAGGCATAGGCCGGATCGTCAACAGGCGAGTTTTTGAGCTTGACCGTTTGCCTTCGCCCGCGCAGATGCTGACTCGTTATCCCTTGGATGGACCGGCCAAGGACCTGGTCATCCGCTCCCGGCAGGAGATCGTGGATTGCCTGCATGGGCGGGATGACCGGTTGCTGGTCATTGTGGGCCCCTGCTCCATCCATGACCCCGATGCCGCACTGGACTATGCTCGTCGTCTGTCGGCCGTCAATGAGCGGTTGAAGGATCGGCTGCTGATCGTCATGCGGGTCTACTTCGAGAAACCTCGGACCACGGTCGGTTGGAAGGGTCTGATCAACGATCCCGACCTGGATGGCAGCTATAACATCCAGAAGGGCCTGGTCCTGGCACGGCGCATTCTGCTGGGGGTGCTGGAAACCGGACTTCCGGCGGCCACGGAATTTCTTGAGCCTACATCGCCGCAGTACATTTCTGACGCGGTCAGCTGGGGGGCCATTGGTGCCCGGAACACGGAAAGCCAGGTCCATCGGCAGCTGGCCAGCGGCATGTCCATGCCCATCGGCTTCAAGAACGCCACGGACGGCAGCGTGGATGTGTCCATTGATTCCTGCTACGCGGCCTCCCAGCGCCACACCTTCTTCGGGATAGACCATGAGGGTCAGGCTGCGGCAGTGGCGACCATGGGCAACCCAGACTGCCATCTGGTCCTTCGCGGCTCCAAGTCCGGCCCCAACTATGATCAGGATTCAGTGCGGGCAGCCCTTGCCGTACTGCGCAAGCGCATGCCTAAGGACAGCGCGGCTGCCCACGGACTGCTCATCGATGCTTCCCACGGCAATTCCGGCAAAGACGAGCGGCGCCAGATCCAGGTTGTCCATGAGCTGGCCCGGCGGATAGGCGACGGTGAGGAAGGCGTCACTGGCCTGATGATGGAGAGTTTCATACGTGGAGGCAATCAGAAGCCGGCCCCATTGGACCAGCTGGTCTACGGGTGTTCGATCACCGACCGTTGCATCTCCTGGCCTGATACCCAGGACCTGCTGGAGGAGCTGGCAGGAGCAGTGGACCGTCGTCGAAGCGCGGCTCGTTGACTTGCGCCTGCAGTAGTCTGGTCGGGCTGCAGTTGCAGGTGAAATCTTGGATAAGGAGTCAGGTATGAGCGAAGCGGATGCTTCCCTGGAGGGTGAAGATCGGCGGCCGGTTGCCGTCATCGGGGCCATGGATGAGGAAGTGGCCCTGATCGGCCGAGGTCTGAAGCAGGCGGACCGGGATCCCCATGCTGGTGATGCTGGCCTGAAGGTCATATGTGGCACCCTTGATGGGGCACACGGCCCGGTTCGTCTGGCTGCCACCGTGGGTGGCATGGGCACTGTCAACATCGCCGCCACCACACAGTATTTGATCGATGCCTTCCATCCCAGGGCCGTTATCTTCTCTGGTATTGCGGGCAACCTGAACAAGGATCTGCACATCAACGACGTGGTCCTTGGAGGTACCCTGCGGTATCTGGACACTGATATGCGCTTGGTGGCCCAGTCGGCCCCCGGCACCGAGGAGTTCCACTCGGATCCTCACCTGCTGGATCTGGCAAGCCGTACTCTGGACTCCATGGGGATCAAGCACATCGTCGGCACCATTGCGACAGGTGACTACTTTGTGGACAGCCCTGAGAAGATTGCCGAAGTCAAGGAGCAGACCGGGGCCGATGCGGTCGAGATGGAGGGGGCAGCTGTCTGCCATGTGGCGGCCCGCAACAAGGTGCCCGCCCTGGTTATTCGCGCTCTGAGCGACAATGCCGACACCGACTATGAGGTCTTCCGGGAGTTCGATATCTCCGAATATGCCGACACGGCCGCCAGGCTGGTGCTGGGCATCGTGCGCGAGCTCTGAGCGCCGGTTAGCAAGAAGCCCTCGGCCGTGCAACTTGGCACCTATGGGCCTGCGAACTTGACGGCTGCAGCTGACCTGTGTACTATTTCCCTTTGCATACCAAAGACCGTTGGTCGGGACCCTTGGGTCTCCTAAGTTCGGTTGATCGAGCCAGCACAGGTTGAGTTTTAGATTGGTCCTCGTGGCCTGTTTTCCGCTCTGCCTGTCGGCAGGGCTTTCTTTTTGCCTGCCATGCTCGGTCGTCCGGCTCCCTCCAGAGGTCTGTCTAGGAAGGAACGCCATGAAAAGGCCCGAAAAGGAAGAGGCTGTCGCCAGGCTGACGGACAAGTTCCGTGACGCCGATGCCATCATCCTCACCGAGTACCGCGGGCTCAGTGTTCCGCAGGTCGCCGATCTGCGAAACAAGCTAGGCCGCGATACTTCCTACAACGTGGCGAAGAACACGCTAGCCCGGATTGCGGCCAAAGAGGCCGGAATCGAGGGTCTCGATGAGATGCTTGCCGGCCCCTGCGCCATCACCTTCGTCAAGGGTGATTACGTCAATGCCGCCAAGACGTTGCGTGATTTCGCCAAGGACAACCCGGCACTGATCGTCAAGGGCGGCTTCATCGATGGAGCCGTTGCTGACGCGGATGCCATGAAGAAGATCGCGGATCTGGAATCCCGCGATGTTCTGCTCTCCCGTATGGCCGGCGCGCTCAAGGGCACCATGTCCAAGGCCGCCAACCTGTTCGTCGCTGTGCCTACCAAGGCTGTGCGCACGTTCGATGCCCTGCGCGAGAAGCAGGAAAAGGCCGCCTGAGTCCACGGCCACTGGCCCGGATCCATACGGTAAACACAAAAAAAGATGTTCGGTGATCGGCCTACCAGTCAATGCCGGTCGCCACAAATGAAAGGAAGCCATTATGGCCAAGCTCTCCGCTGACGAGCTCATCGACGCGTTCAAGGAAATGACTCTGGTCGAGCTGTCCGACTTCGTCAAGAAGTTCGAGGACGAGTTCGACGTCGAGGCCTCCGCCCCCGTGGCCGTGGCCGCTGCCGCCCCCGGTGCTGCTGCTCCTGCTGAGGAGGAGAAGACCGAGTTCGACGTCGTGCTCTCCGCCATCGGCGACAAGAAGATCCAGGTCATTAAGGCCGTCAAGGCCATCACCAACCTGGGCCTTGCCGACGCCAAGGCTCTGGTTGACGGTGCCCCCAAGGCCGTCCTGGAAGGTGCCAAGAAGGAGGACGCCGACAAGGCCAAGGCTCAGCTGGAAGAGGCCGGCGCCACCGTCGAGCTCAAGTAGTCATCGGCTCTTTCCGAGCCCTTGCATGCTGGAAAGCCCTGTGTCGTCACCGACGGCCCGGGGCTTTCCCATACCCGGCCATACCCTGGGGGATGGGTATGCCTGTTGGGTCGGCCTTGGACCAAACGATTATGAGTCGTTTGCTTTCCGCACAAGAGTGGATCGAAGTGTCTGAATTGATTCATGGCAGGCAATGAACCGCCTGCCGTTTACCACAATCAGACCTGCAGATACTCCCGATCCGGACGGCTCCAAGAGGTGCGCTATGCCTGCGAGCCTCTCATGTGTCCTTTATCAGGTAATTCGGCACGCAATCAATCCTATCTCTGGGTTTCATGACAGAATAGGCGGTAGTACCGAGTGAAGGCGGCTGCAGATTTGGGAGGTCGAAAACGTGAGTGACGATCGGCGACCGGGGCAGGTGTGGATAATCAAGTTCAATGGGGCGGAAGAGACCCGGCTCAAGCCTGGCGAGACCGTCGAGATTGGCCGCAAACCCCTGCGTCCGCTGGCCGATGACGGTCGGCGCCGTCTGGAGGTGCCCGATCAGACTAAATCCATGTCCAAACGACATGCCATTTTTTCCGTCGACCAGGACGGTCTGGCCACCCTGCGCGATATGGGTTCCACCAACGGCTCCTATCTGATCCAGTCCGACGGCTCCCTGGTCAGGCTGCCTGTGGACGCCGCCTTCCCCCTGTCCAGCAGCTCGGCTCGCTTCCAGTTCGGTGATGTCCCGGTCGACTTCGTGCGCATCAACAATCCCGAAGAGGATACGACCAATCCCTCGCCCCGGGTGCCTGACCTCTTCTCATACTCCACACAGCCCCGGGGCATGGTGGAGCCTGATGCGGCTGAAATGTCCGTCGACGACATTCTGGACATGCGCGCCGGCGAGCCCACTGGCATCTTCAAGGCCGACGGGGTTCGCAACCGGGTCACTGCCCTTCACGATATGGCCTTGGGCGCTGCCAAGACAGCCGATTCTTCCCCAGAGGCCGGCGGCGCTTCACCAGATCGTCCCAGGAATGCCCCAGCCGCTCGCGGTTCAGAGGGCAATCCGTCGTCACCTTTCTCAGGAAGACCGGAGCCAGCAGATTCCCGAGGCCAGCAAGTTCGTTATTCTGACAATGCTGATTCAGCCGAGCATGGCCAGACCGACAGGAGGCCGGCCGATGTCGGCTCGGCTGAGGGCCAGGAATCATACCCTCGCGGAGCCTATTCCGACCAGCCGGATGATGGAGTATTCGAGGATCGCGAAGGTGACCGGCGTGGTGGCGAAGCCCGCCAGCCTCTGCCATGGCAGGAACGCGAATCCGAGCAGAGTCTGCCCTTGGTCGGCACTCGGGAGGAGGATAGCCAGCCGGTCGATCGCGATCTTTTCGCTGATGCTCGTCGTTCCCGTTCCGCTGAATCGGCCCCCGATCAGGATCGCTATGACCAGGATGCTCGCGATGCCCGTGATGATCGTCGTCATCGCGATGATCGCGCAGCTTCTGGCCGCAGGGGTCATGCAGATGGTCAATCTCGGCAAGGCCGGGTGAGCCAAGCGGACACGGGCCAGGGATTCACTCCGCTGGGAGCCGTAGAGCTGGCCCGCCTTTCCAAGAAGGAATCAGATCAGGATCGGCGTCCTCAGCCAGCGGATCAGCCGGATGATGACCAGCGGTATCAGCCGGCTTTCGAGCCTGGATCCGTTTTTGAGCGGGTTTCCAAGGGTGACTATGACCGTGGTCAGGAGGCCATCGAGGTGGATGGGATGAGCTCCGATGATGCCAAACGCACCGGGGATTTCGCCCTGCAGTTCGCCATGGCCAAGCATCGCCAGTTGCTGCCCTTCCTGGCGATGAATCCGGCCCTTTATGATGATCTGTACGCCTGGTTGGAGGCTCAGGGTGACCAGGACATCGACGCGGCCCTGCGCAACAATGACGGGTATCACGAATATCTGAACGCCGTGCGGAAGTGAGTGGACGGATGAGCGAGACGGTAATGAGCACCGGTGGATCGGAAGAGGACAAACGGGCTGATGCACAGGCATCAACGGCTGGGTCCTCCTCCGAGCGTGCGGCAGAAGAGGTCAAGGCTCCGTTGACTCCCCTGGAGCGAATCCGGGGATGGCGCCAGGACTATCAGAACCAGGTGGGACTGACTCCCTTGGAGAATGTGTCGCAGCTGGCCGCTCAGATGGATCTGACGCACGCGCATCCTTCCGGGATTGCCCAGCTTTTCGCCAGCGGCCAGGTTCATCTGGATGCGCTTTTCCGGGATCGCGGCATGCTGCGTGCGGCCCACCGTCGCATGGAGCGGGTTCTGGATGATCAGGCCGCCAAGGAGCGTGCCAGCGGTTTCGCCCAGCTCTCCATGGTGGTGGGGGTGGCTGCCTGGCAGGGGCGTGACATGCCCGTACTGCTCTATCCCGTGCGCATCGATGAGAGCACACAGGGGGCCTCCAGGGCCTCCATCAGATTCACAGGCAAGGTGGATCTTAATCCTGCTTTGATCTCGGCCATGCGCGAGCGGGGTATCACCCTGGATCCGGATCGTCTGTTTTCCGCCTCCCATTATCAGGGCGGCACCCCTGAAACCTCGTCGCTTTTCAAGGACATGACGGCCCTGATCACGCCGCATATCAGCGACTTCACCATTGAGCGGAAAATTGTTCTGGGGTGCTTTATCGAGCCATCGGCCCAGCTGCTGGGCGAAAGCCTGCGGATTCTGGACCGGATGACCGCTGGATCCACCGGCAACGATTTGCTCGATGCCCTAGCTGGCGACCAGGCGGCCTCCGAGCGGCTCAAGGGCGGACCAGTGCCCGACTACAGCCCCTTCGATGCTGACCCTCACAGCGAGTTTGAGGCTGGAGATGTGGACAACCGGGTCCGTTATGCCGCCCAGCTGGTGGCGACCGGGCACAGCGTGCTTGTGGATGAGCAGACCGGCCGTCACAGCGCCGATGATGCCCTGGCCATCGCCTCGCGCTGCGTCACCGCCGGCAGGACCGTGCTCTATGTGCCCTGCGTGGTGGAGGAGAAGCGGCGTTTCCAGCATCGTTTGGATGCCGCTGGGATGGCTGACATGGCCCTTGATCTGACTGACGACCAACTGGGCAGGATCCTGGACCAACGATTGATCGATGCAGTGGGGTTCAAACCCGGCAAGTCCAGCGAGCATTTTGATCAGGTGGCTGACGAGCTTGTGGGTGTCCGCTCCCGACTGACCCGCTACCTGGGCGATCTGCATGGGGTGGATTCCAGCTGGGGGGTTTCGGCCTACCAGACCATTCAGAATCTGGCCAACATCGCCAATATGCCTACGCATCCTGCCACCCGTGTCCGTCTGGGCGCGGCCACGGCCCACAACCTGCAGCCCGAGTTGGATACGTGGGCGGACAAGCTGGAGAGGGCTGCTGAGCTGGGCGAATTCGTCATCGGCCCCCAGGACACCCCCTGGTACGGCGCCACCCTGGTCAGCGAGAACGAGGCTGTGGACGCTTACTCCCGCGTGGTCCGTCTTCTGCAGCGGCTTCTGCCGGACACCCGTGAGCAGGTCAAATCCACTGTAGAGACCTGTGGATTCCCTGTGCCGGCTACCGTCAAGGATTGGGGGCGGCAGGTGGTGGTCCTCAAGAACCTGCGACGGGTTCTGGATGTCTTCCAGCCTTCCATCTTCGAGCGTGACATCCCCGCCATGATCGAGGCCACCAAGTCCAAGGCCGATCGCAAGGCCAATGGCACCAATCTGGGATTCTGGGAACGTAGACGTCTGGTCAAGGAGGCCAAGAGCCTGCTCAGGCCCGGCGCCCAGGTCGAGGATCTGCATGAGTCGCTGGTGGTGGTCTCCAAGCAGGCCGAGCAGTGGCGGACCTTCGTCCCCCACGGCGGCTGGCCGGTCCTGCCGCCCAAACTGGACGTCATCATCGACACGCAGGAATCCCTGATCCGCGACATGACAGCTCTTGACACCGTCCTGGACTCGACTCCGGCAGGCGGCGATCTGGAGACCATGGACTTCAACAAGGTGGAGGAGCGGCTCAAGGCGCTCTTTGACGACCATACAGCCTTGGATACCTTGCCTGAGCGCTGCGCTTTGGAGGGTGAATTCAGCGAGGCAGGGCTGCAGGACCTGGTCCAGGACCTGCGCAACCGTCAGGTTGAAGGCAAGGCGGTACGGGCCGAGCTGCAACTGGCCTGGTGGACCACGGTCTTCGACGACATCATGCGCTCCTCGCAGATCATCTCCAACCAGGATGGTTCCGCCCTGTCCAACGCAGCCGACCGTTTCAGCCAGGTGGATGCCCAGCATGTGGCCAGCGTAGGGCCCATGGTTGCCCAGGAGAGCGAAAAGCGTCTTTCCGAGCTGCTCTTCTCGCGCACCCAGGAGGCCAATCAGCTGCACACCATGCTGGCCGGAAACCCCGGTGCCTCCCTTGCGGTCTTCCAACAGGCCCACCCTGGCATACTGTCGGCGGCCAAGCCCATCATCATCGCGACTCCGGCCACGCTGGCAACGAGGACCAATCCGACACAGCTGGCCGACACGGTCATCATCGATGCCGGGGCCCATATGCCCTCCATCCAGGTGCTGACTGTGCTGGCTCGGGCCCGGCAGGTGGCGGTCATCGCCCACCGGCCTACCATCACTTCGGATGGCCTTTTGCAATTGATCGACCATCTGGTCCCAGTCACCGTCAAAGCCCGCCCCTCACGCCGCTCGACTCGGTTGGACGCCTTCCTGAAGGATCACGGCTATGGGGATCTGTCGGCACCTGTCCCCGATTGTCGGGAACCTGGCAGGGTGACGCTGACCAGGGTGGAGGGCGCTGGCGTCCCGGTCATGGCCACCGGTCTGGTCGAGTCCAGTCAACAGGAGGTCGCTGCCGTTGTCGACATGCTCAAGCGCAGGGCAGGATCCTTCTCCCTGGTGCCGAATAGTTATCTGCTGACTGTGGTCACCCTGTCGGCAACCCATCGCTCCCGGCTGGGCGCCGAACTCAAATCGGCAGCAGCCAAGGACAGGGTTTTTGCCAAGTTCCTGCGGCATGTACGCATCGTCGGCATTGACGAGGTCTGTGGTGCTCGAGCCACGGATGTAATCCTCACTCTGGGCTTCGCCAAGACCACTCACGGCCGTCTCCTGCAGCAGTTCGGCGATCTGGAAGGCGAAGGGGGCAAGGGTATGCTGCTGGATGCGCTTGTTCTGCCGGATCGGAATCTGGACATCGTCGCGGCATTTTCCGCGGAGGATCTGGAGGACGACCGCCTTCACCAGCCCGGGCCGCGTCTGCTCAAGGATCTGCTGACCTGGGCTGAGCACCCTGATGCGGAACCGGTCCGACCCGAGCAGGCCGAGCAGTCCACCAATGTGCTCTTCCGGGATCTGGCCCAGCGGCTGCGGACCCGGGGGCTGGATGTAGCTCTGGATTACGGATACGACCAGGCGCCCAGAATTCCGCTGGTGGTCGGGCTCAAGAACAAGCCCTATGCTTTGGCGGTGCTGACAGACGACGCCGAGTTCATGCATACCCAGTCCACCCGGGAACGTCACCGGTTCACCACCGAGGACCTGCAGTATCTCGGATGGTCGGTCATGACCGTCTGGAGCGTTTCGGCCTTTGTCAACCCTGACAAAGAAGCCGACAGGATCGTCGCCCGCCTTGCCGATATCTACCAGCAGGCGCGTTAATGGCGAAGGATGATCAGCCAGAACGCGGGAAGCAGACCGGTGAGCCTGGTGAGCCTGCAACTTCGCGCCCGCGCCGGCATCACCGGGTGGTTCGCCCAGGCAGGGAACGGTTCGATGTTGATGGCATCGAGGAAGATCCTCAGGACCGGGTCTGCCCGCAGGATCGTCTTGACGGGGATGACCGGAGGATCCTGGGCGAGCTGCCTCCGCATTGGGGGCTCTTCCCCAATGAGCGTGGCGACTGACCGCTGATCCTAATCCTGACCCTTGGGCAGTTCGGTTCCGTCCTGTTGCCTGTCTGTACCTGTTGACCGGTGGATATCGTCGGCGATCTGGCGAAGCAACTGCAGGCTCTGGTCTTGCGGGCTGGGTGCATTGGGCTGGTCCTTGATGCCCGAGGCCGCCCGGCTCAGTTGCCGCAGCTTGTTGATGGGCATGATGATGCAGAAGTAGACGGCGATGGCGATCAAGAGGAAGTTGAGCAGGGCCGTCAGAATGGCGCCAAAGGAAATAGTGGCGTTCCGGTAGCTGATGGTCAGGAGTCCTGACAGGTCCGGTTTGCCGAAGATCATGGCGATCAGCGGGCTGATCAGATTGTTGACGATGGCGTTGACCACGCTGGTCACCGCAGAACCCATGACCACGCCCACGGCCATATCCACCATGGATCCGCGCGAGATGAACTGCTTGAACTCGCCCAGCACGCCCTTGTTGCTGATCTGTGAGATTTTGTGGACTGCTTCGGCGGTATCCTTGGCCGCCACTTGATTGATCGAGGCCATCCTGCATCCTTCCGTAGCTGATGTCAGGCATGGAGTGCCCATACCTGCTTCTTCCTCCATTATCGTGGGCCCAGAATGGTTTCGGTTTTCCGACATGATTAGAGGGTGTTGGTGCGGGAGTGCTGTCGGGGCGGATGGCGATGACGGGGGTTGATGGATCCAGCGACAGCAAGAGCAGAGCCTGACCAGCGTTCAGAGCGAAGACGGCCTGGGACGCTTGCCGGACTTGGTCGCCCTCCCGTCCTTCCGGGTCGGATCGGTCCCTGGGAATTGTCTGCGCCGGTTGTAGCGCCAGAGCTTTCTCGGCTATCATGCAGTTTCCGCTGCCTGAGGCCTGCCCGGAAGTAGGTGTCTGCAGGTCGCTGGTTTGCTGGCTATGGGGAAGCCCTGGTGTCCTATCAGAACCTGGTCGGTCTTGGGCGGGATGCGGGCTGGCGGCGGATGGGCAGTTCCCCGAAGCCAGCAAACTCACCTGGTCGCCAGCCTGCAGGTTGCCCGGATCGTCGGCAAGGCGGACCGTCACCGGGGTCGTTCCGGGTGGCTGTGCCGGTCTGCTACTGATCATGGCCGTGGTCAGCGGTTGCCCCGAATGGACGCTGATCATCAGCCGCCGTCCGCGGACTTGTGCAAACGAGGAGATCAGGCCGGGCAGACCTTCCCTATCATGCATGATCCGCGTTTCGACCATGGCAGGTTCGATGGCTGATCCGCGTGCAATGGGTCGTGCGGCGACCAATATAGACAGGTGGCCTTGGGCCTGGATCAGGATCTGCAAGGTGCAGAAAACTGCCAGCCCCAATGCCAGGGCGGTCCCCAGGCGCCTCAGCCGAAAAAGTCGCCGTCGGCGGGTCAGGGATCCGGCTGCCGTTGAGGGCTTACCCTTGTTGCTGAAGATGGAAAAATCGACCATGTCCCCAGCCTGCCAGAAGCTTGGCCGGCGTCAGGGTCTGCATGGTCGATGTGGTCGAATGTGCCTCTTGGTCTACTTGCTGCTTGTAGAGCTCGAAGAGGAGGATGAGGCTCCGTCGGTCCGGTAGAAGCCATGGCCCTTGAACTCGATGGGCACTGCGGAGAAGATCTTACGGACCTGCTGTTGCCCGCACTTGGGGCAGATGGTGATGGGTTCGTCGTTGAAGGACTGCTCCTTGGTGAAGTCGTATCCGCAGTTCTTGCAGCGATAATGATAGGTGGGCACCGTTCTTTCCCTCCGCTGATGGTCGGTTCGCGCGACGATTGGTTCAACACCCAATATCCTAGTGGTGGCTTCGACCAGAAGAATCGGTACCGGGCCTCTCGTCAGCCTTGTTCATCACTATTATGGTCTGTGCCGGGCCTTCGTGACAGACCTGTGGCTGTGGGCGTGAAACCTTCAGGCGTCAGGACTGCATCCACGGGGAGATCATGGTCCAGATGGGGCAGGGGGGCTTCCACGAATTCGCCGGGCCAGCAGATGCCCACCACTGGGGACTGTTCGGCACGCAGGCCTAGAGCCCGGTCATACCAGCCGCCGCCCCGACCCAGACGAATGCCGGCATGGTCGATGGCCAGCGCTGGCACCAGAATCAGATCGGCCTTACCCAAGACCCGTGCCGGCAGGGCAGGCATATCGGGTTCGTCAGGCCGCCAACCTGGAATCCGCTTCATGTCATCCAGATCCTGCCGGGATTGCAATCGACCCCAACCTACCTGGGTGCCTGTTCCCAGCATGGGGATGAGCACCTGGTCGCCCCGGCCCAGTAGCAGGTCCAGGCTGGGGTCCATGGCTATCTCCCCGCGAATGGAGGCAAAAGCAGCTACGGTCAGGCTTTGGCCGCCTCGGGAGCGTTCGACCCTGGCAAGTACCTGGCCTGCCAGCAGATCGGCAAGCTTGCGCCCTGCGTCCAGGCACTGGGTCAGGTCGATACGTCGTCGGGCTTCAAGCAGCCGGCTGCGTCGATCCTGCTTGTCCCTATCGATGCGTTCCTGCTCGTTCATGTCCTCAGTTCTACCAGCAGGGGGTTCTCCCTGGTGGACGCATGTCTGCCTCAGCTGCCGTTCGGTGAGAACATGGAGTCATGTCGGTTCTGCATACCTTCCGCCAGGTCTGGCAGGGTTCCCGAGCCCGTTCGGACCATGCCCTGGATTTGCCTGACGGTCTGACTGCGCCCCCGGGTCATGGGGACTTCCTACTGAGGCCCATCCGCGAGGGCGACCAAGCAGCCTGGAACGCGGTCCGATGGAGAAATCGCGATTGGCTGGCCCCGTGGGAGTCAGGGGATCCCCGCCACGGGCCTGGCATGACCTATGCCCAGTGGATGCAGGAGCTGGAACGTGCCCGGCAGGAGGGCACTACCGCGGTCTTTCTGATGGAGTTTCATCAGAGCATCGTGGGGCAGATTTCCCTGGGCGCCATCCGCTACGGATCCATGCGTACAGCGACAGCGGGCTACTGGGTGGATCAGGATTGGATTGGTCATGGGTTCGCACCCCTGGCTCTGGACATGCTGGCTGACTGGGCATTCAGAGACAGGAGGGGACCCCATCTGCACCGGCTTGAGGTGGCGATTCTGCCTGAAAACGAACGATCCCTGCGCGTAGTCCAGAAGCTGGGCATGGAGCCGGAGGGGCTGCGCCGCAGTTACATGTATGTCAACGGACAGTGGCGGGACCACCTGACCTTTGCCTGGATCAGCGACCAATTCGATCCGGATTTGCTGGCTCGTCTATGAGCCCCTGGGACGGACATGGTCGACACGCTGAGTTTGACTTGCCGCTTGGGGCATACCGTCAACTAACGTAGTACCTATGGTTTATGAATCACTCAGCAGCATCGTGGTTTTGGTGATTGCAGTGATTCTGGTGCTGGGTTGGTTGCCGTTTCGCACCGTCAAGGGCATGAAGCGGGCCTCGGAGCATCGCCAGGACAGGCTTTCCACCTCCCTGCATATGGTGGGTCGGGAAGACGGCATGAGGTTCTGCGACAGGCAGTCGAGGACGGTGAAAGGGTTGGTCATGCAGCAAGGGCAGCAGGATGGCAACCGGCGCAGTCAAGCCCAGCGCATCAAGCAGATCAGACAGTTGCGCCGCGCGGCCATACGTCGTCGTCGCATCCTGGTCCTTGCCCTCTTGGTCGTCACCCCGCTGGTGGCTGGTTGCTCCTTCCTTATGGACTACAGCCCATGGTTTACTCTGATTCCCCTGGCGCTGGTGGTGGTGGTGTTGGTCGCTGGCGCGCATGCTTCGGCCCAGGCCCGGGCCTGGGAGCGCAATTTAGCCCAGCGGCGTGCCCGGCAGCGTCGTCAGCAGGCAGCCATTCTGACTAAGAGCAGGACCCCCAGCAAACCTGGGCAGGCCAAGAATGAGGGCGGCACGGAAACTGCCACGGATGTGCTTGATCAGGGTGAGATTCGTCAAACACTGGCCCAGGCCAAGGCTGATCAGCAGGCAGCCCTCAAAGCCAGGCAGCACAACTCGGCCAAGCCTGCAAAGTCTACAGTCAATAGCAACAAGGCCAAGAGTTCAGCCGGGTCCGCCAAGTCGAGCGAAAAGACTGCTGCACAGACCGCACATACGTCGAACAAGCCGTCCGCCGCCAAGAAAGCCTCTGCACGGATCCCAGCCAAACAAACGGCTTCTCGACTGGAGGCTTCGAAACCGGTAACTACCAAATCTTCAAGGGCCCAAGAGGCTGCCTCCAAGCCAGCAGCGCCCAAGTCGTCAGTGGACAAGTCCGCCGCCTCTCCGCAGTCGGCATCCGTGCAATCCGCTACCACACGGGCAGGTAAGTCTGGATCGGTCTCTGTGTCTGCCGGCAAAGAGCGCCCAGCTTCGTCGGCTCAGTCCTCCACATCCGGGGGATCATCGTCCTCGGCAAAGGCTCAGGACGATGCCACCAATGAACTCAAGCGCATCAATCCCTCTCCGGCCTTGGACGCCTTCGGTATGGCGGCGGGCCAGGATCTGATCTCCTTCTCCCTGGGTTCAGCCCGTGGTGAGGGATCGGACAAGGGCGGCAAGAATAACGAAGACGAGGGTCCTCACAGCCTGGAGATCAAGTCCACCCGGCAGGTCTCCGTGGCCCGTCCCCCCGAGAAGAAGAAGGCCGATGGGCAGCCCGACGACTTTCACAAGAGGGAGATGCAGGCTCAGGTCGAGGTGCCCGACCGCAGCGAGGACTCCCTGTCCATCGGCGTGGAGGCCATATTGGCTCGGCGTCGTCCGGCGGACAAGTCCTGAGGGACCAATCGGCGATCATTCTTTCACCACCAGCGTTAGCACTCAAGTTGGCAGAGTGCTAATTTCGCGCTACTATGACTTGTAGCGCAAAGGAATGCGTGGTGAGTGTTCGTCAGCCTCTCATCGACGTTCCGGCGTGGGTTCATTGGCTGTTCTCACAAGATGTAGGAGGTCCACAGTGTCGATTTCACTCACACCGTTGGAAGACAAGATCGTCATCAAGCAGGCTGAGGCGGAGACCAAGACCGCTTCCGGGCTGGTCATTCCCGATACCGCCAAGGAGAAGCCCCAGCAGGGCGAGGTGCTGGCGGC
This sequence comes from Bifidobacterium mizhiense, assembly GCF_020884755.1. GTDB lineage: Bacteria > Actinomycetota > Actinomycetes > Actinomycetales > Bifidobacteriaceae > Bombiscardovia > Bombiscardovia mizhiensis. The sequence continues at coordinate 560,096 of NZ_BPWE01000001.1, read as the reverse complement.
AGGCCCCGGCCGTCGTGACGACAAGGGCGAGCGCATCCCTATGGATGTCAAGGTTGGCGACAAGGTTCTGTACTCCAAGTACGGCGGCACCGAGGTCAACTACGGCGGCGAGGACTACCTGATCGTGTCCGCGCGCGACGTTCTGGCCATCCTCAAGTAAAGAGGCGGTGATATTGGCCCCTGGTCCTGCGTAAGGACCGGGGGCCATTCGCGTCTCGGGAGGACCGTGCAGCGGAACAGACACTGCAGGAGCATATGGCGGCCACTAGCATGGTGCCCATGTACTATCGTCATCGCGCCAGCATTGATTCCCTTCCCGGATACCGGCAGGGCAGTCCGGCACCAGCCGTTCCCGGGTTGACCAGCTACAAGATCTCCAGCAACGAGAACCCCTATCCGCCCCTGCCCGGCGTGGTCCAGACCGTCTCCGAACAGGCCTTGGGCCATCTGAACCGTTATCCGGATATGCGTGGCACCTCTCTGGTAGAGCGGCTGGCCCAGCTGCACGGGGTGGATCCCGCATGCATCCAGCTGGGATGCGGGTCCACTGAGGTCATTACCCAGCTGGTTGACCTGGTGGCCGGCCATGGCGACCAGGTGGTCTATCCCTGGCGCAGTTTCGAAGCCTATCCCATCATCGTCACCTCGGCTGGAGCCACAGGTGTGCCCGTGCCCTTGGATAAAGAGGGGCGGCATGACATCGATGCCATGATCGCCGCGGTCAACGACCACACCAGACTGGTCATCGTCAACAATCCCAACAATCCGACTGCGACCAACGTCGACCGCGACCAGGCCGAACGTCTGCTGCAGGCTCTGCCCGCCGACCTGCCGGTGCTCTTTGACGAGGCCTATATACAGTTCAACGACGACCCTGACCGCGCCGACGGATTGTCGCTCATGCGCGAGCATCCCAATGTGATAGTGGCCCGGACCTTCTCCAAGGCCTACGGACTGGCGGGGCTGCGGATCGGATACGCCGTGGCTGCCGAGCCGATCATTGCCGGCATGAACAAGGTGGCCCTGCCCTTCGGCGTCTCCGATGTGGCCCAGACGGCGGCAATGGCCAGCCTGGACGCACAGGACCGCCTGGCCGAACGGGTCCAGGCACTCAAGCAGGAGCGGGCTAGAATCCTGGCTGGTTTGCAGGAGCAGGGGTGGAATATCCCCCAACCTCGAGCCAACTACTACTGGCTGCCTCTGGGCCAGGCCGCCACGCAGGCTGATCAGCGTTTCCGTGATGCAGGCCTGTCGGTCAGAACCTTCCCTGGTGAGGGCATCCGCATCACTGTGGGGGAGCGGGAGGCCAACGACCGTGTCCTGGAGGTTTGCGCCGACCTGCGGCGACAGGGTCTGCCACAGGGGCCAATCTCTGACTGACGGCCGCCATGGTGCGAGTGTAAAGGCAAATGCTTGCCGTCTCTGTCCTTGTATGGAATCTCACAGCGGAGGTGGTTTTGCTTCTGTGAACTTGTGTCGTCTTGGATAAACCTATATATTGTGGTTGGCTGGCCAAGTCAATCCAATATATAGTGTTTACCAAGGAGCAGCAGTCCCTATGTCTTCAGCAGATATGGATCGGCACGATCCTCCCGATGGTGCCTCCAGGCTGGTGTATTTCTCCAGCGTCTCCAACAACACCCACCGCTTTGTGCAGCGGCTGGGCGTGGAGGAGCCCATCCGCATCCCCTTGTACGAGCGGCGCCAGCCCATGCCCGTTATGGATGCGCCCTACCTTCTGCTGGTGCCCACCTATGGTGGTGGGTCAGCCAAGGGGGCCGTGCCCAAGCAGGTCATCCACTTCCTGAACAATCCGGTCAACCGCGGACTGATTCGCGGGGTCGTCACCTCGGGTAACCGGAATTTTGGCAGCGCCTATTGTGCGGCCGGCCCGCTGATAGCCCGCCGGTGCGGTGTCCCTGAGCTCTATCGCTTCGAGCTGCTGGGCACCTCGGAGGATGTTCAGGCGGTCAGAGCCATTCTGGCCGGAATGGGAGTGCAGCTCCAGCAGCAGTCGACTGATTCACGAAAGGCGGTTTTGTCATGAGCCAGCAGGAAAGCACCAAAGAGAGCACCAAGTCAGAGGCCGGTGTCTATGCCGACGACGAGATGATGCGCAAGTCCATCACCCCGCCCCAGTACCGTGTCACCCCTGAGGCCAGGATCCGTCCGGTCAACTGGAACAACATCACCGACGAGAAGGATCTGGAGGTCTGGAACCGCCTGGTCTCCAACTTCTGGCTGCCCGAAAAGGTGCCGCTGTCCAATGACATCCCATCCTGGAATACCCTGACCGATCATGAGCGTCAGACCACCGTCCGCGTCTTCACCGGACTGACCATGCTGGACACCACCCAGGCCACCATCGGCGAGCTGGTGCAGATCGATCACGCCCGCACCGAGCAGGAGCAGGCCATCTATACCAATATCGCCTTCATGCAGTCGGTCCACGCCCGCTCCTACTCCTCGGTCTTCTCCACCCTCTGCTCCAGTGAGGAGATCGACAAGGCCTACCGCTGGGCTGTGGCCAACGACGTCCTCCAGGAGCGCGTCCACACGGTCCTGCACGAGTACGTCAGTGAGGATCCCCTGAAGCGCAAGGTGGCCTCCACCATGCTCTCCTCCCTCATGCTTTACGCGGGCTTCTACCTGCCTCTTTACTTCTCCAGCCATGCCAAGCTGATGAACACGGCCGACATGATTCGGCTGATCCTGCGCGACAAGGCCATCCATGGCTATTACTCGGGCTACAAGTATCAGCGGGGTCTGGAGGAGAGGACCCAGGCCGACCAGGCCATGCTGGAGAAGTTCACCAACGATTTGCTGGACAAGCTCTACGACCTGGAGATGGTCTACTCCGGGCAGATATATGACGGCTTCCCCTTCGTCGATGATGTCTTCGCCTTCGTTCGCTACAATGCCAACAAGGCACTGATGAACCTGGGCTACCCGGCCCGGTTCGCAGCCGACCAGACTGATGTCAGTTCGGAGATCCTGGCGGCCCTGTCGCCATCGGCCAACGAGAACCACGATTTCTTCTCGGGTTCGGGCTCCTCCTACGTCATGGGGCACTCCGAGTCCACGGACGACGACGACTGGGACTTCTGAACGAATCGGAACCGGTGTGATATTGGGCACAGAAAACCCTAGATATGCTCACCGTTTCCGATATCAACAGCACATATAGTAGTTCAGGCTCGCGCTGGGCGGGTTCTGATCGGTCCGTCCTCAGGGCGGGCATCACCGTCAAGACAGGCTCTGGATGGCCTGATCAGGAGGAAGCATGGAGCAACAGCAGACCGCCGGAACTGATTCGGAGCTCAGCGCTCCCGAGTTCGCCGCCCAGGGTCAGCGCCTGGGGGCTGTGGTCTACTTCTCGTCGGCCTCGCGCAACACCGCCCGGTTCATTGCCAACTGCCATTTGGATGACGAGGGGATTGACGTCTTCCGTATCCCTCTGAGACCCAAGGATCCGCCGCTCAACATCCGGCAGCCCTACATCCTGATCGTTCCCACCTATGGGGGCGGATCAGCCAAGAAGGCGGTCATGCCGCAAATCAAGCGCTTTCTGAACGACCCGGCCAACCGGGCCGGCATCCGCGGGGTCATCGCCTCGGGCAACACCAACTTCGGGGAGGCCTTCTGCATGGCGGGGGACATCATTTCCCGCAAGTGCAATGTGCCCTTCCTCTACTATTTCGAGCTCATGGGCACCAAGGAGGACCAGGAGAAGGTCCGCCGCGGGGTTGTGGATTTCTTCCGCAACCACCCCGAGTCCTGAGCCAATTTCATTACACGCACTATCACAGCAATACTCATGAAAGGACACCCGATGGGAGCAAACGAGGACACGTCCCTGGCCCTGGATAGGACCGCATCCGAGGATGAGGAGACCTTCGATCCGGCTCACGACTACCATGCCCTGAACGCCATGCTGAACCTGTACGACAAGGACGGCAGGATTCAGTTTGACAAGGACCATGAAGCCGAGCGCCAGTACATGGACCGGCACGTGCGGCCCAACACCATGACCTTCCCCTCCACGGCTGAGAGGATTGCCTACCTCCTGGATCACGAGTACTACGACCGGAAGGTTTTTGATCGTTACACACCGGAGTTCCTGGACAAGATCTATCAGCATGCAGCCGAGAGCGGTTTCGAATTCGAGACCTTCCTGGGTGCCTTCAAGTTCTATACCTCCTATGCGCTGAAGACCTTCGACGGCAAGCGCTACCTGGAGGACTTCCCCCAGCGCTGCGTGGCCGTGGCCCTGGAGCTGGCCGACGGGGACGAGCAGGCCGCCATGAAGTACACGGATGAGATCATCTCCGGCCGCTTCCAGCCCGCCACCCCCACCTTCCTGAACCTGGGCAAGGCCCAGCGCGGTGAGCCGGTCTCATGCTTCCTGGTGCGCATCGAGGACAACATGGAGTCCATCTCCCGCGGCGTCAACGCCGCCCTGCAGCTGTCCAAGAGGGGCGGCGGCGTGGCCCTGCTGCTCAGCAACCTGCGCGAGATGGGTGCACCCATCAAGCACATCGAGAACCAGTCCAGCGGCGTGGTCCCGGTCATGAAGCTCCTGGAGGATTCCTTCTCCTATGCCAACCAGCTGGGTGCCCGCCAGGGTGCCGGCGCCGTCTACCTGTCAGCCCACCACCCCGACATCATGCGCTTCCTGGATACCAAGCGGGAGAACGCGGATGAGAAGATTCGCATCAAGTCCCTGGCCCTGGGCGTGGTCATCCCCGATATCACCTTCGAGCTGGCCAAGCGCAAGGAGCCCATGGCTCTCTTCTCGCCCTACGACGTGGAGCGGGTCTACGGCAAGCCCTTTGCTGACATCTCCATCACCGAGCACTACGAGGAGATGGTCAAGGACAAGCGGATCCACAAGAAGTACATCGACGCCCGCGACTTCTTCATGACCCTGGCCGAGATCCAGTTCGAGTCCGGTTACCCCTACATCCTCTTCGAGGACACGGTCAACAAGGCCAACCCCATCGACGGCCGGATCACCATGTCCAACCTCTGCTCGGAGATCCTGCAGGTCCAGGAGCCCAGCACCTACTCCGAGAACCTGAACTATGAGCATATCGGCCGCGACATCTCATGCAACCTGGGGTCCCTGAACATCGCCAAGGCCATGGACGGCGGCCTGGCCGACACGGTCGAAACCTCGGTGCGGGCACTGACCTCCGTCTCCGACCACACCAACATCGAGGCTGTTCCCTCCATCAAGCGGGGCAACGATGAGGGCCATGCCATCGGCCTGGGTCAGATGAACCTCCATGGCTTCCTCGCACGCGAGGGCATCCACTACGGATCCGAGGAGGGGCTGGACTTCACGGACATGTACTTCATGACCGTGGCCTACCACGCCTACAGGGCCTCCCATGCCCTGGCCGTGGAGCGGGGGAAGGCCTTCGCCTCATTCGCCAAGTCCGACTACGCCAAGCCGGCAGGCCAGGGGAACTACTTCGACAAGTACACCGAGGGCAGCCGTTCCCTGGAGCCCAGGACCCAGCGGATCAAGGACCTCTTCGACCAGTACCAGGTCCACATCCCCACGGTTGAGGACTGGAAGGAACTCCAGGCGGCCATCCTCAAGGACGGCATCTACAACCAGAACCTCCAGGCCGTTCCTCCGACCGGGTCCATCTCCTACATCAACCACTCCACCAGCTCCATACACCCGATTGCCTCCAAGATCGAGATCCGCAAGGAGGGCAAGATCGGGCGCGTCTACTACCCGGCTCCCTACATGACCAACGAGAACCTGGACTACTTCGAGGATGCCTACGAGATTGGCTGGAAGAAGATCGTGGACACCTACGCCGAGGCCACCCAGCATGTGGATCAGGGGCTCTCGCTGACCCTCTTCTTCCCTGACACGGCCACCACCCGCGACCTGAACAAGGCTCAAATCTACGCCTGGCGCAAGGGGATCAAGACCCTCTACTACATCAGGATCCGCCAGCAGGCGCTGGAGGGCACCGAGGTCGAGGGCTGCGTCAGCTGCATGCTCTAAGGCGTCTGCCCCAAGGCATATGCAATCCCAGGTCGGTGCCGTCTTTGAGGGCGGCGCCGGCCCTTTGGTATCCACATCCACAGGCCGGGTCCGTCCATGCGGTAGACTGACGGTCCAGTCATGATCCGCTTCGCACTGTCGAACACCTATCCAACAAGGAGCAATCAACCATGGTCCCACCCATTTCCATTCCCCGGCAGCCGCTGAAGCTGATCGACCGGGTCTCCGCCATCAACTGGAACCGTCTGGAGGACGAGAAGGACCTGGAGGTCTGGGATCGTCTGACCGGCAACTTCTGGCTGCCCGAGAAGGTTCCCGTCAGCAATGATCTGCCCTCCTGGCAGGCCATGAGCGAGGAGGAGCACACTCTGACCATGCGGGTCTTCACCGGGTTGACCCTTCTGGACACCATCCAGGGGACCGTGGGTGCCGTCAGCCTGATCCCGGATGCACTGACCCCCCATGAGGAGGCTGTTTACACCAACATCGCCTTCATGGAGTCGGTCCATGCCAAGTCCTACTCCTCCATTTTCTCGACTCTGGCTTCCACCCCTCAGATCGATGCCGCCTTCGAGTGGAGCGAGCACAACGAGTTCCTCCAGCGCAAGGCCCAGATCGTTCTGGACTACTACGAGGGCGACAACCCTCTGAAGCGCAAGGTGGCCTCCACCCTGCTGGAGTCCTTCCTCTTCTACTCGGGCTTCTACCTGCCCATGTACTTCTCCAGCCATGCCAAGCTGACCAACACGGCTGATCTGATCCGTCTGATCATCCGCGATGAGGCCGTGCATGGCTACTACATCGGCTACAAGTACCAGAAGGGACTGGCCAAGGTCTCCGACTCCGAGCGCCAGGCCATGAGCGACTACACCTACGAGCTCCTGGGCGACCTGTACGACAACGAGGTGGAATACACCGAGAGCCTGTACTCCGGGGTGGGCCTGGTGGAGGACGTCACCAAGTTCCTGCGCTACAACGGCAACAAGGCGCTGATGAACCTGGGCTATCCTGCCCTCTTCCCCTCGGACACCACCGATGTGAATCCCGCCATCATCGCATCCCTGAGCCCCAATGCCGACGAGAATCACGACTTCTTCTCCGGCTCGGGCTCCTCCTACGTCATGGGCAAGGCCGTGGAGACGGACGACGACGACTGGGATTTCTGACCTGTCTGTCCCGCTCTGACGCGGAAGACACGACGTTGGAGCGGGACTTGCGGAAAACAGAAAAACATGTCATTATAGGCAAGTTGCCGTACGGAGCTCCGGTTCTAGTGCGACATGGCGGATTTCCCAAGCGGTCAAAGGGAGCTGACTGTAAATCAGCCGCGTAATGCTTCAGAGGTTCGAATCCTCTATCCGCCACGCCTCGGTAGCTCAGTGGCAGAGCACTTCCTTGGTAAGGAAGAGGTCGTGAGTCCGATTCTCACCCGAGGCTCTCTGGCGGGGTAGCTCAGCTGGCTAGAGCGTACGACTCATAATCGTAAGGTCAAGAGTTCGAGTCTCTTCCTCGCTACTGTGGCCGACATACGTCGGTCGTGCAACGACTATAGAGGTGAACCATGGCAAAAGCCGCAGATATCCGTCCTGGCATTACGCTGGCGTGCACCGTGTGCAAGGAGCGTAATTACATTACGACCAAGAACCGTCGTAACACTCCTGACCGTCTGGAGCTCAAGAAGTTCTGCCCCCGTTGCGGCAAGCATACCCTGCACCGGGAGACCCGCTGAGTTCTTCCTGTCTTTTGGCTTCATCAGGACCCGACCAAATGGTCGGGTCCTTTTTTATACACAGGTTTTTCTTTATGCAAATCTGCCTATATGCCTGTTCCGCATTGTTTGAAGATACTGCTGGGAGCAGAACGGGTTTGGTGATGTAGGGGACTCAGCCTTAGAAAGTGCCCTGGTAGGCGGTCGCAAATGCCTGATCCAGATCGGCGATTAGGTCGTCCGGGTTCTCCAGGCCTACGGAGATTCGAATCAGGTCGTCGCCCACACCGGCGCTGAGGCGGTAGGGTTCTGGAACCTCCCTGTGGGTGATCCTGGCCGGGTCCACAATCAGGGTGCGACAGTCGCCGATGTTAGGCATATAGCTCATGAGATGCACCGAGTCCACAATGCGCTTGACCTGCTCGTAGCCTCCCTGGACTTTGAAAGACAGGATCGTGCCGACGCCCTTGGGCAGCAGGGTCGAGGCCAGGCGGTCCTGCTGGTCTGCATCCCCTTGGTGCCGACCCTCGGGAATGCCCGAATAGTTGACCTGCTCCACCTGGGGAATGGTCAGCAGGTGGCGGGCCAGAATTGTCGCCGTCTTCACCTCGGTGGCGACCCGCTGGGGCAGAGTCTCAAGGCCGGTCAGCTGCAGGTAGGCGGTGAAGGGGCTCATGACCGCTCCGAAGGTATGTAGGTACTTGGTATGGACCCTGCGGAGAAAGGCCATCTTGCCGAAGGCATCCAGAAAGCTGACCATGGACCCGTGCCGCTCGTCGCTGATGATCAGTTCGGGCTGGCTCATCTGTGGGAAGCGGCCGTTGCCCCAGTCGAACCGTCCTGCGTCCACGATGACCCCGCCCAGGGAGTTGCCATGGCCGCTGATCCCCTTGGTAGTCGAATGGACGACGATGTCGGCACCGAAGTCGATCGGGTTGAGCAGGTAGGGCGTGGGCACCGTATTGTCGATGATCAGGGCCAGCCCATGCCGATGGGCCAGGTCGGCCAGGCCGGGGATGTCGGCTATGGCCGTGGACGGATTGGCTACGGACTCAGCGAAGATGGCCCTGGTGTTGTCCTGGATCAGAGATTCCACCGCGTCAAGGTCGTTGATGTCGTCCACAAAATCCGTTTCAATGCCGAAGTTGGGAAAGAAGGTCTTCATGGTATCCACGGAGGTTCCATAAAGATCGACAGGGGAGATCAGCCTCCCGCCACCTTCGGCTGCGCACATGAGGGCGGATGACACGGCGGCCATCCCTGAAGCCATGGCCACAGCCCCCTTGCCACCCTCCAGACTGGCAAGACGCTCCTCCAGGACCTTGACCGTGGGGTTGGCCAGGCGCGAGTAAGAGAACCCTTGAATTTCGCCGGCGGCCAGGGCATCTCCCCGGTCGGCGGTGACCATGTCAAAAGCCGCCGACTGATAGATGGGGACGCTGGACGCGCCTTCGCCCTGGCTTTGACAGTCATAGCCGTCATGGACGGCTTTTGTTGCAAATCCTTTGCTCATGCGGGTGTCTTCCTCTGCTTATGTCCGGTCGTGAATCCTTCACTAGCCCACCATCGAATCTTCTTTCTGGGTCTCGGGCAAGGCTCCGCTCATAGGTGTTCCTTATTGCCCGCTATCGGGAGGTTGCCTTGCCCAGGTATGCCTGGCGGACACGTTCATCATTCAAGAGCTGTCTGGCGGGCCCCTCCAGACGGATCAGGCCGTTCTGCAGCACGTACCCGTAGTCGGCGATGGACAGGGCCAGCTCGGCCTGCTGCTCGACCAGAAGGATGGAGATGCCCAGTTGATCCCGAAGGGAGGCGATCTGCTCAAGCACCTGGTCGACCAGCTTGGGGGAGAGACCCATGGTCGGCTCGTCCATGCATATCAACCGGGGATGGCTCATCAGGGCCCTGCCGAAGGCCAGCATCTGCTGCTCGCCTCCTGAAAGGGTGCCGGCCTGCTGCCCACGACGTTCGGCCAGGCGGGGGAAGCGCTCATATATAGCTTCCAGATCCTGCTCAATCTGACTGCGTTCCCTTTGGGTGTAGGCACCCATGCGCAGGTTCTCTTCCACGCTCATGGCGGCGAAGACCCTTCTCGCCTCAGGCACCGAGGCGATTCCGGAACGGACCCGATCCTTGGTGGGGGTGTGGGTGATTTCCCGTCCATCCAAATGGATGGTCCCCTCCTTTGGGGCCAACAGGCCCAGGATGGTCTTCATGGTTGTGGACTTGCCCGAAGCATTCCCGCCCAGAAGGGAGACGATGCCGCCTTGGGGAACGCGAAGACTGACATGGTCCAGGGCCTTGACCGGGCCATAGCTCACATTGACGGCATCCAGGGAAAGCAAGGTTCGGTCCCCTTCGGTGGTTGGCTTCCCCCCATCGTCATCAGACGACTCAGCTTTGGTTTTTAGCTTGGTTCCTGTGCTGTCGGAATCCTGGCCATCGATCGGTTCTACAACGGTGGCCGGAGCCAGGGCGTTCTGCCGGGCCAGAACATCTGCCTGCCCGTTCATGGGGGCATCGTTGCGGGGTCTGCGGTCGCCCAGGTATGCGGTGATGACGCGGGGATCGGCACTGACCTGCTTGGGAGGTCCGGAGGCGATGATCCTGCCGCCGTCCATGGCGATGACCTGGTCGCACAGTGCTTCGATCAGGTCAATCTTGTGCTCTACCAGGAGCATGGTCTGGCCCTGGGCCTTGAGTTCCAGGAGCTGCTGCAGCACCTCGGCGGTCTCCGACTGGTTCATTCCTGCCGTGGGCTCGTCCAAAACCAGGATGTCGGGGGAGCTGACGTGGGCTCTGGCTATCTCGGTGCGTCGTCGGTTGGCGTAGGAGAGTGTGTAGGCGGCCTGGGTGCGATGTTCCTCCAGGCGCTCGCTGAATCTGTCAATTTCGGACTGGACGGCCTTGCGCTCGACGACCGCCTCCCTCCGGCAGGCGGGACCGGGCACCAGCGTCAGCCAGGTCTGCGTCAGCAGGGGGATCCATCGCAGGATGGGCCACCGCTCCAGGCGGCGAAAGGGTCTGCGGGCTTCCAGGCGTCTATGGAACCCTACAGCTACATTCTCCTCAACGCTCATGGTCGGAAAGACCCTGCCGTTCTGGAAGGTGCGGGACACCCCCTGCTCGGCCATGTCCGTAGCGGGTAGGCCGGTCACGGTGCGTCCCTTAAGGCTGATCTGGCCCGAGTCGGGCTTGAGAAAGCCGCAGATCAGGTTGATGGTCGTGGACTTGCCTGATCCGTTGGGGCCGATAATGCCTATCACCTGGCCGGATGCCAGATCCATGTTCACGTCGGCCACTGCCTGCAGTCCCTGGAAGCTCTTGCTCAGATTGCGCACGCTGAGCAGGGGCTGATCGGGACTGTCGCGTACAGGTTCGGGATTGTGCCGGCTGCCCGTCATCATGCCCTCCTTTTGGTTGAGAACAGACCCTGTGGTCTGCAGATGATGAAGATGATCAGGACGAGTCCGTAGGCCATGATTCTCACCTCGGGCAGGATGCGCAGCAGTTCAGGGGCCCCTACCAGGATCAGGGAGCCGATCACGGCTCCGGTCGGGGATTTCATGCCACCCAGGACGATGATGGTCAGAATCAGGGTCGACATGGTCGGGTTGAAGAGGGTCGGGTCGATATAGGTGTACTGGTGCGCCAGCAGGGCGCCTGCGATACCCGTAGCACCGCATGCCAGGGCGTAGGCCAGCGCCTTGTAGGCCCCTGTCCTGATCCCCAGGGACCAGGCAGCTTGTCCGTCCTCGCCGATGGCTTCGAAGACGTGACCCAAGTGTGAGGACCTGATCCGAGAGATCACTGCGAGGACTAGTAGAAGAACGATCAGGTCCAGTAGGTACTGCATCTGCTGGGTGTAGAGCGGCTTGCCAAGGAAGGTCGGTAGCGGAATGCCCTGCAGACCTAGCGAGCCCCTGGTCAGAGGTTCCCAGATGCGGATGATGGCGACCATGACTGCTCCCACCCCTATGGTGGCGATAGCCACATAGTGGCCACTGAGCTTCCATACCGGGAATGTCAGCAGGGATGCGGCCAAGGCCGCGATGACGGCCGCGCCCAGCAGGGAGAGCGTGAAGGGCCAATGCAGACGCATGGTTAACAGAGCCGAAGCGTAGGCTCCCACGGCCACAGGTCCCGCCAACCCCAGGATGGTCTGCCCGGCCGAGCCCGAGATCAGCGTCAGGCCCACTGCGGCAATGGCGTAGATGGCAACCTGGGTCCCGATGCCGGCCAGATGGTCGGAGAAAATGAATGGGGTGGCCAGAGCGGCTGCCGCAAGGCCGAGGTTGGCCCAAAGTGGCAGTCGGATGGGTCTGGCGGCTTCCGGGAGGGTTCCGGTCATGGGCTCCTTGCCCATGTCTGCCTTGCGGCCCAGGAATCCTGAAGGTTTGAGGATCAGAACCAGCAGGAGGGTGCCGAAGGTGATCAGGTCATGCACACCATCGCCGAAGAGTCCTACGCCGACGGCCTCGGCCAAACCCAGCACCAGGCCACCGATGATGGCTCCGGGGATGGAGCCCAGCCCGCCGATGGCGGCGGCCACAAAGGCCGTCATGCCGATGGCGTTGCCGTCCATGGGGTTGATGTTCGTCTTGAACAGACCGATGAAAATTCCGGCGATACCAGCCAGGACCGAGCCGATAACGAAGGCTATGGTGCGAATGGAGGTGACCGGTACTCCCATCTGCAATGCGGCCTGGGAATCCTGGGAGGTGGCCCTGATGGCCTGTCCGGTCCTGCCGTAGGTCAGGAAGGCCCAGAGCGCAGCCATGCTGGCCAGGGCGACCAGACCCATGACCAGGTCGGAGGTGCCGAAGCTGATGCCCAGCGCATGCAGGTTGTGGGTGGGCAACAGCTGGGGGAAGGCCCTGGTCTGAGAGCCGAAGATCAGCTGCATCCCGTTATCCAGGACCTGTCCTAGGCCAACGGTGCCCAGGAGGGCTGCAATTGGCTGCCGGCCCTCCAGGGGGATGATGACCAGGAGATTGGTGACCAGACCGACCAGGCCTGTGACCAGGACGACGGCCAGGATGGTGGGGATGAGCCCCCAACCGAGGGTGGAGCCCACCCACCATCCTGTCATCATGCCGACCGCTACCAGCGACCCCTGTGCGAAGTTGGCCACATTGGTCACTCCGAAGACCAGGGACATACCCACGGCGGCCAGGGCGTATACGCCGCCGTGGATGAGTCCGGAAAAGAGCGTCTCGACCATGATCGCTGCTCACTCCTCGATCTGTTTGAATTTGCCCTGATCCACCTGGAGGAGGATGGGCTTGATCGTATCCGCCCGGCGGGTCTTGGTGTTGAACCGGAAAGTCCCTCCCTGGCCTTGGTAGAGCGGGAAGTCCTTGACCTTGCTTAGGGCCTCCTGTATGCCCTCCCTGGTGGGGCTGGTCTTCTCGCCCGCGTAGGCCAGGTCCTTGATGGCCTGGTAGGCAGTGATTTCGAAGTTGCCGGGGACGGTGTGATACCGGTCCTCAAAGCTCTTGACGAAGGCTTTGGCTTTCGCATCCTTGGTGCCTGTTGCCGAAAAGACGCCGGTGATAATGGCCCCTTGGGCGTTCGCTCCGGTCAGGGAGAGGAACTCCTTGGTCTCCTGACCGCCGAAGAAGGGTCCCTTATAGTCCAGTTTGTCCCGCAGGGTGTTGGCGATCAGCGCCCCATCTGGTCCGTAACCGATGTCCACCACGGCCTCGGGGGCGGCATTCTTGGCCGGGATCAGTATTGGAGTCAGGTCCGTGGAATCGGGCAGATAGGAGGACTGGTAGACGATCTGCACCCCGAGCCGTTCCGCAGCCTCCTTGAAGTACTGGAAGGATTCCTTCCCCCAGTCGTTTTCTATATAGACGACGGAGATCTTCTTGGCTCGCTTGGACACCGCTTCAGCGTTGGCTTCCTGGTAGGTCTTCTGCGATATTTGAGGTGTCCATACATGATCACCCGAATTCGTGAAGGTCGGCGAGGAGTTGTTGAAGCCGTAATGGACCAGCCCGGCCTGTTGGAAAATAGGCGATGCGGCTGAGGAGGCCGGCGAGGAGTAGTCGCCCACAACGGCGATGACCGACTTGTCGGAGGCGATCTTTGGGGCGACGGCGGCATCCTGTTTGGCATCTGATTGGGTGTCGTAGTAGTCGATGTCCAGGCGCTTGCCCTGTATTCCGCCCTTCTTGTTGACCTGGTCCTTGGCCAGGTCGAAGCCCTGCTGGAACATCTTTCCGTACTCGGCGTAGAGACCGGTCTTAGGGTAGATGGCAGCGATGGTCACATGGTCTGACGATCCTGCGGAGGAGCCCTTGTCGCCTCCCAATCCGCAGGCCGACAGCGCCCCGGCCATGGCCATGGTGGTCATGAGGGCAGCCATTGCCCTGATGGTGCCACGATGCTGCCGGTGCTGCTTTGATGTGATGACCATGATGTCTCCCTTGGAGTTTGACGGTTGATGTCGGTGGGTTGTTTGTGGTTTCAGACTTGCTTGGGGGCCCGGGTTCCGCTCAGAAGGCGCAGGGCCTCCTCGTCGGCGGGCGTCGGGATGGTGCATGAGGGCGCCAGGAGGAAGGGACGGCCTTGACGGGCCTGGATGGTCTGATCCAATTCCTGGCGGATCTGGTTTACATCGCCGCCTGGGTTGAAGAGTTCGAAGTCGGCTCCTCCCACGGGTACCGCTGGAAAGTCGGTACTGATTTCAGGATTGCCTGGGCGGAACTGGTCCCAGTGGAGAAAATCGGGATTCAGGTCGGTGAATTCTTCGGGATGGGCATCCTCCCGGCAAGTATGCACCAGGTCCAGGGCTTCCGGATTGGCCTGTCTGACCGCTTGGATCACGATCCGGTCATAAGGCTTGGCCCATTCCTCCAGCTGCGCCTGGTTGAAGTAGCCATGGCTGGCCAGACCCGTCTCGGCGAAGAAGATGCCGTCCAGACCAGCCCCGCCCTGCTCCTTGGGGCTGACCAGCAGAGCTGCGTAGTCGGCAAGGGTCCGGGCGATCTTGTCCAGCGCCGACTTGGCCGCCTCGGGCTGGTCGAAGATCAGCGTCTGTCTGTTCAGACCCCTGTCATCCTCCTGCGCGGAGCCCTGCCCCTCGGGATAGAGGGGGAGATCGGCCAACTGAAGGAGGACTGAGAGTGGGGAGAAGACCGTGTCGATGACTGCTCGGTCCTCAAGGCCGTCTCGGATGCCTCTGGCAGCTTGGATCTGCTCTTGGAGCACCTTGTTGGTTTCAGGGTCGCGATAGTCGATGCGGGCGATATCCCCTGCCTCCTGGATGGCCGTGCGGACGGTGCGCGGGATCAGCCAGTCATAGTGATCCTTGTCGTAGACTGCGTCCCAGACCTCGGCGTAGTAGATGGCCCTCGGGTTGATCTTGACCCAGTCCCAATCCCACTTGCGAACGAAGTCCAAGGTGGCTGCGGCAAAATTCTCAGCACCGTACTCGTGTCCGATGTGGTGCTGCCAGGCAGAGGTCAGCCAGGGGCGGCTTGTCTGGCCATGGGCTGTCTGATGGAACTGGGTTCTTCTGTCTTCTGTCATTGCATGCTCATTTCCTGGTATGTGTCCTATGGACGCCCGGTCAGGTGTCCAGGTGGTTCCGGTGCCCTTCGTCCGGAAACAGGGCTTTGGAGATTCCCCTTCCCAAAGCTCTTGTCACATAAAACCCCCAGGAAGCAGGCCCGTCAACGACCTGACATATAGGTAATATCTATCGCCGCTAATCGTCCCCTGACCCTGCGCGGGTCTTGCGAAAGCTATAGGAAAAGCTAATAGGGGGTCAGACAGGACTTCGCAGTCACCTTGATGCCCTTGCTTTGCTATCCGAGTATGACCGATTGATGATCGCCAAGGGAGACAGGGGGCATTTCAGGTCTGGCATGGCTCCTGCTCGGGAGAGGCCCTCATAAGGGGACGATGATACAGTGAATTGCATGTCTGACGTATCCTCCAGAGACACCATTCCGACCTTTGCCGATATCACCACTGTGGGTGTGGGCGGGAGCATGGCCGCCTTCGTTCAGCCCCAAAGCCGTGTGGGCATGATCGAGGCTGTGGAGGACGCGGATTCCAAGGGGTTGCCCCTCTGCCTGATCGGCGGGGGATCCAACCTGCTGGCCTCCGACCAGGATTTTCCTGGCGTGGTTGTGCGTGACACCCGTCAGGACATCAGCGTGCCCGACGAGGTGGCTCCGCCTGAAGGTGGTGCTCCTGTTGTTCACATCAACGCAACGGCTGGGACCAACTGGGATGATCTGGTCTCCTACTGCGTGCGCATGCACCTGATCGGGGTAGAGGGCCTATCCGGCATCCCCGGGACTGTCGGGGCCTCGGTGGTCCAGAACATCGGCGCCTACGGCCAGGAGGTCGGCCGCCTGGTCGACTCGGTCGAGGTCTGGGACCGCCAGGACAAGGTCACTGCCTATCTGCGAGCCTCAGATCTAGATTTCGGATACAGGACCTCCCTGCTCAAGCAGACCATGTATCAGGCGCCGGCTGTGCCCGACGCACGGTTCTTCCCCACGCCGCGCTACGTGGTCCTTTCGGTCACCCTGGTCCTGCGACATGGGTCCGCCGCTCAGGTGGGTTCCGCCCAGCTGGCTAAGGCCTTGGGTGTGGAGGTCGGGGCAACCCTTCCCCTGGAGCGGATCCGCCGGGCGGTTCTGACCGTCAGAGCAGGCAAAGGGATGCTGGAGGATCCCTACCGGTACCTGACCGATTGGATGGGATCCTGCCGTCGAACCTCCGACCTGGAAGAAGCTCTGGAGGCAGTCCAGGATGACCTTCACGGCCCCAGGGGCGAGCGGGTGCTACTTGACCGCCACAGCTGCGGGAGTTTCTTCACCAATCCGATCATCAGCCCTGAGGCCGCGGATGCCCTACCGGTGGATGCCCCGCGCTATCCTGTCGAAGACTCGGCGTTGGTCAAGACCTCAGCGGCTTGGCTGATCGATCATTCAGGCTTCCACAAGGGATTCGCCTTGGAGGAGGCGTCGGCTGCCGCCCTGTCCGACGTGCACACACTGGCTTTGACCAACCGCGGAGGTGCCGGCTCCGATGACATGGTGGCCCTGGCCCGTGCCATCCAGAAAGGCGTGGATTCCACCTTCGGCATCCGCCTGATTCCCGAGCCCGTTACCCCAGGCATCGACCTGGCTTGGTAGCTCCTGCTTTCACCTGATGAGCGTATTTCGGTTTTGTACGGCATCATATCCTATGATTACTGGCCGGAGCGGGACTCGTGAGTCGGGAGCAAGATGGAGTTATTCAGGAAGAAATCGGTTGAACAGACCCTGGCAGAGACCGGGGAGGAGGGCAGGTCGCTCAAGCGGACGCTGACCACCTGGGACCTGGCCATCATGGCCGTCGCAGTGGCCGTGGGCGCCGGCATCTTCTCGGTGGGAGCCCAGGCAGCGGCCTTCCATGCGGGTCCGGCCGTCATCATCTCCTTCGTCATAGCAGGCATCGTCTGTGCTGCGGCCGTCATGTGTTACGCGGAGTTCGCCTCCATGATCCCGGTTTCAGGCTCGGCCTACACCTTCACCTACAACACCATGGGCGAACTTGTGGCCTGGATCATCGGATGGGACCTGATTCTTGAGATGCTCATGGCCGCATCGGTGATCTCCAAGTACTGGGGCGTCTACCTGAACGACTTCATCCACCTGATGGGCGGTACCTCCTTCAGCTCCAGCTTCCATCTGGGTAGCCTGGATGTGGACCTGGCCCCGTTGGCGGTCGTCACCCTCTTCACGGTTCTCCTGGTCCTGGGCACCAAGCTTTCAGCCCGGTTCGACGGCGCCCTGACCGTCCTCAAGATCGGCATTGTGGTCTTCGTCATCGTGGTGGGCTTCTTCTACGTCAAATTGGACAACTACCGGCCCTTCATCCCGCCTTCCGAGCCGGCCTCGGCCGTTCCGGGTGCCAGCGTGCCAGGGATCATGGGCCAGCCCCTTTGGCAGTGGGTTTCAGGCATGCAGCCCACCATCTACGGTATCCCTGGCATCCTCTCAGGCGCGGCACTGGTCTTCTTCGCTTTCGTAGGTTTCGATATCGTCGCCACCACCTCCGAGGAGGCCAAGGAGCCCCACAAGACCATTCCCCGCGGAATCGGCCTGGGCATGCTGATCGTCATCACCCTGTACATCCTGGTCGCCATCGTCACCACCGGCATGGTCTCCTACAAGGATCTTGCCAAGGCCAAGAACCCCTCACTGGCCACCGGCTTCGAGATGGTGGGGGCTCCCTGGGCTGCCAAGATCATCTCCTTCGGCATCGTGGTGGGGCTGACCACCGTGGTCATGGTGCTCCTGCTGGGGCTGACCCGCATTGTCTTCGCCATGAGCCGCGACGGGCTTCTTCCGCGTGCCTTGTCCCGCACCGGCCGCCATGGCACGCCGGCCCGCATTCAGATCCTGGGTGGCATCGTAGTTGCCGTGGTGGCATCCTGCTTCCCCATAGACGTCCTGTCCGACATGGTCAACATCGGCACGCTTTCGGCATTCCTTCTGGTGGCCATCTCCCTGCCCATCATGCGCAAGCGCCGGCCTGACCTGCCCCGGTCCTTCAAGATGCCCGGCAACCCTTGGGTGCCCATTCTGATCGCTCTGGCCTGCCTCTGGCTCATGCTCAACCTGACCGTGCTGACCTGGATTCGATTCGTGGTCTGGCTGGCTGCAGGCCTGGCCATTTACTTCGGCTATTCCTACTGGCACTCCCTGCTCGGTCGTCATCAGCTCAGCGGGAAGATATCCAAGGCCACCCAGGCCGGTCTGGACTGACCTGGAGCGTCGGCGCTGCAGTGTAGAGTGAATACTCGCATACTCAGGAGGTAACCCATGACCTACGTCATCGCTCAGCCCTGCGTGGACGTCAAGGACAAGGCCTGCGTGGACGAATGCCCGGTGGACTGCATCTACGAGGGCGTCCGTTCGCTCTACATCAACCCCAACGAGTGCGTGGACTGCGGCGCCTGCGAGCCGGTCTGCCCGGTGGAGGCCATCTTCTACGAGGATGATCTGCCCGAGGAGTGGACCTGGTACAAGGATGCGGCGACTGATTTCTTCGCCCAGGTGGGGGATGCCGGCGGCGCTGCTGCGGTCGGCCCCTACGATCATGATCCGGAGGGTGTGGCAGCCCTGCCCCCAAACAAGTAGTCAATTCAGGCTGACGAGCCGCGGATGGGATCCATCCCTCCGCGGCTTATTCATACGAGAAAGGCTGACCATGGGTTTCCACTCCTTCGAATCCCCCTATGACTGGTCGAGGATTGACCCCTACCGGAGGCGTGCTGAGCAATGCCCCGGCGGTCTGGTCGATCTGTCGGTAGGTTCGCCGGTGGACCCTGTACCCAGGTCGGTCAGGGATGCCTTGGCTGCCGCTTCGGATGATGGTCAGGCACGAGGTTATCCCAAAACTGCCGGTGATGGATCTCTGAGGCAGGCCGCGGCCGACTGGTTCCGTCGTCGCCGGGGGGTAGATCTGAATGCTCTTGGCGCGGATCTGGTGCCCACGGTCGGGTCCAAGGAGGCGGTGGCGCTCATGGCCTCCCTTCTGCATCTGGGACCGGGGGACCGGGTGGTGCAGCCGACGGTATCCTATCCCACCTATGCCATCGGAACCCAGCTGGCTGGGGCCCAGGTGACGACCGTGGACGATCCGACTGATACGGATTCATGGGTGAATCTGCCCGGCGTGCGAGCAATATGGATCAATTCGCCAGGCAACCCCAGTGGGCGGATCATCGACCGAGCCGGGCTGGCGAAGATTGTACGGGCGGCCCGTTCGATAGGGGCCACGGTCCTAAGTGACGAGTGCTACGCCCTACTGGATTGGTCAGAACCCGCCCAGGTCGGGCAGGATGTGCAGATCACCGCCTCGCCTTGCATCCTGGAGCCCCAAGTCTGTGGCGGCGATGCCAGCGGGATACTCTGCCTGTACTCAATGAGCAAGCAGTCCAACATGGCCGGATACAGGGCAGCTTTGGTGGCGGGAGATGCTCATCTGGTGGAGGCCATGACCGCCTACCGCAAGCAGGTGGGGCTGATTGTGCCGGGTCCGGTGCAACGGGCCATGCGGGCCGCCTTGGAGGATGGCGATGCTGTGATGGCCCAGCGCGAAGTCTATGCCCGCCGCCTGCATGCCTTGGCTGAAGGTCTCAGATCATACGGATACGATGCCGTCATGCCGCAGGGCGGCTTATATATCTGGGCACAAGCCCGCTCGGGCGACTGTTGGGCCGATGTGGCAGACCTATCCCGTCTGGGTATTCTGGCCAGTCCCGGGGAGTTTTACGGGGATGGCCACTATCTGCGATTTTCGTCAACCATCACTGACGAGCAGCTGGAACTGGCCCTGGGACGTCTGCGGAGTGCGGCTTAGAGGCCCATGGTGACTGAGCCCCTGCCGTAGCGGCTCCTGATGGAGTCCATGGTGGCCTCTGCCTGATCCAGGCGCTGGGCCTCGCTGCCGGTGCGGCGTTTGCTCTCGTGGATGATGTCATCCAAGGATGGCTGGATGGGCGTGTCTTCCACCCGGCTCAGACCGGATGCGCTGACACCGGCCAGGCGGATCAGCCTGGGCAGGGGTGTGTCCATGGGCACACCATCGGGCAGCCCCAGCATGGCCTTGAGCAGACCGACTGCCTGCGGATAGATGCGGTTGGCTGAGTTGACCGGGGTCTCCAGGGTGTGGGCCTTGGTCATATAGCGCAGGTCATCGAAGCGTAGTTTGACGGTGATGGTTCGGGCGATCAGGTCGTGCGATCGCAGTCCGGTCGCCACTTCGTTGCTGCAGACGCGCAGGAGGTCGCAGACCTGCTTCATGCTGGTGGTGTCGTGCAGAAAGGTGCGTTCCGCACCTAGGGACTTCTCTGGCGCTCGCGGCTGGACAGGATCGTCGTCCAGACCGTGGGAGGCCTGCGCCAGCTTCCTGGCTGTAAGGTTCGAACCTGTGGCTCTAGTCAGATCCCGCTCGCTCATGGTAGCCAGGTCGGCCACGTCCTTGATGGCCCAGGCGTTGAGCCGCTTCTCCAGGGCCGGTCCGATACCGGGGATGCCGCGCAGGGGCATCAGCTGGACGAACTCGGCCTGTCGGGCCTTGGGAATCAGCAGCATGCCGTCGGGCTTGGCGTTGGTGGAGGCCATCTTGGCTACCAGTTTGTTGGTGGCGATGCCCACCGAGCAGGTCACGTGGAATTGGCGGGCCACGCTGGCTCGAATCCACCGGGCTATGGCCGTGGGCATGCCCCAGCGCATGAGTGCCCCGGACACGTCCATGTAGCACTCGTCTACTGAGACTTGCTCGATCTGATCAGTAATTCGTGAGAAAACCGTATCAAATATCCTACGTGAGATATTCCGGTAATAGGTCATATCGACCGGGAGGAAGACCCCTTGAGGACACAGTCGTTCGGCACGTGCCAGAGGCATGGCCGAGTTGATGCCGAAAGCCCGGGCTTCATAGCTGGCCGCAGAGACCACCGAACGCCGTCCGGTGCCGATGATGACCGGCCGGCCCTGCAATTGAGGGTGTCGGGCGACTTCGCAGGAGGCGTAGAAAGCATCCATGTCAATGTGCAGCACCGTGCAGCCGGTCTCGTCATGTCCCCAGTCTTTCTTGGCGGCTGCAAGCCTTGGTGCGGTACTCATGGCTCCATGATAGAAGGGGGTCCCAGAGGAACATGCAATAAATTATTCTCAGCCGTAAATTCTTGAAAAAGATTCACATTTATGGTTTTTATCCATGAAAATGAACGAATCCGCACTGTGCTGCATCGCACCCTGTCGCACCGGCGAGTCAGGTCGGTCTAGCATGGTATTCTATTGTTTTGTTCTCGAGACTTTGGGACTGGGGTCCTGAACCGGGAGCCTGCATGGAGACGTGCCTGAGTGGCCGAAAGGGGCACCCTGCTAAGGTGTTGACTGCGCAAGCGGTCCAGGAGTTCGAATCTCCTCGTCTCCGCCTGATGACCGGTGATCGCTGATTTTGCACGATCGCCGGTCTTATTCATTACTGGCGTTCATTGCCAAAGGTGCTTATTCCCATTTCCTTTGTGGAGCTCGGGCCTGGAAGGTCGCGGTCTACATGGCGGAAGAGCGACGGCGTGCGGCGTGAGCCTGTCCGGCGAGTAAGGCTGCAACCGAGCAATGGTTGCATGACCCTCCCGACAGTCATGAGGCAGACGAAGCCTGGTTTCCGGACAGGGGGATCAGCCTGCGGCCTTCGCCCAATGCGCGCGGCTGAGCCCGGCCTTGCAGAAGGTCGTCCAGCCGACCATGGAAGGCTGGCACCGCGGTGGGTTCCAGGTCGTAGGTCAGCTGGACCTGATCAGTGAAATCCTCAGTCTCCACCTGCCCCCCGGAGGTGCGGATCAGACGGCGCAGGGGATCGTACTCCGAATAGTCCACGGTGATCGTGAATCGCTGGGTCGGGAGCACACGTGCCTGCTTTGCCGCCTTGAGTGCCAGGGAGGCTGCTGAGGAGTAGGCCCGGATCAACCCCCCTGACCCGAGAAGGATCCCTCCGAAGTAACGGGTCACCGTCAGGACGCAGTCCGTCACCCCCTGCCGACGCATGACCTCAAGTATGGGCTTGCCGGCCGTCCCGGAGGGCTCCCCGTCATCGCTCATGCGTTCGCTGGTGCGGCCCTCCGGTCCCCAGATCGCGCAGTGGCAGACGTGCCGGGCCTTGGGGTGCTGCACACGGACCTCTTGGACGAAGGCCATGGCTGCCTCCTGATCCTCCACATGGCAGGCCTGGCCGATGAACTCGGACTTCCGCTCAGTCAGAGAGCCCGTAGCCGGCTTCTGCGGCGTATCCAGTATGGTGAGCAATCGGCTTGCCTCCTATGCCTATCGTCTCCTCGGTTCTTGCATTATCTCCATGCTAAAGGGGATCTCGGGCCGGGTCTGATATCAAGGAGGCGACCTAAGCTGACCGCATGACCAATCCCCAGGACCAACCGGAAACCGAATCCCCATCACCCGGCAAGCCCCATGAGGCCCTGACCGTTTTCTATGAAAGGCTCAGGCACTCCACAGATACGGCCGAGCTGCACGAATTCGCCCGCAGCCCCCTGCCCGACAGGTCCGACCAGGCCGCCTTCTCACGCTTCACGGCACTGCTGGAGGCGGTGGCTGGCAATGAGCACACGCCGGTGGAGGACAGGGTCTACCTAGCGCAGACCATGCCCTTCCCCAACATTCTGGTCAAGCTCTCCCAGGATTCCAGCGCAGACGTCCGCCGGGCGGTGGCTGCCAACAAGGATGACAAGAACTGGCTGGCCGGTCTGCTCACCAAGGACCAGGACGCCGGAGTCAGGGCTGCTGCGCTGACCAATCCCATGACCTCCTGGAAGATGCGCCTGGAGGGTGCCCAGGATGAGCGTACCGATGCCGATACCCTGGACTTTCTGGGGGCTCTGGGCACGCGCGACGAGCAGAATGCCCCCCATGTGCTGGCCGCCATGGTCCGCCGGGCAGTGGCTCTGAATCCCAACACCGGGCAGGCGACCCTTGAGGCTCTGCGCAAGGACCCGGATGGGCAGGTGGCACGGGCAGCCGCCTCGCGCTGAAACTTAGGGCCGACGCGAATTTTGACGAACGGCACTCAGGCGTTACAATAATGGATTGTTGTGTTTCCCTAAGGGGTCCTCAAAGCGCTTTTCCCACTCGCCGTCTAGGACTTTCAGGGAGCCCACGGAATACATGGCTTTCGGCCAGCATGGCAGCATGCGGTGCGGAGAGCCCGAAACACAATGCAAGGAAAAGGTTGAATCGTGAAGACTTTCACCCCGAAACCAGCCGATCTGACACATGACTGGTATATCGTCGACGCCTCCGGTGTGGTGCTGGGGCGTCTGGCAGCTCAGGTGGCCGATCTGCTGCGCGGCAAGAACAAGCCCACCTATGCGCCCTACGCCGACTCCGGCAACAACGTCATCGTCATCAATGCGTCCAAGATGGTGCTGACGGGCAACAAGAACGACAAAGTGCTCTACACCCACTCCGGCCGTCCTGGCGGTCTGCGTCGCGACTCCTACGGGCAGTTGATGGAGCACAACCCCGAGCGCATCATCACGACGGCGGTCAAGGGCATGCTGCCCAAGAACAAGCTGGCCAAGGTCCAGCTGACCAGGCTGCGGGTCTTCGCAGGCGAGGAACATCCTCACACCTCTCAGCAGCCCATTGAGTACAAGATCCACCAGGTCGCCCAGCAGGCCAAGTAGGACCAGAGGAGATAATCACCATGGCTGACAACAACAACAGCTCCGCGGTTCTTGAGGCCGAGGAGACCAGCGCTTCCTACACTTCCGAGACCAACGCCGGTGCAGGTACCGGCACCTCCGCCATCGAGCCGGGCTATGGCACCGGCCGCCGCAAGGAGGCAGTCGCCCGCGTTCGTCTGATTCCGGGCTCTGGCAAGTGGAGCATCAACGGGCACACCCTGGAGGAGTACTTCCCCAGCAAGCTGCACCAGCGCGAGGTCAACTCGCCCATTGTGCTGCTCAAGCTCGAGAACAAGTTCGACGTGGTTGTGCGCGTCGAGGGCGGCGGCGTGACCGGCCAGGCCGGAGCAGTCCGTCTGGGCGTCGCACGTGCCCTGAACGCCATCGATAGGGAAGCCAACCGTCCTGCCCTGAAGAAGGCCGGGTTCCTGACCCGTGACGCCCGCGTGGTGGAGCGCAAGAAGGCCGGTCTGCACAAGGCCCGTCGCGCCCCGCAGTTCTCCAAGCGCTGACGTCCGCAGTTTCTTCCATCCCCGAGGTTCCCCCGGACCTTGGGGATTTTTCATGCCTGGATTCACGCCTGGACGGCCCATTCTGAAGCGAACGGCAAAGTGCACGTTCGGGTGCGGAAAATGACCAGAAAAACCACGAATTCCCACACGACACGCTTCAAGCGAACGTTCGCTCATCCTGGGGCTCAAAGGTGCCCCCTCTGGTCTATATTGTGACTTTCGTCACGTTATGACGGATGCCTTTCGTGGACCGGCGCGGTCTGAGACCGCCTCAGACTTTCTGCTGGCCCTCATCGGTATTCGCGGAACATGAGGAGGGCCAATATCTTGGCTGGAACGCAGAAGCAGAAGCATGACCATCAAGTGAAGGAGCCAGAAGCCGGCAGGGAAGGCGCCCGGGCCGACAGCACTGAGCTGGCCCGCAGGGAGGTGGATGCCCTGGTCGTCCGAGCGCAGTCGGCTTTGCACGCCTTTGAGGAGCTCGACCAGGAACAGGTGGATCGGATCGTGGCCAAGGCCTCGATCGCGGCCCTGAACCAGCACCTGCCCCTGGCACAGATGGCCGTCGAGGAGACCGGTCGAGGCCTGGTGGAAGACAAGGCCACCAAGAACATCTTCGCCTGCGAGCATGTGACCAACTACCTGGCCAGGCAGCGCACTGTGGGCATCATCAGTGAGAACGATGTGGACGGTATCATCGAGGTGGCCGAGCCGGTTGGAGTCGTGGCTGGCGTGACCCCGGTGACCAACCCCACTTCGACAGCCATCTTCAAATCGCTGCTGGCCCTGAAGACCCGCTGTCCCATTGTCTTCGGATTCCACCCCTACGCCCAACGTTGCTCGGTGGAGGCGGCAAGGATCGTCCGCGACGCCGCCATCGAGGCAGGCGCACCGCAGGATTGCATCCAGTGGATCGAACACCCCTCGGTCGAGGCCACCGGTGCGCTCATGCAGCACCCCGGCGTGGCCACCATCCTGGCCACCGGCGGTACCGGTATGGTCAAGGCCGCCTACTCCTCGGGAAAACCGGCCTTGGGCGTAGGTGCAGGCAATGCCCCGGCCTATGTGGATCGCAGGGTCAACGTCCCACGGGCCGTCAACGACCTTATCCTGTCCAAGCATTTCGACTACGGCATGATCTGCGCCACAGAGCAGGCCATCATCGCCCATCAGGATGTGCATGACCGGGTGGTCGAGGAGATGAAGCGGCGCAAGGCCTACTTCGTCAACCCTGAGGAGAAGGCCAAGCTGGAGGAGTACATGTTCGGCGTGCGGGCCCATGCCGGTGCTGATGCTCCCGCTCCCAGGCTCAACTCCGAGGTACCGGGCAAGTCCCCCCAGTTCATCGCCCGCCAGGCCGGCTTCGAGATCCCCGAGGATGCGACCATCCTGGCAGCCCAATGCGACCAGGTCGGCCCCATGGAACCCCTGACCCTGGAGAAGCTGGCTCCGGTGCAGGCCGTGCTCAAGGCCAGCAATAAGGAGGAAGGTTTCACCCTCTGCGAGCAGATGCTGCGCTACGGCGCCGGGCACACGGCGGCCATCCATACCGATGACGAGAGGCTGGTGCGCGAGTACGGCCAGCGCATGCACGCCTGTCGGATTGTCTGGAACCAGCCCAGCTCCCTGGGCGGCATCGGCGACATCTACAACGCCATCGCCCCCTCCCTGACCCTGGGCTGCGGGTCCTACGGCGGCAACTCGGTCTCGGGGAACGTCCAGGCGGTCAATCTGATCAACATCAAGCGGATTGCGCGGAGGAACAACAACATGCAGTGGTTCAAGGTGCCGGCCAAGACCTACTTCGAGCCCAACTCCGTCCGCTATCTGCGTGACATGTTCGGCATTCGCCGGGCCGTCATCGTCTGCGACAGGGTCATGGAGCAGCTGGGAATCGTCGACAAGATCATCGATCAGCTGCGGGCCCGGCCTGAGCCGGTCACCTTCCGCATCATTGACTACGTAGAGCCGGAGCCCAGCGTCGAGACGGTGGAGCGCGGCGCGACTATGATGCGTGATGAGTTCGGCCCCGATACCATCATCGCCGTGGGCGGCGGCAGTCCCATGGACGCGGCCAAGATCATGTGGCTGCTCTATGAGCATCCGGAGATCTCCTTTGCCGATGTCCGCGAGAAGTTCTTCGACATCCGCAAGCGGGCCTTCAAGATTCCGCCCCTGGGCACCAAGGCCAAGCTGGTCTGCATTCCCACCTCCTCGGGCACAGGTTCGGAGGTCACCCCGTTCGCGGTCATCACCGACCATAAGACCGGATACAAGTACCCCATCACCGACTACGCCCTGACCCCCAGCGTGGCCATCGTGGATCCGGTTCTGGCCCGTACCCAGCCCAAGAGGCTTGCCTGCGACTCGGGCTTCGATGCCCTGACCCACTGCATGGAGGCCTTCGTCTCGGTCTACGCCAACGACTACACCGACGCCATGGCCCTGCATGCGGCCAAGCTGATCTGGGACAACCTGGAGCCTGCCGTGGGCACCGCGGGCGGCGAGGTCAAGGTACGCGCCCAGGAGAAGATGCACAATGCGGCGACCATGGCGGGCATGGCCTTCGGCTCGGCCTTCCTGGGCATGTGCCACGGCATGGCGCATACCATCGGAGCCCTCTGCCATGTGGCCCATGGGCGCGCCAACTCCATCCTCCTGCCCTATGTGATCCGCTACAACGGACGCATCCCGGAGGAGCCGACCAGCTGGCCCAAGTACAGCGAGTATGTGGCCCCGGAGCGCTACAGGCAGATGGCCCATGTGCTGGGTATCGAATCCGCTACTCCCGAGGAGGGGGTGGAGCTCCTGGCACGTGCTGTGGAATCCTACAGGGACGAGCGCCTGGGCATGGATGCCTCCTTCCAGGCTGCCGGAGTGGATGAAGACCTCTACTGGCAGTCCTTGGATCAGATTGGCATGCGGGCCTATGAGGACCAGTGCACGCCAGCCAACCCCCGCATTCCGCTGATTGAGGACATGAAGGACATCGCCGTGGCCGCCTACTATGGGGTCAGCCAGGAGGAGGGCCACCGGATGAGGGTGGCCCGCCAGTGCGAGGATGTGGTCCAGGAGGCCTCCCAGCGGGCCTGACAGGGCCGGAATTGAGGCGAGGGTTCCCCTGGAAGCGGCGCGACACGCCCGGATTCTTCTAGGGGAACCCTCGTGCTTTAATAAGAAAGTTGCCTGTTTTGGGCTCGCATTTTGTCAATCACAATAGCGGGTGCAGCGAGGAGTCCCATCCCCACGGGATTCTCCACGGCTGCGCATGGATCCGGCTGAGGCCTGTCGGGAGGAATGTCTCCTGTGGCTGTCGTTCCGTGCCCTCGAAACAGACTGGGTAATCAGTTCATAGATCGCTAGAAAGGGCGGACGGCAATGGCGGGACAGAAAATCCGCATCAGGCTAAAGTCCTATGACCACGAGGTCATCGACCAATCGGCGAAGAAGATCGTCGAGACGGTGACGAACGCGGGCGCAACTGTGGTTGGCCCCGTTCCGCTGCCGACTGAGAAGAACGTGTATGTCGTCATCCGTTCTCCTCATAAGTACAAGGACTCCCGCGAGCACTTCGAGATGCGCACCCACAAGCGCTTGATCGACATCGTGGATCCCACGCCCAAGGCTGTGGATTCGCTGATGCACATCGATCTGCCGGCGGACGTCAACATTGAGATCAAGCTGTAGGGGAGGAGGAAACCGCATGGCTGAAGAGCAGAGGAACCACAAGGCTCTCCTGGGCCGCAAGCTGGGCATGTCCCAGGTCTGGGACGAGAACGGCTTCTTCGTCCCGGTGACCCTGGTGGATGTGTCCACCAACGTGGTGACCGCGGTCAAGAATCAGGAAAAGGACGGCTACCAGGCCATCCAGATCGGCTACGGACAGATCGACCCCACCAAGGTGACCAAGCCACTGGCTGGACACTTCGCCAAGGCCGGAGTGACCCCGCGTCGCCACTTGGTCGAGGTCCGCACCGCCGATGCCGACAGCTATCAGCCCGGCCAGGAGCTGGGCCTGGATCTGCTGCCCGAGGGCAGCGAGGTCGATGTGACCGGCACCACCAAGGGCAAGGGCTTTGCCGGCACCATCAAGCGTTGGGGCTTCAAGTCCTACCGCCGCACCCACGGCTCGCACAAGAACGAGCGCCGTCCCGGTTCGGTGGGCGCCTGCGCCACGCCCAGCCGCATCCTCAAGGGCAAGCGGATGGCCGGCCGTATGGGTCATGACACCTCGACCGTCCAGAACCTGACCATCGTCTCCGCAGATGCCGAGAAGGGCGTCATCGCCATCAAGGGTGCCCTGCCCGGGCCCCGCGGCGCCATCGTCCTGGTTCGTTCGGCAGTGAAGGGAGCCTGAAACCATGGCTAAGTTGACTCTGAACATCACCGACGCCCAGGGCAAGAACACCGGGACCGTGGATGCACCCGAGCAGATCTTCGGCATCGCCGAGGAGGATGTCCGCTCGCATGTGCCGCTGATCCACCAGGTGGTCGTGGCCCAGCTGGCTGCGGCCCGCCAGGGCACACACTCGGTCAAGACCCGGTCCACCGTCTCCGGCGGCGGCCGCAAGCCTTGGAAGCAGAAGGGCACCGGTCGTGCTCGTCAGGGCTCCATCCGTGCTCCCCAGTGGACCGGTGGCGCCATTGTCCACGGCCCGCAGCCGCGTGACTACTCCCAGCGCACCCCCAAGAAGATGAAGGCCGCAGCCCTGCGCTACGTCCTGTCCGACCGGGTCAACGCCGGACGCGTGCACGTGGTCGACTTCGGCATTGGCGAGACCCCGTCCACCAAGGCCGCCAAGGCAGCACTGCTGCCCCTGGTCGACAACCGATTCACCACCGTCGTGCTGTCCCGCGAGAACATCAACGAGTGGCTCTCCGTCAGGAACCTGCCCACCGTCCATGTCCTCTTCGCCGATCAGCTCAACACCTACGATGTGGTCACGGCCGAGGATGTCGTCTTCAGCAAGGATGGCTTCGATGCCTTCCTGGCTGTCAAGGGCGGCGCCAAGTCCGAGACCGTCAAGGAGGCCTGATTTTCATGGCAGCTATTCACAAGCCAGCACACGACATCATTCTGCGCCCGGTCGTCTCCGAGAAGAGCTACGCCAACTCGGACCGCGGCCAGTACACATTCGTGGTGGACCCTGATGCCAACAAGGTCGCCATCAAGCAGGCCATCGAGCAGATCTTCAACGTGAAGGTCACATCGGTCAACACCCTCAATCGGCAGGGCAAGCGGACCCGGACCCGTACGGGCTGGGGTCGTCGCGCCGCCGAGAAGCGCGCCATCGTCAAGGTGGCCGAGGGCCAGTCGATCGATGTCTTCGGTACCAACAACTGAAGGCTAGCCGAGAAAAGTTAAGGAAGAACTAGATTATGGCTATCCGTACATACAAGCCGACGACCGCGGGCCGTCGCAACGCCTCGGTTTCGGACTTCGCCGAAATCACGCGCTCCAAGCCCGAGAAGTCGCTGGTTCGCAAGCTGAGCAAGACCGGCGGACGTAACTCCTATGGTCGCGTCACCAGCCGCCACCGTGGCGGCGGGCACAAGCGCCAGTACCGTCTCATCGACTTCCGTCGTTGGGACAAGGATGGCGTGCCCGCCAAGGTGGCTGAGATCGAATATGATCCCAACCGCTCGGCCCGCATTGCCCTTCTGCACTTTGCAGATGGCGAGAAGCGCTACATCATCGCGCCGCAGGGCATCAAGCAGGGCGATGTCATCGAGACCGGTCCCCAGGCCGACATCAAGCCCGGCAACAACCTGCCTCTGCGCAACATCCCCACCGGCACCATCGTCCACGCCATCGAGCTGCGGCCCCTGGGCGGCGCCAAGATCGCCCGCTCGGCTGGCGCTGCCGTCCAGCTGGTGGCCAAGGACGGAGCTTACGCCCAGTTGCGTATGCCCTCGGGCGAGATTCGCAACGTCGACTCCCGCTGCCGTGCAACGGTGGGCGAAGTCGGCAACAACGACCACGCCAACGTCCAGCTCGGCAAGGCAGGACGTGCCCGTTGGATGGGACGCAGGCCTATCACCCGTGGTGAATCCATGAACCCGGTCGACCACCCGCATGGCGGACGCACCCGTGGCGGCAAGCCGCCAGTGTCTCCCTGGGGCAAGGGCGAGGTTCGCACCCGCAGGCCCAAGAAGGCCTCCAACAAGATGATCGTGCGTCGTCGTCCAAATGGTAAGAACCGCAAGTAAGGGAGTGTCGGAAAGATGACTCGTAGCATCAAGAAGGGCCCATTCGTCGACGCCCACTTGCAGAAGAAAGTCGACGAGCAGAACGAGAAGGGCACCAAGAACGTCATCAAGACCTGGTCCCGTCGTTCCATGATCACCCCGGACTTCATCGGGCACACTTTCGCTGTGCACGATGGCCGCAAGCATGTCCCGGTCTTCGTCACCGAGGCCATGGTCGGCCACAAGCTCGGCGAGTTCGCCCCCACCCGGACCTTCAGGGGTCACGTGAAGGACGACAAGAAAGCACGCCGCTGAGGCGAGGGAGAGTAGAGACACATGGAAGCTAAGGCAATTGCACGTCACGTTCGCGTGACGCCTCGCAAGGCTCGCCGCGTCGTCGACCTCATCCGAGGCAAGCAGGCGACCGAGGCCGTGACCATTCTGAAATTCGCCCCCCAGGACGCGGCCGTTCCGGTCCGCAAGTGCCTGGAGAGCGCCATCGCCAACGCGCGTGTCAAGGCGGACAAGGCCAACCAGCCCTTCCGCGAGAACGAGCTGATGGTTCGTGAGACCTACGTGGACGAGGGAACCACCCTGAAGCGGTTCCGCGCCCGCGCCCAGGGTCGTGCGGCCCGCATCAACAAGCGGACCAGCCACATCACCGTCGTGGTGGCCGACAAGGAAGGAGCCCGATAATGGGGCAGAAGATCAACCCGTTTGGGTACCGACTCGGCATCACCGAGGAGCACCGCAGCAAGTGGTACTCCGACTCCAACAAGGCGGGGGAGCGTTACAGCGACTTCGTGCTTGAGGACGACAAGATCCGCAAGGAGATGAACAAGGACCTGGAGCGCGCAGGCGTCTCCAAGATCGTCATCGAGCGGACCCGTGACCGTGTGCGCGTCGACATCCACACCGCCCGGCCGGGCATCGTCATCGGCCGTCGCGGAGCCGAAGCCGAGCGTGTGCGCGCCAAGCTGGAGAAGATCACCGGCAAGCAGGTCCAGCTGAACATCTTCGAGGTCAAGAACGCCTCCATCGATGCCCAACTGGTGGCTCAGGGCATCGCTGAGCAGCTGACCAACCGCGTCACCTTCCGCCGGGCCATGCGCAAGGCTCAGCAGGATGCCATGCGGGCCGGCGCCAAGGGCATCAGGATCAAGCTGTCCGGCCGTCTGGGTGGAGCCGAAATGAGCCGTTCGGAGTTCTACCGCGAGGGTCGTGTGCCCCTGCAGACTCTGCGCGCCCTGATCGACTATGGCTTCTTCGAGGCCAGGACCACCTACGGTCGCATCGGCGTCAAGGTCTGGATCTACAAGGGCGATATGACCGAGCGTCAGTTCGAGGAGCAGCAGGCTCAGCAGAACAACCGCCCCGGTCGGCGCGGCGATCGTCGTCCTCGTCGTGGCGTCCGTCCCTCCGAGGGGCGTACCCGCCGCGAGCAGGATGCAGCCAAGCAGAACAGCGGTGTGGCCACGCCGCCGGCGGCGACTCAGGAGCAGACCGCCTCGGCACCCGTCGCAACCGAAGCAAAGGAGTGAGCCGTGCTTATCCCAAAGAGGACTAAATACCGCAAGCAGCATCGTCCGGGTCGTTCGGGCATGTCCAAGGGCGGCAACGAGATCGCTTTCGGCGATTACGGCATCCAGGCCCTGGCTCCGGCTTACCTGACCAATCGGCAGATCGAGGCGGCCCGTATCGCCATGACTCGGTACATCAAGCGTGGTGGCCGAGTCTGGATCACGGTCTTCCCGGATCGCCCCCTGACCAAGCACGCTCTGGGATCCCGAATGGGTTCCGGCAAGGGTGCGCCCGAGTTCTGGGTGGCCAACGTCCGTCCCGGCCGGGTGCTCTTCGAGATCGGCGGCGTGAGCGAGGATGTGGCCCGCGAGGCCCTTCGCCGCGCTACTGACAAGCTTCCCATGAAGTGCCGGATTATTGCACGTGAAGGCGGTGACATCTGATGTCAGTCGGAACAGCCGAGTATTCCATCAAGAATCTGAATGAAAAGACCAATGCGGAGATCGAGGATTTCCTGAAGAAGTCCAAGGAAGAGCTGTTCAACCTGCGCTTCCAGTCGGCCACCGGTCAGCTGGAGAACACCTCTCGCCTCAAGGCCGTCAAGCACGACATCGCCAGGATGTACACCGTCCTGCGTGAGCGCGAGCTGGGCATCAGCCAGGAGCCCGCCGAA
Source organism: Bifidobacterium mizhiense (assembly GCF_020884755.1). Taxonomy (GTDB): domain Bacteria; phylum Actinomycetota; class Actinomycetes; order Actinomycetales; family Bifidobacteriaceae; genus Bombiscardovia; species Bombiscardovia mizhiensis. The sequence goes on along the minus strand of NZ_BPWE01000001.1, from coordinate 527,240 downwards.
GCAAAGGCCGAGAGCAAAGCTGAGGAGAAGTAAGCATGGCTGACAAGCAGGAGCGCAACTTCCGCAAGGTTCGCAGCGGCTACGTCGTGTCCGACAAGATGGACAAGACCATCACCGTAGAGCTGGAGCAGCGTTCGACCCACCCCCTGTACGGCAAGGTCGTCCGCAGCAACCGCAAGGTCAAGGCCCATGATGAGAAGAACGAGGCCCATGTGGGCGACTTCGTGAGTATCATGGAGACCCGTCCTCTGAGCAAGACCAAGCGCTGGCGTCTCGACTCCATCGTCGAGCGCGCCAAGTAACAAGTTCGGCCAGGCTCCGCATTTCATCCCGCCCTGGTGCGGGGTGTCTGCGGAGAACCAGCGCGGCTAAGGAGAATCAATGATTCAGCAGGAATCGCGGCTTCAGGTCGCCGACAACACGGGTGCCAAGGAGATCCTGGCCATCCGCGTGCTCGGCGGGTCGAAGCGACGCTATGCCGGCATTGGCGATGTGATTGTCGCCACCGTCAAGGATGCCATTCCCGGCGGGTCGGTCAAGAAGGGCGAGGTCGTCAAGGCGGTCGTCGTCCGTACGGTCAAGGAGCATCGTCGTCATGACGGCTCCTACATCAAGTTCGACGAGAACGCGGCGGTCATCCTCGGCACCGGCCGTGAACCCCGCGGTACTCGTATCTTCGGACCGGTTGGTCGTGAGCTGCGCGACAAGCGCTTCATGAAGATCGTGTCCCTGGCACCGGAGGTGATCTGAAGTGGTAGCCAAGATCAAGACAGGCGACCAGGTCAAGGTCATCCGCGGCAAGGATCGCGGCAAGGAGGGCAAGGTTCTGCGGATTCTGCCCAATGACCGTCTGATCGTCGAGGGTATTCAGATCGTCAAGAAGCATGTGCGAGCCACCCAGCAGGGTCAGGAGTCGGGCATCGTCCCGACCGAGGCTCCCATCCATCGCTCCAATGTGATGGTCATCGACCCGGAGACCAAGAAGCCGACTCGCATCGGCGTGAACATCAAGGAGGAGGCGCGTGACGGCAAGGTCAAGGTCGTGCGCACCCGCTTCGCCAAGAAGTCAGGCAAGGAGCTGTCATGAGCGATACCACCGTTGAAGCACCGGCAGTCCCTCGTTTGCTGCAGCAGTACCGCGAGAGCATCGTGCCCGAGCTGGAGAAGGAGTTTAAGTTCTCCAACCCCATGCAGGTGCCCAGGATCGAGAAGGTTGTGGTCTCCATGGGCGTGGGGGCCGCGGCACGCGACTCCAAGCTGATTGAGGGCGCGGTCAAGGACCTGACAGCCATCACAGGCCAGAAGCCCAAGATCACCAAGGCCAAGAAGTCCGTGGCGCAGTTCCACCTGCGTGAGGGACAGGCCATCGGCGCCTTCGCCACCCTGCGCGGCGTGCGCATGTGGGAGTTCCTGGATCGACTGCTGACCCTGGCTCTGCCCCGTATCCGCGACTTCCGCGGCATCAGCGACCGTCAGTTCGACGGCCAGGGCAACTACAACTTCGGTCTCACGGAGCAGTCCATGTTCCACGAGATCGATCCTGATCAGATCGATCACCAGCGTGGTATGGATATCACCGTGGTGACCTCCACCAAGAACGATCAGGAGGCCCGGGCGCTGCTCAAGCAGCTGGGCTTCCCCTTCAAGGAGAACTGATATGGCAAAAACCGCTCTGAGAAACAAGGCGGCACGCAAGCCGAAGTTCAAGGTGCGTGGCTACACGCGCTGCCAGGTCTGCGGTCGTCCTCATTCCGTCTATCGCAAGTTCGGCCTGTGCCGCATCTGCCTTCGCGAGAAGGCCCATCGCGGCGAGCTGCCGGGTGTGACGAAGTCCAGTTGGTAAAGATCGACGCTGAAGGTCCGCGGTCGAGGCAGATTGCTGCCCGGCGGCGGAAACCACGGCGAGGAAGGGCATAAGCCCACATGACAATGACAGATCCCATCGCAGACATGCTGACACGTCTGCGTAATGCGAGTGCGGCCAAGCATGAAACAGTCGACATGCCGTACTCCAAGTTCAAGGCGAACATCGCGCAGATTCTCAAGCGCGAAGGCTTCATCGCCGATTACCGCGCCAAGGAGGCGCGTGTCGGGCAGGATCTGGAGATCACGCTCAAGTACGGTCCCGATGGACGCCAGTCCATTCAGGGCATCAAGCGCGTCTCCAAGCCCGGTCTGCGCCGGTACGCCAAGTCGGATTCCCTGCCCATGCCCCTGGGCGGGCTGGGAATCGCCATCATCTCGACCAGCTCGGGACTGATGACCCAGAAGGAATGCCTCGACAGGGGCATCGGCGGCGAAATCGTCGCCTACGTATGGTGAGAAAGGAGAGCTGAACATGGCATCGCATATTGGTAAGCTCCCCATCGCCGTTCCGGCAGGTGTGGAGGTGGCCTTCAAGGGCCAGGAATTCACCGCCAAGGGCCCCAAGGGTTCCGACGCATACACGCTGCCTGAGGGCATCACCGGCAAGGTTGAGGGCAACGAAATCATCATGACCCCCGCCGACGAGGACCGCACCACCAAGGCCAAGCACGGACTGAGCCGCTCCATCGTGGCTTCCATGGTTGAAGGCGTCTCCAAGGGCTACAGCAAGCACCTGCAGATCGTCGGCACCGGCTATCGCGTGGTCGCCAAGGGCAAGTCCCTGGAGTTCTCGCTGGGCTACTCGCACACCATCACTGTCGACCCCCCGGAGGGCATCACCTTCGAGACGCCGAACGCCAACGAAGTGGTCGTCTCCGGCATCGACAAGCAGGCTGTCGGCCAGGCCGCGGCCAACATCCGCGCCCTGCGTGCTCCCGAGCCTTACAAGGGCAAGGGCATCAAGTACGCCGATGAGCACATCCTGCGCAAGGCTGGAAAGGCTGGTAAGTGATATGACGGTCTCGATACTAGGCAAAGGCAAGAAGATCGCCCGTCTGCGCCGCCATGCCCGTCTGCGCAAGCACGTCTCCGGCACGGCAGAGCGTCCCCGTCTGGTGGTTACTCGGACCAACCGCAATATGATCGCCCAGATTGTCGACGACACCAGGGGCGTCACCCTGGTCAGCGAGTCGACCATGGCTTCGGACTACGGCTCCTTCAAGGGCACCAAGACCGAGGCCGCCCGCAAGGTCGGCGAGCAGATCGCGGCCAAGGCCAAGAAGGCTGGCATCACCACCGTGGTCTTCGACCGTGGTGGCAACAAGTACCACGGAAGGGTCGCAGCGGTTGCGGAAGGCGCCCGTGAGGGAGGTTTGGCACTGTGAGCGACAACGAAACGACAAAGGAAACAACCCAGGTGACTGAAGATTCCACAAACGCTCAGTCCAGCCAGGGTGGCAGAAGGGATCGGAACGACCGGAACGATGATCGCCGAGGCGGTCGTCGGGGCGGTTCCCGTGACGGCCGTAGGGATGGCCGTCGTGGCCGTCGCGACCGCGACGAGCGTGACGACATGCTCGACAGGGTCGTGACCATCAACCGCGTCTCCAAGGTCCACAAGGGAGGCCGTACCTTCAGCTTTGCGGCCCTGGTGGTCGTGGGCGACGGCAAGGGCACCGTGGGCGTTGGCTACGGCAAGTCCCGCGAGGTTCCCGCAGCCATCTCCAAGGGTCAGCTGGATGCCAAGAAGCATATGTTCACCGTTCCCCGCATCCGCGGCACCGTCACCCACCCGGTGATCGGCCACGATGCGGCCGGTACTGTCCTCCTGCGGCCTGCAGCCCCAGGAACCGGCGTTATCGCCGGCGGTCCGGTTCGCGCCGTCCTGGAGTGCGCCGGCATCACCGACATCCTGAGCAAGTCCATGGGATCGGCCACGGCCGTCAACATGGTGCGGGCCACTGTAGCTGCCCTGAAGCAGCTGGAGGAGCCCGAGGAGATCGCGGCACGCCGCGGTCTGCCCCTGGAGGAGGTCGCCCCCGACTCCCTCCTGCGTGCACGGGCCGCCGGCATTGCCGACGAGCGCAAGGAACGCGAAGAGGCCAAGGCCAAGGCTGACGAGCAGTCGAAGGCAGGTGAGTGATGACCAAGCAGATCAAGATCACCCTGGTCAAGGGCGTGGCTCATGCCACCGACCGCCAGAAGGAGAACGTCAGGTCTCTGGGCCTTCACAAGATCGGCCAGACCGTCCTGCGTGAGGACACCCCCGTCTACCGGGGGATGGCCGACAAGGTCCGCCACCTGGTGAACGTAGAGGAGGCAGACTGATTATGGCCAGCGACAAGCAAGAGCCCACCATCCTGCAGATGCACGATCTGCGTCCTGCTCCGGGCGCCAAGCGCGACCGCATCCGTGTGGGTCGCGGTGAGGGGTCCAAGGGCAAGACCTCCGGTCGTGGCACCAAGGGCACCAAGGCACGCTACCAGGTCCGTCCGGGCTTTGAAGGCGGCCAGCTGCCCCTGTACATGCGGCTGCCCAAGCTGCGTGGATTCAGGAGCCCCTTCAAGAAGGAGTATCAGGTGGTCAACCTGGGTGCTCTGGAAGGACTCTTCCCCAAGGGCGGCGAGGTCACCGTCGAGGATCTGGTCAACAAGGGAGCGGTTCGCAAGGGCCGCCCTGTCAAGGTCCTGGGTGACGGCGACGTCAAGGCCGCTTTCACCCTCAAGGGCGTCAAGGCCTCGGCCTCGGCCAGAAGCAAGATAGAAGCCGCAGGCGGGTCCGTCTCCGAGAACTGATGCTCGCAGGGGACAGACCGCAAGGCAGATGATTCCGGCCCTCCCCGCTCCAAGCGGGCGGGGGCCGGAATTCGTTTCCGACCCGGTTGCCATCATGATTTGACGGAACCATCGGTTAAGCTGGTCGGAGCAAGAAGGTGCGATGCACCGAGACCAACGCGCGGTCGCGTAGGGAGGGAACTTAGGTGAGGACGTTAATCCAGGCCTTCAAGACCAAGGAGCTGAGGAAGAAAATCTTCTTCGTTCTTGGCATCATCATCATCTATCGCATTGGGTCGTTCATACCTACCCCAGGCGTGGATTATCCTTCCGTGCAGAAGTGCATCACCACGGCCGGCAATGAGGACTTCATCGGTCTGGTCAACCTGTTCTCGGGCGGAGCTCTGCTGCAGCTGTCCATCTTCGCACTGGGCATCATGCCCTACATCACCGCATCCATCGTGGTGCAGTTGCTGCGCGTGGTCATTCCTCGCTTCGAGGCTCTGCACAAGGAGGGTCAGTCGGGCGAGGCCAAGCTGACCGAATATACCAGGTATCTGACCATCGGTCTGGCCGTGCTGCAGTCCACGACCATTCTGGTTACAGCCCGCAACGGTGCGCTCTTCAACGGGGCATGCCAGCAGCAGGTCATTCCCGACAGCTCCGTTTGGAATCTGGTGGTCATGGTCCTGATCATGACCGGCGGCACCGGTCTGATCATGTGGATGGCCGAGTTGATCACCGACAAGGGCATCGGTAACGGCATGTCCGTCCTGATCTTCATCTCCATCTGCTCCGGCTTCCTGCCCCAGCTCTGGAACATCGGCTGGGGGACCAACGGCAAGAACGGTGACTGGGTCAAATTCGGCATTGTGGTGACTGTTCTGGTGGTCATCCTGATTCTGGTTGACTACGTGGAGCTGGCGCAGCGCCGCATCCCCGTCCAGTACACCAGAAGAATGATCGGCCGCAAGATGTACGGCGGATCCTCCACCTATCTGCCGCTCAAGATCAATATGTCAGGCGTGATTCCCCCTATTTTCGCCTCCTCTATTCTGGCTATTCCCACCCTTATCGCCCAGTTCGGCAAGTCCGATCAGAACTGGGTCAAGTGGATCAACGCCAACATGGCCAACACGACCTCGGTCTGGTACATCGTGCTCTATTCGGTCATGATCGTCTTCTTCTGCTTCTTCTACACCTCCATCACCTTCAACCCCGATGAGACGGCTGACAATATGAAGGAGTACGGCGGCTTCATCCCGGGTATCAGGGCCGGACGGGCCACCAGCCGGTACCTGTCATACGTGATGAACCGGCTTAACACGGTTGGAGCCATCTATCTGCTCTTCGTGGCCCTGATTCCCACGGTGCTGATCATGCTGCTGAAGATCAACTCCAAGCTACCCTTCGGCGGGACCACCATACTGATTATCGCCGGCGTCGGCCTGGACACCCTGCGTCAGGCCAGGGCGCAGACCGAGCAGTTCCAGTACACCGGTTTCCTGCTGGAGGGCGACCACAAGGAGGGCTGACCCTTCGGCCAGACACCTGCAAGTGGTATCAATCCAAACAGCTTATGGTCCGACCCTGTCACTTGTTGACATGGAGCCGGACCATTTTGTTTCAGGCCCGCGCCAGGAAGGCAGTTCGTATGAGTTTGAGTGCGCTGAACCTCTTGGACCGGGCAGACGCTAGCATACGGTAAAGAGGGTTCTGCGCGGTTTGGTCCGCCTAGGACTGTAGACCAAGAACAACAAACAAAGGATAGGGAATGGCACAGCGACTGTTGATCATGGGACCTCAAGGTGTAGGCAAGGGCACGCAGGCGGCCTTGCTCAGTAAACATTATGGGATTCCGGCCATATCCACTGGTGACATTTTCCGATACAACCTGAAGAACGGAACCGAGCTGGGTAAGCAGGCCAAGGCCTACACCGACAAGGGCGAACTGGTTCCAGACGAGCTGACCAATAAGATTGTCAAGGACCGCTTGGGCATGGATGATGCCGCCCAGGGCTGGATTCTGGACGGCTACCCCCGTTCGGCATCCCAGGTCGAGGCGCTGGACGAGATGCTCAAAGAGCTCGGTACACCGCTGACAGCTGTGGTGGCCCTGGATGCCGACCATGAGGTGCTCATGCAGCGCATCGCCAAGCGTGCCAAGGAGGAGGGCCGGGCGGACGATACCCCCGAGGCCATCGCCAAGCGGCTGGATATCTATGCCAAAGAGACCGCCCCGCTGCTGAACACCTATAAGACTCGTGGCCTTCTGATCGCAGTGGACGGCCAGGGTGAGGTCGATCAGATATCCAAGAATATCATCACTCAGCTTGACGAGCGTTAACTCATCACCTGCCAGGCGAGAGGCCTGTCACCCCTTGAATCAGACATTGCCAGATAAAAACCAAAATTAAGAGTGGCTGGTTCGCAAGACGCTGATAAGGCCGGCTAAGGCAAAGAAGCTGCATGACCCAAGTGGCATGGCAGCTTCTTTTTGTGGAGGGCGGAAATCCCTGCGCGTCCGCCCAACACTGGCGGACAGGGTGATAGCCTTGGTGCATTCAGACCCTCTGGCGAGGGTATTGCATGTCGGTGATTGGCCGGGAAAATACAGAAACCAGTACAGTAACAGAAGAGGTCTACTTGAAGGGCTCTACGGCATCCGTGGTCAGATCGGATAAGCAGGAACCAGCGCGTCCAAAGCACACCATCCGAACCATTCTGCGCTCCCTGCGCGAATACCGGAAGGCCAGTTTTCTGGCTCCGGCCTTCGTCTTTCTGGAGAGCGTCCTCGAGATTGTGATCCCGACCATCATGGCCTCCCTGATTGACCAAGGGGTCTCGGGGAGGTCCATGCCGGCCATCTTCAAGTTCGGGCTGATATTGCTGGCCTGCTCGGCCGTCTCCCTGTTCTCCGGGTTCATGTCCGGGCGGTATGCGGCCATCGCCTCTTCCGGCCTGGCCAAGAATGTCCGCAGCGATCTGTTCGCCAAAGTGCAGTCCTTCAGCTTTACCAACATCGACCGCTTCTCAACTGGGTCCATCATCACCAGGCTGACCACCGATGTGACCAACCTGCAGAACGCCTATCAGATGGTGATCAGGGTCGGGGTCAGGGCGCCGATCATGGTCATCGTGGCCTGGCTCTTCTCTTATAGGATCTCCAGGCCCATATCCCTGGTCTTCCTGATCGCCATCCCCATCCTGGGCTTTGGCCTGATCGGTCTGTCCCTGCTGGTTCATCCCATCTTCGAGCGGGTCTTCCACACCTACGACCACCTCAACAATGTGGTGGACGAGAACCTTCAGGGCATCAGGGTGGTCAAGTCCTATAACCGGGAGGACTACGAGGAGCGCAAATTCAACGGTATCTCCCTGGCTATCTACCGTGCCTTCTGCAAGGCCGAGCGGATCATGAGCCTGAACCCGGCATTGCTGAACTTCTGCATTTATGCCTCTCTGCTGGTCATATCCTGGATGGGCGCCTCCCAGATTGTGGCATCCGGGAACAATGCGGCCCTAGGACTGACCACAGGCGATCTGACCGCCCTGGTCACCTATGCCATCCAAATCATGATGGCCATGAACATGGTCTCCATGATCGTGGTCATGGTCGTCATCTCCCAGGCCTCGGCGGAGCGCATCTGCCAGGTGCTGAATGAGGTCAGCACTGTGCATGATCCCGCCAAGCCGGTCATGAAGGTGGCCGACGGGTCCATCAGCTTCCAGGATGTGACCTTCCGCTACTCGGAACGATCCGAACGCCCTGTTCTGAGTCATATCAATCTTGACGTTCCCTCGGGCTCCACCCTGGGCATCGTGGGCGGGACCGGCTCCTCCAAATCCAGCCTGGTCCAGCTCATACCCCGTCTCTACGACGTGACCGAGGGGTCCCTCCAGGTGGGCGGCGTGGACGTACGCCAATACGACCTGACCGTCCTGCGCGACCAGGTGGCCATGGTGCTCCAGAAGAATGTCCTTTTCACCGGGACCATCGCCGAGAACCTGCGCTGGGGTAATCCTCAAGCCACGGACGAAGAGCTGGTGCGCGCCTGTACTCTGGCCCAGGCCGACGGTTTCGTGCGGGAGTTTCCCGATGGCTATCAGACCTACCTGGATGAGGGCGGTACCAACCTCTCTGGCGGCCAGCGACAGCGTCTGTGCATAGCGCGTGCCCTGCTGAAGAAGCCCGACATCCTGATTCTGGATGACTCTACCAGCGCCGTGGACACCAAGACGGACCAGCTGATCCGCCGGGCCTTCGGCCAGGAGATCCCCGACACCACCAAGATCATCATCTCCCAGCGTCTGGCCTCTGTGGAGGACGCCGACATGATCGTGGTCCTGGACGAGGGCAGGATCCTCGACAAGGGCACCCACCAGGAGCTCCTGCGAACATGTCAGGAATACCGATCCATCTACGAGTCACAGACCAGGAACCAGAGCGAGGAGGACAAGGACCATGAGTGACGGATCATTCAAGGACCGCAAGCCCCGTCTGGACAAGGCCGCGCCGGGAACGACCCGTCGCATCCTGCGCTACCTGCTGGCCTACCGTTGGCAGTTGGTGGTGATTGTGGTCTGCATCATCATCAGCGCCGGGGCCCAGGCGGCATCGGCCTTCTTCCTCCAACCGCTGATCGACCATTACATCCTGCCGCTGGTCGGAGCCGCCGACCCTGACTGGGGACCGCTCATGAGGACCCTGATTCTGATGGGCTGCCTCTATGCAGTGGGGACCTTCTGCTCCTGGTTCTGGAACTGGCTGATCGTCAAGGTGGAGCAGGGCACTTTGAAGACCATCCGCGACCAGATGTTCGCCCACCAGCAGGAGCTGCCCATCGGCTTCTTCGATACCCATGAGCACGGCGACACCATGAGCCGCTACACCAACGACACGGATACCCTCCGTCAGGCCATCTCCCAGTCCTTCCCGCAGATGGTCTCCTCGGTCCTGTCCGCCTTGGCAGCCCTGATCTCCATGCTCTGGCTCTCCATCCCCTTCACCGTTCTAACCCTGGTCTTCGCGGCGGTCCTGATTGTAGTGGTCCGGGTTCTGGTCACCCGAAGCGGTCGCTACTTCGTTCACCAGCAGCGCTATCTGGGCCAGGTGAACGCCTTCGTGGAAGAGGCCGTCAACGGACAGAAGGTCATCAAGGTCTTCAACCATGAGGATGCCACCGCCAAGGTCTTCGAGCAGAGGAACCAGGAGCTCTTCCAGGCTTCGGCCGAGGCCAACACCTACGGCAACGTCACCATGCCGGTCGTGGGCAACATGGGCTACCTGCTCTATGTCATCCTGGCCATCGTTGGCGGACTGGCCGGCATCGCCGGCATGGGCAATGTGGGGCTGACCGGGGCAGGGCCGCTGACCCTGGGAACCATCGTCTCCCTTCTGACCCTTTCCCGCTCCTTCATCAACCCCATCGGCCAGGTCTCCATGCAGTTCAACATGGTCATGATGGCCCTGGCCGGCGCCTCCAGGATCTTCGATCTGATGGACCAGCCTGTCGAGTCCGACCAGGGCACGGTCAGATTGGTCAGCGTCGAACTGGCCTCGGACGGCCGGACCATGACCCCCGTCGACCATGAAACCGGGCACTGGGCCTGGAAGCGTGAGGCCGATGACGACGGCAGGCGCTCGCTGGAGGCCGCCATGAAGCTTCCAGGCGATGCCCGGGATGTGGCCCTGAAGGCCAAGGATCAGGCGATCACCTCGCCTGATGGCCGATACACCCTCCTGCAGGGGGATGTCCGATTCACCGATGTCAGCTTCGGGTATGACCCGAGCAAGCCTGTCCTGCACGACATCACCTGGTTTGCCAAGCCCGGGCAGAAGGTGGCTTTGGTCGGCGCCACGGGGGCCGGCAAGACCACGATCACCAACCTCATCAACCGTTTCTATGACATCCAGCAGGGGCAGATCCTCTATGACGGGATCGATGTGAGGAACATCCGCAAGCCTGACCTCCGCCGCTCCCTGGGCATCGTCCTTCAGGATGTCAACCTCTTCACGGGCACCGTCCTGGACAACATCCGCTACGGGCGCCTGGATGCCACGGACGAGGAGTGCATCGAAGCTGCCAGGATGACCAACGCCGACAGCTTCATCCGCATGCTTCCCCAGGGCTACCAGACCGTTCTAGAGGGGGATGGAAGCGGGCTGTCCCAGGGTCAGCGCCAGCTGATATCCATTGCCAGGGCGGCTGTGGCCGATCCTCCGGCCATGATCCTTGACGAAGCCACTTCCTCAATCGACACACGCACCGAGGAGGTGGTCCAGCAGGGCATGGACGCATTGATGCGCGGCCGAACGGTCTTCGTCATCGCCCACCGGCTCTCCACGGTCCGTAACTCCGATGTGATCATGGTTCTGGATCACGGACGGATCATCGAGCGCGGCAATCATGATGAGCTGATAGCCAGGCACGGCGAGTACTACCAGCTCTACACCGGAGCCCTGGAACTGGAGTAGGGTTCTCCTGAATTGCCGAACCTTGGGAGAAGGCACCGATAGTTTGCGATTCGACAATAAGCAAAACCAGTGGGGCGGGGCGACACGTGACTGATGCTTCCGCCCCTACACGTAGCTGATGGCTTGGCAAATTCAATCCCCTTCTGAGTTACTGGTATCCCCATGAAAAGAAGGGCCTGACCTGCAAATTCAGCAGGTCAGGCCCTTTATGAATAGGAATCAGGTTCGATCTCAGAGGATGCCCTGGGCCACCATGGCATCGGCCACCTTGGTGAAGCCGGCCACGTTGGCACCCAGCATCAGGTCGCCCTCATGCCCGTATTCCTTGGAGGCTTGGTAGGACTTCTGGAAGATTCCAGTCATGATGTCCTTCAGTCGCTGATCCACCTCGTCGAAGGTCCACTGCAGGCGCAGGGAGTTCTGGCTCATCTCCAGGCCGGAGACGGCCACGCCGCCGGCATTGGCGGCCTTGGCGGGCCCGTAGAGCACCTTGTTATCCTGGTAGACCTGGATAGCCTCGGGGGTGGAGGGCATGTTGGCGCCCTCGCAGACCACGGTGCATCCGTTGGCGACCAGGGTCTTTGCGGATTCCTCGTCGATTTCGTTCTGTGTGGCGCAGGGCAGGGCGATGTCGCAGGGCACGGTCCAGACGCCCTTGCAGCCCTCGTGGTACTCAGCGGAGTCCACGCGGTCCGCATACTCGCGAATTCGGCCGCGGTGGCCCAGTTTGATGTCCTTGACCACGTCGAGGTCAATCCCATTGGGGTCATAAACGTAGCCGTTGGAGTCGGATGCCGTTACCACCTTGGCGCCCAGCTGTTGGGCCTTTTCGGTGGCGAAGATGGCCACGTTGCCCGAACCGGAGATGACGACGGTCTTGCCCTGGAAGGAATCCTTGCGCAGTGTCTGCAGGGCCTCCTGGGTGTAGTAGCACAGGCCGTATCCCGTGGCCTCGGTCCTGGCCAGGGAGCCGCCGAAGGTCAGGTCCTTGCCAGTCAGAACACCCGAGTACTCGTCCCGCATTCTCTTGTACTGGCCGAACAAGTAGCCGATCTCGCGGGATCCTACGTTGATGTCGCCGGCGGGCACATCGGTGAACTGTCCGATGTGGCGCTGCAGCTCGGTCATGAAGGCCTGGCAGAAGCGCATGACCTCGGCATCCGAGCGGCCCTTGGGGTCGAAGTCGGATCCTCCCTTGGCGCCGCCCATGGGCAGACCGGTCAGCGAATTCTTCAGAATCTGCTCGAAGCCCAGGAACTTGATGACCGACTCGGTCACGGTCGGGTGGAAGCGCAGGCCACCCTTGTAGGGGCCGATGGCCGAATTGAATTGGAACCGGTAGCCGCGGTTGACCTGAACGTGGCCCTGATCGTCGGTCCAGGCCACACGGAACTTGACTGCACGTTCGGGCTCGACCAGACGCTCCAGCACGCCATTGGCCTCATACTCGGGATGCCGCTCCACCACGGGTTCCAGGCTGGAGAAAACTTCGCGAACAGCCTGCAGGAATTCCGGCTGGTCGCCGTCGCGCTTCTCAACCTGCTGGTATACGCGCTTGATGTATTCGTTGGTGAGCATCTGAGCTCCTTTGACTAGGAATGGCCGGTCCGTCCGGTCCACATGCGATTGGGTCCGCCCTCAAGAGCCTGCGGGGGCTGGCGGAATCTTATCCTATGGTAAATGCCTCAAAGTTACGTCACAAGAATTCTGTCCCGTAATGTCTGACATGTGGTCATTGAAGGCCCGAAGAATGAGAGGACCAGGAAGAGCAAGCTGGGTTACTGTCAAAAGTTGAGTCTTCTAGACTCAACTTTTATTCCTTGGGTGAACATTGGGCATGAAACTCGGGGCCTGCGGTTTGGACAAAGTGAAGGGCAGGGAGCCCGGGAGGACAGGTCAGGATGTCCACCTGGGGTTCTGGTCCGCAGAAACTATGACTTAGAGAATCAGGAGATGTGATTATGGCTATGTTTCCCGCATTGATGAACAATTCGATCTTCGGCGACTTCTTCGACGATCCCTTCTTCAACAACTGGCGTGACGGGCGTCGGCAGGGCCAGGGCGCCAAGAACGCGCTGAACAGCCCCTTAATGAACACGGATGTGCGTGAGAAGGATGGACAGTACCAGCTCTCCATCGACATGCCCGGCTTCGACAAGAAGGACATCGGCCTGCGTCTGGAGGACGGTTACCTGATTGTCTCCGCCCAGAAGAACGGTGACCAGGGTGACAAGGATGACCAGGGACGGTGGATTCGGCGTGAGCGCTACACCGGATCCTGCTCCCGTAGCTTCTACGTTGGTGACAAGGTCCGCCAGGAGGACATTCATGCCCACTATGCCAACGGCACCCTGGAGGTGACTCTGCCCAAGACCAGCATCGAACCTGCTGACAACACGCAGAACATCGCCATCGAAGACTGAGGGACTCGGATCCGTAACGGACCGCCTGAATGACTGCTATACTGATTGAGCGGCAGCCGTCCAGACGGCCCTTTTGTCGTGTCAACACGCTATTGCCCAATTCTGGGTCTACTCATGCTATACTTACCATTTGGCGTGTCTTTCGACGCGCTGTGTAACCGGCCGAGGATCGGATAGAAGGCTTATGGCAAAAGATGGTGTGATCGAGGTGGAAGGGCGTGTGGTCGAGGCTCTCCCGAATGCGATGTTCCGCGTCGAGCTCGAGAACAAGCACCTGGTGCTGGCCACCATTTCCGGCAAGATGCGTAAGAACTACATTCGCATTCTGCCCCAGGATCGGGTGGTGCTCGAAATGAGTCCCTATGATCTGAACCGCGGACGGATTACGTACCGGTATAAGTAACAAGGTACACAAGCAAAGGAAAACCATGAAGGTCAGCCCTAGTGTGAAGAGAATCTGCGAGAACTGCCGCGTGATTCGTCGTCACGGCCGCGTCATGGTGATCTGCAAAAACCCACGCCATAAGCAGCGCCAGGGCTGAGCGGATTCCCAGCGGCAACGAACACCAAAGGCGCTGAGTCACAGCCAACAGGCTGAACCCCGGGTGCGCAGGCCCGGGCCGGGAGACCGGAAGACTCGGTGCACGACCTGCGTAGAACAAAAAAGGAATCGCAATGGCACGTCTTGCCGGAGTCGACATCCCCAACGAGAAGCGCATAGAGATAGCCCTCACCTACATTTTCGGTGTTGGGCGTACCCGCGCCAAGGAAACACTTGCCGCGACCGGAGTGAATCCGGACACCCGCGTCAAGGATCTCACGGATGAGCAGCTCATTACGCTGCGTGATTACCTCGAAGGCAACTATAAGATCGAGGGTGATCTGCGTCGTGAGATCGACGCTGATATTCGCCGTAAGATCCAGATCAATTGCTATCAGGGCCAGCGCCACCGCAGGGGTCTGCCCGTGCGTGGTCAGCGGACCAAGACCAACGCCCGCACCCGTAAGGGACCCAAGCGCACCGTCGCCGGAAAGAAGAAGGCGACCAAGTAAGGCCGAATGCGAAGCGGGGATGAGGGTCCCCGATGAATCGCACTAGCAATCAGTTATTCGTGACAAGGAAACGAGGATCAATGGCAGCAGCAAAGCAGGCCGCGCGCAAGCCTCGTCGTCGGGATCGCAAGTCGGTTCCGGTCGGGCAGGCGCATATCAAGTCAACATTCAACAACACCATCATCTCCATCACCGATCCTTCCGGTGCTGTAGTGGCCTGGGCTTCAGGCGGCGACGTAGGCTTCAAGGGCTCCCGCAAGTCCACTCCTTACGCAGCGGGCATGGCCGCCGAATCCGCAGCCCGCAAGGCCATGGAGCATGGGGTCAAGAAGGTGGATGTCTTCGTCAAGGGCCCGGGTTCGGGCCGCGAGACCGCCATCCGCTCCCTGCAGTCCGCAGGCCTGGAGGTCGGTTCCATCTCTGATGTGACCCCACAGGCACACAATGGCGTTCGTCCTCCCAAGCGCCGTCGCGTCTGAGCACTAAAAAACCCATGAATCCACCCGCGAAGACCGGTGAGTGCACCACCGGTTGGAGCTGAAAGGATAGCAACAGTGCTTATTGCACAGCGTCCGACTCTTACTGAAGAAGTCGTCAATGCCCAGCGCTCCCGTTTCACCATCGAGCCGCTGGAGCCCGGATTCGGGTACACCCTGGGCAACTCCCTGCGTCGTACCCTGCTGAGCTCCATACCCGGTGCGGCTGTGACCTCGGTCCGCATCTCGGGTGCCCTGCACGAGTTCACCACGCTGCCTGGTGTGGAGGAGGACGTCACTGAGATCCTGCTCAACATCAAGGGCATCGTGCTGACCAGCGAGTACGACGAGCCTGTGGTCATGTATTTGCGCAAGAGCGGCAAGGGCGAAGCCACCGCCGGGGACATCACCCCGCCGGCCGGTGTCACCGTGGCCAATCCTGATCTGCATATCGCGACCCTGGCCGAGGATGGCGAGTTGGAGATCGAGTTTACGGTGGAGCGTGGGCGTGGATACGTCCAGGCCCAGCTCAACAAGCAGGACAACGATGAGATTGGCCGCATCCCGGTCGATTCCATCTACTCTCCAGTACTCAAGGTCAGCTACAAGGTCGAGGCCACCCGTGTCGAGCAGCGCACGGATTTTGACAAGTTGATCCTGGATGTGGAGACCAAGCCGGCAATCTCGCCGCGTGACGCGGTGGCATCCGCCGGGTCGACCCTGGTTGAACTCTTCGGTCTCTGCCGCGAGCTCAACACCCAGGCTGAGGGCGTGGAGGTCGGACCCGAGCCTGTGGTGGAAGAAGCCGATCCGCAGATGTCTGTGCCGATTGAGGATCTGAACCTGACGCAGCGTTCCTACAACTGCCTCAAGCGCGAGGGAATCCACACCATCGGCGAGCTGGTCTCGCACACCGAGCAGGATCTGCTGGACATTCGCAACTTCGGCATGAAGTCCATCGACGAGGTCAAGGAGAAGCTTGAGGGCATGGGGCTGTCGCTGAAGGCCTCCCCGCTGGGCTTCGACACCAATAATCTCGAGGGGGGCACCTTCTTCTCGCCTGACGACGAGTGAGAGGCTGCAGCCTTCGTATGAGCGGGCGAGGGGAAGGGTTCCTTTGCCTGCTGACAGCAATTCCGGGAAGTCGGATGTTCGGGCGTATGCCCACCTGTCCTCCCGGCCGTAAGGAGATAATCCAATGCCAAAACCTAGCAAGGGCCCACGTCTGGCCTCCAGCCCGGCACACGAGCGGCTGATGCTGGCCAACATGGCCACCAGCCTCTTTGCCAACGGCCGTATCACGACCACTCTGCCCAAGGCCAAGCGCCTGCGTCCCCTGGCTGAGCGGCTGATCACCTTCGCCAAGCGTGGGGATCTGCCTGCCCGCCGTCGTGTCATGCGTGTCATCCGTGACAAGTCTGTGGTCCACATCCTGTTCACGCAGATCGCCGAGCAGATGCAGCAGCGTGAAGGTGGCTACACCCGCATCACCAAGATCGCGCCCCGCCGTGGAGACAACTCCCCACAGGCCGTGATCGAGCTGGTCACCGAGCCCCTGTCGGCCAAGAAGGCCGTGGTCAAGGAGGCTGAGTCCGCAGCCAAGGTGGCCGCCAAGGACGAAAATGCCGAGGTGGCAGCAGCCACCGATGCCGCTGTCGCCGAAGGCGCTGCCAAGGATGCCGTCGACCAGGCTGTCGAGGCCAATGAGTCCGATCAGGACGTGGCCCAGGCTGACCAGGCCGCTGAGGATCTGGAACAGACCGCCGACAAGGCGGATCAGGCCGAAGCCCAGGCTGAGGAAGATGCCGACGTGGCTGAGGATGCCGAGAAGTCTGCCGAGTAATCGGTTATTGCATTCGATGACGGGGTCGGGGAGCATGGCTCTCCGGCCCCGTTTGTCATTGCTGCCAGGGAGGTCTTGATGGAAGGTCAGGAGGGGAAGATGTCCCTTGTCAGGCTGCGCATGGATCTGGCCTACGACGGCGGTGGCTTCCATGGTTGGGCCCGGCAGCCAGGGCTTCGCACGGTCCAAGGTTGCATCGAGCAGGCCCTGTCTCTGATCACCGGAGCCCGCGGCTCACAAGGCGGAGTTCCTCATAACCACGACGTCTGGGAACCAAGACTGATCGTGGCTGGCAGGACCGACACCGGGGTTCACGCTTCCCACCAGGTTGCTCACCTGGACATTCCCGATATTGTGCTCGATTCCTGCAGGGGCCATATGGAGGTCGATGGTGTTGAGGCCCTGGAACGCCGCCTCCGGCACCTGCTGCCTGCTGACATCGTCCTGCTCGGTCTCAGATTGGCCCCAGCGGGTTTCGATGCCCGTTTTTCTGCCCTGGAACGCACCTATCTGTATCGGGTCAGCCAGGGAGGCCAGCCAGGGGATCCTCGCATGCGAGGCTTTGTGCTGAATCTGGAGGGAAGCCTGGATCTGCGAGCTATGAACGAGGCTGCAGCGGAGTGCATCGGGCTGCATGACTTTGGGTCTTTCGCCAGGCCAAACCCCGGCGGCACGACCATCCGCAAGATCCTGGCCGCACACTGGGATCTGGTTACGACTGCGAATCTGTTCGGTACTGCTCCGGATCAGAGCGCCGTCGGATACCTTCCGGCTTTCATGGAATCCGGGCTGACCGTTTTTCGGATCGTAGCTGATGCATTTGCCCATAATATGGTCCGCTCACTGGTCGCAGCCTGCATTCAGGTGGGCCTGGGACGCCGGTCCGTGCAATGGTTTGCCGACAAGGTAGCCCACCCACTGCGCGAAGGTTCCACCGGTCCCATAGATGCCCGGGGCCTGACCCTGGAGCATGTGGCCTACCCACCTGATGACCAGCTGGCTGAACGGGCGCAGGCCATCCGGGCTCGCCGTACACTATGACTCTCTGACTGTTCATGGTAACTGTTAACTGCGCCACGCCGCTTGCCAGGTAGGGACTCTGTGGCATAATAGAAAAGTTGTTGTTCGGCAGTGTCGGGCAACGACCATGGTTGAGTGTCCGAGCGGTCTAAGGAGCACGCCTCGAAAGCGTGTGAGGGCAACTCCCTCCGCGAGTTCGAATCTCGCCTCAACCGCCCCCATTGGTCCCGGCCCGACGGTCGGGGCCTTTTTTCATATACTGTCTGGTGAGGGTATGTGCATGAGCCTTGGTGTGCAAGACTAAACCTTAAGATAAAGGGGCTCATGTTTTCCTGCTGAAGGAGGTTCTTTGGCCGGTATCAAGGATGTGGCTGCTCTGGCGGGAGTTTCCATAAGTACCGTTTCTTATGTATTCTCGGGCAAGCGGCCTGTAAGCGATACAACGAAGATCAGGGTTCTCAAGGCAGTCCAGCAATTGGATTACCACCCCGGTTCCGGAGCCGCCATACTCCGCAGGGACCGCAGGACCCACCTGATCGTGCTGAGCTCACCCATGCATCCCTATACCGACTATTCGAACTATGCCACCTTTTTCTTCGCCGTGGTGGCCAGGGCCAGACACTACCACTACAACGTGGTGCTTCTGATGGATGAGAACGATACGGACGAACTCCTTCGAATGTCATACAGCGGCATGATTGATGGCGTCCTCCTCTTGGATGTGACCATGGAGGATCCACGTGTGGCCCAGGCACATACCTCCTTGGTGCCCTATGTCTCCATTGGATATGCCAGAGATCCGTCCAATTTGATTTCCGTTGACGTGGATTTTCATGCCATGGGCCGACGAGCTGTCGATGAGTTCTATCGAATGGGTCATCGGCATATGCTCATGGTCGGATCCAACAGCCAGTCCTATGAGCAAGGTTCCAACTTCCTGGTTCGAACCAAAAAAGCTGCCATCGACAGAGCCCAGGTGCTGGGGATAAAGACGACTTTCCTGTATTCCACCGGCGACGATGCCAGGCATGTCAGTCAGTTGATTGATCAGGCTTTTCGGCTGGACCCTGAGATCACGGCGATCATGGCTCAGACCAGCATCAGTCACATGAACAACGTCATTGTTGCGCTGTCAAGACGTGGACTTTCGATTCCAAAGGATGTTTCCATGCTGGCATTAAGTACTTTCGGCAATGCCTCCGTTCTGGAACGTCCTCTTGATGAGATTCCCATGAGACCTCATGAAACATGCTCTCGCGGGGTGGATATGTTGATGGAGTGTTTGGAAAGCGTTGGGGAAAAACCGGGAACAGTGGAGCTGATCCGTTCCGACTACAAACGCAGGGGATCTGTTGGGCCGGTCCGGCTACATAGCTGAGAACCTTAAACTGATGTTCTGTGCACCGTCGCACAGGGGATAAAACCGGGTTTCATGTAGCGTCATAGGTTATCGAAAAACATCGAAATACTATGTCAATTATAGTCAAATCATTAAATTAACAAATGGTTGTCCAATAAGGAGAATCGTCAAGCGATGAAGCTAGGAAAAGAGGAGCGATGAAGTTTCCCCGGAGAATCATGGCAGCTGTTACGGCTGTGGCAAGTCTGGCGGGCATCATGGCCTTATCCGGATGCGGCGGCAGTGACAGCGCCCAAGAGGAGCATCCTGATTCCATCAAGATCTGGTATTACGAGGAGGATAACGGCGCCCAGGGCAAGGCCTGGAAGCAGGCCATTGCTGATTTTCAGAAGAAGACCGGTATCAAGGTCAACTTCGAGAAGAAGACCTTCGAGCAAATCAGACAAAACGCCAGCCAGATCCTCAACTCTGATGACGCCCCAGATGTGATGGAATACAACAAAGGCAACGCCACTGCGGGCCTGCTCTCAAGCCAGGGTCTGCTGTCCAACCTCAATGACTATGTCAAGAAATACCAGTGGAACAAGAAGATCACTGGATCCTTGGCGGTCCCGGGCCGGTATGACGAGAAGGGCGTCATGGGATCCGGCGACTGGTACGGCATCACCACCTATGGCGAGGAGGTGATGATGTACTACAACAAGGACATGTTCGACAAGTATGGCATCGCCATACCGAAGACCATGCCCGAATTGGAGCAGGCCATGCAAAAGTTCAAGGACAACGGCGTCACAGCCTTGTCCGAGGGCGTGGCTGAATACCCGCTCCAACATCTCTGGTGGCAGTTGGTCCTGCAAAAAGCCGACCAGCGCTTGATCGACGCCTATCAGCGCTACGACGGGAAGGTGGACTGGCAAGGCCCGGCCATGACCTATGCGACTGACACGATCAAGGACTGGGTCAACAAGGGTTACATCAGCAAGGACTCGACGGGTCTCAAAGCCGAGGATGCAGGACAGAACTTCATGAAGGGGACCTATCCCATGCTGTTCTCGGGTTCTTGGTGGTTCGGACGTTTCCAAAGCGATATTCCCAATGTCAATTGGGAGGTCGGCCTCTTCCCTGAAACCAAGAAGATCCCCGGTGGATCGGGCAACATCTGGGTGATTCCCGAGCGTTCCAAGAAAAAGGACGCTGCAGCGAAGTTTATCGACATAACGCTGAGCAAAGAGAATCAGAACCTGATGGGCAACTCCGGCGGATTGCCCATTGCAGCAGATCCTGCACAGATAAGCGATCCCAAGAGCAAGGAGCTGATCGCCGGTTTCAACCAGGTCATCAAGGATGATCGTCTGGGCTACTATCCGGACTGGCCTACCTCAACCTTCTATGACGAGCTCAACGCGGGTCTACAGGAATTGGTCAACGGGACCAAGGACACCAAGGCCGTGCTGACGGAGCTTCAGGGCAAATATGACAAAGGCGTCGAGACATCGGGGCTGAAAAAGTAGTCAAACCATAGGCCGGCGGGTGCGCTCTTGATACGGCCTCGCCGGCTTCCATCCCGCTGCCATCTGCAGCGGGCCCTGATAGACACATTTTCAGGCTGAGGAGAAACGAACAATGGGATCTCGAAGTGCAAATCCTGCACCGGTCGCTGCCAAGACCGATGAGGAACGCGGGATGTCCAGGATACCGGGCAATCCCTCAAATCGATTCTGGTGGTATCTGATACCGGGGTTGTTGGTTCTTTTATGGATCATCATCGTGCCGGCAATCTGGAACATTTATTTAAGCTTTACCAACTACCGCGGGATACGGCCTCCGCGGTGGATCGGGATTGACAACTGGTCGCGGCTGATCAGGGATGCTACATTCTGGGCTTCTTTCCGCAACTCCATCTGGATGATCGTGGCCATGGTCGTTATCCCCATTCTGATCGGCCTGATTCTGGCCTCGCTGGTCTTCGATGTGGTCCAAAAACGGTTCGGAGCCAAGACCGCTTCAACCATGCGCGCTGTTTACTACTTCCCTCAGCTTCTGCCTATCTCGGTGGCGGCTCTGGTCATGGGCTGGATCTTCCGACCCGAAAACGGCGCTCTCAATGCCATACTCAAAGGGCTGGGACTGGGACGTTTTCAGCATAACTGGCTGGGATCGCCCGATACCGCCTTGATATTCCTGATGATCATCATGATTTGGATCCAGCTGGGTTATCCCCTGGTCATATTCATGTCCGGTCTGCAGCGTGTCGATCCTGAGCTCTACGAAGCGGCGAGTCTGGACGGGGCCAATTGGTGGCAACGGTTCAAAGTCATTACCCTGCCGGCAATCAAGCCGGAAATCTTCGTGGTAGCCCTGACCTGCACCATTGCAGCCTTGAAGGTTTTCGCTCCGGTGTACATGCTGACCAAGGGAGGGCCGGGCGACAGCACCATCGTGCCCTCATACTATTCGTACACGCAGTTCTTCCAATCTCAACAGGTCGGCTATGGCGCCGCCATATCCACGGCTCTGACCATCGTGATCATCGTGATCTCTGTCGTTTTCACCAACGTCCAGCAGCGGGTCGAGCAAGAGGACGAGGAGTAACATCATGACAGCTGTAAGCAAGATTCCCAAGGCACGGAAGAATCGGACGACAGGAGATTGGCTGATTCTGGCCTTGCTGATCGTCGGCGGACTGATCATGCTCTTTCCGTTTTTTGTTCTTCTGCTGAACGCCTTCAAAACCACGGCGGACTACAACGCCTCAGGTCCTCTTTCCTGGCCGCACGAATTCAGCGCCGTTGGACTGGTGAAATTCTGGACCAGAGTTCGATTCCCCCAGAAAGTCTGGAACAGCGTATGGATTTGTGCACTGGTGTCATTTCTGGCTGTCGGGCTGTCGGTGCTCAACTCCTTCGCTCTGGGCATCGGCCGCGTCAAGGGCAGGCGCTGGATCGTCCTGCTGATTATGCTGGCCAACATGATGCCGCAGGAAGCTCTGCTCTATCCGCTCTATATCATGTTCAAGGCCATGGGCCTATACAACTCACAATGGTCGATCGTCATCATATTCACAGTCATTCAGAGCGCGTTCGGCACCTATCTTCTCTCCAGCGTCTACGGAACCTTCCCCAAGGCCATTTTGGAAGCTGCCACAATCGACGGGGCCAGCCGGTGGAGGATTCTCAAAGACATTGTCTTCCCCATCTCCAAGCCCACGCTGAGCGTCATGCTGGTCTTCTTCTTCATCTGGACCTGGAATGAGTACATGATTCCCATGGCCTTCCTGATCGATAATTCCAAGCAGACGGTGCCCATTGCTATCGCGTCGCTGACCGGAGACAGGTTGATGGATGTGACCACCACGGCTGCGGCCTCGCTGATCAGCATCGTACCTACGCTGATCTTCTATCTGATCTTCCAAAGAACCCTTTCCAAGGGCATTACTACAGGAGCTGTGAAATAACATGAAGTTCACCAATGGATATTGGCTGACCCGGCCCGGCGTCGAGGCTCTCTACGCACGTTCTCCCTATGAATTATCGGTAGGACCTGATGGGAGGAGCATCGATGTCCTGGCTACGACCAGGGTCGTGACCGGCAGGGCCGACACTCTGAACCTGCCGACCTTCCGGATCCATGCCACCTCGCCGGCTGAAGGGGTCATCCGGGTGCAGGCAACCCATTGGAAGGGGACCAGGACCTGTCCGGGCTTCCCTGTGCACGAGCAGGATCCTGATTCCGGATTCGTCAAGGCTACCGCTCAAGGCGCTGGCGACGGCGAGGTCGGAGAGGATGGGGCTTCGGTGACTCTGACCTCGGGCAATCTGAGCCTGACCATGACCAAGGGTCCTGTTTTCGACATGGCCTTTGCCTGCGAGGGCAAGGAACTCACCCATGCCAGGGGCAAGTCTTTGGCAAGGTTCGCTCTGGCTCCCGACGCCGCCGTAAGTACGCAACCGGTGGGTGAGTTCGGCGTCGCGCCCACGGCCAGAGCTTATGATGAGTCTCCGGTCTTCACTGCCATGCAACTTGGGCTGACAGTCGGGGAGAGGGTCTACGGCTTCGGCGAAAGATTTGGCCCCTATCTGAAGAACGGGCAGAGCATAGACATCTGGAACGAAGATGGCGGCACAGCCAGCGAACAAGGGTATAAGGACATTCCCTTCTATATGACCAGCAAGGGCTACGGTGTACTGGTCAACAACCGCGGGCATGTCTCCTTCGAAGTGGCCACAGAAAACACGGAGACCGTGCAGTTCAGTGTGCCCGGGGAAGTTCTGGATTTCTATCTGATCGCCGGTCCGAACCCTGAACGAATCCTGGAGCGATACACGGCATTGGTGGGTCGTCCGGCCAAGGTCCCCGCCTGGTCGTATGGGCTCTGGCTGACCACATCCTTCACCACGAAATATGACGAGGAGACCGTGACCTCCATGATCGATGGCATGGCTCAACGGCATATTCCCCTGAGCGTCTTTCACTACGACTGCTATTGGATGAGGGAATTCCACTGGACAGACTTCCAATGGGATCGACGCTTCTTCCCTGACATAGAGGGGACCCTGGGGCGCCTCCACCGGGAGAAGGGGCTGCACGTGTGCGCCTGGATCAATCCATATATCGGGCAGGAAAGTGTCCTCTTTGACCAGGCTGCAGACAAGGGCTACTTGGTTCGCAAGCCCAATGGAGACATATGGCAGACCGATCTTTGGCAGGCTGGCATGGGGTTGGTGGATTTCACTAATCCAGACGCATGCAAGTGGTTCAAAGAGAACGTCAAGCATCTTCTCAAGCAGGGCGTAGATGCCATCAAGACCGATTTCGGCGAGCGCATCCCTGCCGATGTGGTCTGGTTCGACGGTTCGGATCCCGCGAGCATGCATAACTGGTATACGCAACTGTACAATCAGACCGTCTTCAAGGCCATCGAAGAGGTCTACGGAAAAGGGCAGGCTTGCCTGTATGCCCGATCTGCCACGGTGGGAGGCCAGCAGCAACCTGTTCACTGGGGCGGTGACTGCGAGTCCACCTTCAACGGCATGGCGCAGACCTTGCGGGCTGGCCTGTCGTTGGTAAGTTCCGGTTTTGGTTTCTGGAGCCACGATATCGGCGGTTTTGAGGGAGCAAGACCCGACCCTGCCGTTTACAAACGCTGGATAGCATTCGGTCTGCTCTCCTCTCACTCCAGGCTGCATGGCTCCACTGTCTACCGGGTTCCCTGGCTCTTCGATGAGGAGGATCAGCGCAGGGGAGTGGTCAATCCTCCTGAGCAGACCGCAGTGAGTGTGCTGCGAAAGTTCACCAGGTTGAAGATATCCATGATGCCCTACCTCTACCAGGTCGGACTTGGTGCACATGAGCGGGGGATCCCGGTCATGCGTTCCATGTTCATGGAGTTTCCTGACGACAGAACGGCACTGGATTGCGACCGCCAGTACATGCTGGGACCATCGCTTTTGGTGGCGCCGGTTTTTTCCTACACGGGTGATGTGGAATACTACCTGCCCCAGGGGGTATGGACGGATTGGTTCACAGGCCGGCAGGTGGACTGCCGACAGTCCGGCCAGTGGATGCACGAAAAGCATGGCTTCGACACGGTTCCGCTCTGGGTGCGTGATGGCACTGTTTTGGTCACTCGCCCGGGACAGGACTCAACAGAATATGCCTATGGAACCGATTCTACGGTCTCAGTCTTCCTGGCTCACGATGGAAGAGCCAGTGCGACGGTAACCGAGGAAGATGGAAGCAGCCTTGTCTTCCAGGCGGAACGCTCAGGAAACGCAGTAACCATCACTTCCTCCGATGGTCGGGAATTCACCGGTTGCCTAGGTGTGGGCGAGGGTAAGGCTTCCCGGAACGGGCGTCTGGTTCTGTCAGCAGATTGAACAAGGAGGGCTGCATCCGTATAAAGGCTGTCGGTTTGCCGGTCGAGTCGTATGTTCGCGTAATACCACAAGCAGCCCGACACGGCTCTGAGCTTCGAGTTGAGCAAATGAAAAAAGACCGCCCAATGCAGAAGGCGATGCGATGGCCAGCACCCGGTCGCCTCCTGCATTGCACGGGTTCATACCCCCCGCGTTCCTATGGAATGCTCCTGTGGAACACGTTCTATAGTATCACTGCCTGAACCTTTAACGCCACCCGCAAAGTTTCGTGAAATCTACGGTAAGTGATGGTTAATCTATTGTGCTTGGCGATTGATCTTCATGTTTGATCAGGTCTTGAGCACGCATTGGCAGGGCTTGTTCGTATATGCGGATGAGGAAACCTGAGGGTGCGATCAGAGCGGCCTGCGGGCGGCTGATCCGTCTTGGAAGTCAGCGCTTTGGTGTCTGCAGCAGGGTTGACGAAGTGGTCGGGTAGCCAAGGTTCATGGCCATGGACAAGTGGGCTACGATCATGTCAACCAGGGCAAATGTGGCCTCCTGGCGGCTTTTCGCGTTCTGGTTGACATCAGTTCGTATCGTGCCTGAGGATCCGTTCAGTTTTCTCCCCACGGCCAGAAGGGTCCGGGCCGTATCCATCTCGATCAGGGCAGGAGTGGGGGCCTGTATTCCGTTGGCGGGATCGGTGCACTCGTCAGGGTGCGCCAGCAGATCAGTGGTGGGATAGACCCCCTGCCGGGGATCGTGCTTGGTGTGACCGACCAGAATCTGCGCCGCAGTAGTGTGTGCATCGGCTAAGGTCAGCATCCATGCAGCATCCGTCTTGCGGGCCGCAAGGACCGAGAGTTCGAATCCGGAACGGTCTTCGCCGGTGATGGCTTGATCGGCTAATTCGGTGGGCAGCGCCTTGGCCAGCGGATCCAACCGCTGTGCAGCCTGGACCAGCCTGAGCGTAGCCTTTTGGCGATTTACCTGTGCGTCGTCCTGGGAGGCCGTCAAAGCCTGGGCTGCGTGTACCGTAGCTTCGTCCAGGCGAGCAGGGCACTCGCGGGCCGCTTGGACCCAGGCCTGGGCCCGGCTGTCTGCCTGATCCTGCTGAACCCGCTCCGACTGCCTGGCTTGCGTCCACGCCTGCTCGCAGGCTGTGGGGCGGAGATTGTCGGGGTCGTGCTGACTGACATGCACCGCTGAGGATGCGCATCCTGAAATGGTGACGGCCAGCAGAAGCACGCCGATACCGGCTCTCATCCGTCGTGCCAGGATCGCTGGCCGACGACTCGCCCACCCGTGGTATTCAGGAACCGGCTGTGTCTGCATGAAAGGCTAGAATAGTAGGCATTGCAGACTAAAAGAAGCGCAGTCTGAATAACTTCATAGGAGGTCTTGACATGGAACTGGACCTGGCTGAAATTCATCAGCTGGCACACGAACAAGGGATTGATGCCGAGACCTTGGATCAAGCATTGAGCGAGGCCCTTCTTCTGGCCTACCAGAAGTCGCCTCACGCAGCCAAGCACGCACGGGTGGAGCTGGACGAACGTGCGGGGACTTTTACCATTTGGGCACAGGACGAAATCGCTCGGGAGCCCACGCCAGAAGAGCCTGAACCGGGACATGACCTGGGCGAGGAATATGACGACACACCGAAGGACTTCGATCGGTTGGCGGCCTCCACGGCCCGCCAGGTCATCCGCCAGCTCTTCCGCCAGGCTGATGACGAGCGTGTCTTCGGAGCTTTCTCGGGTCAGAAGGGCCATCTGATCACCGGAGTCGTGCAGCAGGATGCCAGCGATCCAGGCAATGTGCATGTGGCCGTAGACAATGTCGAAGCCATTCTGCCCCGCCGCGAGCAGGTGCCTGGAGAGCATTACCGGCACGGCCAGCGGATTCGCGTCTACGTGGTCAATGTCTCCCGTGGGCTCAAGGGGCCGGAAATCATCGTGTCGCGTTCCCACCCGGAGCTGGTCCGTCGCCTCTTTGAGCGGGAGGTGCCTGAGCTGGTCTCCGGCGCAGTCTCCATCATGGCCATCGCTCGTGAGGCCGGGGCCAGGACCAAGATCGCGGTCCGTGCCAACACCAAGGGGGTCAATCCCAAGGGTGCGCTGATCGGTCCGGCTGGCGCTCGCGTCCGTGCCGTCATGGAGAATCTGGGACCCGAGAAGATCGACATTGTGGACTGGTCCAAGGATCCTGCTGAATTCGTAGCGGCGGCCCTGTCCCCGGCCGTGGTCCGCCAGGTGCAGATCGTCAGCGAGTCCAACCGCACGGCCATTGCCTTTATCAAGGACGCCCAGCTCTCCCTGGCCATCGGCAAAGAGGGCCAGAACGCCCGTCTGGCCGCCAAGTTGACCGGCTGGAAGATCGGCATCGAGTCCGAGGAGGCCCACCAGCAAAAATTGCGTGAGCTGCAGGCGCAATCGACTTCGGCTGCTGGTGAAGACGCCTGAGAGCAAACATCCGACGACGCGAGTATGCTGGATCCGGTATCCCGAGTCCGGTGGTTCATGCCGTCGGCCCCGGCACAGAGACGAGGTAACACGATCATGGTCGCACGATGAGACAGGATATGTTCGCCGTCATCAAAGAGTGATCGCGCCGGTCATATGCGCGGTCCGGTAAGGAGAAAGTAAGTGCCCAAAGCACGCGTGTATGAGCTGGCCAAGGAATTTGGCGTAGACAGCAAGACTGTTCTGGCGAAATTGAAGGACATGGGCGAGTTCGTCAAGTCCGCATCCTCTACTGTTGAGGCCCCAGTGGTTCGTCGACTCAAGAACGCTTTCCCTCAGAAGGGACAGGGTGACGCCGGTCAGGCCGCTGCACGAAATGCACGTCCCGGCAGTCCCAATCATGGAAGCAGCCAGGGTCAGCATGGCCGCCCGCAGTCCGGTGGCACTCAGAAATCCATGTCTGCGCCCAAGCCCGGACAGGACCGTCGGCCCTCGGCGGGTGGCGACGCCCCACGGGGTCAGCAGCGTCCCGGTGGTCACTTCCCCAAGCCCGGTGCCCCTCAGGGCAACCGCAATGAGCATGGGCAGCGCAATCAGTCCCGTGGGCCCAAGCCTTCAGCCATGGGTAGGCCCGGCCCTCAGGGGTCGCGCAACAATGGTCGCCCCGGCGGATCCAACGCTGCAGCAGCGCGTCATGGCGCACGGCCGGGAGCGTCCACGCCTCGTCCAGGCAACAATCCTTTCAGCCGCAAGCAGGGGATGAAGGCCCCTATGCCTTCAGACATCCCCAGGCCACACCCCATGGCCAGGCCCACCGTCAACGACTCCCGCAGGGGCCGGGGCGGGTTCCGCAACGGTCGTGGTGGCCGTTCCGGGCAGGGCGCCCGTCCAGGGCAGTGGGGCCATAGCCGTCCCGGTCAGCAGACGCATCAGGGCGGCGGCCGTTTCGGTGGCGCTTCATCGGCACCCTCAGGCGGTTTCCGCGGCGGTTCAGGCCGTGGCGGTCGCGGTCGTGGCGGCGCTGCTGGAGCCTTCGGTCGCCAGGGAGGCAAGTCCTCCAAGGCCCGCAAGAATCGGATGGCCAAGAGGCATGAATTCCAGGAGATGAAGGCACCCGTCATCGGCGGCGTGCGCATCCCTGCAGGCAACGGTCGTACTGTCCAGTTGCGTCAGGGCGCCACCCTGGCCGATCTGGCCGACAAGATCAACGTCAATCCCGCCGCCCTGGTTACGGTGCTCTTCCACCTTGGCGAGATGGCCACGGCCACCCAGTCCCTGGATGAGGCCACCTTCCAAATCCTGGGCGACGAGATCGGATGGAAGATCCGCATCGTTTCAGCCGAGGAGGAGGACAAGGAGCTTCTTCAGCAGTTCGACATCAACCTGGACGAAGAACGTGAGGGCCAGGATGACGCGAACCTGCAGCCCAGGCCTCCGGTAGTTACGGTCATGGGCCACGTCGACCACGGCAAGACCCGTCTGCTGGACACCATCCGCAAGACCAATACGACCACCCAGGAGGCCGGTGGCATCACCCAGCGTATCGGTGCCTACCAGGCCACGGTCACCCTGGACGGGGAGGATCGCAAGATCACCTTCCTGGATACCCCTGGCCACGAGGCCTTTACGGCTATGCGTGCCCGTGGTGCTGAGCTGACCGATGTGGCCATCCTGGTGGTGGCCGCAGACGACGGCGTCATGCCTCAGACCGTTGAGGCCATCAATCACGCCCAGGCTGCTCATGTACCCATCGTGGTGGCTGTCAACAAGATCGATGTCGAGGGAGCCAATCCCCAGAAGGTGCGCGGTCAGTTGACCGAGTTCGGTCTGGTATCCGAAGAGTACGGCGGCGACACCATGTTCGTCGACATCTCCGCCAAGCTGGGCACCAACGTGGACAAGCTCCTGGAGGCCGTCCTGTTGACTGCCGACGCTGACCTTGACCTTCGGGCCAACCCCGACATGGACGCTCGAGGCGCCACGGTCGAGGCCCGTCTGGACAAGGGCCGTGGAGCAGTAGCCACCGTGCTGGTCCAGCAGGGGACCCTGCACGTGGGCGATGCCATCGTGGCTGGATCGGCCTACGGCCGTGTGCGCGCCATGCTCGACGAGAACGGTCGGCAGATGGATGCCGCCGGTCCTTCCACACCTGTCCAGGTGCTGGGGCTTACCTCGGTGCCCACTGCCGGCGACCTCTTCCTGGTTGCGCCCGACGATCGTACCGCTCGACAGATCGCCGAGAAGCGCGAGGCCTCTGCCCGTGCCGCTCAGCTGGCCAAGCGCCGCAAGGTGGTCTCTCTGGAGAGCCTGAAGGAGCAGTTCGCCAAGTCCGAGGTGGACATGCTCAACATCGTCATCAAGGGCGATTCCTCCGGCTCGGTCGAGGCCCTGGAGGACTCCCTGATGAAGATCGAGGTCTCCGACGAGGTCGGGATCCAGGTCATCCACCGGGGCGTGGGCGCCATTACCCAGAACGATGTCAACCTGGCCACGGTCGACAAGGCCGTTATCATCGGCTTCAACGTCAGGCCCAACCGGCAGGTCCAGGATCTGGCCGACCGCGAGGGTGTGGAGATCAAGTACTACTCGGTCATCTACAACGCCATCGAGGACATCGAGGCTGCGCTCAAGGGCATGCTCAAGCCGGAGTACGAGGAGGTCACCACCTCCCACTCCGAGATCCGCGAGATCTTCCGTTCCTCCAAGTTCGGCAACATCGCGGGTGTCATGGTTCAGGACGGCACCGTCAAGCGGGGCACCAAGGCTCGCATCGCCCGCAACGGGGTGGTCACCATCAACGACCTGGAGATCTCCTCCCTGCGCCGGTTCAAGGACGATGTCAACGAGGTGTCCGAGGGCTACGAGGCTGGTATCAACCTGGGCTCCTTCAACGACATCGAGGTGGGCGACATCATCGAGACCTACGAGATGCAGGAAGTGGAGCGCAAGTAGAGCCTGTCGACCTTCCGACTACATGTCGGAGGATCTGTGGCGATCCGCCCCGGTCTGGGTACTCCCTGGCCGGGGCGGATGTCCATGAATGCGACGATTGGTCATAGACGGTTCGAGAAAGGAATCATGATGGCTGGAAATCCCCGCGCTGTACGCATAGCGGCCCTGATACAACGGGTCGTGGCTTCTGCGCTGGAGTCCCAGATGCACGACAAGCGCCTGGCAGGGGTCACCGTCACTGAGGTTCGGGTCACCAACGACCTGCAGATAGCCAAAATCTACTGGACCCAGCTGGGTAGGTCCGGTCATGAGGCTGGGGAACGCAAACGCGCCCAGCAAGCCCTGCGGCAGGCCTCCGGTCGGCTGCGTACCCTGGTCGGTGCCCGGGCTGGTCTGCGGCTGACACCTACGCTGCGCTTCATCTATGATGAGGTGCCTGCCGAGGCGACCGAGATCGAGGATGTGCTGACTGCAGCCCGTCACCGGGACGAGGCCATGGCCAAGGCCCGGGTCAATGCCAGCTATGCTGGCGACCCCGATCCATACCGCCATGACGACAAGGAAGAGGCCGATGGTTCGGACTCTGCTCCTAATGAGTCTGCAGCTGAGGATGCGGATGAAGCCGACCGCTGAGCCGTCGGGCCTGATGGATTCCAGTCATGGTGAACCGACCTCGGGCATCATCCTCGTTGACAAGCCGAGCGGTGTGACCAGCCATGACGTGGTGGCAGCCGTCCGGTCCAGCCTCGGCATGCGCCGCGTAGGCCACGCCGGGACCCTGGATCCCATGGCCACCGGCCTGTTGGTTATTGGATTCGGTCAGGCCACGCGCTTGCTGACTGTCATCGTCGGTCATGACAAAACCTACCGGGCCACCATGCGTCTGGGGCTGGGCACCACCACGGATGATGCGGACGGGGATTTGTTGCCGGTGCGTCCTGGAGCTGCGCAGAGGGTGGACGAGCTGACAGCTCAGGGTCTGCAGGATCTGATTGATCGCTGCTTCACCGGCTGGATCGACCAAGTGCCCGATGCCTTCTCCGCCATTAAGGTCAAGGGCAGGCGGGCCTATGACCTGGCTCGGGCAGGCCAGGAGGTCAAGCTGGAACCCCGCCGCATTCGGATTGCATCCTTCCGTCTGCTGGACTTGCGCCGTGTGGACCTGCCCGACCAGGGCACCAGGGTGGTCGATGCGGATGTGGAAGTGACCTGCTCCAGCGGCACCTACATCCGAGCCCTGGCTCGCGATCTGGGCGAGCGACTGGATCTGGGCGGCCACCTGACTGCCCTAAGAAGGATTCGTGTGGGTCCATTCGACCTGGAGGATTCCGACCTGACATCCAGGGTACTGGGCGGTCATGTGGCCCCTCACACCTACCGGAACCGGCAAGGTCAGACGGCTGTCCGCAGTCGTATGGTTCTGGACCGTGACCGACAGGCGATCTTGGATGATTCGCTGAGTTTGGCACAGGCGGCACGTATGAGCATGCCCGTCCTGAGCCTGGATACCGATCAGGCCGCCAGAGTGGCCAATGGTGGATTCTTGGATCTGCCTGTCGCCGGGCCCACGGCCGCCCTGGCCGGACCTGCTGGCAGGCAACGTCTGGCTGCCATCCTAGTGCCCAGTTCACGGGGCGGGGCCAAGCCGGATGTGGTCTTCCATACAGAGGCCTGAGCGGGCAGGCTCGGGTTTGGCCCTAGGGTCTTGCCAGGGTGCGACGGTAGGCATACAGTGCTTAAGGAATTTTCGGCGCCCGGGTTCGGGGGCCGCCATGACTAAGTGATGGGAAGCGGATGAAGGTCAGCCATGTCAGCCCGGATGAGTCGGGCATTGTCAGGTGGCCGGGAACCTTGGGGGCCCGGTCCAGCGTGGTCACCATCGGTGTCTTTGATGGCATGCATCGGGGTCATCAGGCCCTCCTGCGCCGGGTGGTCGAGCTCGCGGCCAAGGGTCGGGATCGGTCCATGGCCATGGTCTTCGACCCCAGTCCCAAACTGGTCCACAGCTATGCTGACAGCCATGACATGACTGAACCGTCCCTGGATCTGATTCGCCATGACCCTGATCAGATCATGCGGCTGGAGGAGCGCCTGCGGCTCATGGCCCAACTGGGGCTGGAGCAGGTTGTGGTGGTGCGATACACGCTGGCCTTTGCAGCCAAGTCCTATCGGTTCTTCCTCAAGCAGCTTACCGAACAGTTGGCCATGCGGACGTTGGTCCTGGGCCGCGACGCGCAGATGGGCGCAGGGCGGGTCGGCGATATCAAGGCCATTGGTGATCTGGCAGATACAGGACTGTTCAACTTGGAAGTCGTGGATGACCAGGGTCCGGGTGACTGCACCCTGCCTGACGCTGACGGCCTGGCGCGACGTCGGGTAAGGGCCTGGAGCAGCTCTCATCTTCGGCAGCTGATCCTGGATGGCGATGTGGATACGGCCCTGGATATTCTGGGCCGGCCACACATGGTTCAAGGCATCGTGGTCCATGGGGAGCAGCGGGGCCGCCGCTTGGGATTCCCGACTGCCAATCTAGCACCCGACAGTCAGGGGATGATGCCCGCAGACGGGGTCTATGCGGGCTGGCTGGTCGACCTGGGTCTGCCTACGGATCCTATGGCGACGCCGGAGGGACGAGAGGGTCGGCTGGCTCAGGGTTCGCCCTGGCGAATGCCTGCCGCCATCTCCATTGGCACCAAGGAGACCTTCCTAGCCCCAGGAGAACAGGTGCCAAGAATCCTGGAGGCCAACGCTGTACGGCAGGATTGGGTGGATCTGTACGGCCACTGGGTCCGCGTGGAGTTCCTCAGCCATCTGCGCGGTCAGAAGCGGTATGCGGGCGAGGAGCCCCTCAGGCGACAACTGGCTCTGGATGCCGATCGCACCCTGGAACTGACCCAGGCGGCAGAAAGAGCGTTTTCCGCCGACTGAAGACTGTAGGCACCTGGGAACTCACAGTCCTCGGAAGTGGCTGAAGAATTCCCTGGTGCGCGGATTCTCGGACTCGTCCATGACCTCTTGCGGTGTTCCGTTCTCGGCGATGACGCCGTCCAGCAGCAGGACCACCCGGTTGGCCGCATGATGGGCGAAACTCATCTCGTGGGTGGCCATGAGGATGGTGGTGCCACCAGCGGTCAGTTCCGATACCATGGCCAGAACCTCGTCCACCAGCATGGGGTCCAGGGCTGAGGTGATCTCATCCAGCAGGAGCAGTTCCGGGTCGGTCATCAGGGCTCGGGCGATGGCCACCCGTTGCTGCTGTCCACCGGAGAGCTGATCGGGGTAGGCTCCGGCCTTCTTCCTCATGCCGATCCGGTCCAGGAGTTCCAGGGCTCGCTCTCTGGCTTCTTCCTTGGGCATGCCATGAACCTTGACGGCCCCCAGGGTCACGTTTTTTAGGACGTTCATGTGGGGGAAGAGGTTGAACTGCTGGAAGACCACGCCGATTCTGGCTCGGCAGGCATCCTGGTTGATACGGGGGTCGGTAATATCGGTGCCGCCCAGCCAGATCCTTCCGTCGTTGACGGTCTCCAGCAGGTTGATGCACTTCATCAAGGTGGACTTGCCCGACCCGGATGGGCCCAGCAGGGCCACGGTCTCATGGGGCATGATGGTCATGGAGATGCCGCGCAGGACCTTGTTGCCACCAGGGTAGGTCTTTCGCACATTCTCCAGACGGAGCACCGGCTGGTTCTGTTCGGCGCCTGCCTGTTCGCTCATACCATGCCTCCGCTCTGTTCGCGCTTGCGCAGCCGGTTGGAATACCAGTCGTTGAGAAGAATGAAGGGGACCGAGGTGGCGATGAAGAGCACCGAGGCCACCACGTATGGAGTGAAGTTGTAGGAGGTGGCCACGATGATCTGGGCCGCTCTGACCGCGTCCACAGCACCTAGAACCGAGATCAGTCCCACGTCCTTCTGCATGGAGATGAAGTCGTTCATCAGTGCCGGTGCCACCTTGCGCAGGGCCTGGGGAATGACGACCAGACGCATGGTCTGCCCCGAAGTCAGGCCCAGTGAGCGGGCCGACGCCCTCTGGGAGGGGCCGACATCCTGGAAGCCGGCCCTAAGCACCTCGGCGATGTAGGCCGAATAGGAGAGGATGATCGCCACGGTGCCCAGCAGGGCTGCCGGAATCCGGTTGAAGATGGCCAGCCCGGGAATGCCGAAGCCGATCAGGTAGAGAACCACGATCATGGGGATGCCTCTCATGATCGTGGTGTAGACCTGGGCAAGCACCCGCAGGGGGAAGAGCAGTGGGTTCCGGCTGGTGCGGATCATGGCCAGCAGGGTGCCCAGCAGTGCCACGCCGATGACTGCGAAGAAGAGGACCTCCAGATTGAGCCAGAGCCCCTGGAGGACCTTGGGGAAGGCTTGGGCGAAGTAGGCGCCGGAGAAAAACGACTGTTTGACTCGGGGCCAGCCGGGTGAGGCGTGCAGCCCTAGGGCAATAAGCAGGGCCAGTACAAGCGTGCTGGCGATGCTGATTGCCACGGAGCGCAGATTCTGTCGACGGCCATAGCGTTCCCGTTCCCGTTGGATATCGCTGACCGCGTCCTGTGCCGAGGGGGCCATGAACGACAAGGTTTCCTTTCTTCTCTCAGCCCAGGGTGGGCAGGGAGGTGTAGACGTGCAGCCACTGCTTCTGCAGCTTGTCCAGGGTTCCATCCTTCTTCAGGGTGGTGACAGCCTTGGAAGCGGCCGGGGTCAGCTTGGAGCCCTTAGGCAGGACTATGCCCATGCCCTCCGGGTCCTGCGATCCCTTGATCTGCCCGAGGATCTTGGCATCCTTGACCTGCTTGGAATCGACCATGGTCACGGCTGAAGGAGTATCCACAACAAGCGCGTCGATCTGGTTGGCATCCAAGGCCTGGGATGAAGCCACGTCGTCATTGAAGGTGTCGATGTCAGGCTTGACCAGCTTGTGGGCCATCTCGTAGGAGGTGGAGCCGACCATGGCTCCTATCTTGGCGTCCTTGATCTGGGCAAGGGAGGTGGCAGAAGCGTATGGCGAGTTTTTCCTGACGACCAGCGACTGGGTGGAGTTGTAGTAGCTGGGTGTGAAGTCCACAGCCTGACGGCGCTCCGGGGTGATGGAGAACTGCTGGATGTTCAGATCGTAGTCCTTGCTGCCTGGGGCGATGGCGGCATCAAAGGTGGTCCGGGTCCAAGTGACGTGTGCCTTGTCGAAGCCCATTTTCTCTGCCACTGCATAGGCCACGGCCGCCTCGTAGCCCTTGCCGGATTCTGGCTTGTTGTCCTGCACGTATGGGGCGTAGGCCGGATCTCCGGTGGCAATGGTCAGGTTGCCGGGTTTGATGGTCTGCTGGGTGATGTCTTGCTTGTCTGCTGACTGCCCGCTGTTGCCCGATGAGGAGCCACAGGCCGCGCCGGCCATGAGCGTGACTGTCGTGAGTGCGGCCGCCGTCAGCCTGCGTATGGTTTTCCTGGTGAAGATGGTCATGCTGATCTGCTCCTCGCGATGATGATGGGTGTCGGTCTTCCGGCGACTCCATCCTAGTCCGGCAGGTTAACGAGTCGGCAGGTGAGCGCCATAGGGTGCGATAGGGGACCAGCGGCCGCTGGCTCAGACCAGTCCCAGGGCCTCCAGGGCCTCGGCCAGATAGGTGACCTCGACCACTTCCAGTCCCTGAATGGGCTTGCGACCTCTTGAATGCCGGTCGGGCGGAACCAGCGCTCGCGTAAATCCCAGACGAGCGGCCTCCTGTAGGCGGTGGTTGAGCTGAGGCACAGGCCTGACCTGCCCTGTCAACGAAATCTCGCCCATGGCACAGGTCGTGCGCAGGATGGGCCGGGACTTGGCTGCACTGGCCAGGGCGGCCACGATGGCCAGGTCGCATCCGGGTTCCTTGGCCAGCCCGCCGGCGATGGTGGACACATACAGGTCCCTTGTCAGCAGATTGACACGGCCGTGGCGGTAGAGCACCGCGGCCAGCATGGCCAGGCGGTTGGCATCGATCCCGTTGGTGTTGCGTCTGGGCGTGGGCAGAACCGAGGAAGTGACCAGGGCCTGGATCTCGATGGGCAGACTGCGGTGGCCGTCCAAGGTAAAGGTCACACAGGTGCCCTCCACCTCCTGCCCGGTCGTGGACAGGAAGAGCCCGGTGGGATCGCTGACCTCCTCGATACCCTGTTCACCCATGTCGAAGCAGCCCACCTCGTCGGTGGGGCCGAACCGGTTCTTGACGGCTCTCAGTAGGCGCAGGGCGGTCTGGGAGTCGCCTTCGAACTGGCAGACCACATCGACCAGATGCTCCAGGGTCCGTGGTCCGGCGATGGAGCCGTCCTTGGTCACGTGGCCGACCAGGAGGATGGGGATGTCGTGCGATTTGGCCATGTCGATCAGGCTGATGGCCACCTCACGCACCTGTGTGGAGCCTCCGGAGATGCCGTCAACCTGGTTGGAGACGATGGTCTGGGCTGAGTCCACGATGGCCAGTGCCGGCTTTTCACGCTCGATCAGCCCCAGCACCGTGGCCAGGTCGGTCGTGGAAGCCAGCAGCAGCGAGTCCTTGAGGGCCCCCACCCGACTGGCCCGCATTCGCACCTGGGCCTGGGACTCCTCGCCCGACAGGTAGAGCACCTTGCCTCCCTGGCCGCCCCGGCCGGCTACGCGGCCGGCTGTCTCCAGCAGGAGGGTGGACTTGCCTATTCCCGGCTCGCCGGCAAGGAGGATGACCGACCCGGGTACGATGCCTCCGCCCAGCACTCGGTCGAACTCCTCGAATCCTGTGGGGATGCGCTTGACCTGGTCCGTGCCCACCCTGGTGATGGGCCGGGCCAGGCCGGTCTTTGGAGGCGCAGGCGCCGTGTGGCTGCCTCCTGAGGAGGACAAGCCCCCTCCTGCACCCACGCGGGCTTCGTGGAACTCTTCGATGGTTCCCCACTGGCCGCATTCCGGGCAGCGTCCGAACCACTTGCCGCCGGTCCATCCGCACTCCGTGCATACGTATTGCGTCGTCGTCTTGGCCATACCTGCACGCTATCGGGATTCAGGGACGAGGACCCGGGCTTTCACGCCATCTTCGCAGTGCCGACACCCTGCCCATGAGAGAATGGAGACATGGCTGACAATCCTTCTGCACCCCTGTCCTCTTCGCCCGATTCCTCTGCGCATGCCCGGCAACGCCGTCGACGTATAGGCTTGGTCATCGCCTTGGCTGCGGTAGTGGTTCTGGTGCTCCTGTCGGCTTTCGTATGGCCGCACTGGGCGGTGCGCAGCCAACAACCAGATGCACAAGCCCAGGCCTCCGCTTCTTCACGACCCTCCCAGGCCAGCCCGAAGGCCACGGCGGCGCCCCTGCCGGATTCGGCCTCGGAGCTGCTCAAGGCCATGCCTGACACTGTGGGCGGCTTCGCCCGAGTCAAGGCTGATTCCGACAGCGAGTGGAGCACCCGTACGCCTATAGAGGAGTACAGCCTGGTCTACTCCACCGGCAGGTCGGGCGGGGACGTGACCCTCCACCTGGCCCAGTGGTCCAGGAGCGAGGATGCCAAGGCCCTCTACGACAGCCAGTCCACAGGCATGTCCGGCAAGGAGCTGGCCTCGGGCAAGGTTCGCAGCGGCGGCACGGTCACCGGATCCTACCTGGAGAAAGCGGATGGTGACGACGAGCACAAGGCGCTGGTCATCTGGCAGAACGACACGGTGGTCTTCCGCGCTCAGGGTCAGCGGACAGCGCTGGAGGCTTTCTATAAGGCCTTCCCGCTCTGATCGTCCCCCAAGCGGTGTACGATAAGCAAGTTGGACACTTCCAGGTAACTAAGGATCGGAGGCTCGGATGGGTTCTGTCATCAAGAAGCGCCGCAAGCGGATGAGCAAGAAGAAGCACCGCAAACTGCTGCGCAAGACTCGTCACCAGCGCAAGTAGCTCTTTATGGCTTATGGCCCGCTAGGGCCGACGAAGCCCCCCGTATCGATTGGACACGGGGGGCTTCGTGTATATCCGTCTATTTTTCACTTGTTGGCGTTGGTCATGACCCGGGGCCCGTTGGGGTCGCCCACGATGACTGTGTCAACCATGTTGAGGAAGAGACCATGTTCCACGACGCCCACGGTGGTGATCAGGTCCTGGGCCAGGTCCTGCGGGTGCTCGATCCGATCCAGATGCAGGTCGATGATGTGGTTGTGCTCGTCGGTCAGGACCGGCTGTCCCTGGCCGTCCAGCCGCAGTACCGGGTTGTAGCCGCGCTCCTTGAAGCGGTCCAGGACGTGGCGTTCGCCGAAGGGAATGACCTCCACTGGCAGGGGGAAGCGGCCGATGGTGTCGACCACCTTGGACTCGTCCACGATCCAGATGATCCTTCGAGAGTTGGTGGCTACGATTTTCTCCCAGAGCAGGGCTGCGCCGCCGCCCTTGATGCCGTTAAAGTTCTTGTCGACCTCGTCGGCACCGTCGATGGTGACGTCGATGTGGTCCACCTGGTCGATGTCGACGATACGGATTCCGTAGCCTTCAGCCTGTTCTTTGGTACGCCGAGAGGTGGTCACGCCGGTGAACTCCAGGCCCTCTTCCTTGACGCGCCGTCCCAGCTCATCCACGAAGAACCGGACCGTGGATCCGGTGCCCAGCCCGGCGGTCATGCCGTTCTCGACCAGCTTGGCTGCCTCGATGCCGGCGGCCTTCTTCAGTCTGTCCTGCTCGGTCTTGTCCATAGACGCTCCTTCATGCCCGTCATGCCTTAACGGCTGATATCTGCGGGTCTTGTTCGTTCAGGTTCACTCCAGTGTAGACGATGGCCCTTGACGGTCCATGAACGGCTCAATCCTTGACTTCGATGGCATGCAGACGGAATGGGGCCTCCTGGATGTTCACGTAGCCGTCAGGGTCGATGGCGGCGTCCAGATCAATGCTGCCGACTATATGCAGGTCCTGTCCGGTGAACATGCTGCTGCCAGAGGGAGGAGGCGTGATGCGGATCCGGCCGCTGGCTCTCAGCCCTCGAGCGCCGGAATTCTTGGTCTCTTGATCAACCGTGTCGGTGTCCGAAGTATCGTTGAAAGCCGGCGAGGGGTTGTCTTTTTGATCATCGGCTATGTCAGAAGCGGGCGTGTCATTGATGGCTTTAGACGGCACGTCGTCCCGCTCATCTGCTGCTGCGGCCGGCGACCCTGAGAATGTTGCGGCTACGGACTCGGCTTGCTCGGCATCCACGGCCTCGGATTCGACGGCGGTTTCGGCCAGGTCCTTCTGCTCTTTCTGGTCCAGGCGAACCTTCTTGCGGCCAAGATCGTCCAGAACCTGGGGTCCTCCGTCCAGCTCCTCCTTGACTGTGGACGGCACCTGCGTGCCCTTGGCGTAGGGGGAGGCCAGCAGTGATCGCCAGCCCTCAACGGGCAGACAGCCTTCCCGATCGCCTTTGCCTGCAGCTGTGGCATAGCCGCGGGCCAGCGTGTCCACTTTCTCGTTGAAGGTGTCGCCGGCGTGGCCCTTGACCCAGACAAACCTGACTGATCCCGGCCGTGCCTGGATCTCCCGATCGATAGCCTCGATCAGAGGACGGTTCTTGACCGGCTTGCCCTGGGAGTTCTTCCAGCCCTTCTTCTTCCACCCGGGCACCCAGGTGGTGGAGCAGTTGATGGCGTATTGGGAGTCGGTTTCGATGACCAGCGGGCGCTCGCCTGGGTGGGCGCGCAACGCCTGCAGCACGGCGCATAGCTCGCCGATCTGATTGGTGCCGTTGCTTGCGCCGCCTGCATCCGCGTCGCCGCCCTCATGGTCGGCCCAGGCCCAGCCCATGGGGCCGTTGGGATTGCTCAGTGCGCTGCCGTCGGTCGAGACGACCAGATTCTTGTCATTGGTCATGATTCCAGTCTAGACAGGGAAACAAAGAACCCTCGTGCCAGCGATGGTCTTGTCCGCAGCTCAGCCCAGGGCCTTGGCTACTACCTGGTCGGCGTCGTCCAGAACCTGATCCAGGGCCTCGGGGGAAACAAAGGATTCGGCGTAGACCTTGTAGATGTTCTCGGTGCCGGAGGGGCGGGCGGCGAACCAGTTGTTCCGGGTGGTCACCTTGATGCCGCCGATTTTGGCCCCGTTGCCCGGGGCTTCGGTCAGCTTGGCAGTGATGGGCTCGCCGGCCAGGGTGGAGGCCGTTACATCGTCGCCGTTCAGCCGGGCGAACTTCTGCTTCTGCTCCAATGTGGTCGGGGTGTCCACCCGCTTGTACCAGCTTTGGCCGAAGCGCTCCACCTGCTCCTGGTGGAGCTGGGCCGGGTTCTTTCCGGTCTTGGCTGTAATCTCGGCAGCCAGCAGGTCGGGGATCAGCCCGTCCTTGTCGGTCGTCCAGACGCGGCCGTCCCGACGCAGGAAGCTCATCCCGGAGCTCTCCTCGCCGCCGAAGGCCACCTCTCCCTTGAAGAGGGGGTCGACGAACCACTTGAAGCCCACAGGCACCTCGATCAGCCTGGCGCCTATGGAGACAGCCACACGGTCGATCAGGGAGGAGGAGACCAGGGTCTTGCCGATGCCGGCGCTCTTAGGCCATCCGGGACGGTTGCCGGAGAAGAGGTATTCCACGCAGACGGCGATGTAGTGGTTGGGGTTCATGACCCCTGTTCCTGGGCAGACGATGCCATGCCTGTCGGCGTCCGGATCGGTACCGCCCACCAGGTCGTAGGAGTCCCAAGCCCCTGCATTCAGGCGATCCACCAGGCCCTTCATGGCATAGGGGGAGCTGGGATCCATGCGAATCTTCCCGTCGTGGTCAATGGTCATGAACCGCCAGGTCGGATCCACCTCGGGGTTGACGACGCCGATGTTCAGCCCATACTTTTCG
This sequence comes from Bifidobacterium mizhiense, assembly GCF_020884755.1. Classification (GTDB taxonomy): domain Bacteria; phylum Actinomycetota; class Actinomycetes; order Actinomycetales; family Bifidobacteriaceae; genus Bombiscardovia; species Bombiscardovia mizhiensis. Next base: position 485,876 of record NZ_BPWE01000001.1, on the reverse strand, counting down.
TTGATCAGCGGCCAGTAATTGACCGAGGCCCCGCCCAGCGGATCGATGCCCAGGCGGACCCCAGAGGATCTGATCAGGTCGAAGTCGATGACATTGCCCAGGTCGGCCACGTAATGTTCCCGGTAGTCGAAGCGCTCCACCAGGTCGGATTTGATGGCATCTTCAAAGGGGATCCGCTTGACCTGCCTGTAGTCGCCCAGGAGCTCGTTGGCCCGTTGCGCTATGGCATTGGTGGTTTCAGCCGGAGCCGGGCCGCCTGTGGGCGGGTCATACTTGAATCCGCCGTCGGTGGGCGGGTTGTGGGAGGGGGTGACCACGATGCCATCGGCCAGGTCCTTGCCGGAGAAGCGCTGGGTCCCGTCGGCCGCCCGGTTGTGTGTCAGGATGGCCTGAGAGACGGTGGGGGTGGGAGTGTAGTCATCATTGGCGTCAATGCGCACCCGTACGCCGTTGGCTGTCAGGACCTCGATAGCGGTCTTCCAGGCAGGCAGGGAGAGGGCGTGGGTGTCGCGGCCCAGATAGAGCGGTCCGGTGACTCCATCCTTGGCTCGCTGTTCGGTTATGGCCTGGCTGATGGCCACAATGTGGGCCTCGTTGAAGGAGGTGGTCAGGGCGGAGCCACGATGCCCGGAGGTGCCGAAAGACACCCGCTGGGAGGGTATGGAAGGGTCTGGGATGGAATCGTAATATCTGCCGATCAGATCGTCGACGTTGATCAGATCTTCTGGGCTGGCAGGCTTGCCCGCGTTCTGTGCTGTCATGGCTCCCATCATGCCACCCCGGCATGAGAAAGCATGCAGATGGGGAATAGACTCCTTCGGTCTCAGTCGGACTGGGGGACCCGCACGTTCAGAGCCCGGTGCTCAACACTGAGTGCGAGGTGGCAGGTCTCGCCCAGAATGTCGCCGTCCACCTGAGCCAAGGCGGGCTTTTCCAGGCGGATTTCTGCCTTGGTTCCCTGCAGCTGGACGATGGTGGAGTTGGTCGACAGGGGGCTCTGGCTGGCCTTTCGGGTGATGGTCTGATGCATGACGTCTCCGAAGAGGTTGGCCCAGCCGATCAGGCCAGCGGAGGTGTCGATGATCTCGAAGTCCAGGATGCCGTCCTCGTAGGAGGCGTCGGGCATCAGGGAGAATCCTGGGATCTCCCCGCAGTTGCCGGCCATGAAAGTGCGGAAGGTCACCGAGGTGTTGGTCTGTGTGACCTGGTCGGGCCGGGTGATGGTGATGTCGGCTGTGTACTTGGGCGCGAACAGATGTTTGGCGCCGCTGATGAAGTAGGCCAGCCAGCTGACCGTCTTCTTCAGATTGGGGTCGGTGTCATCAATCATCAGGGCGTCGAAGCCGATGCCGGCGATGATCAGGAAGGCATGACCGCGGCCTTGTTCCTGATCGTCCTGGTCCAGCAGAGCCATGCGACCCACGTCGACCTGGGTGGATCCGTACGAGGTGGCCACGGCCAGGGCGGCGTCCAGATCGCCAACGGGAATGCCCATGTTCCTCGCGAAGAGATTCCCGGTCCCTATAGGGATGATGCCCATGACATGGTCGCTGGATGCCATGGCGCTGGCTACGGTGCGTACGGTCCCGTCCCCGCCCACGGCAACGACTACGTTGGCTCCGCGCTCCAGTGCCATGCGGGCGCAGGCCTTTCCGTCCCGATCCAGCTGGGTTTCGATGAAGCTGAATTCGCGGATGCCCTTGTCGCGGCAGTATTGCTGGATGCGCTCGCGGGCAGCGGCGGCCTGGGGCTTGGAGGGGTTGATGACGAAAGCGTAGCTGAGCTGGTCGTCATCCCGAGCCAGGATCTGCATGGCGAACCTATGCCGTCTTTGGGCGCGGATGATCAACACCACTGCTGTGACGACAATGGCCGCCACCGCCAGGATGCCGAGGATGACGACCGCTGGAATTGGCATGATTCTATTGTGCGCGCGGTGTCGACCCGAATCCCCCTGGGTGTGTCCGACGTGAACGAACCCTCTACAGCAATCACGCTGACAGTATCAGTTGATTGAGTTATGAAAACCGGAAAGTTATGATGTCATTCGGTCCATGTGGTCCCTTCGGTCTGGAGCTGCAACGGCTTCGTGCGCTGGAAGTCCGGGAAAGCCCGGGGGTATGGGAAGAGGAGGCAGGCATGGATAAGTACAAGAGCGTGTTCGACATCATAGGACCCATCATGATCGGACCCTCCAGCTCGCACACAGCCGGGGCAGTGGCCATTGGACGGGTTGGGCACATCCTTGCCGGCGGTGTCCCCAGCCGTGCCGACATTCATTATTATGATTCTTTCGCTCGCACGCACAGCGGCCACGGTACCGACTATGCCATCATCAGCGGCCTGCTGGGTTTTGCGCCGGATGACTCCCGGGTGCCGGATGCCATCGGCATCGCCCGCAGACAGGGCATGGATTTGACCTTCCACGAGGAGGACGAACCCAGTCCCATCGACCACCCGAACACCGCCGTCCTGGACTTGCAGGGCCCAGCCGGTCGGGTGATCTACGCGGCTTGTTCCATCGGAGGCGGAACCATTGAAGTGCGGCGTATCAACCTGGACGGCTGCCTGATCACTCCTCCAGGGCTGCTGCCCATCCTGCTGGTGGAACTGGATGAATCCGACGAGGGCTCCGGTCGGCGCTTGGAGGGCATACGCGATCTGCTCCGGGAAGAGGGCGTGACCAAGCAGACCAGGTATGAGCCCGCGGGTCCGGCCGGCACGGCAGTGTACGAGTTCGATTTGGACAATCCGCTGTCCACGCAGCGGCAGCAGCAGATTGCCGGTCACTCGTCCCGGATGATTTATATCGACTAGGAGGCATGGCGCATGTTCACTTCGATCGCTGAACTCGTGAGTATGGCTAAAGAGCGCGGCTCGTCGATATCTGAAGTGGCCATCGACGAGGAAGTGCGGCGTTCGCGCCAGACGCGTGAGCAAATATGGGCAAGAATGGCCAAGAACCTGCAGGTCATGCAGGCTGCCGTGGCCAGGGGGTCCCAGGGCGATGGCGTGTTTTCCAAGACTGGGCTGAGCGGTGGCCAGGCTGCTTTGCTGGAGCATTACCGGAAGACGCGAACCAGTCTGAGCGGCGATGCCATGCTGCAGGCCGTTGAGGCCGCCATGGCCACCAATGAGGTCAATGCGGCCATGGGCATCATCTGCGCGACGCCCACGGCCGGTTCCTCGGGAACCCTGCCCGGAGTGCTCGCCGTGCTCAAGAACCGACTGGGGCTGGATGACGATGGGCTGATCCGCTGCCTGTTCACGGCAGGCGCTTTCGGGTTGGTCACGGCCAACAAGGCGATGATCTCCGGAGCTACAGGCGGCTGCCAGGCCGAGGTGGGCAGCGCATCCGGCATGGCTGCCGCTGCGGCGGTTGAGGGCGCAGGGGGCGATCCCGATGCCTGCGCCCAGGCCTTCGCCATCGCCATGAGCAATCTGCTGGGACTGGTCTGTGATCCCGTGGCCGGACTGGTGGAGGTGCCTTGCGTGAATCGCAACGCCATCGGAACAGCCAACGCTTTGATCGCTGCTGACATCGCCTTGTCGGGTGGCGTCAGCAGGATCCCGCCCGACGAGGTCATCGCAGCCATGAAGTCCATCGGCGAAAGCATGCCCTCATCACTGAGAGAGACAGGCATCGGCGGACTGGCTGGCACTCCCACCGGCAAACGGTTCCGCAAGACTGTATTCGGCAAGTGATGCGTGGCAGACGCATATAAGGGACGGATGGTTCGCGTCTGCCTTCCCGCCGCGGCCGGGCCGGTTGCAGCAGAGGCCATGGGACTCGGAAAGAGGTGTGCGGGGCCGGTTTCCGTGTCCTTTGAAAGTCATACAATTCAGATATGTTAGATATCAGGTTCATTCAGGAACATCCGGATGTTGTCCGTGAATCACAGCGTAAACGCGGCGAATCGGTCGAACTCGTCGACGAAGTGCTGAAGGCGGACAGCGAGCGCAGGGCTGCACTCCAGGATTACGAGAGCTGCAGGGCCGAGCAGAAGTCGCTCGGCAAGCGCATGGGTTCGGCGTCTCCTGATGAGAAAGCCGACCTTCTGGCCCGGACCAAGAGCCTGTCCGAGAAGGTGAATGCCTGCAAGTCAGCCTCCGACGAGGCCAACGCCAGGTACACCGATCTCATGTGGAAGTTCAGCAACGTAGTGGAACCCGAGGCGCCGGAGGGCGGCGAGGACGACTACGTGGTGGTCAAGAAGGTCGGCACCCCGCGCGACTTCGCCAAAGAGGGCTTCGAGCCCAAGAACCACCTGGACCTGGGCGTGGGCGTGGCTGGCATCGACATGCGCAGAGGCGTCAAGATTTCCGGTTCCCGCTTCTACTTCCTGAGGGGGGACGTGGCCCGGCTGGAGATCGCCATGCTGACCATGGCCGTGGACCAGGCCATGGAGCATGGATTCATTCCCACCATTACACCCACCTTGGTCCGTCCTGAAGTCATGGCCGGCACTGGCTTCCTGAATGCCCACGCCGACGAGATCTACCGTCTGCGTGAGCCTGACGATCAGTATCTGGTGGGCACGTCGGAGGTCTCCCTGGCCGGCATGCACGAGGATGAGATTCTGGATCTGAGCCAAGGCCCGCTGCGCTACTGCGGCTGGTCCAGCTGCTACCGGCGGGAGGCTGGCTCTGCCGGCAAGGACACCATGGGCATCATCCGTGTCCACCAGTTCGACAAGGTGGAGATGTTCGTCTACTGCAAGCAGGAGGACTCCCGTGACCAGCACCAGCAGTTGCTGGCCATGGAGCAGGAGATGCTGGCCAAGGTGGACGTGCCCTACCGGATCATCGACACCGCTGCAGGGGACCTGGGGTCCTCAGCCGCGCGCAAGTTCGACTGCGAGGCCTGGGTGCCCACCCAGGGTCGCTACCGTGAGCTGACGTCAACCTCCAACTGCACCGAGTATCAGGCCCGCCGCCTCAACGAACGTGAGCGGTTGGAGGACGGCTCCACGCGTCCCGTCAGCACCCTGAATGGGACCCTGGCCACCACCCGCTGGCTGGTCGCCATCCTGGAGAACCACCAGAACGCCGATGGCTCCATAGTCATCCCTGAGGCCATGCGCTCCTATGTGGGCGGCAAGGAGGTCATCGAGCCCAAGACCTGGGAGGCCTGAACCGCCTCTGCCGAGGTTGGTCGACATTCCGTTGGTGGTTGGACCAACCTTGATGTCGTATGATGAGTGACGTGCCTGATCGGCACGTCTTATGGACAGGTGTCTGAGCGGCCGAAAGAGACGGTCTTGAAAACCGTTGTGGCGCAAGCCACCGCGGGTTCGAATCCCGCCCTGTCCGCCTGGTGGATGCCCCGGAGCTCATTCCGGGGCATTCTTGTATTCGCTCAAAATCCCGTGTTCGCAGAGCGGTTTGGGCTGGAACCTGGTGCCTACAATGATGGATGGTAGCCATGCGTAATCACGCGAGCCGACCCTTGGGTGTCGGCTCTGCAAGGGAAAGGTCGGGTCGTGGATCAATTCATCGCCATTGTCTCTTTGATCGGGGATTGGTTGCTTTTCACATTCCCGCTCTTCCAGGGGCTGATGGAGCTGCAGGAATATCAGGAGCTCCTGGACGACTTTGATCAGCTTAGCAAGAATTGGGATGAGGTCTCGCCCTGGTGGTGGCTGGCCCCCATCGTCAAGATCCACTTGGAGCGCAAACGCGGGCACGAAATTCTCCGCCAGGCCACCAGGACCCGGTCAGAACGGCGACGGGCGCTGAGCTTCCTTGACCAGGCGACTGCCTGGTACTTCGTGTCAGTTGCAGGTTGGCTGAAGATGATCTCCTCCTCTTATGAATTGCTTGAGACATACGATGCCGAAGAGAACATATGGCTGCTGGTTCTTCTTGTCTTCCTGCTGACCTCCGGCGGTCTCTTCAACGCTTACTATCGCATAGACAGAAAGCGGATAGGCCAGAAGGAGAAGGAGCTGAAGCCCGACTCAGAGGTGGCCAACGACTGACAAGGTGCTCATGAGCCTAGACAATGACAACGCTGAACCTGCAGCAGCGGATCTCGGCGTCCTGGACGATATGGGAAAGAAGTCGATGGACTCGGGGAACAGGATGGTTCCCTTGTCCGTGTGAGAGCATTTGGACGGCTTGGGGACGAATCGGCGCGTCGTTCAGCATCCGCCCTTGGACACTATCGACCAGGGCATGGAACTGGGCATTGCTGACATGCTGGGGCTCTCTGTAGAAAACCTCTCCAAGTTCCTGCTGCTGGAGGACGCTGGAGGTCTGCTAATACTTCTGGTGTCCAAGGCATAGTGCGCCCTGATTTGCACCAGGTGCGGGAAGTGGTCGGATGCCGAAGGCTGCACATGGCCTCGGCTGCCACCCTGCACCAGTGTCTGGATACGGTGCCGGGCCGGGTCTCGCTGCTGGATCTTGCACGGAAGCTGGCATCCCAGGTGTTCATACTGCCGGAGAGTTGAAGCCGTCGACTCAGCCATTGCTCCTGGTCTCTGCCGTGAGAGAAGCTGGAAACCGTTGTGCGCGAAGGAGGGAAGGAGCAGACCGGTGAGGCTGAATCTGTCTAGGGGAAAGCCGTCGGCAGATGAGATGGATCAAACCCATCGTTCCGACCAGCTGCAGGCGACCAGATCGGGTCGAGCAAGCCGGTGGCTGGTGGCGTTCAGGGCCGCCTGTTGCGGACTGTTGGTGGGAGTGCTGGTGGTGCTCTACCGGCAGGGCATCGGCTACGGCACACAGTTCGCTCGATGGGCCTACGCACAGATGCGTGACCGGCCCCTGATGATTTTTCCTTGGCTGCTGGCCGCCCTGCTGGTGGGCCTGGCCCTGGCCTGGATGGTCGGCCGGGTTCCCATGGCCTCCGGTTCCGGCATTCCGCAGGTGGAGGGCGTGGTCATCCACGGTATGCGCATGCCTGCCCTGCCTGTGCTGGGCGTACGATTCCTGGGCGGTCTGGCCTGCGGCATGTTCGGCCTGTCTCTGGGGCGTGAGGGGCCCTCGGTACAGATCGGCGCAGCCGGTTCCCAGCTGGTTTCCCGAGGATTGCGTCGGGACCGTGTGGAGGAGACCTGCCTGGTGACCTCCGGCGCGGCTGCCGGTCTGTCTGCAGCCTTCAACGCGCCCTTGTCGGGGATGGTCTTCGCCCTGGAGGAGATCCACCGGTCCTTTTCTCCAATGATTCTTCTGTCAGCAGCCATGGCCTGCCTGAGTGCTGATTTTATTGCCAAAAACCGTTTCGGCCTGCGTCCGGTCCTGGACTTCACAGCTATGCCACAGCTGACCATCGCCCAGTATCTGCTGATGATCCCCCTTGGGCTGGTGGCCGGCCTTGTGGGAGCTGCCATGAACCGTCTGCTGCTGGGAGCGCAGAGCCTTTACAGCCATCTGCCCTCGAAGCTGGGACCGGTGATCTCCCTCTTCCTGGCCCTGCCGGTCGGATTGGTGCTGCCTGCTGTTCTGGGTGGCGGCGAGGATCTGATCGGCAAGGCGGAAGGCGTTCGTGAGCTGGCCTGGTCGGTGGCCGTCAACCTGCTGGTTCTGCTTCTGGTCAAGATGCTCTTTACGGCCAGCTCCTTCGGCAGCGGCGCCCCTGGTGGCATCTTCATGCCCATCCTGGCAGTTGGCACGCTGACCGGATCACTGTGCGGGATGGGTGCGGCCGCTCTGGGAATGCCCGTTCGGATCATTCCGGTCTGCGCGGTCTGTGCCATGGCAGGCACCCTGACGGCCTCGGTCAAGGCCCCCATAACCTCCATCCTGCTGACGGTGGAGATGTCCGGCTCTCTGGTCCATATGCTCCCCGTGGCCCTGTGCGCCTTCACAGCCCTGATGGTGTCTGATCTGCTAGGCGTCGAGCCCATTTACGAGGCTCTGTTGGAGCGTTACCGCCGAGGGCATGCTCCCGATGCCCAGGCCCCTGACAGGGTGACTGTCGAGTTCCCCATAGAGCATGGCAGCCCGGCGGCTGGTCGTCTGTTAGGGCAGGTCCCCTGGCCGAACGGATGCGCCGTAGTCGGTCTTCGCCGGGGCGAGCATCGGCTGATTCCCGCAGGAGATTTGCGGCTGCTTGCCGGAGACGGTGTCATCCTGCTCTGTCCGGGCGATCGTCTGGACCAGGCCCGTCAGGTCATGGAAGGCCTCTGTCGCTGACTTGTGGTGTTCTAAAGGATGGTCAGGCACTGCCCGCGTACTGCCACGGCCTGGGTGTTGCTGATGGCCACCATTGGCCCCTCGTCACCGTAGCGGTCCAGAATTTTCCTGGTCACCTCGGCGAAAGGCTCGGAATCAAGGTGGGGGAGGAGACGGAAGTCCACCAGACCCAGCCCGGCGGTGGAGTCCAGATCCGGGGCGGCCGAGCGCGGATCCATGGCATCCAGAAAACCGATATCGGGACCGGTCACCACAGCGCCGGCCGATTCGCCGATATAGGGTTTGCCTTGATCCACCTGCTGCCTGATCAGATCAGCAGCCCCTGAGCTGCACAGCTCCTGCAACAGGAAGAAGGTGTTGCCGCCGGACAGGTAGATCAGGTCGTCCTCCTCCAGGCTGCGACGTATGGTCTCCGGATCGGCGGTCGAGACTTCCAGGTCGTCGATCCGGCAGCCCATGTCGGTGAAAGCCCGGCGAGCCTCCTGGACATAACCATCCGAACGCTGTGGAAGGTTAGCCGTGGGGATGAAAGCCACCGTATGATTCTTGGGCGAGTCCTCAAGGAAGACGGGCAGCCTGTCAGCGGTAGCGGAGAATGAGGATGTGAGCAGCAGTCGACGCATGACGGCTCCTTTCAAGCCAGGCGGGACTTCCGCCCCGGGCAGGTCGCAAAACGAAAGATCCGACCATTGCTGGTCTCAATATATCCAAGCAATGGTCTTCGCCTAGTGATTGACCACGTTGTAGGCTCAGATGCCTAGTCTGGGGGCATGGCAAGGCAGCATCAGGAGTTACGGCAGGGATCTGGTCAAGGCGTATCGCGCGACATGTCAGGCGAGGATTCATACAGCGACGACCGCCCCGATACCGTAGCTCCAGGCGGCAGTATCCTCTTCGCTTTGCCCGGAACCCTGGTGGATCGGGACCAGCGCCGAGCCCTGGTTGGGCAGTATCCTGATGGTGTAGTTGATATGGTGCTGGATCCGAATGACCCTTGGGGCTTTGCCTGTGTCAGCAGACAGATCAATCTGGGCGTGGATCCGCAACGAGCTTTGGCCGACTATGAAACCACTCATGGGCCCGCCGTCGCCTGGGTGGTTCGCGTCTGCTTGGAAAACTACACCTTGGCAGTGAAGGGCCTGCTTCCCGGAGCATCTGATCTGCTGGAGGATCTGCAGCGAGCTGGCCTGACCCTTTGGGGTCTGGCGGCAACGACCCGTCAGCTGACTGAGTCGGCATCCAAGGTCCTTTCGCCGCTCTCTGCCTTGAAGGACATCCTGATCTCGTCAGAGGAGCATCTGGATCTTTCCGATCCGCTCTTCTATCGTCTGGCCCTGCGTCGTTTCGCCATCAGCCCCGGACATACGATCTTCGTTGATGCGGATCCTGAGCATGTCGCTGTGGCTGACCGACTGGGCATGGATGGGATTGTTGCCCATGACATCCGCGGTCTGCGTCAGCTGCTTCGTCAGCGCGGCATCGCCTGTTGAGCGGACTTTCAGACGATGCGGCGGTCAGCGGCCCAGCGGGTCAGTTCGGTTCGGTTGGATAGCTGGAGCTTGCGCAGGACGTTGGAGACGTGGGTCTCAACCGTCTTGATGGAGATAAACAACTCGGAGGCCACCTCGCGGTAGGTGTAGCCCCGGGCGATCAGGCGCATGACCTCCTGCTCGCGCGCGGAGAGCCGGTCCAGTTCGTCGTCTTCTGCCTGGCCGGTGTCTGCGGCCTCGTCCTCCTGGAAGGCGGAGAGCACGAATCCGGCTAGCTTGGGGGAGAAGACCGCGTACCCCTCGTGAACCTGGCGGATTGAGGAGACCAGGTCCTTGGCGGAGATGGTCTTGGTCACGTAACCACGGGCTCCGGCGCGGATGACCGAGCCCACGTCCCTGGGCGAGTCGGATACGGAAAGAGCCAGAAAGACCGACCGGGGGGAGAGGGGATGCGAGCGGCTCAGGATTTCTGCGCCCCCGCCGCCCTGGCCACCGGGCACGTGCACATCCAGCAAAACCACATCGGGCCTGGTCTGCCTGACCATGAGGATGGAGGATTCCACGTCTGCCGCCTGACCCACGATGTGAAAATACGGCTGCAGGGTGGTGATGACGCCAGTGCGGAACATCTCATGGTCGTCAACGACGGCTACGCGGATGCTTGCGGACCCATCCTTGGCTTGATGGGGTTCTGCTGCAGTCGTGGTCATGGGCGTGGTTCAGCCCGCCTTTCCCGACGCGGGTCCTCATGTACAAGTGAGATCCGGACCGGCATGCGTCTGTGAATGAATGGTTCACCATGCATCCTATCATTGCTGGGCATCGGTCCCCTTTTCAGCCTGACCGACCTTGCCCTCCTGGTGCTGGCTGGCCTCGGACAGCGGCATGTGCATTCTGACCTCGGTGCCCCAACCAGGGCGGGAGACGATCTCGACCCTGCCGCCGCGCCGCCGAATCCGGCCGATGATGGACTCGCGGATTCCCAGACGGTCAGCTGGAATCGCATCCATATCGAAGCCTGAACCGTGGTCGCGTACGTAGACTTCAACCTGATTCCTGCGGGCCTCGCAATACACGGAGATGGGTTCTCCGCCGTGGGTGACGGCATTGACCAGGGCCTGTCGGGCCGCGTTGAGCAATGCATCGGTCTGGGCACAGGGCATGGCATCGCCGACGGTGACCACCTCGATCGGCTTGCCTGAATCGTCCTCCACCTGTGCAGCTATCTGGCTCAGCCCTGTGCTGACTGACCGGTCTGAGGGGGTGCGTTCCTGGTAGAGCCAGTTGCGCAGATCACGCTCCTGGGAGCGAGCCAGGGTGAAGACGGTATGCGGGTCGTCGGCATGCAGCTGGATCAGGGCCAGGGTCTGCAGGACGCCATCGTGCAGATGGGCTGCCATATCGGCCCGCTCTTCCTCGCGTTCCTTCATGGCTCGTTCATCGCCCAGTTGGCTGAGGATCGAGCCTACCCAGGGCACGACCACTGCGGTTACGCCTATAAGAAGCAGGCCGGCCAAGACTATCAGTGTCAGGGCCCAATGCAATTCCTGAGTGGACAGCAGGAAGATCACCGCAGCAGACAGGATCAGGGCCAGGCTGCCTATCAGGGTCGGCAGGTGGTAGCCGGTTCCTTGGTTTTCCGGCTTCAGCCAGGCCAGAACCAGTCCTGCGCAGAAAAGCAGGCAGGGGACGACAAAGGCGGGGCGCATACCGCTGTTGAGCAGAAAGACCGCAGTCAGCAGGAGGATGATGCCCAGGCCTGCCAGCAGTCTGGTTATCCGCCCGGGACTGATGCTGTGATCCTCCTTCTGATCTGGCTGTTCAGTGAGGATGCTGGGTGCCAGCGGGGCTGACTTCGGGTCATTCGGTTGGACTGCCTGGGTGGGGTCGCCCTGGGGGAGCGTCAACCACAGAAAGCAGTAGATTACACAGGTGATCAATTTGGGGGCCATAAGCACCATGACCAGGCGGATCCAGAAGACGGGAATGCCCAGGTGTAGGCTGACGCCCTTGCAGACTCCGCACAGGATCCTGCCCTTGTGTGGCCTCATCAGGGGCATGCGCGCAGGGTGCAGAGGAGGTGGTTCCCTCAACGTTTGTTCTTCCTGCATGGCTGCGTTCATGCCTCCATTATCGGTTTCGGATCGTACCGATAGGGCAATAAGGGGAAGAAATCAGGGTCGAATCAGGGTGTTCCCCCATGAGATTTGCGCTCGCAGGGTGTTGTAATGAAGATATGAGTAGCGACATGAACGGCAATGGCCCCGACAACGGCTGGCAGTGGAAGTTCGACAGGTTCTTCCGCGCCTGCAGGGAGTCCTATCTGATCCGTGACCAGGGATGGGTAGGCGGAGTTTGCGTAGCCTTGGCCCGTCGCCTGGGTTGGAGCGTGACCCTGGTCAGAGCCTTGATGATTCTGGCGGTCTTTTTCTTCGGCGCCGGTGCCGCCTTCTACGGCTTTGCCTGGTTCGTCCTGCCGGACCGGCGTGGGGTCATTATCGCCCAGGAGCTGATCCACGGGATTTGGCATGCTTCCATGGTGGGCATCATCATTTACTGGCTGCTGGCCATCCTGATTCCTGGAGTCGGAATCTTTTCACTGGCCTTCGGTGCCCTGGTCCTGTATCTGTTCATCCGGTGGAGCCGCAACAAGGCCCTGGAGTACCAAAGAGGGTACTGGACTGGGCCGGATGCCGGCAGACCGGTTTCGGGCGATCCCTGGGTGATGGGACCGCAGTATTCGGACCGGCCGAGTGGTGCAGGCTCGCAATGGTATCCGAATCAGCCTGAGTACCCAAGCTTTTCGGGGTATAAGGGGTACCAGGATTACACAGGGACGCGAAGCAATACGCAGACAGACGGCAATGCGAGCACAGAAGGATACAGGAACCAGCCAGGGGATTCCGATTCGTATGGAACTCGGGAACAACAAGGGGATGCGACTGCTTCCGGACATATTTTTGAGACAGCGGATTCGGCAAACGCTGCCAGCGATTCGAACAATACGCAAGGCTGTGAGAATCCTGTCACCGGTGCAGCTCCCGGAGGTTGGACGGGGGCAGAAGGCCCTGCAGAACCTGCTGGGAACATGAATCAGTCATATGGATTCAGTGACTGGCCGGGCTATGGCACAGCCGGGTCATTCTCGACAGGGCCGGGAATAGCCCGTAAGACTCCGTCGGTTCCGCCCCGGATACGGCGTCGTCCCGCCGGACCTGCGCTGGTCAGTCTTCTGTCAGGACTGATCCTGGTCTCCGGCGCAGGGGTCTGGTGGATGGCCACGAACCCCTATCGCGGATTGAATGTGGCCTTGACCTTCGCTCTGATCTGGGCTGGAGGCGTTACGCTGATACTTGGCGTGGTCATACTGATCCTGGGCTTGATGGGCCGCAGGTCCGGAGGACTGACCCCCATTGCCCTGATGGCCTGCCTGGTTGTCCTGATGCTGGCTTCTGGTTCGGCCATACCAGGCATTGAGCAAACCCAGAACCGCAGGATCCTGGCCGAATACGCCACAGTTCAAGTTAACGGCAACAACCATGGGCGCTTGTTGGGGGCGGACAGTGCAGACATGAGGCGTTACCGCCGCGGAATCGCACTGGTCGGAGACCCGCAGGATCAGGGAAGTGCCGTCATTGACCTGACTGGTTATGAGCAGAAACACGGCACCCATCGTGTTCAGATTATGGATGATGCGGAGAGTACAGTCTCAGGCTGCCCGACGGGCACCGTCCGCCTGGCTGTGGCCTATGCGGACGTTCGCCTGCTCATTCCTAAGGGATGCAGTTTGTCCTATAGGGAACACACCGACCTCTATAGGGTCTTGGGATCAGGCGCGGCTGACTGGATAACCGAGACGGAACAGGGAAACCGGATGTGGTGGGGCAATACGTCGCCATCAGCTGAACGACGCAATTGGGAGGAAGCCCTGCGAGCGTCCAAGGAGGATCAGTGGCATATGCCCGACGATCCCGAATTGATCGTCGAAGCCAATCTCATGGCCGGTGCGCGGGTCACCGTGCAAGCCCAGGGGAGCGCTACCCAGCCGAAGCGGGCGCAGCTCTTCAGCGGATCGATCAATGAATATTGGGATTATAGCTACAATCCATGGCAGTTTGGGGAGGATCAGGAAGATGACTGATATGCAGCAACCAGAAGGAGGCCAGCCGCTGGATCGTCAGGAGCGCACCACCAAGGTCATGCCGGTTGAATCACAGGCACCCCCGATATACCAGGTTCGGATGCAGCCGCCGGAGCCGGTCCGTCCTAACGGCCCCAGCATGCCTACCATCATTTTTGGCATCCTGGTTGGACTTTTGGCTCTGACCATGTTGGCTTTAGGATTGGTCTTTCTGCGTTACGGTACGGATCTGACCCTAGTCATACCCTGGCAGCGGATTATTCCATTGATTTTTGCTGGCCTGGGCGTGGTGCTGATTGTCGCTGCTATATCAACTTGGCTGGCATCAACAAAGCGCGCTCGTCATGACTCAAAAGACCAGGATATTCCAGAAGATCAGGCTGCCAAGGATGGCCAGTGACCCCAACAAGGTCAGAGTCAGGGTCAGCCAGTGGCCAGCGCCAACCACAGCTGGTTTGCCGTCAGGCCGGCTGAAGATGGAGGTCAGGGTGCTCGCCAAGAGCAGGATGAACATCAGGCAGAGACCTGACAGTAGGAACCAGGAGAATGTCATCATCGAGGACAGATGGACCAGGCCGAAGGCCTGGCGGACCACAGTGAGGGCATAGGCCAGCAGTGCGGCTATCAGTCCTGTGGCCAACAGGCCCAGTGCCCAAAGCCGCCCGGCCAGACCTTTGCTGAAGCCGGACCGTTGTCTGACATTGCCTTGAGTCCGCAGATGTGAGTTCAAGGCTCCTATCAGGGCAGTTATGAGGGCAGCAACCAGCAGAACGGGGCCACTGGCCATCAAGGTCAGCAGGGCGGTCAGCGAGGAAATCAATCCGGAATCAGTGCGATCAGGTACTTGATTGAGCTGGTGGGGCTGGCTGCCGGCGATCATGGGAGTGGACCATTGATCGGCCTGGGTGCCTAAGGCTACAGCGTTGATCCAGTCTTCCAGATTATGGGTATACCGGGGTTCCAGAGGTAACCCGTCCTTGGCCAGCCGACTGCCGGTGCGAATCTGATGGTTGGTGGGGTAGTAGCGCAGGGTCACGTTGTCATTGCCGCTTGCATGAGTTCTGCGGATGATCTCCTGCGCTCCCTGTTCGACTGGCATGGAGAAGTCCATGGTGCCGAAGTTGATCATGACGGGCATCCGCAGCTGGTCCAGATAAGGCAGGGAGGGGAAGTCGGCGTACTCCAGGCCCAGCAGGGACAGGTCCATGCCAATGAACCGGGGTATAACGTTGCGGATTCCCTTGGGCGCGCCAATCAGATCCAGGTAGTTGGTAGCCGCCATGGCCATCTGCCGCCGTCCCGGGTAGACGGGGGGCGAAGTCAGGATGGAGAAGGCGATACTGGAGTCCTTGGCGGTCATGATGGACGATATCCAGGTGCCCTCGGACTCGGCGTACAGGCCAACTTTGGTTGGATCCACACCCGGCCAGGAGCGTAGACGGTCAAGGGATCGTCCATAATCGGCGGCCATGGCCTGATAATCACGGTGAAAGGTGGTGTAGGTGTCCAAACGCTTGTCAGGCACCAGGGTGGTAATGCCGGCCGAGGCCATAGCTGAAGCCAGATCGCCGTATACTTCGGAGGATTTGCCTGTTCCGGCGCCGTGGATGAACAGACAGGCTGGTCCAGTGCCCTTTCGGTCGCTTGGCTCTCTGACAATGGCCTGGATGTGGACTCCGCCATCCAGAGTGATGCTGATTTTCTGTTCCCTGACTTGGTGGGTGCCCTCAGGGGTGGTGGTTCCAAGGCTCGAGGCGACTGCGGTGGATCGGGTCGAGACCTGCAGATGGTCACGGTAGGGTTCCACCCGCCAGTCCGGCGTCATGGCTTGGCCTAAAAGGAGCATGACCAGCAGGATGACCACGAAGGAGGCGGCAGTGAAACCCGCCCGTTTCAGCTTTTGCACCCGTCAACTCTACCCGACCGCGCGACTGGTTGGAAAGATGAACCTCCTGATTGGGGTTCAGGAGGTCAGTCCTGGGCCTGCTCGGCTTCGTCCAGGGTTTCAAAGCCATTCATCTGCACTGTGGCCAGGATGGTTTCCTCGGTCAGGTTGCCACCACGGGCCTCGATCTGGTCCACCATGGACTGGTAAAGATCCAGGGTCCGAGCCGAATAGGTGCCCAGTTCGCCACGCAGATAAGTCTCAAAGGAGGTGGCTTCCGGCGTGTCCTCGCTGGTGCGCAGGACCCGCATCTCCTGGCCTAGACGGGGGTAGCGCTCGCGAAAGTTCTTGGCCCAGGCCACTTGCCTGTCGATGATGCGCTCCTGCTGCTCCTGGCGGTCCAGGCCCAGCCGGGGCAGGTAAGGGGCGATGTTGCTGTGGTACAGATCCGGGGCTGTGGACTCCATCATCCGCCCGTACTTCTCGGTCAACAGGTTGCGCCCCTGTTTGTCGGCTTGGTCAAGGTCGTCCGCGTAGCTGGTCAGCAGGAGATGCGGCCAGGTCAAAAACTGGCTCAGGCGCATCTGGTGGAACATGGGCCAGTTGCCCTGACAGTTGGCCGGGCCACCCTCGTTGTTGACCTGCTGGAACTGTTCCCATTCGTGGCGGACGATCCGCTCGCGCAGGGATTCCTCATCCTGACATTGCTCGTCGTTTGCCATCTTTGGCTCCTTTCAGATGCTGTGCAGAACCGGATCGTCGCTGGAGATGTGAGCCTCGACGTAGGGGCGCTGCCATTCCAGGAAGGTTTCCGGGCTGTTGGTCAGGCCTTCCGCTTGCAACTCTTCTACGATTCTTGCGCAGATGGATTCCACAAGCTTGGTGACGCGTTCGGCAGCCGGCCGGGCCCCCTTGCCGCCTTCGCCGAAGCCTTGTCCTCCGTAACAGGCAGCCGAAGCCAGTCGCAGGATGTCCTCCAGCTGCTCGGACAGGTCGGCCAGCCTGGTGGCCATTCGTCCGCTCAGCCGCCGCAGGGCCGCGAAAGTCCACTTGTAATAGGGCAGATACCCGACGGTCAGCGGATTGTTGATCAGGAAGATCAGGGAGGCGCAGGCTTTGATGAATTCATTGATTGACAGCATTGCCGCAGCCCCGTCGCCCCGCCGTAGACTCCGCGGCAGGTTGTATTGGCCCGCCTGGGCGATCATGCCCAGCCGGCGTGAGATCAGACAGAAGCGCACATCGTCAGGCATGGCCTTGAACCCCTGCCGTGTGGCCAGCATCTGCCCCAGAGGATCCGCGAAAATCTTGCCATTGGTGGCCGCAGCCAGCGTAGCCTCATCCAAAAGCAGCCACTCGTGGGGATGATCTTCCGGGGGCGCCTGCCGGTAACCGGTCAGGGATTCGAAGAAGGCGCCGATCTCAAAGACGCCCACACGTCGATTAGCCCCCTTAGCTCTGACGCTGTCGGTCCGCGAACCGAACCCCATGAACTCGGTGGGCAGGGCCTCATAGTCCTTCTGCAGCTGGTCGCCGATGGCCTGGTAATCCTCGCTGGTCAGCCACAGGCAGAAGCCGGGGCCGAAATCATGATCCCGGGAGATGGCGTCGTCAAAGCCATAGCAGTCCGAACCATGGCCCATCAATCCCACGGCAATCCGGCCGCGATACTGGGGGTAGCGTTCCTCCAGCATGGGGCGGCCCACTTGCTCCCAATAGGCCTTGGCCAGATCCAGCCCTTGAATATCCGTGCGGGAGTCATGCAGATTGCTGTCATTGTTCTGATTCCTGGCCGGAGGCCGGTTTGAACCGGTTTTTGGCTGGCTGGATGCTGCTTGCTTAGCCTGGTCGGATTGATTCATGTCCCCGTTTTTATCAGCAGCGGCCTGTGCCTGGTCCAGATTGGCCTTGGTGATCTGGTAGTAGTCGCTGCCCTTACCGTATCGATCCTCGATGATGGCCAAGGCCTTGCGATAGGTGTCTGCCGACTGACTGAAGCGGCCGGTCATGTAGCAGACTTGGGCAAAGCCAGCCAGGGCTGAGGCATAGTGTGCGCTGTTTTCCAGGTGGCCGGTTCGATAGATGTCCAGGGCTGTGCGAGCCTGGTCCCAGGCCTCTTGCAGAGCCTGTGGACTGTCGCTGCGCTGCATGAGTAGAAGGGCCAGATTGGTGTGGGTGGTGGCCAGATCCAGATCCCGGGAAGGATCAGTGCTGGAATTCTCCAGGATGCCCATGGCTTGGCGCAGCTCCTGCTCGGCCTGGTCGGGTCGGTCGGTTTCGCTGTAGAGCATGGACAGGTTGTTGTGTAGGGCCGCCAGACGCCGATCCTTGGGCCCAAGGGTCTTGGCTGCGGAGGCAAGCGCCTGCCGGTAGAGGTCTTCGGCCTGGTCGTACTTCTTGGCTGCCCGCAGTCCTGTGGCTGCATTGATCAGAGTGGTCGTCCAGGCCTCGGACCCCTCAATGCGCATGCGTGTGGCCAGTTCGATGGCACGCTGGATCATCCACATATTCTCCTGGTGGCGACCCTGGGACCGGTAGAAGCCCATGATTTCGTTCAGCACGGTCAGCAGTCCGGCATCATTACCCGCATTCTCCGCATCCACCAGCGCCTGCTGCAGATAGGGTTCAGCTTCGTCGCGAGCCTTGCCCGCATTGAAGATGGCATCCAGTCCGTCCAAGAAGGCTTGGGTGTCGAAGCTGCCGTCCGGTTGCAGGTAGGACTGTTGAGTCTTTTCCTGCTTGCTGTCTGGGGTCGGTGTCTGGTCCTGGCTCATTTGGCTCCCTTGCTGTCAGGGTATCTGTAGGTGCGGGTCCCTCATGGAGCCCTAGCGCCCTGGTCGCTTCTATCTATCAGTCTAGGCTGATGGTCTTTGATGGACTTCAGTCGGCTATGTCGCCTAGGTCACACCTGTCCGGTGTAGCTGCCTGAATGGGTAACGAGGAGCTCGGCCAAACATCGCTCATGGTTTTGGAAGTAATGGTTTCTTCGATACAACTCGATGACACGACAGAGCTCATCTGCGTCATTCCAATATTGGTGCAAGAAAGCATACTGCTTGATCTTGTGCAGCCCCAGTTTCTCCTTGCAGAATTCGCTGGGTTTCATGTTATTGACGTGCGTCCAATCCCTATAGGCCCCCTCTTTGATGATGGCCAGGATCTCGATCTCAGGACGAGTAGTCAGTGTAAGTACACGGGCTTTAGACTGGTACAGAGGCGACAAGTGAAAGCGTTCATTTGGCGAGTCAATAATACGGACGATATTTACGCATGAAGAACCATAGGTCACGGAAAGGAACCGTTCCTCGATTTCCCTATCTTTACGGCAGCGGGTATAAAGCCGACCAGTCTGCGGATCTTCAATAAGGGAATCTTTAGGGATGATCAGTTTTCCTTCTGTCAGTAGGAGTTCAAAGATGACGCTTTCGGCAGACCCTTCGCAGGTAACCAAGGTAGGTTCATTATAAATCGCTTGACTATCCATGAACCGTTTCCTTGACGTAGCTCCGCAAGGCGCTGATGGAAGCGGCTGAGGGCGCGGTTCCTTGCAGGGCACCTGACATGAACTGGACACTCTTCTTGAGCTCGCCTCTGGTGACCAGTTTG
Organism: Bifidobacterium mizhiense; assembly: GCF_020884755.1. GTDB lineage: Bacteria > Actinomycetota > Actinomycetes > Actinomycetales > Bifidobacteriaceae > Bombiscardovia > Bombiscardovia mizhiensis. Next base: position 466,612 of record NZ_BPWE01000001.1, on the reverse strand, counting down.
TTATACCGGACCAGTTGGAATCCGGCATTCTCATGCCTTACAGCGAACCAAATGTTGTCTTTTCTGGTGAAATGGTCCAGCAGTTCTGGATAGTGCGTAGAAAAAACGAGCACCGCCCCATGCGGGTTAGTAGCAGGAGAGGAGAACAAATCGATGATAGCGAAGACCAACTGCTTGTTTATGCTGTTTTCGATTTCGTCGAATAGTAGGTAGCCTCCTTGCGCAAGTGTTTCGATAGCACGTTGTGCCAAGGATGTTCCACGCAATGTTCCAGCCGATATCATGGCCATAGCTTGCGAGGGGTCATAGTCGCGCTCAACCTTTTCATTGCGGAACTTGATATGCAACTGGTGATCGCTTACTTCCAAGTGTTCGATGGTCGGATCGAATAGACGTACCACTTGCGATGGGGGAGTGACAGGAATGGACATTTGCAGCGGATTTTGCAGACAGAGGGTGACCATGGTCTCCTTGGTGCGCAGCATCCCCGTCGTCAGAGAGCGATCGGGGGGCAAGAATCTCTTGATCTCCTCGGCCAGCTCTTTTTTGTCGCCCGACTTATTCATTCCTCGAGTCGCTACAGTCATCCAAGATTCTTCATCGCCATCTATGGTTCTTTTCAAACGAATCTTGCTCAGACTTCTGCCTGCATACTGGCACAGCCGTTCCTTTTCGAAAACTAAGGGGGAGTCGGCGGTGGTCTCGTTCTTGTCGGCGCGCCGGAGTGTGGCATTGAGCAGCCAAGCCTCGCCGTTTTCTTCGAAGATAATGCGTGCTGTAATCGTGGGCTCAAGAATGTCTATCAGCGGATCGATGGTGGAGCGTTGAGTTCCCAATGAAGCGCCTCTGGCAATGTTGATGATTAGAGAAAGCAGGCGTAGATCAGTGGTTTTGCCGGAGGCATTGATACCGGAGATGCCAATGGCTGTGACGATGCCAAGCGGTGATGTGGTGCCCTGAAGGCGATGGGTGAAGCTGCCATCGGTAATCCTATCTTCGGCGAACAGGATCATGCGTAGTGCGCCCTTGTCGTATAAGCGAAGTCCTTTGAGGGCAAAGGCTAAGATCCGCATTATGCTCCTTTGAACAGAATATTTGTTTATATACTACATCTGGATGCTGATGATCCGTCTTTCTGTTCCGAGGAACCTAAATATTAATGCAGTGGAAGATTTCGGGATCGTTGGGGCTTTGATCCTGAACTCATAAAATGCAAGAGCTTATTAGAAAAGCAACAGATAAGATAAGTTTTTATTCCTGCATACAGCTATGTCTAAAAGTTGCGAATACAGAAATTCCGGCCCCTGGGAGCCGGAATAATTGTCGGGGTAGGGGGATTTGAACCCCCGGCCTCTTCGTCCCGAACGAAGCGCGCTACCAAGCTGCGCTATACCCCGTGACAACGTTCTATATAGTACACGTACCGTCGGCCAAACGCTATCGTCTGCGCGGCGTGACCATTCAGATACTTGGCGTTAGGTGGCGACCAGGGCCAAGTACCGGCTCATGCGTAAAATAGCAATTTATGAATGACTCATCGGAAGAAACCCCTCGTCTGACGACGGTCGAGCGTGCTCAGGCACTGCTTGACCAGGATATGGCCATCACAGAGAAGATTGATCAGGGCGCCCAGTTGGATGACGCCATTGATTCCGGCAGCTTGGCAGACGGAGCCGAAGGCCATCCCGAACAGGTGCGCATGCGTGTGGCCAAGAGGGCGCTCATGCTCAAGGAGGGCATAGAACCCTATCCGGTCCATCTGGATGTGACAGACCGCATCGAGGATGTACGCCGCAAGTATCAGGACCGCCTTGAGCCAGGCCAGGAGACTGAGGATGTGGTCGGCATCGCCGGCAGGGTCCTCTTCCTGCGCAACGGCGGCGGCCTCTGCTTCGTCCAACTGGCAGCGGGCGACGGCACCCGCATTCAGGGCATGATCTCCAAGCGTGAGATCGGCGCTGATTCTCTGAAACGGTTCAAGCAGCTGGTCGACCTTGGCGACCACCTCTACCTGCGTGGTCGCGTGGTCGCCTCCAAGACCGGCGAACTCTCCGTCTTCGCCACCGAGTGGAATATCGCAGCCAAGGCCTTGCAGCCTCTGCCTGCCCTTCACAAGGAGCTGACCGAGGAGCAGCGTACTCGCAAACCCTACCTGGCCATGATCGCCGATGAGGATGTGCGGGCCATGGTCCGCCGTCGTTCCAAGGCCGTTTCCTCCCTGAGGCGCACCTTCGAGGACCACGACTTCATGGAGGTCGAGACCCCCATGCTTCAGACCGTGCATGGCGGCGCTGCGGCCCGGCCATTCACCACGCATATGAACGCTTTCGACATCGACCTCTACCTGCGCATCGCCCCTGAGCTCTTCCTCAAGCGCTGCCTGGTGGGCGGCATTGAGCGGGTCTTCGAGATCAACCGCGACTTCCGTAATGAGGGCGTGGATGCCACCCATGCCCCGGAGTTCACCATGCTGGAGGCCTATCAGGCTTACGGCACCTATGACACCATAGGGGATCTGACCAAGGAGCTGATCCAAAAGGCGGCCATGGCCACGGCTGGATCGCTCAAGGTGACCCTGCAGGATGGCAGCCAGTACGACTTCGGCGGCGATTGGCGCCAGATCAGTATGTATGAGTCCCTTTCCGAGTCCCTGGGTGAGGAGATCACCCCGCAAACCAGTGTGGACCATCTGCGGACCATCGCTGACAAACTGGGCCTGGAGGAGGAGCCTGCCGAAAACCACGGCAAGCTGGTTGAACACCTCTGGGAGCACTTCTGGCAGGACAAGCTGTACGAGCCCACCTTCGTGCGTGATTTCCCGGTTGAGACCTCGCCTCTGGTCAAGGCCCACCGCACCAAGCCAGGCGTGGTCGAGAAGTGGGACCTCTACGTTCGCGGGTTTGAGCTAGCCACGGGCTATTCCGAGCTCAACGATCCGGTCGTTCAGCGGCAGCGGTTCGTTGAGCAGGCCAAGATGGCCAGCCGCGGCGATGTCGAGGCCATGGACATTGACGAGGACTTCCTGGAGGCCCTGGGCGTAGGCATGCCTCCCGCTGGCGGCATGGGCATGGGCATCGATCGTCTGTTGATCGCCCTTACCGGTGCATCCATCCGCGAGACCATCACCTTCCCCTTGGTCAAGCCGCTGATCTGAGAGGGTCTGAGATGATAACAGGGGAGGGACGGTCATGAATATCAGGCTGTGGATGGATGGCATGCGTCCCCGGACGCTGCCTGCTTCGGTGGCGCCTGTCTGCGTGGGCGCTTCGGCTGCACTTTTGGAGCGGTCACGGCTCCTGGAACAGTGCACCAGCTCCTGCTCACCCCCTCCTGTCGACCCTGCCCTGAAGGCGGCCACACCGGGAAGGCTGGCCCTGATCGTGGTCTTGTTGGTCCTGCTCGCCCTGTCGATGCAGATCGCAGCCAACTTCGCCAATGACTATGCCGATGGTGTTCGTGGCACTGACTCCGGCCGTGGAGGCGAGGAGGCCGCCTCCGGCAGACCCAGGCGTCTGGTGGCCGCCGGCGTGCCGCCCAAGAAAGTGCTGTACGCCACCATGATCTCGGCGGCTTTCACCTGTCTGATGGGCCTCATCGTCATGGCATTGACCGGTCATTGGTGGATGATCCTGGTCGGGGTCTGCTGCCTGATAGCGGGCTGGTGTTATGTGGGCGGCCCGCATCCATATGGCTACCATGGGTTGGGCGAGGTCAGCGTCTTCATCTTCTTCGGACTGGTGGCCACCCTGGGTACCGAGTACTTTCTCATTGATAGGGTCGATACCGCCGGCATCCTTGGTGCTTGCGCCTGCGGGCTCAACGCTGTGGGCCTGCTCATGCTCAACAATTACCGTGATCTGGACGACGACCGCCGAGCCGGCAAACACACATACGCGGTTCTGGTGGGGGCGCGTGTAGCGGCCATCTCCATTTACCTGGTCTACATCCTGAGTCTGGTTCTGGGCCTGATCCAGTTCGTTCCGGCTGTCATGCGACGTGGTCTGCCCGGCTTCCCTCTAGTGCTGATCCTCCTGCCTGTAGCCGCTGTCTTTCTGCTGATCTGTCGAGCTTTTGCCCGTGGCCAGGTGCCCAAGGCTTTCGGCTTGGCAGGCAAGGGCACTCTGGTCTCCGCCCTGTGCTGGTCGGCGGGCCTGTTTCTGCAGCTGTGAAAATCTTGATAGGCTCATAAGAGAGCAGTCCGACTTTCGAGCGATTTGGTGGATAATCAGGCAATCATGTTCATCACACTTCGGGAATACAAGGACGCACTGCGACCCTCGGCCTTGCTCTGCTCACCCACGCCGGTCCTGATCGGCACAGCGGTGGCCCTCCGGCAGCTGTTCGACCAAGGGCTGGGACCAGATGCGCGCTTCTGGCTGATCGGTCTCTTATGTTGTCTAACGGCTGTGTTCATCCACAGCACCTGCAATCTGGCCAATGACTACTTTGACGGGATCAGGGGTACTGACGAGGGCCGGAGCAGCCTTTCGGGTGCGGGCGCTGACGGCTCGGTGCCTGATCTGCCCAGAAGAGGGGTGGCCGGTGGTGTGGAGCCTCGTAAGGTTCTGCTGTCTGCCTACCTCAACATCCTTATGGCTTGCCTGTCCGGTCTGATCCTCTGCTGGGTGACTGGCCACTGGTGGATGATCCTGGTCGGCATCTTCTGCCTGCTGGGAGCCTGGTTCTACACGGGAGGCAAGCACCCTTACGGCTATAGGGCTATGGGCGAGCTGAGCATCATGATCTTCTTCGGCCTGGTGGGCGTGTTGGCCACTCAGTACATGGAGACCGGCATCGTCGACCGCCATGGGTTCATCGGCGCCTTGGTTGGCGGTCTTATCTGCATTCCCGTTCTGGAGATTAACAACTATCGGGACATTGATGCAGATCCTCTGGCCGGCAAGTACACGCTGTCTTCGTTCATCGGACCCAAAGGCACACTGATTCTGATGGGGTCCTGCTATGTCCTGGCTGTGATCCTGGGCGTGGTGGAGTCATGGTCCCTGTCGGGCGGCTCTCTTGCAGCCGCTTGGCCTCGCCTGCTCTGCCTGCTGCCTGTCCTGGCCCTGGCCATTGCCACCACGGTGGCCAGCTGCCGGAACCGCTTCAGCAGGGCGTTCGCACTGTCGGGCTATACCGATCTGCTGACTGGATTCTGCTGGTTGGGTGTCTGCCTGCTTTAAGTGACCGCTCTACAGGGGGAGGTGTAGGTCCGCCAAACAGTCCCTCTTAGGTTTTAGAATTTTCACTATGACCTACAAACTAGTATTGCTCAGGCACGGCCAGAGCGCATGGAACAACACCAATCAGTTCACCGGCTGGGTGGACGTCCCGCTGACCGAGCAGGGAGAGCAGGAGGCCCGTAAGGGCGGCAAGCTGCTCAAGGATAAGGGTGTTCTGCCGGACATCGTCTTCACTTCTCTGCTGCGCCGCGCCATCAACACTGCCAACATCGCCTTGGACGAGGCCGACCGCCTTTGGATCCCCGTCAAGCGCGACTGGAGACTGAACGAGCGTCACTACGGAGCACTGCAGGGCAAGAACAAGACCGAGATCCGCGAGAAGTACGGTGACGAGAAGTTCATGCTCTGGCGTCGTTCCTATGCCACCCCGCCGCCCGAGATCGACCCTGACGACGAATACTCGCAGTCCCATGATCCTCGGTATGCCGGAGCCCCCGTGCCCCGCGCCGAGGCACTGGCCAACGTGGTCAAGCGCGTCACCCCCTACTGGGAGAGCGACATTGTTCCTGAGCTCAAGACCGGCAAGACCGTCCTGATTGCCGCTCACGGCAACTCCCTGAGGGCCATCGTCAAGATGCTCGACAACCTGACTGAGGATGAGATTGCCAAGGTCAACATCCCCACGGCCATCCCTCTGGTCTATGAGCTGGATGAGAACTTCAAGCCCATCAAGCCTCGTGGCGAGTACCTGGATCCGGAAGCAGCCGCGGCCGGTGCTGCTGCTGTGGCGGCCCAGGGCCAGAAGTGAGATCAAAATCCAACCGATGATCTCAATCGGACTTTGAATGCAGCACGTCCAAAGTTACTGAGGTGGTGCCGTCTCCTTTGTGGAGGGCACCACCTTTTCGTATTCCTGATACTTTCATACGGGAAAGGGCGGGAACGATGTTCTCGCCCCTGATGTTTGCGTGTACCTATCTGGTCCTAATGGTCAAAGCGATACTCTGCCCAGGTTCGACCTGCTCCTCCACGCCGACTGCTGAGCCATCGTGAAGATGGATAACACTGGCTTGGTATCGTCTGCTCTGACCGTTGAGCGTGACATCTTCCAGCATGGTGTTCGGTTGCATGGCAATTTGTAAATAGGCATGCAGGGGTTCATCGGTTCTGTTCGTGAAACGAAGCGTGTCGTCTTCTTGCTCGAAATCGACATAGCCACCGCAGAAAGCCAGATCCTTCCAGCTAAAGCGGCGCCACGGCGTGTAAGGAGCGATTCTGATGCTGCGGGTTTCCTGGTCGCGCTCGACTCCCATGATGTCGTGCAGGAAGAAGCTCACGAATTCACCCGCACACCAGCCGCACTTGCCCAGGCCACGTTTGACCTTGGCGGGTTCTTGCTCAGCATGCTCGAAGGGCCACCACCAGAAAGATCCATCCAGATCGGTGGTTCTGCGCAGCTCAAGCAGGGCATCTTTGAGTTCTTCTCGGGTGTTCGCCCTGCAGAGGCCATGGATCTGGCCGGGATAAGTAATTCCGTTGCTGTCGTCAAAGTCCCAGAAGTCGATTCCACCTGTAATCGGGGCATAATATGGGTCTCTGGTGCTGTGGGCCCATCTGGCGTGGTTGCGTATGCGCTCGTCGTCACGACTCGTGAATCCGTAAACGGAGGCCAATGTCAGGTCGCTTTCCTCTCCGTCATGGATGCCGATGATGCTTCCATCCCTGTTGGCCCCTTCCACATACATGGGGCTGCCATCAATGCTGCGGACGCATTTCTCGTTAAGTGACTGATGAAGTTCTTCAGCTATTTGCTCCAGTTGCTCTGCCTGACCGGTATCCAAGAGATCCGAGAAGTCCTCGGCCATGACCTTGGCGGCCTTCCAGGCCAGTATGTTGGATCCGGTGTGGTAATCGCCACGTGACGGCCCGTCCGAAATGTAAAGGGTCTCATACAGTTGACCTTGCTTAGGTCGTTCGGCGATCAGATCAGAGGCCAGCCCACGGACGTACTGGGTGAATGTACTTTGGTCCGCTGTGAAAGCCTTGCGGCCATGCCGATGAACCAACATGGAAGCCAGAACTACAGCAAGGCAGGAATTACCCAAGGAATGTTGGAATCCGCTGGCCTCGGGATGCATTCTGGCCTCGCGCTCCCAGGCATGGTCGGGTATGCCATACTGCGCAAGGAACTCGATCATGGGATTGGCCAGGTCAGGGTTGCTGTCGACCAGACCCATGGCGCAGTAGCCGAAGTCTCTGGTCCATACGTCAGGGAGTGGGTTGGCGTTGGATCCCCAGAATGAGCCAGCCGCTTTGCCGTCTGCCAGCAGAAGAAGACTTTGTCGGGCTAGTTCCGCCGAACGGGTGATGAGTTCACCGTACCATGGGTCTTCCGGAATCTGTACCTTGCCCAGGCTGCCTTTAAGGGCTTTCAAGGTAACGTTCAGAGCTTTCCGGCATTCCGGAATGGAGTTGAATGTCTGGAGGTTATCCTCTTGCTCCGAAAAATCGAAGACACTGGCCACGCTCCGACTTTCTCCTGGAGCAAGCCTGAGCATGGCCTTACATGTGTCGGGCGCGACAGGACTGTCCGATTCGCTTAGAAGATTGAATTTCAGGGGTAAAAGTTCTGTACCATCCTTGCCCTGCGTTGACGACAGAATCGATACATTTACGTCTAATGGCGTCGTTCCCCTATTGGTAAGTCGACAAAGCTGAATCAGACACAAAGGTCTGCTGGTGCTTTTCTGGGGCACGAAGATGATGGTCTGGCTGTGCAGATCGCCTATCGATGCATCGAAGACTGGTATGAGATCGTCTATGAAGCTAAGTGCGGGCGATAGACATTGACGGTTCAGACAATTGATCTGCATTCCAATGTGCCCTTGGCAGAAGGCCAGCTTCTTGTACACGTAGACACCAGGGATGGTCTTGCCTCGCATATCCTGGCGTCCTACCGCAACAACCGCGCGTCGCACCTGTCCAGTTCTGTCTAGGGCGGCCAGAAGGCGATTGTTGGATATATCGACGCTGAAAGGATAATCAGTGTATCTGCCCAGGTCGTATTCCATGACCATATCGTCAGGCCATTCGAGGCCTGCGGCGGCAAAGAAGCTTGCACGATTGCCAGCGGCACCCTTCGCATTGAACCCCATTAAGGTTTTCTCTGTTTTGGTTTCTTGTCGATCCGAGGTTGGCAACGGCATCAACTGCTCCTTTCAGCAAGTTTGTGCGGAACGCGGGTATCGCTTCATAAGCATGCTCGAGGGCCCATCTATGGTCATGGAGTCCGCATGGCGCAGCCATGCTTCCAAGCACATGATAACGTATACATCTGCAAAGGACAAAGAGATCTTCGCAAGTTTGACCATCATCTACTTAAGCTAGTGTCCGGTTGCGGATACTAGCCTTTGAAAATCCTGCCGTTGACATGCTAGCGGCGAGTCAGCGCTCCGGAGGGGCGGTTGTACTGCGAACAGCTAAGAAAGATGGCTGAATTTGCACGTTCTGGTCAGGGTTCTCGCCTTCCAACAATTTCAGTAGTGTCTGAGCGGCCGACTTTCCCATCTCGTAGGGATCCTGATGAATAGTGGTCAGCCCGATTTCGCGGGCATATGTCGAATCGTCGAAACCTGCAACCGATACATCTCGGGGAATTGTGTATCCCGAGCGCTGCATGCAGAAAAGCAGAGGGAGGGCATATTCGTCATTCATGCAGATTACGGCTGTCGGGTACTGGTCCAACCTGGCCAACTGGGATAAGGCGAAGTCTGCTCGAGTATCGTCTTTGGGTGCATATACAACTGTTGGACTGACCTGATCCCCTAATTGGGAGCAGATCGAGCGGAATGCCTGCAGACGTGCCCGACCATTCCATTTGAAATGTTCAGTCTCTGGGTCCAAGCAGACATAGGCGATTTTATGATGCCCGAGGTTGACCAGATGGTTGATGATCAATCTCATGCAGCTGGTCTCGTCTATGCCTACGGTTGCCGAAAATTCCGGAATCGGTTCGGTGTTGATTCCGATAAGCGGGATGCCCGTCGTGGCTAATTTGTCGGCCTCTGTGCAGGGTATTTGGAAGGAGACCACAAGTACAGCATCAGCATTGCGTTTGATAGACATATCCGAAAAGAATGCATGGCGTTCCTGCGTATCCGATACGGCGTATAAAGCGATGTCATACCCCGCGTCATGGAGAACGGAGTTGAGGCCAGCCAGAACATGTGAGTCATACCAGGAGTCCAATTCTCCGCCAGTCAAGAAGGCGATTCGTGCCGACTTGCCCGACTTCAATGCTGAAGCAGATCGTGAAATGGTGTAGTCCAGGTCCTGTGCGACTTTGAGGACTTTTTCCCTGGTTTGCGGAAGAACCTTGTCGGGGAGAGTAAATGTACGGGACACCGTGGCTATTGAAACCCCGGCTCGATCTGCTACGTCTTGAATGGATGCACCCACGATGCCCTCCTATTGTTACCGGGGCTCTTGCCTGCAAAATTTTACCATGCTTGATTAAATAATGGATACGTATACATTATGTATTGGTCTTTTGCTAGAGAGACTTGTCTCTGAACAAAGGCGATGAAGCCTGATCAAACCTAATATCAGGCAGAACTTGCTGAATTGCTTGGCGTCTAAAGAACTTGCAGGGCAAAATTATAGGTGCTAACGTTTACATCAGCTGGTCGGAATGCCAATGTGGGTTTCTGTAAGTTCCATTTCGACTGGTCTAACCACAGGTCGAACCGTATTGTGCAGCGCTGCGGTTCGAACGGGCAGAGGAGAAACGTCAATGAAGATGACGAAGAACACATTGGTGCGTGTGCTCGCGGCAGCTCTTACTGCCGTGGCTCTGGCACCTCTGTCGGCATGCGGTGGATCCGGAGGCGCCAATGTGACGACGCTCAGCTTCTTCCAGACTAAACCAGAAGCAGTAGAAGATTACACCAGGATTATCGCGGACTTTGAGCGACTTCATCCGAACATCAAAGTGGTGCAGAATCAGGTCTCTTCAGCCGACACAGCCTTGAGGGCTCTTCTAGTCAAGGATCGCACGCCTGATGTTATAGCGTTGAATCCCAACGGAAGCATGGGCAAGATGGCCAAGGCTGGAGTATTTTATGATTTCAGCAACACGCCTATAAGCCATAGGATCCGCCCGGTCATGCAGTCCGTGATCAATGGGTTGGGACGAGATGGCAAACAGATCAATATTGTGCCTTATGCCGGCAACGTATGCGGCATTACTTATAACGTCGATTTGTTCAAGCAGCATGGCATCAAGGTGCCCAAGACCTGGAAGGATCTTGAGCAGGCAGTTGCCACTCTGGAAGCCGACGGTGTTGCTCCCTTTATCGGAACATTGGGCGATCCCAATCGCGTTTCAACGCCTTTCGACGGTCTGGCTCCTTACTACGACAACAACGGGTTCTGGGACAAAATGCGCGCTGAAGGTAAAAAGGTAGGGCCGGATTCGCCCGTTTCCTTCCAGAAAAACTTTAAACCTCTGATGGAACGGCTCTATTGGATTTATCAGCACTCGACCAAAGACGTGAGAACCATGACTTACGAGGACGGAACTTCCGCTTTCGCGAGGGGTGAGGGAGCCATGCTCTTGGCGGGGAACTGGTCCATGGCGCCGGTCCTGCAAATCAACCCCAAAATGCACATAGGCTTCTTCCCCTATCCCACAGATGAGGCCGACAAGGCCATTCTCGTCTCTGGCGGAGATGTGGCGATCACCATGGGTGCACATCCCAAGCATGAGAGGGAATCAATGGCCTTTATCAACTACCTATACTCGGACGAAGTTCAGCGTCGTTTCGTAAAGTCACAACAGCTTATTCCTTCACTCTCGTCTATTCCTGTGGACGAGAACCCGGCCATGAAGCCGGCCAAATACTGGATAGATTCTGGCAGGATCCAGGGATATGCGGATCATCAGATACCCTCCAGCATCAGCTACAACCCAATATTGAACAAAGCCATGCTGGACGGCGACCTGGATTCGGCCCTCACCACACTCGACAAAGAGTGGGGCAAGGTTGCGGCCAGAACCATCGAGTGATTGGAGGCAAACGCATGACTATGACACAGACGACAGTCGCCACAGGCACTCACCGGCATCGTCGGTTTGCCGAGGCCACTTATTACTGGATGGTATGGCCTTTTATCATTCTCTTCGCCATCTTCCACACCATCCCCATGCTGGCGGGTATCTTCTTCAGCTTCACCAACTATGCCGGTTACGGAAAATGGCACATGGTGGGTCTGTCGAACTACGTCAATCTCTTTGGGGATGACAGGGTTCTTCACTCGTATCTGTTCACCATTTTCTTTTCATTGGTGGCTACCATCCTGACCAATGTCATTTCCTTGGCGATTGCCTTGGCCTTGAATGCCCGGATCAAGGCAAGAAATCTATTTAGGGGCATCTTTTTCATTCCATACGTGCTGTCCATGCTGATCATCGGATATGTCTTCCAATTCTTCTTTTCCAAGTCAGTACCGAAGATCTTCTCAGCAGTTCCTCTGCTCAGGGATAACATCCTGACCAATGAGCACTGGGCCTGGGTGCCTATCGTTATCGTGACGGTATGGCAGGCCTGCGCTTTTGCGATCATCATCTACCTGGCAGGTCTGCAGACTATTCCTGCAGATATCTATGAGGCGGCTTCGCTCGATGGGGCCACGGGATTTAAGGCGTTCAGATCCATCACATTGCCTCTGATCATGGGCTACGTGACCATAAACGTGGTGCTCAATATCAAGAACTTCATGCAGGCATTCGATCAGATAGTCGCCTTGACCGATGGCGGGCCAGGGATGGCTACTGAATCGGTGACTCTGCAGATTTATCAGGGTGGATTCACAGGCGGCGAATTCGCCTACCAGTCTGCTGATGCAGCCATTCTCTTCCTGATCATCACGGCTCTTTCAGTTATACAGCTTCGTTACCTTAATCCGAAGGAGGATTAAGCGCCATGACCTCCAGTCAAGTTATGAATGCCATTCCGGCAAAGTCCTCAGGTATGAATCCACATGCACAACAAGGTCATGGAAGGCGTCTCCATAGGGTTAATTGGTGGTTGACAGCCCTAGTGGCCGTATGTTCATTGACTGTTCTTGTACCGCTGTATTTTGCAGTGGCGGTCGCGCTTAAAAGTCCTGAACAGCTGGCTAAGGGGACAGGCTTTGAATGGCCCAATCCAGTGCATTGGGGCAATTTTGCGGAGGCCTGGGCCCGGACCAATTTCCCCAGAGCGCTTATGAACACGGCCATGATCACGGTGTGTTCAGTGATACTGACTCTGCTGACCAGTTCGGTCTTGGCTTATGCACTAGCCCGGAATATGCACAGGCCCTTCTTTAAGATCGCTTACTACTACTTCTTGGCAGCCATGTTCATTCCGTTCCCTATTGTGATGCTCCCGGTTGTCAAGGAAACGGGATTGCTTGGCCTTGATAACCAAGCAGGTCTGATTGTGCTGTATACGCTGTATGGGTTCTCGATGAACATCTTTCTGTATACGACTTACCTGCATTCCATTCCCATGGAGTTGGAAGAGGCTGCTCGGGTTGATGGGGCATCGACCTGGCGGGTGTTCTGGCAGATTATTTTCCCACTTCTCATGCCGATGAATGCAACCGTGGGAATTCTGACCTGTGTATGGGCATGGAACGACTTCATCATGCCTTTGGTGGTGCTTACGGATCCTGGTGCAAGAACCCTGCCATTGGCCCAATATGTGTTCCAAGGTCAGTACAACACCAATTACACCGTGGCTTTCGCTTCCTACCTGATGGCTATGGCTCCCTTGCTGATCGTCTATATATTCTCTCAGCGGTGGGTCATCTCCGGCGTAGTGCGCGGCTCCATAAAATAGACAACTCTGGATCCAACACCACTCGAGTATAAAAAAGGAACGGCCCGCCACCCGATGAACTGTCGGGCAGCAGGTCGTTCCTTTGTTGTTTATTCAGTCCAAGTCGATGTCCAGATCCTTGGGGTCCTTGGAGGGGTCGAAGCCTGAAACGATGTAGACCACACGTCGGGCTGCCGAGACGCCGTGGTCTCCCAGGCGCTCCATGAATCGTGCCACCAGAACCAGGTCGATCAGCTGCTGTCTGCTCCCCTTCCAGTCGTCCGAGAGGGCATAGCTGAAAGTTTTCTGATGAAGCTTGTCCATCTGGTCATCGCTGACGATGATCTGCTCGGCTATAGTCGTGTCCCTGTCGGAGAGCATGTCGACCAGGCGATCGGCCATGACATCCAGAAAATTCTGCATCTGTTTGAACAGGGGAATGACCTCGTCGGGCAGGGTCGGTTCGGGGTAGGAGCGCCTCGCTGTCTCGGCGATGTGCCTGGCCAGGTCTCCCATGCGCTCAAAGGTGGCTGACAGACTCAGCGTGGAGACCACCACCCGCAGATCAGTGGCCACAGGGCTCTGCTTGGCCAGGAGCCTGATGCATTGGTCAATGATGCTGGCCTGGAGGTTGTCTATATCGGCATCCCCGTCGATGACCTCCTGGGCTGTCTCCACGTCACAGTCCATCAGGGATCGTCCGGCCTTTTTAATGGCATCGCGAACCTTGGCGGCCATCCGATCGAGATCGTCGGCCACCAGCCCCAGCTCCTCGTTGAAAATCACGCGCATTGTTCTTCCCTTTCGGCCTCGGTCAACGATATGACTCCAGTCTATGTGACCGGCATGGCAAGAAAAAGCCAGTCCTGAAGAATGTCGGGCCATTGGAGCGGCGATCGAAGTCGGATATGCGAGAATAAAGCCGAAACTGCCGATGAGACTTGGTTAATGTCGCAGCGTCCGGGGTCGGCGCCGGACTGGAGGGAAGTCCTTATGAGACGGTTCATGGACCGCCTATGCAGCTTTATGGGCAACCGGAGCAAGGATGGTGAACAGGCCGATAGCGGGGCATTGGAAGGCTCGACCCAGGCTCTGCTGGCGCTCATTCCTGCCGCCACGGTTGTGGTCGATGGCGATGACGAGGTTGTTCGCTCCAGTCCGGATGCCTACAGGCTGGGAATTGTCAGCAACGACGAGATTGCGGATCCGAAGATCATCGAGGCCATTGCGCAGGTACGTCGCTCGGGTGGTCGACGCAGCTTCAATCTGACCACGCGAACGCCTACGGAATTCGCTCTGGATGCCGCTACCGGGAGCTCGGAATCCGATGATTGGGATATTGCCGAGGTCGAGGATTCCGGGGAAGCGACCCATGTTCAAGCCCAGGCGGTATCCAGAAGGAACTGGCTCAAGGTCACTCTGGGGCGTATCGACAAGTCCTTGGTCGTGGTGCTTATCGATGATGTGAGCGATTCGGTCAGGTTCGTTCGGACCAGGGATGCCTTCATGACCAATGTATCCGAGCAGATGCTCAAGCCGGTTCAGGCCCTTGAGGAGCTTGCGGCGCAACTGAAAACCACCTCGCATCTGGAGGGGGACGACCCGGATCTGCTACGCAGCCACCTGCGCAGCGTCTCCAAGGATGCCTCCTCGGTCCAGCGTTACAGTGCCTATCTGGGGCATGTGCTCAAGGATCTTCTTCTGCTCATCCGGGCTCAGGAGCGGATCAAGCCCAGCAGGGAGAACGTGCTTGACGTGGCTGAGCAGATAAGGACAGTGGTTCAGGATGAGCAGGATGGAGCTGATCAGGCCCATGTGACGCTACGGTGGCGATGCGACCAACCACTGACTATTCACGGCGACGGGCAGCAGATCAGAGTGGCCTTGGCCAAACTGGTGGAGAATGCCATATCCTATTCAGCTGCTGGCTCGACTGTCTCCTTGGTGGCACAGGCCTCCAAGGACGGGAAGTACGGGATCATCAGGGTGGTCGACCACGGCCGTGGCATATCCAAGGAGGACCAAGGCAGGATCTTCGAACGCTTCTACCGCGCAGACAATCAGAATGAACAGACGGCGGTGGGCATCGGCCTCGGGCTGGCCATTGTCAAACATGTGGCCCTGACCCACCATGGATCGGTCACTGTCTGGAGTGCGCCGGGAGAGGGGAGCACATTTACGCTGATGCTTCCTCTGGCTCAGGGTCCGGTTGCTGGGCCAGACGGCGATAATCCCAGCGATTGAAGTGCTCCCAGATCATCAGCAGGATACCCACACCAACCCCGGAAAGGCAGACAATAAGGGGCTTGGTGACCGTCATTCCGGTCAGGGCTAGGATGCCCACGACGGCCAGTGCCAGAATCCAGGCTCCTGTGCCGAGCAGGAAGATGCGTCGCAGATCCACCTGCACGGGACGCGGCGATGGCCTGCGGGCGTCCGGATCGAAAATGGGAGCCAGCTTCATACCCCCCACTGTACCGTTCGCAATGACATGCGGCGACTCCCACGCCTTGCCCAGGCCTCGGCCCTTGTCCTATCATGACGGGGATTGGTGGGTTCGTATGCACCGGCCCATGGAGGGATTTCCCGTGGAAAGGGGAGTGCGTGTATCCGATCCAAGCTGTGGAGAAGCACTACGCCTGGGGCTCACATGACCGACTGCAGCGCATGTTCCATCTGCAGGAGTCAGACGAAGGCCAGGGGGATACCTTGGCGGAGATGTGGTTCAGCGGGCACACCGAATCCCCCTCGCCCCTGACCCTGCCCGACGGCTCGCTCATGCCGTTGACCGAGGCCATTCGCCGCAATCCCATGACCATGCTGGGAGAGCGCGACTCTCGCCTCTTCGGCCCTACATTGCCTTACCTGTTCAAGATCATTTCGGCCCGCATCCCTCTCTCCCTGCAGGTGCATCCCCTGGATTTCGAGGCTCGTGCCGGTTTCAACCGTGAGAATGCCCAGGGGGTGCCTGACGACGATCCGAGACGCTCCTTTCACGACAGTCTGGCCAAGAACGAAATGGTGGTGGCCTTGGAGCCCTTCCAGGCCTGTGTAGGCTTCGCGACCATTTCCACTCAGCTGACCCTTTTGCGCGCCGTGGACCACCCTCTGGCTGAGCTGATGACCCAGGCGCTGACCGCCCGTACCTTCCACTTGGGAGTTCCGCCGGCCCGCTTCGCTTCGGCTGATGCCATGATGCCGGTCTCCTCTTTAATCTGGCCGGATTCCCGCCGGCGTATTTTCCGGGCCTTCCACGCCGCCGTGACTGCCGAGCCAGAGGCGGCCCGCGGTATGGAAGAAGCCTTGGAGGCTGCCGCTGGGCGACTGCGTTCGAAACGAGCGGGCGCCGTACTGAATCATGCCCTGTGTGCTGCACGGGCCTTTCCGGAGGACCCGGCTGTGCTCTGCCTGCTCATGCTCAACCCTGTGGATCTGGAGGAGGGCGACTCGGTCTACATCCCCGCCGGGACTCCTCACGCCTACATCCGCGGCACCGCGGCAGAGATCATGACCAACTCCGACAATGTGCTCAGGGCTGGCATGACCCCCAAGCATCGGGATATTCCCAACCTCCTGCACAGCCTGGACTGCCAGCCTTCAGCCCCCATCGACCCGTCCAGCTCCATGATTGCCACCCTGATCATGCACAATATGGTGACCTACCGGCCCAAGATCAACGAGTACATGCTGGTCTACGGGCATGTGGAGGAGGGTGGAGCCACATGGCCCCTGCTTAACAGACTTCAGCAGCGTTACGGGGATCTGATAGAGCGCCTAGGGCCTCGTCACCTGATGATTCCGCGCCGCGGGCCGCGCATCATCGTCTGTACTGATGGTCGGATCCGTTGTGCAACTGCTGACCAGTCCTGTGTACTGGATCAGGGTCAGGCCCTTTTCATTCCTTCCCAGGACGGCCGTATCGACATCACCATGCCCCAGGATTCCGACGAAGCCGGCGGGTCCTTCCTCTTGGCTTCGACCCCGGTTTAAATCAGGGTTCGCTCAGGGTGGACCATACAGGACTCAAAACCGAGAGACACGCCGTGGCGGGCGGCACGCATGCGGGTTTGCCCATGTCCGCCTTATGTCCGTATAATCCTAGCGTATTCCGTGGTTGTCGAAGATGAGCGACCACCGAAGCCATGCTTGAGTACACCAGTATGGACAATTCAGGTCATTTGGCCTGGGTTCTCGCTTGCGTTATGGTGTTCCCTTGTGATGGTTCGTGATACGGCACGAAAGTCGCGTCGGAACATAAACGGGAGTGATTCTACATGAAGCATGCTGCGCACAGGGCTTCGGCCACGCGGGGCGCAGGTGTCGGCAGTTCGCCGACCAGCCGATCGACTGGCGCAACCCGGGAAGCCGGCATTCAGGGCGTTGATGATGCCTTGGCGGCCAAGCTCAACGAGGTGGCTCCTCGAACCCGACGTTCCATTCGTTTGGCGGCCAAGGCTTCAGCCCGTCGCTCCCATATCATGACCGGTTCGGCCCTGACTGTTCTTGTCGGTGCGGCCGCTTCCTCAATGGCTGTTAACCAGGCTCGGGGCGACTGGTCCCTGCCTATGGCCGGCAGCGTCGCGATCAACCTTGTCACCCCTTCATCCTCCACCGGCTACTCCGGTGCTGATGGCAGTTCAAGGGTTTCTCGCTCCGACTACCGTCAGCCTTTGCCGACGGCTTCACAGCGCAACGAGGGCAGTTGGGACCTGGGCGAGTCTGCGCTCGATGCCGGGCAGATGTCCAAATCCTCGGCAAACAATCCGGCCGTGGCGGCGCTAATGGATGCCAACCGTTCGGTCCTGCCGGCAGGGTTCAACCCCAACCATGCCACGGGAGACGTGGGCAACGCCTACGAATTCAGCCAGTGCACCTGGTGGGCCTATGTCCGTCGTCACCAGCTGGGTTTGCCGGTGGGGTCCCATATGGGCAATGCCAAGGACTGGTCAGGCTCGGCTCGGACTTTAGGCTACTGGGTGGATGACACTCCGCGCAACGTCGGCGACATTGTGGTCTTCCAGGCTGGCCAGGAGGGTTCGGATTCCACCTATGGCCATGTGGCTATCGTAGAGAAGATCAATCCCGATGGTTCCATCGTCACCTCAGAGTGCGGCGCTGTGATGAACGGAAAGACTTACTCCCGCACCCTGACCAACGTGCACGCTCTGCGCTATATCCATTACTGATCCTTGGTTGCGCGGATCGTGTTCCCCAAAGTCAATTTTTGTTCCCTACACGTGATAGAATTGTGCACGATGAAAAAAACACGCAAGTATGTGAGCATGATGGCAGCGGCTACTATCTGTGGCACGCTTTTCATCGGTATACCCGCCGTGGCTCAGGCCAGTGACGGTAGTGAGGCCGTAGCCACTTCGTCGCGTTCATTCACCCCCGGCAGCAAGGTGCGTGCCGACCTGCTGACCGAATCGACGGCGACCACCGTCGAAAAGGACAGCCGCTGGGGTGGCATCGAGTCCTTGAACGTCCCTGCTACCAAGTCACAGGCCGAGAAGGATGCTGAGGCCAGAGCTCAGCAGGCCCAGGCGGCGGCCAGCCAGCGCCAGGCCGCGCAGGTCAGTCGTTCGGCTGCTCGTAGCAGTGCCGCTAGTAGAGTCGCTGACGTGCCGGCCACCGGCACAGGTGCAGATGTGGTCAACTACGCCCTTCAGTTCCAGGGGATTCCCTATGTGTGGGGAGGAACAGATCCTGCCACGGGCTTTGATTGCTCTGGATTTACCCAGTACGTGTTTGCCCACTTCGGCATTGGTCTGCCCCGCACAGCCGATGCTCAGGGTTCGATGGGCGTGCCGGTTACGGATCCTGCTCCTGGCGACCTGATGGTAGCCCCCGATGGCAGCCATGTCGGCATCTATGTCGGCGGTGGACGCATGATCCACGCCCCGGCTCCTGGCCAGAGCGTCAAAGTTCAGGCGGTCTATCAGACTTTCAACTACCGTCGTCTGGTCTGAGGCATAGGTTTTATGCAGTGTTAACGCCCCCTTTGGGGGCGTTTTGCATATTCGGAGTCGAGGTTCCTCGCGTGTTGGTCCCTGCAAACTTATTGATCAGACCCGCATGCGATATTCTGACAGAAGGAGCGATGTCGGTTTGTCATCGCCAAGTTTAAAGGAGGTCGTCGGATGAGCAACGACAAGGCTGTTCTGGTAGGCGTCGATGGCTCGGACGCCAGCTACAAGGCGGCGTGGTGGGCCGCCAACTACGCTAAGCATGCAGGGTTGACCCTGCAAATCGTCTGCGCCTATTCCCTTCCCTCGTATGCCGCAGTCTCCTTCGATGCGACGTATACCACCATGGGTGACGACGTGGCCGCTCACAACGACGCCCAGGAGATCCTCTCCAAGGCCAAGGCCATCGCCGACGAGCAGGGTGTCAGTGCAGCCACGCTGATCGTGACAGGAGATCCTTCATCGGTCTTCGTGGAGCTGAGCCGCAATTACCGGCTGATTGTTATAGGCAACCGGGGCAAGGGCGGCCTGGCCGAGCGTCTGCTGGGAACCACCAGCTCAAGCCTGCCCGCCTATGCTTACTGCCCTATCGTGGTCGTTCCCTACACCGACGACGACGGCAATCTGATGCATCTGAGCAATGACATCAAGCGGGTTGCTGTGGGCTCCGACGAGTCTAAGTGGGGCCTCAAGGCCTTGCAGATCGCCGCCGCCTTCGCCGACAGCTGGGATGCCGAGCTGGACGTCATGTCTGCAGTGCCCAATATTTCCGGACTGACCGGTACAGGTTCGGCCGAGGAGCGCAGCGTCATGGATTCCTACCTGGATGACCTCAATACCCGAATTGCACCGCTTATGAAGACCTACCCGAATCTGCGCATCAACAAGACCGTGGTGCCGGGATCGGCTGTGGAAGCTCTGACCCAGGCCAGCAAGACCCATGATGTGGTTGTGGTCGGCTCGCGTGGTCGCGGCGGCTTCACAGGGCTTCTGCTGGGGTCGACCAGCCAGGGGCTCCTGCAGCATGCAGTCAGCCCGGTCTACGTGGTGCCGCGCAAGTACGTGGAGGCTGAGGAGTCCGGGCTCAAGGCCGCAGCAGAGGCGGCTGAAAGCACGGATGTGGCTGAGATTACCGGCGTGGAGCGTATCTCCGTGGATTCGGCCAAGCCCGAGCAGTTGGCTGACCTGGAGTCGACCATCGATCCCGAGCATAAGGAGTAGGCAGTCGATTCTGTGACGGCCCCTACGAAGAGCGGGAACCCCCGAGTTCAAAGAACCTGGAGGTTCCTGCTTCTTTATTGTCGCCAGATCAGTGGCGAACCTTGACGGAGATCCTGACCGGTGTCTCCCTCTGATAGGTGTGGGCCACTGTGCAGGACTTGGCTATATGGCGGCGGACCCGCTCCTCCAGCTTGTCTGCATCATCCTGGGCCAGCCTGGCTGAAGTGGCATCGACGTCCACCTGCTCGTCGAAGCTCAGGTAGGCGTCGTCGTCGGCGTCATAGGTGCCGTCCACCACGATTTTCGCCCCCTTGCCCTTGCCTAGGGCGCTCTCCACGGCGAACTGGCTGGAGAGGGCTCCGCAGGCGGCCAGAGCGATCTTCATCAGATCGCCGGGGTTAAACTGATCCTCGCCCTTGCCGAAGGTGATGTGCGCCCCATTGTCGCCATAGGCGTTCCAAGTGCCGTCCTTGTCGCGTTCGACCCAAAGTCTCTTGCCCATCTGTTCCTCCTTGTTTGGCACCCGGCGGGTGCGTCATCCGGATCCGACCCTATGGTCGGACCTGTTCCTCCAATCTAACCCGGACTGTGCAATTCGTCACCGGGGCACGCTCAGCTGGCGGAGGACTTGATAGTATGGCCGCATGGCCTTGACTCCTGAAGAACTGCAGCGTATTCGCACACGTATCCCTGAGCGTCCCGACTCGGACATTCCCACCCCCTATGAGGACTTGGTGCGCACCATCCTGCGCGAGGGCACTCTGAAGTCCGACAGGACGGGTACCGGGACCATCTCTCTGTTCGGGAGGCAGATGCGCTTCGATCTGTCGCATTCCTTCCCGCTGATCACCACCAAGAAGGTCTACTTCCGTGGCATCGCCTACGAGCTGCTCTGGTTCCTCAAGGGGTCGCAGAACGTGCGTTGGCTGCAGGAGAACCGCGTGCATATCTGGGACGAATGGGCCGACCCGGAAACAGGGGACCTGGGACCGGTCTATGGGGTCCAGTGGCGCAGCTGGCCCGCTCCGACGCCCGAGGACCCCCATCACACCATCGACCAGATCGCCAAGGTGCTGGATCTGATTCGCACTCACCCGGACTCCCGTCGAATGATCGTCACTGCTTGGAATCCGGCCCAGGTTGACAGCATGGCCCTGCCTCCCTGCCATGCGCTCTTCCAGTTCTATGTGGCCGACGGCAAGCTGAGCTGCCAGCTCTATCAGCGCTCCTGCGACATGTTCCTGGGGGTGCCTTTTAACATCGCCTCCTACGCCCTACTGACCTTGATGATGGCTCAGCAGGCCGATCTTGAGCCTGGGGAGTTTGTCTGGACCGGCGGCGACTGCCACATCTACGACAACCATGTGGAGCAGGTTCTGGAGCAGCTGTCGCGCAAGCCCTATCCCTATCCAACCATGCGTATTCGCAAGGCCGACTCCATCTTCTCTTATCAGTACGAAGACTTCGAGGTGGTGGACTATCACTGCCACCCCGTCATCAAGGCCCCTGTGGCAGTCTGATGGTGCGGTGAGCGGAATACGGGCACCGTCGGATCCGCAGATTAGAATGTACTCGTATATCTACTCGCTATGAGGAGTGAACGCAACAGATGGAGCATGACAATAGTCGAAGCGGCTATCACGAACCCGAGCCCGGTCAGGCCGGGCTTTTAGGTGATGAGGAATGGCGGCATCAGGAAGAAGAGATAGGCCGCCGCTCATCGGTCAATATGATCTGGGCGCAGGCGCAGGCCACTGACGGTCGGCGCGGCGCCATTGGTTACCACAATGCGCTGCCCTGGCATCTGAGTGAGGACATGCGGCACTTCAAGGAGCTGACAGTCTCCCATCCTGTCATCATGGGGAGGCGAACTTGGGTCTCCATGGGGGAGCGGCCCCTGCCCAAGAGGGACAACATCATTCTGTCCAGTGATCCAGAGTTTCGGGCACCTGGCGCCACGGTGGTATCTGCGGCTGACGATGCTCTGGAGCTGGCCAGGCAGGAAGCCATTCCCGACGATGGGATGGATCGCAGTGAAATCTGGGTTATCGGCGGCGCAGGGGTTTTCAACACCTTCTTTCCGCTGGCTGATGCAGCCTATGTGACTGATCTGGATCTGCAGACCCCAGCTGATGTCTTTGTGCCTGATATGGAGGAGCTGGTCAGCAAGCGGTTCTGGCAGGTGCGCGATGAGAGCCAATGGATGACCCCTGCCAAACCGGATCAGGCGGATGCCATCCCGCGGTTCCGGTACATCACCTATGGGAAGGTGCGTTGATGGGCCAGGATTCTGAAGGAAAGGCCTCACAGGGTCCATACAACGTCATGACCGTCTGCACCGGCAACATCTGCCGGTCACCCATGGCTGAGGTCATCCTGCGCAAGTTCTTCCAAGATCGCGGACTGGATGAGGATCAGGTCAGGGTGGAATCCAGCGGGGTCAGCGACGAGGAGTTCGGTAACCCCATA
Organism: Bifidobacterium mizhiense; assembly: GCF_020884755.1. Classification (GTDB taxonomy): domain Bacteria; phylum Actinomycetota; class Actinomycetes; order Actinomycetales; family Bifidobacteriaceae; genus Bombiscardovia; species Bombiscardovia mizhiensis. Next base: position 443,908 of record NZ_BPWE01000001.1, on the reverse strand, counting down.
GATCGGCGTGCTCAGAAGGTTCTGCGCGAGCGGGGCTATGAGGTACCGGCTGACCACTTCGCCCACCGGATCACCCGGGAGGAGGCCGAAGACGCCGACCTGCTGCTGCCCATGACAGCCGACCATATGCGAGCCCTACTGCGTCTGCTGCCCTCAGGCAAGCGATCCGCTGTTCACCTGTACCGCAGCTTCGATCCGGATCTGCCCAAGCCGGCACCGGGCCGGGAGAGCCAAATCGACCTGGTGGACCCTTGGTATGGCGGCCCCCGTGAGTTCGAGGTGGCCATCGATCAAATCGAGCACACGGCGCCCTACATCGTCGATTGGGTGACGCGTCAGCTGTCGTGAACGATAGATGAACGCAAATATCAATTAAGCCCCTGGATTCCTTATGAATCTCAGGGGCTTAATGGCTGGTGGCTCCGAGCGGGATCGAACCGTTGACCTAGCGATTTTCAGTCGCTCGCTCTACCAACTGAGCTACAGAGCCATGAACAGTCGAAAAGACCCGGAAAAACCGGGTCAGACCATTCCCAGCGACTCCGGCCGGACTTGAACCGGTGACCTCCGCCGTGACAGGGCGGCGCTCTAACCAACTGAGCTACGGAGCCGAGGCTGCTCGAACAGCCAAGAGGAAAGTTTACATGAGCGCCGGAGGAATGCAAGCCCCGGCGCGTCGCTGCCTAGTCCTGCTGCTTCCAGCCATCGGTGTCGATGTGGTGGGCAGGGTTGGCCTGCCAGGCCTTCCATGCAGATTCGACGATCTCCTCGACGCCATACTTGGCATGCCAGCCCATCTCGGTGTTGATTCGGGTGGGGTCGCCGATCAGGTGCGGCGGATCGCCAGCGCGGCGGGGCTTGATGGCCTCAGTGAAGGGCAGGCCCGTCACCTTCTTGACCTCGTCCACGATCTGGCGGACGGATGTACCCTGGCCGGTGCCCACATTGAAGGCATCGTAGCGGCGCTGGTCGCGGTCCAGGTAGTCCAAGGCGGCGATGTGGGCGTCGGCCAGGTCGGAGACATGGATGTAGTCTCGCACGCAGGTGCCGTCGGGGGTGGGGTAGTCGTCGCCGAAGATGGCGGGTGCCTTGCCCTGCCGCAGCCTGTCGAAGAGCATGGGGATCAGGTTGAGGACAGCCGGGTCCTCCAGGCTGACCGGTCCGCAGCCGGCCACGTTGAAGTAGCGCAGGGCGCAGAAGCGGATGCCGTAAGGCTGCTCGCAGGCCCGGGCCATCCACTCGCCGACCAGCTTGGTCTGGCCGTAGGGGTTGATGGGGACCATGGGCTGTACGTCCTCGGGAACCACATCGACCGGAGGCTCGCCATAGGTTGCTGCCGAGCTGGAGAAGACCAGCTTCTTGGCATCGGTCTTTGCCATGGCGGACAGGACATTGATCATGCCGTTCAGGTTCTGCCGGTAGTACCAGATGGGCTTCTCCACTGACTCGCCTACCTGCTTTCGGGCAGCAAAATGGATGACGGAGTCGACCTTGTTCTCCTGGATGATCTCGGCCAGACGCTGATCGGCGCCCGGTGCGGCCACGTCAGCGCCATAAAGACGGGCATTCCCGATCCGATCGGGCCTGCCGTAGCTGAGGTCATCGACCACGACGACCTCCTTGCCGGCCTCTTGCAGGGCGTGAACCACATGGGCGCCGATGTATCCGCAGCCGCCTGTAACCAAAACTGACATCTGCATGCCTTTCCTATCCAAAATCGGACTCTTGTTCGATTTTGCAATATTTTGTTGTATTTTGTTCTGAATTGAGTATATCACGGGCACATATGCCCGCTATGCCCGCTTGTTTGTATTTTCTAGGATATATATGAGCTGTGATGAGTGAAGAAAGACAGAGCATGGCCCCTCGGCGGTCCATTGTCTCCTACGTGAGGCGCTCCGAGAAGCTCAGCGAACGACTGGCGAGGGCTTGGTCCCGGTATTCCTCCAGATACCTGCTCGATCTGGGTCAGGCTGAGGGCTCGCTGACAGTTGCCGAGGATCTGCGTTGTGATGCAGCCATGGTCAGATCGCTCTGGGGGAGGGATGCCCCGCTGATCGTCGAGATTGGATCCGGGCAGGGAGAGAATGTCGTGGCTTCGGCACGGGAACATCCTGATCGGAATTACCTGGCCTTGGAGGTCTATCAACCGGGGTTGGCCCATACCATGCTGATGGCCGGTAAATCGGACTTGGATAATCTGCGGCTTGCCCGGGTCAATGCCCCGGACCTCCTGGCCCGGATGGATCCCGGACTGATCAAGGAAGTGTGGACCTTCTTCCCCGACCCATGGCCCAAGATGAAGCACCACAAGCGTCGTCTGGTCCAGCCGGCTCTGGCTGCTGACTTGGCGTATTGTCTGGAGCCGGGTGGCCTTTGGCGAATTGCAACTGACATCGAGGATTACGCCCTGCATGTGCATGAGGTGATGGATGGAAATCCGAGGTTCAGAAACCTGGGCACTCTGCCAGTCAGTCTGCCCACCCAACATGTAGGCAAAGGGACGGCTGATCAGGCCAAATCCCTGCCTCATGCCATGTTCATGGAGTCGGAGCGGTTCGAGGGCAGAATCGTAACCAATTTCGAGCGTAAGGGGATCAAGGCCGGCCGGGTCATCCACGACCTGACCTATCAGGTTTCGACAGACTGACCATAGAGTACACAGAAATATGAAGAGCGAGGGAGGCCCCCTGTGGTCAAGAGAATAGTGGTGGGAATGCTGGCCCATGTGGATGCCGGCAAGACCACGCTCTCGGAAGCCATGCTCTACCGGGGCGGGGGAATTCGCCGTCTGGGCAGGGTGGATCATGGCGATGCCTATCTGGACACCAACGATCTGGAGCGTCAACGTGGTATTACCATCTTCTCCAAACCAGCCCGGCTGACCTATCGCGATGTGGATCTGACCCTTATCGATACACCCGGCCATGTCGATTTCTCAGCCGAGATGGAGCGGGTCCTGTCAGTCTTGGATTATGCCCTCCTGGTCGTTGATGCTACCGCTGGATTGGAAGGATATGTCGATACGCTCTGGCGACTCCTGGCGCGTTACGGGGTACCTACCTTCATTTTCATCAACAAGTTGGATGCCCCTGGATCTGATGCTGCCCGTATTCTTGAAAGCTGCAAGCAGCGCTGGTCTCCGGGCTGCTTCGATTTGAGCCGTGGACTGGAGCATGGCGATATGGAGGATGTGGCCCTGCTCGATGAGGACATCATGGACGAGTATCTCAAGACCGAGGGCATATCGGATGGGAGTCTGGCACGGCTGGTTGCCGACCGTCGTCTCTTCCCATGCTTTCTTGGGTCTGCCCTGCGTCTGGACGGGGTGGATGCCCTCCTGGAGGGGCTGGAGCGGTACACCCTTTCGCCGGGGTATGGCAGCGAGTTCGGCGCAAGGGTCTTTAAGGTATCGCATGATGACAAGGGCGCCAGGTTGACCTGGCTCAAGGTGACCGGTGGCGACCTGCCGGTCAAGTCGGCTGTGATTACCGATGCCCACAATGGTTCCGAAGGCCAAGCAGGTTCCGGGAAGACCGGATACCGGGAGGCCAGCGAGACTATTGACCAGCTTCGGCTCTATTCCGGAGCGTCTTATAGGCTGACGGATTGCGCTCAGGCCGGGAGCGTCGTGGCTGCAACCGGGCTTGATCTGACACGTCCAGGCCAGGGGCTCGGCTGCGAGCGAAAGAACCTGGAGCCTGTGCTGGAGCCGGTGCTGACCTACGCAGTAACGGCTGAAGGGCTGGATCCACACCAGGTGTTGAAGGCCTTGCGCATCCTGGAGGATGAGGATCCTCTGCTGCATGTGGTCTGGCAGGAGCAGCTCCAGGAGATTCACTTACGACTGATGGGACAGGTCCAGTTGGAGGTAATTCAGGAGGAGCTGGAGCGGCGGTTCGGTATGCAGGTCTCCTTCAGTCAGGGCGGAATCCTCTATAGGGAGACCATCGCAGCTCCCGTCGAAGGGGTTGGACATTTTGAGCCCCTCCGACATTATGCCGAAGTCCATCTGCTCCTCGAACCTACGGAGCCGGGCAGTGGTCTCAGCTTCGCGTCGACCTGCAGCCTGGACCGTCTGGACGGGAACTGGCAGCGGCTCATCATGACCCACCTGGCGGAGAAGGAGCATCTGGGCGTTCTGACAGGCTCGCCCATCACCGATATGCGCATCACCTTGCTTGACGGTCGTGGGCATATCAAGCACACCGAAGGCGGGGACTTCCGCCAGGCCACATACCGGGCCGTCCGGCAGGGGCTGATGAAGGCCCGCAATATTCTGCTGGAGCCCTGGTACCATTTCAGACTTGTCATTCCTCAGGCGAACCTCGGCAGAGCAATGTCGGACATCTACCGGATGAAGGGCAACTTCTCGGAACCGCAGGCAGACGGGGATACTGTCGAACTGGAAGGGGATGCGCCGGTATCACAGATGCGCGATTATGCCATCGAGGTCAGCACCTACAGTCATGGCCGTGGGCATCTGGTCTGTTTCTTCAGCGGATACCGTCCCTGCCAAGACCAGGATGCCCTTGTGGATTCCATCGGTTATGACCCCGAGTCCGACCTGGAGAACACCCCTGACTCGGTCTTCTGCGCCCACGGAGCGGGATACCCGGTCAAATGGAACAAGGTGGAGGACTTTATGCACCTGCCTGGCGGGCGGTATATCTGAAACGCAGCCTTGAGGATTCGAGCTCGATCGTTCACCGGCATCGAGCGGCATGGGGAAAAGATCATTCTGGGTTGCCGGCCGCTGTTGGCTGACGATTTACCTAGAATTATGGACATGATTGATCATTTGACGCTGAAGGTTCGGGACATCCAAGCTTCCATCGATTTCTATAGCAAAGCCTTGGCGCCATTGGGGTACGTGGCCAAGGCCCACCATGAGCCCACTATTGGGTTCGGGGCAGAGGACGATGGGGCCCACTCGGACTTCTATCTGACACCGAGTGAGGATGGGACTGCTTCGCCGGTGACCCATATAGCTTTCAGGGCTGCCGATGCCGCAACGGTGGATGCCTTTTACAGGGCGGCGCTCGCTGCCGGGGGCCGTGACAATGGTGCTCCCGGACTGCGCGATTACCATCCCCATTACTATTCGGCTTTCGTCTTGGATCCGGACGGGAACAATGTCGAAGCAGTGGTGGACTGGTCAGGGTTCCAGGGCTAACTGCGTCCGTCCACATACGGGTTCACGCCGGTATCCGAATGGTCGGGAAGGCCTAGGATGACCGGTATGACCTTTACAGCCGCATTCGACGTGGGCACCACGCAGGTCAAGGCCGTTCTTGTGGATGACCAGGGTTCTGCCAGGGTGTGTGCGTCCAGCGGTCTTTTGCCGCTCGACACAGGTGATGGGCATATCGAGCAGAATCCCGAGGATTGGTTGCAGGCTTTCATCGAGGTGTCCCGTGACCTTTTGGCCCGAGCCGGGCGGAGCATCGAGCACTTCAGGAGTGACCAGGTCACCGGCATCATCATGAGCGGACAGATGCAGGACCTGATTGCTCTGGACGCGCAGGGACAGCCCGTCGGGCCGGCGATCCTGTACGCGGATGGCAGGGCCGAAGAAGAGTCGGCGGAGCTGACTGAAAACTATGGGGTCGAGTCCTTCCGCACCCACGTGGGGAACCCATGCGATGGGTCACTGCCGGTGACCAAACTGATGTGGCTGTCCAGGCATCAGCCCGACCGGTATGCGCAGGTTCGCCATGTGCTCATCGATGCCAAGGATTATCTGATTTGGTGGCTGACCGGTGCCTACTGCGGCGATGTAACAGCCTGCTCGACGGCAGGTGCCATGGATCTGCGCTCGCGGACCTGGAGAAGAGACATTCTGAAGTCAGCAGGCGTGGATGCCGCGATCTTCCCGGAACTCTATTGGCCATGGGAAAGCGTCGGCACCAGCACGCCGGGCGCATCCGCTGCCACGGGGTTTGCTCCGGGAACCACGGTATATGCGGGAATGGGGGATGCTGGCGCATCTACCTTGGGCGGCGGGGTATTTCATCCCGGTCAATTCAATATCAACCTGGGCACATCCGGATGGATCGCCACAGTGACAGACCGGGCTGTAACTGACCGCCCTGGAATGGTCAACCTGGCCTATCTGGGCACAGACAGCATCATCAACACGGTGCCATTCCTCAATGCCGGCAACGTGCATGCTTGGGCCACCGGAGTCTTCGCGGGGGACAGTCCGACTGAGGGTGACGGCGACCCCTATCAGCGCATGGGGCGTTTGTTGGAATCCAGCCCGGCAGGAGCACGCGGCGTGATTTGCCTGCCCTATCTGGTGGGGGAGCGCTTCCCTATGATGAATCCTTCGATTCGGGGAGCCTATGCCGGCATTTCTTCCGAGACCGAGGCCAGTGACCTTGCCCGAGCCGCGCTGGAAGGCGTGTCTTATTCGATTCGTCAGGGGCTTGACCTGCTGGGCACGCCCATCGAACGCGTCACCCTGATTGGTGGCGGCACCCGCGAACCCCAATGGTGCCAGATGCTGGCGGATATCCTTGACGCGCCCGTTCAGGTGCTTGATGATGCCCATCTCATGCCTGCGGTGGCCCTTGCTCAGCTGGTCTCTGTTGGCAAACAGACCGGCTCGTCTTCACAGCCTGATTTGCAGGCCTTGGAGGAGTTGGTGGAGGCGAACTTAGTTGGACGGGTCTATTCCCCTAACGACGCAAATCGCCAAGTGTACGATGTCGGTTACAACCGGTTCAGGCGGCTATATCCGGCTTTGGATGCTCTCCGGTAAGCGCCCATCGGATGCAGTCGTCCATCGTGAATGATCAGAACGATTCAAACTGGCGCAACGGCGGCAGCAATTTTGACTGCTTTTGCATGTTCGCAGACTGCGCCACGCAAAGCCTTAGCAATTCAAAGAAGTGTGTCTTCGCCATGCTGGCGGATTCTCGTCGGTGTTGATCTATAAGTGTGTACTATTTTGGCTCAAAATGGGCCGCATGAGCCCAATCGGAGTTTTACGCTTATATTCTTGCGAATCTGTTGAATGGCGGAATACCGCCGTTTTCCAACCCTTGGCCTTGTACCCCCGGAGAGAGTCGAACTCTCGCTGTCAGATTGAAAGTCTGGTGTCCTAACCGTTAGACGACGGGGGCGAACGTGCCCATGATACCCGCCCCCTATGGACCAGGCAAACCTGGTGTGCCGTCCGCCGGTCAGTGATCCTCCTGATCCAGCTCCTGATCGCGGCGATGGAAGAGCTCCATCTGTTCGCGGATCCAGACACGTTCCGCAGGGTTGATGTCGGCGGATTCCAGGTACTTCTGGTAGACGGGGTAGAAGGCTCTGAGTATGGGGTAAATGGCGTAGAGAGTGTGCTCGGGCTTCTGCTCCCTGGTGTGTTGCGGGTGGGCGTCGAAGGTGTTCTTGAAGCGTTGCATGTAGTGGCGGAAGGACGTGAAAGAGGTGTCCATCCGGCGGGCGCTGATGCCCACGTTCATGTCCTTGCAGTAGACCGTCTTGAACCCTTGATCAATCAGGTGCAGGGAGATATCGACGTCCTCGTGCATGATGTCTTCTTTGTCCCTGCAGACATGGCTGCGTATGGCCCGCCAAGCCGTGGCGCGCAGGGCCATGTTGGAACCGTAGAGCAGGTATTGCCCGTCGTCGGCCCGGTAGATGGCCTTGCGGATGGTGTTGTCGCCCTTGAGTCCGATCCGCTTGCCTGGCATGTCATAGTAGGCCACCGGTCCGGTGGCGCCCATGGCCTTTGGATCCCGGGTGAAGATGCCGGAGACCACTTCGACCCAGTTGGGACGAAGCATGCAGTCGGCGTCAATCCTGCCCAGCACGTCGCCGGTTGCCCGGTCAAGTCCGTAGTTGCGGGTGGGGATCAGCCCCTGTTCGCTGTCCTGGTGGAGAAGCTTGACATGCTGATCAGGGTGCTGGGCGATGAATTGTTGGACGATGGAGGCCGTTGCGTCCGTGGAGTGGTTGTCGACTACCAGTACCTCCTTGGGTGCCTGGCTCTGCCTGGTGGCGTTCAGGAGGCAGTCCTCAATTCGTTCTTCCTCATTCCAGGCGGGTATGACTATGGAAACGGTCAACATACCCCTCAGGATACGTGTGCCCGGATACACCGTCGGCTCAACCTGTGCCCTACAGCCCGCCATGTCAGCCATCTTGGGATAATGGAACATATGGCCAACGAGCAAAAGCAGCGCTTCGATTTCGCGACGGTCTTCCCGCCCAAAGGGGATCCGCGCCGACCTCCGGAATGGTTCGGCCGCGCCCTCCTCTATGTAGTGATAGCTGTCTTTCTGGCCTGGTTCGCCTACGCATCCTGGTGGAAGATCGAATTCCTGGTGCTGGATGTGGTGATCGCCATTTTCGTTTCCCTGGCCATGGAACCTCTGGTGCTCAGACTGGTCAAGCATGGCTGGCGGCGTGGAGCGGCCTCTGCGGTTACGTTGATAGGTCTGATCATCATTGTGATCGTGCTTATGGGGATGTTCGGCAATTTGCTGGTTCAGCAGGTCATCGGCATGGCCAACGGGGCGCCGGCACTCTATGAGCAGGTGGCGGAATTCATCGCCAGCCGCACCCCTTGGCACCTGCCGGCCATGCAGGACCTTGGCGGGGAGATCGTCAAGAACATCCAGACCTCCTGGGTGACGGACTTCGCCGGACAGGCCCTGAATACCACCGTAGGCCTAGTGGGGTCATTCATTAATATCATGACCGTCCTGCTGGTCATCTATTACATCTCCGCTGCAGGTCCCAAACTGCGCCGCAGCCTCTGCCAGTGGCTGGCTCCCAGGAGCCAGCGTCGTTTCCTCTTCGTTTGGACCATCGCCCAGGATCAGATCTCCAGCTTCCTGTTCAGCAGAACCATTCTGGCACTCATCTCTGCCGCCTGCATGTCGGTCTTCCTGGTCATTCTCAAGGTGCCCTACTGGTTGCCGCTGGCCCTCTTCTGCGGGCTGGTATCCCAGTTCGTGCCCACCATCGGCACCTACATAGGCGGGGCTGTTCCCATAGTGGTGGCCTGGGGAAGCCGCGGACTGCTGATGGCTGTGATTGTGCTGGTCTACATCATCATCTACCAGCAGATCGAAAACATGATCCTGGCCCCCAAGATCTCCCAGCGGACCATGGACCTCAACCCTGCTATCGCCTTCCTCTCCGTACTGGCCCTGGGTGCGGTCTTCGGCGCTTTGGGCGCCTTCCTGGCCCTGCCTCTGGCGGCCAGCTTCCAGGCCATATTCTCGGCTTCGGTCAAGCATTACGAGCTGATCGACTCCCCGCTCATGCAGGATCCGAAGCCAGTCGGCAAATCCAAGGTGGTCGAGGGTGTCGAGGCCTTCAACGAGCACGTGGTTCAGCCGGTGGCCAGCCATGTGGGCAGCCGGTCGGCCAAGGGGACCAGTGCCAGGGTCCGAGTGGACGATCCCGTCATGACGATTGCCCGGGAGCTCTACCCGACCTCTTCCCCGACGGCCAAGGATCTGGATGAGTCGGCCACGGTTCCCATACCCAAGTCCGCCTCGGCTCCGGTAAGGCACAGGTCGCTCAAGGGCACCGAGACCACGAACGAGGCCTCCGAGGAAGAGGACAACCCTCGCAAGGAGTGGCGCTGATGGCTCTGCTCAAAGTGCTGGACGTTCTGATGATGTTGCTGGGCGGGGTGGGCATCGTCTACCAGGCCATCTGCATCGTCATCTCCTTTGTCTCCAAGCCCACGGTTTTCCCCGAGGCCCCTTTCGACAAGCGGTTCGCCGTCCTTATTTCCGCCCGCAACGAGGAGCAGGTGGTCGGTCATCTGATCAATTCCATCAAGGAGCAGACCTATCCGTCCTCCATGATCGACATATGGTTGGTGGCCGACAACTGCACCGACGACACCGCCGGATTGGCCAGGTCCCTCGGCTGCCATGTGGTCGAGCGGCAGGATCCGAACCAGGTGGGCAAGGGCTACGCATTGACCTTTCTGTTGGACCAGATTCTTGAGCGGGGTCTAGCCTCTCGGTACGATGCCTACTTCGTCTTCGACGCGGACAACCTCCTGGACCGCCACTACATTGAGGAGATGAACAAGGCCTTCCAGTCCGGTTTCCGCATACTGACCAGCTACCGCAACTCGGTCAACTTCTCGGACAACTGGGTCTCCTCCGGCTCAGCCCTATGGTTCATTCGTGAATCCCGGTTCCTTAACACATCAAGGATGGTCATCGGCTCCAGCTGTCACGTGGGCGGCACCGGGTTCATGTTCTCCAAGGAGGTTATGGAACGCAACAACGGCTGGAAGTTCCATCTGCTGACCGAGGATCTGGAGTTCACCATGGATTCGGTTCTACATGGCGAGCGCATCGGTTATTGCGGCACAGCCATCCTCTATGACGAGCAGCCGGTCACCTTCAAGCAGAGCTGGCGGCAGCGGTTGCGTTGGAGCAAGGGCTTTCTTCAGGTCTTCCGTTACTACGGGCCCGCCCTGATTTCCCGGGCCTTCCGTGAACGCGACTTCTCGGCCGTGGACTTGACCATCCTGATCTGCCCGCTGACCGTCCTTGGTTTGGTCCGCTGCTTCTTCGGTCTGCTCTTCCCGGCTTTGGGCTTCGTGACCTGGGCCAGCCAGGTTACCGAACTGATCAATGGCATCGCGGCCGGGGTTCTGGGTGTCTTGGCCATGATGGGCCTGGCCGCACTGACGGTCCTGGCCGAGCGGGACAAGATCGGCGCATCCAACAAGGAGCTTTTCGCCTACTGTCTGAGCTTCCCCATCTTCATGCTCAGCTACCTGCCCATCTCCTTCCAGGCCATCTTCGCCAATCCGGGATGGAAGCCCATCGAGCACTCAGGGCATTAAAGGCCAGTCGTCCCTTAATCGGTAGCGAGAGGGGGCATACGGTAGACTTAAGGCCATGTCCGACGAAGTGCAACCACCCAGTATGCCCGCCCAAACGGCAATGGTCCCTCCGCCAGATCCACAGGCAGCGGTTTCAATCCGTGCCTTGGTCAAGTGCTACCAGGGCCGTCCTGCTGTCAACGCCCTCTCTCTGGATATTCCCAGGGGGTCCTTCTACGGGATAGTTGGTCCCAACGGCGCAGGGAAGACCACCACGCTGGACATGATGACAGGCCTGCTGGTGCCCGACTCCGGCAAGGTCATGATCCTGGGCAGGGACGTGTGGTCGGACGTGGACACGGCCAAGCGGATCATCGGCATCATGCCCCAGGGCGATCAGATCTTCGACAGGCTGACAGGTCTGCAACTGCTGGTCTACTCGGGAATGCTTCGGCGTATGCCGCGCAATGAGGCGCTGGGCCGGGCCAAAGACTTGCTTGACGCCTTCGACCTGACTGATGCCGGCGGCAAGCGGGTCTGTGATTATTCATCGGGCATGACCAAGAAGATCTGCCTGGCCACAGCTATGATTCATTCCCCCAGACTTCTGGTGCTGGATGAGCCTTTCGAATCGGTTGACCCAGTCTCCAGCGCCAATCTCAAGGACATCCTGGCCGAATATGTCGATACCGGAGGAACCGTGGTCATTTCCTCGCATGTCATGGCCCTGGTGGAGCGGATGTGCACCCATGTGGCCATCATCGACCATGGTCTGGTTCGGGCTGATGGCACGGTGGCCCAGGTTGCCGCCGGCGAGAATCTGGAGGACCGCTTCCTGGACCTTGTCGGCGGCCGCCACCAGGCTAAGCGAATCGCCTGGCTGAACGGTTCCGGGTCCGAGGAAGGCCGGGAGACGGAATGAGCACGGTAGCCACCATCATCGCTATGCGTTGGTCCATTACTTGGAACACGATCAAGCACTCCTCCTGGCAGATGGTCGGGGCCATCGTCAGCCTGCTCATGGCCATAGGCATTTGCCTGGCCTCATGGCAGGGGGCGCTGACACTGGGGGGCTGGCTGCCCAGTGCTGGTCTGGGAGACCGGCAGCGTATGGGGACCATTTTGGTTCTGCTCCTGGTCGGACTGACCCTGGGAATGCTTCTGATTCAACTGGCTTTTCTGGGCCAGGGGTCGATCCTTGGTCCTTCGCGATTCGTTCTTTACGGGATTCCTGACAGTCAGCTGCAGGTGGGGCTCTACCTGGCCGGGCTGACCGGGCCTGCGGGATTGACCGGTCTTGTCTGCTTCTTGGCCCTGACGGCCATCTATGCCCACATGGGTGTCGGAGCCGCGATCGTGGCTGTAATCGCAGCCCTGTTGGCTGCCATGGTAATGCTGGCCCTATCTAGGGCTGTTTTGGACCTGGTCGGTACCTTGGTGGTCCCCCAACGTAACCGATCAGGGCTCTACCTGTTGGTCACCATAGTGATCATGGTTTTGTGCATGCTGCCCTCTCTGCTGGACAGCGGGATTATGGATGGCATGGAAATTGACACTGATTCTCTCAAGTCCGTGGCCGACATGCTGGCCTGGACGCCACTGGGCGCCGCTGTCCATCTGCCGGAGGATCTCCTTTCGGGATCATGGTGGGCTCTGGTCGGACGCCTGTTGATGGAGCTGACCACCCTGGCTCTTTGCTTCATGATCGGCATGTTGTGTCTGCGTCATGACCGCTTGCATGTTGGAGCGAGTGCTGAACGGTCGACCGCTCCCAAGGGGCTGGGGATGCTGGGCCGGTCCCAGAACGTTGTGGATGCGATGGCTGCGCGATTGCTGATCTATCTTCGTCAGGACTCTCGCAAGCTTATTAGCTATCCGCTTCTGCTGGTCGTGGTGATTGTATACGCAATAATCTTCCGTCAGATGCCCATGATGTTATGGCTGGGACCGGTATTGGGCGCCCTGATTCTGGAGATTCCTGAGGGCAACGCCTTGGCCTACGATGGGCTTGCCCTGCGCATGGAGATAGCGGCGGGAGTGAAGGGTCGTGAGGACCGGCTGTCCCGTGTCCGCAGCCATCTGAGCGTGGCCATGCCTTGCATACTCCTGCTTGGGCTGGTGACTTTGGCCTTCTCCGGAGCAATGAAGGGCGGACGAAATCTGGTCATCTCCCTGGATATGCTGGCTGTGACCGTGGGATTGCTCCTGTCTGGACTGGGAGTAGCCCAGGTCTTCTCGGCCCTGCTCATCTATCCGGTGCCCTCCATGGATCAGCCCTTCACCTCACCGCAGGGACGTGCTGTTGCCCAAGGCTTCCTGCCAATGCTGCAGTTGTTGGTTAGTCTGGTGATCATGCTGCCCACTTTCTCGGTGGCATTGTTGGCCTTGACCACGGGCGGGATGCTTCCCATCTGGCTGCCCGTGCCGGTCGCACTGGCGAACGGTCTGATTGTGCTTGCTGTGGGTGTCGCTTTAGGGTCCCGGATCTTCGATCGTCGACAGTCGGCCATTCTGCTGACTCTGGATCGCTATGCCGCTTTGCAGTCCTGAGACAGTGGAAGGGCCAGTACTAGGCTAGTTGGATGGTGCCTACCGATCCGAACTCGGTTGGCGAAGGCAAGTCCGGGAGTGAGCAATTGGGTGACAGACATCAGCTGCGCATGACACGTCGTCGGCGGATCAAGCGACGCTGGCGGGTGGCCTTGTCCACGCTGGTGGCTGTCATGCTGGTCGTCGGCTATGCATGCATGGACCTCACCGACCTGGTGCCCGGACCGCTGACCCTGGCGAAGACCAGCCATTCTTCGATCCCCCCTGCAGTCATGGTAGGAGAGCCGCCGACTCTCGCCGCCGACAAGCCTGGGTCGGCTGTGGATGCCAGCCAGGTCCAGCAGCTGGTTGATGCCTTCACCAGCGTACCTGGCCTGGGCAATGGGTACTCGTTGGTCATACGACAGGCTGACGGACGGGTGCTGGCCCAGAAAAACGCGGACCAGGCACGCCAGCCAGCCTCCACTATGAAGACCCTGACCGCAGCCGCAGCCGCCTCTGTTCTGGACATGTCCTCACAGCTGGATACTGAGGCGGTTCTGGATTCCTCTACCCCCTCGCAGGCAACGCTGACCCTGCGCGGTCACGGCGATATGCTCCTGGGGGTAGGCAAAGACGACCCCCTGCATGTCAATGGCCGGGCCGGACTAGGGACTCTGGCCGAGAAGACGGCTCAGGCTCTGCACCGGCAGGGGATCGACCGAGTGTCCCTGGCCTACCAGGACACGCTTTTCGGCGATGATCAGGAGCCGGAGGGAATTGCAGAAAATAATCCTGATGGGATCTACTTCCAGGTGCCTGTCTCCATGGCTGTGGATGAGGCTCGGCAGGGACGGGATGAGCCTGTTGCCTATCCGGATGCAGGGGTCTACTTGCCCAGGGTCGAAAACCCAGCGGGGGCCGCTGCAGTATCCTTCGCCAGCAGCCTGACGGAGGCAGGGATCCAGGTGGACAATGCCCAGGGGCCGGATCGGACTGACCACGCCCAGGGTAGGGTTCTGGCCCGTGTCCACTCGGCGCGGCTCAGTGAGGTTATGTCGCTGATGCTGCGCAACTCCGACAACAGTCTGGCCGAGCTTTTCGGCCGCCTGACCGCTCTGGCCCTGAACATGCCCAACAGCCCAGCTGGTGCTGTGAAAGCTGTTATCAGCACACTGAACAAGCTGGGCGTGGACACTGCGGGACTCAAGATGGCCGACTGCTCGGGGCTTACCCCCGGCTCCGTCCTGCGGGTGGGCACCTTGGCTGACGTCCAGCAGCTGGCTCTTGCTGACAAGGGTTTGACCCCCCTGGTCAAGGGCCTGTCTGTAGTGGGCCTGACCGGCACAGCGGCCAGCCGAAAGGTGGATGACCAGGCTGATGGACTGATTCGGGCCAAGACCGGCACTCTGGATCAGGTGACTTCGTTCACGGGCAATGTGATTCGTCGCTCCGGCGGTGTTTTGGTCTTTGCTGTGGTCGTCAACGATCCCGAGGATGCGGCTGCCGCCCGACAGGCTGTAGACACTCTGGTCGGATCCCTGGATCGGATTTGAGCAGGAAGAAGCCGGGACGATGGTCTATTCAGCGGCAATGAAAAAGGCGGTGGGGCTCCTGCGCTCGACCTTGGACCATGAGGGTCTGGGCCTGCAGGATCAGCGGTTCGCCCATCACGGGGTTCATCGGCCCGATCCGGATGCTCCATTGATTCTGGTGGCCTGCTCGGGAGGCCGGGATTCCCTGGCCCTGGCCTGTGTGGCCCATCTGGTGGCCGATATGACCGGGCTGCGGTGCGGGGCCCTGCTGATCGATCATGGTCTGATGCCTGATTCGAATCGGGTTGCTGAACGCGCGGCTGGAACCTGCCGGAAGCTGGGATTGGATCCGGTTCGCGTCACCAAGGTGGATGTACCCGTTACCTCGGCTGGCCCGGAGGCCGATGCCCGTGAAGCCCGCTATCAGGCCCTTTCCGGACAGGCTCTCGAGCTGGAAGCCAGGGCCGTCCTGCTGGCGCACACCCGTGACGACCAGGCCGAGACGGTGCTGATCGGACTGATTCGCTCCCAGGGATTGGAGGCCATCACCGGCATGGCCCGGCGTGTGGAGCGTGGAGGAATGCGCTACCTACGTCCATTCCTTGACCTGGACCGGAAGGACACCACTGCCATTTGCCGCCAGCAGGGAATCGACTGGTGGGACGATCCCACCAACGGCGATGATCAGCCGACTGATACCACGCTTCCCGAGACGCTGCCGCTGCGCTCGCGGATCCGCCATGACCTGTTGCCCGCTTTGAATCGCTTCGCTGGCCGGGACATGGTACGCCGCCTGGCCCTTGGCGCGGATATGGCCCGTCTGGATCAGGATTATCTGGACACCCAGGTGGATGGGTTGTTCCAGCGGCTGGTCTCCCGCCCTGACTCAGATCAGACAGCCAAGGGGGTACTGGCCTGCTTGGATGCCCACGGATTGGCAGACTGCCATCCGGCTCTGCGCACCCGGCTGCTGGCCCAGGTGCTGACCAAGCTGGGCATACGGTTCACGGCCGTGCAGGTCCGGGCATTGGATGATTTGGTCTGCCGATGGCACGGCCAGCAGGGCCCCCGTTTTCCCAGCTCCCATACAGCAATCCGTAAGGGTCAAGTCATTCTCATATGCAATGATGGAGACCATGCGCATCGCTGATATTCAATCCCATATCGACCATGAACTGGTGTCCAAGGAACGGATAGAGGAGCTGATCAACCGGACGGCCGAGCAGGTCAGCCGGGATTACCGGGGCAAGAACCCGATCATGCTGGCCGTGCTCAAGGGGGCTTTCAACACGCTTGCCGCCCTCTCACAGGCCGTCACCATTCCGGTTCAGATTGAGTTCATGAGCATCTCCAGCTATCCGGCAGGCAAGACCAGCGTTTCCAAGGGAGACCTGGACATCAGGATGGATTTGGACTGTGATGTGCGCGGTCGGCATATTCTGATCGTTGAGGATATTATCGATTCCGGCTACACCTTGCACTGGTTGGTTGAGCATCTCAAAGAGCGAGGGGCTGCATCGGTGGAGATCTTCACTCTGCTGGATAAGACCTCGCGACACGAGGTCGAGGTGGATGTCAAGTATCCAGGGTTCGCCATACCCGACGAATTCGTTGTGGGCTTTGGGCTGGATTACGACGAGCAGTACCGTAATCTGGACTCGATAGCCGTACTCAGGTCCGAGGAATACATGGACCCGACCCAGGAACAGGATCATCAGGATCAGGGGGAGCAGTCATGAGCTACTCGCAGGGACCGCAGCAGGGTCCGCCCAATGGGGGCAAGGACAACGGAGACAAGGGCAACAACCCCTTCAACTTCAACCTGGGCAATAACGGTTCTGGTCCCAATGGGGGCAACCGCTCCTTCTGGCGTTCCCCTTGGCTCTGGGGGATTCTGGCTGTGGTCATTATCCTGGCCATCTTCGGTTTCTTCAGCAGTCAGAATGGCGCACAGACCATCGACACGCAGGATGGCCTGGAGCTGCTGAATGACCGCAGCAGCATGGTCAAGAAGGCCGAGATCACCGAGAAAATGCAGGTCGTCGAGCTCAAGCTCAATAGCGACTTCGTCAAGGATGTGCCTGGCTTCCGCGGCAACCGTACCTCCAAGAACTTCGGCAAGGACGTGCAGTTCTACTACGTGGAGGCCCAGGGGGAGCAGGTGGTCAAGGCAGTAGAGAAGGCCAAGCCCTCCGAGGGGTACAACTCGGTGGTGCCGCAGACCAGCATGATGAGCTACCTGATCTCCTCCATCCTGCCCATGCTGATCATTCTGGGGGTTTTCTGGTTCCTGCTCTCGCGCATGTCCTCGGCGGCCGGCGGCGGCATGTTTGGCATGGGGGGCAAGAAGAACTCCGCCAAGCTCAGCGACGGGCAGACCCCCAAGACGAAGTTCTCGGACGTGGCCGGCGAGGAGGCCGCAGTCCAGGAGGTGGAGGAGATCAAGGAGTTCCTCAAGGATCCCTCCAAGTACAAGGCTCTGGGCGCCCGCATACCACGTGGCGTCCTGCTCTATGGTCCCCCTGGAACCGGCAAGACCCTGCTGGCCAGGGCCATCGCCGGCGAGGCCAGTGTGCCCTTCTATTCCATGGCAGGTTCTGACTTCGTCGAGATGTTCGTCGGTCTGGGCGCCTCCCGTGTGCGCGACCTGTTCGATGAGGCTAAAAAGAACGCGCCGGCCATCATCTTCATCGATGAGATCGACGCAGTGGGCGGCAAGCGTGGCTCCGGCATGAGCGGTGGCCATGACGAACGCGAGCAGACCCTGAACCAGCTGTTGGTTGAGATGGATGGCTTCGACAATGACACCAACCTGATCATCATTGCAGCTACCAATCGTCCCGACATTCTGGATCCGGCTCTGCTCAGGCCCGGCCGGTTCGACCGTCAGGTGGCTGTGGAAGCTCCTGACCTGGAGGGCCGTGAGGCCATCCTCAAGGTCCATGCCAAGGGCAAGCCTTTCGTGCCTGACGTGGATCTGCACACTGTGGCCGTGCGGACGCCCGGCTTCACCGGTGCCGACCTGGCCAACGTGCTCAACGAGGCTGCTCTGCTGACCGCACGCTCCGATGCCCAGCTGATCGACAATCGGGCCATCGACGAGGCCATTGACCGTGTGCTGAGTGGACCTCGGCGGCGGACCAAGGGCATGGCTCTGGCCGAGATGCGCAACACCGCCTACCATGAGGGCGGCCACGCCATGGTTGCTGCGGCCCTGCACCACACCGACCCGGTTACCAAGGTGACCATTCTGCCGCGTGGACGGGCCCTGGGCTACACCGCGGTCATGCCCACCACAGACCGCTACTCGCAGTCCCGCAATGAACTGCTGGATCAGATGGCCTACGCCATGGGCGGCCGCGTGGCGGAGGAGGTGGTCTTCCATGACCCGACCACCGGCGCCTCCAATGACATCGAGAAGGCCACCAGCATCGCCCGTCAGATGGTTCTGCAATACGGATTCTCCTCCAAGTTGGGCGCTATCAAATGGGCTGACGAAAACGACCAGGATTCCGGGCTCGATGCCCTGAAGCCTCACAACTACTCGGAGAAGACGGCCGAGGCCATCGATGAGGAAGTCCATAATCTTATCGAGACGGCTCACGAAGAGGCTTGGCGGATTATCACCGAGAACCGTGACGTGTTGGACGAGCTTGTTCGACAGCTGTTGGTCAAGGAGACCCTGAATAAGGACGAGCTGGCTGCGGTCTTTGCTGGTTTGCGCAAGGCTCCTGAGCGTCAGCTCTGGCTGTCCGCACCGGATCGGCCGGACTCCGATCAGCCTCCAGTAGAGATTCCTGAGGAGCTCAGGCGCAGCGTAAACGGACCGTCCACAACGGAGCAGCACTGAATTCTGGATCGGCTCGGTGCCCTGCATATGGTCGCGGGGCCTGCAGCAGTGAATGTTCCAAGGCAAGTGAGGAGCGTACAGCATGGATTCCATCCGTTTGAGCTCCATCAAGGTCGCACCCTTGCATGACCAGCAGAAGCCTGGGTTCGGCTACCAGGTCGATGCTGTTCTCTATCTGGATTTGAGCGAGGCAGGCAGGCTCAACGACGGTACTCAGACCGTGGACTATGTGCAGATTGTCCGGCGGATCGTCAACCTGATTCAAAACGAGCCAGGTGATGAGATTCTGGAATCTCTGACTGCCAAGGTGGCTGATGCCATCCTGCTCTCCCACCAGATCCGCCGCACACGTGTCACGGTCACCCGTCTGGGTGCTGACCAGGGCACAGGGGTCGATTTTCAGGTGGGCGTCACCTTGGAACGTGCGGCCGACGATCAGATGGACGGCAACCCGGCCAGCATGGAATCTGGACGAGTTAGCGGCAGCGGGAATGCTTCTTTAGGGCACCCCTCCTTCCTGCTGTCTGGTCAGGCTGATTCTGGCCATGTGTCGCAAGCCCGACTGCGTCACCCCGTGACCTCCTCCACACAGAACGGTTTGTCCTCAGATTCGGAGAACGATAACCAAACATCGGGTCAGCCGTCTGTTGGGGGAGTCAAGCTACAGGGCCTTCTGATGCGTGATGTGATTGCGCTGGAGGGGGCATCGGGGACCGATCGGTTGACCATGCTTCGTGCCCTGGCGGCCTTGGACGGGATCCCCGGCAGTCAGCTGGTTGGCATCTCGCCCCTGTATGCCTACCGGGACGATCAGGGGGATCAGCGACTATCGGCCGTGGTCATTCTTCAAACGCCATTGGATCTGGAGGAGCTGCGGTCGGCCCTGGACATGGTGGCCGCCCCTATCAGACAGATGGGCGGACTGGATGCCGATGTGGTGGAGGTGGAGACCTTGGATGGTTCGGTGCTGTCCTCTCAGGATCGTCCGCCTCTGTTGACCGCTGATGCTCCATCGCGCATTCTGATTCCCTGGGCTTATTTGGAGCCTGAACACTGCCTGCCGGGAGCCGACGGAACCTGTCTGGCAAGCCTGGCAAGCCGTGCTCCTGACCGCGATCGCATCAACCTGGTCTCGGAGGACTGGATTCTGGACGGGCTGTCATGAGGGCCCGCCGCACTCCGCTCGTGCACTATCTGGTCGCCCTGGTTCTTGGGCTGATGGGTGGTGCCGGCATCTCGGAACTGGGCATGTCCACCAGGACGGATCTCATGGGGGTTCCCTGGCTGGTCAGCGTGCTGCTTTTCCTGCTTGGGGTGGCCATCCTGATCATGGCCTTCCAGGTGCATCGCTACGCCAAGGGAGACCGCAAGGAAATGGATTTGCGCTTCGCGGTCAACGTGTTGATCATGAGCAAGGCCTTGGGCATTGCCTGTGCCGCCCTCTTGGGCTGGTATGGCAGTCAGGCACTGATCAGCATGGGCCATGCAGGTGCGCCCTATTACACACGGGTCATGCAGGAGTGCCTGGTCGCCTCCCTGGTCTGTCTGATCGATGTGGTGGCGGGGGCTGTGGGGGAGTGGCTCTGCCAACTGCCCCCGGACGACGGGCCTGAGAACTCCGACCGTCACAAGTCCGCACGAAGACCTATGACCGATGCGGCCGATGCCGCTGATAGGGCGGAGTTGAAGGCCGATTCCAGTGAAAAGCATCGCTGATCAGCCTTCAAGGCCGTTAATGTGGAATTCCTGAGGACAGCCCTGCTGTCGACCTCACTGTTGATCCCCTGCTTGGGAAGAATACGCGATGATCTAGTGAGCGTTCAGTCCTTGGGTACTCTGATCATGGCTTCCTGAACCATGTAGGCGGCTAGGTCACCCTGGCGGTTGTAGACCTTGGCCATGCACAGGCTGCGTCCATGGTCGGCCACTGGGGATTCCTGAATAAAGCAGTGCCAGTCGCAGGGGTCCAGATCCTGATACCACCACATGGCATGGTCGATGGAGGCGAAGGAGATCCCCGGGGTGGTCATACTCAGTCCGGCACGGCGCAGGGCGGGCTCCATCATGATCTGATCGCATTCCATGGCTAGCAGGGCCCGGCGCATCAGCGGTTCCAGGTCAGCTCTTCCTTGGGTGCGGCTCCAAACGGCCTGACGACTCCTGCTGTCGTCCTCGGAATCCTCATCGTTTGCATCATCTGCATCATCCAGCAGGACTGTGCCGCCGACGTGACGCATGTCAAAGGGGCTCTGACGGGCGTAATAATCCGCGAAAGCTGACTGATCAGCATAAGGTTCCATCAGTTCCCTGGAGCCAGGCAGGTCCTCCGGGTCAGGCAGCCCCGTCGGCATGGGGTCGGTATAGCGGATGCCCTCCTGGCCGACCTGCTGGTAGGAGAGCAGAGCGTTCAGGATGGTCCGTTCCTCCTGATGCAGATCAACCCGTCTGGAGGAGAAGGAACGCCCGTCACGGATGGTCTCCACTTCCGCTTGAACGTCCTGATCCAGGAGCCCAGTGCGCAGGTAATAGGCGTGCATCGAGTGGGGCAATCGACCTTCAGGCACGGTCCGCCCGCCGGCCATGATGGCCTGACCCAGCAGCTGGCCTCCATAGAGGCGGCCAGTGGGGAAGTTCAGCGATTTGCCCAGAAAGCGGGAACGGCCATCGGCAGGCTGCTGCTTTTGCAAATTCAACCCGGCGATGGCCTGGGCCAGTGCTTCATCCTCGGTGCTCATGCTTCTCCTTGGCCCTCGATCCCTTGTGATGTGCTTCGTTCAGCGGGTCAGCTTGCGGTGGATGCGGTGGGGCCTGGAGGCCTCCTCGCCCAGACGCTTGACCTTGTTCTCCTGGTAGGCCTGGAAGTTACCCTCGAACCAGTACCAGGAGGCCGGATTCTCGTCCGTGCCCTCCCAGGCCAGGATATGGGTGGCGATCCGATCCAGGAACCAGCGGTCGTGGGAGATGACCACAGCGCAGCCGGGGAAGGCGAGCAGGGCATTCTCCAGGCTCTCCAGGGTTTCCACATCCAAGTCGTTGGTTGGCTCGTCCAGCAGGAGCAGGTTGCCGCCCTGCTTGAGGGTGAGTGCCAGGTTCAATCTGTTGCGTTCGCCACCGGAGAGGACGCCGGCCGGCTTCTGCTGATCCGAGCCCTTGAAACCGAAGGAGGCCACATAGGCGCGGGTGGGCACCTCGACGCCGCCGACCTCGATGAAGTCCAGACCTCCGGAGACCACCTCCCAGAGGTTCTTGTTGGGGTCGATGCCCTCGCGGTTCTGATCCACGTAGGAGATCTTGACCGTGTCGCCGACTTCCAAGGAACCCGATGTCAACGGCTCCAAGCCCACGATGGTCTTGAAAAGCGTGGACTTGCCCACGCCATTGGGGCCGATGACACCCACAATGCCGTTTCGAGGCAGGGTGAAGCTCAGATCATCGATCAGGACGCGGTCACCGAAGGCCTTGTGGATGTGCTTGGCCTCCAGCACCTTGGAGCCCAGACGGGGACCCGGCGGAATCTGGATCTCGGAGAAGTCCAGCTTCTTGTTGTTCCGGGCCTCGTTCTCCATCTGCTCGTAGCGTTCCAGGCGGGCCTTGTTCTTGGCCTGCCGGGCCTTGGGGGAGGAGCGGACCCATTCCAGTTCGTTGTTGAGTCTCTTGGCCAGCTTGGCATCCTTCTGTCCCTGGACCTCAAGACGCTTGGCCTTGGTCTCCAAGTATGTGGAGTAGTTGCCCTGGTAAGGGTAGAGGTGGCCGCGATCCACCTCGCAGATCCACTCGGCAACATTGTCAAGGAAGTACCGGTCGTGGGTCACGGCCAGGACGGCACCCTTGTAGGTGTGCAGGTACTGCTCCAGCCAGAGGATGGACTCGGCGTCCAAGTGGTTGGTGGGCTCGTCCAGGAGGAGTAGGTCGGGTGCTTCCAACAGCAGCCGGCATAGAGCCACACGGCGGCGCTCGCCTCCCGAAATGACCGAGACCGGGGTGTCCGGGTCGGGGCACTGCAGGGCATCCATGGCCTGATCCAGCTGGGAATCCAGATCCCAGCCGTTGGCGGCATCAATCTGCTCCTGGAGCTGGCCCATCTCGGTCATGAGAGCGTCGTAATCGGCATTGGGGTCGGCCATCTGCTCGCCGATCTGGTTGAAGCGGTCCACCTTGCTCATGATGTCGCCGAAGGCCATACGAATGTTCTCACCGACGGTTTTGTCCTCGTCCAAGGGCGGCTCCTGCTGGAGGATGCCTACCGTATAGCCGGGGGTGAGCTGTGCCTCGCCGTTGCTGACCGTGTCCAGGCCGGCCATGATCCGCAGCAGGGTGGACTTGCCCATGCCGTTGGGGCCCACCACGCCGATTTTGGCGCCGGGCAGGAAACTCAGGGTCACATCGTCCAGGATGACGCGGTCGCCGAAGGACTTGCGCGCCTTGATCATCTGATAAATGAATTCGGCCAAGAAGCTACCTCACAGAACCATAGAAAAGACAGTGCAAACTGCATTCATGGTAGTGGGAACTTCTGACTTATGCGCCGGGCTGATAAGCAAGGTGAGGCAGGCGGATGGCCGCCTATAAACAAGACCTATGACCAGACTCTGGTTCTGCCGTCGTGGTCGGGGTAGCCTTGAGTCGACGTTCCCGCCCGGCATGCGCAGGTCAAGGAACGCCGGACGGGCCCTTGCCTGCTTGGACGGGTCCCTTCTTATCGCTGTGCGCATGAGGGACGGGCCGCGCGCTCTATGGCGGTCGTAAGGGAGTATCAATGACGGTGAAACAGCACCAGGGTCAAATTTCCGCATCTCATCGGTTGCGCTGGAGGCCGCTCGACATTGCGGTCGGCGCAGGCCTGGGCGCGGTATCGGGGTTAATTTACTGGTTGGCCAGTTTGCTCGCCTCGTGGATATTCCCGCTCATGACCGCCCTACTTCCCGGGGCGGCGGCCCTTTTGCACGGGGTCTTCTACTTTCCCTGTACCCTGTCCCTGTTGATACTGCGCAAGCCAGGTGCGGCCGTATATGTCGGAATCATCAGTGTTCTGGTCGAGATTCTGCCTGGTAACGCCTATAACGTGCCGATGATTTTGGTGGAGGCCATCGTTGAGGCCCTTTGCGCGGAACTGGCTTTCGGAATTTTCCGCTACCGCCGGTGGACCCTGGGAACGACCGTTCTGGGGGGTATCCTGATAGCCTTGGTCTATAACGCTTTTCTTCTGGCTTTCTACTATCAGGGGGTCTCCCTCCTCAGCCCGAGGGGGATCATCGGCACCATCTGCGAACTGATCAGTGGAGTAGTCCTGGCTGGGCTGACCAGCTGGTTCCTCTTCCGGGCTATTGGCAGCACTGGTGCTCTGGATCGGCTTGCATCCGGACAGGATGTCAGGCAGGTCTGAACATCGGTATCCGCGCCAAACCGACTGTATTGACCATATGTTTGTTTTGCAGCTGTGACAAGGCCCGCACCGGGCAGGAAGGGTCCTATCATGACCAAACTTCGTTCATACATTGCAGCAGCGGTGTTGCCCCTCATCCTGGCAGCGGGCGCCTGCGGCACCTCCCAGACATCCCAAGAAGACCGGATCGACCCCCGGGCCGCCATCAGCGTTAACAATGCCGAACCTACGGCGCCCCTGATTCCCTCCAGCACCAACGACACCGCAGGTTGGAAGGTGGTGACCCAGCTCTTCGACGGGTTGGTCACCTTCGATGCCAAAGGTGGGAAGACGCTGGTCGAGGCCAAATCAATTACTCCCAATGAGGATGCAAGCAAGTACACGATTGTCCTCAAACCAGGACTCACCTTCAGTGATGGTGAGAAGATCACAGCCAAGACCTATGCCGATTCCTGGTCCTTTGCGGCGAATGCGGCCAATGGACAGCTGGGGGCCTCGGCTTTTTCGACCATCGCCGGGTATGAACAGGTGCAGGACGAACATGGCGATCCCAAGGCCCCTCTGTCTGGTCTTCGGGTGGTTGACGACCTGACCCTGGAGGTGACCATGAGCAAGCCTGATTCCTCCTTCCCCTACAAGGTGGGAGATGTGGCCTTCCTTCCCCTGCCGTCGTCCGCCTACAAGGACATCAAGGCCTTCGGTAAGAAGCCAATCGGGAACGGGCCCTACCGCTTCAAATCATGGGTGCCCAATCAGGGAATCAAGCTGGAGAAAGATCCTGCATACAAGGGGCCTCGCAAGGCTAGGAACGGAAGCCTGGAATTCAGGGACTACCAGAGTCTCGATGCCGCTTACGCCGATGTTCAAGCCGGTCACCTGGACGTGCTTGATACGGTTCCGGTCTCTCGCCTGAAAACCTTCCACACCGATTCGGGCCTGCAGCCCTTGATCAAGCCCGGGCCGGCCTTCCGTTCCCTGACCATTCCGCAGGGCCTGCAGCATTTCCAGGGGGAGGAGGGCGCTCTTCGCCGGAAGGCTCTGTCATATGCCTTGGATCGCGCGAAAATAGCCGACAAGGTCTTCGCTGGTTCGGTTACGCCGGCCACTGATTTCCTCGCCCCCACCATCAAGGGGAATGCTTCCGACATCAAAGGCAAAGAGGTACTGAAGCACGATCCGGACCAGGCTCGTAAACTATGGAAGGAGGCTGACGCCATCGCTCCCTGGGAGGGCACGCTTCGCATTGCTTACAGTGCTGACGGAACCGACAAGGATTGGGTTGATGCGGTTCTGCATGAGTACGCCCAGGTTCTGGGCATCAAGACGGAACCGAATATCTTCCCGACGGGCAAGGAATTCAATACGGCAGTTCATAACCGTCAGGTCAACAGTATTTTCAATTCGGGTATTACCTCGGACTATCCTCACCCCGAGGGTTACCTGGTTCAGGGATATGCCTCCAGCCAGGCTGATGGCAAGGGTCTGAACAACGGGGACTACAAGAGCGCAGAATATGATGCCATCCTCTCCCGTGCCGCCTCCAAGACCGATCAGGACGAAGCCATGCAGGATTACCGCCAGGCCGAGGCCGTCCTCTTCAAGGATCTTCCGGTGCTGCCGCTCTGGTACAGGAAGGTATCGGCGGTGGCCAGCAAGCAGGTTCGCCAGGCTCCTTTCGGATACATGGGTCTGCCTGTCTACAACCAGGTCACCAAGTAGGTCCGACAATCCGGATCTGCTTGATGACGAGTCGTTTTGATACCATGACTCTGGCCGGTACAATCGGCGCGGGGCCTTAGCTCAGTCGGTTAGAGCAAACGACTCATAATCGTTCGGTCCAGGGTTCAAGCCCCTGAGGCCCCACCAAGCGAAACCCCTACAGGCACAGAGCCTGCGGGGGTTTTACATTGCACCAAGATAAATGATAGAACGAGTGTCTTTTAAGTTTCACGAGAAAATCATTGGCTTGTCACGGTTCCAAAAGAGTCTTCTCGACTTTATTCATCTGAAAGTAATTTAGAAATTAGATACTCATCAGGTGGAGCTTTTCGTTTAAGGGTTTATATTACAGCTTGACGTTTCTTCTCATGGACTGGGGTGAGAGCCTGTTTTTTAGCATTTGAAGCTATACCTGCTCATGTATTAATTGAACTTTCTATGTCGGGTCTTCTCATTTTGGATTCAAGTGCTTTTCCTCCCTGTTAGTTCATCCATCGCAGGCGACCATCTTTGGCTGTTCTGCAGGTTAGAGTGGTGCCATTTTGGTCAGATGCTCCAGTGGACCCTGCTCCTGAACAAAATGCTCCGCGGTGTACAGTGCTTTGTGAGCGAGGTTGTAGCTGCATCTGCTGCTGTTGGGCTTGCTGTTGGGCTTGGAATTGTTGCTGTTGAGCTTGTATTTGTGCGGCTTGATCTGCGGCTGCTTTCTCTTGTGCAGCTTTGTCTGCTGCAGCTTTCTCTTGGTTCGCCTTGTCTTGTTCGGCTTTTTGCTCGGCCTCTTTTTTATCGGCCTGCTCCTTATCCCACTTATCGGCTTTGTCTTGGACTTTTTTGACTTGTCTTTGCGCGTCAAGCAATTCCCTACGAGCCTTGTGCAGATTGCTTTGTGACTTTGAGTAATCCGACTGGAGGTCTTTGTAGTCTTGAGAAGCTTTGGGATCAGAGCCGTGACATGAGCTGAAGCTTAATCCGATGATGAAGGCGAGCAAAACTATGCAAGCTGTCTTCCATATAGATTTGCCAGATTTGCTTTTGTGGGTGTGGTGCCCGGTAGGTTTAGCGTTGCCGCTGTCGGGAGGCGGAACTGGAGGAGTGGCAGCATCTGTTGATGCTGTACTTTTAACTGGAGTCAATACGCTTGTACTTTCCTTAGTATCAGCAGGGAAGAGCTCACTAGTTTGTTTATTCATATCTATGATCGCTCCTTGGTACAATCATCGATGACCGAACGAGCAGCACACTATTAGTGTAAAGCGCTGAAAGACTTGCACGCTCAGGTACTTTTCACGACATTTGTCTTTGCGTGCATAAATCACTTGCTGACTCGGCTTCTTGATATTATTGCTTGATTGCAAATGCTGAATTTGGTCTTGTGGAAATGTACTTTGGTTGTACCCATATATAGATCGTCGAAGAAGTAACTAGCTTTGACAAAGATTTACAGAGCAGATAAACGCCAACCACACAGAAGGCCATGTCAGAGTCCTTCGAATCATTTCGATTAAAGACGTATGCATTTTCTATCCAACTATGACAAGTATTCGCGGTTCTTTATATTACCTACAATGTCGTCTGAGTAACATGATCGCGTTTTCGCCATGGCTGTTGCATACATTTAAAATGCAGCTCACGGAGCAGGCTGTTGTGCTTGCTGGCGTTTTGTAAAGCGGCGTCGACTTTGCATGCGTTTCAGTTTTCGAGGGAGTTATGCGACTTGTTTTAGTGGTTTAAAAGATGTTCTTCTTGCTGTTTTGGAATCTCTGCATAGATAGATAATTTATGCCTGCACTATCGTCCTAATACACAGTCATTGAGTGAACTCGTAAATGAACGTGCGGCACCATAGGCAATTGATTGGTTCTTAGTGAATTGAACAATCCTGTTTTCTCGCGTGTCTTGAGAATAAGGACCGTGAGGATAACGATGTTCGTTTATGCTTTAATTCCTCACTTATGCTTCAAATATGCCGGATGTATCACTGAAAATCTCAAAGTTGTTTAGACAAAGAGATGATCTCGCTCATCGAATAGAGAGTAGACGCAGTATTTGTCAATGAGCTAAGTATATTAGTTGGCCATCATTAATATGCATCTTTGCTGACCGCCAGTGGAAGAGCGATAGTTTTGTCCCCCGAACTTTCTTGATAGTCTTAGTAGAAGGACTAGCCCCGGCTATTGTCGGGGCCGTCCTCTCGCCGCCTAGCTCTAGCATCCATGATTCACCGATGCAAATATGTATGGCTTCACATGTAAGCCGGGGGAAAAGAGCTAGGCGCGTTTTTTATGTCGGATCATAGAGCACTCTCGGTGTATATCCACTTCTCGGTGCCCCAAGCGTGCATACGTAGACAGCCATAAGATCTGCGCATAACACAATAATCCGGAAGCGTTTCCGTAGAACCGCTAAGTATGGGAATTTATCAGGGAAAAGAATACGGGACGTGCTCGAGTAGGAGCCGTCGGCATATGCCGGGAAACTATACGCATGTACATCTCCTCTGGAACTGAAAATAGTTCAGCCCCTGTAGGTCCATCGTGTATACGTCCCCCGTATATCTGTTCTTAATCATACACCTTGGAGGGGGTGTGTCAAAGCTGAGTAGGGCGAGCCGATGTGCTCTGATCAGGGCCTGCAGCAGCACTGCGTATCGTATGCAAGTAGCGGTAGACGCTGGGGGAGGAGATCCCGAGAGTCCGGGCAACCGTGTCCACTGAGCCCTTGATCAGGAAGACCCCCGAGCCCTCCAGGCGTGTGATCAGTTGCAGGCGCTCCTGCCGGTTCATCCTTGCCGGAGGAATACCGAGCTGCGCAGCAAATTCGGCGATATTATGCGTAACTACTTCGTCTGTGTTGACTGAGAGCACTTCACGTGTCGATTGATCGATCCCGTTCTCGGTATCTGATTTTTCTGGTACGGCCCCATCGTCTTTCAGCTCCGCAATAGGATCGGCCAGTCCTAGAGCGTCCAGATAAGCGCTTGCCCGTCTGAGCTCTTGGCTGGCCTGTCGGAAGGCGGAATTGTCAAAATTGATGCAGAGAAAGCCAATCACCCGTCCTCTGGAATTCCGCACGAAAAGAGTAGAGGAGACCATAGGGTGTCCCTGGATGGTGTAGCTCGTGTAATGGGTCAGATAGTTGTGCTGATCGTATTCGTGGTTCTGCCAGATGTGCATGACCAGGTCGGTGGCGGGGCTGCCTATAGTGCGTCCGCTCAAATTGCCGTTGGCGATGGCAACCACCGAATGCGAGAAATCCTTGACATTCTGAAGCACCACTTCCGTTTTGGGCCCGAGGATTTTACCCAGAAAATCCACGAGCGGGACGAAAAGCTGTAGAGAAGATGATACAGGCTTTGATGCTCTCATTCTGGTCACCCCATCCACTGACTAAAGCCAGATAGTACCATCGAGGTTTTGGTATTAGACGCAGACACTCGGATGGAGCCCACGGCAGTAGACTGGCTGGAGGTCGCTGCGAGCGCATCTGCACGGGATGAGAGGTTGACTATGACATACGATTTCACCAGCATCATGGATAGGCACGGCAAGGACGCCATTGCGGTTGATGGCCTGGGTGCCGAGCCTGGATTCGCCCCCGAACCTCCCAAGGAGGGCTTCGATGTCATCCCCATGTGGGTGGCCGATATGAACTTTCCTACGGTGCCGACCATACCTGAGGCCATCATCGAGCGTGCCAAGCATCCGGCCTTCGGCTACTTCAATCCCACTGACGAGTACTACAATGCCATCATCAACTGGCAGCGCACCCGTAATGGTGTGGAGGGCCTGACGGCCGAGGATATCGGCTATGAGAACGGGGTCCTGGGCGGTGTCGTCTCGACTTTGACCGCCTTTGCGGCGCCCGGCGATGCGGTATTGCTCCACAGCCCGACCTATGTCGGCTTCACGTCCTGCATCGAGAACAACGGCTACCACATCGTGCACAGTCCCTTGAAGAAGGACGAGCAGGGCGTTTGGCGCATGGACTTCGAGGACATGGATCGCAAGCTCAAGGAGAACAACATCCATGTGGCGGTCTTCTGCAGCCCGCACAACCCCTGCGGCCGCGTCTGGGAGAAGTGGGAGATCGAAAAGGCCATGGAGGTATATAAGGAGAACGACTGTGTGGTCATCTCCGACGAGATTTGGTCAGATCTGATCCTGTCGGGCCACAAGCACGTCCCCACCCAGTCGGTCAGCGAGGATGCGCGCAACAGGACGGCTGCCTTCTATGCGCCCAGCAAGACCTTCAACCTGGCCGGGCTGGTGGGCTCCTACCACATCATCTACAACAAATACCTGCGTGACAGGATTGTGGCCAAGGGGTCCAAGGCCCACTACAACGACATGAACGTGCTGTCCATGCATGCCCTGATCGGGGCCTACAAGCCCCAAGGCCAGGAGTGGGTGGACGAACTTCGGCAGGTCCTGACCGGGAATGTGGACTATGCCTACGATTACATCCGGCAGCATTTCCAGGGAGTCGAGCTCTCCAAGCCCCAGGGCACCTATATGCTTTTCCTTGACTGCACGCAATGGTGCAAGGACCACGATCTGAGCCTGGACCAGCTGCTGAAGCGTGCCTGGGATGTAGGTGTGGCCGTCCAGGACGGGCGGCAGTTCAAGGCTCCCTGCGCCATCCGCATGAACCTGGCGCTGCCTTTGAGCCGGGTCCGGGAGGCTATGGACCGTCTGGACAAGTACGTCTTCAACGCCTGAACGATCTCTGCATAATCGTGGACCCTCACCATCGGAAAGAACCGATCGGCGAGGGTCCATCATATGTGGGCGAATCCGGACGGGAGACTCACTGGAATTGCATGCCGCCGTCCACGATCAGGGTCTGGCCGGTTACGTAGTCAGAGTCGTGTCCGGCCAGGAAGGCTACGGCATTGGCCACGTCCTCCGGTTCGGAAAGCCGTCCCAGGGCGATGCCGTCCGAGAAGGTGGACATGCCCCACTCGTCATCCTTGCCGGCGTTGACTCCCACCTGATGAGCGATATCCATCATCATCGGTGTCTTGACGATGCCGGGGGCGTAGGCGTTGGCGGTGATGCCCTCCTTGGCCAGATCGCGCGCAGCCACCTGGGTCAGGCCGCGGATGGCGAACTTGGTGGAGGAATAGAGCATCAGGTTGGGGTTGCCCACCACGCCGGCCTGGCTGGCGGCGTTGATGATCTTGCCCCCGTGACCCCGATCACGGAAGGCTTGAACGGCGGCCTGCATCCCCCAGATGGTTCCTGCCACGTTGACGTGGTAAACCTTGTCGAACAGCTCCGGGGTGATGGACTCGATGGGGGTGGTCGGCCCCAGGCCGGCATTGTTGACGATTACGTTGAAGTCGCCCAGTTTGGTAGCCGTCTTCTCGACGGCGGAGCGCACCTGGACACGATCGGTCACGTCCAGGGTGACAGCCATCGCCCGTCCGTCTGATTGATTGATGGAGTCGGCCACTGCCTGGGCCTTATCGGTGTTCATGTCGGCCACGGCCACGGCGAACCCATCCTTGGCCAGGCGGCGGGCGATGGCCTCGCCGATCCCCTGAGCCGCTCCTGTAACGAATGCCACTTCCTGCTGCATTGCTGCCCTCCTTTGTCGCCTCGCCGGGCCGGTCGGTCCGACTGTTTGATTCTAGAGGGCTCGCGGCTCGCCACACCGGTTGGTCGATTCGGCGTGTGGCGCAAGGGGGTCGTATTCTCCCCGGGTTGCGCTAAACTATTACGCGGTTGCCGGTTCACGTCCGCCACAGGGGCGGTCGACCCGGGGCCCTTGGATCTAGGAGTAACCATGAAGCAGGGAATTCATCCCGATTATCATCCCGTTGAGGTCACGTGCTCGTGCGGCAATACCTTCATCACCCGTTCGACCGCTCCCGGCGATCATATGACGGTTGATGTCTGCTCGCACTGCCACCCCTTCTACACCGGCAAGCAGAAGATTCTGGACACCGGTGGTCGCGTGGCTCGGTTCGAAGCCCGTTACGGCAAGAGGACCAAGTAGCACTTCCAACGCCAGTCCCTTCCGGGTCGCTCTGCTATGCCCGGTGGGGACTGGCGTTTTTTATGACTTGAATCAAGCTGATGAGCGGACGGGAAGGGTGTAGATGAGCGAGGAGCAGTTTCCGGCGGCGGTGGCTGCCGTCGAGGAGTACGGTCGCCTGGAAAAGCAGATGAGCCAGCCCGAAACGGCTTCCGATCCGGCGCAGATCCGCAAGTTGGGCCGCAGACATGCTGAGCTCGCTCCCATTGTTGAAGCCTACAAGGCCTATCAAAGCGCCTTGGAAGACAGCCAGGCAGCCGAACAGATGGCACAGGAGGATCCTGACTTCGCCGAAGAAGCCAAAGCCATGGCTGACCGCATACCGGATCTGGAGCAGACCCTGCGCACCGCTCTTATTCCGCGTGACCCCGATGACGGCCGCGATACGATCATGGAGATCAAGGCCGGCAGCGGCGGCGAGGAGGCGGCCCTCTTCGCTGGCGATCTGATGCGTATGTATGTGCGTTATGCCGAAAAACGCGGTTGGACCACCGAGATCATGAGTGAGAACCGTACTCAGCTGGGCGGGGTCAAGGATGCCCAGCTGGCCATTCGTGCTCGCGGTCAGGTGGCTCCGGCCGACGGCGTCTGGGCTTCCCTCAAGTACGAGGGCGGCGTGCATCGGGTCCAGCGCATTCCCGTCACCGAGTCTCAGGGTCGTATTCAGACTTCAGCCGCTGGAGTCATCGTCTTTCCCGAGGCTGACGAGGACGACGACGAGATCGAGATTGACCCCAAGGACCTCAAGGTTGACATCTTCATGAGCTCCGGCCCGGGAGGACAGTCCGTCAACACCACCTACTCCGCTGTGCGCATGACCCACATTCCCACCGGCATCGTGGTCTCCATGCAGGATGAGAAATCCCAGATACAGAATCGTCAGGCCGCCCTGCGGGTGCTCAAGTCCCGTCTGCTGGCCATGAAGCACGAGGAGGAGGCCGCTCAGGCCGCCGACATGCGCCATTCCCAGGTACGTTCCCTGGACCGGTCCGAGCGCATCAGGACCTACAACTTCCCCGAGAGCCGGATTGTGGATCATCGTACCGGCTACAAGGCCTACAACCTGGAGCAGGTGTTGGATGGCGATCTACAGGCCGTTATCGACTCCGATATCCAGGCCGACGAGGCCCGCAGAATGGCTTCACAGGGGTGAATAAGCAGGAGCATGGGACCAGTCTGGCTGCGCTGGTTGATCAGGGCCATCGTCTGTTGGCTCAGGCCGGTCTGCCCACCCCGCTCAATGATGCCAGGCTACTGCTGGCCGATATCCTTGGGTGCGATCTTCATCAGCTGGATCAGGCTCTGCTCTTGGATCGGACTGTTGAGGAACTGCTGACAAATGGAGTTGGTCGCGGGCAGGCCGATGTTCCCCAGTCGGCTGCCTTGGATCGTTATCAGTCCTATCTGCAAAGGCGAGCCGGGCGCGAACCCTTGCAGTACATTCTCGGTCACGCCTACTTCCGGTATTTGGATCTCCGCCTGGGGCCGGGGGTCTTTATCCCTCGTCCTGAGACCGAAACGGTGGTCCAGGCGGGAGTGGATGCCTTGATTGGAATGGATCATCCTCTAGTGGTGGATCTGTGCTCCGGCAGCGGGGCCATTGGGTTGTCCCTGGCTATAGAAGTTCCAGGAGCGCGGGTCCGGGCCGTAGAGGTGGACAAGGAGGCATATCGGTGGGGTGCATTGAATGCCGCCGCTCAAGAGGCTGCCATTCGGGAGGCTGGATCCGACTATCAGTTGCTCTTGGCTGATGCCACGGAACCCGCTACCCTGTCTGATCTGAATGCCCAGGTGGATCTGGTCATCAGCAATCCTCCCTACGTCCCCATGGATGCGATTCCTAGCCAGCCGGAGGTGCGTGACTGGGATCCGGACCTGGCCCTCTATGGCGGTTCGCCCGACGGGTGTCTTTTGCCTTGCCGCATTCTGGACAGGGCCATGATTTTCTTGGCTCCCGGCGGTCTGCTGGTCATGGAGCATGATGCCTCCCAGGGGCCGGCCATGGTCACTGCCGCACTGGATCGGGGGTACCTTCAGGCGCATACGAACCAAGACCTAACCGGCCGCGACCGTTACCTGACAGCTCGGCGGCCAGACCCTGCATCCTAGCGGTCTGCCGTGGTCCTGGGATAGATTGGTAGCTGGTCACATGAACATGTCGAGCCGAAAGGTCGTGATGCAGGGTATGAGCCGGGTGATGACCTATGACAGTCGGTCGCCGCAGTTGCTGGCCCAGGTGGTGGCCGCAGGGGGGCTGGCGGTCATTCCTACCGACACGGTCTATGGCATCGTCTGCGATCCATGCAATGACGCGGCCATCGATCGGCTCTTCCAGGCCAAGCACCGTCCCAGGACCAAGTCCATCCAGGTACTGCTGGATGGGGTCCAGGCCATGGACCGGCTGGATCTCAGCCTGCCCGAGCCTCTTGATCGCCTGGCCGACGCACTGTTGCCGGGTCCTTTCTCGCCTATTGCCCTTGTGGGGAAGTCCTGCCCTCTGCGCACCCCTCGGATGGAACCCGATGGTCCTACTCAGGCTGTCAGAGTGCCTGACTCGTCCATCTGTAGGGCACTCCTGCAGGTGACCGGACCTTTGGCGGCTTCCAGTGCCAATCGATCGGGTAACCCAAGTGTGGAAACCATCCAGCAGGCCAGAGCCGATCTGGGTGATAGCGTCGATCTTTACCTGGACGGGGGACCGACCCCTGGCTCAGTGGCCAGCACGGTGGTGGAAGCCGACAAGACTGATTCTGACGGAATACACGTGCTTCGGCAGGGCGTAATCGGTGAGGCTCGGGTTCGTGCAATACTGTCTAGCCAAAGCAGCAAAGGGGAGGGCCAGTGAGGGTATACCTGTTCATTGCTGCCATCGCTGGCGGAGCCACCTGGCTGGTCATGCCCATGGTTCGTCATCTCGCCATCCGGGTTGGTGCTGTAGGTGTGGTTCGCGCTCGCGACGTACATAAGGTGCCCACCCCCCGTATGGGCGGCCTGGGCATGCTGATTGGCTTTGCCGTGGCCATGTGCTTCGCCTCCCGCATCCCCTTCATCACGGGCCTCTTCCAGTCCGGCCATCAGGCCTGGGTCATTCTGGCCGGGGCCGTGGCCATCTGCCTGCTGGGCATAGCCGACGACCTCTGGGACCTGGATTGGATGCTCAAGCTGGCCGGCCAGCTGCTGATTTCGGTCTTCGTCTCTTGGGGTGGCATCCAGATCATCTCCCTGCCTCTGGGATCCCTGGTGGCGGCCTCGCCCAGTCTGTCCATGGCCATCACGGCCTTCCTGATCGTGGCCTCCATCAATGCGGTCAACTTCGTGGACGGCCTGGACGGCCTGGCTGCGGGCATCGTGGCCATCGGGGGCATCGCCTTCGCCATCTACTCCTATATCATCGCCCGCATCTCGCCCGACTATGCCTCCCTGGCCACGCTGATCGACGTGGCCATGGTGGGCATTTGCGTGGGGTTCCTCCTGCACAACTGGCATCCGGCCAAGCTCTTCATGGGCGATTCAGGATCCATGCTGCTGGGATACTTGATCACCTGCGCCTCCATTGTGGTCACCGGACGGCTGGATCCAGCCACCATTCATGCCAGCATCTATCTGCCGGCCTTTATGCCCATTCTTTTGCCCATCCTGGTGCTCTTCCTGCCTGTTCTGGACATGTGCCTGGCCATTGTCCGGCGGCTCAGCCACGGACAATCACCCATGCACCCCGACCGCATGCACTTGCACCACCGTATGCTGCGCATCGGTCACACCGTTCGTTCCGCGGTCCTGATCCTCTGGGGCTGGGCCGCCCTGATTGCCTTCGGCTCGCTCTTTATTCTTTTCTTCCCTCTGAGATATGTCTTGATCGGTCTGGCCCTGGCCGCCATACTGCTGACTTTCGCTACCCTCTACCCTTACTACCGTCGTCGCCTTCCCGAAATCAGGCGTGAGAACGCTCTTCTCGCCGCCCAAGGTTCACAGCATGCGGCCAGACCGCACTGGCATCGCAAGAGCCGCCACGACAAAGATCAGGACAATTGATTCACCCAATGAAATAGTGCGGACACGGTGCAGTGAACGGTCAAGAAGCACTTGTAGCATGGTGCTATGGCTATGGAAAACCCACAAAGCGAACCCTCCTCCTACACTCAACTTCCCGACGCCTTCCAGAAAATCGGTCTGGCTTATGACGACGTCCTCCTGCTTCCCAACGAATCCGATGTCATCCCCTCCGAAGTAGATACCACTACCAGGCTGACTCGGAACATCACTATGAAGTCCCCGGTCCTCTCGGCTGCCATGGATACCGTCACCGAGGCCACCATGGCCGTGGCCATGGCCCGCAACGGCGGCATCGGCGTCCTTCACCGCAATCTCAGCATCGAAGATCAGGCCAATCAGGTCGACATCGTCAAGCGGTCCGAGTCCGGCATGATCTCCGATCCCCTGACCGTCACTCCGGATGCCACGCTGACCGACCTGGACAAGCTCTGCTCCACCTACAGGGTCTCCGGTCTGCCTGTGGTGGATCGTCGGCAGCGGCTGGTGGGCATCATCACCAACCGCGACATGCGCTTCGTCAATCCTGCTGACTTCGACAGACTCAAGGTCAGCGACATCATGACCAAGGATCATCTGATCACCGGTCCATCCAACATCACCAAGGAAGACGCCCATCAGCTTTTGGCCAAGTACAAGGTGGAGAAGCTTCCCCTGGTCGATAGCGAGGGCAAGCTGACCGGGTTGATCACCGTCAAGGACTTCGTCAAGACCGAGCAGTACCCCGAGGCCACCAAGGATGATCGCGGACGGCTGCGTGTGGCCGCCGCCGTGGGCTTCTTCGGTGATGCCTGGCAGCGCATCACCGCCCTGGCCGATGCCGGGGTCGATATTTTGGTCGTGGATACCGCCCATGGCCACGCCAAGCTCATGCTGGACATGATCCGTCGGATCAAAGCCGATCATGCCTTCGACCATGTGGATGTGATCGGCGGCAACGTGGCCACCCGTGAGGGTGCCCAGGCGCTGATCGATGCCGGCGTCGACGCGGTCAAGGTCGGCGTGGGCCCCGGTTCCATCTGCACCACCCGGGTGGTGGCCGGTGTGGGTGTGCCCCAGCTGACCGCCGTCTACGATGCCGCGCTGGCCTGCCGTCCTGCCGGTATCCCGCTGGTGGCCGACGGCGGAATCCATTACTCAGGCGATATTGCCAAGGCCATCGTGGCAGGAGCCGATTCGGTCATGCTGGGCGGTCTGCTGGCAGGCACTGAGGAGGCTCCTGGCGAGAAGGTCCTCCTGCACGGCAAGCAGTACAAGGTCTATCGGGGTATGGGCTCACTGGGTGCCATGGCCCCGCGCGGCAAGAAGAGCTATTCCAAGGATCGATACTTCCAGGCCGATGTGACCAGCTCCGACAAGGTGGTGCCCGAGGGTGTCGAGGGCGAGGTGCCCTACCGCGGTCCGCTCAACTACGTGCTCTACGAGCTGGTCGGCGGCCTGCACCAGACCATGTTCTATACCGGTGCCCGCACCATCCCCGAGCTGCAGCGCAAGGGCCGGTTCATTCGGATCACCGATGCCGGTCTGCGTGAATCGCATCCCCATGACATCGTCATGACCAAGGAAGCCCCCAACTACTCAGGCTTCCACAACTGAGCCTAGATAGGCAGGTGATCGGCGCAGGATCTCATCAGGACCTGCGCCGATTGCATATCTCATGTCAGTTACGGTCCGGTCGGCCGGGCTGATGAACCCTCCGCCGGTCACGCACTGGCGGTATCTTGTAATGTTCCGTCCAAGGTGGCGGAAGGAGCGATCCGGTGCGCAATCCGGATCTGAAAGGCGTACAGATGAGCGATACGAATGATCTGACTTTCACTGCGGAGGAATCCCGCATGATCTGGATAGACTGCGAGATGACCGGTCTGGATATCTTCCACGACGAGCTGTGCGAGGTCTCCGTGGTTCCCACTGACTTCAACATGAAGGTCCTGGACAAGGGCATCGACCTGGTCATCAAGCCCTCCCAGGCGGCCTTGGACCATATGGGGGACTTCGTCAGGAAGATGCATACCTCCTCCGGCCTGATCGAGGAGATGAAGACCGGCCTGGACCTAGAGGAGGCCCAGCGTCAGGTGATCGAGTATGTCAAGCCATTCCTGCCCAAGAACGGCAAGGCCCATCTGGCAGGCAACTCCGTGGGCTCCGACAAGAAATTCCTCGACAGGTACATGCCTGATCTGATGGATCTTCTGCACTACCGGGTCATCGATGTGAGCACCCTCAAGGAGCTGTCCCGTCGCTGGTACCCGGACGTCTACAAGAACAAGCCGGCCAAGCATGGTGGCCACCGGGCACTGGCTGACATCATCGAGTCCATGGATGAACTGCGCTACTACCGCTCCATGTTCTTTGTTCCTGCCCCCGGCCCCGACCAGGCCCAGTCCAAGGCCGGAGCGGAACAGATCGAACAGACCAGCCTGCTGCGCCATTACGAAGAGTCCGGCAACCCGGTCGAGGATGCCAACAAGCCTGAGAAGACCGACTACTGACAGGCGTGGCCATGTACCGCTGAGGTGGCACCATGGAGGCATGCAGCAATCCGAAGCCTTGACCATATTGAGTGCGGGAGCCAATGCTTTCATCACGGGCGCCCCCGGGTCAGGCAAGACCTTTGTGCTCAATGAGTTCGTCGACCAGGCTCGTCAGGCCGGGGCGGTCGTGGCGGTGACCGCTTCGACCGGCATCGCCGCCACGCACATCAACGGCCAGACCATCCACTCCTGGAGCGGAGTGGGCATCGCCACATGCATGACCGAATCGCTCCTGAAACGGATCAAGACCCGCCGCCGCAGGCAGATCGAGGGCACTGACATCCTGGTCATCGACGAGGTTTCCATGATGCACGCCTGGCTCTTCGACATGGTGGATCAGGCCTGCAGGGCCGTCCGTCACAGCCCAGAGCCTTTCGGAGGGATTCAGGTGGTCCTTTCGGGGGATTTCTTCCAGTTGCCGCCAGTGACCCGGTCCAACCGAGCTGCAGGAATACTGCCCAGCCCTGAATTCCAGGCTGCCCGAGAACGCTATGCCCAGGCCGGCAAGGATCCGGACGGGTTCGTCACTGAATCATTGGTCTGGCAGGACCTGGACCCGGTCATCTGTTATCTGACCGAGCAGTACCGCCAGGACGATGGCCAGCTCTTGACCGTCCTGACTGACATCAGGGAAGGTGGCGTCACCCAGGAGGACCATGATGTCCTTGCCACCCGTGTCGGCGTAGTGCCGGCTCCTGGCCAGGTGGCGGTCCACCTCTTCCCGGTCAACAAGCAGGCTGACATGCTCAACGACCAACGCTTGGCCTCCATTGACGAAGAGGCTCACCATTACCAGGCCACATCCCGGGGCGAGGCCAGACTGGTGGAGCGGCTGAAGAAGAACATGCTGGCCCCCGAGGATCTGGCCCTGAAGACCGGGGCCGCGGTCATGGCCTTGCGTAATGATCAGGATCATCAATATGTCAACGGCTCCATCGGCACCGTCAGTGGATTCACCAGCTCGGCCAAGGGGGGATGGCCCACCGTCTCCTTCCTGAACGGCAACGTGGTCACCATGAAACCGGCCGCCTGGGAGACCATGGATGGAGACACGGTCTTGGCCTCCGTCAATCAGGTTCCCCTTCGCTGCGCCTGGGGGATCACCATCCACAAGTCCCAGGGGATGACCCTGGACAGGGCAGTCATGGATCTGAGACGGACCTTCGCGCCAGGGATGGGCTATGTGGCTCTCTCCCGTGTGGAAAGTCTGGATGGGCTCTACCTGACGGGCATCAATGAGCATGCCTTCCTAGTCTCTCCTGATGCCGTCGTTCTGGATGCAGGTTTGAAGGCCGAATCCAAGGCGGCCTGTGCCCGTCTGAAGGATGAAGGTCCAGAGTCCTTCACCAAGCGCGCCGTCGGTCAGGAACCAGAAGACGAATTCAGCCAGGACCAGCTTTTCTGAATGGTGGCCCTTATTGGTCTTGGCCTGGTGTGGTTATTCGGGTCGCTAGAGATGCCATGACAGGCGGACCATGTCTCTCAGGGTGATTCCGTTCTCGACAATGGGATGCGCGTAGCGATTGACAAAATAATCCCGTTCAATGCGGTCCATGCGAAATCCGCATGTTTGGTAGAAGCAAAGGGCTCCAAAACTGGTGGATCCGGTCCCGACTTCCAGCCTTCTCAGACCCAGTCTGACGGTCTCCATCTTGGCTCGGTCTATTAATCTGCTTCCGACTCCCAGTCTGCGTAAAGCGCGGTCCACGCTGATGTTGGCAATTTCCAAGGTATCCGTGTTTGGTCTGACAAGCAGCATGACACCGGCCAGAGTTTGTTCCACTCGGATTTCGTAGGCGCGGGAATGGGCGAAAACGTCATGGATTATCCGTTCTGAGGGATCAGCCTCCAGAAGGAGCGTCATGTGCTCTGCATCGAGAGTGGTAAAGGTCTGGATGGTCACACCCGGCTCTGATGACATAGGTGCCCGCCTCGTCCTTGTAAATCAGAAAACCTGTTCGATATACAACCATCATATCTTGGCTGCCCTTATGAGGGAGGGATAGAGCTGGATAGATGCCAGATGTCAGGTTGCGGATTTACTGACCTTCACCTGTATGTGCTGTCTGGTTTCTGGTTCGGTTTTTGCGAATTGTCATGCGGCATCCTCTATGGTTGCTTGTCCCTTTGCGCGCATATCTTTGGGAGGTATGAGAACCAAAGCCATGCGCATGTCAACCCTCTTTCTGCGGACCCTCAGGGAGGATCCGGCCGACGCCGATGTGGACTCGGCCAAACTCCTGCAGCGGGCCGGATACGTTCGCAAGGTGGCCCCTGGCATATTCACCTGGCTGCCACTGGGTCTGAAGGTCCTTGACAAGGTCCAGGCCGTGGTCCGGGAGGAGATCGACGGCATTGGCGCCCAGGAGGTCCATTTCCCGGCCCTGCTGCCTCGCGAGCCCTACGAGGCCACCCACCGCTGGGAGGAGTACGGCGAGAACCTCTTCCGCCTCCAGGACAGGCACGGCGCCGACTACCTGCTAGCTC
Source organism: Bifidobacterium mizhiense (assembly GCF_020884755.1). GTDB lineage: Bacteria > Actinomycetota > Actinomycetes > Actinomycetales > Bifidobacteriaceae > Bombiscardovia > Bombiscardovia mizhiensis. The sequence goes on along the minus strand of NZ_BPWE01000001.1, from coordinate 402,963 downwards.
CAACCCACGAGGAAATGTTCACCCTTTTGGTCAAGGATATGTATTCCTCATACAAGGATCTGCCGGTAGTTCTGTACCAGATCCAGACCAAGTACCGCGACGAGTTCCGTCCCCGTGCCGGGCTGATTAGGGGTCGTGAGTTCATCATGAAGGACGCTTACTCCTTCACCGTGGACGAGGAGGGGTTGAAGAAGGCCTACCAGGATGAGCGCGGCGCCTATGAGCGAATCTTCAAGCGTCTGGGTGTCAATTACGTGATCGTCCATGCGGTCTCCGGACCCATGGGAGGATCAGAGTCCGAGGAATTCCTGGCTCCGCTGCCCATAGGCGAGGACACTTTTGCCTTGGCGCCCTCGGGGAAGGCATGGAACGTGGAGGCGCTGACCACCCCGCGTCCTGATCCCCTCGACTATGCTGAAACTCCGGCTATGAAGGAGTTGGACACGCCGGACTCAACCACTATCGACACCCTGGTAGAGCGGTTCAACCAGTTGCATCCTCGTGAGGATGGCCGTGACTGGACCGCTGCCGATACTCTGAAGAACCTGATTGTGGCCGTCAAGCACCCCGCGGACGATGACCACCCCGAGGGCTGGCGTGAGCTGGTGGCCGTCGGCCTGCCGGGAGACCGTCAGGTGGACATGAAGCGCCTGGAAGCCCAGTTCGCTCCTGCCGAGATCGAGGAGGCCAGCCAGGCTGACCTTGCTACCCACCCCGAGCTGGTCAAGGGATACATCGGACCCTGTGTTTTGGGCCCTCAGCGTTCGGATACCGAGTCGGCCGCCCATATCCGCTACTTCCTCGATGCCCATGTGGCCCCTGGCTCAGCCTGGGTGACTGGTGCTGACGCCCAAGGCGTGCACCTGGCCAATGCGGTCTATGGGCGTGACTTCCAAGCCGACGGTGTGGTGGAAGCCGCCGAAGTCCGTCACGGGGATATGAGCCCTGACGGATCGGGGCCGCTCAGCTTTGAACGTGGCGTGGAGATCGGCCAGGTCTTCCAGCTCGGATTGAAATATTCTGACGCACTGGGTCTGAAGGTTCTGGACCGCAACGGCAAGGCTGTGCCGGTCTGGATGGGCTGCTACGGCATCGGCATCTCCCGCGTGCTGGCCTGCATTGCCGAGATGCATCACGATGACAAGGGTCTGGCATGGCCCAAGGCTGTCGCCCCTGCCGCAGTCCATGTGGTGGCTACCGGCAAGAAGCAGGAGGCCTTCGATGCCGCCGAGAAACTGGTCGCCGATCTGGAGGAGCGTGGTGTGGAGGTCATCTACGACGACCGGCCCAAGGTGTCTCCCGGGGTCAAGTTCAAGGATGCCGAGCTGATTGGGGTGCCCCTGGTCGCCATCGCAGGTCGCGACACCATTGCCAACGGTACTATCGAGATCCGCAACCGCGACGGCTCGGATGTGCAAGCGGTTCCTGCCGATCAGTCCGCTCAGGTGATCGTGGATCGGATCGCAGCTCTGCAGTAGGGTATGCCATACTCATAGTTGCTTATCGCAACAATATAGAGGGGTGGGGTCTTGGTCACGTCATGATATACGCGACCAAGATCCCACCCCTCTGCTTGTATCGGTTTGGGCTCAGGACTCTTTCCGGTCAGATGCGCAGCAGAATAGGCAGGTGATCCTGGCGCTCGCCGGTGCCCACGGGTTCGCTGGTGCTGACCTGGTCAGCGATCCGATTGGAGGTCAGCCAGTAGTCGATGCGCCAGCCGGAGTTGTTGATCTTGCTCTTTGGTGCCCGTTGGGCGAACCAGGTGTAGACGCTGCGGTGATCATCGTAGAAGCCGGCGGCATCGCCATGGATCTTTCGGAATGTGTCGGTGAAGCCCGCATCCAGCAGAAGACTGAACTTCTCGCGCTCCTGGTCAGTGAAGCCGGCGGAATGGTGGTTGGAGGCGGGGTTGGCGATGTCGATCTCCTCGTGGGCCACGTTGAAGTCGCCACAGGCCAGGACCGGCTTGCGGGCATCCAGCTCCTGCAGATAGCGTCGGTAGCAATCGTCCCAGACGCCGCGTGGTTTGAGCCTGACCAGTCCCGATCCTGAATTGGGGGTGTAGACCGTGGTGACAAAGCAGTCCGGGAACTCCAGAGTGAGCATACGGCCCTCGTCGTCCATGGTGTCTGGAGCGCCGATGCGGGGGCGGGTTACGGTAGGCTCCGGCAGGCTCTTGCGGTAGAGCATGAGCGTGCCTGCGTAGCCTGTGCGGGCCGGGGCCTCGGAGCGGCGGTCCGCCTCCTGATAATCGGGAAAGTAGCGCATGAGCGCCTTAAGGATGCCTGCGGATTTCTTCTGGTCACCGTTGAGTTTGGTTTCCTGGATGGCTACGACATCAGGATCCAGATCCCGGATGGTCTCCACCACCTTCAGGGAGAGGGCGCTGCGGCTGCTCTTGCCCAACAGGGCGGCGTTGAGCGAATCGATGTTCCAACTGACCAGCGTGTGAACCATGACTGCGGGTCCTTCCAAACCGTGCCGACATATCTGCTCTCACAGTTTAGCCCAGGACCAATGTTTCGATGCCCTTGCGCAGTGAAAGAGGCATTGCCAAACCAGCCATGGGCAGGGTTGTCCACTACGCGAAACAGGCCGAGCCCATTCGACCACAATGACCTTCTGGTCAGGTGCGGGGACGTGCGCGGAGGCAGGATGGATTCACCGTTCGACGGAGGGTTCCTGGCCGGGGCCAGTCCCTTCCCCCGCTCCGATTATCCGCGCTCTGGCTAGGGATTCTTTGTCGGACGGCTTCGCCGCCACGCAATGAGCAATCGACCGGCGGGTTTACAGCGCCGGATTCATGACATCGACAGAGAGGTTCCGATATGTCCATCAACGAAATAAAAACGACCGTCTTCGGCTTTATGGGAACCAAGCCAGCCCGTCTGGGACAGCCGGGAACCACACCAGTCTGTTCCTTCAGGCTTGGCTCTACGCCGGCCTATTACGATGCTGCGGCTGGGGTATGGAAACGAAAATCCACCACCTGGCTGACAGTCAAGGCTTTCAGGACTCTGGCGGTTAATGCTCTGGCCTGTCTGCACAAGGGCGATCCGGTCATGGTGACGGGATCCTTGGTTACGGAGGAGTGGACCAGCGACGGCCAGCCGCATAGCAGTCTGGTCTTGGTAGCGGATGGCATCGGTCACGACCTGGCTAGGGGACAGGATACCTTCACCAGGATCCGATCGGGTACTGCGCCCATCGATGAGGGGGCCGCCGGTGCGGATCCTTGGACCACTCCGCTGACATCTTCACCCTCTGAAACCGCCCCAGCATCATCAGTACCATCTGCAGCCGAGCGGACACCAGTGGGGACTTCCAATGCTGGATGAGCAAAGGTTGTTTCGGCCGAGCAGGAAGAAGGCGGGAGGCCGGCTGATTCCAGTCGACATCCCGCCTTGGTCAACAGGCTGATTGAAACCGTCAACCGATGATTTCAATCAGAACAGGCTTACCAAATCTTGACCCTTGCCTCGGGTTCCAGCCACATGCCGTCGTCAGCGGTGACGCCGAAGGCCTGATAGAAGCGATCCACATTCCTGACGATGCCGTTGGTGCGGAATTCAGCAGGGGAGTGGGGATCAATCTGCAAATACTGTTCAGCAAGCTGATCCCTGTTCTTGGTCCTCCAGATGGAGGCATAGGACAGGAAGAACCGCTGCAGGCCGGTGTAGCCGTCCATGACCGGAGCCGAGGCCAGCGCCTGGTCCATGGCCGCATCGTCTGTCCCTGCTGTGCCGCCCTGCCGCTTCTGCAAGGAGAGGGCGTAGGCCTTGATGGCGATGTTGACACCTCCCAGGTCTCCGATGTTCTCGCCGATGGTCAGCGCCCCATTGACATGAGGTGCCTGCTCGGGCTTGTCGGCGTACTTCTCGGCAAGTTGTTGGGGCACGAACCCGTTGTACTGCTCGATGAGCGCCTTGGTCCGCTGCTCGAAGTTCTCACGGTCCTGCGGGGTCCACCAGTCCTGCAGACGTCCATCGCCGTCGTACTTGGAACCCTGGTCGTCGAATCCATGGCCGATCTCGTGGCCGATGACCGACCCGATGCCTCCGTAGTTGACGGCATCATCGGCTTCCGGGTTGAAGAAGGGTGGCTGCAGAATAGCTGCGGGGAAGACGATGACGTTCAGGGTGGGCTCGTAGTAGGCGTTGACCGTCTGAGGGTTCATCAGCCACTCTTCCTTGTCCACAGGCTGACCGGCCTTGCCGAACTGGTAGCCGGACTCGTAGAGGTTGGCCCGCCGCACGTTGTCGACCAGACCTAGCTTTTCGTCCACAGCCAGGGCCGTATAATCGCGCCAGTGCTCGGTGTAGCCGATCTTGGGCGAGAATTTGTCCAGCTTGGCCAGAGCCTTGACCTTGGTCTGTTCGCCCAGCCAGTCACTGGAGGTGATGGAGACCCGGTAGGCATCAATCAGATCTGAGACCAATGCCTCCATGCGGGCCTTGCTGGAGGCAGGGAAGTGCCGGCGCACATATTCGCGTCCGACCTCCTCGCCGCAAATTCCGTTGACCAGGGAGACGGCTCGCTTCCAGCGGTCCCGCATCTTGGTCGTGCCTGAAAGAACCTTGCCGTAGAAGTCGAACCTGGCCTGATCGAAGTCGCTGCTGAGCAGACCTGCCCACTCGATCAGGGTGTGCACGCGGGCCCAGAGTTTCAGATCCTCCAGGTCGCTGGTCTTCCATAGCTCGTTCAACCCCTGCAGGAAGGAGGGTTCATGCACGATGGTCCTGGATAGGGCTGTGCTCAGATCGACCGGTTGCAGATTGGCGACAGGGCTGGCTGCATATGCCTTCTGCCAGGACTCGATCCAGGTGTGCAGATCGAAATCGGTGAGCGTTGACTCCAAGTCGGCCAGGGTGGTGGGATTGTAGGTGCGATCCTCATCTCGTGTGGATACGTTGTCCCAGTGGCGTGCTGCTATGCGCGTCTCGACCTCAAGGAAGGACTCTGCCTGCCTGTGGGCATCCTCCTGGTCGTCGGCGTAGCCGGAGAGCCTGAGCAGTGAGGCGACCATGTCGGTGTAGGCCTGGCGTACTTGAGCGTAGCTCTTCTCCCGGTAGTAGGCCTCGTCGGGGAGCCCTAGCCCGGCCTGCTCCATATGAGCCACGTTGACGCCAGCGTTGCCTGGATCACCATAGATGGCGATACCGAACAGATCAGGGCCGCCAGTGGGGTTGAGTCGGCCGAGCAGGCTGGTCAGCGCCTTCTTGTCCGGAACAGCATCAATGGCCTGCAGATCGGGGCGGATGGGTTCCATTCCCGCAGCCTCGATGGCATCGGTGTCCAGGAAGCTGCGATAGAGCAGGGCTGATTTGACTGCCGGGGATTCCGGATCCTCGAGGATTTCATGGATCTGTGCTTCGGCATCCTCGGCAAGCTTGTCGAAGGAGCCGAACCGGGAGCGGTCCTCGGGCAGACTGTAGGTGTCGATCCAAGGGCCGTTGACAAAACGAAAGAGGTCGTCCTGGGGTCGAATGACCGAAGAGAAGGAGGCCGGATCAAGTCCGGATGAGGTCGTGGATTCAGTAGATTGTGCCATGCCACAAGCCTAGCCATCTTTGGTGACATGCCATGCCCTGGGGGTCGCCCGGAATCAGCGGACCGGCGAATCATCCGCCGAAGGGAAAAGCCGCGATTGCTTCGTTGGTGATTTACACTTGGAAGACGGTAACAGGACGGCCGCTCGGTCGCCCTGAGCGAGTGAAAGAGGACGGTATGACGGATCCCATGCAGGGCGGTCAGCCCAATCAGTACGGTGGTCAGGATTCTGGGCAGAATGGCGGCCAATACCAGAATAATTATGGTCAGTATGGGCAATACCCCGGCTATCAGGGACGCCCGCCACGTATGGACCCGTTCTCCATGATCGCTGAAGATCTGGGATTCAGAACCCTGCGAGCTATCCGCATCATCATGGGCGTCATGGGCGTGATTGGTGTCATCCTGGGCCTGGCCCTGCTGCTCAGGCCGGACAAGACCCTGATTGCCGTGACCGTGGTGCTGGGCATCTACTTCATCATCTCCGGCGTGGTCCGTCTGGCCACTTCCATCGTGTCCAGGGGACTTCCTGGCGGCTGGAGGGTGCTGGGTGTCCTCTTTGGCGCCCTGATCGCCGTCGGCGGCATTGTCATCGTCAGGAACACGGCTCTGTCCGCTTCAGCGCTGACCCTGCTGGTCACCATCATCGTGGGCATCAGCTGGATCATGGAGGGCGTGATGAGTCTGGCTGCCTCCTGGGGGCTCCCACATTCAGGCTGGGCCATCTTCTCGGGCATCGTCTCCATCATCGCCGGGATCATCGTCATGATTTACCCGCTGAGCTCTGTCATCTTCCTGGTTATTTTCAGCGGGTGCGCTCTTCTGGTGCTGGGAGTCGTCTCTATTATCAGGGCCTTCACCTTCGGCCGGAACTGAGAGCCGGACTCGTCCGACTGACCCGATAATACTGAGAGGTAGTACTTGGGCAGGATCCTGAGGGGCGGCACCCGCGGGCACCAATTATGAAAGGACGTAGAGGATGATCGAGCTCAAAACCAAGCAGGAGATCGAACAGATGAAGCCGGCGGGCAGGTTTGTCGGCAGCATCCTCAAGGAGCTCAAGGCCATGAGCAAACCCGGGGTCAATCTGCTGGAGCTGGACGACTACGTCAAGGACAGGATCAACTCCCGCAAGGGAGCCACCTCCTGCTACGTGGACTACGCTCCTGATTTCGGCACCGGCCCCTTCGCCCACTACATCTGCCTATCCGTCAACGATGCCGTCCTGCATGGGGTGCCTTATGACTACAACCTTAAGGACGGCGACCTGCTTTCCCTGGATCTGGCCATCAACGTGGACGGATGGGTGGGCGACTCAGCCATTAGCTTCGTGGTGGGCGAGCATGCCGATCCAGAGGATCTGCGGCTGATTCGGACCACTGAAGAGGCTTTGAAAGCGGGCATTGCCCAGGCTCAGCCCGGCAACCGCCTGGGTGACATCTCCGCTGCGGTCGGTCAGGTTGCCCACGAAAACGGATACAGCGTCAACCTGGAGTTCGGCGGCCACGGGGTAGGGCGGATCATGCATGGCGATCCCCATGTGCCCAACGATGGCACTCCTCATCACGGCTACAAGCTGCGCCCCGGTCTGGTCATCGCCATCGAGCCTTGGTTCCTGGCGACCACCGATCAGATTTATCAGGATCCCAAGGATGGATGGACCCTGCGTTCTGCAGATGGATCGCGCGGTGCCCACAGCGAGCACACCATTGCCATCACCGAGCAGGGACCTGTCATTCTGACGACCAGGGACTGATTCGAGGGCTGTCAGGACTATATAAGGGATCGAGGAATGTCCACAATGTGGATGTTCCTCGGTCCCTTGTTTGATGCCGTCCTTTCTTCCTTGGAATTGTTACTTGCAGGCTGGTGCGGGAAGGCAGACGGCCCTGCCTTAGGCTCGCAGGTCGTGACCAGGGACGGACGGATTCCTGCTTGCGGTTACAAGCCGGTAATCGAAGTCGTGATTGTTTCTGTTAGCATGTCGGCAATTCCACGCCGGTACAGGTGCCGGTAGCCTGATCTGGCATGGCCGTCGACTCTCACTGGCACCTCACTGGTTGATTGACAGGAGGTGCGTGGTGTCTACAGCACGGTTGTCCATCGGTTCCGACCAGGTTGATCTGCCATTGGTTCGCGCCACCGAGGGGCCCGACGGCATTCTGGTCTCCTCCCTGCGCAATGACGGCTGGGTCACGCTCGATCCCGGCTTCCAGACCACAGCTCAGTGCGTTTCAGGAATAACCTTCATTGACGGCAAGCGGTCCATACTGCGCTACAGGGGCTATGCCATAGAGGACTTGTGCGCCCAGTCCAATTTCCTCGAAGTGGCCTGGCTGCTGTCCCATGGCGAACTGCCTGATGCCGAGCAGTACAAGCGGTTCCGCAGCCATGTTCTGGGTCACACGGTCGTAGGGGAGGACTTCCGTCATCTGCTCTCGTCCTTCCCTCGCCAGGCTCATCCCATGAGTGTGCTGGCTGCGGCGGTCAACGCTCTTGCTGGCTTTCATCCGGACACTTGTGACGTAGACGATCCCGAGCAGTTGGATGAGGCCAGCGCCATCATCATGGCCAAGGTGCGCACCATCGTCTCTTTGATCCACCGTCGTCGTCGCGACCAGCCCCTGCTCTACCCGGACAGGAACTGGGGCTATGTGGAGGACTTCCTGAGAATGAGCTTCGCCATGCCTTACCAGCCTTATCAGGCCGATTCTCTCAAGGTGCAGGCCCTGGACAAGCTTCTGATTATCCATGCCGACCATGAGCAGAACTGCTCCACCTCTGTGGTCAGGATTGCCGGATCAGCCCGGGCCAACCTGTATTCGGCAGTGGCTGCCGGCATCAATACACTTTCAGGCCCCCTGCACGGCGGCGCCAACGAGGCTGTGCTGCGCCAGCTGAAGAGCATACGTGATTCCGGTCTGGGTGTGCGAGGCTATGTGGACCAGGCCAAGAGCGAGGGGCGGAAAATTGCGGGTCTGGGCCATCGGGTCTATAAGTCCTATGACCCGCGCGCGGCCATAGCCAAGCAGTGGCTCTACAAACTTATGGACGAACCCGACCAGGATAGGAATACGGAGGATGCCGGGCTCTTTGATGTGGCCCTGGAGCTGGAGGATTTGGCCCTGCATGATGACTACTTCGTCGAGCGCCACCTTTACCCCAACGTGGATTTTTACACCGGGCTTATCTACCGCGCCATCGGCTTCGACCCGGAGATGTTCACCACGCTCTTCGCCTTGGGTCGCATCCCTGGATGGATCGCCCAGTACCGGGAGATGCTGGACGATCCCGACACGAAAATAGGTCGGCCCAGGCAGGTCTATACCGGTCAGGGGCCACGCGACTACCTGCCTATAGAAGAGCGCTGAGTCCTATGACCGCCTGGGTTCAGTTGGCGTGCAGTCGCTCGTTCAGCTCGATCCCCTTCTTGCGGGGCAGGGCTCTGACCTGGCCCGTGCGGGAGTCGCGGATGAAGAGCAGATGATCCCTTCCGCTGAGTTCTGCCCCCTTGACCTCCTGGTCGCCCAGGCCGATCTTGGTACCGGCGGTGACATAGAGTCCGGCTTCAACCACGCAGTCGTCGCCTAGGGAGATGCCGATGCCGGCGTTAGCCCCCAGCAAGGAGTGCTGACCAATGGAGACCCGGTGGCGGCCTCCGCCGGACAGGGTGCCCATGATGGAGGCTCCGCCACCGATGTCCGAACCGTCGCCGACTACGACTCCCTGGGAGATCCGTCCTTCGACCATGGAGTGGCCCAGAGTTCCAGCGTTGAAGTTGACGAAGCCCTCATGCATGACCGTCGTTCCCGGAGCCAGATGGGCGCCGAGCCGAATCCGGTCGGCGTTGCCGATGCGGACCCCATCGGGAACCACGTAATCCACCATGCGGGGGAACTTGTCCACGCTCAGCACTGTTACTTGTGTCACCGGAATGCCCGGCATGGAACGGCTGGCCGCAGCCATGACATCTGATCTGCGCAAGGCGAAGTCCTCCACAGCGAAGGGTCCGTAGTTGGTCCAGACCACCGTGTTGAGCTGTTCGAAGATCCCGTCCAGGTTCATGCTGTTGGGAGGGGTCAGGCGCATGCTGAGTAGATGAAGCCGCAGATAGGCGTCGGCTGCATTGGTTATTGGGCCATCCAAATCGGCCACAGTGAAGACCGCAACCTTTCGGATGCCGCGGGCGTCGGGCTGGTTGTTGACTTGGTCGCCAAAGTCGTGGTTGGGACGGTTCGCCGGGGTCGGCGGTGTCGAGATCTTGGCCTTGGGGTACCAGACGTCCAGGGTACGGCCCTGCTCATCCTGGCTGGCCAGGCCCCAACCCCATGCGGTGCGTGCTGTGCTCATCGTTCCTCCTTCTGGCTGTGCAGTCATATTGACATAGGTTGTCTTACAGGATAAACCGGTCGACGCTCAAACACAGACGGTCCGTCCGACAGTCGGCTCTGGGTGGTCGCCAGCCAGGTCGCAGCCGATAGGTAAAATTATCAACTATGAGTGCCTACAGTCATGAGCGTGAGCGCCGGGAGCGTCGGCGCCGCAATATAGCCAGGGCGGTCTGCCTGGTCATTGCCGTGGCTTTGCTGGCCAGTCTTATCATCCCCGCCATTTTCAGCGGCCTTTGACCTGATCCGTCCGGTCGGCGGGAATCCGGCCGTCACAGGCACGGGCAAATGGCAATCAAGACGGCGGCCGACTCGTGTGGAGCCGGTCTGGAAAGCGGTGAGACGGTATGGCAGAGATGGATTTTGCTCAAGCATTGGAGCAGGCCAAGGCCAAGTACGAGATGATCTCCAAGGCGCTGGACCCGGAGGGTTTGCGCTCGCGGATTGCGGATCTGGAGCGTCAGGCCAGTGCGCCCGGACTCTGGGATGATCAGGAGAATGCTCAGAAGGTGACCAGCAGGCTCTCAGCCCTGCAATCCCAGCTCAAGCATCTGGAATCCGCATCCTCCCGGCTGGAGGATGTCCAGGCTCTGGAGGAGTTGGGCCAGGAGGAGCATGACCAGGACACCCTGGTGGAGGCCCGCAAGGAGATCGACTCGTTGAGGTCCGACCTGGCTGACATGGAGATCCAGACCCTGCTGGACGGGGAGTACGACGAGCGCGCCGCCGTGGTCACCATTCGTTCTGGTGCCGGCGGGGTGGACGCGGCCGACTGGGCCCAGATGCTCCTGCGCATGTATATGAGGTGGGCTGAGCGGCACGGCTTCTCCACCAAGGTCATGGACACCTCCTACGCAGAGGAGGCCGGCATCAAGTCGGCCACCTTCCAGGTGGATGCCCCCTATGCTTACGGTCGGCTGTCTGTGGAGGGTGGCACTCACCGTCTGGTGAGGATTTCGCCCTTTGACAACCAGGGCAGGCGGCAGACTTCCTTCGCCGCTGTCGAGGTCATCCCTCTGGTGGAACCCACTGACCACATCGACATCCCCGACTCGGATATCCGAGTGGACACCTACTGCTCTTCCGGCCCCGGCGGTCAGGGTGTCAATACCACCTATTCGGCCGTGCGTATCACCCATTTGCCGACCAACATTGTGGTCACCATGCAGGATGAGCGCAGCCAGATCCAGAACCGTGCGGCTGCTATGGCCGTTTTGCAGTCCAGACTACTGGTTCTGCGGCACGAAGAGGAGGCCAAGAAGAAGAAGGAGCTGGCCGGCGACATCAAGGCCAGCTGGGGGGATCAGATGCGCTCATATGTGCTGCATCCCTACCAGATGGTCAAGGACCTGCGTACCGGATACGAGACCTCGGATACCCAGGGCGTTTTCGACGGCAACATCGATGCCTTCATAGAGGCAGGTATCCGTTGGCGGCATCAGCAGCGGGTTCAGGCCCGTGAGGAGGAAGCCAGCAAATAAACCTGTACTCGGCCTCATCCGGGTCGGTGTTTCATGAGTGTGTAGTGTCGGTCTTGTTGATAGCCTCTGTAGGGGAATACCGAGGAACGGAGAGTCAATGGCGTTGATTTCGCTCAAGGACGTGACCAAGATCTACCCCAAGGGGTCCCGTCCCGCCTTGGATGACATCAGCCTGGATGTCGATCGTGGGGATTTTGTCTTCCTTGTGGGCGCCAGCGGGTCGGGCAAGACCACCCTGCTCCGCCTGCTTCTGCGCGAGGAGGAGGCCACCGAGGGGGAGATTCGCGTGGCCGGCAACGACCTGCGACGTCTGCGCAATCGTGAAATTCCCGGATATCGGCGCTCCATTGGTTTTGTGTTCCAGGATTACAAGCTGCTCAATAACAAGACCGTATGGCAGAATGTGGCCTTCACGCTGGAAGTCATCGGCGCTCGTCGGTCCACCATCAAAACCCTGGTTCCTCAGGTGCTCAAGACCGTGGGGCTGACGGGCAAGGAGCAAAATTACCCCCATGAGCTTTCCGGCGGCGAGGCTCAAAGGGTGGCTTTGGCCCGCGCCTACGTCAATAACCCGGAAATCCTGCTGGCTGACGAGCCCACCGGCAATCTTGATCCCACAACCTCCCTGGGCATTATGGAGGTTCTGGACGCCATCAACAGGACCGGCACCACCGTGGTCATGGCCACTCACAACGAGGAGATCGTCAACTCCATGCGCAAGCGGGTGGTGGAGCTGCATACGGGCCGGATCATGCGCGACGAGGCCCACGGCTCCTACGATTCTTCGCGCTTCTTCCCTGATGCCGAGGTTGCGGCGCGCGCTCATCATGCCATCGGGGATCCCGCTGACGGCGATGCCCTGGATCGTGCTCGTGAGGTTGGAGTTGGAGGGCGCCGTCCGGTGCAGGTTGTCGTCCAGGATGGGAATAGTCCGGCTACCGAGCCCATCGCGGATGGGACCAAGGGGGCCAAGCAGGTGGTCCAGGCGGCGGCACAGGCCGTCGACCAGGGCCAGTATGGCGACGAGGGAATCGCACGGCTGGCCAAGTCCATGCATTCGGGGAGAACAGGACGTTATGGGCAGGTCTTCACCTCGGTGGAGGACACCCTTACCTGGGGGAAGGGCCTGGGCAGCCTTGAGTCTGCGCAGGAAGATTCCAGTCAGCATGAAGGCGCCTCTGCGGGGCAGTCCGAGGGGAAGACCGACTCTGACCCTGACGAACGGTTCCGCAGACCTGTGCCGGTGTCCCAGGGCAGCCAGGATTCACCCGGTCAGTCGCATGAAGGTTCCAGTGACAAAGACCAGGGCAAGGCAGGAACCGATCGGGCCGAATCCGGGAATCGCCCCCAGGCAGAACCAGCAGAACCTGCAGTCACCCGGAAATCTCGGAAGTCCGCTCGTGGTTCGGATACTGTTCGGCCCAAGTCGACCGCAGAAAGCAGGTCCCAGGATCGGCGGTCCGAAGATTCGAGCAGTCACGAGCAGGATAGGAAACCAGGTAGTGACCGCAAGGGTCTTGCGCATGATGATCACAATCATGACCGCGATCAAAGGGGGTCCAAGCAAGATGACAAGGTCAAGGGCCGCCAACCGTTGAAGGAAACCTCCGCTGAGGCTGCCGATCGTGAACAACAGTTCAAGAAGCCCGATCAGCCTCCGCGGCCCGATGTTTCCAGCTCATCCGAACCGACCGGCAAATCCGGTCAGGCTACGGCTCAAATGAAGCAGGACGACGCGCAATCCTCAAAGCAAGCCTCCAGCAAGAGCAGGACCAGTAAAAAGGACTCGACCGGCGAAATCGATCATGATGTCGAGTCTTACGATGCCGAGTCCATGGAGGCACCGCCGGCTCCGCCCGCTCCACCTGAAGCCCCCAAGGCGGCCAGGAAGTCCCAACAAAAGAGCGACGCACAGGCTCGGGATGAGCATCATGACAAGAAGAAGGCGGCACGATGAGACTGCGGTTCATCCTTTCCAGCACCTGGGACAACCTGCGGCGCAACGGGTCCATGATCCTCTCGGTCATGCTGGTCACTTTCATCTCCTTCCTCTTCATCGGCGCATCGGGCCTTATGCAGGCCCAGATCAGCAAGGCCAAGGAGGACTGGTACGACCAAGTAGAGGTGGTGGTCTGGCTGTGCCCGGACGGCGCCAGCCAGGCGGCATCCTGCGCGACCGGCAAGGCGCCCACCAACGACGAGATCGTCAAGCTGGAGAACACCATCAATACCGAGCTGCGCGACTCTGTGGCAAAAATCACCTACCAGAGCCGGGAGGACTTCTTCAAGAACACCTTCCTCAAGCAGTACCCCAACGGCACATACGAGGGAAGGACCATGACCGCAGCGGACATGCAGGCCTCCCTGCGTCTCAAACTCAAGGATCCAACCAAGTATCAGGTGGTCTCCGAGGTGCTGTCAGGACGTGACGGCGTAGAGGAGGTGTCCGACCAGCGTCAGATATTCGACCCGGTCTTCAAGATCCTCAACAGGGCTACGGCAGTCACCTTGGTTCTGGCCGTAGTCATGGTGATCGTGGCCATCCTGCTGACTGGCACCACCATCAGGATGAGCGCAGCCTCGCGTCGCAACGAGACCGAGATCATGAGACTGGTGGGAGCCTCCAACTGGACCATACGACTGCCCTTCATCCTGGAGGGTGTGGTGGCATCCTTGCTGGGATCTCTTCTGGCTGTCGGCGCTCTGAGCGCCATCGTCAAGCTTTTCATCACGGATTGGCTGGCCCGTACGGTCCAGTGGATGCCCTACGTGGATCAGTCCACGGTCCTGCTCATGGCCCCGGCGCTGATCCTGGGGGCCATGCTCTTGTCCGCATTGGCCTCTTCCATCTCCCTGCGGCGGTATCTGCGGACCTGATCCGCGGCGACGGGCCGATCGATCTTATGGGTACGAACTCTGCCATAATGATGACTAGCATGGATAAGTGATAGTGAGGACTTGACCATGAATCGTACGAAACACTTGGAAGCCATCTGCGGCCTGGTGGGGTCGTTGGCCATGATGCTGGGCGGTGGGATCCTGGGGTTGACAGTGGCCCCCGCACCGGCCCGGGCCGATTGGAGTAGCTATCAGCAGAAGGTACAGAGCCATGAGGCTCTGAAGAGCAAGCTGGCGGGTGTCAACAGCGAGCTGGCCAACCAGATTCTCAGTCTCAACGATCTGACTGCCAACCAGATCCCGGCGGCTCAGCAGAGTGCCGTCGAAGCTCAGCAGCAGGCCGAGCAGGCCGACAGTCTGGTTCAGGCAACCAATGACCGACTGCAGGCGGCCCGCAAGGATCGTGCCGACCTGGAGGCCAAGATCCGTCAGACCGGCATCGACTATGACGACGCCAAGGCCGGTGTGGCGCAGATGGCGAGAAAGAGTTTCCATGGCTCTGAGGCTTCCCAGGTCATGGACGTGGTGACCAAGTCCTCCAGCACCAAGGACTTTGTGGACAAGATGCAGTCTGACGCAGCCGTGACCCGATCCGAGGCCAACACGGCCAATGATGCCGCCAACACCCTCAATTCGTCCATGAATCGTAAGCAGCGTCTCGAGGCCATTGAGGAGCAGATCAGCACCTTGAAGGCTAAGGCCGATCAGCAGCAGGCGGCGGCCCAGCAGGCGGCAGCTGCGGCGCAGGCCAAACAGGACAGTCTGCAGGCCCTGCGCGATCAGGGAACCGCAGCACGCAAGCAGCTTGAGGGGCAGAAGGCTGCCCTGACCACTCAGTCAGCCCGTGAGGCCGCTGATATCGTGGCCACCGAGTCTATGATCGATTCCCTCAACACAGGCAATGCCGGCGGCGGGGCCGATCCTCATGCCGGTGGCGCCCAGCAGGTTGGCGGTGGTGGTTCTGCACCATCGCCGTCTCCGCGCCCTTCTCCGCCGAGCAACGGAGGCGGTGGAGGTGCCTCCGGTATGAATTATGGGGTACCTGGCAGCTGTCCTGAGGGCTCTGGGTTCTGCTACGGCCATCCTACCGGCAACTCGGTGGGCGGCAGTGCTTACCCCGCCCGTCAGTGCACGCTCTGGGCCTATATCCGCCGCTCGCAGCTGTCCCTGCCTGTGGGATCTTATATGGGTAACGGAGCTGACTGGGCCAACACTGCACGTAGTCTGGGCTACCTGGTCAATAACACTCCGCACGTCGGAGCCGCCATGGTCTTCGCCCGTGGTCAGCGGGTCGGTTACTGGAACGCCGACTGGACCTATGGCCATGTGGCCGTGGTCGAGCGGGTCAATGGGGACGGGTCTGTGCTCATCTCCGAAGGAGGCACCGGATTTGCCTCATTCCCTGCCTATGAGACGGTTTACGGGGCTGGCAACTACCAGTACATTCATTACTGACATCGAAGCGGACCAGGTCCGCCACCTGGGACGCCACTCCTAGCCGTCCGGCCTACCAGGCGACATGATCGGCATGGTCCGGAGGAGGACATCATGGCTAAGGAGACTGGCACGTCGATGATTGCCCAGAATCGCAGGGCCCGGCATGACTACCAGATCGAGGATCGGTATGAGGCCGGCATCGCCCTGACCGGGACTGAAGTCAAGTCCTTGCGCGAAGGGCGGGCCTCCCTGGCTGAGTCATTCGTTAGTATCGATCGTCGGCACGAGGTCTGGCTGGAGAACGCGAATATCCCCGAATATCTCAACGGCACCTGGAACAACCATGCCCCCAAGCGCAAGCGCAAACTGCTTCTGCATGCCAAGCAGATCATTCGCCTGGAGCGGCAGATTCAGGCCAAGGGCTACACCATTGTCCCCCTGAGTCTGTATTTCAAGGATGGCAGAGTCAAGGTGGAGATCGCCGTGGCAAGGGGCAAGCGCGAGTATGACAAGCGTCAGTCCCTGCGGGAGGAGCAGGACCGCCGTGAGGCCCAACGGGCCATGCGCTATCGGAACCGTCGGGGCTGAAACACGTGCTGATGCACTTTCCGATTCTCAGATGATTCTTGGATAGGGACAACTGACTCCTGATATTGCCTTGCACTATGCAGGTCGACACGCCCGGAGCTAAGGCGTCCGGCAGTGTTCTATAAGCTTCTGAAGCTTGCATTAGAGCCAAAATCCGTCCTGAAGAGCAAACCATGCTTGAAGATCATTGGTTAGCTGGATGCATAAAAATACAAATGTGTGCATAATAGTGCATGTCAATCAAGGGATACGGAGGGTCGCCTCGGGGCGGTCCGGAAGAGGAGAAGACATGGGCAAGATCAAGGCGATGCTGACGGCGGCTCTGAGTGTCGCCCTGCTGGCCTCCATCGGGGCCTGCGGAACTACCGACGAGGCGGACAACAGCAGTGCATCGGGTAAGGCCACAACAAGTTCCCATCCGGCGGCTTTTGACGTCAGCGGCATCAAGAAGGATCCGGCCATCGCGGCCAAGGTGCCTGAGTCGGTTTCCAAGGACGGCAAGTTGACCGTGGGCATGGAGACCTCGTACGCTCCGGGTGAATTCATGAATGAGGACGGAAAGACACCGATTGGCTATGACGTGGACCTGTCGAACGCCATTGCCAAGGTGATGGGGCTCAAGGGGGAGATGGTCAGTGCCTCCTTCGATACCATCATCCCCGCCATCGGCAGCAAGTACGACGCGGGTATCTCCAGCTTCACCATCACCAAGGAGCGGATGCAGTCGGTCGACTTCGTCACCACCTTCAAGGCGGGTACGGCCTTTGCCGTCAAGAAGGGCAACCCCTCAAAGATCAATCCTGATGACATCTGCGGCGTCAAGGTCGGCGTGCAGACGGGCACTATCGAAGAGCAGCAGGCTGCTGACAAGATCTCGGCAGAGTGCAAGGCCAAGGGCAAGAAGCCGGTGGATGTGCAGTCCTACAAGCAGCAGACTGACGCCGCCACGGCAGTGGTCAACGGCAAGATCGACGTCTTCTACGCCGACTCCCAGGTGACCGGATATGCCATTAAACAGACCGACGGCCAGTTGGAGAAGCTGGGCAAGGATACCGACATCGTCCTGCAAGGTGCTGCCCTGAAGAAGGGCAGCGGCATGGCCGAGGCCACCCAGGCGGCTCTTCAGAAGTTGATCGACGATGGCACCTACGCCAAGATCCTCAAGAACTGGGGCGTACAGAGCGGTGCGGTCGACAAGGCTGAGATCAACCCTGCGGTCTCTGACTGAGGCAAGCCTCCAGACGCGGGTCGGTTCAACAACCGGTCTGCGCCTAGCGGTTGGCCCGGCTGGATAGGCTAGGCCTGAATAAGTTCAGCGGTGCGGAAGGAAGCAGGAGATGCATACCAAGAAGGGGACGGACCAGATTCAGATCCCCGGCAGAATAGAGGCCAGGCCGGTACGCAAGCCGGGGCCGATTGTGGCTGCCGTCATCGTGGCCATTTTCGTGGCCATGTTGATCCACGGCATGGTGACCAATCCCAACTTTGATTGGCCTACGGTCTGGAAGTACCTCTTTAACGAACATGTCCTGGATGGCATCAAGTGGACTCTTCTGCTGACTGTCTACGCCATGGTTCTGGCCACAATTCTGGCCATCATCCTAGCAGTGATGCGCAAGTCGTCCAATCCGGTCCTGCGCTGGGTCAGCTGGTTCTTCATCTGGTTCTTCCGCGGCACTCCTGTATATACCCAGCTGGTCTTCTGGGGTCTGCTTTCCGTGCTGATTCCCAAGCTGGCCATTGGCATTCCCTTCGGGCCCGAGTTCTGGAGCGTCGACACCAAGACCGTGCTCAACGCCACCGTGGCCACGGTTCTGGGCCTGGGACTGAACGAGGCTGCCTACCTTTCCGAAATCGTCCGTGCCGGCATCGAGGCCGTAGACCCTGGCCAGGAAGAGGCCGCCAAGGCCCTGGGCATGCCGCCCGCCATGATCATGAGGCGGATTGTTCTGCCTCAGGCCATGCGCATCATCGTGCCGCCTACCGGCAATGAGACCATCGGCATGCTCAAGACTACATCCCTGGCTCTTGCCGTGCCCTTCACCCTGGAGCTCCAGTTCGCCACCAATGCCATCGCCAACCGCATCTACAAGACCATCCCGCTGCTGATTGTGGCCTGCATCTGGTACCTGGTCATCACTTCTGTGCTGATGGTCATCCAGGCCCAGCTGGAGAAGCACTACGGCAAGGGCTTTGATTCGCAGCCCCTGGCCGGATCGGGGGCCAAGGACGGCAAGGATGGCGAGGATCCGCAGACCCGTCAGGAGACCGAGAAGGTCAACAAGGTCATGATGGCCGGGCTGAACGCCTGAGCGCAGGAGGAGAATCATGGACGAGGACAGGCAGACCAAGAAAGACGGTCAAGGCGGCAAGGATCCGGCCATCGTCATCAGGAATGTCCACAAGGTATTCGGCGATCAGCATGTGCTGCGGGGGATCAACCTGGAGGTCATGCCCGGCACAGTAACAGCAGTTTTAGGGCCTTCTGGTTCGGGCAAGTCAACGCTGCTGAGGCTGATCAACCAGCTGGAGACCCGCACAGCCGGCGAAATCTATGTGGACGGCGAGCTGACCGGATACCGGAAGATCGATACGGGTAAGGGCCCTGTGCTGCAGACCCTGGATGACAAGGCCATTGCCAAGCAGCGTTCCAAGATCGGCATGGTCTTCCAGCGCTTCAACCTCTTTCCCCACATGACAGCCTTGGAGAACGTCATGGAGGCGCCTGTCCATGTGGGCCGGGTTCCCAAGACCGATGCCCGCCAGGAGGCTCAGGCCCAGCTGAAACGTGTAGGGCTCGAGGACAGGATGGATTACTATCCTGCCCAGCTCTCCGGTGGTCAGCAGCAGCGTGTGGCCATCGCGCGAGCCCTGGCCATGCACCCCGACATCATGCTCTTCGACGAGCCCACCTCAGCCCTGGATCCGGAGCTGGTGGGGGAGGTCCTAGGGGTCATGCGACAGGTTGCCCAACAGGGCATGACCATGGTGGTGGTCACCCACGAGATGGGCTTCGCCCGAGAGGTGGCCGAGCAGATCGTCTTCATGGATCAAGGCGTTGTGGTGGAGCAGGGAGGCCCTGATATCATCGACCATCCTCGCACCGACAGGTTCGCCGAATTCCTGCACACTGTGCTCTAGCCTCAGGCTCTGTTCAGGTTGTAGAAATTCCGGCAAGAAGCCCCATGGGCGGGCAGCGGCGAAACTCCCAAGGTTAGACTGGGGCCCATGTGTGGAATCGTCGGTTATGCGGGATCAGTACGGACGGCCTGCGGCAGGCCCTTGGAGGTCTGCCTCAAGGGTTTGGAGCGTTTGGAGTACCGAGGGTATGACTCGGCCGGAGTGGCCCTGGCTGCCCTTGGGATGACGCGGGTGGCCGTACGCAAGAAGGCGGGACGCCTGGGCAATCTGGTCGCCGATCTGAAGGCCAAGCCCATGCCCGAGGCCACCGTAGGCATCGGCCACACCCGTTGGGCCACCAACGGAGAACCCACTGATGTCAACGCTCATCCCCACATCAGCCGTGACGGCAAGGTCGCGCTGATCCACAACGGAATCATCGAGAACGCCTCCAGGCTGCGGCTGGACCTGGAGACCGAGGGATACACTTTTGTGTCCTCTACGGATACCGAAGTGGCTGCCAAGCTTCTGGGCAAGATCGCCCAGGAGATCATCGATGCCACCGGTCAGCCCGATATCTTCGAGGCCATCAGGCGTCTGGCCCGCATGCTCAAGGGAGCCTTTACCATCCTGGCAGTGGATTCAAGGCAGCCCGATCTGGTAGTGGGCATCCGGCACGATTCGCCGCTGGTGGTCGGTCTGGGAGACGGGGAGAACTACCTGGGCTCCGACGTGGCCGCCTTCGTAGCCTATACACGCCAGGCCATGGAGCTGGGGCAGGACCAGGCCGTCTGCATCAGCGCGGACCAGGTCAAGGTCACCGACTTCCAAGGGCATCCGGTGGAGCATCCGCGCCGTTACACCATCGATTGGGATGCCTCAGCCGCCGAAAAAGGCGGATGGGATTCCTTCATGGACAAGGAGATCCACGAGGACCCTGCGGCGGTCTCCAACACTCTGCTGGGCCGGTACGACGAGTCGGGCGACCTGGATTTGGACGAGGTTCATATCGACGAGGAGGTCTTCCGCCAGATCGACAAGATCATTGTTGTGGCCTGCGGGACGGCATCCTACGCGGGGCTGGTGGCCAAGTACGCCATAGAGCACTGGGTCCGTATTCCGGTGGAGGTCGAGCTGGCCCATGAGTTCCGCTACCGTGATCCCATCCTGACCCCACGCACCCTGGTCGTGGCCATTTCCCAATCAGGGGAGACCATGGACACGCTGATGGCGCTTCGGCATGCACGGGAGCAGGGTTCGCGGGTTTTGGCCATCTGCAACACCCAGGGGTCCACCATCCCCAGGGAGTCCGATGCCGTGCTCTACACCCACGCCGGCCCCGAGGTGGCTGTGGCCTCCACCAAAGCCTTCCTGGCTCAGATCGTGGCGGCCTACCTGTTGGGGCTGTACCTGGCCCAGGTCAAGGGGACCATGTATCGAGACGAAATCCACCAGACCATCGACAGCCTCAAAGCCATGCCAGCCAAAATCCAGAAGGTGCTGGACGGGCAGGCCGAGGTCATCAGCCAGACGGCTCAGCGCATGTCCAAGGCCCGCTCCTTCCTCTTCCTGGGTCGGCATGTGGGCTATCCGGTGGCCCTGGAGGGGGCCCTCAAGCTCAAGGAGATCGCCTACATCTTCACCGAGGGGTTCGCCGCTGGTGAGCTCAAACACGGGCCCATCGCCCTGGTGGAGCCGGGGGAGCCTGTGGTGGTCATCGTCCCCAGCGCCCGGGGCCGCAATGTGCTGCATGACAAGGTCATCTCGGCCATTGAGGAGGTCAAGGCCCGTGGTGCCTTCACCATCGTCGTGGCCGAGGAGGGCGACCCGGATGCCGACCGCTATGCTGACGTGGTCTTTTGGCGGCCGCCCTGCCCGACCCTGCTCAGCCCCCTGGTTGATGTGGTCCCCCTGCAGCTGTTCGCCTTGGACATGGCCCGGCTCAAGGGTCTGGACGTGGACAAGCCCCGCAATCTGGCCAAGTCGGTCACGGTGGAATAGGATCCCATGGCTGTCGGGTCCGAGCAGCAGGGACACCGGATGGTTCTGGAGGAGCCGCAGATTCCCTTCGAACCCAGAATCATATACGAGGATCAACGCATCATCGTGGTCGACAAGCCCCATTTTCTGGCCACTATGCCGAGAGGGATGTGGTATGCCAGTACCGTGCTGATCCGGATGCGTCGGCTCTACGGGGAGCCCGACATCATCCCTGCACACCGGCTGGACAGGGCCACGGCAGGCGTGCTGGTTCTGGTACGAGATCCGTCTGCCAGGCGGGCCTATCAGATGCTCTTCCAGGAGCATCGCGTGCGCAAGATCTACCAGTGTCTGGCGCCGGTACGACCCATAGCTCGCCCGCGGACCGGCACCGTGCGACACCTGGATCCGCCCCGGGTCTTCCCGCTAGAGCGCCGCTCCAGGGTGATCAAACGTCGAGGGATTCTCCAGGCCTGGGAAGAGCGCGGGCCGGTCAATGCCGTTACTCGAGTCGAGCTGACAGCGGGCCATGGATGTCTGGCCACCTACACCCTCTACCCAAAGACCGGCAAGACCCACCAGCTACGTGTGCACATGAACGCTCTGGGTCTGCCCATAGTGGGCGACGACCTGTACCCACGAATCCAGACCCGGGCCTATGACGACTTCTCCCGACCACTGCAATTGGTGGCCCGTCGCTTGGAATTCACCGACCCCTTCACCGGGGGTAGGCGCGCCTTCGTCTCTTCCGTTCCCTTGGATCCTCAAGGCGAGGCCTAAACAGTCAGCCTGGTGGGACATAATGGTCAGGGGATCCCGGAGCCGCGGGACGACGTGGACGCGGCAGGTATCCCCGTCCGAGGTTTGAGACGGACCAGGAGGTTCTACCCATGAGCAAACCGACACGGCGGCCCTATCGATGGCCCAAGCATCTCAAGGGTCAGCAGTCCCTCTGGTACGGCTGCGACTACAACCCCGATCAGTGGCCTGAGGATACATGGGATGAGGACATCAGGCTGATGACCAAGGCAGGGGTCAACGTGGTGGCCTTGGCGGTCTTCTCCTGGTCGCGCATAGAGCCCAGCCAGGGTGTTTTCGACTTTGACTGGCTGGACCGGATTATTGACAAGCTTGGTCGGGCCGGCATCGGAGTCAACCTGGCCTCGGCCACGGCTTCGCCGCCGCTCTGGCTGACCCAGGCCCATCCTGAGGTTCTGCTCAGGGACGAGCGTGGCGACACGGTTTGGCCCGGGGCCCGGCAGCATTGGCGGCCTACCTCGCCGATCTTCCGGTCCTACGCCTTGAAACTCTGCCGGGCCATGGCCGAGCACTACCGGGACAACCCCTATCTGGTGGCCTGGCATGTGGGCAATGAGTATGGCTGTCACAATCGCTTCGACTATTCCGATGATGCTATGCGGGCCTTCCAGCGCTGGTGCCGCCGCCGTTACAAGGACATTGAGGCCGTCAATCGCGCCTGGGGCACGGATTTCTGGTCACAGAGGCTGAGCGATTTCTCGCAGATTCTGCCGCCGCGTTTCATTGGCCAGGGGAATTTCCAGAATCCGGGCCGCATGCTGGACTTTGAGCGGTTCAGCTCTGACGCCCTCAAGGATTTCTACATGGCCGAGCGCGATACCTTGGCTGAGATCACCCCGGATATACCTTTGACCACCAACTTCATGGTCAGCGCCGGCGGATTCGCCCTGGACTACGACGACTGGGGCGACCAGGTGGACTTTGTGGCCAATGACCACTATGTGACGCCTGGCAGGGATCATCTGGAGGAGCTGGCCTATTCCTCCAGCCTGGTGGATGCCATCGCCCGTAGGCGCCCCTGGTGGCTCATGGAGCAGTCCACCTCGGCGGTCAACTGGCGGCCGGTCAACCCCCGCAAGGAGCCCGGACAGCTGGAGCGAGACTCCCTGGCTCACCTGGCGCTTGGTGCTGATGCCATCTGCTACTTTCAGTGGAGGCAGTCCCGGGCTGGCGCGGAAAAGTTCCACTCGGCCATGCTGCCTCATGCCGGCGAGGACACGGCAGTCTTCCGTGACGTTTGCCAGCTGGGAGGGGACCTGCAGGGCCTCTCGCAGGCTGGTTTGGCTGGTACCACGCTGGCCAAGGCCCCGGTGGCCCTGGTCTTCGACTATGCAAGCCAGTGGGCCAGCTCCCAGGCAGCATCGCCCAGCGACCGGGTCGAGCATGGCCAGGAGCCGCCGGTCTGGTACCGGGCCTTTCTGGACAACGCCATCCGGCCCGATGTCCTGCCGGTCAGGGCCGGATGGGAGGAGTATCCGCTGGTGGTCCTGCCAGCCCTCTATCTGATTGACGCTGACCTCTCCAAGCGGCTGCACAAGTATGTGCATGGTGGAGGGCGGCTGATCGTCACCTGGGGCAGCGGCATCGCCGACGAGCAGGACCGCGTCTGGACGGGAGGATATCCGGGGCCGCTTCGGGACCTGCTGGGTCTGTCGGTCGAGGAGTTCGCACCCATAGCCCCCGGTGTGCCCGGTCTGCTCGACCATTTGGATCTGACCAACGGGGTTACGGCGCACGACTGGGCCGATGTCATCGGCCACCTGGACAAGGGCACCGAGGTCCTGGCTAACTACCGGGCGGATCCCTGGACAGGGATGGATGGCATGCCGGCCATGACCGTCCATGACTGGGGTCATGGCAAGGCCGCCTACCTGGGCTGCCGTCTGGATGCCCAGGATCTGGCCAAGGTTCTTCCTGCCCTGCTGGAGGCCCTGGATATCGCTGATATGAGGTCAGTCCAAGGCGACCCCGATCTGTTGAGAGTTGAGCGAGTCAGCAAGGATGATCGGACGCGTTTCGTCTTTCTGTTCAACCGGACCAGGCATCCGGTGCAGGTTCAGCTGGAGGGCCAAGCCCTGGTGGGTTCACTGGCCAGCGTTGACGGGGAGGGCAAGCAGGCCAGCCTGCAGGTCAATGGCGCGCTGGTGCAGCGTGTGGTCGGCCATCGGCATTGAGCTGGTGAATCCTGTACATGCCGGCGAAGATCAGCTCGGGATCGTAGACCCCGATCAGGTCGGTGTCCTGTGAGAACGTACGGCCCATGCCTCCCGTGGCCACCACGTGGAAGTCACGGCCTATCTCGCTGCGGTACTGACGGATGATCCGCTCCAGGCCGCCAAGGAAGTTGTAATAGAGCCCGGCCTGCATGGCCGTCCTGGTGCCCGTGGCCATGATGGTCTGAGGACGGGTGATCTCCACCTGGGGGAGCTGGGCGGTCTGACCGGCAAGGGCCTGGGCCCCGGAACGGATGCCTGGCACGATCAGGCCGGAGCGGATGGCGCCCCTGTCATCCACATAGTTGAAGGTGGTGGCTGTGCCGAAGTCGATGACCAGGACCGGCCCTCCGTAGCGGTGGAAGGCGCCAACGCAGTCGGCCAGGCAGTCGGCGCCCAGGGAGCGCGGGTCGTCCAGACGGATGTTCATGCCCGTCTTCACACCAGGGCCCACCACCATGGGGTCGATGGAAAAGAAACGGATCAGGCAGGATCTGACGGCGTGCATGACCGCAGGAGCCACCGAGGAGATGATGGCATCCTGCACGTCCGCAGTCTTGTAGCCGGCCAGGGCCATGAGCTGCCCCAGCAGAAGCCCGAACTCATCGGCCGTGTGGTCGATCCTTGTGGTCAGCCTGTAGGAGGCGGCGACCTGGTCGCCCTCCATGAATCCGACCTCGATGTTGGTGTTGCCGATGTCGATGGCCAGCAGCATGTCTCTTCCTCCCTGCCGTCGTCCGGGCGCGTGGCGCTTTCCGAATCCATCCTAAGCGCATAAGCCTGGGTGATGGCTTCGGGGAGTATGCTGGTGGGCGGTGATCGACCAGAATGGCGGTCAACCACAGCATAAGGATTCGTCAATGAACGCAGATCGACACGGCACGCATGCCCATGGCAGCGTGACCGCAGCAGATACAGAGGCGGCCCAGGAGCCAGGCCCCAGCACTGACCCCGAACTCAACGCCAGGATCAGGCCTATGAGGTCGGGCGGCAACACCCTGCCCTGGAAGCTGCTCAGTCTCCTGCTGGCCGTGGCCTTGGCACTCTCCCTGTGGACCGGGCATCGTGGACCTATTGGCCAGGCCGAGGGAGGAACCGTAGCGGACACGGTCACGGTGGGGCTCAAGCTGGCTCCCACCAATCTGGACATCCGCAACCAGTCGGGCACGGCGCTGGATCAGCTTCTGATCGGCAATGTCTATCAGGGCCTGGTGTCACGGGATTCCCGGAACCAGGTGCGCCCGGGCCTGGCCAGAACCTGGAATGTCTCCGAGGACGGTTTGGTCTACACCTTCCACCTGTATGAGGGCATCCGCTTCTCCAACGGTCATGCTCTTCGGGCCCAGGACGTGGTCGACTCCATTCGTGGGCTCATGGCAGGACACTATCAGGGCAGCGAGATGCTGGAGGGTTTCCAGGGCGTTCAGGCTACGGATCCGCTGACGGTGCGCCTGATGCTGTCCAGACCCTACCAGGACCTGCTCTGGCAGCTGAGCGGCCGGGCTGGCCTGGTCTTTGACCGGCGGGCCCATTACGACATGAAGACCCAGGCCGTGGGATCCGGCCCATACCTGCTGGAAAGCTTCCGGCCAAACGATTCGGTCACCCTCAAGGCCGATCCGCACTACTGGGGCAGCGACAAGCCTAAGACGCCAACCATCGTCATCCGCTATCTCAATGACGACAACGCCGCTGTCAACGCCCTGCGCAGCGGGGATGTGCAGGTGCTGGCTCCGGTCACCGAGAACCTGGCCAGTCCCTTCCGCAAGAACCCGGACTTCCAGGTCAAGGCGGGCGACGACACCGACAAGTACGTCCTGGCCATGAATGGCAAGGGCGCCGCCACATCCGACCCGCGGGTGCGCCAGGCCATCCGCCATGCCATCGACCATCGGCAGCTGATCGCCTCCCGGGGCGGATCGGACAGGGCCCTAGGCGGCCCCATACCCTCCCTGGATCCCGGCTATCAGGATCTGACCGGGCTCTACCCCCACGATCCGGAGCAGGCGCGGCGGCTACTGGCCCAGGCCGGGTACGGTCCCGGTCACCGGCTCAAGCTGCGGCTGACCTACGCCAACACCTACGGCAGCGAGTTGGGCGATCAGCTGCGCTCGCAGCTGCGTCAGGTGGGCATCGACCTGGATGTGCGGGTGGTGGAGTTCTCGGTTTGGCTCCAGGACGTCCATGCCAACAAGGACTATGACCTGTCTCTGGTGGATCATGGCGAGAGCCACGACTTCCATCAGTGGGCCAATCCCGGCTACTACTACAACTATGACAATCGTCAGGTCCAGGAGCTCTATAGGCAGGCCATGGCCACGACCTTCGCCGATGACTCCGACAGGCTCCTGGCCCAGGCCGCCCGGATTGTCAGCAACGATGCAGCGGCGGACTGGCTCTTCAACTACCGGGTGACCACGGCCTGGCGGACGGGGTTGGAGGGCTTCCCGGTCGATCTGAACCAGTCCCTCATGCCCTTGTCCGACGTGACCTACAGGCGGGGATAGCCATGGCCAAATTCCTAGTGCGGCGCCTGGTGCTCTTCATCTTGGCGCTGATGGGCATCTCCCTGCTGATCTTCCTGGCTCTGCGCATCCTGCCCGGTGACGTGGCCGCCGTCATGGCCGGGCTGGATGCTCCGCCTGCGCGTGTTGACCGGCTGCGTCGGCAGATGGGCCTGGACCGCTCCTACCCAAGGCAGTATCTGGACTGGATCAGCGGCTTTCTGCAAGGGGACCTGGGCAGGTCCATTCTGACCAACCGTTCCATCGCCTCCCAGGTTGGTGTCCGGGCCCAGATCACCTTCCCGCTGATTCTTCTGGGGCTGGGCGTGGCTCTGCTGCTGGGCATTCCCCTGGGCTGTGCGGCCGCTCTGGCTCGCTCGCCACGGATGCAGTCATTCAGCCACATGGTAGCCATTGTGGGCGGATCAGTACCGGCCCTCTGGTCAGGACTGCTGCTGATCATGCTCTTCGCCAAGGGCAGCGGCCTGATTGGTCTGTTGCCCTCTCAGGGCTTTCCTGCACTCGGCTGGGCTCAGCCGGGTCAGGCCTTGGCGGCATTGATTCTGCCTGCTCTGTCCACCGGCATCATCGTGGGCGCCGGCATCATGCGGTACACCCGCTCCCTGCTGGGCGACATGCTCTCTTCGGGGTATGTGGACATGGGCATGGCCTGCGGGATGACCAGAACCCAGGCCGCCCTGCGCATCGGTCTGCGGCTGGCTTCTCCCCAGTTGGTTTCGGTGGTCGGGCTGACCATGGCCGAGATGATCACCGGGGTCATGGTCAGCGAGAACCTGTTCGCCCTGCCGGGACTGGGCTCCATGCTGGTCACCGATGTGGGCAACCGGGATCTTCCGGCCGTTCAGTCCGAGCTGCTTCTTCTGGCGGCCTTCTTCCTCTTCCTGGGACTCTTGGTGGACGTTATCCATAGATTGATCGATCCGCGCTTTCGAGGTGTGGCCAGGCAGGAGGCGGCTGACTGATGAGTTGGGAACATGCAGACAGTCCTCGCTTGGGATCGAGGGCCGCATTCCCGGGCCGACTGGGATTTTTCGGGCGGATGCGGGTGGTGCTGGCCAGCATGTGGGGCAAGGCCTCGGGGCGGTACTCGCTGATTGTTCTGGCCATATGGATCCTGGTCTCCCTGGTCTCCAGGTTCTGGACTCCGGTCCCTATCTGGACCACCGACGGGTACCGGATCTGGCAGGCCCCCAGCCGCGCCCACCTTCTGGGAACGGATGGTACCGGGGCAGACATCCTCTCCTGGCTGATGGCTGGGTCGGCCACCAACCTGGCCATCAGCCTTCTGGCGGTCCTCCTATCGGGCGTATTGGGGCTCCTTCTGGTCATGGCCATGGTCTCGCGCCGCTCTGGAGTATCCCAGACGGTCGTGGTCCTGGTCGACGCCCTGATTTCCCTGCCCACAGTTCTGCTGGTTCTGATCCTGGCTGTCCCCCTGGGACCCAGCATCGCCGTGGTTGTTGTGGCATGCGGGTTCGGATACGGACTCAACCTGGCCCGGATCGTACGACCCCAGGCGCTCCTGGCGGCAGAGTCGGACTATGTGCAATCCGCCCGGCATAGCGGGGTCGGATCCTTCAGAATCTTCTTGACTCATTTGGTGCCCAATGTCATTCCGGTCCTGTGCGTGCAACTTTCCATGTCGGCGGGGACCTCCGTGCTGGCTGAGGCAGGGTTGACCTACTTGGGGGTGGGTGTTCCCTCCGGTCTGCCCTCCTGGGGTCATTCGCTGACCACCTCGGTCAAGTTCATCAACGTCTTTCCGCTGACCGTGCTCTGGCCCGGCCTGGCGGTCACCATGGTGGTGGTGGCGCTGAACCTGTTCGGCGACGCCCTGCGTGATGCCATCGATCCGGTTACCAACCCCAGGCTCAGAGCCGCCGTGGCTGCCGCCGGACGGTCCACTCTTCAATCCGGGCAATCAGATGACGCTGATCATCATGTCGAGAATGTGGTCCATACAGGCGAGGGAGGCCAATCATGTCGCTGAATATTGACGGCCTGAGCCTGTCTATCAATGGCCGCACCATTCTCGACCAGGTGGACCTCAAAGTCGGGGACGGCCAACGGGTCGGCCTGATCGGCTCCTCAGGCTCCGGAAAGTCGATGATCGCCCGCTGCGTTCTGGGCACAGCACCGCTGACGGCCTCCCTTTCGGGATCCATTCTGGTGGACGGGCTTCAGATTCTCGGTTCCGATGACCGGTCCTTGGCGGATCTGCGCGGTTCCCGGATAGGCATGATCTTTCAGAATCCTTCCACGGCCTTGAACCCGGTCAAGAAAATCTACAGCCAGGTTGAGCTTCCTCTTCGCCGCCACTATCGCTTGAGCGTTCAGGAACGGCGCAGACGGGTCATGGAGATATTGGCCCAGGTCGGGTTGGATGCGGATCTGGCTGGATCCTATCCGCATGAGCTGTCCGGGGGCCAGCAGCAGCGGGCGGCCATAGCCACAGCCCTGGTCACCAAGCCCAGACTGATTCTGGCAGACGAGCCGACCACGGCCCTGGATGCCATAACCCAGCGGCAGATTGTGGACCTGTTGGTCTCCTTGGTCGACCAGAGCGGGGCCTCCCTGCTGTTCATCACCCATGATTTCTCAGTCCTGGCCCGGGTTGCCGATTACTGCTACATCCTCGATGCAGGGCGAGTGGTGGAAAGCGGACAGACGCAGAGCATTCTGCGCAGCCCATCCAGCACACAGGGCAGGACCCTGGTGCGAGCGGCCAGAGAGTTGACGCTGAGCACAGATGGAGGCAAGCATGAGGACGACTGACAGTGCACATGCCGATCCGATCCTGATCGGGGAGGGCCTGACCAAGGTCTATGCCTCCAGGGACAGTGGAACGGCTCGAGAAGCTGCAGTTGACGGCATCGATGTTTCCCTCCTGCCGGGGGAGTGCTTGGCGATCATAGGGGAGTCCGGCTCAGGGAAGACCACGCTTTCCCATATGCTCCTTGGTCAGTTGAGGCCTGATGCCGGGCAGGTGGCATATGAGGGCAGACCAGTTCTGCATGGTTCCCCGGCCGCCAAGGAGCTTGCCCGGGACTCTGCTCTGGTCTTTCAGAACCCTTTTGCCTCCCTCGACCCGCGCTGGACTATCGGTCGATCGGTTGCTGAACCTCTTCTGGCTGCCAGGCGCAGGGGAAGCGGGCACCTATGGCATCGTCGTCAGGGTGGGACGGGCTCTGCTGATCAGGTGGCCAAGGTCTTGTCAGAGGTTCAGCTTGATCCAGGCAGGATCATGACGGCTTATCCCTCCGATCTGTCCGGAGGCCAGGCTCAGCGGGCGGCCATAGCCCGAGCCCTTGTTGTCAAGCCCCGGATACTCTTGGCCGATGAGCCCATGAGCGCCATTGACGTTTCAGCACGCGTTGGGATTCTTCATACCCTTCAGTCCATCATGGCCCAGTCCAGAAAGCAGAGCAATCCGTCAAATGGCATGTCCATGATCATCATCTCCCATGATTTGGGCGTGGTTCAGCACATCGCGGACAGGGTCATGGTGCTCAGTCAAGGAAAGGTGGTGGAGGAGGGGCCTGTGAAAGCCATCCTCGATCACCCCAGTCAGTCTTATACTCGTCAGCTACTGGCAGCTGCGACCCTATAGGTACCGGTGCTCATCGGCATTCTGGCCAAGCAAAATTACATGAGTGCATGCCCGTCCTTGACGGAATGAAGGAGGGCAGCGAGAGCATCTGTGCAGAGAAACGGACGGTTAAAGACTGCACCTGATTTGACGGTTGGTAGAGCAAATCGTAGACTGTTGGTTAGTTACTCAAGTAACTAAGTAATAAACAGTAATGCAGATCCTAATTCGACGCCCCGAATCAAGGCAGACAAGGCGGTCAAACGATGGCGATCGAAATACCAGATGGTCGGCCCGTTTTCGTGAAGGTGGCAGACCGGTTGACCGAAGCCATAGCCGAGGGACTGGTCGCCGATGGTGAAAGGATTCCCAGCACCACGGAAATCTCGACTGCCTACCAGATCAACCCGGCCACAGTCCTCAAGGGGATGAACCTGCTGGTCGACCGGGGCCTTCTGGAGAAACGGCGGGGGCTGGGCATGTTTGTCACTGTCGGTGCGGGCCGGAGCGTTCGTGAGCGTCGCAGGAGGGAACTCCTGAACGGAAGGTTCCAGGATCTGGTCGAAGAAGCCAAGGCTCTGGACGTATCCCGTGAGGACTTGGACGCCATCATAGAAAGGGTCTACCAATGAGTCTGACAGTTTCCAAGGTGGACAAATCGTACGGAAAGCTGAAGGCCCTGGATGAGATCTCACTCTGCTTTGAGCCTGGCAATATATACGGACTCTTCGGGCGGAACGGAGCCGGCAAGTCCACCCTGTGCAATCTGATGACGGGTAGGACACTTCCTGACCAGGGGCTGGTCCACCTGGATGGAAGCGATCTGGTCAGCGACTCAAGAATCGCTCGCCGCGTGGCCTTGGTCAACGAAACCTGGCCCTATCCATCCCGACGACACATTAGACAAGCATTCGCCATGGCCGAGGGGTTTTACGGTGATTTCGACTGGCACTTGGCTGAGCGTATTCTTAAGAGCTTCGCATTGAGGCTGACTGACACTTTTGCTTCCCTCTCCATGGGGCAGCGTCAGGTGGTCAAGGACGTCATCGGACTCTGCCTGCCTGTGGAATACCTCATTCTGGATGAACCGACAACAGGAATGGATGCGGCGGCCAGGGAGAAGATCTACTCCTTCGTTCTGGAGGCCTATCAGCAGCGCGGACCGACCATGATCATCGCCACCCATATCATCAACGAGGTCAGCCAGCTCATCTCCCGCGCCACGATCATCGACCAGGGGCGGGTCCTGCGATCTTTCAGCGTGGATGATCTGTCAGCCCTGGGGATCACTGTCACTGGCCGTCCGCGTGACGTGGAGGGCTACCTTGCCCAGGGCGACCCACAGCCGCTGAGCAGGCAGCGCATCGGCGACCTGCTGCGCGTCAGCTTCGAGGGGCCAGTGTCCGACGAGCAGCCCAAGGGGCTTATTGTCGCCCCCATGGATCTGCAGACCTACTTCGTCCAGATAACGGAAGGAGCGGCACAATGAATAACACGCAAGTTGCGGGGGTAGTGCGGACGAAGACCAAGCTGGGGCCAGAAAGCCCCGACCTGGGTGCTGGACCAGCTGAAGGGTGGGCCCGAATCAAGAGTTTCCTGTCGCCTGCGGTGCAGACCCGGATGGCTCTGCGCGTACAGGTGATGCCGAGGCTGATCGTCTTTTTGATTTGGGCTCTCGTCCTCACTCTGGGTGTTATGGGGTTCATCCCCTTGAGCTCCGGGTTCACCGGTCTGTTCACCGAAATGGTGCTCATGGCCACCGCCTTCGTCTGCTCACTGACGACTTTCCGGCCCCTGATCTCCAACGCTGTGACTCGTTCTACAATCGCATGGACCCAGATCATCTCCAATGTGGTCATGGCCCTGGCGACAACCACTTTCATGATCGTGGTCGCGATTATCAGCAGCCTAGGCCAAATAGGATGGATGCCCTTTACGGAAAGCTACCAAAGGTTTCTCGTGCAGGGCTGTTCGCCTTGGAGACTGACTCTTGATCCCTGGAGCGTGTCATGTTTTAACCAGTCGTATGCTCAGCAGCCGTCCCGTTGGCTGGCTCTGGCGCTGCATGTCTTTATGGTGCAGATAGCCTTCGTTCTGCTTGGCCAGGTGCTGGGTGACCTGGCTGCCCGTCTTGATCGAAAAGGCAGATGTCTGCTGCTGGTAGGGCTGTTGATCTGTGTTGGTTTCTGGCATTCGATTTCCGGCTGGAATTTCTGGGGGTGGCAGCAAACGGCGGTTCAGATGATCAACCTTATGCGCGGCCATTGGATGTACAAGACCTTAAGCCCCTTCATGAATGTTGATTTATGGGGATACGTCACCGTGTATTTACTCTGGCCCCAAGTGGTCTTCACATTAGTCTTCTCCGCCATATGCATCCTGTTCAGCTACTGGCTCACCAGCCGTCGGCAGCTACCAGCTATCCAGGGGCTCAGCATTCTGGGTTAGTGGCAGGATGGCTAAGAATTCCAGCGACGATTGACCACATGGTCGTTCGCCCACTGCTTGACTCCTGCCGGGGCAATAGACTGGGGAATCATGGTGGACATCCAGGATGCAGGGCAGGCGCTGAAGCGGTATTTCGGATATGAGTCCTTTCGCCCGGGTCAGGAGGATCTGGTCAGGACCATCCTGAATGGGCGAGACTGCCTGGGTGTTATGCCGACCGGTGCCGGCAAGTCAATCTGCTATCAGATTCCTGCCACACTTCTGGACGGTCTGACCATCGTCATCTCTCCCTTGGTTTCCCTGATGAAGGACCAGGTGGACGGGTTGGAGGATGCAGGGATCCCGGCTTCGTTCGTCAATTCCACCCAGGACATGGATGAGCAGTCCCTGGCCCTGGCTCAGGCTGCCCAGGGACGCAGCAAAATCCTCTACGTGGCTCCGGAACGGCTGGATGCCCCCAGATTCAGGGAGTTCGCCCAGCATACGAGGATCTCCCTGCTGGCTGTGGACGAAGCCCACTGCGTATCCCAGTGGGGTCAGGACTTCCGCCCTGCCTACTTGGGCATCGGCGATTTCATCAGATTCCTGCCCAACCGGCCCACGGTGGCAGCCTTCACCGCTACGGCGACCGAGAAGGTTCGACGTGACATCGTATACATGCTGGGCCTGGACGACCCTTACGTAGCGGTGACGGGTTTCGACAGGCCCAACCTCTTCTTCGACGTGATCAAGCTGGAGAGCAAATACAAAAATCGCTGGGTGGTCCAGTACGCCCTGAAGCATGGCGATGACTCAGGCATCGTCTACTGTGCCACTCGCAAGGAGACCGAGGCCCTGGCCGATGACCTGACCAAGGCCGGTGTAAGCGCTGTCAGCTACCACGCTGGGATGGATGCCCAGGACAGGGAGCAGGCGCAACGGGACTTCGTCAACGACAAGGTGCAGGTGGTTGTGGCCACCAACGCCTTCGGCATGGGCATCGACAAGTCCAACGTGCGCTATGTCATCCATCACAACATGCCTGAGAGCATCGAGGCCTACTACCAGGAGGCCGGCAGAGCTGGACGCGACGGCGAGCCCGCCCGCTGCTCGCTGCTGTGGAACGAGAGCGACATCGTCACCCGCAGGCGCCTCTTGGACATGGACAACGGCAACGACAGATTGACCGGTGAGCAGGCTGAAGCGGTCAGAGCCGAACACCGGCGTCTGCTCAATGTCATGATTGGCTACTGTCGAACCACGGGTTGCCTTCACCAGTACATGCTGCGGTACTTCGGCGAGGAGGTGGACCAGGCTGCCGCGGGCCTTTCTCCTGCCGAGGCCGACAAGGGCAAATCCGTCCCGGTCGGGCATCCCGACACGGGCAGCGGTGGCTGCCAGAACTGTTCCAACTGTCTGAGCACCTTTAAGACCATCGATGTCAGCGATGTGGCCCGTGCCATCAGCAGGTGCGTGCATGATGTGAACCAGGGATTCGGTTCCGGCAAGATTGCCCAGATCCTCCGGGGTTCACGCTCGCAGGACCTTCTTCGGCGAGGGTTGGATCGGTGCCCCAGCTACGGGGCTCTGGACCAGGTTCCAGAGGCGCGAATCCGCGACGTGCTCAACCAGATGGCCTCGGACGGGTATCTGTACATTACCGAAGGGCGGCTGCCCATGGTCCATTTCGGACCCAAGGCCGCGCAGACGGTCAGTCCGGACTTTCACTATGAAATCAAGCGGACGGAACGCCCACGTGCCTCAGGCAAGGTCTTCGGCGGCGGGTCTTCTTCGACGGTCGACAATGACGGTCTCGATCAGGCCGGTGCAAGCGATGCCAACCCAGAGGATGAGGAACTTTTCCAGAAGCTGCGCGATCTGCGGACCAGCATAGCCCGCAAGATTGGCAAGCCTCCCTACATTGTCTTTTCCGACAAGGCACTGCGGGATATGTGTCGCCTTCGGCCCGCCGATGAGGCCACCTTCCTGGCCGTCAATGGGGTGGGACAGCATAAGCTGGAGCAGTATGGACCCCAGTTCATGGGTGTCATCTCCGAGTTTTCGGCCAAAAGAGGGGTGGATGTGGTCAGGGGAACTGCCGAATCTGATAGGTAGGTCGGCCTACCATGAGACATACACGACTTCATCAAGGTTGCCTTTCATACCGGGCGCCCGACAGGAAAGGAAATAACAATGGCTGACAAACCTATTGTAGAGAGCTTCCAGCTGGATCACACCAAGGTCAAGGCGCCCTACGTTCGACTGATCGACGAGGAGAAGGGGCCCCAGGGAGACATCATCTCCAACTATGATCTCCGTCTGGTCCAGCCCAATCAGAACGCCATTCCAACTGCTGGGCTGCATACCATCGAGCACACCATCGCCGTGCTCCTGCGCGAGCGCATCCCCGGATACATCGACTGCTCGCCCTTCGGTTGCCGGACGGGCTTCCACCTGCTTGCCTGGGGCCGTCATTCGACCGAGGATGTGGCCAAGGCCCTGAAGGAGTCGCTGGAGTTCATCGCCGAAAAGGCCACCTGGGACGACGTGCCCGGCACCGAGATCACCTCCTGCGGCAACTATCGCGACCATTCGCTCTTCTCGGCCAAGCAGTGGAGCCGCGACATCGTGGCTGCCGGCATCAGCTCCGATCCTTATGAGCGCAAGCTGGTCTGATCGCTGACAGACAAACAACTGGGCCTGAGGAAGGGTGGGTGCCTTTCCTCAGGCCCAGTTCGATGTAACAGACGAAAGCTCAACTACGCAGTATGGTTTCGATCTGTTTCATCTGATCGTCATCGATCTGCATGGCTGGTTCGCGGATGCGTGTGCTGATGGGCAGACCCTGCAGTCGCACAGCTCCCTTGATGGCCGACACGAACAAATCCGCAGTGTCGTAAATCGCCATCAGGTGGTTGATGCGTCGGGCCTTGTCGAGCGCAGTCTGGTAATCACCCTCTTGATAGGCCTGATGCATGGCCACGAAGGTTTCCGGTTCCACGTTGGTCAGGCCCGATAAAACACCGTTGCCTCCGCAGATGCGATTGACCATATAGTATTCGTCGAATCCGGAGAACACCGAGAACTCTGGGCTGACACGTCTGACTGCCGATACGACTCGGCGTGTGTGGCTGATTGTGTCCACGGTGTCTTTGATGCCAACGATGTTTGGACATTCTTGGGCCAGTTTAGCGACCAACTCCGGGGAGCAGTCGTTGCCTGTACGAGCAGGGAAATTGTAGAGGATCACCGGCACAGTCGAGGCGTGAGCGATGCTGGTGAAATACCTGTAAGCAGTCGGTTCCGAAGGGCCGAAATAATAGGGGCTGACAGCCACCACGGCATCGGCGCCGATTTGTCCGGCAAACTTGGTCAGATCCATAACCCGGTCCATGTCAGTGTCGCCTACTCCGACGAATACCTTCATGCGCCCCCGTATATGGTCGACGGCGAATTGCAGGGCTGAGCGCTTCTCTTGGAGATCATAGGCATAGAACTCGCCGATGCTTCCGAACAGGAGCACTCCATTAATGCCAGCCTGGATCAGATGGTCCAGATGTCGTCCCCACAGGTCGGTGTCGATGACTCCTTGATCGTCGCTGATGGTAATCGACGGACAGAATATTCCCTCGAATTTGGCTGATGATGTGCTCATGTTCACCCTTCCACAGTAAGCATATCGGCATCGATCCCATAGGCCCTCATGGCATTGTGCTTGAAGAAGTCCTCATCAGGGCCAAAGATGTCCAGCATCAGTTGCCAGTGTTCCCTGAGTGAGGAGTG
Organism: Bifidobacterium mizhiense; assembly: GCF_020884755.1. Taxonomy (GTDB): domain Bacteria; phylum Actinomycetota; class Actinomycetes; order Actinomycetales; family Bifidobacteriaceae; genus Bombiscardovia; species Bombiscardovia mizhiensis. The sequence goes on along the minus strand of NZ_BPWE01000001.1, from coordinate 366,162 downwards.
CACGGTGACGACCGGCCAGTTGGAGGCATAGAGGATCCTATCCGGGGGAAATGTGTCCCTGACGAAGGTGACGATGTCGCGATCGACCGGCAAGTCGCCTGACACCTTGATATAACAGTGCGGCAGGGCCGCCATGGCCTGCATGGCCTTTCTGCAGGCTGGCGACAAGTCGGGCATGTTGCCCAGATGGTCCATGATGACAGTCAGGGAAGGAACCTGAGAGAAAGCCTGAGCCATGTCCGGCAGTTCTACCCCCCGGTTGCATAGCTCAAAGGGCAGGCCCTTATCAGCCATGGCGCGGAGCCCAGCGATGAAGGAGGGTTCCATGCAACGGCCGCGAGGGGCAGAGTCAGTATGCAGCGGCTCTCTGATGCCCGTAGCGTTGATGGGCACTCTCATATAGGGCCCTACCTGGGCTCGGAGCATTCGGGCAAGGATTTTGGGGTCATCGTTCTCATAGACCAAGCGATCCTCTAATAGGGGGTCGTCCGAGTCTACTTCCACATAGACTCCGCCCAGAAATTCCACTCCCAGCTGCTCGTATTCCCTTTCCAGCTCGTGAAGGGGAAAGCTCCGGTTCAGTGAGGGCATTCCGTCCAGCCAAGGCAGATGCTGCCGCGCAAGATCCCACATATGGAAGTGAGCATCGATGACCTGTAGTTGTCGTGTCATGTCAGGCTCCCTGCTTAAGACCTATGCGGCACCCGCGGAAGGCATACCAGGCGATGTAGAGGAATCCGGGCACGGTCACCAGCATGGCGATTTCGATGCCCATGGCATCCTGAATGGCACCCAGCAGCAGCGGGATCAGGGCTGCTCCGACGATACTCATGACCAGCGCCGAAGAGCCGGTCTTGGCGTCGTTGCCCCTGATGCCCTTGAGCGTCAGCGAGAAGATGGTGGGGTAGCCGATCGATATGAACAGATAGGCAACCAGGAAGCAGATGACCGAGAATCGTCCCAGACCTAGGAATACCAGAACCATCAGCACGGCTGTGACGCACATGTAGATGCCCAGTATCTTGCCGGCATCGAATTTGGTCATTAACGGAGTGGTCAGGAACCGTCCAAGGGTGAACAGCAGCGACAGCAAGGCCAACAGTGTGGCAGCCAGACCGGCGGTGATGCCGGCGCCCCAGTGTTTGAGAGCATAAGCGGAGAACATGGCCATGCCTGCCACCTGCAAGCCGATAAAGATGAACTCGGCGATCACGCCCAGTACGAAGTAAGGGCGTTTCAACAGACTTGAGGTGCCGGAACCGGTGCCAGTTTTCCCTTCCTGCTCGTCATCGCCGGGTGGTGTTGGCAGTTTGAAGACGATGAAGACAGCTAACACCAGCAGCAGGACGATGCCGATGACGATATAGATCATTCTGGTATCAGACAGGAACTTGACCTTGGCTTGCTCAAAGCCCGGCTCTTTTGGGGTCAGGGTTTTGGACAGGACTCTGCCCAAAATCAGAGGCCCTACCACGTTGCCGACGCCGTTGAAGCTCTGTGCCAGATTGAGTCTGAAGGATTCTCCTTTTTCGTCGCCCAGCTTGGTGACGTAAGGGTTGCAGTTGGTCTCCAGAGAGGAGGCACCCAACGCTACCACGAACATGGCGAATAAGAAGAGCCCGTAGCTGGCCATATTTGTGGCCGGCACTACGATGAATGCTCCAACCGCGAACAGTATCAGTCCGGAGATGACCCCGCCCTTGTAGCCGAAGCGCTTGGAGATGATTCCGGCTGGGATGGCCATGACGAAGTAGGCTCCATAGTAGGCCACCTGCAGCAGCGATGCCTGGGTGCTGTTCAGCTCCATGTAGTTGCTGAATGGGCTGTTGAGGGCGTTGACCAGATTCATGGTCAATCCCCAAATGAAGAAGAGTCCGATGACCAGGGTTATGGCGACAGTGGCCTTGGATCCGCCCTTGTTTCGTGTATTTGTATTTTCCATGGCAGAGCTCAATTCAGTGCCCGGTCCAGATGGACGTATCCGCCATCGACGAACACCCATTGGCCGGTGGTGTGTGATGCGCGATCAGAGAGCAGGAAAGTGGCGGTGTTCCCGATCTCCTCGGGTGTGGTCATGCGATGCTCCAGAGGAATCTTGTCTGTGATGACCGACAGACGGGCTTGCTGGGCCTTTTCATCGCCAAAGGTCTTGATCCAGTCGGCATAGAGCGGGGTCCAGCATTCCGAGACCACGATGGCGTTCACTCGTACGTCATCATGCACCAATGCCGCTGCCCATTCTCTGGTCAGGCCCAGGACCCCGCCCTTGGCTGCCGCATAGGCGCTGGTCTTGCCCTGACCGGTCACCGCGGTTTTGGAGGTGATGTTGATGACAGATCCGTGGCTTTCCTTCAGGTAAGCACAAGAGGCGTGCATGAGTTCGTAGTAGTGGGTGAGGTTGCCATGTACGGAACGCTCGAACTCCCGCCAGTCAGTAGTTTCCAAAGCCTTGTTGTCGTTGACTCCAGCGTTGTTGACTATGCCATCGATATGGCCGAATTCCTGGTGTACCTGCTCCACAATGGGTGCTATGCCGTCGGTGTCGTTCAGATCCAAAATGAAGGTCCGGTAGGTATCGGTATAGGCCTCGATGTCTTTGCAGAACTGGTCCCTGGCTGACTCGTCACGGTCTATGACTGCGGTTATGGCACCCTCCTGGGCCAGTTGTAGAGTGATGCCCCTGCCGATGCCCTTGAAGCCGCCGGTGATGATGAATACCTTGTTCTTGAGATGCAGATCCATGAGAACTCCTTTGTCTATATGGATGGATGATTTGTTAGAGGTCCAGTGATTGGACCGGATTTTGATTGAGGTGGGGGCCGCTCTCACTCCTGGTGCAGGTAGCGCTGTGCGGTTTCCACGGTCATTTCGGCTCCATTGCCGGGAGCGGTCGGTGCCTGATACATGCCTTGGCTGATATGCACGGGGTTCACGAAATATTCGTGCTGATTGTCCACGTATTCGATCATTCGGCCCTGTGTAGTGCATGAGACGGCTGCGTAGTCGAACATAGCGAAGTGGCAGACCATCTCGCACAATCCGACTCCGCCGGCGTGTGGGCAGACTATCTTATGGAACTTGCGAGCCAGCAGGTATTCCAGAACTATCTCCTGGGGGCCCGCCACTCTGGTGGCGTCGATCTGCATGATGCCGAAGGCATTAGCCTGCAGGAACTGCTTGAACATGATGCGGTTCTGCATCTGTTCGCCGGTTGCCACGGGTATGGGATTAATGGCTCTGGCAATGGTTGCGTGGCCGATGATGTCGTCGGGGCTGGTAGGCTCTTCGACCCATGCCAGGTCGAAGTCATGGAAATGGTTGATCCAATCAATGGCTTGCGGGACATCCCAGACCTGATTAGCGTCGACGGCCAGGCGGACGTCGGGACCGATGGCATCCCTGGCCAGTCCCAGGCGGCGTATGTCATCATCGAGGTTCTGGCCTACCTTGAGCTTGATCTGCTTAAAGCCCTTTTCCTGCGTCTCCCGTTTAGCGATCTCCACCATTTTTTCGTCGCTATAGCCAAGCCAGCCTGGTGCTGTCGAATAACCGGGGTACCCGTGCTGGCGAATGTCCTCGATGCGCTCCTGCTTGCCGGATTGCCCATCCTTGAGGATGTCTATGGCCTCCTCGGGGCGCAGGGCGTCAGACAGATATCGAAAGTCCAATGTGCTGACAAGATCCTCAGGATCCATTTCAGCCAGCAGCAACCACAAGGGTTTTCTCGCCCTTTTGGCTTTCATGTCCCAAAGGGCGCTCAGCAATGCCCCGATGGCCATGTGCTCGACTCCCTTTTCGGGCCCCAACCAGCGCAGCTGTGAGTCATGGACCAATAGGTCCCAGGCCAGGCCCATGCTGTCCAGCAGACGTTCAACCTCCAGGCCACGCAGAGTCTCTCCTATGGAATCGATGGCTCTGCAAACAACATCGTTGCCTCGTCCGATGGTGAAGACCAGGCCACAACCTTTGATGCCGTCGTCAGCCGAGGTGTGTATTTCCACATAGGCGGCCGAATAGTCGGGGTCCTTGTTCATGGCATCCGACCCTGAAAGGGTCAGAGAAGTGGGAAAACGAAAGTCATACGTTTTCACCGCAGTGATAGTACTCATCGTGGCTCCTTTGCCAATCTTGTGAACGTATACCTCAGTATAGGCGTAGAAATAGAAATTTGAAAATTAGAGATGTAAAAATTCTAAATCCGACATGGATGGTTTCGGTGCTTCCTTGGTTACGATTGGTGGGTAATGGAAAGGACGCACATGGCCAGACAGGAACCAGGCAATCCGCACGTTGGCGCCATAGCCGAGCAGCTCGGCATCTCTGCTTCGACCGTCTCCAAGGTGATCAACGGTCGACCGGGCGTGGCGGCAAAAACCCGCCGAAGGGTCGAAAAAGCGTTGGCAGATGAGGGCTATGCGCATCCGCTTGTCAGCACGAAAATTGCTCAGACTATTGAGCTGGTCGTGGATTATATTGCCAACAATGGCACTATCGAGATGATACGTTATGCCTCAAAGTGGGCTTTGGATGCCGGTTTGGCTCTGACGGTGACACAGACTGATCACCAGCGGCGTGCCGAGGAATGCCTGAGGGGGATCATTGATCGCAACCCGCTGGGGGTGATCACCCAGATGTCCTCTATAGACCAGGAGGGCAAGAATGTGCTCAAGGCAAGGGGCATTCCCCTGGTGGCGGTCGATCCGGTGGACTTGGTAAGCGATGAGGACATGAGCATAACGCTAGACAATTGGACTGGAGGATACCAAGCGGCCAAATGCCTTCTTGATGCCGGGCACCGGTGCATTGGCGTCATCGCCGGACCGGCGAATGTGCAATCCGCGCAAGCCAGACTGGCTGGATACCGAGCAGCATTAGCAGCCATTGGTGCCACCCTGCCGTCGAGTATGGTTCAACAGGGAGATTATTTGCCTGACAGAGGGTACCAAGCCGCCTGTGATCTGCTGGACCGCGATCATCGTCCGACTGCGATTCTGGCCTGCAACGACTTGACAGCCGTCAATATCTATAGAGCGGCTCGCGAACGTGGGCTGGAGCCCGGGCAGGATCTGTCTGTGGTCGGATTCGACAACGTATATCCATCCTCTTATCTGATGCCCGCTCTTACCACGGTGGACCAGCCATTTGATTTGATGGCCAGGATGGCGGTGGGAATGATTCTTGATGCACGCCAGGGCAAGGAGTTCCAGCGGCATGTGGTCATGCCAACCCGTCTGGTCAGCCGACATAGCGTGGTCAATCTGACCCGTGCTCGCCGTTTGCGCTCGGAAGGCCGGGTTCAGGAGAGTGCACAATAGCCCGAACTATTCCCCGATTCGCTCAATGCGTACTCACTTCGTGACAGCTTCCTGATGGATACACTCGTACTTCGGCAATCGCGGGGGCGGGTTTCGTCCCTGCCGCACCGGTCGAGAAAGAGGTAGCCACAGTGAGCAGCTACACGATGGAAACTGCACGTTGGATCCGTCATGCCACCATGGACGACTTTGAGGCGATCATGCCTGTCTACGCCTATGCCAGAAAACGGATGGCTGAAACCGGCAACCCCCGTCAGTGGGGGGACAAGTACCCCCTGCCCGAACGCATCCGCGAGGACATCGCCGGGGGCCACACCATGCTCTTGGTCGATGATGCGGCTGGCATGGATCAGATTCCTGACGATCCTGCCTACCCTGAACCTGAGTTGGACGAGCACAAGGGCAGCCACGAGCGCATCATCGGCGTTTTTGCCCTCTTCCATGATCCGGAACCTGATTATCGGGTCATCGATGGCAGCTGGCTGGACGACCGGCCCTATACCACCATCCATCGGGTGGCCGCCTCGGGACTGGGGCGCCATGCCGCCGGGGACCTGCTTAACTGGAGCATGCGCCGGTACGAGAACATCCGCGCCGATACGGGACTGAAGAACTACGCCATGCAGCACATCCTGGAGACTCATGGCTTCACTCGCTGCGGCAACATCATCATGCCTGAGAACAAGGAGATCGAGAATGTGCGGGTGGCTTACCAGCGGCACGATCGTCCTCTTGACCTGGCTGGGCGCGAAAGGGCCGCCAGGCGCTTGGTTGCCGTCTGAGGGGGGGAGGCCGACCGTCGCAGCGCCGTCGCACAATGGAGCCATGACATTGAGTGCAGCACCAGCATGGCGGTTCTCCGGGCCCGAGGGCAAAAGGCACTACGAGCAAGCTCTTCGGGCCTATCCTGGACAGATCATCGTGGACTTGCGAACCCTGAAGGCCAATATGGCCACCCTGGTGAAGCTGGTTCATTCCACGAACCCTGGTGCTGCGGTCATGGGTGTGGTCAAAGCCGATGCTTACGGGCACGGGCTCATTCCTGCCGCCCTGGCGGCCTTGTCCGGCGGGGCAACCTGGCTGGGCACCGCCCAGGCCAGCGAGGCTCTGCGCCTGCGTCGGGCTGGCATCGGCTCCGACCGTTGCCGGATTCTGTCCTGGATGTTCAATGGGAACTGCGCCCCCTTTGATCAGTTGATCCAGACTGACATCGATCTGGGCATCGGTTCCTTAAAGACCATGGACATGGCAGCCCAGGCGGCAGATCGGGTCGGCAGGCCTGCACGCGTCCATATCAAGGTGGACACCGGCTTTGGACGCAACGGCTTCACCCCTGAAACCTTCGGAGATGCCCTGCGCGAGCTCTCCCGCCTGGCCGCCAAGGGGCTGTTGGAGCCCGTGGGGCTTTTCAGCCATCTAGCAGTAGCCGACATGCCTGGGGTGGACGAGTTCGTGTCGTCCACTGACGAGCAAATCGCCCTCTTTGAGCAGTTCTCTGACAAGATGACGGCCGCAGGTTTGAAACCTGAGATCCGGCATCTGGCCAACACCGCCGCCACGCTCACCCGTCCTGGGATACGCTATGACCTGACCCGTCCGGGCATCGGCCTGTACGGATATGAGCCCGATCCCTCCATGGGGGTTTCGGCCGATTACGGTCTGCGTCCGGCCATGACCCTCCAGGCCCAGCTAGGCACTGTCAAGGATATGCCGGCCGGTCATGGCATCTCCTACGGGCGCACCTATTTGACGGAGAAGCCCACCAGCACGGCCATCATGCCCCTGGGCTACGCCGACGGGATCCATCGGTCTGCCTCGGGCTTTGACCGCCAGGGCGCCATGGGCCGGGAGCACCGGGGCGGACCCGTCCGTCTGATGACTCGTCAAGGGCCCAAGTTGGTTCGCGTCGCTGGCAGGGTCTGCATGGACCAGTGCGTGCTTGACCTCAAGGGCATGGCTTCCGATCTGGGAGTGAGCGAAGGCGATACCGTTGTTCTCTTCGGTCCAGGCAGTGGAGAGGATCAGGCCGAGCCAACCGCTGACGACTGGGCCCGGGCCGCCGACACCATCAGCTATGAGATCTTCACCTGCCTGCGCAGCCGGATTCCACGGCTCTACTTGGGCGTGCATGAGGTGATCGACCCTGCCGACCTGCATCTGATGGCCACTGAATCCATTCTTTGAGACCACTATCACAGGTCGAACCCAGGCTTGGGGCCTTGTCAAGGGGCAATATAAGTGGTGAGATGAGGTTATGACTACATATACAGGAAATGAACCCAGCAATATCTCATACACAGCCGTAGCTGACATCACCGGAGGCCGCGAGGGCCATGCGGATAGCCACGAGCCCGATCTCTCCCTGGACCTGGATACACCCAAGGCCATGGGGGGCAAGGGCCAGGGCACCAACCCCGAGCAGCTCTTCGCCATCGGTTGGGGAGCCTGCTTCCAGGGAGCTATGGGACTGGCCGGCAAGGAGTTGCGTGTGCCAGCCACCAAGTTGGCCCAGAGCAAGGTGCGCACTCATATCTCCCTTGGCGACCAGGGCGAGTCCTTCGGCATCAAGGCTCTAATTGAGGTCTGCCTGCCCGGCGTCGATCGTGATCTGGCCACCCGCCTGGTGGAACGCACCCAGGAGCTCTGCCCCTATTCCAAGGCAACGGCGGGCAATGTGCCCACTGAAGTGGTGGTCGTGGACAATCTGGACTGAACGGAGCGGGCGCGCCTGATGGGCACTGACGAGGAGGGCGGATCCCGCCTGCTGGCCGAGGGCTACTCTGCCCAGGATCAGGAACGGTGGGCCCCAGAGCCCCCAAAGACCAGCAGCAGGACCGCCTTTGAACGCGATAGGGCGCGCCTGGTTCACTCTTCGGCGCTGCGTCGGTTGGGGGCCAAGACGCAGATTCTGGTCGCTGGAACTGACGACTTTGCCCGTACACGGCTGACCCACACCTTGGAGGTGGCCCAGATCGGCCGGCAGATTGGCACCATGCTGGGCTGCGACCCCGACGTAGTGGACTGTGCCTGCTTGGCCCATGACCTGGGTCATCCGCCCTTCGGCCACAACGGTGAACGTGCTCTGTCTTCGTTGGCCTCGGATATAGGGGGATTCGAGGGCAATGCGCAGACCCTTCGACTGCTGACCAGGCTGGAGCCCAAGGTCTTCCACCCGGACGGACGTTCGGCAGGGGTCAACCTGACCAGGGCCGCCCTGGATGCTGCGGTCAAATATCCCTGGACCCTGGCCGAGGCCTCGGCCCATCCCAAGGGGGAGAGGACCGCCAAGTTTTGCGTCTACCCTGACGACCAAGAGGTCTTCCATTGGCTTAAGCAAGGGGCGCCGCCGGCCAGCACGCCTATGGAGTGCCAGGTCATGGATCTGGCTGACGACATCGCCTACAGCGTCCATGACGTAGAGGATGCCATCGTGGTCGGGTCCTTCGCGCCTGAGCGGCTGGCTGAGCCCAGGATCATTGATGGTGTGGTCCGGGCCGCCCGATCCTGGTATGGCGACCGATGGGATGCCGACCAGCTGGTCCGAGCCTTGGAGGCCGTCCGTAGCATGCTGCCGACGGGCTTTGACGGTTCACGCCGGGCCCTGGCTACGTTGAAGAACACCACCAGCTACCTGATTGGTCGCTTTGCCGACTCCGTGGAGGCGGCCACGCGAAGCCGTCACGGCCAAGGCCCCTTGACCAGGTACTCGGCTGGGCTGGTCATTCCTCCCCGGACCTCTTATGAGATTGTGGCCTTGAAGGGGATTGCTGTCTACTTCGTCATGGCTCCCCGTGAGAAGGAACCCTTCCACGAGGAGCAATTGAAGATTGTGACCGACTTGGTTGAGGTGATGATGGCCGACTCGCCTGGACCTTCTGATGCCTTGGAGGATGTCTTCCTGGAGGATTGGCGTCAGGCAGGTTCGGATGGGGAACGATTGCGGGTGGCCATCGACCAGGTGGCCTCTCTGACCGACGGCTCCGCGCTGGCCCTGCATTCCCTGGTCTGCCCCTAGGCCTGCGGCATTTACGCCGGGCGCAACACATCGGCCTGGGCCGGTAGGCTGGGTGTCATGTCCGGAATGATCAAGAAGGAAGACATCGAGAAGGTCAGAGCCAAGGCCGATCTGTATGAGATCGTCTCTGAAAGCGTGACTCTGAAGCCTTCCGGTTCCGGCACATACATGGGCTTGTGCCCGTTCCACGACGAGAAGTCTCCTTCCTTTTCGGTGCGTCCCTCCATGGGGGTCTGGCACTGCTTCGGCTGCGGCCTGGGCGGCGATGTCTTTACCTACGTGGAGCAGGAGGAGAACGTCGAGTTCGGCGATGCCGTCGAGATTCTGGCAGACAAGTACCAGATTGAGCTGCATTACGAAAACTCCCGTCAGGACAAGCGCCGTGGGTCCAAACGTTCCCGGTTGCTGGAGGCCAATGAGGAGGCTCAGCGTTTCTTCGTCTCGCAGATCATGAGCAAGGAGGCGCTGGCGGCGCGCAAGCTCTTGGCGGGCAGAACCTTCTCCCAAGCAGACAGCGCGCATTTCGGCTGCGGATACGCCCCACGCGGATGGGACAATCTGGTGCGCCATCTGTCTACCAAGGGTTTCACCCAGCAGGAGATGCTGGATGCAGGGCTGGCCAGGAAGGGGCAGCGGGGGGTCTATGACTACTTCCGGGGCAGGGTCACCTGGCCTATCAGGGATTCCACGGGCCGCACCCTGGGTTTCGGCGCTCGCAAGCTCTACGAGGACGACGGCATCAACGCCAAGTACATCAACACGCCAGACACCCAGCTCTACCGCAAGAACCAGGTGCTCTACGGCATCGATCTGGCCAAGGACGCCATCGTCAAAAAGCGGCAGGTGGTTATCGTGGAGGGCTATACCGACGTCATGGCCTGCCACCTTGCCGGTGTCGACACAGCTGTAGCCACCTGCGGCACTGCCTTCGGCGAGGATCATGCCAAGATCGTCCGTCGGCTCATCTCCGACGATGCCCTTGGTGCCATTCAGCTGGTGGGGCCGGTTCAGGGCTCCCGGGTGGTTTTCACCTTCGACGGTGATGCTGCCGGGCAGAAGGCCGCCTTGCATGCCTTCGGCCTTGACGGGAGCTTTCTGACGCAGACCTTCGTGGCGGTGGCCCGGGAGAATCTGGATCCCTGTGATTTGCGTATCCGCTACGGCGATGAGGCCGTGCGTTCCCTGGTCGAGCATGCCCGACCGCTGTATGACTTCGTCATCGACACCGCCGTGGCCATGTTCGATACCCAGTACACCACTGGGCAGATGGGGGCGGTTAAGGCCGTGGCGCCCATCCTGGCCCAGATCAGGGACCGCTCCCTGGTGGGGGCCTATACCCGTAAGACCGCCAGAAAAATCGGCGTGGATCTGGATCTGCTGCGCCAGGAGGTCAACAGGGCTCGTCGCAAGCTGCATGTGAAGGACCAGGATGCCTATGCGGTCCGCACTCCTCACCGCGGCGCGGGTGAAACGGAGGGTCGTGCGGGCCAGGGCAGTGACGATGCCATGCAACGCCGCAGGATACAACGTGATGATGCCCTCCGACAGGGCTATCATCACATCGATGATGCTGTCTTCATCTGCGAGCAGCAGTTCATGGGGGTGCTCATCCAGATTCCTAGGGCAGTCGGATCGGATGCCTTCACCCAGCTGAGCCCAGACAGTTTCGAGGTTCCGATTTTCCGCTCACTCTATCGGGCTGTGCAGGCCGCCGGAGGGCTGCCCGACAGGAAGACGCCCCAGGGACTGTGGATGCATAATTTAACCAAGGCAGGCGGGCCCATGCTGGAGTCGGCCATCAATGAGCTGGCCGTCATGCCCCTGCCGCTGAATTTGGATAAGCAGGAGGATAAACAGCGGGACTCAGGACCGGGCTCCAAGAGAGGCAATAAGAAAGAAGACCAGGGCGAGGGTTCCAAAGAAGCGGATGTTCAGTTGAGGCAGCCTAGCCCGGAGGAGCGCCAGTATGCCTCCGAGCTGTTGGCAAGGCTGTTGGATGCCACTTACATGCGGCTGATTGCCTCAGTCAAGCACCAGATGAATCAGTTGCCCGACGGTCAGGAGAAGTTCGACCTTCTTGGCCAGCTCACTCAATACGAGACCCAGCGTAACAACTTGCGCAACCAGGTCTTCGGCAACGCCGAGTGATCTGGTGGTCAGGTAAGTTGATCCTGCCTGTCCTTGCTGGCGTTTTGACTGCCGACAAGCCCTGCCGATAGGGTGAATGCATGAATAAGGAGCGTCAAAAGAGAGAAAGTCGTGCCGGTTCGACTGACAAAGCCTGTTTTGTTGAAGGTCGTCGACCGCTTGCTGTCTTCTGGGATATGGACGGAACCCTGATCGACTCTGAGCCTTACTGGCATCAGGCGGAGGTAGATCTAGCGCGCAAGCATGGAGGAGACTGGAATACTGACATGGGTTGGCAGGTTTCGGGCAAACCCCTGCCCAAAGTAGCAAGGGTGATGCGCGAGCGGGGTCTTGACCTTCCAGAGGATCAGATTCCGGATCTGCTGATTGACGGGGTGATTGCCATGGAGGAGCGTCACATGCCATGGATTGAAGGGGTCCGTGACGTCTTGGCAGACCTAGTTGAAGCTGGCATCCCCTCCATTCTGGTCACTACTTCGCCACGCCGCATGGCTCAGGCTGTGGTCGCCAAGGCTCCTGACGGGGCTTTTGCCGACTATGTGTGTGGGGATGACGGACTGGCGCAAAAGCCTGATCCCGCTCCTTATCTGCATGCGGCGGGTCTGCTGGGCATCACAAGTCCTGATCAAATGGTCTCTTGCTTGGCTTTCGAAGACACCCTGACTGGTATCACTTCTGCTGTGGCATCGGGAGCCACCACTGTGGCCTATACCGGCACCAACCCGGTCGACACCTCTTCGGGTCCTCAGTTCGCTTCCATGGATAGCTATGCTGGAGTCACCTTGGATGATCTGTCAGCATTGATCGCCAAGCGACTCGAACAATCGGGGTCACCGGCTGCGCAGACCTGCTGAATCAATCTGTCTACTGCAGGGGTCGATATTTTCGGCTGGATCCGCGCGAAGTGGCCACTGGATATCTGTCGGCCGTCCTGTGCAGTTTGTCCATGATGATCCGATCCATGTCCAGATTCAGCCGATCCGCCAGCTGGATGCAATAGGTGAGCACGTCTGCCAGTTCGTCGGTCACGTGGCCTTCATCTCCGTCCCTGGGATCATCCCCCCATTGATAGCACTCCAAGAGCTCGGCAGCTTCGATGCAGATTGATTTGGCCAGGTTGGCAGGCGTGTGGAATTGATCCCCGTCGCGCTCGTGCACAAAGTTCATCACTGCTGTTTCCGTTTCTTTGCTGATCATGATTTCGAGCCTATCAGTCGGCCCTCCTGCCATGAGATTGGTGTGGGTTCGTGGCATAGTGAAAACCATGGATTCATCAAGCGCGCCGCAGCCCGTGGTGATGACGCTGCCCTATGGCGATTTCAGTGATGAGGATTTTTCCAAGGCTATTGCAGAGTACAAGCAGACGAAAGCTGTTGGCAATCAGGGCAGTAAGGTGGAGGGGAGGCTGCTTGAGGAACTGTTCCTACGCTATCCCACTGTATATATTGTCTCTGCCGATGAAAGGGACAGCAGTAAAAAGCATGGCGGTGGACCTCCTTATGTGGTTTACGTCGGGGAAACCAATGACATTCGTTCTCGAACCAGGCAGCACATTGAGCTGGATCCACGGACCCGGACGGATTGGGAACGCCTGGTGCGATTCATGCGCAATCATCAGGACAGAGTCAGCCAGTACATCATCGGTGACCGCCATTTCAATAAGTCCTTGACTCTGGATATGGAAAATCGGTTGATGGGGTATATGCAGAGCGTCGACGCGGTCAAGCTGGTTATGAACCGTAGAACTAACGCTCAGGACATGTATTACACCAGCGATGAATTCGACAGCATCTTTTCCAAGGCTTGGCAGACTCTGCACGAAATGGAGCTCGATCTGTTCCCGGAAGAGAAGGCGATCTTGGACTCTGCCCTGTTCAAGGCCTCGCCCTTCCGCAAACTTACCGACGAACAACGGCGAGCTGAAGAGGCAGTTCTGCATGTGTTGGAGTCGGTGATTATTCAAAACCCTGGCGAAGGTTTCCACTCGATCACGGAGTCGACGGGCCCGGTGCAGATTGATGGTGACGCTGATACCCAGGTCATTGTCGTTCAGGGTATGTCAGGGACTGGCAAGACCGTTTTGCTCAGCCATCTCTTCTATCAAATATGTGCGCGATATGGCATCTATGGAAACTTGAACGGCAAGGACGATAACCATTCGTCAAAGGCCAGGCAGCGTTCCTACATCATTGTCAATCAGGCCGAGCAGGCTAATGTCTATAACCAGATGGCTCTGAAACTGGGATTGCAAAAGAAACGCGGCCAGTGCGTGGTTGGGGCTGTCCAGTTCATTAACCGGTTCAGCAAGCATACCAATCGAAATGGCCGGTCCACAGGCAGGGCAGCTGACCCCATGAATAGCGTCGATGCCAAGGCAGATGTGGTGCTGATTGACGAGGCGCACCTGTTGCTGACGCAAGGGTCGCAGAGCTACTCCGGGAGCAACCAGCTCTACGACATACTACGACGGGCGAAAGTAGCCATCGTGGTCTTCGATCCCGAACAGGTCTTGCGCGGGTCCCAGTTCGTGGATGCCCAGGAAAGGCGGCTTCTGGGATTGACTGGTTCTGAGCATGACAAGGCCTTCTCGCAACCCATGCTCATCCGCGAAAAGTCACGGGACGGTCAGCATCCGCACGAGGATACCTTCCAGGTCAGTCATGTTCGTTTGGATCAACAGATGCGCATTCAGGCTGACCCTGCAACCTGCGCCTGGCTGGATCGGATGACAGCCAAGGATGGTGTCATTGAATTACTGCATCCGGACCCTTCGGAGCACCCTTATGAGATCAAGGTTTTTGATTCGCCTAAAGATTTAAGGGAGTTCATTCGTTATAAAGACAGGGAGCAAAGGGGGGAGGGGTCTTTGGGCCTTTGCCGACTCCTAGCCACCTATGACTGGCCTTACAGTAGCAAGAAACACCCGGATCCACAGGATTCCTCCTGTCACTGGCAGGTTGTACTACGCCAAGGGGATTCAGGCCAGTGGGTGTGGGCTGAGGAGGGTCAAGACGGGGATGGTGAATTCGCCATGCCATGGAATTACGAACTATATGAGGAGCAGGGAAACTCTACTGCTAATCACCGGATTGCTTGGGCCGAGTTGCCTTTCACCATCGATGAGGTGGGGTCAATCTTTACCATCCAAGGTTTTGACCTCAACTACGCAGGGGTCATCATTGGACCATCAGTCACTTATAGGAATGGAAAGATCGAGTTCGAACCGAAGCTCAGTTGCAACACACTGGCGACTAATCACCGGTCGGAGCCAGAGATGGATCCTGTGGACAACCTTCGGCATGAGTTCAATGTGCTGCTCAAACGAGGAGTGCACGGATTGGGGCTATTCGCAGTGGATCCTGAACTTCGTGATCGACTGGCCTGGGCAGTGGGTGGGATCACTCACATTCGATACTGACCAGCCTGTCTCGCTTATATCGATTGAATGCTAATCAGGGGTATCATGTCCTGGGCCATAAGCATATGGCCCAGGACATATTCATGAGAAAGGTGTAGGCGAGTATATGACGACGCGCAAGATCATCCTGGACTGTGATCCAGGTCATGACGATGCGGTGGCTATCCTTCTGGCAGTAGGCAATCCGCGGATCGACCTGATCGGAGTGACTACGGTTGGCGGCAACCAAAGTCTGGACAAGGTTACCTACAATGCTAGGGCCGTCTTGGAAAAGGCTCATGCGCGCCAGGTGCCGGTCCACGCCGGATGTGATAGGCCCCTGGTGCGTCCTCAGGAGGTCGCCGCCTCCATCCATGGCCAGACCGGTCTGGATGGGGTCGAGCTTCCCGAGCCTACCCGGCCGCTGGATCCTGGCCACGCTGTCGATTGGATCATTGAGACCATCATGCGCGAGGAGCCGGGCACGGTGACCCTGGTTCCCACAGGACCTCTGACCAATATCGCTATGGCTGTTCGCAAGGAACCCCGCATTGTCGACCGCGTCCGTGAGGTCGTGCTCATGGGTGGTGGCTACCATGTGGGCAACTGGAGCGCTGTCGCTGAATTCAATATCAAGGTGGATCCTGAGGCTGCGCATATCGTCTTCAACGAGCCCTGGCCGGTCACCATGGTGGGATTGGATCTGACTCATCAAGCCCTGTGCACGCCGGAGGTTCAGCAGCGCATCGAAGGCATCGGCACCGATCTGGCCCACTTTGTCAGCGGGCTGATGGACTTCTTCCGCAAGTCCTACCAGGACAACCAGGACTTCGTGGATCCGCCCGTGCATGACCCCTGCACTGTGGCCTATCTGATCGACCCGTCCATTGTGAGTACCCGTCGTTGCCCGATTGATGTGGAGCTGCGCGGGGATCTGACCTGCGGAATGACCGTGGCCGATCTGCGCGGTCCGGAGCCTTCTGCCGAGGACTGTCACACCCAGGTGGCTGTCAAGCTGGACTTCCAGGGATTCTGGGATCTGGTGGTCAAGGCCATCGCCGCGATTGGATGAGATCAATGAAGACTTCGAACACAGACGTATCCAAGACTGACAAGCCCGCAACCTCTTCAATCTTCGCTCTGATGACGGCCCTGATGGCTGCTGTCTTCGCCTTCCAGCTTAACGCATCCATGCTCTCGCCGGCTCTGACGACCATGGGGACCGAGTTGAATGCCAGCAGCTCCAGCATTGGACTGACACAGACGGTGTTCTTCACCTCCTGTGCGGTCTTCTCCCTCTTCCTGCCTCGACTGGGCGATCTGGCCGGCCGCAAGAAAGTGTTGTTGGGCATGTTGAGCCTGACGGCGCTGGGATGCGTGGTTTCTGCTCTGGCGCCCAATGTGACGGTGCTCATGATTGGGCGCGTCATTCAGGGGGTGGCCGGCCCGGTTGTGCCCATGACCCTGATCATGCTGCACGCCGAGGTGACCGATGAGGCCCGCTACGCCAAACTTATGGCCGTCCTGACGGCAGTCAACGGCGGCATCGGAGGCGTGGATGCTATCCTAGGCGGTTGGCTGGCCGGCACCTTCGGCTTCCGCTCGGTCTTCTGGTTCATGGTGGCTATTGCGGTGATTGCTGTCCTCCTAGTGGCGGTTTTCGCCCGTGAGAGCTATGCAGACGATCGCCCCCGCATGGACTGGGCTGGTGTGGTCTTCCTCTGCATCGCCTTCCTGGCTGCCTATCTGGCTATCAATGAGGTCGAGAAGCTGGCCCAGGCTCGCTGGATCCTGGTGGTCGTCGAGATCCTAGTTGCTGCGGTCTTCTTCATGATCTTCTGGAAAGTCGAAAGCACCACGTCGGCACCCATGGTCACCACCACCTATTTGAGGCAGCGGCGTACCTGGGGCCTTCTGCTGACGACCCTTACCACCATGGTTGGTGTCTTCGCCATCATGAACGGAATCGTTCCGGCCCTGGCCCAGGATGGCGAGGTCGGCGTCGGCTTGAAGGCCAGCATCGTCTCCTTCGCGACGCTGACCCCATATGCCCTGGTCGGTCTGGTCTTTGGCCCAGTGGCCGGGATGCTGGCCTCGCGCTTCGGCTACCTCAAGGTTCTGAGGGTCGGTCAGTTGGTCAGCGTGCTGGGACTGGTCTTTGGCATTTACGTCTGCCTGGTTCCCAGCATCTGGAGTCTGGTGGCGCTCTCCCTGATCCTAGGCATCTCTTATGCGGGAACGGCCAACATCATGCTCAACGGGCTGGGCGTAGTTTTGTCTCCTGCGGACAACACTGGCTATCTGCCGGGGCTCAACGCCGGAGCCTTCAACCTGGGTTCAGGCCTGAGCTATGCGGTCCTTTATGCCTTCATGAGCGGCCTGGCAGTGTCTGGGGGAGCTCGCACCGGCTATGTGGCGGCCATGATCGGCGGTGGCGTGCTGGTGCTGGTTGCCCTGGCCTTGTCCTATCTGATTCCAGATCCGGAACGAATGAACGACAAGTAATATTGCGGTCTGATAGGGGGTTCTGCGAATGCACTGATTCGCAGAACCTCTTTCCATGATTTATGGGCATCAGACTTTAAGCGTATCCGACCAGGGTTAAAAGTCGGGGCCAGACAGGCTAGCAAACAGTAGCGCCCACGTGTTCCGACCGTTGGGTCAGAAGCGGAAAATAGCGCCTGGCAAGGTCCTGTGAGCTGCAGATGCGCGCGTAAACTAAGTGAGGAATTCGTTCGCCGGAGGTGACCATGCAACATCGGGTGATCGGACTGCTGAAAAACGAGACCGTCCTGGTCGTCGCTGCAGTCGTCGCTCTCGTATCCTGCATCCTCATTCCTCCCGACCGGCAGTATTTGGGCTACATTCATGTCAATACCCTCACCCAGCTAGGTTCCCTGATGATGGTGGTCTGCGGTTTTCAGCGCATCGGGGTCTTTCATACCATTGGAGCCAGCCTGCTGAGTCATGTCCGCTCGGTGCGGGGCCTGGCCCTGGTCCTGGTTTCTCTGCCTTTCTTCTCCAGTATGTTCATCACGAATGATGTAGCCCTGGTCACCTTCGTACCTTTTGCAATTGCTGTTCTCATCATGGCTGGTCTGGAAAACCATGCCCTGCTGATCGCTACCCTGATGACCTTGGGTGCCAATGTGGGCAGCATGCTGACGCCGATTGGCAATGCCCACAACTTATATCTCAAGGCCCGCTCCGAGATGCCTACTGGGGAATTCCTCCTCCTTATGGCGCCTTACGCCCTGGTTGCAGCCCTGATGCTCTTCCTGTTCTGCTGGTTCGCCTTCAGGAATCAGCATTTGAACAAGTTCGAGGGTATGGATGCTCAAGAGATTCGCCGCAGCATACTAGCGCCCAGAGAGGAGGGAATACAGCCTCAGGTCAAGGAGATGCAGCAGTCCAGCGGATGGCGCATCGCCCTCTATCTCCTCCTCTTTCTTGTCTGCCTGCTGGGTGTGGCCAAGCTGATCCCCCAGTGGGCCATGGTCCTGGTGGTGGTGGTGACCTTCCTGATCTGCGACAGACGGGTCTTTCTGCATGTGGATTGGGGTCTGCTGCTGACCTTCGTGGCTTTCTTCGTCTTCATCGGTAACGCCAGGCGGATTCCCCAGTTCTACAACCTTGTCAGCAGCCTGGTCAATATCCATCCCCTGATCACTTCGGTCCTGTGCAGCCAGCTCATCAGCAATGTGCCTACAGCCCTCCTAGTCTCAGGTTTTTCGACGGCTTGGCGTCCGATCATTCTGGGTACCAACCTGGGTGGGCTCGGCACCCTGGTCGCTTCAATGGCCTCGCTGATCTCCTATAAGGCTGTGGTCAAGCAGTACCCTGACAAGAAAGGCGATTACCTGAAGATCTATACATCACTTAATCTGCTTTTCCTGGTTGTTTTGGTTGGCATGGCCCTGCTGCTGGAGTAGACTGCCCTCCATCAACTAAATGGTGCCGCTAACATTGAAAGGGAGGCAAGAACGATGGAACCGGCCCAAGGTACGTCTAAGCCCAAGAACACAGGGATATTGACCAGACGGAATCTTGGGGTTCTGGTCGGAATTATGTCCTTGGCCATCATGTCGCGGTTTGACTCCATCATCTCTCCTTCCGTTGCAGCCATCCAAGCATCTTTTCCTCATACCGATCCCTCAACCGTTGAATCGGTGGTCTCCATCGGCTCTTCTGCAGCTATAGTTTCAGCTCTTTTATTTGGCCAACTCTTGACCCGGATGAGTTTCAAAACCGCTGCCTGCATCAGCTGCCTGTGTGTCGCTCTGGGTGGCTTGATGCCCCTTTTTGTGCACAGCAACGTAAACCAGCTGCTCTTGTTTGCTTTAGTTGTCGGGTTTGGTGTGGGCATCGCCACTACAGTTCTCCCCAGCCTTTCGGCCAGATTCTTCTGCGGGAAGCAGTTGGCTGCGCTGATGGGGCTGGTCCTGGCTGTTCAGGATGGCTCTTCCATGCTGGTCCTTGCTCTTGGCGGTGTTCTGGCCAAGGGAGGGTGGCTGCACAACTATTGGCTTTATTTTTTGGCCTTGCCTGCCCTAGTCTTGGTCATATTCATGGTTCCCGGAGTCGGCGCCGTCGAAGAGGAGTCGGAAAAGGCCGTAAGATCTGAGGCATCGTCGCCTAAAAAAAGTGGACAATGCTGGTGGGCTACCATTTCCTGCATTCTCATTGGGTTTCTGAGCATTTTCCTGGTCGCCGTCCTGTACAACAAGCTCGCGGTCTACATAGCCAAGTATGGTTTGGGCGGCACCAGTGCAGCCGGGGTGGCCCTGATGTTCAACACGGGTTCCTCGGTCGTGATCGGGCTTAGCATCAACGGCATCAAGCGGATATGCCGACAATGGACCATTCCGGTTGCCTTCCTTTTGATGGCCCTGGGCGCCCTGCTCTTCCTGACCACTCGCTCATTCCCGCTGGTTTGTTTATCGGCATTTCTGATTGGTTCGGGCAGTGCCATCAATATGGCCACCTGCCCCTACTATCTGTCCAATCTGACTGAGCACAAGCGCTATCCGCTGGTCATGGGGGTCTTTTCAGCCACCACCAGCCTTGGTTTTACGGCATCCACCTGGGTTTTCAAGGCTTTCTCAACAGCGTTTGGTCTGGATCCGGTGACCGGCAGTTTCATGGGCATGCTGATCATCGCTGTGCTGGCTGCCGTCATTCTCTCGCTTGTCCGCTTCCAGAGCTGTGTCGAATCACGCTTCATTGAGCGATAAGCCACTCTTTTACCCGGTGCGAGCCAGAGGTGAAGCATTGTCGCTTACTTATCGAGACAGGTAGGGATTGCCTGTGACGACGAACCTTCGCAGAGTCTCCTTGGCGTGGGATATGCCTATTCGTGGCGTCGCCGTGATGGTCTCGTCCTGGGCCAGTCCGTCGGCTGCCAGACGGATGGGCGGTTTTCTGAGGTCGTGGCCGTAGTAGCGCTTGTCGATGTCCAATGCCTGGCAGAGCTTGGCGGGACCGTTGGTCAGATCCCGGTCCGGATGACGGCCGTGCCTGTGGATGCGCAGAAGGTCCAGACCCTGCACTGGCTGGCAGGCTCGAATCAGCACGCCGGCACCGAATCCGTCCTGCTGGCAGGAGATGTTCAGGCAGTAGTGCATTCCATAGGTGAAGTAGACATACATGTGTCCGCTGGGGCCGAAGAGGGCGGCATTGCGGGCCGATTGTCCATGGTAGGCATGGCTGGCCGGATCATTCTGATCGTAGGCTTCGGTTTCCACGATCCGTACCCTGGCCTGTTTTCCTTCCGACTCGTAGTCCCGGATGATCAGGCAGCCCAAAAGCAGACGGGCTGCCTCCTCCACAGGGCGGTCCAGAAAGTCTGGGAAGACCAGGTAATCGTCCTGGCTTGAACCGGCCTTCATTCCATTTGGTCCTTGCGGACCCAGACCGCGCGCTGGCCGCGCGATTCCGGCTGGATGCAGACGAAATTATCCTGGTGGGGCAGGGCGGCGACCTGTGGATGGTCGTGATCGTAGGGTCCCTGGGCCTGGGCGCCGCCGGCATCACCGACTTGGGCGAAGAAGTCTTCGGAGGCATCCTTGAACCAGGTCCATTCCTCTGGCAGATCCTCTTCATAGAAGATGGCCTCCACCGGGCAGACGGGCTCGCAGGCACCGCAGTCGATGCATTCGTTTGGGTTGATGTATAGGTTCCTGGGGCCCTCGTAGATGCAGTCCACCGGGCATTCGTCCACGCAGGCCTTGTCCTTGACGTCCACGCAGGGCTGGGCAATCACGTAGGTCATTGCTTTACTCTCCTTTTTGATCGACTGTCTGCTTTGGCTACTTTCAGGAAGCATCCTTTTGGCGATGACAGGGGTTTCAACACTACATTGGCTTTTTTGTCCCCGGCCTCCTTATTGCTGCCGTCCGCCAGCCCTTGGATCATTCCTAGATGAATCTTGCAGATAATGGGATGGTTGCTGACGCTTTCCAGAAAGGGGCATGCGGTCAGATACAGACTTGCTGAATCCGGCCGCGCTCTCACCGGTGCAAAACCTAAGGTGGTCAGAGCATCCAGCAGTGTCTGCGTCATGCTCGATGGCACGCTTTTTCCTGCATTGATCTTGTCCTGCCGAGCCAGAGTACGACCCCATGCCTGCCCTGCTTTCAAGGCGGCCTCATTCCTGCTCCTTGTATCGGGACAGGCAGTTTCCAGTGCCAGGCAGAGCGAGGAGATCATATCCTCCCTGGCTCGGTTCATGGACGTGGGGGCGTAGATGACAGCAGGCCTGCCTCGCACGGCTGATTGATTGTCGCTGTCTGTTCTCTGACGGACTACCTCGCCCTGTTCGACCAGACGTTCAAGATGGAAACGAGCAGTCGTCGGATGGATGCCGAAGGCTGCTCCGACCAGCTGTGCGGTTACACCTATACCGGTCTGTTCGGCCGCCGTATGCAGGTAATCCAAGATTGCAGAGCGGATCTGCTCCCCGCGTCTGCGCTTGCGGGAGGTTCGAATCTGTTGCTCATGGGCTTGAATTTCCTGACTCATCGATTAAATTGTATACCTATCAAATCAATTATCAACCCAGGACAAGGCGGACAGACTCATGCAGGATGACCGGAAGATGCGTAAGTCCGGAGGCAGAATGGCCGTGCCCAGGTCCAGGATGGCCCTTCTCATCGGGGCGGGTCTGGCTGCACTGCTTGGTCTTGTAGCGGCGCTGATTCGCGCGGATCTGATTCACCCCTCAGGCAGGGTGCCCCTGGCTGATCTGCACGGCGGGCTCATGGTCTTTGGGTTTTTGGGCGCTGCTATTGGCCTGGAGAGGGCAGTGGCCTACCGCAGCGGCGGATCCAGCAAACCTACGTGGGGATTTCTCGCTCCTGCCTTGGGCTTGCTAGGGTCTCTGCTCTGCTTGCTGTCGCTGATAGTTTTAAGCCGCGTTGCTGCCCCTGCATGGGTCAGGGTAGAGCTTTTCGGCGGCATTCCATGGACTTTGTCCATGTTGGTTCTGACGGCCATGTACTTGGCCATCTGGCGTCGGCAGCCTTCTGCAGAGGTGCTCATACAGGTTCTCGGATCCCTGGTGGGTCTGGTCGGTGCCGCTGGTTGGGTTGCAGGATTGGACGCCTCGGTTTTGGCCCCAACCTGGCTCTTCTTTCTGATTTTGACCATCGTCGGGGAGCGGGTGGAGCTGGCCAGGGCGGTCTTTTCAGATATCCGTCTTGAATCGGGAATTCTTGGTCTGAGCCTCCTGACAGTCCTGATGCTGCCGATCCAAGCCATGGCGCCTACGGTCGGTTATCCGCTTCTGGGGTTGTCGCTGGGTCTGCTCCTCCTGGTCATGGCCAGTCACGACGTGGCCAAGGGGACCTTCCGCCATGGCGGCCTGCCAGGATTCATGGGCACCTGCATGCTGTCGGCCTATGCCTGGGGACTGCTGGCTGCCCTCATCTGGATGGTGGCGCCCCTGGACTCCAGCACCTACTGGGGCGATATGGCACTGCACGCGCTGGCTGTGGGATTCATCATGACCATGGTTATCGCCCATGTCTGCATGATCGTTCCTTCGGTCATTCGCAGGCCTCTACCCTTTCACCCCCTTCTCTGGGGCGTCTGGGGACTTATGCAGATTGGTTTGCTGATCAGGCTCCTTGGGGCCATCCGGCTCTACACGCCCTTGTGGAAGGCGGGAAACCTCCTGAATGTTCTGGGAATTCTCTCCATGATGCTCACCGTGGTGTATCTGGCTGCTCGTGGCAAGCAGGTTCTGGCATCCAAGCGTTACCGTCGGCGTCAGCCCGAGGGCTCGCAAAACGAACGCGCGGGGACCCTGGCATTGAGGACGGACCTGATTGCCACCTCGGCTACTGTGCTGGTCCTGGTGGCTGCCGTGATCGTGATGGCCCTGCGGCCGACGCTGGTTGTTTCGGTCGGGGCAGCGCCCGGTGCCGGGGGCGTTCAGGAGGCATCGTCGAAGGGCGTTCAGTCGACTGGTCACACCAGCAGAGTCTCAATCAGGGTAAAGGGGATGGCTTTTGTGCCGGATGTCATCACCATCAAGGCAGGCGACCGGTTGGTTGTGGATTTTCAAAACACCGGGGATCAGCGGCACGACCTGGTTTTCGCCAACGGCAAGAGCACGGGATCCGTCCCTGTAGGCCAGAGCGTCTCGGTTGACGTGGGGGTCCTCGGGGGCGACACACTGGGTTGGTGCTCGTTGGCAGGGCATCGCCAGATGGGCATGGAGCTCAAGGTCAAAACCAAAGGTGGAATTGTTGCCGAACAAGGTCAGTCCTCCGCTGGGAAGACAGCCCTGGGCCATGTCCCGTCAGCAGCCAAGCTCAAGTCGCAGGCCGAGAAGAGCGACCCTGCCAAGGCGGCTCTTCCGCCTCTGGAGAATCAGGGGAAGGCGGGAACAAGAAAGTACACGTTGGAGGTCAAAGAGCGCAAGGAGCAGGTGGCGGCAGGGCTCGAGCGTACGGTCTGGAGCTTCGATGGCGCGAGCGATCCACGGGATGAGGGATCGCGGCCTCTGGCTCAGGGTCCGGTGCTCAGAGGCCGGGTGGGAGACACCTTTGAAGTCACCATCAGAAACAAGGGAAGCATGAGCCATTCCATCGACTTTCATGCCGGGCCGGCCGTTCCCCAGACCATGATGCGCAACATAGAGCCGGGCAAGGAGCTCTTGTACACCTTCACTGCTGATCGGGCCGGCATTTGGATGTACCACTGCAGCAGCGATCCCATGTCAAACCACATAGCCAATGGCATGTATGGGGCGGTGGTCGTGGATGACGGCACCCTACCGCCAGTGGCTGCGGAGTATGTTCTGGTCCAGTCTGAAATTTATCTGGGATCCAATGGAGGGACTGCCGATCCCGAAAAGGTGGCAGCCATGAGCCCGGACATTATGACCTTCAACGGACGGGCCTTTCAATATGACGCCCACCCGCTCAAGCTGGGGAAGGGGCAAAGGGTCCGCATCTGGGCTCTGGATGCTGGCCCAAATCAGCCGCTGTCCTTCCATATTGTGGGAACCCAGTTCGATACGGTCTGGACTGAGGGCCGCTACCTGATTGGCGGAGGCGCAAGTTCAAATTCCGCCGGTGCTTCATCGGCCGGAGCGCAGGTCCTTCCTCTGCTGCCGGCCCAAGGCGGATTTGTCGAGCTCAAGGTCGATCAGCCGGGCGACTATTCCATAGTCAATCACGTCATGAGCCTGGCCGAAAAAGGCGCGCATGGTATCCTTCGGGTGTCGTGACGTGATTACACGACGTCTGTCGTCTTTAATCCTGCAGCTGGAGTTCCTTGCCGTCCATGTGGTAAGGCGAACCTGGATGTGAGCCAAGAATCTGTGTTCCTTCAACGATGGCCCAGACCGAGGAGATGAGAGGGCCGATGAAGAGCACGAAGATGGTGATCAGCAACTGTGCGACCCCACGCCCGGTCTTGTCTAGATAAAAGTTGTGTATGCCGAAGCCGCCTAGGAAGAAAGACAGAATGGCCGCCGTGACCTTCGACTTGTTCGACATGCCGGGTCCGCTGACATATTGTGTCTGAAGCTGCCAAGGCTCAATTTGGACCGGTCCGCTGGTGCCGCTGGATTGAGGAGTATATGCGGTTTGGCCATATGGATCCTGTGGACCTCACTAGGCGTTTGAAGCCTGCCAGGACTGATCCGCATCAGGGTAGCCATCGGCAGCTGTCGAGGGATTCCCTTGTTGGGAAGCGGACTCGTAGTTGTTGTTGGCAGACTCCTGGCTGTATCCCTTGTGGCCAGAGTCATTATTGTTTTCCTGAGCCGGGTCTTGGTTGTCGCCTGCTTGCTGATCTGTTGGTTGATACCGATCGTTCATGGTTGCCTTTCCTGTGGATGCCATTGTGGGAATGTATCATTATATCTCCGAGAGGGCTTGATTAAGGGGAGGGCCTGGCACTGAAAACCGCTTAGACAAGTCTTAAAAAATTGAGCTAAGGATTATTTAGCCATGGACGTGCTCTCTACGCCGTTGTCGGCGGATTGTTCTGTGGATCTACGGGAAACGGCTGGTCCTAGGGTTGGCTGTTGAAGCAAATAGACGTGAGTTTGTTCTCAACTGGTGGCTTTGATATGTGTCTCGAATAGGATTTGCAAGAGCAGAACGTGCGCTTACAGGCAGCAAAGAGGGTCAGTGAGCAAGATTCTTGTTTATAGGTACGGGCATATTCGAGTTTCTGCTCATGTGCAGATAACCTCCAAGGGAAGCGGCAACAGCGGCGTAGAATATTCCGGGTCTCAATGATCAGCAATCGGTCTTTTTGACATTTTCTTTCATGCTTAGTTGTTTGTACTGCTTTAAAGGGGGGGGGAGATGTGCTGAACGAACAGACAAACACGAGGTCTAGCATAAAGACATGAGTCAGAGCGTATGCCCATATGCCATCATGCTGACCAATTTCGATTCATAGGAACAGCTGAACGATTGGAATCAGGTCAGGCATCAATGCAACAGCAAGCAAAAGTGCGATCAAAAGCGCATCCCGGAGGTGAATTCGGAGTTCTGGTCAGATGGTCCTGACGGCGTGAGCATCTGCGAGAGAACCATTCAGCAGCATCCTGAGTTTCTCGAACGATTTGCAGGCATTTTCAGAACGGCATTCCTCTATAGTCCCCAAGTTCTTGTCGCTGATGCTGAGCTCTTGGATGGTGTCTATTTTCTGGCGTTTGATCCTGATGTCGTTCTTGATCTTCTTGGGCAGAATGGTTATAAAAAGCCTTTCCTCACCGTATCCGGCAGAGAGCCGACCTTGGAGCAATGCTTGCTGCGGTTCACTACGGTGCCGCCTGATAATCAGCATCAACCTTCGTCTGAAGAAAAGACGGTTAACCTGCTGGATATAGGCACGCTGCGTCCGCTTGAATATCAGGTTTTACAGAAAAGACCATCACCTCTGAAGAAAGTCAACGATTTGCTCTACAGGCAAGGGCTGTTTTGAATGAGCATGCAGGCGATCATTGGTCGATAGCAGAAAGAATAGCATACTTGTACGCTGCATACTGCCAGCCAGACCCATCTGAGGGTACCTGCCGCATGTGGACGTGATCGTCACCACGCTCAACACCTTGGGCCTACTGGTCGCCGCCTGCATCGGTGTCAGCTAGTACAAGGCTGCCAGCGGCAAATAATCGCATTAAAACTATGCCCTCGCTTCGGGAGATCGGAGAGAGGGCATAGTTTTGCGTCCACACTATTCTGGGGTACTTGCATTTTCGGGTTTTTTCCGCAAGACCTCGTAGGGCAATTCGTCGCCCACGAAACCTAAATCAATCAGCTGCATCTGGTGCAAAGCACCTAACCTAAGATACGGCCAAACAACAAGCATGACATCTTCTATGTTGGCCGGATTAAACGTATCGTTGAGCACGACTTGATAGACTATCTCAACATTCGCCTCAAGCTTGCCAGCAGTATCTGGGTCTGCCTTTTCGTCTGTATGTATATCGCATTCAAGCGTCACCTTCAGTTCATTGCTGGGTTCATCATCCTTTTTGATAATGCTGTAAGCAATATTCAAGTCATTTCGTATTTGGTTGATGTGGCCATCGACCGGCACCATCAGACTGACTTCACCGATGGCCTTGCGCATATCCATCTCTTTGATTTTTGGCAGAGACAGAGTCATTTGACAACCTCACGCTCTTCTATAGGTATATCTCTTGATTTAGCGCTAGGAGTGATGCCGACTAACCCTGACGCATCAACTGGGACGCTCATTTTGCTGTACATGCTCGAGTTGTCAGGATCAAAATCGGTAACTTTAATATCCACTACGCACATAACTGCCAAAGCGTATTCCTGCAGCTGCGAAACAGTAGGGTCGGAATAATAGTGTTCAAAATCGGCTACTTGCTCTATAGGCTTGTGTAGTATCTCAGCGATGCGATCAAGAGAGCAAAGCTTTTGTCTTTTACGGATCAGAGCCTTTTTCATCTCATAAAAGTGCCTGGCATTAAACTCGGAAATTTTCTGAACGTCCCCATATGCCAGCTTGTCTTCGAGACTGTATTGATCCGCATCTTTGTATTTCATGATCTCCTCCTTTCCTGCGTTAATTCCATTTACAGTATCGGCATCCCTGTTCTGCATGACCCCACCGTAGGCTTCCATAATTATTGAAACGTTGTTGTGCGGTTGCAATCGCGTTATTCTGGTTATTCTTAATCTGGGCGTTCGATAAGCCTTTCGTAGCTTTTTCAGTAAACGAGAGTGCCACAAATTCCGGGATACGATCACCATCTTCAGAATAGTACATGCGGAAGTGGCGATCCCATATCTCCCAGCGTAGCTCCCAAATGTCAGGTTGCGTGGCACAGGGTTTGACCAATGGACCAAAACGGGGGTCTTCCTTTACCAGTGAACCTTTTTTTACATCATCGATAATAAGTTTCACGTTGTTCATTAAGGTGGAGAAATCCGTGAGCCCTAGGCTATAACTCATTGCGTTTAAGTCTTCTTCAACGAAACAAACAGTGTTATTGGGGTTCGCTGTTGTGCACTTATGGAAGTGATATTCATTCGATGACTGCTTGTAGCATAGCGATGACTTTGCTGACCTTTTCTTTGGCATCCCCGCTCCTTGCCTGTAGCGCCCAATCAACACTTCTGACTTTAATGCGTGTGAGTGGGATTGTCGAGATATGATCATTTGGCGGCTCAGCAGTGCAGATTTGAGTTTTGCAACTATGAGTTATCCACATTTAATATTCGATCGTTGGAAGGGCTCTTTTCTCCGGGTACTCTGGCCTTGTTGTGCCCCCCCCCCCCCGATTAATGCAGACGGCCTGACGCATCTATGCGAGATATTGGCTGAGCGTGCTGGTAGCCTTGCCTTGGATGGCGTGGTTGTGCATGTCGTAGTAGTTGAGCGTGGTGTCGTCGACCCATCCTGCTGCGGCGATTATGTCGTGGTCGGGTACGCCGGTCTCCTGTAAGAGGGTGGCAAAGGTGCGGCGCAAGCTGTGCGGGGTGGTGAAGTCCGCACAACATTTTACATCAGAACAAATAGTACCTACGTCGTCTTCTGATGGAGCGCTAACGTGATTTAGTCGATCGCATCTGGTTGTTACGATAATCGATCCAGCCAAACGGCATTCTCATCCTGAATGACCGACTGCCTATCTGATCGGTGGCGGTCTTGCTATCCACTCTGTCCAACATGCAATCGAGAGTTTTGCTGTACGTGCACCTCAACGGGTCATCACTGGTGTAGTCTTTGCTCGTGTTGTTCCCGCCCCTGCTCATCAGAGACTGAAGACCCTTCCAGGCCCTCTCGGGTAAAGGCTGACCATCCTCTTTCCATGCAGAGACCTGATCGTGTGTCAGAGCCAAAGCACTCATCAACCATGCATCAGGGAATAAACATCTGGCTTCTATTTCCATTTGGCCCATATGGACCTCCCTACTTAATCGGACCATGTTTCGGTTCTATTTTTTATTATTGCAGTTTTCATTTTCCGAAATCGTGTTTACACCGGCTACATGCCGGA
The DNA here is from genome assembly GCF_020884755.1 of Bifidobacterium mizhiense. Lineage (GTDB taxonomy): Bacteria > Actinomycetota > Actinomycetes > Actinomycetales > Bifidobacteriaceae > Bombiscardovia > Bombiscardovia mizhiensis. The sequence continues at coordinate 337,285 of NZ_BPWE01000001.1, read as the reverse complement.
CCCAGAGGAACTACAGAGATGGCGTCAAGTGACGTTTCACCGCCGGATAGCCAACGTCGATTGTCCTATTACCCAAGTCATGTACACTTCAGATGACATCAGTCAGATTCCCAAAACCACCCCGGCTACACACCCGCCTAGGATGATAAGCGGGAGCGGCTGACCATCCTCCTGCACAAGCGGCTCGACCAGGTCATCGGCCAAGAGCAGCAAGCCGGCCTCAGCCGGCAGGACCGCGTGCGCCTTGCCACCATGCACCAGCAGATCAGAACCGGCCTCGCCGCCATCCGGTACGGGGCCACCGAGCGGACCGTCAGGGAGATCAAGCGCAGGTACAGGGTGTCCTGGTGATTTTGCTGATTGTGGCACACAAATGGCACACAAACTGTAAATTGTCTGTGCTCTTGGAGATAAGATAAAACCCCTACTACCTTGTCAGGAGTAGTGGTTTGCCAAGTGACCCCGGAGAGATTCGAACTCTCGACCTACAGATTAGAAGTCAGTTGCTCTATCCAGCTGAGCTACGGGGCCAAACCCTTTCATTGTACCCGCCTGGGTCCACCGGCGGGTCAGATCTATGAAGCCTGGTCGCCAAGGGCATCCGATATGGCTTGCCTCATTGCAGGAACGGTCATGCCATACCTTTCCAGCAGGGTGGCCTGGGGAATCCGGTCATTGAACTCCTTGGCCGCTCCGAAGGCCAGGGTGCGAACCTGGCTCGGTCCGTAGTAGGCTGCCACGGCCTGTCCCCAGCCGCCGTCCAGCTGGCCGTCCTCGATGGTGACCACCAGGGAGTGGGTGCTGGCCAGGTCATCCAAGGTCTGCTCATCCAAACGGTCATAGCGATGAGGATCCACCAGTGTGGGTTTCAGCCCCGTGGACTTCTCCAAAGAATCAGCAAGGTCATGGCCCAGCGGCAGGGCATCGCCGAGAGCCAGCAGGGCTACTGTTCTACCCCCTTGCAGGATGCGATAGCGATCCCAGGGAGCATCGTCCGATCTGCATTCGGCATCGGTCTTCGAGGGATCTGCAGACGCCGCTATCGGCTTGCCTGCGCGTTCAGTCGCCAGCGTGCGCTCGCCGGGTACCCTGATGACCACCGGCTGCCGGGCCGGACCCGTGGCCCAGGCCAGCATGTCCAAAAACTCGGCCCCGCTGGTCGGAGCTAGGCAGGTCAGTCCGGGGATGCCTCGCATCATGACCATGTCGGCTGTGCCGGAATGTGTAGCGTCGGTTTTGGCCACTCCGGTGGAGAAGACCAGCAGGGTCACCGCACTGCCGTTCAAGGCCATCTCCTGCTCGATCTGGTCGTAGGCCCTCTGGAAGAAGGTGGCTGAGGTGGCGACTACAGGCGTGCCTCCGGCCTTGGCGATGCCCGCGGCATAAGCTATCGCATGGGATTCGGCGATGCCCACGTCCCGGTAGTGGTTTCCGGCCCGTTGGCGGAAGTCGGGATCGATGCCATTGGACAGCGGCGTAGCGGGGGAGATGACCGTCAGGCCCGGCTCCTGCGGGAACCTGGCCTCCAGGGCCTGCATGGCCATTCTTCCGTAAGTCTTTCGTGAGTTTGGCAGACGGTCCAGAGAGTCCAAGCCGTCCTGCCAGTGGTTGGCCTCCACTGGACCTTCGGCGGGCAGGTCGGGCAGGGGGGTCATACGGGCTTTTTCGCCAATACCCCCATCCATGGAGGCCGGGCCGATCTGTTCTGGGCTGCCCTGGCCCAGCCCCAGGCCCTTGCGGGTGTGGATGTGAACCACCACCGGATGGTCAGTGTCTTTGACCTGACGGAAGGCCTCGATCAGATCCTCAATTCGGTTGCCCTCCTCCACATAGCGGTAGTCCAGTCCAAGGGCGCAGAAGGGATTGCCCGGGCTGCGTCCCCCACTGGCACGCAGGGCCGCCAGGCTCTTGTAGAGCCCCCCGTGGTTTTCAGCGATGGACATTTCGTTGTCATTGACCACGATGATCAGGTTGCCGCCCTGTTCTGCAGCCCAGTCCAGCCCCTCGAATGCCGGCCCGCTGCTCAGGGAGCCGTCCCCGATGAAGGCGATGATGTTGGCCTTGCCTCCGGTCGCATCCCGCTGGGCAGCCATCCCGCAGGCCAGACCGATGGAGGTGCCGGTGTGCCCCAGCATAAAGTCGTCGTAGGGGCTCTCCTTGGGCGAAGTGAATCCGGAAAGATCCTCCTGGGACTCCGGGTCCGTGTAGGCCCGGCGCCGACCGGTCAGAATCTTGTGGGTGTAGGCCTGATGGGAGACGTCGAAGATCAGGTGGTCATGAGGCATATCGAAGACGTAGTGCAGGGCGATGATGGGCTCGATGGTGGCCAGGTTGGAGCCCAGGTGGCCGCCGTGACGTCGACAGAAGCTGATCAGCAGCTGACGGATCTCGTCGGCCAGTCGATTCAGCTCTTCCAAGGAAAGAACCTTCAGATCCTTTGGGGAGTCGATGCTGTCCAGAAGCTTGCCCATAACCCTCCTGTCTGTTTTCGTAATGCAATCCAATGATTCTAAATCTGAGACAGCGGTTTGGAGCCGCTGAAAGCGCGATGTTCACCAGGCCCGGCCCTTACATCCATAGGACCGTCACGATTGGTCGGCTTCTCCCCGGCCTTGCGTAGTATCGGATGTGCATGAACATTGGAGGGCCGATGGCTGACAATACACATGAAGGGGCACGCGTCGCAGTGATCATGGGGTCATCAAGCGACTGGGAGACGATGAAGGAAGCCTGTCGGATGCTGGACCGGTTCGCTATCGTCTACACCAAGGAGGTCATCTCCGCCCATCGCACACCCGGGCGTATGGCGGAGTTCGCGCATCAGGCCCGGAGCCAGGGCATAGGGGTCATCATCGCCGGGGCCGGAGGAGCAGCCCATCTGCCTGGGATGGTGGCGGCTCAGACTACGCTGCCGGTCATCGGGGTGCCAGTAAAGTCCCATGCACTGAGCGGGGTTGATTCACTCCTGTCCATCGTGCAGATGCCTGCCGGCATTCCTGTGGCGACCACGGCCATAGGCGCATCAGGAGCCACCAATGCCGGTCTGTTGGCGGCTTCGATCCTCTCTATCAATGATCCAAGGCTGGCTCAGGCTCTGGATGACTACCGCGCTGAGCTGGCTCGATCCGTGGAGGCTTCCAATGCCAAGCTTGTCTGAGGAAACCAAGGGAAGAATCGATCACTTGGAGCCGGGATCCGTCATCGGAATCGTGGGCGGCGGCCAGCTGGGACGGATGATGGCTCTGAGTGCCCGTTACCACGGATTCCGCATCGGTGTGCTGGATCCCACGCCCGATGCTCCTGCGGCCCAGGTGGCCGATTTTCAGGAGACGGCCGACTATGGCGACCTCGAGGCCCTCAAGCGACTTGCCGAACGTAGCGATGTACTCACCTACGAATTCGAGAACGTGGATGCCGACGCACTGGATCAGGTGAGGGACCGTGTGGCCATCCCTCAGGGGACCGACCTGCTCAGGGTTACTCAGGACCGCGTTCACGAGAAGACCTTCATCAACCGCCATGGCATCGATACGGCCCCTTGGAGGCAGGTTGACAGCCTTGATCAGCTTGACGCAGCCCTGAAGGAGCTCGGAATGCCCGCTGTGCTCAAGACACGAACCGGCGGCTATGACGGCCATGGTCAGGCGGTCCTGCGCACAAAGGATGATCTGCAGGCCTTGCAGGCGCGGGTGAAGGGTCGGGACTTCCCGCCCTCCGTGCTGGAAGGGTTCGTGGACTTTGCCTTCGAGGCATCCATACTGGTTTCAGGCAACGGGAAGGATTACGTGACCTTCCCCATGGTTCGCAACGAGCACCGTCACAACATCCTCCACATGACTCTGGCACCGGCAAAGGTGGACCCTGGGATGGCCGACCGGGCGCGTGACATGGCCCTGACCCTGGCTGACGGCTTCAAGCTGGCCGGGACCTTGGCCCTTGAGCTCTTTGTCATGCCCGATGGCGGTCTGGTGGTCAACGAGTTGGCCCCGCGCCCCCATAACTCCGGTCATTACACCATCGAGGCCTGCTCCATGGACCAGTTCGATGCCCATGTTCGGGGCATCGCCGGGTGGCCCCTGCCCAATCCTCGCCTGCTCAGCCCGGCAGTCATGGTCAATGTTCTTGGCCAGCATGTGACTCCGGTCAGGAAGCTGCTGGGTGAGCATCCCGAATGGTTCCTGCATGATTACGGCAAGGCCGAAGTGCGCACCGACCGCAAGATGGGGCACCTGACGGTGCTGACCGACGATCCGGAGCAGACAGCCCAGGACCTGGAAGCCACAGGCTGCTGGTCCGACCTGGACTGAACCGAATCCTCACATCCGTCCCGGCAATCCGGATGTAGGCTTGGTGGAGCCCAAGGAGTGTGTCTAATCATGAACGCTGGCTCATCCGTCGGCCGCCAGACGCGGCAGAAGAACGCCATCTGGAGGGTTCTTCAGGCCCAGAACGACTTCGTCTCAGCCAAGGAGCTGCACAGGCTTCTTCAGGATTCAGGCCAACGAATCGGCTTGGCCACGGTCTATCGTCAGCTGGGCTCCCTGCATATGTCCGGCAGCCTGGACTGCATTGAGCATGGAGGCATCCGCCTCTACCGGGTCTGCCTGGCCCAGCGTAGGCACCACCATCATCTGGTCTGTGAACGCTGCGGCAGGACCGTCGAAATCAGCCCGCCCGATGATGGCTGGCTGAAGTCCGTGGCGGCTGAACATGGCTTTACAGTCTCCTCGCACACCTTGGAGGTCTACGGCCTGTGCAGCAGCTGTCGTGATCGATCCGATCAGGCGGATGTCAGTGATCCTCCCGACCCTTGGGCATGATGGTCTTGATGGCTTCCCAGGCCTGCGAAGCCTTAAGATTGGGCAGGTAGGCCTGGACTACAGCCAGTCCGATCTGGGCCAGCTGGGCCGGGTCGGGATAGCAGATATAGACCGGGTGCTCGCTGGGCTGGAACTTCTTCTTGAAGAAGAAGAGCGAGCGGAAGCCATAGGCCGGTTCCATCAGGTCGGCCACCAGATGCAGGGCATGTTGCAGGAAGGCGGTCCGATCTTCGCCCTGACCATCGTCATCGTCTTCGCTGCTGTCCATGCCGGCCAGGGGAGCGGCCGATAGGCTCATGAATTCCGCCGTCCCCTGGTCGCGCAGCCGTTCGGCCATCCGTGCTATCAGGAACTCCATGATCCCGTTGGGACTGTCGGTCCTGTGCCGCATGAAGTCCAGGGTCCATCCAATTACCTGGCCCTGGCGGTAGGTGGGCATCCAGCTGGTCACGGCCAGCACCTTGCCCTGGTCGTCCACGGCGTAGAGGATGGCCATGCGCGGGTCCCTCAGCTCATCCAGGCCGCCCAGGGTGAACTTCATCTCGGGCAGGGCCTTGAGTTCGGCCCACTGTTCGGAGATATCCACGATCTGCGACTGGACATCCCATGAAGCATCGTTGAATGTGGTCAGCACGTCGGTGATCTTGTCGCGCTTGGCCTTGTTGATGGCTGTGCGAATGTCCTGCCACTTCTTGCCCTTGGTCTGCCAAAGGCTGGGGGTGACCACCATCTCCGAGCCGACCGTCAGGGTGGACCAGCCACGGGATGCGAGCAGATCGCGCTGAGGCTTGTGGACGCTGTAGAAGACCGGTGACCAGGAGTGGGCGCTGCAGAAGCGCGTGAATTCGTCCAGGTCGTCAGCATACTCGTCAGTGTCGCCGAATGGGCCAGTGGTGGTCAGGGCGATGCCGTGCAAAAGCCGGTAGGCAATGGCCGACCGGCCGCTGGGCGAGAACCAGTAGCTGTTGCCCTCCCAGGTGGTCATGAAGGACATGCTCTCGCCCCCATACTCGACCAGCCGATCGGCCTCCTGGCGCTCGCTGCCGTTCTGGATGACCGAGCTGCGCATCCAGGAGAGCAGAACCACCAGGACCGCCAGCCAGAAGATCAGCCCCACCCCATGGCTGACGATCATCCCGGTGGGCGTGCGTGGGACCAGGGCTGGGCGGAAGCGCGAGGCCACTCCATTGGGCAGATAGAGTTCGGGCAGCTGGGAGAGCGCTCTGCCGGTGGTGGGCCAGGGGTGGAAGGATCCGGGGCTTGCGGCGGTGAAGGCCAGATAGCCCATGGCTGTGGCCAGGAAGGCCAGGACGATGGCTGCCCAGCCCACCTGCAGGCGCGAGGCCTTGGTCCGTACCAGGAAGATGTGCAGGTTGCGTGCCAGGAACCAGTTGAGAATCAGCGGCGGCAGGGTGATGATCAGCAGGGAGGGCAAGGCGCCGTGGTGAATGACCCGTGGCAGGCCGTCTCCGATGGTCAGGGGGAAGACCAGGAAATAGAGTATGGCCAAGATGATGGTCAGGGTGTTGAGGACCAGACCGGTGACAGCGGCAACCCGGCGGCCATGGTAGATGCCCCAGGCCACCACCAGCAGTACCAGGGTGGGCATGATCAGGGACGAGACGCCGGTGGGTGCTCGGCCGGCGACCAGACCGTACTGGGCGTAGCAGCTGGCCTGGTTGTTCTCGGCCAGGCAGCGGGACAGGGCAGCGCTGCCGCCAGGGTCCGAACCCAGGAACATGCCCAGCGGGGTGAAGAATCCTGCGCGGATCCTGGAGGAGACGGTGACCAGAGGGCCGAGAGCCAGAACCGTGGAAATGGCCCCCAGCAGGTGGCGGGTCTCATAGGAGCCGCTGTGGCCATGCGGATTGGCGTCCTGGACCGGTCCGTGCCAGAGGTGGCCGGTCAAGTGGCCGATCAGCGCTGCAGCCAGGGCGCAATAGTAGCCGGGGTTGCCGGTATACAGCACCATCAATATCAAGGCCGTGTAGCCTATTGTGGCGATCCTGCGTCGCCATAGGAAGTCGCTGAAGGGGATGGAGGCCATCAGGGATCCGACCACCAGGATGATGGGGCTGAGCGTCATGGGCACTCGGATGAACCAGGCCCAATGGTCCTGGAGTGCATTGATCAGGGTGCAGATGATCAGCCCGACAGCCGCGCCGCCTATCGCGCTGATGACTGACGCCAGCACGGTGCGCCTGCGACCCAGTCGGGTCTCGGCGATGCACAGCATGACCAGCACCAGGGCCACATCTATGATCAGTTGCAGGGGGCCAGGGGTGATGACCAAGGATACCAGCAGCCGTGCGAACTGGATCAGAAGCGAGGGGCGGCCCTGGCCGTGGACCGGATGCGGAACCTGGTGAATGATCAGGTCTGACAGCGGCATGCCCAGCCGTGTCCTGCCGGGGATGCGCAGCAGCCAGATCAGCAGCCAGCTGATCAGGTTGAGCAGGACCAGCGCAAGGCTGAAAGCCAGTGCAAGAGCGTGACGTCTGACCCATCTGGTCAGGTCCCGCAGAAGCACGGTCTTGGCCGAAGGCTCCATCAGCCCGGATCCTTTATTTGTTGTCTCCATGATTGCGGCGGCTCTTTCTGCTTATCGGTTTGGACGCTCTGATCTGTCAGCGGTTCAGCCGAGGTGTGTTTCGATAATGTTCGGGAAATCTTCAACTGGTCGGGACATGGGTCCTAGTCCCATGGCTTCGCCCACCCACTCCAGCCCGGGTTTCCAAGCCGTCTTGACTGTATGCCAGTCATGGCCCGATCCCTGGGTGATGACGGCCCGCACCTTCATGCCAGCCTGGTTGGCGGCCTTGGCGATGACCATCATATTGTGCTGGGACTCTTTATCGTTGGACCCGGCTGCGGTGAACAGAAGCTGGCGGGATGGCGCCCGCTCCAGTATGGCCCTGGCCGGAACCTGGGCCAGGAAGCGCTTTCGGTCGCCGCCGAAGTAGTCGCGGATCATCTGTTCCTGCCGACCCTGGGTCGGTTCCAGCTCCCCATCAGCCGGGAGCATGCTTCCATAGACGTCTGGATGCCGTGCCCCAAGCTGGGTGGAGCAGGTCCCGCCTTGGGAGAATCCGCCGATGGCCCATTGCCGGGGCTGGCTGGCGACGGGCAGTTCAGCGCGGATCCAGGCGGGGACGTCACTGCTCAGGTAGGTTTCGGCCTTCCCGTAGACGGGGGAGTCCACGCACAGGCTGTTGTGAGAGGATGCACCGTTCTGGTCGGGGGAGACCACCACTGGTGCCAGGCCGTCGTGCTGGGCGGCGTAGGCATCCATCATGGCCGGAATGGCTCCGGCGGTGAAGAGCCGGTCGGGGCTTCCGGGCTGGCCGGCCAGAAGCACGAACACAGGCAGCGCGGGCGGTTTGTCGCTCAAGGCGGCAGGCGGCAGGTAGATATCAGCTGGCCGTGCTGCGAATCGGGAGCGGCTGTTGGGGATGCGCATGCTGTAGGAGCGGCCGACGCTGGGATGCGAGGGCAGTTCGCCCCGTGAGGCCAAGGATCGCCACTGTGCCACGCTCATGGCCGGTCTGGCTGTCTTATGGTCTTTGTAGTCGGGGTAGAGGGAGACGCTGAACAGGGACCCCAGAGTGGTGAACTCCCCGTAGATGATATCCACTCGAAGCCCGGTGGAAAGCAGGCAGAGCAGGACGGTCAGGGCGGCAAGGACGCGGCGCCAGCCCCGGGCAGTGATCAGGATGCAGACGGCAAACCCCACTGCGAGAAATCCCAAGGCCACGCTGATGATGACCATCCAGCCCAGGGAGACGCCGAAGAGCATGAAGACGTCGGAGACCAGCCAGGTGGCCAACAGCCCTAGGCCTCCTATGCCTAGGGCAATGGCCGCTTGGCGCAGCAGGGTCCGCCAGCGTCCATGCGTCAGTCCGGTCAGCGCCAGCACGATCAGGGCCAGGGCCGTCAGCGAAAATATTGACGCAGGCAGCCACCCCTGGGTCAGATGGACCTTTGCCAGCCATGCACCCATACCATTCCTTCCAACCAAAATACATCCGCAGTTCAGTATAGGGAGTGTCCGGTCGCACGGCTGCCATTTGAACAGCCATTCATTCTCGCATTCTCGCCCAGACCGCCTCTATAGCTTCCGGTCATGGGTTCGTCTATGGTAGATTTATTGATAATCAATCTCAGTAACGGTCGGCGGGCCTGGCGACAGGTCCGTCCAGTGCCGTCGCCAGGAAGGAACCACCCATTCATGCATGCCAGCAGCCCACGCCTCCGCCGGACCCGTACCTTGGTCGCCGCCCTCCTGGCCGGACTGACTCTGCTGACCTGTCTGACAGGTTGCGGCAAGAGCGAATCATCCTCGTCGTCCACAGGATCTGCCCCTCTGCAGGTGGTGGCCAGCATCAACCAATGGCAGTCCCTGGCTGTGGACCTGGGCGGCGACCAGGCCCGGGTGGATACCATTCTGAGCAACACCTCGACTGATGCCCACGACTATGAGCCGACGACGGCGGACATCGCCCGGATCAGTCGTGCAGATCTGGTCATCGTCAACGGGGCCGGCATCGACGACTGGGCTGCCAAGGCCGCGGAAACCGGGCAGGCCAAGCTGGTGGACGTATCCAAGGCATCAGGGCGCAAGACTGGCGACAACCCCCATCTCTGGTTTTCCTCCCAGGGCAGGAGAGCAGCTGCCAAGGCTGTGCATGAGGCCTACAGGCAGTTGCGTCCAGACCGAGCGGCTGGCTTCGACAAGGCCTACCAGGACTGGCAGGGTCGGCAGGCCCGGCTGGACGATCAGATTGCCGATGCGCGCAAGCACACCCAGGGACGGCACTACGCGGCCACGGAATCGGCTGCCTACTACCTTTGCCATGATCTGGGCATGGAGGATCTGACCCCAGAGGGGTACCTGCGGGCGGCCGCCAACGAGAGCGAGCCCTCGCCTGAGGACCTGGTGGCCTTCCGTCATTTGCTGGCATCCGGACGCTTGGACATGCTGGTCCTCAACACCCAAGAAGTCAATCGAACCTCCAAGGAGCTGGCTGCTGAGGCTCGCAAGGCCCATGTGCCGGTGTTCGAGGTCAGCGAGCAGCGCCCCGATAAGTACCGGAACCTGGAGGATTGGATCAGTGCCCTGGTCCAGCAGGTGCCGGGCGCCAAGGCCTGATGAGTCCGCTTGCGCTTGATGTTCGCTAAGGGGTGTTTTCGTGGGGCTTGTCGTCCTTGATGGGAACAATGGCACAGGTATGGGTAAAGGCCCAGTGGGCCCAATCGCCAAAGTCAGGAGTATGCGGTGAAGGATCGTAAGCGTCAGCCCGGCCGGTGGACATCCTGGATGCAGAACATGACCGGACGTCTTCGGGTACGCGGGTGGGTCTACCTGCTCGCCTTCATCCTGATTGACTTCCTGTCGGTGGGCATCCTGCAGTGGGGGGTCTCCCTGAACAGCTCCCGCGTCGAGCTGTCCAACCCGCTGATCGGATTCTGGGGCTTCATCTCGGCCATGTGGACCCAGCGTCGGTTCGTCCTGGTGCTCAACATGCTGGCTGTGGGCCTGGTCTACCTGGCTCTGACCTACCTGACCAATCGCTTCTGGGCGGCATCAGGGCTGATCCTGGCCATCTGCGCGGTCATAGCGGTTATCGAACGCTTCAAGGTGCGTGCACGGTATGAGGCCGTCCTGCCCTCGGACCTGGATTTCCTCCATGCTGATGCGGCCAACCTGGTTTCCTTCCTGCCGGCCCGGTCCCTGATCATGATCGGGCTAGGCGTCGTGGCCCTGATCGTCCTCGGCGTGCTTTGCTGGGTGGTAACGCGGATGGATGCCCGTCGCGGCCGTCCGGTGGCCACTGGCAACAAGCCTTTGGGTGCGGGACTCCGTACAGCAGGTGTTCTTGTTCCGGTGCTGGTGGTGGCGGTGTTCATGTCTACTGTGGGCACCTACGGCAGTCCCGCCTATCGTTTCTCGCAGTTCATGGGCGACAAACCCTCCATGTGGGACTCGGTCTATGACGCCCAGCGCAACGGGGTCTTCGTGTCATTCTCCCGGCAGCTGCGGCCCAAGGTCATGGACCAGCCCGCAGGATACAGCCGCGCCACCATGCAGTCTCTGGCCCATCGCTATCAGCTTTCGGCGGACCGCATCAACCATGACCGTAAGTCCTATATGAATGAGTCGAGCCTGGTCTACATCCTCTCCGAGTCGTTCTCGGATCCCACACGGGTGCCGGGCGTCGCGCTCAACCAGGACCCCATGCCTCATATCAGATCCATCAAGGAGGGCACCACCAGCGGGCTCATGCTCTCCTCCGGCTATGGCGGGGGAACGGCCAATCTGGAGTTCCAGGCCATGACCGGCCTGTCCATGGCCAACTTCGATCCCTCGCTGACCTCCCCCTATCAGCAGGTCATCCCTCACCTGAACTGGATACCCACGGTCAATCAGGCCTGGGGGACGCCATCCAGGTCCCTGGCCTTCCACCCCTACGAGTCCTCCATGTATTCCAGGGCCGAGAACTACAAGAAGTTCGGCTTCTCGCACTTCTATTCGCTGACTGGCCCTGACCAGATAGCCCACCAGGACCGCATCGACCGCAGCCAGTATGTGGGGGATCGCTCCGCTTACGAATCCGCCTTGGAGCAGATGGGCGACGACAGGGGCAACCAGTTCGTCGAGGTCATCACCATGCAGAACCACATGCCCTACAACGACTGGTATGACGGCAACGGCTTCTCGGTCAGTTCATCCGACCCCAGCAGACCCCTGGGCGACGATGAGATGCAGTCAATACGCACCTACGCCAAGGGGGTCAGCCTGAGCGATCAGGCTACTGCCGATTTCCTGAACAGCCTCGATTCCCAGAGCAAGCCGGTCACCGTGGTCTTCTACGGGGATCACCTGCCTGGCATCTATGGCACGGCGAGCTGGGACGAGCGCAACTCTTTGGCCCTGCATCTGACCGATTACTTTATCTGGTCTAACAAAGCTTCGAATGCTTCGGGAACGCAGGTAAGCAACAGTGCCTATTCCTCGCCCAACTTCTTCCAGGCCCAGGCGGCCGAGCACATGGATGCCAAGGTCTCGCCCTTTACGGCCTTCCTGACCGAGCTACACGACAAGATCAGCGCCATCGAGCCTCCGGTGGCCAACCAGATCCAGGACTGGAATAGAATACCGGCAGGGCAGACCAACTATCTGAATGCCCAGGGCCAGCCCATGAATGCCGGAGACTTCGACAAGGCCACTCGACAGCTCCTGAACGACTACAAGCTGATCCAGTACGACATCATGGCCGGCAAGCACTACCTGCAGGGGACTGGCTTCAACACCACGCCTACCCGCCGCTCGGATGCCGCCCGGCAGAAGGCCGAAATGGAGCGTCAGGCCAAGGAAGAGGCCAAGAAACAAGCCCGCCTCGAGGAGAAAACCCAGGATAAGGACAGCGAGAGCACGACCAGCTCGGCTAATTAGGCATCCAGACCGCGGTGGCCGATGTCGTGCCGATAGAAGAGGCCCGGCATCGACAATCCGTCCAGCCGGTCATAGACCCGGTGGGCTGCCTGAGCCAGGTCGTCTCCTTGAGCCACCACCAGTGCGGTCCTTCCCGAGGAGGACGTCAGACCAGTTGAGGCTGAGCCGGACACTCCGGCATAGTAGGCTCTGAGGTTCTGCTCCGGGGCGATCAAGGGCACAGGCACACCGGTCTTGGGATTGCCGGGATAGCCCTGGGCTGCCAGGACCACACCCAGGCGGCTGTGGGATTCGTCCCAGGTGAATTGTGGCTCTCCGCCCTCCATCAGCGCGCGGATGGCTGTGCCCAGGTCGCTGGTCAGGGCGGGCAACACCACCTCGGTCTCCGGGTCACCCAGTCGCGCATTGAATTCGACGACCTGAGGGCCTTTGTCGGTGACCATCAATCCCGTGTATAGGACACCGGTGAAGGGATTGCCTTCCTGGGCCAAGGCCCGGACGGTGGGGGCCACGATGGTGTCCAAGGCCTTTTGGGTCAGTTCTGGACCGAACTGCGGCAGAGGGGAGTAAGCCCCCATGCCGCCGGTGTTGGGACCCCGATCCCCGTCATAGGCTGGTTTGTGGTCTTGTGACAGGGGCATAGGCCAGAACTGCTCGCCCCTGACGAAACACATGAGCGAGCACTCTTGACCCACCAGCTGATCCTCGATGACCACCTGGGCACCTGCCTGCCCGAACTTATGATCGATGAAGATGTCATCCAGGGCCTGTATGGCCTGGTCAAGGTCGGCGGCCACCGTCACACCCTTGCCGGCTGCCAGCCCGTCAGCTTTAATGACGACCGGGGCGCCGTGCGAGTGCACATAGGACTTGGCGCTGTCCAAGTCATGAAAGACCGCATAGTCAGCGGTAGGAATCCCATGCCTGCGCATCAGGTCCTTGGCAAAGCCCTTGGATCCCTCGATGCGGGCCGCTGCCTTGGTAGGTCCAAAGGCTGGAATGCCGGCAGCCTGTAGTTCGTCGACCAATCCAGCCGTCAAAGGAGCCTCGGGTCCAACGAAGACCCAGTCGATTCCAAGCTCGCGTATTGCAGCGATCAGTTTTTCTGGCTGCGAGGAATCCTCTTGCAGCAGGCTGATGCCGTCCGGCTCCATACCCGGGTTGCCCGGGGCGCACCAGACCCGATCCACTCCTGGTCCGGACAGCAGGGTGGTGGCGATAACGTGCTCCCTGGCTCCCGACCCGATGACCAGTACCTTGTCCGCCATGATGGGCTCCTCTCGCTATTACTGACGACCGTTGTCGTTAAGGATGACCTGCTGGCCGTTTTGAGCATCTGTCACCTGTCCGATCAGAGCGTAGGGTTCCTGCTCCTCATCCAGGACTGCACGGGCCTGGTCCAGCTGGTCAGGGGAAACCACCAGAACCATCCCAATGCCCATGTTGAAGATGTTGTACATCTCCAGATGGTCGACCCTGCCCATCTCTTCGATCATGGTGAAGATGGGCGGCACCTTCCAGGCATTCAGGTCAAAGCTGGCGGCCAGTCCCTCGGGCAGGATTCGCGGCACCTTCTCCACGAAGCCGCCGCCGGTGATGTGTGCTGCGCCCCTGAGCAGGCCAGAGGCGAAGAGCGGGCGCAAGGCCTTGACGTAGATACGGGTGGGGGTCAGCAGTTCCTCTCCCAGGGTTCGTCCGTCAAGCTGGTAGGGCCGATCCTCCAGCTTCATGCCCCCCTGGTCCAGCAGGACCTGACGAATCAGGGAGAAGCCGTTGGAGTGGACGCCAGAGGAGGGCAGACCGATCAGCTGGTCGCCTTCCTTGATGGCCGAACCATCCACCAGGGACTCCCGTTCGACCACACCCACGGTGAATCCGGCCAGATCATATTCGTCGGGCTGGTACATGTCGGGCATCTCGGCGGTCTCCCCGCCTACCAGGGCGGCTCCAGCCTGGACACAGCCGTCGGCCACGCCCTTGACCACCTGCTCCAGCAGAGCCGGATCGTTGTGCCCGCAGGCGATGTAGTCCAGAAAGATCAGCGGCTCGGCCCCCTGGGCGATGATGTCATTGACACACATGGCCACGCAGTCCTGACCGATGGTGTCATGACGGCCGGCTTCCCGGGCCACCATCAGCTTGGTGCCCACGCCGTCAGTGCCTGAAACCAGGACTGGGTGGCGGTAATTGAGTGCAGACAGGTCGAAGTCGCCGCCGAAGCCGCCGATATCGCCGGCGCCCGGCCTACGTGTTCTGGCTGTGTGGGAGCGGATCCTGTCGATCAGTTCGTATCCGGCCTCTACCGATACCCCAGCCTGCTCATATGCCTTCGGCATGGCTGCCCCTTTCTATGCCCTGTCTGTTCTGTTCTTCGCTAGTGTTCAATGGATTGGTCGGCTCCCTGCCTCGAGCCTGCAGGCATGTCAAGCCCGTAGGATCCCTTGGAAGCTTCCAGCCGGGCCCGGTCCTCTGGGGTCAGCGAGGCCAGGAAGCCCTGTTCGTAGTCGTCAAGCCGCGTTGGGTAGTCTCCATTGAAGTAGGCCACGCAGAGCCCTTGATAGGGCGCATCACGGCCCAGGCCGATGGATTCCACCAGACCGTCCAGGCTCAGATAGGCCAGGGAATCGGCTCCAATGGCTTCTCTGATCTGCTCCACGGACTTCTTGGCGGCGATCAGCTCGGAGGTTCGTTGGATGTCGATGCCGTAGTAGCAGGGGTAGCGCAGGGGCGGGGAGGCGATGCGCATGTGCACCTCGCTGGCCCCGGCCTCCCGGAGCAGGCGGACGATTCTGCGCGAAGTGGTGCCTCGGACGATGGAATCGTCGATGACCACCACCCGTTTGCCGGCTACAACGCCGCGTACAGCCGCCAGTTTCATCCTGACGCCCTGTTCACGCATGGCCTGGCTGGGCTGGATGAAGGTGCGTGCCACATACTGGTTCTTGATCAGCCCCATCTCGTTGGGCAGCCCGGCCGCCTCGGCATATCCTGAGGCGGCGGACAGGGAGGAGTTGGGCACCCCGATGACCATGTCGGCATCCACCGGGGCCTCGCGGGCCAGTCTGGCCCCCATCCGCTTGCGTGCCGAGTGGACGTTGACCCCATAAATATTGGAGTCGGGCCTGGCGAAGTAGATGAACTCCATGGAGCAGATGGATAGGCAGGTCTGATCGGTATAGCGCTCGATGCTGTAGCCCGAGTCGTCCACCCGGACGATCTCGCCAGGGCCGATGTCCCGCACCAGCGTGGCGCCGACCAGGTCCAGGGCGCAGGTCTCAGAGGCCAGGACATAGGCCCCTCCTGGCAGTTGGCCCAGGGAGAGGGGGCGGAAGCCGTTGGGATCCATGGCGCCGATCATGGCGTCCTCGGTCATTAGCAGGTAGGCGAAGCCGCCATGGACCTGGCGCAGGGCCTGCTTGAGCGCCGCCATGAAGTCCTTTTCAGGGCTGCGCCGGATCAGGTGCATGAGCACCTCGGTGTCGGAGTTGGAATGGAAGATGGCCCCCTGATCCTCCAGCTGTGCCTTGAGGCTGTTGCAGTTGGTCAGATTACCGTTGTGGGCCAGGGCTATGTCCCCGTCATGGAAGCGGAAGACGAAGGGTTGGATGTTCTCGATGGATCCTGAACCGGTCGTGGCGTAGCGGACATGACCAACAGCCCGGTTCCCGGTCAGCGGTGTCAGGCTGGATTCGTCAGGAAAGACCTGAGTCAGCAGACCCAGACCTCGCCGCCCGATCAGGTGCCCTTGGTCGTTGGAAACGATGCCGGCACCCTCCTGGCCGCGGTGCTGCAGGGCGTGCAGGCCGAAGTAGGTCAGCCGGGCGGCGTCGGGGTGGCCCCAGACCCCGAAGATCCCGCATTCCTCGTGGATGCCTTCAAGCTCCAACGACATGGTCTACGTCCTTTCCCCTAGGCGGCAAAGTAGTCCACTCCCGACTGGAAGAGCGGCTGCGTACGTTTTCCGGGCACATTGAGGTACAGGTCGGGGCCGCTGCGCTCCGTGTGGCCCATCTTGCCCAGCACCCGGCCGTCCGGGCTGGTGATGGCCTCGACGGCCATCTCGGATCCATTAGGGTTGACCAACGGATCCATGGAGGGACGGCCCTGCTCATCTACATACTGGGCGGCCACCTGTCCTCGGTCGATCAGGGTGCGCAGGAGGCCGGGCTCGGCCACGAACCGCCCTTCGCCATGGCTAATGGGCATGGTGTGGATATCGCCCACCCGGCAGGCGCTCAGCCAGGGAGAGCGTGTGGAGCTGATCCGGGTGTGGACCAGACGGCTCTGATGGCGGCCGATGGCGTTGACGGCCAGGGTGGGATCCTCGGGCGAGCCGGTGACGATTTTGCCATAGGGAACCAGGCCCAGTTTGATCAGCGCCTGGAAGCCGTTGCAGACGCCCAAAACCAGCCCGTCCCGGTCCTGCAAAAGCTCCTGGAGGGCATCGGCAACCTGGTTCGAACGCAGGAAGGATGCCACCAGTTTGGCCGAACCGTCGGGCTCATCGCCGCCGGAGAAGCCTCCGGGCAGCATGAGTATCTGGCTGCTGTGGATGGCCTGGGCCAGGCGGCGTGAGCTCTCGGTCACATCCTCGGCATTTAAGTTGCGGATGACCACGGTATCCACCTGGGCTCCAGCGTACTGGAAGGCCCGTGCGGAGTCGAACTCGCAGTTGGTGCCGGGGAAGACGGGCATGACCACCCTGGGATGTGTGGTCTTGGCAGTCCCCCTGGTTCTGCGCGCTGCAGGCCTGCCGGGTTCACGGTCGGTGCGTCCAATGGCCGGCACCGGGTCGCCTTGGCCTCGGTATGGGAAGACGGATTCCAGACCTTTGGCGCGGATCTCCTCGAGCTCGGCCAGATCCAGGTCCTCGCTGCCGCAGCGCAGGCGGTAATCCTCCCGGGTGTGCCCCAGGAGGCGCAGATGCAGGCCGGAATCCTGAATGAACAGGGGCTCCGGACCTGAGGCCTCCAGGATGAAGCTTCCATAAGCGGGGCGGAAAAGCGCCGATATGGCAGTGTCTGATGTCAGATCGAGTCCGATCCTGTTGCCCAGGCACATTTCCATCAGGGCTTGGGCGACGCATCCGTAGCCCGGAGTGGCTGCAGCATCCAACAGGCCCTGGCTGATCAGCGTCTCCACCTGATCCATGACGGTCCGCAGGCTCTCCGGATCGGGCAGCAATCCGTCCTCCTGGTAATCGGGCGCCAAGAGATAGACCTGGCGGTCCGCTGCCTTGAATTCGGGGGAGATAGCATCCTTGGCCTGTCCCAAGGCCACGGCGAAGCTGATCAGGGTGGGCGGCACATCCAGGTCCTCGAAGCTGCCGGACATGGAGTCCTTGCCACCTATGGCACCCACGGAAAGATCCAGCTGGGCCTGGAGGGCTCCCAGGACGCCGGCCACCGGCAGGCCCCAGCGCCAGGGGTCGTCGCCGGGCTTGGGATAGTACTCCTGCAGGCTCAGGTGGGCCCGGGAACGGCTGAAGCCAGAGGCGACCAGCTTGGCTAGGCTCTCAACCACGGCCAGGTAAGCGCCGGTGTAAGGGTCCTGGCTGCTGATCCAGGGGTTGAATCCCCAGGCCATGGCCGAGGCGGTGGTGGTGTGCCCGTCCACGGGCAGCTTGGCCACCATGGCCTGGGCCGGTGTCAGCTGTCGGGCTCCGCCGAAGGGCATGAGGACGGTGCCTGCACCGATGGTGGAGTCAAACTGCTCAGCCAGACCCTGCTGGGAGCAAACATTGATGTCCGCAAGCAGGGCCCTCATGCGTGCATCCAGGCTGCCTTGGACCTCGAAGGGGGCATGGTAGGGAGCAGGAACCGTCACCTGGGCATCGGCCTTGTGAGGGGCGCCGTTGGAGGACAGGAAGGATCGGGGGATATCCACGATGGTCTCTGATCGCCAGGTCATCAGCAGCCGGGGTTCTTCGGTGACCTCGGCGATGACGGTGGCCTCAAGGTCCTCTTGCCGGGCGTAGTCGATGAAGGCGGGCGCATCTTCGGCAGCCAGGGCCACGGCCATGCGCTCCTGGCTCTCGGAAATGGCGATTTCAGTCCCGTCCAGCCCTTGGTACTTGAGCGGCACCCGATCCAGGTTCACGTCCAGTCCGTCCGCCAGCTCGCCTACGGCCACAGCAACGCCGCCGGCTCCGAAGTCGTTGCAACGCTCAATCAGCCTGGCTGCCTCCGGGCGACGGAAGAGGCGCTGGAGCTTGCGCTCCTCAGGGGCATCGCCCTTCTGCACCTCGGCTCCGCAGCGTTCCAGACTTTCTTCGTTCTGGGACTTGGAGGCTCCGGTCGCGCCGCCGATTCCATCGCGGCCGGTCCTTCCGCCCACCAGGATGATCAGATCGCCGGGTGCGGGCTGGCGGCGGATCACATGGTCGGCTGGGGTGGCGGCCACTACAGCGCCCACCTCCATCCGCTTGGCCGCATAGCCGGGGTGGTAGATTTCCCGAACCTGCCCGGTGGCCAGCCCGATCTGGTTGCCATAGGAGGAGTAGCCATCGGCTGCCTGACGGACGATCCGGCTCTGGGGCAGCTTGCCGGGCAGGGTCTGATCCAGCGGTTGACGGGGATCTGCTGCCCCGCTGACCCTCATGGCCTGGTAGACGTAGCCCCTTCCGGACAGGGGATCACGGATGGCTCCGCCGATGCAGGTGGCTGCACCACCGAAGGGCTCGATTTCGGTGGGATGGTTGTGTGTTTCGTTTTTGAAGAGGAAGAGCCAGTCTTCATCCTGGCCGTCCACGTCGACCTTGGTCCGGATAGTGCAGGCGTTGACCTCCTCGGACTGGTCCACGTCGTTCAGGATGCCGCGCTTCTGCAGGTACTTGGCTCCGATGGTGGCCATGTCCATCAGGCATTCAGGTCGGTCCTGACGGCCCAGCTCTGCGCGAATGGCCCGGTAATGCTCCAGCGTGGCCCGGACTCGAGGGTTGTCTGCATCGATCCGCTCCAGCCTGGTATTGAAGGTGGTGTGCCGACAGTGGTCGGACCAGTAGGTGTCGATCACCTTGAGCTCGGTCAGGGTAGGATCCCGCTTTTCCTGGCGGTAGTGGTCCTGGCAGAAGCGGACATCCGGCAGATCCATGGCCAGGTCCAGCTTGTCAATCAGCGCTTCGAGTTCAGGATCCTCCAGATCGCGGAACCCGTCCAATACCGGCACTGGATCCGGATTGTCATCAGGCATGGCCAGGGTCTTGGGCTGCTCCAGCCCTACCACCCGTGAGTCCACCGGGTTGACCAGGTAATTGCGGATGGCTTCAATCTGCTCGGCATTCAGGTCGCCCTGGAGCAGATAGACAGTGGCCGTGGCCACCAGGGGGCGGGCGCCCTGGCCGATCAGCTGGATACACTGGGCCGCGGAGTCGGCTCGCTGATCGAACTGACCGGGCAAGGGGGCCACGGCGAAGAGCATGGGGGAGTCCAGTGGCGGCAGGTCCCCGTCGCCCTTCATGCGTAGGGCCTGCTCCAGTCGGGTGGCCACCAGGTCGGTCTGGGGCTGGGCGAAGACCGTGGGCAGGCAGCGTTTGAAGAGGTCTTCGTCGATGCCTTCCAGATCGTAGCGGTTGAGCATGCGCAGGCCGGTCAGCCCATGCACACCCGGCAGGGTACGCAGCTGTTGGGCAAGCCTGTCGGCGGCCTGGTCGAAGCCCCGCTTTTTCTCGGTATAGACACGGAAGAGCACAATGGATCCTTTCGCGATGGACTGGTTGGGGACCAATGAAAAACCCGGAGGCGATATGCTCGCTTCCGGGTCCACCGATTCAGCTGTTCGATTGGCTTTCGCGCTCCTCCAATTCGGTCAGCCCATCCAGAATGGTTTGATAAGCCGGAATGATGCTGCCCAGGTCCCTGCGGAAGATGTCCTTGTCCAGGTGGGTGACCTGGCCGTCATGATTGTTGCCGATGGCCCAGAGCCGGCAGGTGTCGGGGGTGATCTCGTCGCCGAGAAGGATGATGCCCGATCCGGTCTTGCCCATTTCGATCTTGAAATCCACCAGCTCCACGTTGATGGCGCGGAAGATGCTGGTCAGGGCCCCGTTGATCTCCCGGGTCTTTGCTGCGATGATGTCCAGATCCTGCTCGGTGGCCAGTCCCAGGGCCAGAATGTCGTCCCGGTTGATAAACGGATCATCCAGAGGATCGGACTTGTAGAAGAATTCCAGCACCGGCTGCTTCAAGGCCGTACCTTCCGCAACTCCGTACCGCTGGGCGAAGGAGCCTGCGGCCCGGTTGCGCATGACGATCTCCAGCGGGAACATGTCCAGCCGGCGGTTGAGCTGTTCGGTATCCGAGATGCTGCGTACGAAGTGGCTGGGGATACCCCGGCGGGCCAGCAGGGAGAATATCACCGTGGTGATCCTGTTGTTCAGTCTGGCCTTGCCTTCGATATTGGCCTTCTTGGCCCCGTTCCCCGCGGTGGCCTGGTCAGTGTACTCAACCCAGAGTATGTCCGGGTCATCCGTCTCGTACAGTTTCTTGGCCTTGCCTTGATAGCGCATTCCCAACTTTTCCACTGTTCGCCTTCCTCGAGTTTGTTGCGAATTGGAAACTTCTGCACTGCTTGGGACACGACCACCATAGCAAGCCCGGGTTACATCCCCGCGCCCACCCGCGGTTTCAGATCGCTGGCCACGGCTTCAGCGCGTTCGGTGGCGGTCTGCAGATCCGGCCCCAAGGCCAGGGCCACGCCCATGCGGCGCAGGCCATGCACTTCGGGCTTGGAGAAGATGCGCAGGTCGGTGCCAGGGTGGTCCAGGGCCTGCGGCAGGCCTTGGAAGCTGACCGGTCCCTGGCCTCTGGCCAGGATGGGTCGGCTGACCGCGCAGGTGCCCTCCGGCAGATTCAGGGCCAGATCCTCCTGGTGGACGGGAATGCCCAGGATGGCCCGGGCGTGAAGGTCGAACTCGCTCAGCCGTTGGGAGATCATGGTCACCATGCCGGTGTCATGGGGGCGCGGCGCCACCTCGTTGAAGAGCAGGGAGCCGTCGCGCAGGACGAAGATCTCCACACCGTAGATCCCCCAACCGGTCTCGCCGCTCTGGCGGGCCAGGGAGGTCATGGCCTCAACCAACCGGGTGGCCATGCTCCGGGCCTGCTGCAGGATGTCAGGATTCAGATCCGCCGGTTGCCAGGAGAGGCGGTAGTCCCCGTCCTCCTGACGCTGGCCGATGGGCGTGCAGGTGGCCACGCCGGCGCAGGAGGCCACGGTCAGAACCGTCAGCTCATGGGCCAGGGGGGCCAGGGCTTCCACGATGACCTCGGCCTTGCCCTGGTGCCTGGTGGCTGCCCGGCCTTGGGTCAGTGCCGAATTCCAGGCTTGAGACAAACCCTCCCTGCTTCGCACCAGAGTCTGTCCGTGGCCGGAGGAGCTCATCAGGGGTTTGACCATGCAGGGGTAGCCCACCTGGTCCGCCGCGCTGGCCAGCTCTTCGGGGGAGTCGGCGAATCGGTAGGGGGTAGTGGGCAGGCCTGCCTGTTCGTGGGCGAAGACGCGCAGGGCCCTGCGATCCATGCACATGGCCGCCAGGGGGGCGGCAGGCACTACCTGGATGCCCCGGGCCGCGGCACCGACCAGGCGGTCTGTGGCGATGGCCTCCACTTCAGGCACGATCAAATCGGGGTGGACCTTGTCGATCAGGTCCTCCAAAGCCTGGGGATCGCTCATTTTCACCTGGTAGCCCGCATGGGCCACCTGGGTGGCCGGTGCGCCAGGGTAGGAGTCCGCCGCGCCAACCCAGGCACCCAGCCGCATCAGACTGATGGCTATCTCGCGGCCGAGTTCGCCGGCTCCTAGGAGAAGGACTCGTGTAGGTCTTGGCCCCAGAGGAGAGCCGAACGGCCGCTCCCCGGGATTGATGGTGTTGATAATCCGCTGCTGACCGGATGCGCTCATACCCATATTCTGCCACCGACCCATCGACCAAGCAGGCGGGTTATCGATACATGCCTATAAATGACATCTATAGAGGCCTTCTTGTCCACTGGCCGCCGGGACGATTACCATGTCAGGCAGTCGACCAGGGAAGGCGGGAACGTGAGCGAGCGGACACCGGCGGTGCGGATGGAGCACCTGACCAAGACCTATCACAGCGACGACGACGAAGACAAGACGGCACTGGCCGACATTGATCTGACCGTCGAGACTGGGGATATTTTTGGCATCATTGGTCTGAGCGGGGCGGGCAAGTCCACGCTGGTCCGCTGCATCAACGGGCTGGAGGATTACGACTCGGGCAGCGTCAAGGTCCGCGGCCGCGAGGTCAAGGATCTGGCTCCGGCCGAGCTGAGGGACCTGAGGCGTCGCACCGGCATGATCTTCCAGCATTTCAACCTGATGCCCTCCAGAACGGTGGCCGACAATGTGGGCCTGCCTCTGCGGGGGAGCGGCCGCGACCGTGCATCTCGACGGGCCCGGGTGTCCGAGCTTCTGGAACTGGTAGGGCTGACCGAGCTGGCCGACCACTATCCCGCCGAGCTCTCCGGCGGCCAGCAGCAGCGGGTGGCCATCGCCCGAGCCCTGGCCAACGAACCGGATATCCTGCTCAGCGACGAGGCCACCAGCGCACTGGATCCGACCACCACGCGCTCCATTCTTCAGCTGCTCCGCGACCTGCACGACCAGCTGGGCATCACCGTGGTCATGATCACCCATGAAATGTCGGTCATCCGGCAGATCTGCAACCGGGTGGCGGTCATCGACCAGGGCGTCATCGTGGAGCAGGGCAGGGTCTTCGATGTTTTTGCAGATCCCAAGGCCCAGCTGACCAAATCCTTCGTGGCCACCACCTCCAACCTGGACAAGGTCAAGGATCTGATGGCTGCCGATTCGCCCCTGGTGGCCCTGGAGCCGGGGCAGATCCTCATGCGCATGTCCTATGTCTCCAAGGAGGTCTCCGAAGCCCTGGTCTCCACCATCAGCCGTCGCTACAACCTGGACGTCAACATCATCTTCGGCGATATCGATGTGGTGGAGGGTGCGCCCCTGGGCGGTCTGGTGGTCACAGTGGGCGGCGACGCTGAAAACATCCGCCAGGCCATGGAATACCTGCGCTCGCGCAACATCGGAATCGAGGTTCTCAAGTCATGACGTCCCTGCTTACCGCCTGGTTCCCCAACGTCATGAGCCGGCTGCCGGAGTTCTTCAGCAGCATGGTTCAGACCCTGGTCATGGTCGGCGTCTCCGGGGTGATCTCCTTCCTGCTGGCCCTGGTCATCGGGGTGGGGCTGATCATCAGCCGACGTGACGGCATCCGCCACAACGGCCTGGTCTTCACTATCCTGGACAAGCTGATCGACCTTTTCCGCTCCATCCCCTTCATCATTCTGGCGGCGGCCCTGGTGCCGGTGACCAGGATGCTCATGGGCACGGCCATCGGGCCCAAGGGGGCGATCTTCCCCCTGGTCGTGGGCATCACGCCTTTCTTCTCCCGACAGATCGAGTCGGCCCTTGCCGGTCTGGATCCTGGGTATGTCGAGGCGGCGGAGTCCATGGGCATGACCACCTGGCAGATCATCTGGCACGTCTACCTGCGTGAGGGCATCCCCTCCATCATCCGGGTGACCACCATCACCATCGTCAGCCTGGTGGGCGAGACCGCCACCGTGGGCATCGTGGGCGGCGGAGGTCTGGGCGACTTCGCCATCCGTCTGGGCTACCAGCGGTCCATGAATGACGTGACCATCGCCACCATCATCGTGCTGGTCATCTTCATCGCCCTGATCGAACTGTTCGGCCGGCTTCTGGCCGAGGTCGTCGAACACTGAGCAACCCGGGAAAGGTCAGATTATCGTGGTCGGTCGTAGTCGCGTCGGCAAAAAGAACAAAGCCAAGATCCAGCTGGCGGCGCTCAGCCTGGTCATCGTCCTCCTGCTGGCGTTGGTGGTCGGTACCGATGTCCGTCTGAACCAGGTGGGTGCCGATGTCAAGGTCGTCAAGGTCGGCGTCATCGGCAGCTCGGACGATCAGATCTGGAAGGCCGTCCAGGCAGAGCTGGATCGGCGGGGTGAGCACATCAGGATCGAGCTCAAGCCCTTCCAGGATGCCATCTACGTCAACCAGGCCACGTCCAACCGCGAGGTGGATTTCAACGCAGCCCAGCACTATGCCTACCTGGAGGACGATGTAAAGACCAACCATTACCAGCTGGCCGTGCTTGGCAATACCTACATCTCGCCCATGAACCTCTACTCGCAGCGCTATGCCAAGCCCTCGCAGTTCCAGGACGGCGACCGGGTGGCCATCCCCAACAACGCCACCAACATGGGCCGGGCCTTGAAGGTCCTGGCCGATGCCAAGCTGATCGGGCTGCGCGACCCCAAGGCCACCAACCCGCTGCCTGAGGATGTGGTGGACAATCCCAAGCATCTGAGTATCGAGCAGGTGGATCCGGCCGGCATCCTCAACTTGCTGCCCGACTATGCGGGCGGGGTCACCAATGCCAACTTCGTGGTCGATGCAGGGCGCAGCGTGCATGATGCCATCCACGAGGTTCCTTACGACCTGCAGAACCCGGCCAACAAGCCATACATCAACATCATCGTCACCACCAAGGATCAGCGTGACAACCCCACCTACGCCGCAGTGGTGCGCGCCTATCATTCCAAGCCCGTAGCCGACACCATCGTCCGTGTCTACAAGGGCGCCTGCCTGCCGGCATTCAAGGTTTCCTGATGCGATAGGTTCCAGCAATGAAGGAGGACGGATATGAGCACCAGAAGAACCAGGGCCAAGCGAGAGCTGGCGGCTGTCTCGGTCGTCATCCTGGTGGTCGCCGTCCTGATGGGCGTGGCCTATGTCAAGGTCAACCAGCCCGAGCGCGGCCAGCGGGAGATCAGCATCGGCCTGGTGGGCGATGCTGATGAGGAGATCTGGAAGGCTGTTCAGCACGAGTTGGACCAGCGCCGGGCCGGCATAACAATCAAGCTTCGCTCCTTCCAATACGGGCGTTACGCCAATCAGGCGCTTGCCAACGGGGAGATCGACTTGAACGCCTTCCAGCATTATGCCTTTCTGGAGCAGGAGACCAAGCAGCACGGATACCGGTTCGCCGCCATCGGCGACACCTACATTTCACCCCTCAACCTGTACTCCAAGAAGTACCGGAGCGTCGACCAGATAGGGCGAGGCGAGCGGCTGGCCATTCCCAGTGATCCCATCGACCTGGGCCGGTCCCTGAAGGTGCTTGCCAGCGCCGGGCTGATCGGTCTGCGAGACCCCAAGGCCACCACGCCGGTTCCTGAAGACATCGTCGACAACCCGCGCGGGCTGGTCCTGGACCAGGTCGATCCGCCGGGAATCGTCAAGGTCCTGCCCGACTATGCGGCCGGCATTACCAACACCAATTTCATCCTGGATGCCGGCATGAAGATCCAGGATGCCATCTACCAGGTGCCCGGCGATCTCAAATCGCCAGCCAATCACCCCTATGTCAACATCATCGTGGCCAGGCAGGTCGACAAGAACGACCCCGCCTACAAGTCCCTGGTTTCCGCCTACCACAGTCGATATGTGGCTGATGCCATCAACCGCTACTACCGTGGGGCGGCCGTCCCGGCCTTCTCCTACTAATAGTGGGTGCAATCGGGTCGTCGCCCTTTTTTGGTCCGACCCAAAGCTGCTAATGATGAACAGCAGGGGGAAGGCTGATGAGGGATCCTAAGCGCCTGACGCTGGCCCTGGTTCTGGACTCCTTTGGCAACAGGGGCAACGGGACTTCCAACTCCGCCATCCAATACGCCCAGGGTCTGGAAGCGCTGGGGCATAGGGTCCGCTTGGTGGGGGTTGGATCGACCGAGTATCCGGCGCGAGTGCATCGAATTCCTCTGGTCTCCCGTGTGGCGGCCAGGCAGCAGATGAGCTTCGCTCGTGCTGATCCGGAACTTTTCCGAAGGGCCTTTACCGGTGTTGACCTGGTCCATATTTATGAGCCCTTCGCCTTCGGCCGGGCCGCCCTGGCACAGGCCAGGTCCATGGGCATACCGGTGACCGCAGGGTTTCACATTCAGCCTGAGAACATCACTTATTCCGCAGGCCCATTGCGCTGGCTGCCCGGGGTAGATGCGGCCATCTACCGGCTCTTTCGGTTCTGGCTCTACGACCATGTCGGGCACATCCACGTTCCTACCCAGTTGACGGCCGACCTGCTGCGCTCGCATGGGTACAAGGCCCGTCTGCACGTCATATCCAACGGGTACCAGCCCAGGTTCAACCCTGGTGACCGATACGAGAGGCAGCGATCCGGTCGGTTGATCCAGGTCGTGGCCTCCGGCAGGCTGGCTCGGGAAAAGGATCATCTGACCCTGATCCGTGCCCTGGCCTTGTGCCGGAACAAATACAGGATCAGCTTGACCATAGCAGGTACAGGTCCCATGGAGCGGTGCCTGAGAACGGAAGCCGCCCGGCAGCTGGCCGGCATGAAGGTTTCGATTGGATTCCATCAGAACTCGACCATGCCCGATCTGCTCAGGCAGGCCGACCTGCTGGTCCACCCGTCCATCGCGGATCTGGAATCCGTCAGCGTCCTGGAGGGGATGGCCTGCGGCGCAGTCCCGATCATCGCCCAGTCTGATCTGAGTGCCGCAGGACACTTCGCCCTGACGCAGCACTCGCTCTTCCCGGTCGGCAGGGCCCGGTCCCTGGCTGAGCAAATCGACTGGTGGATAGACCATCCTGATGCCCTTGCAGTCTGGTCCGGACGCTACGCCGAACATGCCAAGGAACATTATTCTCTGGATACCTCCGTCAGGGCCTTTGCCCATATGGCTGTGCAGGCCGTCAGCGATCAAGAGCCGGAACAGGTGCAGTCTAACCTGGCTTAGATTTCCTGCTTGGATATGATCAGAGCCGACCCGAAGATAGCCACCAGGACCACGCCCACGGATACTCCGGCATAGATCCAGACCTGATCGGCCGTCAGAGTGTTCAAGACAATCTGTTCGCCGAACCCGACGAAGTCGAAGTATTTCAGCCATTTCCATTTCGCAGTGAACTCCACGATGCCGATCAGAATGGGCCATATCACAATCACCACCGCTGGAATGACCAGGGATTTGGTAATGATCAACAGGACGATGCCCAGGCTGATGATGACGGAAATGCAGAAGCTGACTGATAGGGTCATGACAGCGACATCCTTGCACAAAATGCCCCAGCCGGCCCCAGTCTTCCTTCCCAGGGCTAGTCCGGTCAGCAGAATAGTGATGAAGTAGCACAGGGTCAGAAGGATGATGTCAGTCAGGATGGTCACGTACTTGCCCAGGATGAACTGTATCCGCGAGATTCCCGATGTCAGCGTGTTCTTCAAGGTGTGCTGGCTGTATTCCGCACCAATGACGATAACAAAGACCGCGATGTAAAAGTAAATTAGAGACGAGGCGGAGGCGACACCCACTTGCAGGCCAGTCCTGATGGTCCAGCTTTGGCCTTCGATTTCCACCAGTTTATGATCGTATTCTTCGCCCCCAGTGCTAATTCCTATGGTCGTCTTGCACCATGTGGCCACTATGCCGAGGGCCACAGTGGCAATCAGCAGAATCAACATGCCGATGGAGCGTCGCTGCCTGTAAAAGTCGGCCCTGATCTGGTTAATCATTGTTGTCTCCTCGACTCTTGAGAGTCCTTGTTCAGCAGATCTGCGAAATATTCCTCCAGCGATCCCTTCTGCTGGTTGATTTGATTGACCAGGATGCCTTCCTGAACCAGAAGTCTGTTGATGGGGCCCGGTTCCAGATTCCCCTGCTTGATCAGAATCTGATGGTCGTCAAGGACTTGGAAGGGGCCGATTCCCTCGCGATCCAGGATCATGGCGGCCTTGGAACTCTGGTCCACGTCGATCAACAGTCCATTCTGATTGATCCGATCCAGTTCATCCTTGTCTACCTCCTTGATCAGGCGGCCGTGGCTGATGAATCCGAACCGGGAGGAGACCAGGTAAAGTTCGCTCAGAATGTGACTGGAGATGAGAATGGTCGTCTGGCGCTCCTTGTTGAGCTTGTCCAGGAGTGTTCTGAATTCCATGATTCCTGCCGGGTCCAGGCCGTTGATGGGCTCGTCCAGAATCAGGAAATCGGGTCGGGTGAGGATGGCCATGGCCAGACCCAAGCGTTGACGCTGGCCCAGAGAGAGGTGACCGGCCCGAGTCTTGGCCTTTTCGCTCAGGCCGACGAAGTCGATGGTCTGATCGATGGCCTTGCCGTCGGCCAGCCCGTGCTGGATGGCTGTCAGTTTCATGTTCTGGCTGACGGTGAGTTTTTTGAAGGCAGCCGGGGCCTCAATGATTGAGCCTATCCTGCTTAGTATCCGGCTGTTCTTGCCAATCGTGTGCCCCATCAGCCTTATGCTCCCCTTTTGTATGGGGGACAGTCCGGTGATCAGACGCATCAGGGTGGTTTTGCCAGCGCCGTTCTCGCCGATCAGCCCGTAGATCTCGCCCTTGTTTATGGAGAGGCTGAGATCGTCCAGTGCCTGGAAGCGGCCGAACCGTTTGCTGACATGGCTGATATCCAGAATGGCATCGTCCATGGAGTTCCTTTCTTTGTGTCGCTATCAGAGAATCTAAAATGCCTTTCTTAAGTGCTTGGCCAAGAAATCATTAAGAATTTCATAAATCCGATTGGGCGAGATCGGCATCGTTAGGCGGCTTCAGTAACATGAGAGTGACCTGCGAAAGGAAGAAAGTATGCCGACGATTCTGGTCGTGGAGGATCAGGAGGACATCCAGTCCCTGCTCAAGGATGTGTTGGGAGGGACCTACCGAATCATCCAGGCGACGACGGGTGCCCAGGCCTTGGCTCGCTTCCAGCAGGAGGAACCCGACCTGATTCTTCTGGATCTGATGCTCCCCGTAGTCACCGGGGACAGCGTACTCAAGGCCATTCGGCGTATGTCATCGGTGCCGGTCATCATCCTCACGGCCATCCAGGACAAGACCAGGACCGTCAGCCTCCTGGAGCAGGGCGCCAATGATTATGTGACCAAGCCATTTGACATTGACGAGCTCCGCGCTCGCGTCCAAGTTCAGCTGCGCCAATCCGGAGCGCTGAAAGCGGGCGCGGATGCAGCAGGTAAATCCGATGCCAAGATTTGTTTCCAGGGGATCGAGCTGGACCGGATGGAGCACACGGTCAGCGTTGATGGGCACCGGGTCGATCTGGCCCGCAAGGAATTCGCCATTCTTGAGCTTCTGATGGACCATCCGCATCGGGTCTTCGAGAAGGAGGACCTCTATAGGCAGGTTTGGAACCAGCCATACATCAATGCTGAGAATACTCTCAATGTGCATCTGAGCACCTTGCGGACCAGTTTGAACAGGTATGCCGGCAGTCAGCGCTACATCGTGTCGGTCTGGGGCATCGGCGTTCGCTTGGTTTGAATTCGGATGGAAGGAAGAACGATGAATAAGGGGTCGTCGGAGGTGAATCCGTGAAGGTGGTTGCACTTGTTCTGGGTCTTGTCGCCCTCGCCTTGGCGATTGGCCTGATAATGCTGACTGCCGACCTCAAGCGGATCAGTGATGATCTGGATTTCATCAACCATGCCGACACCAATGCCTTGGTAACCACAGGGTCCAATATCGGGCTCATCCGCACTCTGGCAGATAGGATCAACGCCGTTCTGAACAAGACCAGACGACTGCAGATCACCCAGGCTGAGCAGAACAAGCAAGTCCGGCAGATGCTGACCAACCTAACCCATGACATCAAGACCCCTTTGACCGTGGCCAGGGGATACGCCCAGCTGCTCAAGGAGGGATCGGCTGATCAGAAGCAATTGGGCAAGATCCTCAACAACCTGCAGTCGGTGGATCATTATCTTCATTACCTGATGGATTTCAATCTGATACAGGAGAAGAGCGTGAGCCTGGATCTGACCAGGGTGAACCTATCGGAACTGGTTCAACAGGAGCTCTTCAACGCTTTCGATTCTTTGACTGCGCGGTCAGTCACGGTGGAGCCCAGAATCCAAACTGGTGTGGAAATTACGACGGACCAGACCATGATGAGTCGAATAATTCAGAACCTGATCGGCAACTGGCTCAAGTATGCGGAGGAATCAGCCTGGGTGGACCTGCACAAGGGTGAAGACGGGCGGATTCATCTGGACTTCGGCAACAAAACCAAGGGCGGAGCCGTCGATGTGGACAGGCTCATGGAACGGTTCCAGACCGATGATCAATCACGGACCAAGATCAGAAGCACAGGTCTGGGTCTCAGTATTGTCGACTCCCTGGTGGATTCGCTGGGCGGTTCCATGAGCTTGGAATCCAGCAGGGGTATTTTCTTGGCCCACTTGCTAATGAGCGATGCTCCGCAATCGAACGCACTGTAAATAACGCAGGCTTGGGGGAACTCGGTGAGATGCTGTGGCCGGTCACGGTCTTCATGACGAGACCATGACCGGCCATCAGCGCGTGTAGGCGAAGAACGGTGTCAGTACATGAATCTGATTGTGCTTAAATCCGGTCAACGGATAAGCCGCTTCTCCGTCTACATTCGAGGGAAAATCAAGCCTTGGTGTGGGGAACTACAACAGCCCTGGCCGAGAGCTTGTTGTCGACCAGCTTGTGGTAGGCGTCCAGAGCGTTGTCCAGCGAATAGGTTTCGATCTCGGTCTCGATCTGGCCGTTGCGATACATGTTGGCCACATCGTAGAGCTCAGGGATGGAGCCCCAGTAAACGCCAAGCAGCTCCTGCTCCCAGGGCTTGGAGTACCAGTCGTATTCCGCCTTGCCGCCGGCGATGCCGACCACGGTCACCCGGGATCCCGGGCCGCCTGAAGCCTGTGCGGCAGCAATGGTCGGGGCTACACCCACGAAATCGAAGGCAGCATCCACGCCCTCGCCATGGGTGATCTTCCTGATGTTCTCCACCTGGTGCTCGTCGCTCATAACGGGAATGGCACCCTTGGCCTCAGCCTTGGCCAGAGCCTCCGGCTTGGTATCGGTGGCAATCACGGTAGCGCCGGTCAGAGCGTGCAGAATCTGAATGGCGATCTGGCCCAGTCCGCCCAGGCCAATGACCAGAGCGTACTTTCCGCCGCCGTTCAGGTGGGGCATGGCAGCCCGGATGGCGTGGTAGGGAGTCAGGGCAGCGTCAGCCAGGGGTGCTGCACCGATTGGATCCGCATCGCCCAGGGGTACCAGGTTGCGGGCAGGGACAGTCATGTATTCGGCCATGCCGCCGTCGCGACCCAAACCCAGGGCCAGTGACTTATTGGTCGCGGCGCTGGAGCAGTAGTTCTCCTGGCCGGCCACGCAGTGAGGGCAGTGACCGCATCCGGTGGGCCCATAGACGATGTAGGCATCACCCTTCTTGAAGCCTGTGACATCGGGTCCTACCTCTTCGACCCAACCAGTGGTCTCGTGCCCCAGAATGAATGGAGGCTTGGTGTGGCTCCCGGTTTCTGGGGTGTAGTCCTGGAAGACGGAGACGTCGGAATGGCAGCAACCTGCCCCAGCCACCTTGAGCAGAACTTCGCCGCTTCCAGGGGTCGGCTCCGGCACTTCCTTGAGAGTGGGGAAGGTGTTGAATTGTTCGAAAACAACGGCTTTCATAAGCTTCCTTTCATCGTTGAAGCATTTCCGCCCCCTATCCTTAGGGCGGGGATGTGTGCATCAGCATCGTTGCAATAAAAATCTTACTGAACGACAGCTTTGCACTCACCTCGGAAGTGTGTGATATGTCCAACAGTGTGGGATGAAAGCCATATGTATACAAATGCCCCTCCCTCAAAGCTGACTGGCAGAGGGAGGGGTACACACAGGATGCGGGTCTTGCCTTGGATCGGTGTGAGCGGCTTTTACAGCAAATTGATCAGAGCCTGGGTGTCCTCGACTGTCGTCGCCCAGGACGTGGCCAGTCGGATCACGGTGTGGGTGGCATCGCTGCGTTCCCAGAAGTCGAAGGCGACCTGCTTGGAAAGCTCCTCCATGCGCTCATTGTCCAGGCGGACGAAGGTCTGATTGGTGGGGGAGTCCATGACAATCTGATACCCCTTCTCTCGCAGGGCCTTCTTGACCGTCGTTGCTGTCTGGATGGCGTTGCGGCTGATGCGCAGGTAGAGGTCATCGGTAAAGAGGACATCGAACTGTACCCCTAGGAGCCTTCCCTTGGCCAGAAGGGCTCCCCTTCTTTTGATCATGGTGCTGAAATGCTCGGGAGCATTACCCTTGGGGAAGACTACCGCCTCGCCGCAGAGTGCGCCCACCTTGGTTCCGCCGATGTAGAAGACATCGCAGAGACGGGCTATGTCCGTCAGATCAACGTCGGTTCCGGGGGCCACCAGTCCGTACCCCAGCCTGGCTCCGTCCAGGTAGAGCGGAATCTTGTGTTCCTGACAGATCTGCGAGAGGTCTTCCAGCTCCTGACGGGTGTAGAGGGTTCCATACTCGGTGGGATGGGAGATGTAGACCATGCCGGGGAAGACCATCTGCTCATGGTTTTCGTCGGCGTAGAAGCCTTCCAGGAAAGCCTTAAGGTCCTCGGCGCGAATCTTGCCCTGTTCGCCGGGAATGGTCAGGACCTTATGGCCTACGGCTTCAATGGCGCCGGCCTCATGGACGTTGACATGGCCGGTATCTGCGGCGACTACTCCCTGGTAGGACTTCAGCAGGCAGGAGGTGACGACCTGGTTGGTCTGGGTCCCGCCGGCCAGGAAATAGACCTGGGCTTTGGGGCAGTCGCAGGCCTGGGCGATCTTCTGAGCGGCGGAGAGGCAGTACCGATCCTTGCCGTAACCGGGAAGGTGCTCCATGTTGGTATCGATCAGCCGCTGCAAGACTGCGGGGTGGGCTCCCTCGGAATAGTCGTTGACGAATGACAGCATGTGGGTCCTTCCGGTTCGATGATAATTGGCTCCGGACCAGCCAAGCCGATCCGGAGCCATGGTTCTGACTACAGCATATGCTCAGGCTATGAGCTCCTTGACGGAGGCAATGATTGCCTGGAGGCTGACCTTGGCGTCGTTGAAGAGCATCTGTGTGTTCGGGTTGAAGTAGAGCTCATTTTCGATGCCGGCGTACCCCTTGCCTCTGCCTCTCTTGAGGACGACAACGTGCTGGGCCTTGTCGACGTCCAGGATGGGCATGCCGGAGACTGCGGTCCCTGGTCGGCGTGCGGCCGGGTTGGTCACGTCATTGGCGCCCACTACCAAGGCGACGTTGGCTGAGGGGAACTGGGGGTTGATGTCATCAAGGTCGATCAATTCCTCATAGGGGACGTTGGCCTCGGCCAAGAGGACGTTCATGTGTCCAGGCATACGGCCGGCCACAGGATGGATGGCATAGGAGACCTCCACGCCTCGGCCCTTGAGCAGCTCGCCCAGATCGGCCAGTTCACGTTGTGCCTGGGCCTGTGCTAGACCGAAGCCGGGAACGAAGATGACCTTGTCGGCATAGACCAGCTGGACTGCCACATCGTCGGGTGTGGTCTCCTTCATGGTCCCTTGGGCACCTTGATCCTGGCTGGCGCTGACAGAGGAACCGCCGAACCCTCCGGCTAGGACGCTCAGGAGCGGCCTGTTCATGGCCTGGGCCATCAGGACGGACAGAGTGGCACCTGCTGCACCAACCAAAGCGCCTGCCACGATCAGAGCCACGTTGTCGATGGCTAGGCCGTTCATGGCCACAGCTGTGCCGGTGCAGGCGTTCAAGACGGAGATGACCACGGGCATGTCGGCGCCGCCAATGGGGATGACGAAGACCAGTCCATAGCCCAGGGCGAAGATGGCTGTGAGGATGGCCCACAGGGTCCGATTGACAGGATTCAGGCAGAGCATGACTAGGCAGAGGACCGTCAACAGGGCGAAAAGCACATTCCAGACAGCCTTTGCTGGCAGCTTCAGGTTTTTGATCAGGCTGATGCCCTGGAGCTTGCCGGCAGCTATCAGGGAGCCGGTGAAGGTGATGGAACCGATGACCACGCCCAGGCCGGCGGTGATCAGCACCACCAGAGTCGGTGTGCCCTCTGAAGTCAATATGTCGTTTAGGGCGACCAGGGCTGCAGCGCCGCCGCCGACCGTGTTGAAGACGGAAACCAGCTGAGGCATGTCCGTCATTTTGACCTTCTTGGCCGAGTAGACCCCTGCTGCGGATCCGATCAGGATGCCAAGCACGAGCAGAACGATGGCCAGGGATGAGGTGAAACCGGTGGCGACCAGGTGGATGAAGGCCATGGCCACGGCGATGACCATGCCTGCTGCCGAAATTCGATTGCCTGTA
Source organism: Bifidobacterium mizhiense (assembly GCF_020884755.1). Lineage (GTDB taxonomy): Bacteria > Actinomycetota > Actinomycetes > Actinomycetales > Bifidobacteriaceae > Bombiscardovia > Bombiscardovia mizhiensis. Next base: position 302,790 of record NZ_BPWE01000001.1, on the reverse strand, counting down.
CGGGCCGTCTTGGGGGAATTCATGTAGTGCAGGCCCATGACGAACATGACTGAGGAAAGGAGGTAGACGAACCAGGTGATGATGTCGAGGGTGTTCACTTGTCGACTCCCTCGTTCTTAGTGCTCTCGGTCGTGGCGGACGAAGCCTGTTCGTCCTGGCCGGCTTTATCCTTTCCCTTGTCGGGTTTGGAGGACTTGAACATCTCCAGCATCCTATCGGTCACCACGTAGCCGCCCACCACATTCATGGCGCCAAGGACGGCAGCCAGGAAAATAAGTATGTAGGAGAGCGGGGAGTGAGCCTCTGCCGCGATGATGACTACTCCGACGATCACAATGCCATGAATGGAGTTGGCGCCCGACATGAGCGGCGTGTGAAGCGTGGCCGGAACCTTGCCAATCACCTCCACGCCGATCAGCAGCGCCAGAATGAAGAGCGTAATTGCTATGACCACAGAATTCATTGCTCTTGACCTTTCTCTTCGGTCTCTTCGGCATCTGGGGCATCAGTGCTTCCATGTGTGCCGGATTCGGTTGCATTAAATACAACCAGTGCTTGATCGATCTCGTCGTCTGCTTTGATGCTGAGCGCGCCATCACGAAGGAAGTGCATCAATACGTCCGCTACGTTTCTGGACAGGAGGTTGGAGGCCGTCGTGGCTACACCGCTGGCCAGGTATGGTGCCCCGATCATGATGACTCCCTTGTCGGTGGTCCTGGTTCCCACCTGTGATCCCTCGACATTGCCACCCAGGTCGCTGGCGGCGCAATCCACGATCACAGCTCCCGGATGCAGGTTGGCCACACCCTTGGCGCTCAGGAGGCGAGGAGGCTTTCCACCAGGAACCTTGGCCGTGGTGATGACCACATCGAAGCCTGCCGCTTTGGCATCCACCGCGGCCTGCTGCTGGGCCTGCTCCTGATCGGTCAGTTGCCGCGCGTAGCCGCCCTGGCCCTGTCCCTTGGAGAAGTCCAATCCCAGGTCGAGAAACTTGGCTCCTAGGGATTCCACCTCCTGCCTGGAAGCGGGTCTGACATCATAGGCGGTGACTACGGCTCCCAGACGTTTTGCGGTCCCGATGGCCTGCAAGCCTGCAATCCCCGCGCCCAGGACCAGAACCTTGGCTGGTCGGATGGTTCCTGCTGCAGTGGTCATCATAGGGAAGAAGGATCCATAGGCATCGGCAGCCACCAGGGCCGCCTTGTATCCCATGACCGAGTTTTGTGAGGTCATCTCATCCATGGACTGGGCCGAGCTGAGCTGTCGGGGGAGGCGCTCCATAGCGATTCCGGTAAGCCCGGCGGCCTCCAAGGATGTGATGTAGTCAGTGTCGCTCAAAGACCCCAGCATGCCGATGATCCATGTTCCGGCCGGAATCTGCTTCAGCAATGAGCTATCCGGTCTGTTGACAAAACCCAGGACTCCTGATTTGGATAGGACGCTATCCCTGTCGGTGACTGTGGCCCCCTTCTGTTGGTAGTCCTCATCACGGAAGCCGGCTCGAGCTCCTGCTCCGGACTCCAATAGACAGGTAACGCCTTGCCTGGTCAGCCGGGTCACGATGTCAGGGGTTAGGGCCACACGGGACTCATGATCGTCAGCTTCTTTGAGGACCCCGAAGGTTATGTGGGATTGTTCTGGTCCACTCATGTCTTTCCTTTTTCAAGCACAACTGTGTGTGAGCAATTTCACCATTGATTCTAGTTGCTGCACCTTGCTGTTGGGAGGTTAATGCAGCCTGTATGTGCTTGCGCTTTATAAGTATCTGTCGAGAAGGGACCAAGCTCAAGGTATTTTCCGAATGTGGACGAAAAATAGAAGGAGTATGAAGCTGTGCCCGCATAGCTGCACCCGCGCGACCTATGCAACGTCTGAAGAGTTGTAACGTCCGAGGAATGGACTCACGGTTTGTTACCGAATTTTTGGGGAGCCGGTCGGCATAGCGCATGGCATCGCAGCCCTGTCCATTCGACAGTTTCCAGCTATGACCAGCTACTGTATGTGGGTTGATCATGCTAGGGTGCCGCGCGTCTTCAAGAATGATACGCGGCACCCTGAGACGCAAAACCTCAGTGAGCACGAGACCTTGGCGAACAGAACAACTAGGCTGCCTGATTTGTTCGTCTGCTGTGGCGGTCTCACATTGACGGTCAGTCCGCCTTTCTGGACTTGTGCGTCGCTTCTGATTTATGTGCGCTGTGGTGCCTTATTCCTTTCCCTCGTGCTTGTCGTTTGCCACGGAATCCTTGGGCTTGGACTGCAGGGGATTGTGATGGCAGATGAGGGCGAAGGCAGCCAGGGTCTCGATCATGCTGGCGATGATCCAGGTGATCACGATGGCGTTCTGGTGTTTGCCGACTGTTCCCATTCGGGTGAAGATGAAGACATCCATGATGAAGGTCTGCAGCACCAGAAGGACCGTCGCCACGACTACCGTCCTGGTATGCCTGTCCGTCTCCGTTCCCTCTCCCTCCGGCTTGCCGGGAGACTTGAAGCTGGCATAGGAGAGGAGCCAAATGCCGATTCCGAATAAGACTGCGGCGAGAGGCAGGGAGAAGAAGATCGGCATGGTGCTCAGGCTGAGCCCCAAAGCTGCGACTAGGACTGCTGAGGCCAGGCCTAGATAGAAGGATTCATGGTTCTTTGCCTTGGGTGGTTTGGCAGGTTGGCTTTCTTTAGTTGGCTGAGATGGCTTCTCGGCAGATACAGGCGCATCCTTTGCGGCAGTCTTATTGGGTTGGCTCGGCTTGTCGTCATGAGAGGGACCATCATGCTCTCTGTCTGCGTGACCGGCCTGTTCCTGCTTATTTTGTGCTTCAGGTCTGCCATGACCAGCGTCCTTGCTGGATGAGTCCCTGCCTTCCTTCTCGCCTGTTTGCTCTGCTGCAGGCTTTGGCTTGGGTGCATTTGCTGCTAATTCCGATACATGGTTTATGTTTCTCGCTGCTGACTGATCAGAACTTTTCTGACTGTTGTTGTTTGAAGAGGAAGTACTTTTCGGCACTTCAATATTCTTTTTCTCTTGCAGCTGTTCATGTTTGTCTCCGCCCCAGTTCCGTTGGCTGTTGCGTATCTGAGAATCACCATGACTAACTCTTTTTCTGTTCGCATGTTCATTTTGATTGCTTCTCAACTAACCCTCCAAGGTTTGACTTTCTTTTTTCTTTTCACGCTGTAGGTCTTCTGGCAGCCTGATGAAAAAAAGATCACTGTTGCATAGTTTATGTGTCTTTTCTCTGTAGAAGTGGCATTGATTGGCACAAGACAGGCATCATCGTGGTGCAGGGACTTTCGCGGCCGAATCACTTACGAGTATTTACGGTTCGTCGAAGAACAATCAACAATCATTGTGAGCTGAGAGGTAGGGAGGTGATTGCATGGAGTTAGTTTTATTATGTCCAGTACTAGAGGGGCTCGTGAGTCGTCGATTCATCAAGTTTATTTTTTTTTTCGATCATTCCTGTCGGCTACAAGTTTGTGGCCTCATCATTTTTTCTGTGAGATTAAGTTGGAAGGATTGTAGTTTTGTTCGTTGACAGTATTGGGGAAATGATGTACTGCGTTACGTACAATAATTCTTCTGGAAGTTTTATAACCATGCTTGTGGTGATATCAGGAATGGCGTGAAATTCGCTAGAATCAGTAAGGCTAGGACAGCTCTTTTGCTTTGATGGAGCAACGAGGATTCAATGCTGTCAGCAATCGAGGCGATAGATGCCATTATTGATATTATTGCAAAAAGTTGAGAATACAGATATTACGAATCTAATGCCTATTGTTGTGTTTCGCGATATAACAGGCGCATTAAATACTAGAAAATTCTCTATGTCAGTTAATAGCCTACACCCATTATATAAGGTTAGGCTAGAACCGAGGTAGCCATAAATCTGTAGAAAGCAAGGTACGTTTTGTACATGTTGAATGTGGAAGCTTTGCCTTTATATGATCTATTTAGTCCACAATTTACGGTTACTTAATATGAAATTCATAAGGACAACAAAATCCAAGACTTTGCTTTATGCACTGGGATCACTCATTGTCAGTTCCATCTGCCATAGACGGGTCAGTCCTGTCATCATCGGCTGGGTCACTACTATTTGTTACGTCCTCGCTTTGATCTCCTGAAGCAAGGACAGTTTTTTCGTCTTTGGACTTTGCGTCCTGTTCTTTGCAGAATCTTTCGTTGAATACTTGGACGAAGTAAGTAATAGTAATGAAGGACAGAACTGCAGTGGTGAGTGGATCATCTTTAAAAAAAGTGCCTTCATGATGATTTATTACTGCTAACCAATAGCACATGATATAAGCCAAGCCAGTTATGCAGTATGGTGCAGTTCTCAAATACCAACGTAAATTATTGCTGTGAACCATATCAAATCCCGCATAAAGGACAACTGTTACTTCAATTAGTGTCATCGCTGTGAAAACAACGGTGTGTGAAAAATCTAAATGATGAGTAAACAATAGAAGTGGGTAAAGGCAGTACAGCAATGATATTAAAGTAATTACAATATTCTTCGAAAGTTTTATGCCGTATGATTGTTCATATTTTTCTTTATTTTCTTTTTTTATCTTTTTTTGTTCTTCTCGTATCTTTTTTTGCTGGTCTCGGCTGCTTCCTTTTGATGAACGTGCGACAGTAACAATTAAAGGGATTGGAAGGGAGAGGTAAGCCCATAAAACTATTACATACAAGCACCATATGAAGACTTTCCAGGAGTTACTAGTCAACGTACTATAACCCCGAGGCCGGAAGTGATCCAGCGGTTTCAAAATGCATGTAACAATGATTGCCAATATTAAAGATATAGCATATGCTATTATTGTTTTTATCTTTTTGTTGCTTGGCTTTAGTGTCATATCGTCTCCATTCATTGATTTCCTTTATACCGAGTGTATTGCCTATTTGCGTTTCGAAGCTGTCATGAAATTCCTCCTCTTAATTAGGACGGGAGGTGTGCCTAACTGTCAGATAAAGACGGTTGAAAAACTATCATATTGGTATATATAATGTCCGATAGTATCTTTCAATTACTCGGTAACTGCTCCTCTTTATCCTTTCGTACAAATACTTTGGCCAGGAAAAGAAGATCTAAGGCTTAAGCCTGCAAGGGAGTGAGCGGCTCACTTCAATCCGGTATGAAGCAGCCGAGAGGGCTATGCGTGAGATAGAGCCCAGGTACAGGGCGAGTCGCTAGCTTTTTGCTCACTTAGGCATACAAACGGCACACAAAATCGACTATGGATGTAGTTTGGTCACATGTTATAAAACCATTGTTTCCCATTCGGGAGTAGGGATTTAAAGGTGGGGTGGCTAACGCGGCTCGAACGCGCGACCTCCTGAACCACAATCAGGTGCTCTACCAACTGAGCTATAGCCACCATGGTGAATCGACCCGCATGGCGGATCAATGCAACAGATGAAACTATACACGATGGCATGACATGGCACGCCGGTGAAGCGTGACCCATATTGCAAAGGTTGTGCTCTGTCTTTGGGCTTTCAGTTCATGACCATCGCTTCTACATAAAACTCTCCAGCACAACCGAGGTTCGGTTATCGACTTGAAATCCGGACCATTCAGCACTTGTAGTACGCTCTTTGACGTCCAGAAGGACTTATGAGCCTCGTGCCAATTCATCCGCCTTTTATGGCCCTCTCCTTCATTCAGGGGATGCTGGCACGTGACCAAACCTGGTTGGGTCACCTCCACTGAGGCATATCTAAGGACGGCAACTGGCTGGTCATCTGAGTTTGCCAGAAGTGTTAGCCGATCGGAGCTGGGGAGTGGCTCATGATCGTGGATGAACTTTGCCGCAGCCAGGCCGTAGCATTTTTTGTCCATCTAGAATTGCGGTTACCAGCCTATCGCGTTCTGTGCCAGGGAAGGCGAATTCTTTCTTGGGAAGGTTCTTAACATCTTGGGCTTTGACTGCTGGTATTTGTCTATTAGCCACATTCGATGTGAGTGTCTTGTATATGATGCTCTTCTTCGTCGAGTGCTTTTCTTATGGGCTGGTAGGCCTTGATTAGATCGGTCAGGCTCTGAGCGGCATTGGCGGGGCTGGTGGATGGCAGATTGATCATCGTTGGTCGATACCCCTTCTCCTGCAGGCTTGGCAGGCAGTACCGACGGTAAAGCTGGCCTGCCTTGCGTCCTGTAGTGAATATGGTGTCGATAGGCGCACGGTCCAGCAAACCGGTGATGTCGGTTGGCACGACATTGATGATTGAAGCATCGGAGGCACCGTGGATGTCGCATTCTTGGATGACATCCCAGAGGGCGATGCGGTGTTTGAGCGCGAACTCGGTGCGGACAGCTGGATCAGGCTCTGGAACACACTGGTCGAAGAGTGCGGCCAGCACAGGCCAGAAGCGGTTGCGCGGAAACATGTAGTAGAAGCCAGCCTCGCGCGAACTCGGGCTGGGTATGGATCCAAGGATCAGTACACGGGACTGTTCATCCCAAACAGGCCCGAACCCATGGGTGACGTGGGTGACAGGTGTGGCCAAACCTGCAGTCATGCGCCGAGCAGGCCAGTCAGAGCCGTAGTCATCACGCCAGCTTGGGCGATCACCAGAATGAAGACCAGCAGGCTGGTTGCGCATTCGACCAGGCCCACATACAGAATGGGAATGCGGCGCCGACGGGCGATTGCAGGCAACAAGGCCGCACGCACCAGCAGAACCACGGCGGACAACAAAGGCCACCATCCTGCTGTGCGTACCATGGCGACCCCAATCAGGCAGAGGGCCAGGTTCCAAGCCAGCGAAAGCAGGTAGCACCAGGTCTTGCCGCGCTCGCGAATCATGGTCTTGACGAAGATGACCGAACCGAACTGGGTCACTGCGAAGACAACTGCACTGACCACTCCAATCGATGGCAGGGCGGCGCTTGGCAGGAATCCATTGGCGAAGCAGTCCACAGCAGGGTTCGGTTGGCATCCGAAGTAGCCAGAATTGGCACCATCCAGTCCTGATCCAGGCTTTTGGAATTGTGACCCTAGGGAGACGGCGATCAGGCAAAGCGTGCAGGCCGCAATCACGGCCACCGTATCGTTCCACCATGAGCGTTCCGTGCGCATCCAGGCGGCGGCAAAGTTCAGCACGCCCAGCACCAAGTAGAGCGGTGCCCATCGCAGGAGCCCAGGGGTGCCGACCAATAGAATCAGTCCGGTCACGGCCGTGAGCAGGGCGTATCCCAAAGCTGGTGGCGCGAATCTGGCAGCTCGGTGTGAAACCATCCACCGCGAGCCAGTGAACTCAAAGCAGTAGCAGAAAGCCCAGGCGACCATGAGCAGCAGGCTCCTCCAGGTCGGGCCTCCAATCAGCAGACCGGCCAGTCCCGGCATCAAGGCCATGGCCCAGCCGCCTATCTGGTCGGGTATCCATAGCCGCCGCCACTGACGCCCCTTGGATCCTGCTCCGGTCGATTTTGCTGATTTGCGGGCTTGAGGGCTTGGTCTGCTGCCCTTTGACCCGGCGGCCTTGCCCTTGTCTGCGTCTGTAAGCATACTCACAGCCTACGCCCCGGTGCGGCTGTCACGGCCTCTTCCGTAACGCCGATTCGGTCAATATCATGGTTGAAGGAGCCATGAATCATACAGGTTCCTGGTTTCAGGAGGCAGATGATGGGTCAGGTGGATATCAAGCGCGTATACGAGCAGGCCGCTGACGAGGACGGGGTCCGCATCCTGGTCGACAGGCTTTGGCCGCGCGGTGTCAGCAAGGAGCGGGCAACCCTGTCCGGCTGGCTCAAGGAAGTCGCACCCAGTCCGGACCTGCGGCGCTGGTGGCACCATGATCCTGAACGCTTTGAGGACTTTGCGCGCCGCTACCGCACTGAGTTGGACGACAATCCCGCCTTGGAGGATCTGCTGAGCATCGTGCGCGAACACGATCGGACGACACTGGTCTATGCAGCCAAGGATCCCGCCGTCAACCATGCCCTAATTCTGCGCGACTACATTCGCCAGGCTCTTGAAAAGGAAGGTAAGTAGACGCTGGCATTGATGTTTCCGGCATCTCTATTTACTGATCCAAATACGTACTTTTGATACCTATCTGTATATCTATGTATGTAGGACTGCGTTATAGGTATCTGTAAATATAAGGTCTGTTGCAGGGGGCTTCTTATAAACGGTTCCGGTACGTCATCACAGTGAGCAAAGCCCAGAGCATACTTCCAAGTCCCAGGCATTGTCATGTCTGTCCCGGTGATATACTTTTCATCGTGTGTGCCGACAGCACGCCTTATGTCACAGGTGAGCTTGTCGGGATATCCCCGAATCCGAAGAGTGCAGGCAGCAATGCCCGGCAGGAGGATCAGGGGCCATCGGGCCGGTGGACAGTGGCTGATCTCTCCTCCTAGGAGCGACTGCGGCTGCGGTGCGGCGGTCTCGCAGTGCAAACGAAGACAAGTTCATCGAAGGAATCGGAGAGAGTCAGTTGCCAACAATTGAACAGCTCGTCCGCAAAGGGCGCAAGGCCAAGCCTCGCAAGTCGAAGACTTTGGCACTCAAGGGCAGCCCGTTGCGTCGCGGCGTGTGCACCCGTGTCTACACCACCACCCCCAAGAAGCCGAATTCGGCTCTGCGGAAGGTTGCCCGTGTCCGTCTGAGCTCCGGCATCGAGGTTTCCGCCTACATCCCCGGCGAGGGCCACAACCTGCAGGAGCACTCCATCGTGCTGGTGCGCGGCGGTCGTGTCAAGGATCTGCCCGGCGTGCGCTACCACATCGTGCGCGGTGCACTGGATACCCAGGGAGTCAAGGATCGCAAGCAGGGCCGTTCCCTGTACGGAGCAAAGAAGGCCAAGTAACACATGTCACGCAAAGGACCAGCTAAAAAGCACCAGCTCCTGCCCGATCCCATCTACGGTTCCACCGTGGTGGCCCAGCTGATCAACAAGATCCTGCTGGACGGCAAGAAGTCCATCGCTGAGAACATCGTCTACACCGCTCTGGAGCAGGTCAAGGAAAAGACCGACCAGGAGCCTGTGGCCGTGCTCAAGCGCGCCCTGGACAACATTCGTCCCAGCCTGGAGGTCCGCAGCCGTCGTGTCGGCGGCGCTACCTACCAGGTCCCCGTCGAGGTCAAGCCGAACCGCGCCAATACGCTCTCGTTGCGGTGGCTGACCGATTACAGCCGCGCCCGTCGTGAGAAGACCATGTCGGAGCGGCTGGCCAACGAGATCCTTGATGCCTCCAACGGCCTGGGTGCCGCGGTCAAGCGCCGTGAGGACACCCACAAGATGGCCGAGGCCAACAAGGCGTTCGCCCACTATCGCTGGTAATCCCAAGAGAGCGAGAACAAGGAATTATGGCACAAGACGTGCTCACGGACCTGACCAAGGTCCGCAACATCGGCATCATGGCCCACATCGATGCCGGCAAGACAACGACGACCGAGCGTATCCTCTACTACACCGGCGTCAACTACAAGATCGGTGAGACCCACGATGGCGCCTCCACCATGGACTGGATGGACCAGGAGAAGGAACGTGGCATCACGATTACCTCCGCCGCCATCACGGCTTTCTGGAACCGCCAGTCCCACGATCCTGAGGATCGCTACCAGATCAACATCATCGACACCCCCGGCCACGTGGACTTCACCGCCGAGGTGGAGCGCTCCCTGCGTGTGCTCGATGGCGCTGTAGCAGTGTTCGACGGCAAGGAGGGCGTGGAGCCCCAGTCCGAGACCGTCTGGCGTCAGGCCGACAAGTATGGCGTGCCCCGTATCTGCTTCATCAACAAGATGGACAAGCTGGGCGCCGACTTCTACTACTCGGTGGACACCATCAAGGACAAGCTGGGCGTCAAGCCGCTGGTCATGCAGCTGCCCATAGGCGCTGAGAGCGACTTCCACGGCGTGGTCGACCTGGTTCGCATGGTCGCCTACTACTGGAAGGACGAGGCCGACCTGGGCGCCAAGTACGAGACCATCGACATCCCCGATGATCTCAAGGACAAGGCCGAGCAGTACCACACCGAACTGCTTGAGGCTGTTGCCGAGTCTGACGAGGACCTGCTCGAGAAGTACCTGGGCGGCGAGGAGATCTCCCAGCAGGAGATCCGCACCGCTGTGCGCAAGATGACCATCGAGCAGTCGGCCTTCCCGGTCTTCTGCGGATCCGCCTTCAAGGACAAGGGCGTGCAGCCCATGCTGGATGCGGTCGTGGATTACCTGCCCAGCCCCGAGGATGTGCCGGCAATCAAGGGCTACAAGATCGGCGACGAGTCTGTCGAGATCGACCGCAAGCCCACCGTGGACGAGCCCTTCTCGGCCCTGGCCTTCAAGGTGGCCACCCACCCCTTCTACGGCAAGCTGATCTACGTGCGTGTCTACTCCGGTAAGGTGGCCCAGGGCGAAACTGTTCTGGACTCCACCAAGGACAAGAAGGAGCGCGTCGGCAAGCTCTTCCAGATGCACTCCAACAAGGAGAATCCGGTCGACGAGGCCATCGCCGGCAATATCTACGCCTTCGTCGGGCTCAAGAACGTCACCACTGGTGACACCCTCTGCGACGAGAAGGCGCCGCTGGTGCTGGAATCCATGACCTTCCCCGATCCTGTGATCGAGGTGGCCGTGGAGCCCAAGACCAAAGCCGACCAGGAGAAGATGGGCATCGCCCTGCAGAAGCTCTCCGAGGAGGACCCCACCTTCCAGGTTAAGACGGACGAGGAGTCCGGTCAGACCCTGATCTCCGGCATGGGCGAGCTCCAGCTGGACATCCTGGTGGATCGCATGCGCCGCGAGTTCCATGTGGAGTGCAACGTGGGCAAGCCCCAGGTGGCTTACCGCGAGACCATCCGCAAGCCCGTCATGAACCAGGAATACACCCACAAGAAGCAGACCGGCGGTTCCGGCCAGTTCGCCAAGGTGCTCATGAACTTCGAGCCCCTGGACACTTCCGAGGGCGAGTCCTACATCTTCGAGAACAAGGTCACCGGCGGCCACATCACCAAGGAGTTCATCCCCTCGGTCGATGCGGGTGTGCAGGAGGCCATGGAGTCCGGCGTGCTGGCAGGCTTCCCGGTCGTGGGCGTCAAGGCGACCCTGACCGATGGTCAGATCCACGAGGTCGACTCCTCGGAGATGGCCTTCAAGATCGCTGGCTCCATGTGCTTCAAGGAGGCTGCTCCCAAGGCCAAGCCCGTCATCCTCGAGCCCATCATGGCTGTCGAGGTTCGTACTCCCGAGGAGTACATGGGCGACGTCATGGGTGACATCAACTCCCGTCGTGGCTCCATCCAGTCCATGACCGACGCCACCGGTGTCAAGGTCATCGACGCCAAGGTGCCCCTGTCGGAGATGTTCGGTTACATCGGTGACCTCAGGTCCAAGACCCAGGGGCGCGCCATGTTCACCATGCAGATGGACTCCTACGCTGAGGTCCCCAAGGCCGTCAGCGACGAGATCATCAAGGCCCAGCGGGGCGAGTAATGCCGGTCCGGTCCGCCGCCACGGCGGGCCGCCGCAACAAGGCTCTTCTGTCACAAGTCGGCGTTACACTCTTGTAGCGCTGACTGGGCGGAGGGCAAAAGTGGCAAAGAACCCGATAACCCAGTAATATGTAGCGAGTGCTCTGTGCGTGGTTCGTGCAGGCAACCTACGAGACGTCCAGGAGGACAAAACACAATGGCAAAGGAAAAGTACGAGCGGAACAAGCCGCACGTTAACATTGGCACCATCGGCCACGTCGATCACGGCAAGACCACCCTGACCGCGGCCATCTCCAAGGTGCTGCATGAGGAGTACCCGGACGTCAACCCCGAGTACGATTTCGCTCAGATCGACGCTGCTCCTGAGGAGAAGGAGCGCGGAATCACCATCAACATCGCGCACATCGAGTACCAGACCGCCAAGCGCCATTACGCCCACGTGGACTGCCCCGGACACGCCGACTTCGTCAAGAACATGATTACCGGCGCTGCCCAGATGGATGGCGCCATCCTGGTGGTCGCCGCCACTGACGGCCCCATGGCCCAGACTCGCGAGCACGTGCTGCTGGCCCGCCAGGTCGGCGTGCCGAAGATCCTGGTCGCCCTGAACAAGTGCGACATGGTTGACGACGAAGAGCTGATCGAGCTGGTCGAGGAGGAAGTCCGCGATCTGCTGGACGAGAATGGCTTCGACCGCGACTGCCCCGTCATCCGCACCTCCGCCTACGGCGCCCTGCATGACGATGCACCTGACCACGACAAGTGGGTCCAGACCATCAAGGACCTCATGGATGCCGTCGACGACTACATCCCCACTCCTGTCCACGACCTGGACAAGCCCTTCCTGATGCCCATCGAGGATGTCTTCACCATCTCCGGCCGTGGCACCGTGGTGACCGGCCGTGTCGAGCGCGGCAAGCTGCCCGTGAACACCAACGTGGAGATCGTCGGCCTGCGCGACACCCAGTCCACCACCGTCACCTCCATCGAGACCTTCCACAAGCAGATGGACGAGGCCGAGGCTGGCGACAACACCGGTCTGCTGCTGCGCGGCATTGGCCGTGAGGACGTCGAGCGCGGCCAGGTTGTGGCTGCTCCCGGCACCGTGACTCCTCACCACAAGTTCGAGGGCGAGGTCTACGTGCTGACCAAGGACGAGGGTGGACGCCACTCGCCGTTCTTCTCCAACTACCGTCCGCAGTTCTACTTCCGGACCACCGACGTCACCGGTGTCATCACCCTGCCCGAGGGCGTGGAGATGGTTCAGCCCGGCGATCACGCCACCTTCTCCGTCGAGCTGATTCAGCCCGTCGCCATGGAGGAAGGTCTGACCTTCGCTGTTCGTGAAGGCGGCCACACGGTCGGCTCAGGTCGAGTCACCAAGATCATCGAGTAGGATTGCCTGTCGCTTGTCGACGCGATCCAATGACGGGGCCCGGAATCCTTTCTGTGATTCCGGGCCCCGCCCATATCCGGCAGGCTTTGTCGCCGGACCAGCCGCGGTGTTCATGCGCCGTGGCATAATAGGCGAGGATTTATCGCGAGCGGGCCGGATCCTGTGTGGCCCGGTGCTTTCGGCAGATGGCCAGGAGCCCTCCGAAGGAACGTTCATCAGAATGAGGTGGTATCAAGGTGGCACAGACTTCCAACGACATCAAGAACGGATCGGTCATCAACCTTGACGGCAAGCTTTGGACCGTCATCAAGTTCCAGCACGTCAAGCCGGGCAAGGGGCCGGCCTTCGTGCGCACGACCATCAAGGACGTCCTCTCGGGCAAGATCGTGGATCGCACTTTCAATGCGGGCATGAAGATGGACTTCGAGACCGTCGACAACAGAACCATGCAGTACTCCTACCGGGACGGCGACTCCTTCGTCTTCATGGATATGAACACGTACGAGCAGGTCAACATCCCCGAGGCCCTGGTCGGCGATCAGGAGCGCTTCCTGCTTGAGGGCACCGACTGCATCATCAGCTTCCATGACGGCAACCCCCTGTCCGTGGAGCTGCCCGCATCCGTGGTGCTGACCGTGACTGCAACCGAGCCCGGCGTCCAAGGCAACCGCTCCAACGCAGGCACCAAACCCGCCACTGTGGAGACCGGGGCTGAGATCCAGGTGCCCCTCTTCGTGGGCGAGGGCGAGAAGGTCAAGGTGGATACTCGCGACGGGTCCTACCTGGGCCGCGAGAACTGAGCAAGGCGGAAACCACACATCCATGGCACGTTCCACAGCCCGTAAGCGGGCCTTGAACACCCTGTATGAGGCCGATGAAAAGAGCCAGGATTTCCTCTCCCTGCTGGAGGAGCGCAAGGCTCGGCCGGGGGCGCAGACACCTCTGCCTGCCTATGCCGTGACCATCGTTGAGGGTGTGGCAGAACATCGTCGAAATATCGATGAGACCCTGCAGACCCATTCCACCCGGTGGCCGCTGAGCCGCATGCATGCCATCGACCGCAACATTCTGCGTATCGCCGCCTGGGAGATGCTCTACAACCCTGACGTTCCTGACAAGGTGGCCATCGATGAGGCCTTGTCCTTAGCCAAGACCCTCTCTGATGCTGATGCCCCCTCCTTCATTCACGGCGTTCTCAGCGCCCTGGAGCAGGAGAAGGATGAGCATCAGGCTCGTCGTGAGCAAGCCGATCGGATCGCTGCCCTGGCTGATGCCGAGGCCGATGCAGATGTTTCAGATGATGAATCCGATAAGGCAAAAGCGGCGGTCGCGGCCTCCGAGCCCGTTTCCTCTGAGGATGCCCATGCTGACAGCGATTCGGAACCAGCAGCGAGTGGATCTGAAAGAGGTGACTCCGATCAGGTTCCTGACCATACTGTCGATCAGTCGGCCCCCAGCTTGGACCAGCTAAAACTGACCCTGCCGGAGGAACTGACCCCCGATGCGGATCGTCCTTTGGACAACTGAGCAATGATTCGGATAAAGGCCGACCGATGCCCGCTAACTATCAGGGCATCAGGGCGGCCTTTTGCCATGTTCAGACAGGTTGGCCAGCAGTCTATTTTGCAAGATTTGACCAACCATTTTTTGGCTGGTTCGGCCGAAATAATCCATGGGGGTCATTAATATGGGTGCGAATATCCGCGGTAATCAAGGGGGTTCGGTGAACCTGAAAGACACCAACACCATCACCTCCGATAGCCGTTTCTCCAATCGTGCCTTGCTCATCCTTGAGGATGGGGAAGTGTATGAGGGGAGAGCCTTCGGAGCGGTGGGCACTACCATAGGTGAAATTGTTTTCTCGACCGGAATGACTGGGTATCAAGAAACCCTGACGGATCCTAGCTATGCTCGGCAGATCGTTGTGCAGACCTTCCCCCACATCGGTAATACCGGCGTCAATGACCAGGACGGGGAGTCAGACAGGATCTGGGTGGCAGGGTATGTAGTCCGGGAACCCAGCCCCAACGTCAGTAACTGGCGGGCCCGGGGCAGTCTCCATGACCAGCTGGTCAATCAGGGCATCGTCGGTATCAGTCACATAGACACCCGCCGGCTCGTGCGACACTTGCGTTCTGCAGGTGTCATGCGGGCCGGTATTTTTTCAGGTCCGGACCCAATGCTCAACGACGGCGGCAGGCCCAGGACCATGCAGGAACTCCTTGACCAGGTCCGTTCGGCCCCCAAGATGAGCGGGTCCCATCTAACCGGCGAGGTCAGCACGCACAGGTCCTATATCGTCGAACCAGTCGGAGGCCGTCAGGCGAAAGAGCCTGTCTGCACGGTGGCGGCAGTGGATTTGGGAATCAAGTCCATGACCCCTCACAGGCTGGCTGAGCGCGGGTGCAGGGTCCACGTACTTCCCGTCGACACCACCATCGAGCAGATAAAGGCCCTGCGGCCTGACGGGGTTTTCTTCTCCAACGGTCCAGGCGACCCATCGACCGCAGACGAGGAGGTGTCGCTCCTCAGACAGGTTTTGGATGCCGGACTGCCATTCTTCGGCATCTGCCTGGGCAACCAGCTTCTGGGCCGTGCCCTGGGCTTCGAGACCTACAAGCTGAAATTCGGTCATCGCGGCATCAATCAGCCGGTAATGGATCTCAGCACTGGCAAGGTTGAGATCACAGCCCATAATCATGGATTCGCAGTCAAGGCACCCAAGGGGGACCCAGTGCCCTCACCCTATGGTGAAGGCCGATATGGCCGTGTCCGGGTGTCTCATGTCGATCTCAACGACGGCGTGGTCGAGGGTCTGGAGTGTCTGGACATTCCGGCCTTCTCCGTTCAGTACCATCCGGAGGCGGCGGCTGGTCCGCACGATGCCTCCTATCTGTTTGACAGGTTCGTCACTTTGATGCAGGACGCCAGGGAAGGGAAGGCACATGCCTAAGCGGCAGGACATCCATTCAGTCATGGTTATCGGCTCGGGGCCCATCGTCATCGGGCAAGCGGCCGAGTTCGACTATTCGGGGACCCAGGCCTGCCGGGTGCTGCGCGAAGAGGGGATTCGTGTCATCCTGGTCAATTCCAATCCCGCCACCATCATGACGGACCCCGAGATGGCCGATGCCACCTACATCGAGCCCATCGCCCTGCCCTTCCTGGAGCGGATCATCGCCAAGGAGCGGCCTGATGCGCTGCTGCCCACCCTGGGCGGCCAGACCGCTCTGAACGCTGCCGTGGAGCTGGGTAAGGCCGGCGTGCTGGAGCGCTACGGGGTTGAGCTGATCGGCGCTTCGCTGGAGGCCATCGACAGGGGAGAGGACCGCGAGCTCTTCAAGCAGGTGGTGGACCAGGCTGGCGCCGAGTCGGCCAAGTCCCGTATTGCCCACAGCCTGGATGAGGCCGAGGCAGTAGCCGCCGAACTGGGTTACCCCCTCGTGGTTCGTCCCTCCTTCACCATGGGCGGCCTGGGCTCTGGAATCGCCCATGATCGCGAGGAGCTTAGGCGGATCGCCGGCGCCGGCATCCATTATTCGCCCACCGATGAGATCCTTCTGGAGGAAGGCATCGAGGGGTGGAAGGAGTATGAGCTGGAGCTCATGCGCGACCGCCTGGATAATGTGGTTGTGGTCTGCCCCATCGAGAACGTGGACCCGGTTGGCGTGCACACCGGTGACTCCATCACTGTGGCCCCGGTGTTCACCCTGACAGACCGTGAGTATCAGCGCATGCGTGACATCGGCATCGCCATCATCCGCGGCGTGGGGGTGGATACAGGCGGCTGCAATATCCAATTCGCCGTCAACCCGAAGAACGGCCGGATCATCGTCATCGAAATGAATCCGCGTGTTTCGCGCTCCTCGGCTCTGGCATCCAAGGCCACCGGCTTCCCCATCGCCAAGATCGCGGTCAAGCTGGCCCTGGGATACACTCTGGATGAGATCGAGAACGACATCACCCGCTCAACCCCTGCCTCCTTCGAGCCGACCATCGACTACGTAGTCACCAAGATTCCGCGCTTTACTTTCGAGAAGTTCCCCGGGGCGGACACGACCCTGACCACCTCGATGAAGTCCGTGGGCGAGGCCATGGCTCTGGCCGGCAACTTCCGCGAGTCCCTGGGCAAGGCCATGCGCTCCATCGACAAGCGGCACATGACCTTCTCCTGGGATGGTCCCAAGCCCGACCAGGCCGAGACGGACCAGTTGCTGGAGGCCATGCACACTCCCACAGAGCACCGCTACCTGCAGATTCAGCGGGCCTTCTGGGGCGGAGCCACCGTAGAGCAGGTCCACCAGGCCACCAGGATCGATCCCTGGTTCCTGGAGCAGATCAGCATGATCAATGACCTGGCCCTCCAGGTGCGCCAGTCTGAGGTCCTGGACGAGGACCTGCTGCGCCGGGCCAAGCAATCGGGACTGAGCGACCTGCAAATTGCCCACCTGCGTGGCATGGGTGACCAGGGCGAGGCAGTCGTCAGGGAACTTCGCTGGGCTTTCGGTCTTCATCCTGTCTACAAGACTGTGGACACCTGTGCAGCTGAGTTCGATGCGGTCACGCCCTACTACTACTCCTGCTACGCCGACGAGTCCGAGCTGCGACCCCGTCAGCGCGAGGCGGTCATCATCCTGGGCTCAGGGCCCAACCGAATCGGTCAGGGGGTCGAGTTCGACTACACCTGCGTGCACGCCGTCCAGGAGCTGGGCAAGGACTATGACACCATCATGGTCAACTGCAATCCCGAGACGGTCTCCACCGACTATGACATGTCGGACAGGCTCTATTTCGAGCCGCTAACCTTCGAGGATGTTTTGGAGATCTACCGGGCCGAAAAGGCCATGGGACCTGTCAAAGGGGTCATCGTTCAGCTGGGCGGACAGACGCCCTTGTCTCTGGCGGCCAGGCTCAAGGCGGCCGGGGTGCCCATTCTGGGAACCAGTCCCGAGTCCATCGATCTGGCCGAGAACCGTGAACTCTTCGGCCAGGTGCTCAGCAAGGAGCATTTGAACGCTCCACGGTACGGCACTGCTCTTTCCTTGGATGAGGCCAAGGAGGCAGCCCACGCCATCGGTTACCCGGTTCTGGTCAGGCCCTCCTATGTGTTGGGCGGACGAGGCATGGAGATCGTCTACGACGACCAGCAGTTGGCCACCTACGTGGATCGCGCCCTGGATGAGGCCAAGGCCGATACGGTGGTCTCCGGCCGTCTGCCCTCACCCCTGCTGATTGACAAGTTCCTTCAGGATGCCATCGAGATCGACGTGGATGCCCTCTATGACGGGCAGGAGCTCTACATCGGCGGGATCATGGAGCATGTGGAGGAGGCCGGAGTCCACTCCGGCGATGCCGCCTGCACCCTGCCGCCCTCAACCCTCTCCGACGACCAGATCAACCGGTTGCGGCAGGCCACCCTGGCTATAGCCCAGGGGTGCGGGGTCCAGGGGCTGATCAATGTTCAGTATGCCTTCATGGCCAACACCCTCTATGTGATCGAAGCCAATCCACGTGCATCCCGGACCGTCCCCTTTGCCTCCAAGGCCACGGGTACGGCGCTGGCCAAGGCTGCGGCGCGGATCATGGTGGGGGAGTCCATCGCCCAGCAACGAGCCAATGGTCTGCTCTTGCCTGTCGGCGACGGCGGCATGGTTCGTATCGGTCAGCCTGTGGCGGTCAAGGAGTCCGTCCTGCCCTTCAAGCGCTTCCGCACTCCAGTGGGCCGGACCGTAGATATCCTGCTGGGCCCTGAGATGCGTTCCACCGGAGAGGTCATGGGCTTCGATCGGGACTTTCCCCACGCTTTCGCCAAGAGCCAGCTGGCCGCCTACCAGGGAGGTCTGCCTACCAGCGGAGTCGTTTTCCTGTCGGTCAATGATGCGGACAAGCGCCAGCTGCCCATGCTGGCAGCTCGCCTGTTGGAGCAGGGCTTCAGCATCTGCGCCACCAGTGGCACTGCCTCTGTCCTGCGCCGGTACGGCTTCGATGTGGCCGTTGTCGACAAGATCAGCGATGGTGAGGAGCAGGGTCAGGCTTTTACTGATCCTGACGGAGTAAGGCATATGGGCCGGAATCCTGTCCAGCTTATTGAGGATGGGACCATCGACATGATCCTCAACACGCCCAGCTCCAGGGGTTCTCGTTCTGACGGCTATTTGATCCGGGTGGCCGCCATAGCCGCCGATCTGCCGCAGTTCACCACCATCACCGAATTCTCAGCTGCACTGATGGCCATTGACGTGGTCAAAAAGGATGACTACGAGGTCATGAGCATCCAGGAACACGCGGCCCGGCTGCTGAAGCTGGAAAAGGCCAAGTAGGTACGCTATATGATTGATCCATGTTCCGGTCCGGATAGGCTGGAGGGTGACCTTTAGGAAAGGAAGTGGCCGTGTCAACGATCAACGGTGCCGACATGTCAAGTCAGGATCCTTCGGGAGAGCGGACCGGGGGGCCGGGGAAGACGGGCGGCCGGCTGATCGTGTTGACGGGGCCCACGGCTGTTGGCAAGGGTACTGTGGAGGCAGCTCTGCGTCGTGCCCACCCGGAGGTTTGGGTCTCCGTCTCAGCCACCACCCGCGCGCCACGTCCGGGCGAAAAGGACGGCATTACCTACTGGTTCATGGATGAGCAGGAGTTTGCCCGCAGGGAGGCTGCAGGAGATTTTCTGGAGACCGCCCTGGTTCACGGCTTGTCCCACTATGGCACCCCGCTACAGCCGGTCCTGGACCATTTGGCAGCAGGGGTGCCCACAATTCTGGAGATCGACCTGCAAGGGGCGCACCGTGTTCGTCAAAGGGCGGGAGAGCTGGGCCTGGAAGTGTTTTACGTTTTCCTGGCTCCGCCGTCATTCCAGGATCTGGTCACCAGGCTGAATATGCGGGGAACTGAAAATGAGGAGCAGCGAGCCCGAAGGTTGGAGACCGCCAAGGTGGAGCTGGCCTCCGAGGATCAGTTCGACCAGGTCATAATCAACGACAATGTGGATAAAGCCGCCCAGGCGCTCTGGGCGGTAATCGCCAAAGAGTACGGTCTCTGAACGCCTGCCCGAGCTTCGGAAGAGTTAAAAATCCTCCAATCGAGTGAGAGCCCGATTGGAGGATTTTAGTTTATCAGTCCAAGCCTGACAGTCGGTTGATCAGGTCAGGGTCGCGGGTGGCACCCTTGTCTGCGGAGCGGGCGAAAGCGGCATAGGCTTTCAGCGCCAGGGAAACCTTGCGATCCCTGTGGGCCACATAGCCCTCGCCGGCTTCCAGTTCTGCGCGACGCTGGGCGAGTTCCTCATCGCTCAGCTCTACGTCTACGCGCCGGTTGGGGATGTCGATGCGGATCATGTCTCCGTTGCGGATCAGAGCGATGGGGCCCTTGTTGGCTGCTTCAGGAGCGATATGGCCGATGGCCAGGCCTGATGAGCCGCCGGAATAGCGGCCGTCGGTCAGCAGGGCCACGTCCTTGCCGATGCCCTTGCCCTTGACGAATGAGGTGGGGTAGAGCATCTCCTGCATGCCGGGGCCACCCTTGGGTCCCTCGTAGCGGATGACCAGGGCTTGACCCTTGTGCAGGGTGCCATTGAGAATGACCTCCACGGCCTGTTCCTGCGATTCGACCACCAAGGCCGGTCCGCGGAAGTTCCAGATTTCCTTGGGCACACCAGCGGTCTTGACCACGCAGCCATCGGGGGCCAGATTGCCGCGCAGTATGGCCAGACCGCCTTCGGAGACGGCCGGGTGATCCAGGTCGTGGATGGCGCCGTTGACGCGGTCGGTGTCCAGGTCCTCCCACTCCTTGGACTGGTTGAAGGGCTCGGGGGAAGTGATGTGCCCGGGCGCTGCGTGGTAGAGCTCCTTGGCCTGGTCCAGGCAGGTGGGGCGCATGATGTCCCAGTCGTTGAGCTTGGACTCCAGATCCGGGTAGTCGATGGAATGCGTGTCCTTGTGCAGAACTCCGCCACGGTCCAGCTCACCCAGGATGCCGCAGATGCCGCCAGCGCGGTGGACGTCCGATATCTCCCAGTCTCCGGAGGGAGAGGCCTTGCAGATGCAGGGGACTGTGTGGGAGATGCGCTCGATGTCGTCCAGGGTGAAGTCCACATCCGCCGACTGCGCGGCAGCCAGGATGTGCAGGACGGTGTTGGTAGACCCGCCCATGGCCACATCCATGGTCATGGCGTTTTCGAAGGCCTTCTTGGTGGCGATGGAACGGGGAAGGACCGAGTCGTCGTCATCCTGGTAGTACCGGTTGGCAATCTCGACGACCAGCTTGCCGGCCCGCTCGAAGAGCATCTTCCGTGCTGTGTGCGAGGCCAGTGTGGTGCCGTTGCCGGGCAGGGCCAGACCCATGGCCTCGGTCAGGCAGTTCATGGAGTTGGCGGTGAACATGCCGGCGCAGGAACCGCAGGTGGGGCAGACCGTCTTCTCCAGTGCCAGCAGACCTGCATCGTCGATGCTGTCGTCAGCCGAGGCGTACATGACGTCGATCAGATCCGTGCTCTCCTGGACTGTTCCGTCGGGCATGACCGTGCGTCCGGCTTCCATGGGGCCGCCGGAGACGAAGACTGTGGGAATGTTCAGACGCAGAGCGGCCATGAGCATGCCAGGGGTGATCTTGTCGCAGTTGGAAATGCAGATCAGGGCATCGGCGCAGTGGGCGTTGACCGAGTACTCCACGGCGTCCGCAATCAGGTCACGGCTGGGCAGAGAGTAGAGCATGCCCGTATGGCCCATGGCGATGCCGTCGTCCACGGCGATGGTATTGAATTCGCGGGGGATGCCGCCCGCTTCCTTGACAGCCTTGGAGACTAGGCGCCCAACCTTGTTCAGGTGGACGTGGCCGGGCACGAATTCGGAGAAGGAGTTGGCGATGGCCACGATGGGCTTGCCGAAGTCCTCACCCTTGACGCCAGCGGCACGATAGAGAGCACGGGCGCCCGCGAACTCTCGTTCCTTCATTAATTTGGCTGATCGCATCTGCATAGTTTTATTCAAGTGATCGCAGGCATCAACGGTTTGAACATGACCACATGTTGGAATTTCCGAGGTTCTCGCTCCGCTTTCCCCGGCAGAGAAGCATCCGAGGCTAAAATCGAGCCCGGGCGGTAAAATCATTCAGATTGAATGAATGGTTCATCCAGTTGAATTGGAGAAACATCTTATGGCATTCGGTACCGAGCCCCATCCGCAGGGATTTGCGAATCCTCCCATCGACGACCTCATGAAGCACGCCGATTCGAAGTATGCGCTCTCTATCTTCGCGGCCAAGCGGGCCCGTCAGATCAATTCCTATTTCACACAGCTCAATGAGGGCCTGCTGCAGAACGTCGGCCCGCTGGTTGAGTACCAGAACCAGGAGAAGCCCCTGTCCATCGCATTCCGTGAGATCAATGAGGGCCTGCTTGAAGAGACCCTGGGCGAGGATGATCTGAGCGAAGGCAACTGAGCCTTCGACTCTCAGTGCAGGGTTCTCGGACGGTGACGGTTTCTAGACAAAGGTGAATGAAATGACAGAGCGACGGCTGATTTCGGCTGAATCAGTGACCGAGGGCCATCCAGACAAGGTCTGCGATCAGATTTCCGATGCCATTCTGGACGATTTGATCGCCCAGGATCCGCACTCGCATGTGGCCGTGGAGACCTCGGCGGCCACCGGCCTCTTCTTCGTCTTCGGAGAGGTTTCATCCCAGGGTTACACGGACATTCAGTCCCAGGTCAGGTCGGTGCTGCGCAGGATCGGCTACACCTCATCCGATATCGGACTGGACGCGGATTCCTGCGGCGTGACCGTGGCGCTGAGCGAGCAGAGCAAGGAAATCAACCAGGGCGTGGAACGGCTGTCGGCCACCCAGGAGAGCGCTGCCACCCGTGAGGAGCGTTACCAGTCCCAGGGGGCCGGCGACCAGGGAGTCATGTTCGGGTACGCCTGTGATGAGACCGACACGCTCATGCCCCTGCCCATCTATCTGGCCCACCAGCTGGCCTTCCGACTGGCACAGGTGCGCAAGGAGGGGATCATCCCCCACCTGCGGCCCGACGGCAAGACCCAGGTCACCATCGAATATGATCAGGATGACCGCCCCCGCCGGGTGGATACGGTCCTCATCTCCACCCAGCACGATCCCGAGGTGGGGCATGACTGGCTGCAGGAGCAGTTGATGGAGCATGTCATCACGCCCGTCCTGGATCGCGTTTGTGGCAAGGCCGTCGAACACCAGGGCTACCGGGTGCTGGTCAATCCTACCGGTTCCTTTGTCCTGGGCGGTCCTGCGGCTGACGCAGGACTGACCGGTCGCAAGATCATTGTGGACACCTACGGAGGTGCGGCCCATCACGGAGGCGGCGCCTTCTCCGGCAAGGATCCCAGCAAGGTAGACCGGTCTGCTGCCTACGCCGCGCGTTGGGTGGCCAAGAACATCGTGGCTGCTGGACTGGCACACAAGGTTGAGGTCCAGGTGGCCTATGCCATTGGCGTGGCCGATCCGGTCAGCGTCAACGTGGAGACCTACGGCACCGAGCAGGGAGTCAGCCGGGAGCAGATTCAGGAGGCTGTGCGCGAGGTCTTCGACCTGCGGCCGGCAGCCATCATTGATGAGCTGGATCTGTTGAGGCCCATTTACGCCAAGACTGCAGCCTACGGGCACTTCGGCCGGGAGGATCCAGACTTCACCTGGGAGCAGGTGGACAAGGTGGGCGAGCTCAAGGCCGCCATCGGCATGACCAGGTAGTAGCTGTTCATCAAGAGCCACGGCGGGTTCCCAGGTCATCGACTGGGGAATCCGCCGTGGCTCTCTTAATTGTGAAAGCGAGGGGAGAAGCCATGGATTCGCAGGACGTCAGTCAGCCAGCCCTGGATGGTCTTGCCCCACGCCGTCGTTCGAGCAGCAGTCGAAAGAAACCTCCGCGCCGACCGGCCCATGAACTCCCTGTGGCACGGGTGGTGCTGGATGTGCAGGCCACTCATCTGGGCGGGACCTTCGATTATCTGGTGGATGCGGACCAGGACGATCATGCACAGCCGGGATGTCTGGTTCGCGTCCGGTTCGGGGCGCGCAGGGTCAACGGCATCATCTGGGAACGCGCGGCAGACAGCCAGGTTCCCCGCGCCTCCCTGCGTTTCCTGGAGCGGGTGGTGCTGGATCGCAGTCTGATCTCATCTTCCCTGCGCGCGGACATCACTGCCATCGCCAGGGCCTATGGGGGTACTGAGGCCAATATTCTGCGTCTGGCCCTGCCCCCTCGCGTGGCCCGCATCGACAAGGAGCAGCAGCTGGTTCCCGGTCAGCCCCGGCTGGCGTCTGACCCCGCCTGGGTGGCCGGGCTGGCCCAGCGGCAGAGGGATCTGAAACAGAAGCTTGATCCGGGCTATCAGGGACTGGAGAAACTAGATCAGTCGCTGGAAGAGGATACGTTCACCGCCTATCTGACTGATATTCTGCCCGGTATGAACCAGGCCGCCCTGCTGGCTGCCAGGGTGCTGATAGGGGCCCTGCTGGCCGGCCGATCGGCGGTTATGGTGCTGCCTGGCACCCGCCAGGTGGCCCACCTGTCCGCAGTCCTCCAGCAGCTGGGGTTGCGTCCCTTTGGCCCCTCTGTTGCCGCCGGTCCTGGTCAACAGGAGGCTCACGGCTGGTCCGGCGATTTCGCCATTCTGGACAGCGGCATGGCTCCTGCCGAGCGTTACAGGGCCTACCTTGCGCTGGCTTCAGGTCAGGTCCGCTGCGCCATCGGGCTGCGGGCTGCCATGTACGCCCCGGTGGAGGGGCCTGCCCTCTTCGCCCTGATGGACGATGCCAGCTACCAGTACGCCGATGGGATGATGCCCTATGCCAATGCCCGTGGAGTGTTGAGGTTGCGGGCGCGTGCCCACGGCGGCGTATTCCTGGCCATGGCCCGTGCCAGAAGCGTGCGCTCCCACTGGGAAAGTCTGCCCGAGGCCGCGGAGGCGGACTCCGGTGTGACCGGTCCAGGCACCGCTTTGACGCTTGACCGGCCTACGGTGACGACCCTGCAGCCCTGGATCCGCTGGCTAAACCGGGAAGAACTGAGCCATCTGGCCGACCCGACCGTGGGCGCTCGGGTTCCGCATACCGCCGTCGTGGTTATTGACAAAGCCTTGGAGCGTGGTCCGGTTCTGCTGTCCATCCCTCAGGACGGCATCTTCGAAAGCCTGAGTTGCGCTCGCTGCCATCATCAGGCTCGCTGCCCGCGTTGCACCGGACCCTTGCGGGCGAGGCGGCCTGGTGCGCCTCGATGCGCCTGGTGCGGGGCTGCGGCTACGGACTGGTCCTGTCCGGATTGCGGGGGTTCGCGGCTTCGGGTGGTCAGGGTAGGTGCCGCCGGGACGGCCCAGGAGCTGCGCATGCTCTTCAGAAATGTGCCCATTGTCATCTCTTCGCCCAGCCAGCCTCGCGGGGTGGTCGAACGCATACAGGATCGTCCCAGTCTGGTCATCGCCACCCCGGGTGCCGAGCCTAGAGTGGTCGCCTCGAGTGTGGAAGGCAACAATACAGACACAGGTGATTCGGACCTGCCCCGGCTGTCGCGAGGATACCGGGCCGTGGCCATTCTGGACGCCTGGACCAGTCTGTATGCTCCTGGCGTCGATGCACGTATGGACACCCTGGGAGCCTGGATGCGCGTGGCATCCTTCTGTCGCCCCCGGGCCCAGGGAGGTCAGGTGCTCCTGTTGGGGGAGTGCGATCCTCAGCTGGCCCAGGCGCTGATGACCTGGCAGGGGCCGGTGTTGGCCGCCGCCGATCTGGCGGACCGTCGGTTGACTGCCATGCCCCCTGCGGTCGGCATGGCTGCGATATGGGGCGAAAGGGAGGCCGTCACTTGGATGCTGGATGCCGTTGGGATTACGCCGGAGCAGGAGGCCATGACAGATGCCGGTCCTGAGCCGGTCCCTGCCCTGCTTGGCCCTGTGCCCATACCGGCGCCTTCCACGCTGAAAGCCGGCTATCTGGAGGGAACTCAGGATAGGGTCCAAGCCCTGGTTCGGGTACCCACCAGTTCCAGGGATAAGCTGGCTGACGATCTCAAGCAGGCTCAAGCCAGGTACGTGGCCGGTCGCGGGCGAGGGGAGTTGCGCTTCCGGATGGATCCCAAGGATCTGACCTGATTGTCGCTCCAAGCGAATCTCTACAGGGTCTATGCGGCGTGGTTTCATGAGGGGGCGCAGGCAGAGGCGCGGATGAACGAATTCAGGAAAGGCGGAGAGGCATGAAGGGATGGCCGGGCGAGATTCGGGTTGAGGCAGATGTGATCCAGGCCGAGCAGGCGGCGGCTCAGGCTAAGGGTCAGCCCATCGAGCAGGTCATCTTCGACTTCGGCAACGTCTTGATTCGTTGGCAGCCCGAGATGGCCATGGTGGCCCGATACGGACGCAGGAGCATCGAGGCCATGCTGGACGACAGCCGTTCCGGCTTCTACCGGGCCAACAACATGATGGATGGCGGAGCCACCTGCGCCCAGGCCCGTGACTGGGTGGCCGACAACTGCGGGGCTCCTTGGGATGCCATGTTCGCCTATTACTGTGATCATTTCGTCGATTCACTGACCGGACCTGTACCCGGGGCACGTATGCTGGTGGAGGATCTGAAGGCGGCAGGCCTGGGTGTCTGGGGGCTGACCAACTGGGGTGCCGAACTCTTCCATCACGCCTGGGACGGAGACTCCTTCCTGCATAGGCTAGACGGGGTGGTGGTCTCCGGGCCCATTCACATGCGCAAGCCCGACCCGGCCATCTACCGGTATGCTCTGGATCAGTTCAGAATCCAAGCTGACAGGACCCTCTTCGTGGATGACAAGGGTATGAATGTAGTCGGTGCCAACAAGGCCGGCATCCGCAGTCTGCGATTCAGCAACCCCTACGGGCTGCGCACTGCCCTGATTGAGGCAGGGGTGAACATTCCTCAGGTGCAGTGAACGTGCAGAGTTCCGAAGCCGTCAGATGAAAAGGAGATAGACGATATGGTCATGACATTGCTGTTTGCGGGCACACCCCAGGTCGCCTTGCCGTCTCTGAGATTGCTGGCGGCCGACCAGGAGCATTTCCGGGTTGCCGCCGTGCTCACCAGACCCGACGCACCCCAGGGGCGTGGAAGGCATCTGCAGCCCAGTCCGGTCAAGGCTGAGGCCATCAAGCTGGGGATTCCCGTTCTTGAGGACAACCCATCCGATCCGGATTTTCCGGCGCAGCTGAAGGATACGGGTGCCAACTGTGCGGCTGTCGTGGCCTACGGACGGATCCTGCGCCAGCCGGTCCTGGACGCCTTTGAGGGTGGCTGGTACAACCTACACTTCTCCTTGCTGCCGCAGTGGCGTGGAGCAGCCCCAGTACAGCGGGCCATCTGGGCCGGGGATACCATCACTGGCGCCACGGTCTTCCGGCTCACGGCTGGCATGGATGAAGGGCCTATTCTGGCCCAGTCTACGGTGGAGATCGGGTCGCACGAGACCTCGGGCGAACTGCTGGGTCGCCTGGCTGAGGACGGATCCCACCTGCTGGCTGCCAGTCTGGAGGCCCTTGCGGAGGGTCGGATTCAACCCAAGGAGCAGACGCGGGGCGCCTATCAGGTGGCCGCCAAAATCACCCATCAGGATGCCCACATGCGTTTCGATGTGCCCGTCTTTGCCTTGGATCGGCAGGTTCGCGCCTGCAGCCCGGAACCGGGAGCCTGGTGTCTATATCAGCGGGGCGATGGCCCGCAGGACGAGCAGACAGGACTGACCGTGCTCAGGGCGGCACCGGCCCGAGGGGATGAGCCCGGTCTTCCGGGGCACCTGGAACCGGGTCGGCTGGCCATGGACCGTCATCACCTCTGGGTGGGCACCAAGACCCTGCCTTTGGAGCTGCAGATGGTCAAGGCTGCCGGCAAACGCGCCATGAAGGCCATGGACTGGGCCCGTGGAGCTCGTTTGGAAGACGGGGCCCACTGCAGCTGAGCCCCTCCCCCGGATGGCTGTCCAAGCCGTGCGAGGATTCCAGGGGCGAACGATGGAGGGAAAGGGAAGTCATGCAGTCCGATGATGTTGAGCAAGCTGACGATGCCAATGACCAGGACCAGGCCGGGGAACGGCGCAACCGGGCCTTGGCTGCCGCGCTGACCAGGGCTGCCAAGGAACTGTCCAAGGCCAAGAGCCAGTTGGCCCAGCTGGGCCAACCCCCCTTGACCGTCGCCCTGGCCTTGGGCGTGGATTCCGTCGCCTATGACAGCCAGGGGGTGCAGCAGGCCCGTCTGCTGATCCTGAACGGTTCCAGACGGATGGTCGTTCCTCTGGCGCCTGATATCCGCGCCGAGCGGATCCGGGCCGGTCAGGAGGTTCTACTCAACGCCGATATGGTGGTGGTGCGTGTGGGCGATCAGCCGGTGACCGGGCAGGTTCGCACGTTGCGGGAGACCTTGGAATCCGGTGCCCTGTTGGTGGAAGACCCCTCCGGTCAGACCCGCGTAGCCGCGCGTGCGGGCTCTCTGCAGGACCAGCCCATCGAGGCGGGCAGTGCCTTGCTCATGGACGAAAGCTGTTCGATGGCCCTGGCTGTGCTGCCTGAGTCGGATCAGGCCGACATGCTCCTGGAGGAGACTCCTGACGTGGACTTCTCGGATATTGGCGGCCTGGACAGGCAGATCGAGCGGATCCGGGATGCGGTCCAGTTGCCCTTCCAGCATGCTGATCTCATGCGTCGTTATGGGCTTCAGGCCCCCAAGGGTGTCCTGCTCTACGGTCCGCCCGGCAATGGCAAGACCATGATCGCCAAGGCTCTGGCCCGTGCCCTGGCCCAGGAGAGCGACGGTCATGGGGTCTTCCTGTCAGTCAAGGGTCCTGAGGTGCTCAACAAGTTCGTGGGCGAGTCCGAACGGCTGATTCGCCGCCTCTTCGCCCGGGCCCGCAACCTGGCAGGCCAGGGTGGACCGGTGGTGGTCTTCATCGACGAGATGGATGCCCTGTTGCGAACCCGAGGTTCTGGTATCTCGTCGGATGTGGAGACCACCATCGTCCCCCAGTTCCTGACCGAGCTGGACGGTGTCGAATCCCTGGACCAGGTCATGGTCATCGGCGCCTCCAACCGCATTGACATGATCGACCCGGCGGTTCTGCGCCCTGGACGGCTGGATGTCAAGATCCGCATCGATCGGCCCGACAGAACCAGGTCAGCCGCCATTCTGGGCAAATATCTGGGCTCCGATATGCCCATGGAGGATGATGCCGGGCCGGAGGAGCTGATCCAGGTGCTGGTCGACGGACTTTTCGCTCGGGATGATGACCACCTGCTGGGCAGAATCATGGATGCCACGGGTCGCTGGCAGCCCCTCTACCTAGAGTCAGTGGTCTCCGGCGCCATGCTGCATAACCTGGTTGATCGGGTCAAGACCATGGCGGTCAAGGCCTCCATCGAACAGGGTCGGCAGGTGGGTCTTGACCACGGTTTCTGCGTGAGGGCGGTCCGTGGGCAGTATGAGGACACGCTGGAGGAGCTCAGTGGGCAGGATCCGGACCGCTGGGCCGATCTGGCAGGACTGCGCCCAGGGCAGGTTCAGGAGGTTCGCCCAGTTGACGGGCCAGGGGAGCGATCATGAATGCCGGGCGGGTCATGGGTACCGAGACGGAGTACGCCATAGCCGACCCCCAGGATCCCGGCGCCGATCCACGTACCCTGGCCTTGCGTCTGGTAAGAGCCGCCGCCCAGCCGACCTTGGCGCACATCCGCTGGGACTATGGGCAAGAGGATCCGGTCAATGATGCCAGGGGAGGTCGGCTGCCGCGTTCCGCCGCTGCTCCGAGCATGCTCACTGACGCGCCCGGCGCCCGGCTGATTGATGTGGCAGCTCCCAATGGCGCGCGGATTTACGTGGATCATGCCCACCCGGAGTATGCCTCGGCGGAAACAGTGAATGCCTTCGACGCGCTGGTCCAGGACCGTGCTGGTGATCGGATGATGGCCCAGGCCGCAAAAAGGGCCGGAGGTCTGGCTCTCTACAAGAACAACGTGGACGGCAAGGGTGCCGCCTGGGGGTCTCATGAAAACTATCTGATGAATAGGGCGGTGCCCTTCGCCAGGGTGGCGGCTCTGATGACCATTCATTTCGTCACCCGGCAGGTCTACACCGGCTCGGGCAGGGTGGGTCTGGGGCCCAGGAGCGAGGAGTCCGGCTTCCAGCTCAGCCAACGCGCTGACTATCTGACCAGCCGCATTGGACTGCAGACCACCTTCGGGCGGCCGATCATCAATACTCGGGACGAGTCACATGCCGGGCCGGGCAGTCGCCGCCTCCATGTGATTGTGGGCGATGCCAACCGGCTGGATGCGCCCCTGGTCCTCAAGCTGGGAACGACCGATCTGCTGCTGGGCCTCTTGGAGTCCGAGGGTGGTTCGACCAGTCAAGTCGATGAGCTGTTGGATCGCTGGACGCTGGATGATCCGGTGTCGGCCCTGCACACGGTTTCGCGAGATGTCACCCTGAGCAAACCGCTAGCCTTGGCAAACGGAGGATTCGCCGATGCGCTGACCATCCAAAGAGCGTTGCTGGATGCGGCCTGCCAGGCCAGACGGAATGTCGACAGGCCTGGATGTGCTGACGACCGAGTTCTGAGCCTCTGGGATCAGGTGCTCGAAGATCTGGCCGCAGTGCGTTCGGGCGACGAGGAGGCCCGTCTGGCTATGCACGACCAGGCAGGCAGGTTGGAATGGTTGCTCAAATGGCAGCTCCTGGAGCGTCTGCGTCGTCGCCGTTCCATATCCGACTGGTCGGATCCCCGTCTGGCGGCCCTGGATTTGGCCTGGGCACGGGTGGATCCCGGCCGTGACCTGCCTTGGCGACTGAGAGGATCCGCCCTGCAACTGGCCGATCCCGACCAGATCACCAGGGCCATGAACCAGGGGCCGGAGCAGACTCGCGCCTGGTACCGTTCCCGGCTGCTTCACCGCTGCCCTGATGCGGTCAGGGCTGTCTCCTGGAGTCGTGTCATTCTTGAGGAACAGGGACCGGAGGGAGAGCCTAGGACCAGGGTGGTGGATCTGTCCGATCCGCTGAGTCACACACGGTCTTCCTACCGGGATGGGCGCGACATATACTGCAGGTAGCGCAGAAAATAGTCCGATATCCGACAGGACGACCACCGGTGGACCACGGTCGGCAATGCCTCGACCACCCGTTTGAAAGAGAAGAGAAGTATGGAATTGCGCGATTTGGCCATGCAGGCCGCCACCATTGCTGTGGAGGCCGGCCGTCATGCCCTCCAGGACCAGATCAACCCCCACGATCCCCGCTCCACCTCAGCCATCGGCCAGGGCACCCAGTTTTCGCCGAGCATTGACACGCGCTTGATTCGTTACTGCCGGACCAAAATCGCCGCCCTGGACCCCATGGACGGCTTCTGGGAAGAGGAGGCCGGCAACCGCCGTCCAGGCGGTCGTTACTGGTGTCTGGGCCACATCGACGGTCCGGTCAACTATGTGCGCAATATGGCCGAATGGACACTGACCATCTCCCTCTTCGCCGTGGACGAGAAGGGTCACGCTTCACCGGTCCTGGGCATCGTACATGCACCGGTCCTGGGCCTGACCTATTTGGCCGCCAAGGGCCAGGGCGCCATCAGGATCCGACGGACTATTGTGGGCGACAAGCGGGAGAAGATCATCCCCTCCACGATGACCACCCTGAATGGGTCAGTGATCAGCTTTGGTATGTCCTACTTCCCCAACGAGTCTGAAAAGGTCCTGCAGATCGTTTCACGCATGGCCGGCAAGCCTGCCGACATCAAGCGTGTTGGTCCGGTCTCGCTGGACCTGTGTCGGGTGGCGGACGGCAGCTACGACGCCTACTTCGAGCCGGCCCTGCACTCCTGGGACATCCCTGCTGTCTCTGCGGCGGCTGTCGTGGTTCGGGAGGCCAAGGGCACCCTCTGGCGCTGGGACGGCGGGCACGTGCGCTGGGAGGGCAGCAACGACGTAGTGGCCACCAACGGGCTCATCGCCGAGGATTTGAACACCTATCTGAGCGGGCGCTGATTCGCACAGGGAAGGAGAGCGACCATGGCTGAGGCATCCCAGCAGGGGCGGCATATGGCAGCCGGGCAGCAGCAGGAACAGGAAGAGGATTTGCCGCAGACCGGGGCACATGAACAGAGCCAGACGGCTCAGTCCGATCTTGATGCCGTCCTGGATGACATCGAGACCACCCTGGAGACCAACGCCAAGGAGTATGTGCAGGGCTTCGTCCAGAAGGGCGGCCAGTGATCCATGGCGGATGGGCATGGGACTGACTCGGACTTTCGCAGAATATTCGGCATCGAGACCGAGTATGGACTGAGCCTGACCGGCGCCAGTGCCCCCTACGCCGCTGGCAGGGTGGCCATGGCCATGTTCCGTCCTCTGATCGATAAGCACGGGTCAACCAACATCTATCTGCCCAATGGCGCTCGGCTTTATCTGGATGTGGGCTCCCACCCGGAGTATGCCACGGCGGAAGCCCGCGATCCGCTGACGGCACTGAAACAGGTGCTGGCCGGGGAGCGGATCATGACCGACCTTGCGGAGCGCGCCGGGAAACGTCTGACGGAGGACATGGGCAGGCCCGTGAAGGTGCATGTCTTTGCCAACAATGTGGATGCCCAGGGTCATGCCTTCGGTTGCCATGAGAACTACCTGCTGGATCGGGGAGTCCCCTTGGACATGATCGGAGCCTGCCTGGTCCCCTTTTTGGTCACCCGGCAGTTGATCACCGGGGCGGGTCGTCTGGACCCAGATGGCTTCCAGATCAGCCAGCGGGCCGACTTTCTGGATGAGGCGGTTTCCTCGGCCACCACCCGCGCCCGTCCCATGGTCAACACCCGTGACGAGCCTCTGGCCGATCCCGAACGATGGCGGCGTCTGCATGTGATTGTAGGGGATACAAACCGTTCGCCGTTGGTCACTTGGTTCAAGCTGGCCAGCACTCACTTGGTTCTGAACCTGATCGAGCAAGCCTGCCGTCAAGGCCGACGACCAGACCTGGCGGACTGGGCCCTGGCTGATCCCCGTGTAGCCGTCCGAGCCGTCAGCCGGGATCGGACCGGCCGGGTCACTCTGGAACTGCAGGCTTCCACGAAAACTGGCAGTATCAGCGCCCTGGGTCTGCAAGAGGCCTATTGGTCGGCCTGCAAGGATTTGGTTGACCAGCAGGAGGATATAGGCATCGATCGACGCCAGGCTCTGCAGGTCCTGCGACTTTGGAGGGTTGCCCTGGATGCGCTGGACGCGGGGCGTTGGCAGGATCTGGCTGACTGGGTGGATTGGGCCGCCAAGTTGCGGTTGATCCAGGGCCTGAGTCGACGAAGGAGCGGACGGGATCTGGCCGAGGCCCTGGATCTGGACTATCACGATCTGAGCGCCGGAAGATCCTTTCCTGGCCTGATCAGGCATGGGCTTATGCGCTCGCCGGTCGACGACTCGGAGATACGTCGCGCCATGGATCAACCTCCGGAGGATACCCGGGCCAGTCTGCGTGGCGACTTCGTCCGTGCAGCAGACCGGGGAACACGCACCTGGTCATGCGACTGGAGCCAGCTGGTCCTAGGCGGCTCTCACCGAGTAGAGGTTGCCCTGCCTGACCCCTTCGATCATCTGGGCCCACCCCGATACCATTCCTTGATGGACTTTCTCAAGAATGCCGCAGAACCTCGTGCCTAGAAGCCCAGTTTGCACCACGGGACTTCCATTAGGTCTTCTCTAACCAAGGAGGGCCCCAGCATCCGTGGATGGATGCCGGGGCCCTTGTAGAAAGGCTGGTTTCACTTCTTGTTGGTGACGGCCTTCTTCAGCAGCGAGCCTGCGGAGATCCGCACGCCGTAGCTGGCCGGAATCTTGATGGTCTCACCGGTGCGGGGGTTGCGGCCGGTGCGGGCGGCGCGCTTGACACGCTCGGCTGAAAACAGACCGGTCAGCTTCAGACCCTCACCGGACTTCATGGCCTCGACGAAGACATCCTGGAAGGCGTTGACAGCAGCTTCCGCCTGAGCCTTGGTCAGGTTGGACTTCTGCGCGATCTTCGACACGAGATCAGACTTGTTGTATGCCATAGAACATCCTTCTTTCGGGGGCCTCCCATTGCTTGATTTGGGGAAAGCCCAACGGTCAATGACTGATATTACCGCAGATTAGGCCCAAACACCGCATTTTTCGGGGGTTTCCGACATTTCATCAAGCGATTTTTGAGGTCCTTGGGAATGAAAGTGTCCAAAGGGCTCTTCAGATGCGATTGTGCTTGCTCAGCCAGCGCATGGCAAGGGCTCCCAGGGGGATGCGCAGCCAGTAGGTGGCTACACGGAAGACCAGAGTGGCCGAGATAGCCACGCCTGAGGGGACGCCAGCCAGGCGGAAGGCGGAGAAGAGCACAGCCTCTATGGCTCCTAAACCGCCAGGGGTGGGGACAGCCGAACCTAGCGTGTTGGCCAGAAGGAAGACGAAAGTGGTCTCGAAAACGTTGGTCCTGCAGCCGAAGGCCATCAGGGCGGCCCAGAAACTCATGCCCAAGGCGGCCGACTGCAGCACAGCCCCAAGTACGGCCACTACCAGCTGTCGGGGCTGAGTCAATATCTCCACAAGGTGGCGGGCATAGGAGGCCACAATGGGCATCAAGCGTTCCATGACCATTCGTCGTGTGTACGGCAGGGCCATGATCAGGGCTGCGATGATGGCCACTGTTCCGATGACGATGACCAGGGTGTTGGTGGGGATCATCCCGGATAGGGTGTTGCGCCCGGTGAACAGTCCGATGACGATCAGCAGGCAGAAGGTGGTCGCGAACTGGACGGCCACCACGGCGCTCATGATGGCCGTGGCCATGGTGTTGCCATAACCGTCCCGCCGCAGGAACTGCAGGTTGACGAAGGCCGGTCCCACTCCGGCAGGCATGGAGACCGAGGTGAAGGAGGAGGCTACCTGGGATAGGAAGATACCCTTGAAATCGCGCTTGGCCGGATCGATGAAGACTCCTAGGGTGATGGCGCAGCCCACCCAAGACAGTGATCCCAGCAGGAAGGAGAGTCCAGCCATCCAAGGATTGGCATTGCGGACGGCGCTGATGACCTGAGGCAGGTTGAACTGGGTGACAATGACTGCCACAGCTACTACCAAGAGGGCCAGGGCCACGAAGCTGCGCAGACTGAAACGTGAGAGGGTTACCTGGCCGGTCTCAGCCACCGACTCAGGGGGAGCCAGAGCCTGCAACTGTTTGCGCAGGTCAGTCAGAATCTGTCGATCCCAGCCGGGCAGGGCTTGGGTCTGTGCGGGAATGGCCACCATCTGACAGAAGGGTGACAGTCCCGCCAGGGTCTTGACCCCCCAGGAGGCACGGGCGGCATCAATGGCTTGATCCACCCCGATCATCGTGGCGATCAAGGCCAGAAGCTGGATCCGGTCCAGGGCGATGTTGGCCTGGGAGCTGGCGCTGTCGCCGTTTTCCCAGCCGGCGATGACCATGGAACCCGACTGGTCCATGGTCAGAGTCTCCGGGCGGATGCGGCGGTGTGTGAAGCCACGCTCGTTGGCCCGACGAAGGTAGTCCATCAGCTGCTTGGCCCTGTCGGCGTCCAGGTTCTCAGGTTCCAGGGGATCAAGATGGACATCATCCTCCAGTACCAGAATCGAGGATTCGGCGCTCTCCGTCAGACCATAGGGGTGCAGGGCCGGTAGCCCCAGATCCCGCAATTCAGTCAGCAGGGCCATGTGGTGTTGCATGGAGTTTCTGACTGACCGGTCCCGGCGCATGGAGACTCCGGACAGCTTGATCCACTGCCAGAGCTGCATCAGATAGCCCATGGTGTGCAGCTGGCCGTCCATGACCGACACCGTGTAGGTGTGGCCTTGCCCGTCATGGGCTCTGTAGATGCGGGAGGCCTCAATGAGGTCGTCGTCGAGGGCTGGCAGGGGTTGGCCATCGGAGTCCAGACTGGGATCCTGACGTTCCAGACTCGTGGCATGGATGCCGATGGAGGCTATCGCCTGCACTACCCCCTGCCCCCAGGCGCCCTTGTTCTGCGTGCCCGCCAGGTATCGGACGACCATGCCCATGATTCGTCCAAGGATAAGCGAGACCAGAACCCCGCTGGCCGAATTGGAGGATATGGCGACCATGATGATGGCCACGACGTATAGAGCGTTCCATCCCCACTTGACCGAGCTGCGCAGGCGACGGGGTCCTGCTGCGCTCAGGAAGGCAGCCAGACCGGCATAGAAGTCAGGCAGCAGGACGGGCGACCCTATGGCGTTCTGGGAGCTGAATGAGGCGATCAGGGTCGGGTTGCCCGCCTTCAGGATGAGGTTGGAGGTCAGCATGACCAGCCCAAACCCCAGGAACATGGCCAGGGGGGCGGTGATGGCCTGGATCCATTCTCTGTTAACCAGCAGATGGATAATCACGGCCAGGACCACGGTCACCGTCACCGCCTGCTGGAGGAAAGCGGTGGGTACGTCCATGAGCCAGTCCATGGCATTGCCAGCCTGGCGCATGTCAGACTCGACCCCGGCCGCTATTCCTTTCAGGTAGACAGCTGCCAGAGTGACCAGGATTCCCAGGATCAGGGCTGCCAGGGCTCGAAGTAGGTCTTCGGCATCATGGACCCGCTGGGGTGGGGTATCTCTGATGACGACCTGGTCTGCCTGTCCAGGGTGGGCGGAATCAGTGTCCTCGGGGGTGGTGGTCGACTGGGACGGGGTCATGGTCAGTCGCGATCGAAGTCCACCAAGGTTCCGGCTGCGCCGGTGTAGGTTGCCGGCGTCAGGGCCTTGAGCCGACTGGCCGTGTCCTGGTCCAGGTCCAAGCCGTCGATGAAGTGCTCGACATCCTCCCGGCCGATCCTCTTGCCCCTCATCAGCTCCTTGACCTGCTCGTAGGGGTGATCCATGCCTGAGCGTCCAGCCAGCCCAGCGGCCCGCATGGCCGTCTGTATGGGCTCGCCCAGAACCTCCCAATTGTTGTCCAGCTCGCGGGCCATCAGGGCCTTGTCGGGGTGGATGGTCTGCAGGCCGCCGTCCAGGTTGTCCAGAGCCAGCAGGCTGTAGCCCAGGGCCGAACCTATGTTGCGTTGGGTGGTGGAGTCGGTCAGGTCCCGCTGCCAGCGGGTTTCGGTGAGGGTGGTGGCCAGGGTGTCCAGCAGGGCTCCCGAGATCTCCAGATTGGCTTCGGCATTCTCGAAGCGTATGGGGTTGACCTTGTGGGGCATGGTGCTGGATCCTGTCGCGCCTTTGACAGGTTCCTGGGCAAAGACGCCACGGGAGATGTACATCCAGATATCCACGGCCAGATTGTGCAGGATCCGGCCCAGGTGGGCGATGCTGCCAAAGAGCTCGGCCTGCCAGTCATGGGACTCGATCTGGGTGGTCAATGGGTTCCAGACCAGGCCCATCCGCTCGGTGATGAAGGTCCGGGTCAGATCAATCCAATCCACCTGCGGCAGGGCGGCCATATGGGCGCCAAAGGTTCCAGTGGCACCATTCATCTTGCCCATGTAGTCCTGATTGCGGATCCTGTCCAGCTGCCGGTGCAGCCGGTGGACGTAGACCGCCATCTCCTTGCCCAGGGTGGTGGGTGTAGCTGGCTGGCCGTGGGTCAGGGCAAGCATGGGCAGATCACGGTATTGCTCTGCCATGGTGGCCAGATGGTTCTCGATCCGTGTGGCCTTGGGGAGCCAGACCTGTTCGACCCCGCCTCGTATGCAACGGGCATAGGACAGGTTGTTGATGTCCTCGCTGGTGCAGGCGAAGTGGACCAGGGGAGTCAGCCTGGGAAGTTGGGACTCGGGGCCAAGGGCTGTGGCTGCAGCCTCCAGACGGCGGTCGATGAAGTATTCCACTGCTTTGACATCGTGGTGGGTCTGGGCTTCGATACCTGCCAGTTCGGTGATGCCATCGGCATCAAAATCCTCGGGGACAGCCCGCAGATAAGCCTGCTCAGCCTCGGTCAGAGGCTTTACACCCGGCAGGACCGGGTGCTGGCCGTTGCCTTGGTAGCCGTTGGCCAGCATGATCATCCATTCGACCTCGACCCGCATACGCTCGCGGTTCAAGGCAGGTTCACTCAGGTAGTCCACCAGATCGGCGGTCTGCCTGCGGTAACGTCCGTCCAAGGGGTTGAGGGGGATGACTGGGGTGATTCGGCTCAGGTTCATGCCTCCAGCCTAGACGACCGGGTCAACCAGCAGGAATCGATATGAGTGCTCTTGGGGGTCCGCGTGTCCCGCTCATCGCTGCAGCCTTCCGCGGTAGTAGCGGGTCTCCTGCAGATCGCCCTCGATGGCATGGGCGAAGTGGTCGTCCTGGCGTCGTACGGCTGGTGAATTCTGATCGCGGGCATCAGCCCAGGCCGCCCGCTGGTAGGCCATGCCATGGGTGGATTCCTTGCCAGGGCCGGCAGTGGTCACCGACCGGCCAGTTTGGTTGCCGCCTGTAGGGGGAGGTCCGCCCGCCCTTCCCCTGACGGTCAGCTGATTGGGCCGCGAGGGGTTGTCGGCTCCATCAAGACTGGAGACCAGCTCCTCGCGCATCTCCACGCTGGTGACCCAGGTGTCTGACCCTATCTGGCGGTGAGCGATGGGTGATCCGACGGTCACGATGTGATCGAAGTGGTAACGGTTGGAAAGATCCGAAGCCATGGTGGCGGCCACGATGCCGCCCTGGGAATGACCTACCAGGCTGACCGGATCGTCCGGACGCACCCCGGCCTCCCGCATGGCCTGGTCCACTAGACGCAGGGAGGCCGCACTTTCGCGCACTGAAGCCTTGTCGCTCATGAGCTGGATGTTTTGGCCCCATCCGATGGGGGAATCGAGATGGGAGCTGGTGCCGGGTATGTAGACCAGCCAACGGTTCTTGCCGTCCGCCTCCCGATATCGTTGTACAGCGATGGTTGCGTAAGGAATGCCGTCCCGGCAGGATCCCAAGGCCTCCAGATTCTGCAGAGCGGTGGCGATGTCATGAGCCTCGCCCAACCCCTTGCCTTGTGGCTGGACAGGATCCATCGTGAGCCGGTCACCCTGAAGATGAGCGAGTATGAAGGGCACCAGCAGGCCTGGATCGGTGACCAATCTGCCAATAGGATCATGGTGGTCTGAAGTCAGGTCGGACGCGGCGGCGGCCAGCAGAGGCTGATGGATGCCGGCTGTAGTTTCCAGAAATTCCTGGAATTGCGAGGCATCCAGGTTGCCGGTCAGTTTAGCTGCTCCCAGGCTCAGACCGATGGTTCCCAACATGTACGGGGCGATGGGCTGAAAGAGGGTCACGGCCGTGGATATCAGGGAGTCCATCAGCTTTTCCATGAATGATTCCGCCTGCGAGTACAACCCGTAGGCCTTGGTCAGCCGATCGGCCACAGACTGGAGCTTGGTGCGTAGGTTTTCGCAGGACTGAGCTTGGTCACTGCAGAAGGTCACCATCAGATCCAGGGGCAGACGGGCGTGACCTGGTGGCGGCACGGTAGCCTGGGCGCAGGGGAGTGCCGGCAGTCCTGGCATGGTTCTGCGGATGGCCTGATCGGTAAGAATCCATTGTGTCTGCAGGGTGGCCAGGGCACCACCCGCCTGGTTGAGCCGGTCCGCCATGCCGGTCAGATGATCCAATTCGGTGCTGGTGTAACCGTTGGCGTCTGGTGCGGCGGTGATCGTCCGCTTCATGGCTGGCTCTCTTGATCGATCAGGTTCAAGGTGCGTCCTGCCTGGACACGCTGATCCTGGCAGAGGGCATCCATGGCCCGTACCTGGGCCCGGTAGGCCTGAGCGGCCTTTCCCTGCCAGTCGACCCTGAGAGCTTGGCCGGCTAATTCGCTCAGGTGCACCAGAGTTGTTCTCGACTGCCGAGCCATATCGGCCAGCATGGTCCGGCAACGGGCTGCCCGTGCGTGACAGGGGCAGGTTCCGGCCGCCTCAGGATCGGACAGGTAGGAGGACTGCTCGAGGAAGGAGCCCCAGGTGGGTAGTGACGATGGTGATGACTTGTCCATGCGTCTACTTCATCACCGCGGTCACGCTTGCATGGCGCCGATGGGGCTATGTGGTCGAATGTTGCCTGACCCGTTTTGATGGGGACAGGTCTTTGCAAATGGTTGAGCAATGCTTGGTAAGGCCGGTCACCAGGGTTTGACGCCCTTTTCCTGGTCCTGGTGGCCGCCCGTATTGCCTGTTGGGTTGGGGGAGGAGGAGGGATCGCTCTGTTGTTGGTTGCGCTTGAGCAGATCCTCCACCTCAGCCTCCTGCTGCTTGGTCAGCCCAGAGGATGAGCCCTTGCCTGATCCGCTTTTTCTATCCTGCCCATTCTTGGTTTTGTCCGCTTGTTGTTTTTTGAGTACCCGTTCCGTACGCTGGGTCAGCGCAGTGCTGGTCGCTTGGTTGGCCTGCGCGGCCTGCCTAGTCTTCGGCAGAAGCAAGGGACCCGGCCGCGCCGCTTGGTCGAAAAGGCGGTCTGCCTGATCTTGCAGTGCCTTGATTGCTGCCGGGTCTGCCTGTGGGTTTCGGGCCTGCCGGATGCTGGTGTTCAGTGTGCGCGTGGCCTCGTTGTAAGTGGCGATGGCTCTGACGTTGATCAGGCCCCATGCCCCGGCCAGTGCTGTTATCAGGGCTACAACAATAAGAACCAGACGCGTTCGAAGGATCTTCCTGCTCATAGCAATCTCCTCGAAGTACGGATCCATTGCCCTGCCTCAACCAGGACCAGGACCAGTTCCACCAGTGCCAAGGGCCAGACCAGTGGAGTGACATGTCGACGTACCTGGTCGACCGTGGTCACCCGGTAGCGCTTGGAGGACGAAGCTGTAGCACCCTCGCGGACGGTGACCCCCTTGGCCAGGGCCTGATAGTGGCCGCTCATCTCGTCGGCCATGGCCTTCAGGGTGTTCGGGTCCATGGCCGAGATGCCCGGCTGGCCGGTCTGCGGATCCTTCACCCAGCCTCCGGCATCGCTGCCGCCCACATCGGAGGTCAATGGCACCGTGCCTCCCTTGGCTGAACCGGTTCCCAGGACAAAAGCCTCGTCCAACCCTTCTCTAAGAGCGCTGAAGGATCGCCGTTCATCCCTGCCGGTCTGCTCCCCATCGCTGATCAGATAGAGCAGGATCCGGTCGTTGGGATGTCGGTCCTTGGTCTGCTTCAATGCCAGAGTCAGCCGATCCAGAGGAGCGTCCAGACTGGAACCCGAGGAACGGGAGGTGGGCTCTGTGGTCAGCCCACGGGCCCAGTTGTCCACAGCTCGTAC
Source organism: Bifidobacterium mizhiense (assembly GCF_020884755.1). Classification (GTDB taxonomy): domain Bacteria; phylum Actinomycetota; class Actinomycetes; order Actinomycetales; family Bifidobacteriaceae; genus Bombiscardovia; species Bombiscardovia mizhiensis. The sequence continues at coordinate 261,732 of NZ_BPWE01000001.1, read as the reverse complement.
GTCGGGGGTCAGGGGCAGATCGACGCTGGCCGAGGCACCGAAACTCAGAGCCGAGAAGGATGCATCCGGATAGATGTCGACCAGGTCTCGAACGGCCGCCTTGGCCGCCTCCAATCGGCTCATGCCGTCCTGGGTTCCATATCCGGCATCCTTGACTGCCATGGATCCGGTCACGTCAACCGCAATGAAGACATCAGTGGCGTTGACGGCCTTGTTGGTGGTTTTGCTGACGGTGCTGGGAGTCAGGACCATGAGGGCCAGGATCAGGACCATGGCGGTGCGTCGGGCCAGGGCCCAGCGATCGGCATCCGTATCCTGTCCCTTACGCAGTCCATGGATGACCAGCGCAATGGCCAGGAGCAAGAGCAGGCCTGCCAGAAGGCCGCCGGCCACCCAGCCCAGAGCAGGCTCAAAGGTCAGGGACTTGAGTATGTTCATCGCTTCAGCCTCCAGGCCAGGAGCAGATATGCGGACAGGGCCAGGGCCAGGGCTAGGGTCCACCAGCCGGGTGCATCCACCAGGCTGGACTGCTCCTGTTGGCGTGGGTCGGCTCCATGGCGACGTTCGATCCGGCGGACCAGCGCGTTGATGGAGTTCCCATCCTGCCGTCGCAGGAAGATACCGCCACGGGCTTCGATCAGCCGCTGCATCTGCTTGGTGGTCTCATCCTCGGTGCCCTGGTCCGGTCCCGAATAGAGCCCGTCCACCGCGATTCCCGCGGCCGAGGTCAGCTTGAGCGCCTCCTCCAGGGTGTACGTGGGTTTGCCGGAGACCACGTTATCGGTGGCCAGGACCAAGGAGCTCGAACGTTGGTCGGCCTTTGCCGGTCGGGTTTGGTTCTTGGGAGCGAATTGCGGCAGGAGCGCAGCGCAGCCCACCAGCCCGTCGCCGATCAGTGAGGTGGTGTCCCGGCGGTTCTGCGTGCCCTCCAGCCAGTCGCTGATGTCCTGGTACTGTCGTCCGCTCATGGCGTCGATGCGGTCCTGGGACTGCACTCCGTCCAGGATCCGCCGAGCCTTGCTTAATTCGGCAGTGATCATGTCATAGTCATCAGTCAGGGGGAAGACGGTGCGCGAGGTGGAATTGAAGATGCTCAGGGCCATGCGTTCGCCCCGGAAGTTGCGGACCAGATCGAGGTATGAGGCGATCACCTGCCGGTCGTAGGGCAGGGTGGACCCGGACACATCCAGACATAGGACGATATCGCGGTTATGACCCTGCTCCAATGTCCGATCGACCCGGGCAGGCCTTGCAGCCAGGCTCAAAACCATCAGCAGGGCCAGAGCGAGCAGGATTGCAGCGCAGCGGTTCAATCGCCGCCAGCGCCGCAGGGCCTCGTGGCCCTCCTCGGTGTCCAGGTCGCTGTCCAAGGTCCAGATCCGGGCTCCCGGTTCCTGATCCGGCTTGCCACGACGTGTCATATGGTGAGCCAGCAGGCCGAATGCCAAGGCCAGGGCCAGGGCCAGGACCGGCAGCCAGGGCCACCTCCAGGACAGATTGCCTATGCTCATCGTGGCCACCGTTCAATCAAATCCCGTACCCAGTCGGCTGCCTGATTCACCGTGGCGTCAGTTCCCTCGCTGTCCCGTGGAAGGGCGAATTCGGGCGGGTAGAGGGCATCTATGGTCTGTCGAAGCAGGTCCAGACCCTGTCGCGTACTCGGCGTGCGGGGCTGAGCCTGGATTTCGGCCAAAGTCTTGGATTTCATGTCGCTGTTCCAGGAGTGGGAGGCAAATCCACGAGCGATAGTGGCTAGTGCTGTCATGGCCTGGTCGCGGTCCAGATGGCCCTTGTCGTACTGGGCCACCACCTGATCAATCCGCCGACGCCATGCATCGAGGGAGTCAGAGCTCGCTTGGATCGGATGCTCTTCCTGCTGACGGCGGAACCTAGGCAAAAGAATGGCTGCTCCGGCCAGGGCCAGGGCCAGTATGATGGCGGTTGTTGTCAGAGCCAACAGCCAGGTGGGCTGGGTCATGGTGGGCATGACCTTGATTCGGCCATGATCGGACGCAAGACGAATCAGGACGACACCACTCATGCCGCCATCACCGTCCGTCGCATGGGGATGCCCGGTCTGCCGGCTGAAAGCAGGTGGATGAACCTGTTGAACATGGCTATGCTGGAGTCTGCCCGGATCAGGGAGGCCCCGATTCTGGACAGTTCCCGGCTAAAGGCCTCGATCTGATAGCGTCTGTGCAGGTCCACAGCTCGCGTCCCGTTCGCGGTTCGCAGGAAGGCTGGGATCCTGCGTCCGCTGGGCGCATCCGTTACCGAGCCCATAGCGGGCTGCTGGCGCAGGGGATTCATGGTCTCCACTCCGATGAGATTCAGGGGGTGGGTGGTTGCCAACTGTCGGATGGTCGGCATCAGGTCTACGTGCAATGCCGACTGGTCGGTGGCGATAACCAGCATGGCCTGCCGGTCCTGGATGCCGGCGGCGTAGCCCAGCAGGGCCTCAAGGTTGCGCGGCTGATCCAGCGGTGACTCCAGAGCTCGGTCCAGCGTCTGTTCGAATCGGGCGAAGCCCCCCTGGCAGGGTATGCGGCGGATGGCGGATGAATCGACCAGGACCAGATCCACCTCATCGCTGCGGCGCAGGCTTAGGGAGGCGAACATGCACAGGGCGTTGGCGGCTACCTGGATGGCCTGCTCCCCGTCAGGGCAGGTTCCGGACATCTCGCGGCCAACGTCCAGCAACAGCCAGACCTTGCTGGTAACCAGGCGCTCGCGCTCCACCACCATGGGCCGACCCATCCGAGCGCTGGCGTGCCAGTCGATCATGCGGGTTTCGTCTCCGAACTCATAGGCGCGCAGGTCGGCACGTTCGTCTCCACCGCCGCGTCGGCTGGAGGAGTGCTCACCCTCCAGCAGACCAAGGGCCCTGCGCACCGTAGGAAGCCGCAGGCTGGAGTCCAAGGACTCGATCCGCCTGCGGACCGGGTCGCGATCCGAGCGTCGACGGCTCATGGCACCGGCACCGTGTCGACGATCTGGTCGATGATGTCGTCGCTGCTGATGCCGTCTGCCTGAGCCTCGAAGGTCAGCAGGATCCGGTGGCGGAGTACTGAATGGGCCCAGTCCTTCAGATCCTCGGGAATGACGTAATCCCTGCCAGTCAGCAGGGCTCTGGCCTGGCCAATGCGCACCAGAGCGATGGAGGCACGCGGGCTGGCTCCCAGTCTCACCTGTTCGGCCAGCCCTTGGATGGGCCGCGATCCAGCCCCCCTGCTGGTGGCTGCCAGATCGACTGCATATCGCATGATGGGCTCCGCCACGTGGACCTGTCGGGCCTTCTGCCTCAAGAAGTCCACATCAGCGATGGTCAGTGCGTCCCGATCGTCCTTGCCGGGCATATCGGTGCCTCGGCTGGTCAGCATCTGCAGCATTCGGGTCTCCTGGTCGGCATCAGGATAGGTCATGACGGCCTTGAGCATGAACCGGTCCATCTGGGCCTCGGGCAGGTTGTAGGTACCCTCCTCCTCAATGGGGTTTTGGGTGGCGATCACCATGAAGGGCCGGGGTAGGGCTATGCGCTCGCCGCCGATGGTGGTGGCGCCCTCGGCCATGGCCTCAAGCATGGCTGACTGGGTCTTGGCGTTGGAGCGGTTGATCTCGTCCAAGAGAACGAAGTTGGCGTGAATAGGGCCCAGCTGTGTCGAGAAGCGCTGTGTGGAGAAGTCGTAAACCTGGGTGCCTACCAGATCCGAGGGCATCAGGTCGGGTGTGCACTGGATCCGCTTGAAGCTGCCGGAGACCGAGGTGGCCAGGGTCTGGGCGGCGGTGGTCTTGGCCAAACCGGGCACGGATTCGATCAGGATGTGTCCTGAGGCCACCAGCGTCAGGATAAGGGCCTCGCGCAGGTTCTCCTGGCCTACCAGAGTCCTTGAAAAGCGGGTTCGGATCCGGTCGGCCAACTGACGGCAACGTTGCAGGTCGTCCTGGCTGATTGGCGGAACCTGCCGGTTCTGACCGGACTGAACAGATGGGGACTGACTGGGTCGTGGTGGGAATAATGCCATAGCAGACATGGTAACGGCATTTCCTGACGATTCAGCCAGCCGGACTCAGGTCAGGGACCAGTCCACCGGCTCGGCGCCCATGGCCTCCAGCGCTTGGTTGGCCTTGGAGAACGGACGGGACCCGAAGAAGCCGTATCGGGCCGACATGGGGCTGGGGTGCGGGGATTTGATGATGGCCGCGTTGGTCAGCAGGGGCTCCAAGCTCTGGGCCTGCCTTCCCCAAAGAATGGCTACCAGGGGCCGGATCTTGCCCTCCTGGTCGCGCCTGTCGTTCAGAGCTCGGATGGCGGCGTCGGTGATCTCCTCCCAGCCCTTGTTCCGGTGGCTGGCCGGCTTGCCAACCCGAACAGTCAGGCAGCGGTTGAGCAGCATGACCCCTCGCCGGGTCCAAGGTGTCAGATCGCCGTTGGAGGGCGTGGGCAGGCCCAGGTCAGTACTCAGCTCGGCGTAGATATTGCGCAGGGAGCCGGGGATGGGGCTGACTGCAGGATCCACGCAGAAGCTCAGGCCTACCGGATGCCCGGGAGTCGGATAGGGATCCTGGCCCACGATCAGGACCTTGATGGAGTCGAAGGGGATGGTAAAGGCACGCAGGATGTTCTTGCTGGCAGGCAGATAGCGGTGGCCCTGGGCCAGCTCGGATCTGAGGAAGTCGCCCATCCGGTGAATGTTGGGTTCGACAGGAGCGAGAGCCTTGGCCCAGCCGGGATCCACCAGGGCACTCAGAGGTTTGCGATGGGGTCGGCCCTGGCCTCCTGCTATGGTCGGAGGGTTGGTACCGGTTCCGTTCGTCGGCGCGGGGAAGGTTGCGGCAATAGGCTGGCTGCTGTTCATAAGGTCACTATATCGCTTGGTGCTATGAGCCGGTCAGGGTTGTCATGGCTCTCCCAGGCTTGCGGGAACGTCGGATGGTCAGTGGGATGCTGCTCCGGCGTCCCATTACATATAATGGTTCAGGATCCGGTGGAGCAGAGGAGAGTTCATGGCTAGCACGCGCGACAATGGGACGCAGGCGCGCCCCCAGGTTCATGATGCGTTCGACAACCCTCCCAAGGGGCCGGTCGGTGTGCATCGGGGGCCTCGTTCCCTGTCGGTCAGGGTTCTGCCCTACCTGCTGGTGGTGGTCTTGGCCGTGCTGTGCGGACTGGGTTTATGGGCTGCAGTCAGTGGCTCCCTGCCATGGCAGCAGACGCATACCGATGCCTCCCGGGTCATCAGCAGCCATCTGCCCAAGCGGTCTGCATCCTCCTCTGCTTCAGAGAACAAGACCTCTGCTGAAGAATCCTCCCAGGGCCAGGCTTCACAACCGTCCTCGCAATCGCCTTCGGCGAGTGCATCCAGCAGCAGCCCGGCACCCGTGGTCAACAGGGGCACACAGGTGGCGGTCATCAACGGAACCAGGATCACCGGTTATGCAGGCAACAAGCGTCAGGTTCTGGTCAATGCCGGTTATACTGCGGTCACGGCAACCAACCCGCAGGGCGCTCTGCCTGGCGTAAGTACGGTCCGTTACCGTGACGAGGCTGACAAGGCTACTGCCCAGGAGGTGGCCAGCCTGTTGGGCATCACCCAGGTGGAGCAGTCCTCAGTGGCCTCCACTCCGGTGGAAGCCATCCTCATGCAGTGAGGTTCAAGCAACCGGACGACCAAGGAAATTCGATGGCAAAAGTTCCCGAATTTCGGCTCGGCGTTTTGCAATTGCCCTATCAATGGGCCTAAACTGACCTTGCCGACCAGGCAGATGCGGTCAGTCTCGTATCTGTTGTGACGCGGCACCTATGTTAAGGAAGTTAGTTATGGCACAAGGCACTGTGAAATTCTTCAGCGCTGGCAAGGGTTACGGATTCATCAATCCCGACGATGGCGGCGAGGACGTGTTCGTGCACTACTCAGCCATTCAGTCCGACGGGTTCAAGACCCTTGATGAGGGAGATAAGGTCGAATATCAGGTGGAGCAGGGCCCCAAGGGTCTGCAGGCAACCAAGGTCACCAAGCTCTGATTGTCGTCTTCTGTATTCGTCATGGTGGATCCCGGTCATTCCGGGGTCCATTTTTTTTTTAGCATTCGTTTGAGAGCAGAGTGCGGATCGTCTGTGGGCACGGCCGATCGATCAGGGCCGATATGACATACAGCCTGCAGCGTATTTTCCCCTCAGGTTGGCACTCGGCCCCACCGAGTGCTAATCTGCTGAATTAGCACTCGAGGTGTGGGAGTGATAACACGACAGCTGACGGTCGGGTTCCGTTCCACTCCGACGGTGGGTCATGAAACCTCAAGCCATGACGGAGGAAGCAACAATGGCAAAAATCATCGAGTATGACGAGGAAGCTCGTCAGGGCATGCTTGCCGGCCTGGACAAGCTGGCCGACACGGTCAAGGTCACGCTGGGCCCCAAGGGTCGCAATGTGGTGCTGGACAAGTCCTACGGCGCGCCGACCATCACCAACGACGGTGTCTCCATCGCCAAGGAGATCGACCTGGAGGATCCTTACGAGCGCATCGGCGCCGAGCTGGTCAAGGAAGTCGCCAAGAAGACTGACGACGTAGCCGGAGACGGCACCACCACCGCCACCGTACTGGCCCAGTCCCTGGTGCATGAGGGTCTGAAGAACGTGGCTGCCGGGTCCAACCCCATCGCCCTGCGTCGCGGCATCGAGAAGGCCGCCGATGCCATCGTCAAGGAGCTCGTGGCACAGTCCAAGGAAGTCGAGACCAAGGATCAGATCGCTGCCACCGCCACCATCTCTGCAGGCGACCCCGAGATCGGCAATGAGATCGCCGAGGCTCTGGACAAGGTCGGTCAGGACGGCGTGGTCACCGTCGAGGACAACAACCGCTTCGGCCTGGACCTGGAGTTCACCGAGGGCATGCGTTTCGACAAGGGCTACATCGCTCCCTACTTCGTCACCAACAACGACGACCAGACCGCCGTTCTGGATGATCCCTACATTCTGCTGACGTCAGGCAAGGTCTCCAGCCAGCAGGACGTGGTCCACATCGCCGAGCTGGTCATGAAGACCGGCAAGCCGCTGCTGATCGTCGCTGAGGACGTGGACGGCGAGGCGCTGCCCACCCTGATCCTCAACAAGATCCGCGGCACTTTCAACTCCTGCGCCGTCAAGGCCCCTGGCTTCGGCGACCGCCGCAAGGCTATGCTGCAGGATATGGCCATTCTGACCGGCGCACAGGTGGTTTCCGATGAGCTCGGCCTCAAGCTGGACTCCATCGACATGAGCGTGCTGGGCACCGCCAAGAAGGTCATCGTCTCCAAGGACGAGACCACCATCGTCTCCGGTGGTGGTTCCAAGGACGAGGTCTCCGCTCGCGTGGGCCAGATCCGTACCGAGATCGAGAACACCGACTCCGACTACGACCGTGAGAAGCTGCAGGAGCGGCTGGCCAAGCTGGCCGGCGGCGTGGCCGTCATCAAGGTCGGCGCAGCCACCGAGGTCGAAGCCAAGGAGCGCAAGCACCGCATCGAAGATGCTGTCCGCAACGCCAAGGCCGCCATCGAAGAGGGCCTGCTGCCCGGAGGCGGCGTGGCTCTGGTTCAGGCCGCTGCCAAGGCTGAGAAGGATGTCAAGCTGGATGGCGACGAGTCCACCGGCGCATCCATTGTCTTCCGCGCCATCGAGGCCCCCATCAAGCAGATTGCCGAGAACAGCGGCGTCTCCGGTGACGTGGTCATCAATAAGGTTCGTTCGCTGCCTGCTGGCCAGGGCTTCAACGCCGCCAACAACGAGTACCAGGACCTGCTGGAGGCCGGCGTGGCCGACCCCGTCAAGGTGACCCGTTCTGCCCTGCAGAATGCTGCCTCCATCGCCGGGCTCTTCCTGACCACCGAGGCCGTCGTAGCCAACAAGCCTGAGCCTCCGGCACCTGCTGCCGCTCAGCCTCAGGGCGACATGGGCTACTGATCCCTTGAGGTTCGGCCCGGCTTTTCGGCTGAACTGATTGATCGCCAAGGACAGGGGCCTGCGCACCGGATAATGGTGTGCAGGCCCCTGTCTCTGTTCTTGTACTCGTTGACCGTCTGTTTTCGTTTTCCACATATGCTTGCCAGATCTAGTGCCGATCCGCCATGATTACATAGCTTCAGGTTGCCTGCATGCATCAACCAGGTGTCAGGCTCCGGCGAATAGACAGGTGGCCTGGGCCTCGGTGTCCGCATAGAGCGACGATGCCTGTGTCAGAGCTGCCTGGATACCTTCAAGCGCCTGTTCCATCTGAGCCTGCGAGGCGCGCCACTGCTGGGCCACCGTGGCGAATTGGCTGGCCGCCGAGCCCTGCCAGACGCTTTGCAGATTGTCCAGATTGGTGTACATTCCCGCCACGGCATCTCTGATGGCTCCTATTGAGCCGCTGACCGCGCCGGAGGCCGTCTGTATCTGATCCGAATCAACTTGGAACCGTGTCATGATTGTCCTTTCCGTGAATGGCGGTGATGGTGGGGGAGTCCACTGCCGTCAACCGCTACTGTGGACACTATGACAGTGTTCAAGCAGTTGCCCCGTCCGAGGACCCATGTGGTCGAACGAGTCCCCTTCCACAAGACGAATCCGGTCGGCGTTTCACCCATAAGGCGGGTGCTGGCTTTCCTGCTCCTGATGATTGTGATGGTCGGCGTCCTAGAACCGATCAGGGCTTTTGCCGATGAGCCTAAGACTGGGGCCGGAACCATGACCGACACGATCACCGATCCGCAGAATTTGCTGGGTTCGGACGTGGGATCAGTCAAGGATGCTATCGAGGAAACCGCGCAGCAGACAGGAGTATCGGTCCGACTGCTCTACCTTCCGCATTTCTATCAGGGTGTTAAGCCTGAGACCTGGGCATCCAGGGTGCTCGAATCGATGAAGCCCACCCACGACACGGTCCTGCTGGCTGTGGCCTCTCAGGACGGCAAATTGGTCGTGGCGGTCTCCAGCAACTCGCAGGCCTGGCTCAAGGACCAATCCAGCGTGGATCAGCTCTCGCAGGCGGCTCTGGAGCCGGTCACCAAGGGCCGCAATCCCGACTGGGTGGGCTCGGCCAAGGCCATGATGGACCAGGTTGAGACTCTTGACCAAAACCACCGGCATCGCCGGGTGATGATCATTGCTCTTTCGGCGACGGTTGTCGTCCTGATCGTGCTGGGCGTAGCCGTTACGATTTGGTGGCGTCGCAGTAGCCGAACCGGGGCTCATCATCGCAAGTCCGGCGCTGCGAAGAAACAATTACGCCCGGCAGAGACGGTCAGCAAACTATCAGATAATACCCAGAAAGACGCGGCAAGCTGAAACCATGAGCAAACCGACGCAAGCACAACTGGTCGTGGTCGACGACGAACCGTCCATCAGGGATCTGCTGGTGGCCTCCCTGCATTTCGCGGGCTTTGCAGTCGAGACCGCGGCGTCCGGCTCCGAGGCCATTCAGGTCATTGAGCGCGTCCAGCCCGATCTGATCGTCCTGGATGTCATGTTGCCTGATATCGATGGATTCACGGTCACCTCCCGTATCCGTCAGGAGGGAATCGAGGCGCCGGTGCTCTTCCTGACGGCCAGGGATGATACCCAGGACAAGGTCATGGGACTGACTGTGGGCGGCGACGACTACGTGACCAAACCTTTCAGCCTGGAGGAGGTTGTGGCCAGGATCAAGGCCATATTGCGCAGGACGCGCGAGCATCAGGAGGACGATCCGATCATCCGCGTAGGGGATCTGGAAATCAACGAGGATTCGCACGACGTCACCAGGGCGGGTCGACCCATCGATCTGAGCCCGACCGAATACAAGCTGCTGCGCTACCTGATGGACAATGAGGGCCGTGTGCTCAGCAAGGCGCAGATTCTGGATCATGTCTGGCAGTACGACTGGGGTGGGGATGCGGCCATTGTGGAGTCCTACATCTCCTACCTGCGCAAGAAGGTGGATGGCATCACCATCAGCGACGGACACGGTGGGGAGCGCAAGGTCACCCCGCTGATCGAGACCAAGCGGGGCATCGGTTACATGATTCGGGCCCCTAGGCAGAACGCATCGGATGGCGGCGATGGCGACTAGTCCCTTGGGCTCGACCCCTATGGCAGAACCGTCGGCTACTCACGACCCGAGGTCGGCTGACAGGGCCAACTCAGCCATGGGTTCGGATTCTGACAAGGGAAACGGCTCCGGCAGATCGAGGGGTCGGTCCATGCACAGGTCGCCGCTGGCTGCCATTCCCCTAAGCACCAAACTTGTAGCCAGCATGCTCATCCTGCTCATCGTGGGTACGGTGGGCGTCTCTGTGGCCATCTGCCAGATGGCCGACGACTATCTGATGAAGCGCACGGACTCCCAGCTGATTCGCCAGGCCAACCTGGGCATCCGCAACGCCACCCTTCTGCGCCAGGAGGACCTGAGCAAGAATGGCCTTGGCCCCACTGATTACTTCCTGCAGATCCGCGACGATAAGCTGCACATTATTTCGGACGATCTGAATCCCATGCAGGTCAACGGTGTCATATCCCGCCCGCGTCTGCCCGCCGACGGCAGCCTGGATTCGATACCTCTGGGCAAGCCGACCACGGTGCCGGCCTATGTGCGCGTCTCTCGACAGGCTTCGCCAGACCGGGACACCATGAAGCGAGCCCGGGCCTCCTGGCGGGTGGTGGCCATGCAGTGGAAGCTGCGCAATGAACTGGACGGCTCCGAAATCAGCGGCGTCCTCTTCATCGGTCTGTCCATGAGCGACCAGGGCGAGGCCGTGCACGATCTGACGGCTTTCTGCATGATCATTTCCGTTGTTGTGGTCCTTCTGGGTGGAGTCATATCGGTCCTGCTGATCCAGTCCACCCTGGTTCCCCTCAAACGCATTGAGAAGACCGCTGCCAAGATAGCGGCCGGTGACCTATCTCAACGCATTCCCAGCTTCCCCGAGAATACCGAGGTGGGTTCCCTGGCAGCATCCCTGAACGCCATGCTGGCGCGAATCGAGCGTTCCTTCGACGAGCAGCGCCAGACCACCGAGAAAATGAAGCAGTTCGTTTCGGATGCCAGCCATGAGCTTCGTACCCCTCTGGCCGCCATCCACGGCTATGCAGAGCTCTACAGGATGCAGCGCGACTATCCAGGTGCTCTGGAGCGGGCCGACAAGTCCATCCAGCACATCGAGGACTCTTCGACCAGGATGACGGTCCTGGTCACGGATCTGCTCTCGCTTGCGCGCCTGGATGAGGGCAGGGGGATCGATCCGACCCTACCGGTCGATCTGACTGGACTGGTGCGAGACGGGGTGGACGACCTGCATGCCTTGGACCCGGGCAGAGAAGTGGCTACAGGAAAGGTCTGCCTGCACACCGAAGATCAACCCGCCCCCCAAGAGATGCCGGTCACGCCCAACAAGGGTCTGCCAGGCCTCAAGGGGCGCAACAAGGAAAAGATCACCGTGGGCGACCACCTTGGCCCAGCCGTCAGCTTGGACATCCAGGAGGGTTCCCTGCCATCGGTACCGGTGACTGGCGACCCCAGCCGCCTGCGTCAGGTGATTACCAATATCGTGGGCAATATCCACCGCTACACCCCATCTGATTCGCCGGTCCAGGTGGGGCTGGGCCTGGTCAAGGCGACCATCGCTCCAGCCGATTTGACCAGGTTGGAGGCCACTGAGTCCTCGCTGGGACACCTGACCGAGGCGATCCAGGTGGCAGAGAACAGCCATGTGGGCACCGACTACGCCATCATCCGAGTGGTCGACCACGGGCCTGGTGTCCCGGAGGAATCCAGGTCCAGGCTCTTCGAGCGCTTCTACACGGCAGACCCATCCAGGGCTCGGGAGAAAGGCGGCACGGGGCTTGGACTGGCCATTGTCCAGTCCATCGTCAAGGCCCACCAGGGGTTCATCTGTGCCTCGCAGACTCCGGGGGGCGGCTTGACCTTCACCATCGTCATACCCCAGGGCGCCAACCGGGATCAGGGGCGCGCTGAAGGCCAGACCAATCTTGCCGCCAACAGTCCCGTACGCCCATGACAAGATGGGTCGTCCTGCCCGCCCGGGTCAGGTAGACTGATTCCGGATATACCTGTTCAAGAAGTAACGTAAGGAAGTGGCAGAGCATGCCCAGCGGGAGAGTACGGTGGTACGACGCCAAGCGGGGGTTCGGGTTCATCACGGATGAACAAGGTGGGGATGTCTTCCTGCCCTCATCAGCCCTGCCTGCTGGGGTATCTACCTTACGCAAGGGATCCCGGGTGGAGTTCTCGGTGGCTGAGGGCCGCAAGGGTCCCCAGGCCCTGGATCTGAAGCTGGTGGGGCCGACCCCCTCCATTCTGCGTGCCAAGCGACCCGATCCGGACGATATGGCCGCCATCGTGGAGGATCTGATCAAGCTGCTGGACTCCGCGGGCAATGGCCTGCGCCGGCACCACTATCCAGGTCGGGCTGAATCCGCCAAGCTGGCCACCCTCCTGAGGGCTGTGGCCGATGACTTTGACGTGCCGGACTGAGTGGGCGGCGAGAAGAATCCGATCTGGATCGGCCTGGTTCGGTCCAACTGATGATGAAGGTGTGATAGATGGTTCAAGAGGACCTGGATCCTGAGGAACTGGCCAGGCGAGTGGCTCTGAGCGTGGCCGCCGACAGTGATGAGGTCGGTGAATTGGTCGGCCGCACCCTGATTGGGGACGGAGTCTGGGACTACCGGTTCGCCTCGGCCATCAAGGGTTATGAGGGCTGGCAGTGGTCGGTCACCCTCTACCGCGATGAGGATGCCGATACCTGGACTGTGGATGAATCCTCTCTGGTGCCTACCGATGCGGCCCTGCAGCCCCCGGCATGGGTTCCCTGGAAGGATCGCCTGCTGCCCTCGGATCTGAGCGTGACCGATGTCATGGGAACCGAGCCGGACGACCCCAGGCTGATAGCAGGATACAAGCCTGTGCAAGCCGGTTATCAGAATTCTGAAGTACAGCAGAACCCTGAAGATAATAACCCTGAAGATAATGAAGAAGGCCAGAAAGAGTCAGCCTCGGTTGATGCTGATGGTGTGGTTTTTCGCCTGGTAGGCCGCCCAGGTGAAGAAAAAGACGCTCAGGAGCAGGAACCTAAAGATCAGGCTTCCCTCGGCGCACAGACCTCTTCCGCTGATTTGGATGAGGCTGTCGACCGCTTCGCTCTGAGCCGCCGACACGTGATGACCGCCGAGGCCAGGACGGCCACCGCCAAGCGCTGGTACGAGGGGCAGCACGGTCCCAAGTCCCTGTCGACCCGCACAGCCAAGGGCAAGGCCTGCGAGACCTGTGGCTTCATGATTCCGCTGGCAGGTGACCTTGGGACCATGTTTGGTGTATGTGCCAACCGTTGGAGCCCGGACGATGGACGCGTGGTCTCCCTGGATCATGGCTGCGGCGAGCATTCCGAGATCGAACCCCAGGAGGAGTCCCATCTCTGGGTCCAGTCCCAACCGGCCTATGACGATCTTCATATCGATGTGGTCAGGCAGAAGCCCCGTGAGGAGCGCCCTGAGGTGGAACTCATGGAGCAGATGCAGTCAGAAGACGGCTCAGAGGACTGATTCCAAGGCCTCGTTGCGTTCAGAGCGCAATCACCGGCGGGCCGAGAATAAACGTCACCGTAAATCTGTAGAGTGAATTACGGATCAAAGGGAAGGACAAGTATGTTCGAACGGTTTACCGACCGTGCGCGGCGGGTGATTGTGCTGGCGCAGGAAGAGGCCCGCACCCTGCAGCACAATTACATCGGCACCGAGCACCTCCTCCTGGGCCTGATCAGGGAGGGTGACGGTGTTGCCGCCAAGGCCCTGGCCTCCAAGGGCGTGGAACTGGATGCCACCCGCAAGCAGGTTGAGGAGATGATCGGTAAGGGCAATGCGGTTCCCAATGGGCATATCCCATTTACGCCGCACGCCCGTCAGGTTCTGGAGCTGTCACTGCGCGAGGCGCTTCAGCTGGGTCACTCCTACATTGGTACCGAGCACATTCTGCTGGGACTCATCCGCGAGGGTGAGGGCGTCGGCACCCAGGTGCTGATCAAGATGGGTGTGGACTTGGGCGATCTGCGGACCGCCACTATTGACATGATTCGCGGCAACCACGAGGGCGGCGACGCTGGCAAGGGCGATCTGGCCAATGCCGGCGGCGTTTCCAACAAGGGTGGACAGACCGGTTCGGCCATCCTGGACCAGTTCGGTAGGAACCTGACCCAGGAGGCTGCTGAAGGCAAGCTGGATCCGGTCATCGGCCGGGCCAACGAGATCGAGCGGGTCATGGTCGTCCTCTCCAGGAGGACCAAGAACAACCCGGTGCTGATCGGCGAGCCCGGCGTGGGCAAGACCGCCGTGGTCGAGGGCCTGGCGCAGAAGATTCATGAGGGCGATGTTCCCGAGACCCTCAAGGGCAAGCAGGTCTACTCGCTGGATCTGGGCTCCATGGTGGCCGGTTCACGCTACCGGGGCGACTTCGAGGAGCGCCTGAAGAAGGTGCTCAAGGAGATCAAGACCCGGGGCGACATCATCCTCTTCATCGACGAGATTCACACCATCGTTGGAGCGGGTTCGGCCGACGGTGCTCTGGGTGCCTCTGACATGCTCAAGCCGTTGCTGGCCCGCGGCGAGCTGCAGACCATCGGAGCGACCACTACCGACGAGTACCGCAAGTACATTGAGAAGGATGCGGCTCTGGAGCGGCGTTTCCAACCCATTCAAGTCTCCGAGCCCACCATCGCCCAGACCATCGAGATCCTCAAGGGTCTGCGCGGTCGTTACGAGCATCATCATCACGTCACCATCACTGACAAGGCCCTGCAGTCGGCCGCTGAGCTTTCTGCACGCTACATTCAGGACAGGAATCTGCCTGACAAGGCTATCGATCTGATCGATGAGGCCGGCGCACGTCTGCGCATCAAGCGGCTGACCGCCCCGCCGGAGCTCAAGGAACTGGACGCCAAGGTGGATCGCATCTCCGCCCAGAAGGATCAGGCCATCAAGGATCAGGACTTCGAGAAGGCCGCTCAGCTGCGCGACAGCCAGGAGAAACTGGAGGCTGAGCGCAAGGAGAAGGAGCAGGCCTGGCACGAGGGCGAGTCCGACGTCAAGATGGTTGTCGATGAGGATGTAATCGCCGAGGTGGTCTCCTCGACCACCGGCATCCCGGTCTTCAAGCTGACCCAGGCCGAGTCCAAGAAGCTCCTGGGTATGGAGAAGGAGTTGCACAAGCGGATCATCGGCCAGGATGAGGCCGTCTCCGCCCTGTCCCGCTCCATCCGCCGTACCCGTGTGGGTCTCAAGGATCCCAAGCGTCCCGCCGGTTCCTTCATCTTCGCCGGTCCCACCGGCGTGGGCAAGACCGAGCTGGCCAAGGCTCTGGCCCAGTTCCTCTTTGACGATGAGGATGCCTTGATCCGGGTGGATATGTCCGAGTTCTCGGAGAAGTACTCCACCTCCCGTCTCTTCGGCGCCCCTCCGGGGTACGTGGGTTATGAAGAGGGCGGCGAGCTGACCGAGAAAGTCAGGCGCAAGCCATTCTCCGTGGTCCTCTTCGACGAGATCGAGAAGGCTCACCCGGACATCTTCAACACCCTTCTGCAGGTGCTGGATGACGGCCATCTGACTGATGGGCAGGGTCGCATGGTGGACTTCAAGAACACCATCATCATCCTGACCACCAACCTGGGAACCCGCGACATCGCCAAGGCGGCCAACACCGGCTTCAACGTGAGCGGCAACACCGAGACCTCCTACCAGCGGATGAAGGATCAGGTGACCAGCGAGCTCAAGCAGCAGTTCAGGCCTGAGTTCCTGAACCGCCTGGATGACATCATTGTCTTCCAGCAGCTGACTGAGCCCCAGGTCCGTCAGATTGTCGATCTGGACATCGCTCAGCTCAACGATCGTCTCTTCGAGCGTCACATGTCCCTGGATCTGACCGACAAGGCCAAGGACCTGCTGGCCGAAAAGGGATTCGACCCGCTCCTGGGTGCCCGGCCTCTACGTCGCGTCATCCAGCGGGACATCGAGGATGCGGTCTCCGAGAAGATCCTCATGGGCGACCTTACGGACAACGAATCCGTACTGGTCGACGCCGAAGGCGAGGGCATCCTGGGCGAGTTCACCTTTACTGGCAAGCCCTTCGAGGGACCTCGTCATGCGGCCAGCTCTGCCGATGGGCAGGATCAGAAGTCCGAACTGGTCGGAGCTTCGGTAGGTGCTTCCGACGCTGATCTGCCATCAGCAGGCGAGACCGACAGTCAGAGCCAGGATGGCCAAGGTTCTGAGCAGGCCGATCAGAGTTCCCCTGCTAGTGACTGAGATACTGGGTTAATGCCTGACGCGGCTGACTAAAGAGGGGCTGGAGCACTGTCCATGTGCTCCAGCCCCTCTTATTTTGTGCTGCCGAGAGTAATTTATGTTGATCCCTGTAATATGATCTTTAAAGCATCGTTTGAGATATGTGGCTTCTATTGGCAGAGTGAGCCCCGGATTCGTTTTGCCTCACGAGTCAATCGGTGGGATTAATCATGTTCTTATATCAAGCCTACGTCTACGATGAAATTGATAGTAAGTGACGCTAGCGTTCCCGAGTCAGCCTCCAATTCACAACGGCTCGTCTACTCGGGTAGCCGAGTAGACGACGACTCAGGCAGTTGCGTGATGGAACACTTAGGCCAGGCATGGGAGAAGGCCTAGTTAACTGAAAGGACAGTGTGCTAAGCGCTTGATGTGGCCTGGCTGCTCAGAACAGGGGATGCAGCAGCAGGGCCAAGAGATAGAGGGCCATAAGAGCGATGAACAGGATGTCCATCCTGTCCAGTCGCAACAGGCGGTAGTGGGTGCGCTCTTGGCGACTGCCTTCATAGCATCGGGCATCTAGGGCACGGCTCAGATTGTCAGCGTGGCGAAGGGCTCCGGCGAAGACGGGAACCGTAATGGCTATGGCCGCATGCAGGCGTTGCGAGAGCGAGCCGGACTCGATGGATCCGCCGCGGGCGGCCTGGGCTTCCACGATGGCCTGAACCTCACGTCCCAGTGTGGGGATGAAACGCAGAGCAAGTGAGAGGACCAGGGCGATCTCATTGGTGTGGATGCCCAGCTTGGACAGTGGGCTCAGCAGGGATTCACAGGCATCGGTCATCTGCGTCGGGGTGGTGGTCTCCACTAGGAGGGCCCCCAGAAAGATGATCAGCATGAAGCGGCAGGCGTAGAGCACAGCCACCCAGATGCCGCCAGTAGTCAGTACGAATGGACCCCAGGCAGCCAGTCTGCGGCCGGTCTGAGTGACCAAAAGATTGAAAAGGGCCAGCAGAAGCATGAGGGCCAGAAAGCCTTTGACCGAGTTCAAAATGGAACGCAGTGGGGCCCGGGCGGCGGCAAAGAGACCGACAGTGACCACCAGCGCCAGAATAAGTTGCGCTGGCGTGGAGATGGCGAAAGCGGTGAACATGGCTAGGAGGAAAGTGACCATCTTGGCTCGCGGGTCCAACCTCGCCAGCAAGGAGACGGGTTTCTGGTCGGTTTGAGTGTGATCCGCTACCTGCTCTGTTGCGTCTGTTGCCAGCAGTTGGTGGTAGCGCTCCACGACTTGAGCAGTAGGCCCATAGGCTAACGTTTTTCCATGCTCCAGTAGCAGGGCCTGATCGGCCAGATCCAGGGCCTCCCGATCGGCGTGAGTGCTCATGACGATAGTGACTCCACGCTGGTGGAGCACTCGAAGTAGCCGCATGATGCCTGCGCAGGCTTGGGGGTCCAGACTGGCGGTGGCCTCGTCCAAAACCAGCAATTGAGGGCTGCAGGCCACGACTCCGGCAATCGCTACCAAGCGCCGCTGACCCCCCGAGAGCTCGAAGGGTGAGCGGTCGGCCAGATCACTGATGCCCAGAAGCTTCATGGCATCATCCACCCGCTGCTGCACCTGCTCGGGTCCATAGCCCAGGTTGTGCGGACCATAGGCGATGTCCTGGGCTACGGTATCCGCAAAAAGCTGATGTTCGGGGTATTGCATGACATAGCCGACCCTTTGGCGCAGAAGCTTGAGATTCTGGCGTCGCAGATGCTTGGCCTTGGGTCTGTCGGGCCCGGCCAGGGGAAGGCCGGCCACCTGGATTGATCCGCTGTCGGGAGCGGCTAGGGCACAGATGAGTCTGGCCAGGGTGGACTTGCCGGATCCGTTGCGCCCGATAATGGCCAGGGTCTGTCCTGCCGCCAGCTCCAGATTCACCTGTCTGAGGGCTTTGCTGTCGGCATCCGGAAAACTGTAAGAGACATCCGACAACTTGACCATGGGAACGGCGTGGTCATCGACTGCGGTCTTCGCGTCCGTATCTGATGCCCCGTTTTGGGTCGGTCGATTTTGGTCAGGTTCGCCAACAAGGGCAGGCAGATCCTGCCTGGTCAGGATCTGATCGGGTCTTCCGGAGGCCACGATGCGTCCATGGTCAAGCACGAGGACTCGATCAGCCTGTCTGGCCTGTTCAAGCAGATGGGTGATATGGACGACAGCTGTGCCCTGGGCTGTCAGTCGGCAGAGGATTGATTGAATCTCCTGCCGGCCGGCTGCATCGAGCATGGCGCCAGGTTCGTCCAGCACCATCATGCCTGGATTCATGGCCAGGCTACCGGCCAGGGCCAGTCGTTGCTGCTGTCCGCCAGACATGCGGGTGGGATCATCATTCATCCGCGCCTGCAGATCCACCTGCTTCAGGGCCGCTGGCACGCATGAGAGCATTTTCTGGCGGGGCAGGCCCAGATTCTCGGGTCCGAAAGCCACGTCGTCCTGGACGACGGTGGTCACGATCTGGTCTTCGGGGTTTTGAAAGACCATGCCGATGCTCCGCCGTGCCTGCCGGTAGGCCTCAGCGTCGATCTGCCGGCCCTGATCCGGGGTATCAGAGCAGACCGTCCGGCCCATAAGCTCAACCCGGCCACGGTCGGGTGCTGTCGCACCCGAAAGGATGCTTCCCAGCGTGGATTTGCCGGAACCATTTGCTCCCAGGATGCATAGATGCTCGCCTGCATGCACCTCCATGGACAGATGATCCAAGGCCCAGGTCTGTCCTCCGTCATAGGAGAAGGAGACCTGGTCCAGGCGGGCGACCGTTGCCTTCGAATCCGCAGAATCCGAGACTGCGGATTGGGTCATGGATGCTGCCATGACGTGCCGAACCGCCGTGGCCTACTTGTTGATCAGCGTGGAGATGGGCTTGTAGATCAGGAAGGTGACCACGCCGTGGATGGCGAACTTCATCAGGTTGAAGGGCAGGAGGATCGGCACGATCATGGCGACCACCTTGGCCATGGACATGTGCGCGTAGAAGGGGGTGATCACCACGTTGCACAGGATGGCTGCGATCACGCCCAGAATGGCGCCGGAAACGATCCCAATGACTGCTCCCTTACGGCTGTGCATCTTGCGGTAGACCAAGGCTGCCGGCACGCTCAGTGCCAGGGCCACGATCATCGAGATCAGAGCGCCGAAGGGGTTGGTGAACAGGTGCGGGACGAATCCCAGAATGGAGATGATTGCTGCAGCGGCAGGGCCGAAGGCGAAGCCGCATACCAGGACGACGATGCCAGAGGGGTCATATTTGAGCCAGGGAGCGGCAGGAAAGATCGGGAATGAGAAGAAGCTCAGAACCATGGCCAAGGCTACGAAGAGTGCGTAGACCGCAATCCGTTTGGTCGACCAGCGTCCTGAACCGCCTGCACCTGTGGAGTGGACATCGTTGAAGCGCGTGTCCTTGTTTGCAGTGGTGTGTGAATGAGAATTGGGCATGCTCATAGAGGGCCTCGTTTCTTCCATCCGGACTGTAACCGTTGGCTTCGGACTTGAACCGATATCCACCGCTTGCGCGGGTCGCGGGCTCCCGGCCTTCAGCCGGATACCGCCAGTAAGGACTTTCACCTTCCCTGAAACTGACGATTTCAATATAGCTGCGGTCCTTGGAATGGTCAATTCTTTCTGACTGATAGTGCATTTCTAGACACGCCAGGAAGGAAATAAAACCGCCTTCCATGCAACTATTGCAGCCTGCACAACGAATATGAGGTTGTCGAAAGTTCACAATGCTGCAAGGAGGCTGGAGCATGGCGAGGATGGGTGACCATCTGCTGCCTGCGGATGAAGCTATGCATCCGGCCTTGGTCAGACAAACCAGTGACGGAGACGCTGATGGTGGCCAATCCCAGGCAGAGGACCTGGAATGGATCAGAAACATACTGACAACTAGATCCTTTCGCGCAGCCGATGACCTAGTTCGCAAGTACTACGACGACATCCTGGCCTACATCCGAGCTCAAGTAGGCGATAAGGAGGAGTCGCTGAACCTTGCCCAGGATGCCTTTGTTGCCATTCTGCGGTCTTTGGAGAGCTACGATTCGCACAAGTCCAGCTTCCGTACCTGGATCCACCGCATCGCAACCTATAAGGTTATTGACTACTGGCGGATCCGCCGCAGGCGTCAGCGGCAGGAGGCGCAAGTATTTGTGGCATCCGGCCACGATCAACATGACGACCCCGCCGACCAGACCTTCAAGGACGACCTAGTTGGTCGAATTGAAGACAAGATCTCACAGGCTCCGGTCCCGGCGCAGGAAGTTTTGCGTCTCCATCTGTATGCCGGCTATGGGTTCGCGCAGATTGCCGAGGCCTGCGGAGAGCCTGAAAACACGGTCAAGGCTCGGTATTACCGACTTTTGGACAATTTGAGGAAGGAGTTTGGTCATGAATCGGTCTGAACCTGATATCCGTCCCGTTCTGGCGGCTCTTCAGGGTAGCGACCTTGAGCGCGATGATTTTGCTGAATCACAGATCGGCAGTTCCCGGATGCGCGAGCGAACCATAAAAACGATTGTCCGCAAAGGGATGGGAAGACGTCCTGGGCTGATCTGGACCCTTGTAGCCATGGTTCGTTCCCTAGGCCTGAGAAATCTGCTCTTTGGCCTCTGGGACTGCGTCTTTATCGGCTTGATTCTGACGGTGGCAGTTTGGGCGACCGTCTTTGGCTCCTTCATGAAGACTGCTTGGCCCAGTAGAGTCGATAGAATCTTCGGTCTGGTTGTCCCCATATTCGTCTGCTCGCCTGCTCTTTTCCTGGTGGTGCACCTCTTGGTAGTGCTCAAGGAACGGAATCTGAATACCCTGAATCTGATCAGAACCTGCAGGTGGTCATTCCGTCAGATAGCCGCAGTCAGGATGCTTCTGTTCGGCATGGTCAGCATGATGATTTCATCCTTGGCTACGGTCTTGCTGGCGTGGACGACCAATCCGGGGCTGCCCACCATGACCCTTCTGGGGATCAGCTTCTCCTCCCTCTTTCTCTTTTCCCTGGCACAAATCTGGGTAGAGGAGCATATGCATGGAGACCTGTCCATCTGTCTGGTTCTCGGACTCTGGATTGTGCTCGGCATGATGCTTTATCTGACTCGATTCGCCACCGCCCCCATCCTTGTCTCTATTCCGCCGGCCTTGAGCCTGGCGACGGGCCTTGTTCTTCTGGCGATCTTCCTGCTTGTTCTGCATGGACGCTGCGTAGGGTCACCTCTGCCAAGGTGGGCATGGCATATGAAAAGACTGGCGACGGCATGAGGGCGGAATCTTACATGTTTGGCGTGAAAGGACGGTGAGTTTCGTGCTGCACTTGGACCATGTGTCAAAGAGCTTCAGGAACAAGCGGGTTATCAACGATCTGAGCCTTTCTATTGGAACCGGTGTCCATGGGCTCCTGGCACCCAACGGAGCAGGCAAGACCACGCTGATCCAAATGATCGCCACCCTGATCCGCCCGGATTCGGGAAGCATTACCTGGAACGGGCAGGACATCATGGTTATGGACGAGGACTATCGCGGCCTCTTGGGGTATCTGCCCCAAAAATTCGGCTATTACCCGGACTACAGCGCTGAGGATTTTTTGACCTACATAGCTGCCCTTCAGGGGATCGGCCGGAAACGGGCCAAGCCCCTGGCGAAAGATCTCCTGAAGACCGTGGGGCTTAAAGACCAGGGTAAGCAGAAGATGAAGACGCTCTCTGGGGGCATGATTCAGCGCGTGGGGCTGGCACAGACCATGATCAACGACCCGGAACTGATGATTTTGGACGAGCCGACCGCTGGTTTGGACCCTGGGGAACGTGTCCGCTTCCGCAACCTGGTCCATGCCCTTTCGCGCGACCGGATCGTCATCCTATCCACTCATATCGTCTCTGACCTGGAGACCATCGCCGACCGGGTCATCATGCTCAAGGATGGACAGATCTGCTGCAACCAGTCCCCAAGGCAGATAAGCCGCTGGCTGGAAGGCAAAATATTCCTGGTTCCTGCGGATTATCGCTTAGGGCAGGGGCAGCTGCTCCTTGAGGACGAGCTGGATGGGGATGCGACCCGGCTCAGAATTTACTCACCTGAGCCGCCGTCCCAGGGCCAGGCTGTTCCTGCCAACTTGGAGGATGCCTTCCTGGTGATCTACGGGGACGAGGAGTAGCGATGCAGTATACCCCGCCGAATCGGGCTCGCAATCTTATTTCTTGCCAGGGATGTCTTCAATGAGATGGACGGTGGTCAGGAACGAAATGCGGCACCTTCTGGGTACCTCTTTTTGGGTGGTGCTCAGTCTGTCTCTTGGATTCGTTTTCTGTATGAATCTAGCTATGTATGACCAAATTCCCACTGACGAAGCCCATCATGACCTAGCTAGCTACGGACCGTATGTCAGTCAGTCCACCATTGCTGAATTCAAGCGTGAGGCTGACAGACTTGAACCGGTGGTATCCAAAGATCTGATGGCACTTGGTCCTCAGGCTGTTCAACTGGGCGTCAAGAATTATCAGTCGGCCAGGGACCTGGTCGATTCGGTCGAGAGCTCGCGCTGGACAAATCCTTCAGTACTGAATACAGACCGGGGCAAACTGACCGGCCGCATCAATGCCTTGCCTAGCTATCGTCGGCTTGCTCATTGCCATGATGTCATGGATGCCTATCGTGGATGCAACCGGGAAGCCCTGACCGCAAGAGCCGAGAAACAGTTGCGTAAGGGCGGTAGTAATGGCATCGAACTGCCCGAATCGGTGACGAAGCGGCTTGATGACTTAAGTGGACAGTGCAGGGCGGGTATGGGCCTGGCCGCTCCTGAATTACTTGACTACACTCAGAGCAACTTCAGACTTTCAGTCTATCTGGTCCCGCTTCTGGCAGCCTTGGTTGTCGTGGCCCCACGCCTTGTTAAAGACCAGGTCCATGGGGTCCGGCAGACGCAGTTGACGACACGGACCGGACGCTTCTTGCCTGGGCTGCAGGTGTTCGCCATGGTCTGTACGGGCCTGCTGATGATGCTCATGGTAGCAGCGGGATCATTCCTGATGTGGGTGCCCAAGATCGCGGGTTTGCAGGATCTTCCGGTTTTTGATGGACATGCATTGCCTTGGTTCACCTGGTCCTTGGGGGAGTATCTGGCTGTGTTCGTATTGCTCTGCCTGGGGTCCGCCTTTCTTGTTTTTCTCTTGGTTCTCTGGATTTCCATGCACTGCAGGACCTACACGCGCTTGGTCTTGCTTGCAGTCCCGGTGGTGTTGCTGGCCGTTCATGTCTTTGTCGTCTGGCTTCTCGTAGATCCATGCTGTATTGGCAGTGTGGTGACTCGGATTGTGCCATTGCCCGGCATTGAGCTCTACCTAATCCTGGGACTGTTGGTTTTGACCCTTTGTCTTTGCTGGTGGTCGGCCAGAAGGCTTTGTTGCCTAGGCGACCTGAATGAAAGGAAGATCAATGAATGAACTGCCACTGAAAATGGAGGAGGTGTCCTTCCACTACAAGGCTGGTGAAGCTGGAATAGATCAAATCAGCCTGGAATGCTCGGCAGGATCTTGGACCGCAGTTATGGGTCCTTCCGGAGCGGGGAAAACCACCTTGCTTTATTGCGCCTCAGGGCTCTTGCCAGTACAGCAGGGATCGGTCGAGATAGCCGGCCAGAACATAGCCAGGATGAAGGAGTCCGCCCTAACTAGGATGCGCCGCGACCATATCGGTTTCGTTTTTCAGGATTACAACCTGGTCGAGGCCTTCACCTGCTTGCAGAACGTCATGCTGCCCCAGCTCTTCGGCGGTCCCAAAGTTGGTGTCGCCCAATCGCTGCAGGCCTTGAAGATTTTGGGTCTAGATGGGTATGCGCAGCAATATCCGTCTGACATATCTGGCGGTCAAAGGCAACGCGTGGCCATTGCCAGAGCGCTGGTCGCCCAGCCAGATATGATTTTCGCGGACGAGCCCACCGGGGCACTGGATACGCGCAGCTCGGAAATGGTTCTGGATGCCCTTTCGACCTTGGTGGAGAGCGGACGGACCGTGCTCATGGTGACCCATGACCCCAATGTGGCGGCCTGGGCGCAGCGCACGGTCTTCTTGGTGGACGGCACAGTGCATTCGATATGCCAAGGATATACGGCCGAGCAGCTGTCCACTCACCTGACCAGCATGACTCAGGTCGGCCAGGGGGTAGGACGATGATGCATGCGGGTAAAGGCCAAGCAGGAAGAGGAGAAGTTCCCGGACGGGATTCCCTGCATGCATTCTCCTCGATCAGTCGACCGACCCTGTTCTCCTTGGTCTTGTCCCTGATCAGGAAGCATCGAGCATCGTACGCGGTTATGGGTCTATCCACCTTCCTGGCATCCCTGCTGACCTCTTCGACCATGCAGGTCTACCAAGCGGGAAAGTCCTTTGACAATATCGGCGATCTGAATAGGTTGAACACCTACCAGCGTCTCCAAGCCAAGGTACCTTATTCAAATCTCTCCATGGTCACTATTCCGGCGCTGGCTTGCTGCCTGCTGGTGTCGGTCTTTTTGGTCCTCTCGTCGGTCACTTTTCTGATTCAGGAACGCCGACGCGAGTATGCAATGATGCGGTTGAACGGAGCCTCGCGCAGGAGGATCCTGATCATAGGTATCTTGGAATTCTCGATCCCCCTGGCCCTCTCGAATCTCATTGGCTGCCTGGTCGGATCTCTCCTGACCATACCAGTTGGACGGTTTTACGCGCGCTCTGCCGAGTTCAGCGACAGTGGCATGGTTTTCACACCGCGGATTCGACCTTCCATTGCAGTTGTCACCTTCATCATGATGATGGTCGCCTGCCTGTTGGGAGTATGGATGGCTATGCGCAAGGTGGGCGGGGCAGCTCCGCTCCAGCTCATGACGGAGACCAGTGACAAAACCAAGCGGATCGGATGGATTCGTTCTTCGGCAGCCCTGGTCTTCCTGATCCTGACCTTGGTGGTCGGGTTCGCCCCACTGCCTTCTATGACCCAGGACCTGCGTATTATGCTCGAGGTCATTCTTGTCATCACTACGGTCTATTTGGCGGCTCCGATCCTGGTTGTCCTGACTGTGTCGGTCATTGGTCTGATCCCGGCGAAGGCTGCCGGGGGGCCAGGTCTTCTGGCCCTGCAGCGTGCTCGAAAGGAGAGCGCGGGCTCAACCGCTATAGCCCTCCCAGCCATGATGATCCTGACCATCATCATCTCCCTTGTAGCCGCCATGCAAGCTGGCTCCATCGGAGGGGCGGTTCTGAGCCTATATCCGCTGAAGGCCGATGTTATGGCTACTTCCCTTGATTCGGATGCCCAAAACCGCAACCCATCCGATCTGATCGGTGGAATGCCTGAGGTTCGAGACTTTGTTACCTACCAGACTCAGCAATGGGCTATGGAAGGATCAGCGGGCCAGACGGCAACGGTGGTATGGGAACCTGCCGAGCAACTGCAGGGTCAGAAAGTTCAGAGTTCGCCGAGCATTCATTTCTCCTTTGTCCAAGGGAATTCGTCTGATCTCGGTTCAGACCGCGTCGCTGTGAATCAGGATTCCTCCTATTCCATAGGCGACACCGTTCGTCTTCTTGATCGCCATGATCAACCGCATGAGGTGCGGGTCGTTGCCCTTGTTCAGTCGCCTGAGGGCATTCCAGAACTATCTGCAGGCAATAACTATCCTCTGTTTCTGACGGTGGAGGGTGACCTGCCTCAATTGGGTGAAGACGTACATACGATCATTCCCATATCGGCTGTCAATCCGACTGATGCGCACGGGATTACCTCCCGTCTGAAGAGTGGCCTTCAGGGCGATTTCGCGGTGCGGACCAGGCAGGAGTATATAGATGACTTCATTCAACGAGGCCTGTCCGGGCAGACGGCCATGACGGTCATGATCGTCGGCGGGACTGTTCTTGCCCTAATTTTCATGATGCAGTCCATCGCCATTTCGGCTTGGGAGCGCAAGCGGCAGAACCAGCGGCTCAATCAGATCGGGGTGGCCTGGAGGTCAATAGCTTGGTCGGGAGTGATGGAGACACTGACCGATGTGGCCGGCGGTGCAGTGATGGCGCTGCTGGGGATCGCCATTGTCGAGGGCTGTATTGCCTTGAGTTTTGTCCAGGCCGGCATGTCTATGGCTCTGACCCCTGTGCCCGTCGGCCGGTTCCTTCTGGTGACTGTGGTTCTGCTGCTGGTGGCGGTGTTCACCTCCTGGGTGTGCAGCCTGCGATCCAGGAAGGCGGAAGAAGGCTGAACCTACTAGGAGGATTTTGCTTCAGTAAGCAAAGTTGCGGGGCGGTGTCACAATGGAGAGCATGGGAAAGACCTTGAATAAGGCGGCTATGGTCGTCGTAACCTATAAGCGTCAGGAATTGCTGACAGGCCTGCTCGACTCCATCCTCCGGCTCACCCAGGCCCCCTGGCGGATCGTGGTGGTGGATAACGAGAATTCGGCAGACACGCGAACCATGGTCGAGCAGTTCTCAGAACGTGTGACAGGACGTTGGGGCAGGACCATCATCGACGGCTCCGGCAATCAGGATCGTGTCGTTTATCTGCCACAGGATCACAATGGCGGCGGCGCGGGAGGTTTCTCCGCTGGCGTGCGCAAGGCATACGAGCTGGGGGCCAAGTGGTTCTGGGTCATGGATGATGACGTTGCAGTAGAGCCCGAAGGACTTGACCTGCTGGCTAAGTGGAGTGAACGCTATCAGGTGGTGCAGGGTTCCCGGCTGGATTATGATGGCGGACCATTTTACTGGCAGTATCATTTTCTTACCGCCTTGGGCATTCCAGACCCGATAGCACCGGGGGAGTTCGGCCCATCGGGCTGTCGGCCCATGAACACCATGTGCTTTGAAGGAGGGTTCTTCTCCCGGCAGGTTGTGGAGCAAATCGGTCTGCCTGACCCGCGCTTCTTCATCTATTGGGATGACACCATCTATGGGTATTTGGCATCCAAGGTCACACAGCCTGTGGTCGTCTCCGATGTAGTCATGCGTCGGACTCGCAACATCGCCAATTGGAACATTGCCGGGGTGCGCCAGCTCAATTCCACCTCGGATATGAATCGTTATCACATCATGCGCAACCGGGGCTTTATGGCCAGGTATTTCATGGTTCATGGGGACTATCGGCCTCTGGCTTTCACCCTAGGAACCCTGGCAACAGCTCTCAAGGAAATCATCCGCCTTCTGGCTGTTGATCGCAGTCACATCATGACTGGCATCCCTGCCATCCTGAAGGGATGGGTGGATTCGCGACAGATATTGCATGATCCCGACTGGAAGCCCATGGAGCCCCTCAAGGGCCAACCAGCCGGGGAAATACAGGGCGCCTGAAAGTTCTGCCTGCTACTTTTCCTGACTGCCTGCCTGGAAGTACTCCATGGAACCGATAGGCCCTGCCAGATGGAAACCGCCATCCCGGTAGACGACCTTGGTGACAGCGGTGTTGTCCATATCAGGGATGGGGCAGTGGTCATCGATGGCCACCAGGAACTGTTGCAGGCACATGCCCGAGGAAACCACCAGGACAGGCCCGCCACCCTCTTCGATGGCAGACTGGGCGATGCGCGTCAGCACCGCGATCATCCTGCTGCGGACCTGGGCGGTGGTCTCAGCCCGATCCTGTTCCTCAAGTCCGGCGGAAAGGACGTCCTGGGCATCCAGCCGATGGAAGGTGTCCTGCATATGGACGGAGATGTTCCTGCCGTAGGTTGCCTTGGCCGTAACGAAGTCCCTGAAACCCATGGCGGCGCAGACCTGGTCCAGAGTGGTGCGCTCGTCCCGGCCCTCGAAACTGCCGAAATTGTCCTCACGCAAGTCGGGATCCACGCCCACGGGCAGGTCCCCGTTGCCAGACATGTCAAGGGCCAGGCGGGCCGTTTCATATTGCCGGCTCAGATTGCCGCTCCATGCCGCCCGGAAACGAATGGGCCGCAGACCCCGGCCGAACTGGCGCACGTCCTCGCGGCCCTGCCCGGTCAGGGGAAAATCGGACCAGCCCTGCATCAGATGCATGACATTGGCCGTCGTTCTGCCGTGACGGGTCAGGTAAAGGGTTGTCGAACCTGCTTCGGTGCTCGGTTCAGCGGCGGATTGTGATGATGATGCTCCATTGTTCATAGTTCATCACCCTACACGGCCCCCTTACCGTGGCACTAGGGCACATCCATGGTCAGGACCTGATGAAACGGCCTCCCTCGCCCCAGGTCCAAGTGCCCCCGCCGGCGCCAATCTGGAAGTTCATTTTGGCTATGCCCAGATCGACTGCGGATCTGTAGGCGACCGAGGGATCCAAAGTGGCGATCGCATCGCCTGAGTCCTTGTCCCAGGCGAAAACCACGGGCTGTCCGTTCATGGCCGAAGGTGCCTTGGCGGCAGCTGCAACGCCGGACTTGAACCATTCCGGTGCATCCTGGCGGTCCTGCGCGCTCATGGCTGAGGTCAGTTCCTCATAGCTCTTGGATGTTCGATGTTCGGCTTGACGTTGGCAAAGCATGGCGAAGTCCTGGTTGCCGTAGCCGATCTGGTCGGCCGGATAGCCGATGGTGACTACCAGGTAGAGCGACTGACTGGGGGTGATCCGGCAGTGGCGCTCGGCTGCCTGACGGTCCCAGCTGCCCGACACCCATCCTGTCCCCAGTCCGTACAGGGTGGCGGCAAGGACCATGCGCTCGCCGTAAAAGCCGGCTTTCTCCAGGCTCTCCTGATCATCCTTGGGTCCGACCAGGGCCAGGTAGTTGGCCGCATTGGCCAGGTGGCCGGAAGCGTTGTCGGCCGCGAAGGCATCAGGTTTGCCCAGGACCAGCTGCATGTCCAGACCGCTCAACGTGTTCAGAGCGTTCAGGGTGCTGCCCAGCTGTCTGGCCAGGTCGGGATCGATGGGCTTGGGGTCGTATTCTCTGGTGGTGATGCGCACGTTGACTGCGTCGATGAGCTGTGTATGTTCGGTCATAATCTCATTATCCCACTCAATTATTCTTCCTGCAGGTAGTGGCAGAAGCCAAGTGGAAGGGCCGCGCTTGGTCTGGCTTATACCGCTCCCAAGGGCTGTAGAGGCATGCCTTGGGGTACAATCACTACCGTGCCGGTTCGGACCCTCATCTTTGATCAGCTAAGGAGCAGCAATGATTGAAACAGCGCAGGCTTTCGGAGTGGATATAGGTGGATCCGGTATCAAGGCTGCCCCTGTTGACCTGACGATCGGTGATTTTGCCGAGCCTCGCAAGAAAATTCTCACTCCTGAGCACTCCACGCCGGAGGCTGTGGGTGTTGTCGTCAAAGAGCTCCTGGATCGCTTCGAGGTTTCCTCGGACGTGCCTGTAGGCATCGCCTTCCCAGCTCCTGTCAAGCCTGATAAGCCGCTCGATTTCATGGCCAACCTGGACCAGGCCTGGGTGGGCACCAATGTTCAGGAGGTTCTTTCAAAGGCTTGTGGTAGGCCCGTCAGCGTTGTCAACGACGCGGATGCAGCCGGGCTTGCCGAGGTGCAGTATGGGGCGGCCAAGGGGCAGAAGGGTCTGGTCATCGCCACTACACTGGGCACCGGCATCGGCACGGCTCTGATATACAACGGCGTTCTGATCCCCAACAGCGAGCTGGGCCACCTGACGCTGGACGGCAAGGATGCAGAGAAGTACGCAGCCTCTTCGGTGCGTGACCGCAAGAAGCTGAGCTATAAGAAGTGGGCCAACCGTCTGACCAAGTACTATCGACTGCTCGAGCACTACTTCAATCCTGATTTCTTCGTCGTCGGCGGCGGTGTCAGTCGGATGAGTGAGAAGTTCCTGCCTCACATCGACATCAAGACCCCCATCGTGGCTGCCAAGCTGCGCAATCAGGCTGGCATTGTGGGTGCCGCCTATCTGGCTGATCTTCGGCAAAAGCACCTGGGGTGAAGCGGGGCTTTTCCTGCGACCAACCCCAACCTGTTTGGGGCGTTCTGGCCATTGCTGGATCGGATGAGGAGCTGAGAAACCGTGCATTTTTCTCACCGTACAGGGTCTGACCGCCCCAATCGCATTGCTCTGGCCGAGTCGGAAGCGCGCTCCCAGGGTCTCAAGCTGGGCAGGCTGAATGATTCCAACCCCACCCGCTTCGGGCTGGCCCCGTCATTCCTGCCCCAAGTCTATGAGGCTGAACCCAAGGGGCCTCGTAAGGCCCGTCAGGCCCTGGCTGAGTTTCTGACCAGGCGTCAAGAATTGGATGAGAATGAGGGCGCCGCAGCGGTCAATCCCGATGACCTCTACCTGCTCTCCTCCACATCCCAGGCTTATTCCTGGCTGATGAAGCTTCTCTGCGACCCGGGTGACGCCATTCTGGAGCCCAGGCCTGGATATCCTCTCATAGAATCCATCGCCGGACTGGAGTGCGTTCGGACAATCCCATACCGCCTGTCTTACGACGGATCCTGGGTCCTTGACCTGGCCACGGTCAGGCAGGCCTTGGAGGGACCGGATGGCGACCGTATCCGTGCCCTGGTCCTCATCAACCCCAACAATCCCACGGGCTCCTACATTCATCCTGAAGAACGCCAGTCACTGCTGGATCTCTGCCAAGGGCATGGGGTGGCCATCATAGCGGACGAGGTCTTTTTCGACTATCCTCTGGATCCTCTGCCGGGTCGTGCCCGGTTGGCTGGCGAGGATCGGGTGCTGACCTTCGCCTTGGACGGGTTCTCAAAGAGCCTGGCAGCTCCCCACGCCAAGGTGGGCTGGATCCAGGTTTCCGGGCCAGCCGACCAGGTTGTCGAGGCGAAGCGCCATCTTGACCTGATAGCCGACGATTATCTGCCCATGAGTCTGCTGATCACCAAGGATATGGAATCCATGCTGGCAAGTATTCCCAGTCAGACCAGCCGAGTGGGGCAGCGTGTCAGGCGCAATCTTGAAACTCTTAGACATCTATTGGGCCAAAAGGAGTCCTGTGTCTCTCTGCTCAGGCCAGAGGGGGGCTGGAACGTTCTGTTGCGCTTCCCCGAGGTCATTGACGAGGAGGAATTGATTCTCCGTCTGATTGGATCCTACGGGTTGACTGGCCAGCCCGGATACTTTTTCGACATGCCAGGCAACGGATATCTGGCCCTGTCACTCCTGCCGGAAACCTTGGAATTGCGCCGAAATGCGGACTCAGCCGTCTCAGCTATTGAAGAAATGTTGTGATGAAAACCCTCCTCTTGCCTGGTTTGCTCCGATAATAAGTGCGGAATAATCACCCGTCATGGAAGGGGGAGATTGGTGGGGCTCAATGATGAGCCACTGATTGCAATGTTGCACACGAAGGAGCAGTAACGATGGGGAACGGAAACAAGGATCGAAGGGAAGACCCGGCAGAGGGGGTTGGTGCTCGAGTCGGAGAGGACATCAAAGCCATGGCCTCTGTAGATGAGACCGGAGGTGCCGTCGCAGACCAAGACGTGGATACGAGCCTGGCTCCGGATACTGGCAGAAAGCTCAACAGCAAGGAGAAGGTCCGTTTCGCCATTGGGTTCGCCCTGGTATCCCTGCTCTGGGCCGCGCCCTTTTCCATGGGTTCAGGCGTTCTTCTGCCTCAGATCTTCAATACCCTGCACGGGGTCAGCGCCGAAGCGGCCCTAGGGACGATGAATTCGATTGGCTGCGTATTCGCCTTGGTGGCCAACGTTGTTTTCGGCGCTCTCTCGGATATGTCCAGGTTCCGCGTCGGCAAGCGCACCCCCTGGATCGTGCTGGGCGGTATTATCGGTGCCCTCGGTTTTCTGATGATCATCCAGTCGCATACCCTTTTCATGATCATCTTTGGCTGGTGCATCGTCCAGGTGGGCATCAACTGCCTGATAGCCCCGGCTGTGGCGGTTCTCTCAGACAGGATTCCCGAATCGACCAGGGGAACTTATTCGGCTCTGTATGGTGCCAGCCAGGTGGTCGGCCAGCAACTGGGAAACATCATCGGCAGCTCGTTCATAGCCAACATCCGCACGGGCCTGATAGTCGGCATGATCATCTTCCTCTTCTCCGGAATCCTCACCGTGCTGATCTGGCCGCGCGAGAAGTCAGCTGCAAACACAGTCGTGGAACGGACTTGGGCTGACGTCGGCCGGTCCTTCATACCGCCCACCAAGAACAGCCGGGACTTCTACATGGCGCTTCTGGGCAGGTTCACTTTCATCGTCGGATGTTACATGATCCAGGGCTACCAACTCTACATTCTGCAGAAGTACTGCCGTTTGAGTGATGACCAGGCTGCATCCACACTCAAGATCATGGCTCTGCTCTCGGTAATCACCACCATTCTGGCCGCTGTGGTCTCAGGCCCTCTCTCGGACTTCCTGCAGAAGCGGAAAGTGATTGTGGCCATCAGCTGTCTGATCATTGCTCTCGGGATGGTTTTCCCCTTCCTGATGCCGACCGCAACGGGCATGTACATTTATGCCGCCTTGGCTGGAATCGGCAACGGTTGCTATATGTCAGTGGACCAGGCGCTGAATGTGGATGTGCTGCCGAATGCCAAGGAGGCCGGCAAGGACCTGGGCATCCTCAACCTAGCCAATACCATAGGCCAGGTGATCGCCCCCGGGTGCACCACCCTGGTCATCGGTATCTTTGGCGGCTACAGGATGATCTTCCCCGTTGCCATCGTCTGCCTGCTGGCGGGGACCTTCTTCATCATGATGATCCGCAAGGTCAAGTGAGTCTGAAAACCTGTAACCCGGACCTGTGCTGAGCAGCGGCCCGGCCAATCGAATCCGAAAGGAAAATAGACATGACGGAAAAATCGCATACCAAAGCCAAGGATTTGGATCTGCAAGAGGAGGCCTCGCTGACCTCGGGATCCGACTCCTGGCATCTGCAGGGACTTCCCGACAAGGGCTATGAAGGCTATATGATCACCGATGGCCCCTACGGCCTGCGCAAGGCCACTGGCTCCGACGTCTACGGATCGGTTCCGGCCACCTGCTTCCCTCCGACCGCTGGGTTGGCCTCCTCATGGAATCCTGATCTGACCTACCAGGTGGGCCAGGCCATGGGCGAGGAGTGCATCCAGGAGAGGGTGGCCGTGATTCTGGGCCCCGGCATCAACATCAAGCGCAGCCCGCTGGGCGGCCGCAACTTCGAGTTTTACTCGGAGGATCCGGTCCTGGCTGGGCATGAAGCCGCTGGTCTGGTCGAAGGGGTCCAGTCCAGGGGCGTGGGCACCTCTCTGAAACACTTTGCAGCCAACAACCAGGAGACCGACAGGCTCAGGGTCAGCTCTGACGTGGACGAGCGCACCTTGCGCGAGATCTATCTACCGGCCTTTGAATACGTGGTCAGGAATGCCAAGCCCTGGACCATCATGTGCGCTTACAACAAGCTCAACGGGGTCTTCAGCTCGGAGAACCGCTGGCTGTTGACGGACGTGCTGCGCGGCGAGTGGGGCTACCAGGGCATGGTCATGTCCGACTGGGGGGCCGTCCACAACAGGGTCAATGCCCTGCAGGCCGGGCTCAATCTGGAGATGCCGCCCTCCCACACTGACGACCAGGTGGTTCAGGCCGTGCAGGCTGGCAAGTTGGACAAGGAGCAATTGGATAGGATGGCCCAGGGGATCCTGGACCTGATCGACAAGGCTCGTCCAGCCATGTCGCAGCAGGGGTATCGCTACGATGTTCAGGCGCACAACGACATGGCTCGTCGAGCGGCTCAGGAGTCCATCGTCCTCTTGCGCAACGAGGATCGGATTCTTCCTCTTGACCACCAGAAGAAGGTCGCCGTTATCGGCGAATTCGCCCGGACTCCGCGCTACCAGGGCGGAGGCTCCTCGCACATCACACCCACCGAGGTCTCTTCAGCGCTGGATGGCTTCAAAGAGGCCGGAATGAATGTGGACTTCGCGCCCGGGTTCACGTTTGACGACAAGGAGCAGGATCCGGCTCTGACCCAGCAGGCGCTTGAGGTTGCGCGCGGAGCCGACACTGTGGTGCTCTTCCTGGGGTTGCCTGAAGATGCCGAGTCCGAGGGCTTTGACCGCACCAGCATGGATCTTCCCGACAAGCAGGTGGCTCTGCTCAAGGCTGTCTCCGAGGTCAACGATCGTGTGGTCGTCGTCCTCTCCAATGGTGCCGTGGTGGCTGTTGCCGACTGGATGGATAAGACCAAGGGTCTGCTGGAGACCTGGCTGCTGGGCCAGGAGGGCGGACGTGCCGTGGTGGATGTGCTCACCGGTGCCGCCAATCCCTCAGGCCATCTGCCTGAAACCATTCCGGTCCGGTTGGAGGACAACCCCACCATCACCTCCTTCCCTGGCGAGGAGGGACACTCCCGTTATGGCGAGGGCGTCTACGTGGGCTACCGCTATTACGACACCTTCCAGCGTCCGGTGGCCTTCCCCTTCGGCTTCGGGCTGTCCTACGCAGACTTCGATCTGGATCAGGTTGCAGTGACCAAGACCGGAGCCAACTCGGCTCGGGTGGAGGTGACGGTGACCAACACCTCGCAGGTGGATGGCGCTCAGACCGTGCAGGTCTATGTGGCCCCCTGCGCCAGCCGGGTGAACCGGCCCAGCCATGAGCTCAAGGCCTTCACCAAGGTCTTCCTGAAGGCCGGGCAGTCCCGCCGGGTGGGCATGGACCTGACCGAGCGTGACTTTGCCTACTGGTCCACGGCCATGGATACCTGGCATGTGGAGGAGGGCACCTACCGCATCCAGGTAGGCACTTCCAGCCGTGATCTGGTTGCGGAGCAGGATCTGCAGGTGGACGGCGACGGTAGGTTCATTCCCTTGAATGCCGAATCGACCATGGCTGAGTGGCGCGAGAATTCGATTGGCGGGCCCATCCTGCGCGATCGTATCGAGCAGGATGGTATACCGCTGCCTGACGATCCCAATACGGCCCAGCTTTTCGACACCATGCCTCTGGCCTCGGTCATCACCCTGTCGGGTGGCGATGGCAATGGCATCGTGGCCGACATGGTCGACCGGTATCACGAGGCCCTCAAACAGCAGGGCCTGGACTCCTGATACTGTAGTAGGTTGGGCTCAGGGTCCTAGGAACCAGACGGCCACATTCATGGCCTGACTGGAGTCGAAGTGCTCCAGCAGGACCATGGCGTTGGCCAAGGTCAGGACCAGGCCAGCCAGACAGGCCAGTGTCAGCAGGCTCATGATGGCCGCTCCCTCTGTGGAGCGGCCATCTTCGTATATTGAGGATGCAGCGGCCATGACCACCACGGCGGCCAGGCAGATCAGCCAGGCGAAATCAATGGTATAGCGCACTGAAAATCCGCCAATATAGGAGTCCGCGGCCATGACCAAGGCCGCCAGGGCCAGGGCCAGGATCAAGGTGGGCATCCATTCCCGGCGCTGCAGATCTTTTCGCACTCGGGGCAGGGCGATAAGGGCGATGGCCAGCAATAGTAACGGGGCGGTGACCAGGAGCCCTCCCAGGCCAGGTTCGGTGAAGTGCCAGACCCGCATGGGAGCGGGGGAGAATTGCAGGTAGGGGAAGATCGGCAGACTGGTCAACGGCTGCAACAGGTAGTAGCCAAAGATCTGAAGCAAGCCTTGGGTGCCGGGATGATAGTTGGTCAGATCCAGGACGGTCATCTGATACCGGTTGCCGAAGTCCAACAGGGATCCGAAGCGCCATCGGTTGTACCAGAGCAGGGGGGCGGCCACCAGGAGGACTGGCAAGAGGCCGCAGACCAGCAGGGATAGCGCCCGCCCCCGGGACAGGCCCTCAGGATGGCTTCCACGCGTGAACAGAGTACTGAACACTGCCTTTATTTCCCGGGCAAATAGGGGTAGTGCCAACAGACCGGCGGCCAGGAAGGTGGGTCGGCAACCCAGGGTGGCAGCCACTGACAGCGATCCCCAAAAGAGCCGGGTTCGGGACAGATGCCAGGAGTGGTCCCCGTCTTCTATGGTCCACATACGTGTTGACCGATGACTCGGATGTTCAGCAGCGTCTGCAGTCTGTCGCTGGACCCGTCTGGCCCCCATCCAGAGCCAGAGTCCGGTCATAACGGCCAGCAAGGAGGCATCGAAGGGAATCGTATAGAAGTTCCGGCGGCACCAGAGGTAGACCATGCCGGATCCTCCTAGCATGGTCATAAGGGCCATGCCGACCACGGCCAAGTTGACCCGAGGGAACCAGCGGGCCAGCAGGCGGATGGTGGCCAGAGTCGTCATGACAGTGGCCGCCGCAACCAGTAGGGCTGCAGCCGAACTGGTGGGCAGGGCATAGCCGCCTGGATGCACCAGGCTGGTTATCACTCGATAGGGCAGGAAGAGCAGCAGCACCGGCAGGACACCGAAGTAGGAGTACCAGTGGCCGCCCCGGTAGACGTAATCCCAATATATGGGTTGTTGGTCCTGGGCCAGCAGTGCGTTGCGGGTGGGTATGTCAAAGGGGTTGGCTGCTTTGGCCAGACCCGGCGCCTGGCCCAGATCCAGCCAGGGTCGTCCATGAAGAAGGGCCTGGGCCACGTGATCGTACTGGTTGAAGTCGTAGACGTAGGCATGCGGCTGGTGGTAGGCCATGGGGGTGAAGGTGGACAGATCATGCTGGATGTTCCAGCAGGACCAGGCTGCCAGTGGGGCCAGAATCAGGGCCAGAACCAGACGTTGGCTCACTGAGCGCGTATCCAGCCGGGTCCGCCAGAGGATCGAGCCGGGCAGGTAGCCCAGGATCAGTGCCGCCAGACAGGTCAGCATCAGTATCCGCGCCAAGTTGAAATCCAGGGGGACCACCTTGGCTGGGGTCACTCCTGTCAGTTCCAGCCGGGAACCGATGGGCTCCTGTATCCACAGGCGCATGGCCTGTATCCGGGCGCCACTGGGTTTTCCGCGGATGCGCAGGTAGTGGCTACGGGCCTGACCGGGGCAGATCAGCCCTCGGGTGCCCTGGATCCATCCCTTGCCGCCGGCCGGGCGCTGGTCCAGACGTACATGGATCTGCGACAGGAATGAACCCTCGACATCCTCTGCCATATGGGCCTGAACAAAGGATGCCTGTCCATCGACGACAGGGACATCCACCCAGGCGCCAGCCGGATCGGTGACTTTCAGTCCCCCGCCCGGCAGAGGGGACAGCCCTGGTCCCAGCCGACTTAGTGGGGAGTGGGCATCGGCCGTAGTCTGTGCCGGAGAGTTTGATGTGGAGCCCATCAGCGACTGCCAATGGGCCAGATTGAATACTCCCAGTTCGAGGATGAGCACCACAACAAGTGCTACCAGCAGGCGAATGGTCGTGCCCCTGGCCGGGGTGGGTCGTCGCAGGGCTGGCAGAGTCATCACGGTTTTATTCTAACGGCGACATGTCTGGCTGGATTGGGACAATCAGAGGTATGTCCAAGAACGCGAAGAAGTCCCGGGGTTTCGGTGATCTGTCCGGCCTGGGCCGTTCCATTCTTTCCGCACTGGAGGGATTGGTGGGCTCCTCTCGGCCGACCAGAGGGGGTCGTGGGGATCATCCCCTGGATTCTTCGGTGGCCGACATGGTCGATCTAATCAACCGGACGGGAGGCCATCCGGATGATCGGCAGATGCGCGAATTCCTGGCTTCTCACAGCCGTATTCTGGGTATCGCTGTCAAGCGTCGGCTCTTTCCCCGCCTGCAGGGCGTGCCCGAGGGACTGACGCTGGGCTGGGTCCAGTGGCCCGATGCCCCGGGCCGGGGCTTCGCGTTGGGCATCTTTACCGATCGCCGTCACTTTGCCCAGATCGCTCTGGCCGACGACCATGGCCGGGTCTTCATCGGCGAGCAGAGCCGGATGGACCTTCAGAACATGGAGCCTGCCTTCTTGCTGGGTCGGGAGGAGGAGGTGACCCTGGCCGACGGTCGTCGGTTGGGCCGCGATCCGGGTCAGGATTCGGGACCGGTCCATGCCCTGCAGGGTGCCGTAGCAGGCCGTGATGATGCCGGCCACATGCGTTGGTTGGCCTCCTGGCTGCGAGCCGATGGTCGCTATTGTCTGGAGCAGCTGCGTCCCCTCCTGCCTCCTGAGATGCGCCTGGATCTGGAGTATCGGGATGCTGTGGCCATCGCCTTCTTCGCTGCTTACCTATTGCCGCGCATCCAGGGAACCTTCACCGGATTCGGCTCGGGCAATATCTTCTACCGGCTCAACCGGGAGGCGCCTATGGGAGCCATCCGACGTAGCGTGGGCGACATGATCCAGGCACGCTCCCACGGACAGCGGGTCTCCGGACTGGAGGATCTGTTCGCCGACCTGATGCGTGAGGCCGGTGCTCTATCGCCCGTCTCAGGCCTTGAGGCCGTCCATGGGGCGGAGCCCCTGCATCTGTACGCTTCCTCATACTCCGGCGCCTACTTTTTAAGCTGGGACAACGGACTGGAGTTCACTGCCGCCCTTGCGGCACTGCGTATCGAGGGCAACCTCAACAGATTCGCCGCAGTCAGCGCCTGGCTGGAGCGCAATGCCCGTCTGGGAACGCTACCCACCGAGGACTCGATCAATCGCGTCCAGGCAACGCGGCTGGACCAGGCCCTATTGGAGGATCCTGCCATCGTCGCCCTGCTGCGCCCGGGAGACTATCCGATTCGCTTCGATCCCCTGGAGGATGACGGCCGAACTGCTATCAATGCCATGGTCGACAAGGCCGCAGCCACTGCTGTCATGGTCCGTCAACAGGCTCCCCAGGCGCTGCCCGTGCGAGCGGACGGCCAGGGCCAGGAGCCGGTGCGATCCGAGTGGGTCTACCGGCAGACGATGGCCATGCTGATACGATCCCTTCGATTGCCCTTCCGCTTCGACGTGGAGTTCAGGTCCAATCTTGCCCAGGGACAGGTAGCTCTGGCCTTCACCGCGGCAGGGCGCACCATGATGCCCTCCAGCCGCTATGAGGACCAGTCGCGGGCCTGGCGGGACTTGGACGAGGGCGAGCGTTCCGCCATGAGCGCCGACTACAACCTGCGCGTCGGGCTGATGATGGCCGCACTGGCCTTCGGGGCGGATCCGTCCGTGCGCGAGGTCAGCCTGCAGATCGACTCCATCGGTCTGGAAGAGGCTGTCGACCAGCAGAACTCGGCCATCAGGACCATGATGGGGCAGGCCTTGGAGGCCTTTGAGCGCATGCGTTCAGGCGAGGTGGCCCCTACAGGGTCCAAGGCTGATCCCAAGGATGGTGACGTGCATGGCGATCCCACCAAGCCCATTGCCTCCCGAATGGCTCCTGAGCAACAACAGGAAGACGGGGAGGACAAGGCCGAGGATCAGGGCGAAAAGGAATCCGTGGACCGCGAGTTCAAGGATCTCATGCAGGGCGTGGACCTTGACTCTGCCACCTTTGCGCCGCCTTCGTCAGCCAATGGGGATGCATCGAAGGAGGATGTCCCGAATGAAGATGCCTCCACAGATCAGACTGGCGACGACGCATCCCAGAATCCGCTCAGCGCCCTGCAGAGCAATCCGACCATCCGTACCCTGGTCTCGGTGGTCTTCAGCAGGGAGCTCTTCCTCTCCCGCATCCGTTCACAGGGTCTGAAAGATCCACGTGCCATCTACCGTTTCTTCGATGCGGCCATGCAGGTGGATCCCCAGGGCGGGCTCAAGCCCACCGAGGCTGTCTTCGACATGCACGATGACCGCTTCAGCCCCCATGGCAGCCAGGAGGAGCCCGAGTTTTCCGAGGTGGCCTTTGCCGACAAGTCTGCCCAGGCCCTGGGCGCACATAAGGCCGTCAATCTGTCCATCCAGCGTGCCGACCTGCTGCAGAGGGCTGTAGGCGGTTTCCATCAGCTGGCCTCCGACCGTACCATGACATCAGCGGCCAAGGCCCAGGCGGCCACGGGCATCATCCAGAGCATCGGCGACCCGGAGCTGGAACAGCTGGCCCCTCAGGTTGCCAGCGCCATGATCGACGGCACCCCTGTTCCCGACTTCGACTTCTCACTGTCCTCGCAGCTGGACAAGGAGCGTGTCAAAGCCCGCGACCTGCTCTTCTCCGGCGGCGCAGCCCAGGGCATACAGGTTGAGCAGGATGCCATCGCCCATATGGATGCCGTCTTTGCAGCCGAGGGTCAGGTGCCCCGCTACTTCAACTCATACGCCGAGCGGGTGGTCTATAACCGCCTCTTCGCCACGCCGGGGGAGCGGACCCTGCTCATTCCTGACAACCTCTTCTATGCCCACCTGGAGATAGCCGACCTGCTGGCCCAACTCAAGGAGGACCAGGCGGCCCTCAAGCATCTGAACGCCATGGTGGCCTATGCTCCCGCCTACCCGCTCTCTCATCTGAAGTTGGCGGTCATGCTGGCCAACCGGGAGGACTGGGATTCTGCCCGGGCTGCCACCCTGAACGCTCTGCGGGTGGCTCTGGATCGGGACGATGCCTCCTTCGCCTACTACCGTCTGGCCTATGCCTCATGGATGCGCGACGAGTTCGACGTGGCTGCAGCGGCCTATCTGATGAGCGAGCACATCAGTCCCGACCGGATACCAGCCCTCAAGACCGAGCTTGCCGAGCTGCAAGCCAGGGCCCGCTCCCAGTGCGTGGTTCTGCCCGAAGACCACAGGCAGGCCCGCCGAGTGCTGGCTGAACACGGCCTGCCGGTCTGGCCTCACACCGAGGTGGCTTCGATAGTGCGTCAGGCCGCGCGCATCTGTGTGGACGGCGGGCTCTTCGTCCCGGCCCGGACACTGTCAATGGCGGCCGCCAGGATGAACGACGACGATAATGAAGGTGTTGATGTGGTACAGGCACAGTTCATGAGGTCGCTCAATGCATGACAAAACAGCTCAGGAAGATATTCAGCAAACCGGTGATGCGGGTGGGGATGCCGAGTCCAGGCCCAGACCGGGCACTGACCGATGGATAGCATCCCTCCAGCCCGACGATGCTGATGCCATGCGATTGGGGGAACTGGATCTTGACTCCTTGGGAGCCCAGCAGGCCCAGCGTCTCTGGTCCAGGCTGGCCGCCTGGGTGGAGTCCGACCAGGTCGCCTACTACATAGACGACGCGCCAGTCTCCTCTGACGCGGCCTATGATGCCAGGATGCGCTGCCTGCAGGAGCTGGAGTCCCGCTTCCCCAGCCTGGATACCCCCCAGTCGCCGACGCACCGGGTCGGAGGGACCTTCTCCAACGACTTCGCCTCCGTCCGTCACCCCTCCCAGATGCTCAGTCTGGATGACGTCTTCAGCATTTCGGAGCTACGCCAGTGGTATGACGGGCTTCGCAGCGAGCTCGACTGGCCGCAGGACAAGGCCCTGCCCATGACCAGCGAGGTCAAGATCGATGGCCTGGCCCTGAACCTTCTCTACCGCAATGGAGTCCTGGAGCAAGGCCTTACCAGAGGAGACGGGGTGACTGGTGAGGACATCACCCTGAACGTCAGAACCATTCCAAGCATTCCGCAGAACCTGTCAGGTCCGTCCGGCGACATCCCTGAGTTCGTGGAGGTCCGCGGCGAAGTCTTCATGCGGTTTGACGACTTCAACGCCTTGAACGAGCAGCAGGAGCGGGAGGGCAAGGCGCCCTTCGCCAACCCCCGCAACGCCGCCGCCGGATCCCTTCGACAAAAGGACCCACGTATTACGGCCAGCCGCCGTCTGAGCTTCTACGCTCATGGCCTGGGCTCCCTGAGGTGGGGACCGGCCCATCCCAAGGGGACCCACGACGAGGTCATCGACCAGTCCCAGGCCTATGACCTCTATAAGCAGTGGGGGATTCCGGTCTCCCCTCACAACAGGGTCGTCACCTCCTTCGATCAGATCCTGGACATGATCGACTATTACGGCCAGCATCGCAATGACATCGAGCATGCCTTGGATGGCATCGTGGTCAAGCTTCAGGACCGGGATCTCCAGCGCAGGCTGGGTGCCACCTCACGTGCCCCCCGCTGGGCCGTGGCCTACAAGTACCCGCCGGAGGAGGTCAATACTCGGCTTCTGGACATCACCGTCCAGGTGGGCAGGACCGGGCGAATCACTCCGGTGGCTGTTCTCACTCCGGTCACCGTGGCCGGGTCCACGGTCTCCAGGACCACCCTCCACAACGCCTCCGAGGTCAAGCGCAAGGGCATTCTGATCGGGGACACGGTCGTGGTCCGCAAGGCGGGGGATGTGATCCCCGAGCTGGTCGGACCGGTCGTCGAGGCCAGGAAAGGGCGCGAAAAGGACCTGAGACCCTTCGTCATGCCCGAGACCTGCCCCAGCTGTGGCGCCCGCTTGGCCCCGGCCAAGGAGGGCGACGTGGACATCCGCTGCCCAAATGTGGAGTCCTGCCCGGCCCAGTTGACCGAGCGGATCATCCATATGGCCTCGCGAAAGGCCCTGGACATTGAGCATCTGGGGGAGCAGAGTGCCATAGCCCTGACCAACCCCGATGAGAACCGGCCCGATTCCGTTGAGGTATACGCCCCCGGCCTGCGTGAGGTCCTGGTCGACCAGGGCGGCCAGGCAGTCCCCTACCAGCCGGATCCGGATCTGAAGCTTCCGCCCCGGCAGGATCCGGTCCTGACCAGCGAGGCGGGCCTGTTCGACCTGAAGGTGGAGGACCTGCGCCAGGTCTATGTCTGGCGTGAGGTTCCCCTGATGGAGCAGGTGGAGGTCGAAGGCCGGCAGGGGCGTGCAACAACCAAGCGCCGGACTGGCGGCAGCGGTCTTTGGTACCGGGTGCCAGCCTTCTATAATCTGCCCAAGAGTGCCCAGGCGGGCCAGGGCGAGCGGGCCATGAACAGTCATGAGACACAGGTCCAAGAGGCTGCCCTGGGCAGTGCTGACGCCCAACCTTCCAGGAACACCCTGCAGATGCTTGAAGAGATTGACAAGGCCAAGCATGCCGATCTGTGGAGGGTCCTGGTGGCCTTGTCCATCCGGCATCTGGGACCGACCTCGGCCCGGGCCATCGCCACCCGCTTCCCCTCGCTCAAGGCCGTGGAGGAGGCCAGCATAGAGGACCTGTCCGAGCTGGACGGTGTGGGCCCCGAGATCGCGCACTCCATCTACGACTGGTTCCAGGGCGCCAGGCAGCCAGGTGACTGGCGTGGGCGCATCCTGGATGCCTGGCAGGCTGCCGGGGTGGGCGCTCATGTCGAACGCAGCACCAAGCCGCAGACTCTCAAGGGCATGACCGTGGTGGTCACCGGCAGCCTGGAGGACTTCTCCAGGGACTCAGCCAAGGAGGCCATCGTGGAACGCGGCGGCAAAGCCTCGGGGTCCGTCAGCAAGAAGACCACCTATGTGGTGGTGGGCGCCAACCCGGGTTCCAAGGCCGACAAGGCTGAGAGTCTGGGCCTGCCCATCCTGGACGAAGCGGCTTTCCACCGCCTGCTCGATACCGGCGACCCCAACCCGGCCCAAGGTTGATTGTGACATTCGCAATATCCGACCAGCCGCGCCCTAGCAGCCGATGGCTGGTCGCGATATGGTGACGGCATGGAACAAGTAGAGCATCGCAAGGAAGGGACCCGGAATCTGGAGGAGCTGCCTCGAAGAATCAAGGGGGAGGTCTATGAGCGGCTCAGCCGGGTCATCGATCCAGAGCTGGGACGGTCCATCACCGATCTGGGCATGATCACCGACATCATTGTCGAGCCAGCCAGGGATGCCCAGGCCGACTATGAGGTGACTGTGCGGGTGGAGCTGACCATCAAGGGTTGCCCGCTATCGACCACCATCACCAACCAGATCAATGGGACCGTGACTTCCTATCCGCGAGCCCGGTTGCGCCCCCATATCGATGTCTCCTCCATGAGCCGGGAGAAACTGGACAACCTGGTGGCCGATCTCAAGGCCGCCCGACGCAGCAACCCCTTCTCCAAGCCTGGCGTGGGTACCCGCATCTT
Source organism: Bifidobacterium mizhiense (assembly GCF_020884755.1). Classification (GTDB taxonomy): domain Bacteria; phylum Actinomycetota; class Actinomycetes; order Actinomycetales; family Bifidobacteriaceae; genus Bombiscardovia; species Bombiscardovia mizhiensis. The sequence continues at coordinate 217,669 of NZ_BPWE01000001.1, read as the reverse complement.
CGCCATCGCCTCGGGCAAGGGAGGCGTGGGCAAGTCCTCGGTGACGGTCAACCTGGCGGCCACGCTGGCTGCCCTGGGCTATGACACGGCCGCCATTGATGCGGACATCTACGGATTCTCCCTGCCCGGGCTCTTTGGCGTACACAGTCGGCCCACCAATCTGCACGGCATGCTGATGCCGGTCACCGCATGGGGTGTCAAGCTGATATCCATCGGTATGTTCGCCGGATCGGACCGGGCCATCCTCTGGAGGGGTCCCCGCCTGCAGCGCTCGCTGGAGCAGTTCCTCTCTGATGTCTGGTGGGGCGACCCTGATGTGCTCCTGCTGGATCTGGCCCCAGGCACCGGGGACATGGCCCTGTCCGTGGCCCAGGCCCTGCCCAACAGTCGCCTGATCGTGGTCACCACCCCCCAGCCATCGGCCTCGCAGGTGGCCGTGCGTTCAGGTTTGGTGGCCCTCCAGCTACCCACCAAGGTCCAAGGTGTAATCGAAAATATGTCCTGGTACGAACACAATGGGGAACGGCTGCGCATCTTCGGTCAGGGAGGCGGCCAGCGTGTAGCCGACCAGCTGACCCGGGATCTGGGGTATCAGGTGCCTCTGCTGGAGCAGTTGCCCCTGCAGACCGACCTACGCGAGTCGGGGGAGTCCGGCCGTCCGGCTGTCTTAAGGTCAGATGGCTCCCTGGATGATTCGCCGCTGACCGAGCGATTCGTGGATCTGGCCAAGACCCTGATGGAAGGTTCGGAGCCTGGCGATGCTCGTCGGGCCGCCGGTGAGGACTGACTCTAAAACAAGGTTATTAGTCCGGTGCCGTGCTCTGCCTGAGGCTAGACGGCGGCCGAGCTCTTCTGGCTGGTGATCTGCCGCGAAGGGATGGCCAGGAACCAGGGGACTGCCAGCACGACCAAGCCGATGGCGCACATAGCCAGGAAGGGAATGACCTCATGTCCGGCCAGGATGTAGGAGGCGAACATGGGTCCCACGATGTAGCCCAGGGAGGCGGCCGTGTTGAGCAGGCCGAACATACGTCCGCTGAATGATGGCCCGGCCAGCTCAGCGGCCACCACCGGCTGGGAGATGCCCATCATGACCTCGCCCAGTCCGAAGATGGTGATGCCCAGGGAGGCCACGCTCAGAGCGCCGGGAGTGGAATCCAGGCGCAGACCCAGGACGATGATCACCCAGGCTGCAGCCCAAAAGACCGGCACGGTACGCAGCAGGCGTACATGGTTGGCGTCCTTGAGCCGAGGCAGCAGCACGATGTTCATGATGACCACCGAGAAGGTGTTGACCACGTCCACTACCGACAGGGACCAGCGGGGGATGTGCGGATCTGAGATCAGGGTGGTGACCAAGCCGGCGTCGAACTGGGAGTAGCCGAACACGTCCATGAAGAAGGTGCCCAGGGTCAGCAACGCCATGGAGGCCAGCACCCTGGTCAGCGAGCTGGTCCGCCCGCCGAAGGTGCCGTTGGCGGTCATGCTTTCTGTGCTGTCTGCCCGGCTGGCCTTTAGGGCATGGGTTGCCTCTGCGGATTCCTGGACGACCTCCCGTTCTGCCTTGGCCTTGAGCTCAGCCGTCAACCGTCGCAGCTGCCAGTGTCGTTCGATGACCAGCAGGGACAGGCTGAGCAGGGCGAATCCCAGGGCCCTGCCGCCAAAACCAATGCGATAGAGGAAGTCCTGACCACCTGCGGCCAGCAGACCGCCTACAGCCGCTCCCAGTCCGATGCCCAAGTTGAGCTCAGCCTGGTTGATGCCGTAGACGATCCGGTGCTGCTCCCTGGTGGAGATCTGCGTCAGAATGCTGGCCCAGGAGGTCTGCATGCCCATCCCCAGGCCCGAGACGAAGGCTCCCGCCACTGCTGCCCGGTAGTCGTGGGCCACGGTGAAAATCAGGGGGCCGATGACCGAGAAGATCATGGCCGTGTGCATGGCCAGCCAGGAGGAGCGACGATCCGAGACCCAGCCGATGATGGGGTTGGAGATCAGCGACCCTACCGAGCTGATGGTCACCAGGAGGGCGGCCTCGCTCATGGTGGCACCCAGGGAATGGGTGGCGAAGAGCAGTTCGATGGGCATAACCAGACCGATGCCGAAGTTGCACATGAGATCCACGATGAGCATGGCTCGCAGATATACGGGCAACTCCATGAACTCACGCAGCCAGCGCATCGGTTTCCACCTCCATCGGATCGGTTTTCGTACCTCTCCTCATTCTGGCCTGACCGCCTGCCGGGATGCCGGGGCTGGCGTGTTGCCATCAATGGGCGGATGCCGATGGTTGTGACGACGCAAAAAGGCCCGACCCTTCAGCAGGAAGGATCGGGCCCCATCTGACCTGGCCGGTCAGCCAGCGTCAGTCGTCATACGAACTCAGATGTGGAAGTAGAGCTCGTACTCCAGAGGTGTGGGGGCCAGACGGGTCTGGTCCAGTTCACCGCGCTTCAAGTCCAACCAGGTCTGGATCAGATCGTCGGTGAAGACGTCGCCCTCGCTCAGGAAGTCGTGGTCCTCTTCCAAGGCGTTCAGAGCCTCCTCCAGGGAGCCGGGCACCTGCTTGATCTGGGCATGCTCTTCGGGAGGCAGCTCATAGAGGTCCTTGTCGATGGGGGCCGGGGGCTCGGTGTGGTTGAGAATGCCGTCCAGTCCTGCCATCAGCTGGGCCGAGAAGGCCAGGAAGGGGTTGCAGGAGGGGTCGGGGGCGCGGAACTCGATCCGCTTGGCGGCAGGCGAGGTGCCGGCCAGGGGGATGCGGATGGCTGCCGAACGGTTCCGGGCCGAGTAGACCAGGTTGACAGGGGCCTCATAGCCGGGCACCAGACGCTTGTAGGAGTTGGTGGAGGGGTTGGTGAAGGCCAGAACAGAGGAGGCGTGCTCAATCAGGCCGCCCACATACCAGCGGGCAATGTCGGAAAGTCCGCCATAGCCGTTCTCGTCGTAGAAGAGGGGCTTGCCATCCTTCCAGAGGGACTGGTGGCAGTGCATGCCGGTCCCGTTGTCCCCGGCGATGGGCTTGGGCATGAAGGTGGCCGCCTTGCCGGCCAGGGCAGCGGTCTCATGGACCACGTACTTGTACTTCATCAGGTCGTCACCTGCATGCAGCAGGGTGTTGAAGCGATAATTGATCTCCTGCTGGCCGGCGCCGCCCACCTCATGATGGGAGCGCTCCAGAATCAGGCCCACCTTCTGCAGGTTGGCCACCATGTCGTCGCGCAGATCCTGGTAATGGTCGATGGGGGGCACAGGGAAGTAGCCCTTCTTGACCCGGTTCTTGAAGCCGATGTTGTCGGAGCCGTCTTCCTCGACGTCGACGCCCGAGTTCCAAGGAGCCTCGATGGAGTCGACCTCGTAGAAGGAGCGCTGCATGCTGTTCTCGAAGCGGACCTTGTCGAAGATGAAGAACTCGGCCTCGGGGGCGAAAGAGGCCGTGTCGGCGATGCCGGTGGAACGCAGGTAGGCCTCCGCCTTGGCGGCAATCTGTCGGGGGTCGCGCGAGTAGGGCTCGTCGGTCACCGGGTCAACAATGGAGAAGGCCACATTCAGGGTGCGATGACGGCGGAAGGGATCCATGTAAGCAGTCTCTGGATCGGGAATCAGCTTCATATCCGATTCGTTGATGGCCTGGAAGCCTTGGACGGAGGAGCCGTCGAAGGCCATGCCGTCCGTGAAAGCGTCTTTGAGGAATTCGCTGGCGGGGACGGTGAAGTGCTGCTGGACCCCGATCAGGTCCGTGAACCTGACTGAGACATATTCCACGCCCTCCTGGTTTATCAGAGCTTCGCAATCGGCCTTTGACTTAAGTTCGCTCACTGAACTGCTCCTTTCGTGGAAACCGTAACGGTCACCCAGTCTAGGGGACCGGTTTTTTCGGCAATGCACCGCTGAGGTTACGGGGGTGTTTCATGCGAAGGTCCCGGCGCCTCCCTGGGGAGATGCCGGGACCTTCAAAACATCAGCGCCCGCGCATGGCCTTGCGGCTGACGTGTATCTTGGTCGGATCAATGCCCTTGGGCATGCCCAGGGCGTTCTGCCGCTTTTGCAGGGTGACCAGCCGGTCGTTCAGGGTCTCCAGCTCGGTGGCGGTCAGCTTGACCTTCTTCTTGATCACGGTGCGCTGGAGCTTGTTGAGTGGAACCTGGTCAGGACCGTGGCCCACGCTGATCCTGTAGATGGGGATGGCCGACCCACGGGTGATGCGGCGGATCTTCTCCTCCTCGCGGTTCATGGCCTTGTTGACGCGGTTGTAGTCGCCCTCGGCTATCAGGTAGACCCCGGTGCGGCCGGTGCCCCTCCAAACGGCGTCCTTGGTCTTGGCATCAATCCATACAGGTTCCTGGGGGAAGGAGAAGCCCGCCTTGGAGATGCTGCTCAGCACGGCGGCGGCAGCGCCTGGACGGCCCTCCATCTTGGCGTAGCCGACCTTGTCGGAGCGCCTGGTCAGGGTCATGGTGGCCAGAAGCAGGCCGACCATGATGCCCAGAAGCACGGTCAGGATCCAGGACAGCCAGCCAAAGTGAGCCAGCAGGCAGATCACCACTGCTATCAGTGTGGGCACCAGGATGGCCGCGGCCAGCAGCCAGGGAAGAGCCTTGTCCTCTGCGTAAGTGAATTGGTAGATCTTGACGATCTGACTGATCGTGCTGTTCTTCTTTTTTTCTTTTTTGCCCTTGGTGTCCTCTGTAGCCATGCCATCCTCACTCGGAAACGTTCACTGGTTGACCAGTCTACCGCATGCCTACCGCATGTTCAGGGGTCTGCCGTCAGCCTTGAGCAGGGCCTCTCCAATGGCTTCCGAGAAGGTGGGATGGGGATGGATGAGCCCGGCCGCGCGGTGCAGGGGGATCTGGTTGCCCACCAGCTGCTGGGCCTCGGCGATGTTCTCGGAGGCCTGGGGGGAGACCATTTCCAGGCCGACGACTATCTGCTTCTCCAGATCGGTGGCTTGGCAGGCGGTGATCAGGCTGAGGGTGCCCTGCAGGCCGCTCATGCGCATGCGCGAGTTGGCCATCATGGGGTAGATGGTCTCCTTGACCTGGTTCAGCGAAGGATCGTCCTCGGCCTCCTGCCGGCTGAAGCCCACAGCTGCGGCCTGGGGGGAGGAGAAGACCACGCGGGGGATGGTGGCCTCGTTGACCGGTTCAGGATCCAGACCAGAGGCGGCATCGGCCAGGGTGATGCCCTGCTGGAAGGCCCTGTGGGCCAGATGGTGACCCGGGGTGATGTCGCCCAGGGCCCAGACCCGGTCACGGCTGGTGCGCCCCTGGGAGTCGGTCAGGACCTGGCCCTGCCCGTCCAGGTCGATGCCCAGCTCTTTCATATGCTCGGGGTTCGTGTTGGGGTCCCTGCCGATGGCCACCAGAACCAGATCAGTCTCGATCGCTCCTGCCTGGCCCTTGTCGTCGGTCGGCTGGTAGTCGACCTGCATGCCTCCATCTGCGGGCAGACGGTGTCCGCCCGAGCAGCGGGCATGGGTAATGATATGAATTCCCTGACGTTTCAGCTCCCGGGTCATGATCTGGCCGGTCCGCCGACCCCAGTGTGAGAGCACCCGGTCATGCCTGACCATCAGGGTCACCTGGCAGCCGGCTTGGTTCCAAATAGTGGCGAATTCCAGGGCCACCGCACCTGAACCGATAATCAGCGCCCGGCGGGGGAAGGGCTTGAGGGTCAGCGCCCGGTCCGTGTCGATGACCAGATCATCGAAGGGGAGCTCCTCCAAGGGCCTGGCGTGAGACCCAGTGGCCAGGATGGTATCGCAGGTGGTCAGCCGGGTTCGATTGCCGTCAGCAGCGGTCACCTCCACCAGGCCGTCGCCGACGATGGTGCCATGGCCGTGCACCACGGTGATGCCACGCTGCTTGAGCAGGCTCGCCAGGCCGCCGGTCATGGCGTCCACCATCCGGTCCTGATAATCCTGGAGTTTCTGGTAGTCGATGCTGGCCGACCCGATATTGATGCCCATGGCGGCTCCAAGGTCAGCCTGTTCAAGAACCTGGGTGGCGGTCAGCAGGGCCTTGGTAGGAATGCATCCGCGGTTCAGGCAGACGCCGCCGACTACGGGATCCTGCTCGACCAAGGCCACCCGTCCGCCCAGTTCTGCCGTGCGAAGGGCAGTGGCATACCCGCCTGGGCCGGATCCGATGATGATGGTGTCGTACTGGCGGCTGTCGGCATCCCAGGGGTCAAGAGACTCTGTGCCGGGTTGGTTGATCGATTGCTGCATAAGAATCCATGCTAGCCGTACCGGCTGGGAGAATGAAGAGCATTCGCACAATGTGGAGTGAGTACAAAAACCGCCCGGAGCCCAAAGGGCACCGGGCGGCGCTACCAGTCCATTGTTCGGTATGTCAGGACGATTCGCTTGTCAGTCGGGCCAGTGCCCACGCTTGCTCTGATTGGGCTTGGGAACCCGCCAGCGCCGTACCATCATGGCACGTTGCCAGGCGTAGGAGGCCGAACGTGAACCTTTGGCCACCGAGCGCTCGCCGAACTTGTCGATCAGCAGGCGCTTGAGCTTGCGCCACATCAGCCAGGTATCGATCAGGGCAATGATCAGGTAGCCATACAGCAGGACGGTCACCACCATGGTGAAAGTGGCATAATGCTGCGGACCCACGAACATGCCCATCAGGGTGGCGACGAACATAAGGATGATGGCCGGGAATATCCATTCCAGCAGATTGAAGCGGGCGTCCACATAGTTGCGGATGTAGATCCTCCAAGGGAGGCGTTCCGACTTGGGCATGTGGTCGAGGTCGCCGGTCCTCATGGCCTCGTACTGGGCATCCTCACGGGCCCGGATCCGGGCCTTGGCGGCCTTGCGAGAGGCCTTGCGGTCCTTGGGGACCAACGGTCGCAGGTTCCTAGCCTCGGCCTGTTTGCGTTTGGGGGTGGGGCGTCCCTTGCCTCGTGCCTCTTCAGTGGAGGCCGCCTGGTCCGCCTCCGCCTCTTTGTCCCGTCGATCCTTGCGTGAGAAGGGGTTCCATGTCATGCGAACAGGTTACGGTGACGCCTAGACTCGCAAGCATTGATTCGCAAGCAATCAGAGGAGGTAACGATGGCGGAGCTGGGGCTGGAGACGATCCGCACACGTGTGCAAGACGATAGGAGCCGGATCGTCGATCTGCTCAAGGACAAGATCACCCTGGCTTCGGTTTCGGCCAAGGGGATTACCGGGGATCACATGCGGCGATCGGCCGACTATGTGGCCGGGCAACTGCGGCAGGTGGGTGTAGATGCCCGTGTGATCCAGGCCACCAATCCTGACGGGACCCCTGGTGCTTTCGAGGTCATCGGATCCCGGCAGGTGGACGACAAGGCCCCGACCGTTCTGCTCTACGCCCATCACGACGTGCAGCCGGTGCCCGATCCCTCCCAGTGGTCCACTGACCCCTTTACCGGCGTGGAGAAGGAGGGACGGCTCTACGGACGCGGATCGGCCGACGACGGTGGCGGCATCGCCATCCACTCGGGTGCCCTGCATGCCCTGGGCAAGGACCTGCACGTCAACGTCAAGGTCTTCATCGAAGGCGAGGAGGAGATGGGCTCGCGCAGTTTCATCCCCTTCCTCCAAGCTCATCGGGACGACTTCGCCTCGGACCTGATCATCGTGGCCGACTCGGGCAACTGGTCGGCGGACACCCCCAGCCTGACCACCTCACTAAGAGGGAATGCGGACCTGGATGTCACGGTCACAGTCCTGGAGCACCCGGTCCACTCCGGACAGTTCGGCGGGCCCATCCTGGATGCCAACACCCTGGCCGCCATGCTGATCGCCTCCATGTATGACGACCAGGGTCAGCTGGCGGTGCCCGGCCTGGAGGGTGGACAGCCCATCGGCGGCCTGCAGCGTGACCTGGACCAGGCTCAGCTGCGTGCGGATGCCGGCGTGGTGGACTCCTACCGGCTGGCCGGAACCGACTCCCTGGCCTCCAGGCTCTGGACCAAGCCGGCGGCGGCGGTGATCGGCTTCGATGCCCACCCGGTGGAGGGCTCCTTCAACGTGCTGGCCGACAAGACCCGCTTCCGCATTTCTCTGCGCACTGCACCCACTCAGCGTCCCGAGCAGGCCGCGCAGGCTCTGGCTGATTTCCTGGTCGCCCATGCCCCTCATGGGGCCAAGGTGGAGGTCACCCCCAGCGACATGGGCATGGGATGGGCCATGGATGCCGATAGCCCGGTGGTCCGGCAGGCCGAGGAGGCCATGCGGCAGGCCTTCGGACGCGACCCGGTCAACAAGGGCGAGGGCGGATCCATCCCCTTCATCCCCGAGCTCAAGCGACTCTTCCCTGAGGCCCAGGTCCTGGTGACCGGCCCCGAGGATCCCCAGTCCAACGCCCACAGCCCAAACGAGTCCATCTCCCTGCAGGGGCTGATCGACAATATCATCACCGAGGCCCTCCTGCTGGATTCCCTTGACCATCGTATGTTCTAATATGGCGGGTGACACGGGGGCCGTATGCCTAAGGGCGTGCGGCTGAGAGGAGGCTCAGCCTCAACCGGACGAACGTTTACCGGGTAATGCCGGCGCACGGATGTCACTGGACCCGTGCCTGAACGGGATGGCGCTCATAGGGAGCGCCCCGAGGAAAGGCACAAGATCATGACCGATGGTCATTTCATCAACAATACTGTTTCTGGACCGGAGCCGGAGTCTGAGCGGACTCCCTCTCAGGTCAGGACCCCCTCCCGACGGTGGAGGGTGGTGGATATCGCTGTAGCCTCGGTCATCGGGGTGGCCTCCGCAGTCATCTACTGGGTGGTCGCCCTGGTGACCACCATTCCCTGGTCATTCCTGGACGGGGTTGTACCCGGTCTGGGCGGCGTGCTCAACGGGCTTTACCTGTTTGCCGGGCCCCTGGCTTCGGTCATCGTGCGCAAGCCGGGGGCGGCCGTCTATGCCGAGTTGGTCGCCGCCATCCTGGAGTCGCTGCTGGGCAGTCTCTGGGTGCCTGTGGAGACCATACTGATCGGTCTGCTTCAGGGCTTCATGGCCGAGCTGGTCTTCATGCTGTTGCGTTACCGGCGTTGGAACATGTCCACGGTGGCACTGTCGGGCGCTGCCGCTGGTTTCGGCTGCTGGCTGTATTCCTTCTGCACGCACCTACAGGCCATCAACCTGACCGGCCCCTATGGGGTGATCTATTTGATAGCCACCCTGATTTCGGGCGCGCTGATCGCCGGAGTTCTGGTCTGGTACCTCTATAAGGCCATTGCCGCCACTGGGGCTCTGGACCGCTTCGCCTCCGGCCGCGATATTCGCACAGTCGGGAAGTAGAGGTCCGGGCGTGGATCAGAGCATCCAGGACAATCCTTACCGCCCAGCCGCTTTGGAACTGCGCGGCTGGGGGTATCGCCATGCCTACAGGAACCACTTTGCTGTCAGGGACCTCTCCCTGAGTATTCCTGCGGGTCAGCGGGTGCTTCTGCTGGGAGCCTCCGGCATTGGCAAATCGACCATCCTTGAGGGTGTGGCCGGGCTGCTGGGCGATCATGCCCCGCAGAGCGGTCAGGACCAGGTCGAGGATGACGAAGGCGGGGTGACCCAGGGTCAGGTCCTGATCGACGGCAATCCCGCCGTATCCAGCCGGGGGCGTGTGGGTCTGGTCTTGCAGGATCCGGATGCTCAGGCCATCTTTCAGCGGCTGGGTGACAATGTGGCCTTCGGGCCGGAGAACATGGGGCTGCCCCGCGAGGAGATCTGGCCACGGGTGCGGAAGGCCATGGCCGAGGTGGGTCTGGCTGACCTGCAGCTGACCCGGTCCACCATGCATCTGAGCGGGGGGCAGATGCAGCGTCTGGCCTTGGCCGGCGCTCTGGCCATGCAGCCTGGGCTGCTTCTGCTGGATGAGCCAACGGCCAACCTGGACCCGGTCGGTGTCGAGCAAATTGTCGGTGCCGTCAGGAAGGTCCTGGACCGGCAAGGCTCCACCATGGTTCTGGTCGAGCACCGGGCAGGGCCTTGGATGGATATGATCGACAGGGTCATCGTGCTTGGGCTGGGCGAGGTTGAAGACAGCGCCGGCGGATCGGGTGCTGCAGCCTATCGCAAGACAGTGATCATGGCCGACGGCAGCCCCCAGGAGGTCTTCACTGATCCTGGATTGGATCTGGCCTCCCTGGGCATCTGGGTTCCCGAGGCCTATAGGAGCGCCAAGGATTCGCTCCCTGAGCTTGGACGGGTTCGGTCTGGGCAATCCGGCCACGGTCATGATGGTCATCAAGTCTTGTTGACCGCCCGGGATCTGGCGGTTGGTCGTCAGGGCAAGGCAGTGGCCGAGCACATCGATCTGGAATTCAAGGCCGGGCAGGTCACTGCCCTGGTCGGAGCCAACGGAGCCGGCAAGTCCACGCTGGCCATGACCCTGGCTGGTTTGCTGGAGCCCGTGGCCGGTTCGGTGCTTGCCCAGGATCGCCTACTTCGGGGACCCCAGGGGCAGATGCCTGCAGATCCCGAACCCATCCGGTGGACCTCATCCCAGCTGGCGGCGCGCATTGCCTATGTCTTTCAGAATCCCGAGCACCAGTTTGCCCGGGGCACGGTCTTGGAAGAGGTTAAGCTGGCCCCCATTCGCACCGGCATGACCGAGGACCAGGCCCAGGCCCGCGCCCTGGAGCTGCTGGAGCGTTTCAGTCTGAGACAGTATGCTCGTGCCAACCCTTATACGCTCTCCGGTGGCGAGAAGCGGCGGCTCACCGTGGCCTCGGCCCTGGCCGCTGCACCACAGATGCTGATTCTTGACGAGCCCACCTTCGGCCAGGACAGGAACACCTGGGTCAGCATGGCCCAGCTGATTGCAGACCTGCGCGACCAGGGAGCCTGCATCATCCTGGTCACCCACGACAGGGAGCTGGTTCGGGCCCTGAATGCCCGTCTGGTGGAGATGACACCCCCAGGAGCCCGGAAGGCCGTCTGGCCCGTATCAAGGTCAGATTTGCAGGCTCGTCAGAAGACCGTTGCGGTCAGACTGACCGTCACGCCCATGGATCAGCGGGACGAGCCGGTCAAGCCAGCCAGCCGATCGCCATACGTAGCCTCCATCAATCCAGCCTTCCGTCTGATCGGGGCCTTCCTGGCGGCTCTGCCTCTGCTGATCAGCCTGGACCCGATTTCGGCCACGACGGCCCTGATCCTGGAGTTCCTGCTGCTGGGCGCGGCAGGCTTCACGCCCCTGCGCGTGGTCAGGTCCACCTGGCCTATCTTCCTGGGGGCGCCAGGCTCGGCCCTGGCAATCATCCTCTATGGCAAGAGCGGCGGCGCCACCTTCTGGCAGTGGGGGATGATCCACGTCACCCAGCGGTCGCTGGACCTGGCTCTGGCTACTGCGCTGCGAATCCTGGCCATCGGGATCCCCGCCATCATCACCGTGCTGGGAATAGACGCCACCGACCTGGCCGATGCCTTCAGCCAGGTGCTCCACCTGCCTGATCGCTTCGTCTACGGCGGGTTGGCCGGCATGCGGCTTTTCACTGTTCTCAAGGACGACTGGTCGGCCCTGACCGCCTCGCGCCGCAGTCGTGGCCTGGGTGATGAGAACCGCTTCAAGGCCTTTATGCCCCAGGCCTTCGCCCTGTTGGTCCTGTCCATCAGGCGTTCGACGACCTTGGCCACGGCCATGGAGGCCCGCGGTTTCGGCGGCAGCACTCCGCGCACCCATGCCAGGGTTTCCCATGTCAGAACTCGTGATGTCGGTTTCCTGCTTATCTGCCTGGCTGTGCCCGCAATCTCCCTGACCATGGCTGCGCTGACCGGCTCCATCGCCTTCTTCGGCAACTGATCGTCAGGGTCTTTCGCAGGCTTCAGATATAGAGGAACCCTGGCCCTTTCCACCTCCCGCAGAGAGGGGAAAGGGCCAGGGTTTGCCTGTGGTTGGAAGCGCTGGTCTTTTACCTGGCCAGAGTGGTGTTGATGTTGCGCACCTCGTCGAAGCGCTTGGAGGCATCCTCCCAGTTGACGATGTGCCACCAGGCCTTGACGTAGCTGGCCCGGTCGTTCAGGTACTCCAGGTAGTAGGCGTGCTCCCAGAGGTCCAGCAGGACCAGCGGGAAGATGGTGACGGGCAGGTTGCCCTGGTGGTCGTACATCTGCAGGGTGACCAGGCGCTCGCCCAGGGTATCCCAGGCCAGAACGGCCCAGCCGGAGCCTTGGATGCCTGCGCACATGGACTCGAAGTAGGTCTGGAAGCCCTGGAAGGACCCGAACTGGTCCTCGATGGCGGCCTTAAGTTCGCCAGTAGGCTCCTGGCCGTCGGCCGGGGCCATGTTCTTCCAGAAGATGGAGTGGTTCTTGTGCCCGGCCAGGTTGAAGGCCAGGTTCTTCTCCAGCAGGTTGGACTGAGCCACGTTGCCGGACTCAGCCGCGTCGTGGATCTGCTCCAGGGCCTTGTTGGCCCCGTTCACATAAGCCTGATGGTGCTTGTCATGGTGCAGCTCCATGATCTTGCCGGACACGTACGGCTCCAGTGCCGAGTAGTCGTAGGGCAGATCGGGAAGTGTGTATACGGGCATATCGTCTCCTCACAATGATTCTGGCCAAGCCAGATGTGCCATGGTCGGTCTGCGCCATACCAGCGATGGACGTGGTCGACCCGACCGGTTCTTTTACACTAGCCTTTTGTTCGCCGAGCACAAGGGGCGCAGACCTTTCTTTCAGTGAAATTTCCCACAGATGTGGGCTCATGAAGGTCCGTCAGCCGTGCTCTCGACTGCCGGGGTTAGAGTTGTGCCCATGCCCTTTGATGAATCCCTTCTTGACAATCCCCGTGCGCAACGAATTCGTCGCTTGGCTGAACTGCAGGATCGGCGGGCTCGGCAGCGTCATGGCCGCTTCCTGATAGAGGGGCCGCAGAGCGTGCGCGAGGCGGTCCGCTGGCGACCCGACCTGCTGACCGACCTTTATATTCAGGCGGATGAATCCTCTCCTGCAGCCCAGGGCGGTCAACCGCAACCGGTCAATGAGACCGTGGGTGCCATCATGGAGCAGGCCCGGGAGTTGCCTGACTGCTACGGACACTTCGTCTCGGCCCGGGTCATGCGTACCATCAGCGGCAATGCCCAGGGAATCCTGGCTCAAGCGCGCACTGATGGATTCTTGGCTCAACCGACGGATCTTGAGGATCCCCAGCACCTGACGGGGGAGGGGAACGACCTGGTGGCAGCCTTCTGGCAGATTCGTGATCCAGGTAATGCCGGAACCGTCATTCGCACCGCCGATGCCGCCGGTTGCCGGGCGGTCATCCTGGTGGACCAGTGCGTGGAACCCACCAATCCCAAGGTCATTCGTTCTACGGCCGGATCGGCCTTTCATATACCCCTGATGAGCATGAGCACCGAAGACTTCCTGGGCCTGTGCAGACGGCAGGGCCGGTCCATGGTGGCTGCGGATGTCTATGGCACGCCGGACAAACCCGTCCGTTCCCTGACTGATTTGATGGCGAGCGGTGCCCTGGCCAAGCCAGACTCGTCGGGTCAACCCATGGCCCTGCTTTTCGGCAATGAGGCACGTGGACTGCCCAATGAGTTGCTGCAGTCCATGGATCAGATCGTTCGCATACCCATATACGGGCGGGCTGAATCACTCAATCTGGCCACCTCGGCGGCGGTGCTGCTCTACGCCATGGCCATGTCGAGTCGTATTGAAAGAATGTGAAGGCGTCAACGACCGGGATTTCCGCTGATTTGCGGCCCGGACACGGCATTGGCAACAGTGGAAAGGTCCATGGTGGCACAGGAAGAATTCGACCCCGCGGCGATGACCGACGAGGTCAACGAGGGCATCGGCAGGATTCGCGAAGCCTCCGATCTGGAAGAACTCAAGGCGATCAAGGCCAAGTATGCAGGGACAGGTTCAGCCCTGGCCGGATCCGGCCGGATCATCGGAAGGCTGCCAGCGGATCAGAAGAAGACCGCCGGCCGTTTAGCGGGCAAGCTCAAGGCTGACTTCGGCCGCGCCTACGGGCTCAAGGAGCGGCAGTTGCGCCAGGAGGAGGAGTCCCGCCGTCTTGCTGCCGAGCAGGTGGATATGACCCTGCCTGTCAACCGCCGTCCCCAGGGTGCTCGGCATCCGCTGTCCAAGCTCATGGAAGATGTGGAGGATTTCTTCGTCTCCATGGGTTGGAGCATCGCCCAGGGCCCCGAGCTGGAAGCCGAGTGGTACAACTTCGATGCGCTCAACTTCGGCCCTGACCATCCTGCCCGTCAGATGCAGGACACCTTCTACGTCAAGGGCAGCCAGGCCAGGGACGCCGCCGGTTTCGTCGGTTCCAACATGGTCATGCGCACCCATACCTCGCCCGACCAGGCCCGTTCCCTGATAACCCGTGGCGTACCGCTCTACGTGGCCTGCACGGGCAGGGTCTTCCGCACCGATGAACTGGATGCCACCCACACCCCGGTCTTCCACCAGTGCGAGGCCATCGCCGTCGATGAACATCTGACCATGGCCGACCTCAAGGGCACCCTGGACAAGCTCGCTGTGGCCATGTTCGGTCCCGAGGCCCGGACCAGACTGCGGCCCTCGTACTTCCCCTTCACCGAGCCCAGCGCCGAGATGGATCTCTGGTTCCCCGACAAGAAGGGCGGCCCCGGATGGATCGAATGGGGAGGCTGCGGCATGGTCAACCCCAACGTTCTGAGGTCGGCCGGCGTGGACCCGCAGCGCTACTCAGGCTTCGCCTTCGGTGTGGGCATGGAGCGCACCCTGCTCCTGCGCCACGACATCAACGACATGCACGACCTGGTCGAAGGCGACGTGCGGTTCAGCCAGCAGTTCGAGATGGGGGAGTGACCGTCAGATGCCAATGGTAGATATCGACTGGCTCAAGGAGCATGTGCAGGTCCCCGAGGATCTGACCTATGAACAGCTGGCCAAGGACCTGGTCCGGGTCGGTCTGGAGGAAGAGGACATCCACCAGTCCACTGTGACCGGCCCAATCGTAGTCGGCTATGTGGTGGATGCCGAGCCTGAGCCTCAGAAGAACGGCAAGACCATCAACTGGTGTCATGTTGATGTGGGCGAGCAGTACAACGCCGTGGACGACCAGGGTCGCAATGTGCCGCGTGGCATCGTCTGCGGGGCCCCCAACATGGCTGCGGGCGAGAAGGTGGTGGTGACCCTGCCAGGGGCCGTCCTGCCTGGTGACTTCCGCATCGAACCACGCAAGACCTATGGTCACATCTCGGACGGCATGTGCGCCTCCGAGCGTGAGCTGGGGCTGGGCTCGGACCATCAGGGCATCATCCTGCTACGCAACTACGGGTTCACCCCCGAGCAGTACGAGCAGCTCAAGCCCGGTGACGATGCCATGAGCCTCCTGCATATGAATACGCCCGTGCTTGAAATCAACATCACCCCTGACCGTGGCTATGCCTTCTCCTACAGGGGGGTTGCCCGCGAATACCACCACTCCACGGGCGCCGAGTACACGGATCCGGTGATTGAACTGAACAAGACGGTGCCGGCCTCGGCAGCCCAGGAGGATCAGGCACCGCTGGCCGTGCGCGTTCAGGATGAGAATCCTATTCACGGTCAGCCAGGCTGTGATCGGTACTACCTGCGTGCCTTGACCGGATGCGACCCCAAGGCGGCGACTCCCAGCTGGATGCGTCGTCGGTTGGTTCGGGCCGGCATGCGCTCCATCAGCCTGCCGGTGGACATCACCAACTACGTCATGCTGGATCTGGGCCAGCCCCTGCACGCCTACGATCTGGACAAGCTCAGCGGGCCCATCGTGGTGCGCAGGGCCAGGCAGGGCGAGCGCCTGACCACCCTTGATGGCAAGGATCGCGAGCTCAGCACCGAAGATCTGCTCATCACCGACTCGCCCCAGGGCCAAGAGGGTTCCCGCATCCTGGGACTGGCCGGCGTCATGGGCGGTCTGTACGGAGAAGTGACCGATCAGACGAAGAACATCCTGATCGAGTCCGCTCACTTCGACCAGGTGACCATCGCCCGGACCGCCCGTCGCCACAAGCTGCCCTCGGAGGCCTCCAAGCGCTTTGAGCGCGGGGTCGATCCGCAGATGCAGCCAGCCGCCGCAGCCATGGCCGCTGACCTGTTGCATCGCCTTGCCGGTGGCCAGGACCTGGATGCTCCGCAGGATATGGATCAGACCAAGCCCATGCCGGTCATCGACTTTGCCGTCAGCGAGGTGGCACGTCTGACCGGACTGGAGGTGGAGCCCCAGCGCATCGTGGCCATTCTGCGCGACATCGGCTGCATGGTCCAAGGTGATCCTCAAGACCGGCTGTCGGTGACTCCGCCAACCTGGAGGCCCGACCTGGGCGAGGGCTGTGATCTTGTCGAGGAGGTGGCCCGTCTGGTGGGTTATGACCGCATCCCCGTCACCGTGCCATCACCCAAGGTGTCCGGAGCGGTTGGTCTGACCGACCGTCAGCAGCGTCGTCGTTGGGTGGCTGACACCCTGGCCGAGTATGGACTGACCGAGGTTCTGGACTACCCGTTCGTCGGCGACAATGATTTCAAAGCCTTCGGCATGGATCCTGATGAGATCCATACCAACAGCGTGGAGCTGGCCAACCCCATGGCCGCTGACAGGCCCTACCTGCGCCAGAGCCTGCTGCTGCCGCTGGCCAACACCGTGGAGCGCAACCTGCGACGTGGCAACACGGATGTGCGTCTCTTCGAGATCGGCTATGTATTCCGTCGCGACCCCAAGGCTCCTGCGGTGCCCACCCTTCCGGGCGGTGTGCGGCCCAGCGACGAGGATCTGGCCCGCCTGGACCAGGGTCTGCCCGAGCAACGGCTGCATGTGGCGGCCTTGCTGACCGGCCGTGCCCAGGAGGACGGCTGGCTCAAGGACATTAGGGATGTGGACTGGACCGATGCAGTCGAATCGGCTCGTCGTGTCCTGGATAGGCTGGGAGCACATTATCGGCTGGAGCAGCCTTCGGCTGAGCAGGTGCCCGACCAGTGGCATCCTGGCCGTACCGCCAGGCTGGTCCTGGATGACGGCACGCTTGTCGGCATGGTGGGCGAGCTGCATCCTCGGGTTGACCAGGCCCTGGGCTTCCCTGCCCACTCCGCCGCCTTCGAGCTGAGTCTGGACATGGTGCTGGACCATTTGGACTACACCCCCCTGCAGGCCAAGCCCGTGTCGACCTTCCCGCCGGTCCGTCAGGATCTGGCCTTCACCGTGCCGGACACGGTCTCGGCAGCCGACCTGACTTCCGCCATCAGAGAAGCGGCTGGGTCTAGTCTTGAATCCATCGAGCTGTTCGACGTTTTCACTGGCGATCAGATCGGTGAGCATGCAAAATCGCTGGCCTTCGCAGTCACCTTCCGCGCCCCGGACCGTACTTTGACGTCCGAGGACAGCGAATCCCTGCGCCAGGCCATCGTTGACAAGACTGCAGGTCTGGGCGCCGTGCTACGTGCCTGACCGGGCATCAAGGGGACCGAGGGACATGACGGATTCTCAAGAACAGGGCACAGCAGGTGGACCCGACCGCCAGGATCATGATGGGGGCGACCAGCCCTTGTACGGCGCGCGCGCCGATCGTTATCCAGGATGGAATCCGTACATCTACGGTCGCCCAGACCCCGAACCCAAGGCCAAGGAATCCGATTCGTCCCAGGGCAACCCCGCCAATAGGCCCATGCCCATGGCGGGGCAGTCGGGTCCCAGTCGCGGCGGAAATCCTGGGAATCCTCAGACCCGTCCCGGTGCGCCAGGATGGCCTCCCCAGGGCATGCCCGATCTGAACGATCCCTCCCAAAATCCGGTCTACGGCCACTGGGATCCCTGCGCCATCATCGCCTTCCTTATGGCCCTCTTCCTGCCTATGCCTGTGATTCCCGCTTTGCTCGGCGGCGTTTCCATGTATCGTACCCGCCGACTGCATATGAAGGGCTATGGGTTGGCCATGGCTGCCCTGATCATCAACCTGCTCTTTACCTTGGCTTGGATCTGGCTTCTGGTCAACGGGGTCTCCCTGAACGACTTCTACCAGCAGATGGTGCCGTCGCCCTCGACGGGTGGCGGCGGCTCAGGCGGGGATGGCGTCAGCGCCTGAGATCTAAGCAGGGGGTCATTCAGATGGGCTTGGATATCAATATTGTCGTATTCGACGGGTTTGAACCCTTGGATGTCTTCGGCCCCTTTGAGGTTTTCATCAATACTGATGGTGCCCGGGTGCGGCTCTTCTCCTTGGAGGGCCCTGGAGTGAAAGTCGGGGAGGGCGGTGTCAGGGTCGAAGCTGTAGGACCCGAAGCGATCGATCCCAAGGGAGTTTTGCTGATACCTGGCGGGTCCGGCACGCGAACTCTGGTTGGAAACGACCGATGGATTGGGCAGTTGGCAAGCCTGGCCGCCCAGTCGCCGCAGGTAATGACGGTCTGCACAGGCTCGGCTCTCTTGGCTGCCGCCGGTGTGCTCGACGGTCGGCGTGCGACCTCCAATGACTTGGCCTTTGACTGGGTCGTCGGCACGGGGGAGCGCGTGGACTGGATCAAGGATGCCCGCTGGGTGGTCGATGGCAAGTTTCGTACCTCTTCGGGTATCTCGGCCGGTATTGACATGGCACTGGCCTTTGTGGAGGACACATGCGGGCCCGAGGCGGCGGACAGGGCCAGTAGGCAAATGGAATACATCCGCAACCGGGACTCCGGTTATGACCCCTTCGCATAGGTGACAGTGTCGCGCAGCTAAAACATGTGCATAGCGACACGCCGAATTGTATAAATATGCGTTTTACTGCATGAGTATGTATGATGGTGCCCGATGAAGGGAGCACTCATGCGGCAATACACGGTGGCTGTAGCGGGAGCTTCGGGGTATGCCGGCTCGGAAATGATCCGTCTATTGGCAGCGCATCCAGCCTTTCAGGTATGCACGGTCACCGGTCACGGCTCCGCTGGTCGACTGTTGGGGGAGTTCTCGCCCAACCTTCCGGAGTCGCTGGCCTCGCTGCGGATTCAGGATACGAAGCCGGAGATCTTGGCCGGCCATGATCTGGTGGTTCTGGCCCTGCCCCACGGGGCTTCGGGTCCCTTGGCCGAGCAGCTGGATCCGCAATCGCTGATGGTCGACCTGGGCGCTGATCACCGGCTGGAGGATCCGGAGGACTGGCAAGACTACTACGGCGGATCTTTCTCAAGTCCATGGACCTATGGGATGCCTGAGCTGCTCAATCCGGGTGGCAGTCGTCAGCGTCAGTTGCTTGGGCAGACCCGGCGGATCGCTGGTCCCGGCTGCAATGTCACGGCAGTCACTCTGGCCTTCCAGCCTGCCCTGGCCGCCGGACTGGTGCAGACCGATGATCTGGTGGCTGACCTTGCTGTCGGTTACTCGGGTGCCGGACGCTCAAGCGGCAGAATGGATCTGCTGGCAGCCCAGGCCATCAATTCAGCCCATCCCTACTCGGTCGGAGGCACCCACCGGCATATCCCTGAGATTCTGCAGAACCTGCGCAAGGCCGCAGCGGCGGATCCGAACCTCGGAGGTCTTGGGAAACAGCCCATCCGTTTGGGGCTGACCCCCATACTGGTCCCCATGTCAAGGGGGATTCTGGCTGTGGTCTCGGCCAAGCTGAGCGAGCGTGGACGGGGCATGGGGATGGCTGATATTCGTGCCGTCTGGGAAGAGACCTATGCCCAGGAGCAGTTCGTCGATCTGCTCCCCGAGGGCAGGCTTCCCTCCACGGCCGACGTGTACGGCTCCAACCGGGCTCAGGTCCAGGTCGCTGTGGACCAGCGCGCCGACCGCCTCTACGCATTCGCCGCCATCGACAACCTGACCCGGGGCACCGCAGGCCAGGCCCTCCAGGCCGTAAATCTGGCCCTGGGCCTGCCTGAGGAGACCGGATTGACAACCATAGGAGTGGCACCATGAGCATCACCTACCCTGCAGGCTTCCGGACCGGCACCGCCATCGCCCATCGTCCGGGAGGTTCACAGCGCCGAAACCTGGCCTTGGTCGTCAACAGCGGACCCATGGACACGGCTGTTGGGGTCTTTACCCCCAATCGTTTCCGGGCCGCTCCGGTCATCTGGACCAGCCGAATCCTTGAAGAAGGCCATGCCGGAGCCGTGGTCGTCAACTCCGGCAATGCCAACGCCTGCACGGGTCCGGAGGGCCTGAACCAGGCCAGGGCCATGGCCGAGCGGACAGGAAAGCAACTGGGCCTGCCGGCCAAGCGGGTTGCTGTCTGCTCCACCGGGATCATCGGCCATCTGCTGCATCTGGACTCCATATTGACTGGCATCGACCAGGCTGCCCAGGAGATGTCGGCCAGTCAGGAAGCCGGCGAAGAGGCCGCCAAGGCCATATTGACCACTGACACCTGCACCAAGACCGTGGCTGTGGACGGATCCGGCTGGCGGCTGGGCGGCATGGTCAAGGGTTCCGGGATGATCGCCCCGCAGTTGGCCACTATGATCTGTGTCATCACCACGGATGCCATTCTGGAGCCGGAACAGGCACGTCAAGCCCTGTCAGAGGCCTGCCGGCTCAGTTTCAACCGGATCGACGTGGACGGGTGCATGTCCACCAATGACACCGTCCTGCTGATGGCCTCCGGGGCCTCAGGAGTACGGCCTGATCCCGACCAGTTCCAGGAGAAGCTGGGTCAGGCCTGCACGGACCTGGCTCATCGGATTGTGGCCGACGGCGAAGGCTGTAGGCATCGGATCCGTATTCAGGTGGATGGTGCCGAGAGTGAGGATGCAGCCCTTGCCTGCGCCCGGGCGGTCTCCGGCTCAACACTGCTCAAGTGCGCGGTGGCCGGCGAGGATCCCAACTGGGGCCGAGTGGTGTCCTCCCTGGGCACTGTGCCGGTTGCAACGGCGGCCTATGACCCGGCCCATGTGGATGTCAGCTTCAACGGCATCAAGGTCTGCCAGGGAGGTCGTCCCGGCCAGGATCCGGAGCTGGTCGACCTGCATGTGCCCGAGGTCCATATCGACATCGACCTTGGTCAGGGTGACAGCCAGGCCACGGTATGGACCGATGATCTGACCCACGAATACGTGACCATCAATGCCGACTACCACACCTGATGGGAAGCCCGATCAGGCGCGCTGCCAAGAGCTGCAGCAATCGGAAGATGGTCATAAGGAAGGGGAAGAGGATGGCGGATGACGAGCAGGAAGCCGAAGCTGAAAAAGCCTTGGATGACGCCCGCAAGGCCCAGGTGCTCATCGAGGCCCTGCCCTGGCTGGAGGAGTTCGCCGGCCAGCGGATCGTAGTCAAATACGGTGGCCATGCCATGGTGGACGACCATCTGCGGCAGTGCTTTGCCCAGGACATGGTCTTCCTGAGGCAGGTGGGCATGCATCCGGTGGTGGTGCACGGCGGTGGCCCGCAAATCTCCAGCATGCTCCAGGCCCTGGGCATCCCCTCGGTCTTCCGCGGCGGCCTACGGGTGACCACACCGGAGACCATGAAAGTGGTTCGCATGGTGCTGACCGGACAGGTGGGCAGGGATCTGGTCGGGGCCATCAATGCCCACGGTCCCATGGCTGTAGGCCTGTCAGGTGAGGATGCTGGCCTGTTCAGTGCGGCTCGTCGTACCGGTATGGCGGATGGCAAGCCGGTTGATTTGGGCCTGGTGGGCGAGGTCGTGGGCGTGGATGCCTCGGCCGTCGAGGATCTGATCGATGCCGGGCGAATTCCCGTCGTCTCCTCTGTGGCTCCTGACGAGCAGGATCCCACCCAGGTGCTCAATGTGAATGCCGATGCGGCCGCTTCGGCTCTGGCAGTAGCTTTGGGGGCCCGGAAACTGGTCATCCTCACCGATGTGGAGGGACTGTACGCCAACTGGCCCCAGGCCGACTCCCTGGTCTCCAGCATCGGGGTAGACCGGCTGGAGGATATGTTGGAGGACATGCATGAGGGGATGCGTCCCAAGATGGAGGCCTGCCTGCAGGCCGTGCGTTCCGGGGTGGGCGAGGCCCACGTCATTGACGGACGGCGACCGCATTCCATGCTCAACGAGATATTCACCCGCAACGGCATCGGCACGGTGGTCGTGCCGGGCAAGGACATGATCATGAGGAGGAGCCATGACGAAGGCTGATGCACCTATGAGGACTCCCGAGGGGCCGCAGAGCAGTCAATGGGCAGACCGCTATGACCGCGTCCACGTGCAGGTCTTCGGTCGGCCGGGCAGGGTCATGGATCATGGTCGAGGGGCCTGGATCTGGGACCTGGACGGCAACCGGTATCTGGACATGATGGCCGGAATCGCGGTCAATGCTCTCGGTTACGCCCATCCTGCCTGGAACAAGGCACTGGCTGAGCAGGCCGGGAAGATGGCCCACATCAGCAACTTCTTCGCCTCCCAGCCTCAGATCGAGCTGGCCGAACGGCTGCTGGACCTGGCTCAGGCACCGGAGGGATCACGCGTCTTCTTCGCCAACTCGGGAACCGAGGCCAATGAGGCGGCCATCAAGCTTGCTCGGTTGCATGGCGCTCGCATGGGCGGGCATCCCGGTCGGATCCTGGCTCTGACCCATAGTTTCCACGGCCGCAGCATGGGCTCCTTGAGCCTGACATGGAAGCCGGCCATCCGTGAGCCCTTCCAGCCCCTGGTCCCGGGTATGGGCTTCCTGCCGGCAGAAGACGGCGAGGCTATAGAAGAGGCCTTCGCACAGGGGGAGACTTCGGGAGAGCCGGTGGCTGCCGTCATTCTGGAGCTTATCCAGGGAGAGGCCGGAGTGCTGCCGCTGAATCCTGACTACGTTCGGCAGGTGCGTGAGCTCTGTAGCCAGCATGGAGCCCTGATGATTCTGGACGAGGTGCAAACCGGCATGGGCAGGACCGGCCACTGGTTCGCCTTCCAGGATCAGAGCCTGTCCGGAGGAGCCTGTCCGGACGTGCTCACCTTCGCCAAGGGGGTGGCAGGCGGATTCCCCATGGGCGGGATGATCACCTTCGGACCTGGGCCGTCAGGTCTGCTGACCCCGGGCATGCACGGATCCACCTTCGGCGGCAATCCTCTGGGATCGGCTCTGGCGCTGACCACCTTGGATACCATCCAGCAGGAGGGCCTGTTGGAGCGGGCGCGGCAGATGGGCGAGAGGCTCCGCGCCGGCCTTACCGATTGCGGCAATCCCCTCTATACTCAGGTCAGAGGCAGGGGACTGCTGGATGCGGTCCAGCTGAGCGCTCCCTGTGCCGGGGATCTGGCCTCCTGGGCCCTGGATCATGGGCTGATCGTCAACGCAGTGGCCCCCGATGCCCTGCGTCTGGCCCCGCCCCTGATCATCCAGGCCGATCAGATCGACTTGGCCGTGGATATCCTGTCCAAGGCTCCGGCCAGTCTCGCGGACAAGGGCTTGCGGCAGGATGATCAGTGAGATCAGCCATCAATGACGTGCATAATCATAGCGATAGAAAGGCAGAGATGAACAAAGGTTTGCGGCACATGCTGCGTGACGACGACCTCAACCACGAGGAGCAGTTGGAGGTCCTTCGACTGGGCATGGCTTTCAGGGCAAATCCCTATTTATCTCAGCCCTATCAGGGGCCTCAGGCCGTGGCCATCATCTTCGACAAGCCCAGCACGCGCACCAGGACAAGCTTCTGCGTAGGCGTGGCCCAGCTGGGCGGCTATCCCATGGTCATCGATAGCTCTGGCTCGCAGCTGGGCCGTGGCGAGCCCGTGGCGGACACCTCCAACGTACTGACACGGATGACGTCCACCATAGTCTGGCGAACCTTTGGCCAGGATCGGGTGGAGACCATGGCTGCACATGCCACCGTGCCTGTCATCAACGCGCTGACCGATTCCTTCCATCCCTGCCAGGTTCTGGCCGACTTCCTGACCCTGGCACAGCACCGGGGCGGGGTCGACGCCCTGGCCGGCATGACCATCGCCTACCTGGGTGATGCAGCCAACAACATGGCCAACTCCTATCTGCTGGCCGGGGCAGTAGCCGGTATGAACGTGCGGATTGCCGGACCCAACGGCTTCCTGCCCGATCCAAACCTGGTGGAACAGGCGCGGACACTGGCCGCTGAAAACGGAGGATCCATTCTGATCACCATGGATCCGGTCCAGGCCGTGGAGGACGCCGACTGCGTCTTCACCGACACCTGGGTCTCCATGGGCGAGGAGGACCAGTACGCCATCCGCTCCCATCCCTTCCTGCCCTATCAGGTCAACGCCCAGCTTATGGCCCATGCCCGCCCGGATGCCCTCTTCCAGCACTGCCTGCCCGCCTATAGGGGCCGGGAGGTGACGGCTGAGGTCATCGACGGCCCCCAGTCCGTGGTCTGGGATGAGGCGGAAAACCGACTGCATGCGCAGAAGGCCCTGATGACCTGGCTGGTGGCTCGCTCCCGGGGTGACGAATCACTCCTGCAGGGGGTGTGCTGATGCGTCCGACGACCAAGGTGGCCCGGCTGGATGCCATCCGTCAGGCCCTGAACCGACATCGGGTCAACTCCCAGCAGCAGCTGTCGGCCCTGCTGGCTGAGCAAGGCATCGAGGTGACCCAGGCCACCCTGAGCCGGGACCTGGACGACCTGCATGCCACCAAGCTGCGGTATGCAGACGGCAGCATGGCCTACTGGATTCCCGCCACCACCGACCAGCAGGCCATGGAGGCCGCTGCCGCCGAGGGGCCTGAGGTCGAGGGGGAGAACAAGACCGATGCCTACCTGGCCAAGATTCTGACCGGGCTGATCACTTCGGTGGCCCGGGCCCGCAACCTGCTGGTGGTCAGAACCCCGGCCGGTGCCGCCCAGTATGCAGCTTCCGCCCTGGACCGCCAGCCCATCAATGGAATCCTGGGCACCATAGCCGGGGACGACACGATTCTGATCATCGCTGCAGACGATGAATCGGCTTCATCCCGGGCCGACTGGCTCATGACCATCGTTTCCGGCCAGGAGGATGTCAAGGCCCGATGATCGCCGGAAGCACGAACTGAATACTGACAAGTGTGAAATTACAAGGAAAGAGGATCGCCATGACCGAAAACAATCGCATCGTGCTGGCCTACTCGGGCGGCCTGGACACCTCGGTGTCCATTCCCTACCTTAAGGAGCGCACCGGCAAGGATGTGGTGGCCGTCTCCCTGGATGTGGGCCAAGGCGGCGAGCGTCTGCAGACCATCCGCCAGCGGGCCCTGGACTGCGGAGCCGTTGAGTCCGTCGTGGTGGATGCCCGGGACGAGTTTGCCAGGGATTACTGCATGCTGGCGCTCAAGGCCAATGCCATGTATGAGGGGGTCTACCCGCTGGTATCGGCAATCTCGAGGCCGCTGATCACCAAGCATCTGGTCCAGGCTGCTCACCAGTACGGTGCTGACACCATAGCCCACGGCTGCACCGGCAAGGGCAACGACCAGGTCCGTTTCGAGGTCTCCATCATGTCCATCGACCCCTCGCTGAAGGCCATCAGCCCCATCCGTGACCTGGGACTGATGAGGGACGTGGAGATCGCCTACGCCAAGGAGCACCACCTGCCCATCGAGCAGACCGAGGAGAGCCCCTATTCCATCGATCAGAATGTCTGGGGACGGGCCATCGAGACCGGCTACCTGGAGGATCCTTGGAACGGGCCCACCAAGGACGTCTACTCCTACACCGACGACCCGGCCTTCCCACCTGTTGAGGACGAGGTGACCATCGACTTCGAGCAGGGCATCCCCGTGCGCATCGACGGCAGGGCTGTCACGCCTCTGGAGGCCATCGAGGAGATGAACCGCCGGGCTGGAGCCCAGGGGATCGGACGTGTGGATCTGATCGAGGACAGGCTGGTGGGTATCAAGTCCCGCGAGCTCTATGAAGCACCCGGGGCCATTGCCCTGATCACCGCCCACCAGGAGCTGGAGAACTGCTGCTTGGAGCGCGAACAGCACCGGATCAAGCGCGACATCGACAAGCGCTGGGGCGAGCTGGTCTACGACGCCCAGTGGTACTCGCCGGCCGTCCGCTCCCTGAACGCCTTCATCGAGGAGACCCAGCGCTATGTCTCCGGCCGCATCCGCATGGTCATGCACGGGGGGCGGGCCGTGGTCACCGGTCGGCACTCCGACAGCTCCCTCTACGACTACAGCCTGGCCACCTACGAGTCCGGCGACAGCTTCGACCAGAACGCCTCCAACGGGTTCATCGCCATCTACGGCCTGGCCGACAAGGTGGCTGCCGCCCGTGATATGCGCTTCGGCAACGGCATCGCGCAGGACGGACAAGAGCAGTGAGCACCGGCGACAAACTCATGGCCCTCTGGGGCGGGCGCTTCAGCGGTGGTCCCTCGCCGGCGCTGGTCGAGCTCAGCCGGTCCACACAGTTTGATTGGCGACTGGCCGATGACGACCTTGCCGGTTCTCGGGCCCACGCTCGGGCTCTCAACCGTGCTGGGTTGCTGGACGATGGCGAGCTGGCACGTATGGAACAGGCCCTGGATGAGCTTCAGGATCAGGTGGACTCCGGCGCCTTCGCCCCTGAACCCGGCGATGAAGATGAGGCCACGGCCCTGGAGCGCGGCCTGATCGACATTGCGGGGGACCAGCTGGGCGGCAAGCTGCGGGCCGGGCGGTCGCGCAACGATCAGATCGCCACCTTGATTCGGATCTGGCTGCGTCGTCACGCCCGCGTACTGGCCAAGGATCTGCTGCGCACGGCCCAGGCTCTGATGGATCAGGCCCGTGCGGCGGGGACCACGGTCATGCCTGGCCGCACCCACATGCAGCACGCCCAGCCTGTTCTGCTGGCCCACCAGCTCATGGCCCATGTCTGGCCCCTGGTCCGTGACCTGGAGCGCCTGAGGGACTGGGACCAACGTGCCGATGCCAGTCCATACGGGTCGGGCGCGCTCGCTGGCACCACCCTGGGGCTGGACCCCCTGCCAGTGGCCCGGGATCTGGGCTTTAGCCGGGTCTGCGCCAACTCCATCGACGGGACTGCTGCCAGGGATGTGGTGGCCGAATTCGCCTTCGTTGCCGCCATGATCGGCGTGGACCTATCCAGGCTGGCCGAGGAGATCATCATCTGGAACACCCAGGAGTTCGCCTTCGTTCGCCTGGACGACGGCTATTCCACCGGATCCTCCATCATGCCTCAGAAGAAGAATCCGGACGTGGCCGAGCTGGCTCGCGGCAAGGCCGGTCGACTGGTCGGGGATCTGGCTGGTCTGCTGACCACCCTCAAGGGGCTGCCGACAGCCTATGCGCGCGACCTGCAGGAGGACAAGGAGGCGGTCTTCGACCAGGTGGACACCCTGGAGGTCCTGTTGCCCGCCTTTGCCGGCATGGTCGCCACCTTGACCTTCAACAAGGATCGGCTGGAGGAGCAGGCTCCCACAGGATTCGCCCTGGCTACCGACCTGGCTGAGTGGCTGGTCAGGCAAGGAGTGCCCTTCCGGCATGCCCACGAGCTCTCCGGAGCCTGCGTCAAGCTGGCCGAGGGTCGTGGCTGCGAGCTGGCTGACCTGGACGATGCCGATTTCATCAAGGTCTTCGCTGACTGGGTGCCTGCTGATCAAGCTCCAAAGGTCCGTTCGGTTCTGACCGCTGGGGGAGCCGTGCGCGCTCGCCGGGGCCAGGGTGGCACCGCACCGGAGAGGGTCAAGGAGCAGATGGACCAGGCTGCAGATGCGCTGAAGGATCTGAAGGCTTTCGCCAACTCGCAGTCTGATGGGCCTGCCTACCGTCCGCCCAGGTGAACTTTCCGGTTTCCGTCAGGCCGGTGGCCGCGTTAGAATGCCCAACGGCAATCCCCAAGAGGGAGGGCAAAGAGCGAAAGGCGGCGGCGAACATGAATCCGGTGGCACTGGTCCAGGCCTGGTGGGCCAAGCAGCACATCACTCTGGCCAAGGAGCCACCCGGCTCACGCCAAGGGCTGTGCTCGCCACCGGAACAAGGCCGCGACCTGGAGCCGCTGACCATGCTGGTGGTGGGCGACTCCATGGCGGTCGGCTGCGGGGTGAAGGACCAGAGCCAGGGCTTCGTCCCTGACATAGCCGCCTGCCTTGCCACCCGGCTGGGGCGTCCGGTACCCTGGTCGACCCAGGGTCGGTTGGGGGCCACCATCCGCAGGGTGCGTTACCGGTTCCTGCCCGCTCTGCAGGACCATCCTGATCTGCTGGTTCTGTGTGCAGGATCAAACGACATCATGGCCAACCGCACCGATGAGCAGTGGCGGGATGACCTGGCAGCCAGCATCGATCTGGCTAAAGACAAGGGCCGCCAGGTGCTGGTCCTCAGCTCCGGTCAGCTCTATCGGGATCCTGCCCTGGGTCGGGCGCTCAGGGCCGAGGTGGAGCGTAGGATAGCCCGCCAGACGCAGACCAGCCGTCGGGTCTGCCAAGAGGCCTCGGTGCCTTTCGTGGATGCCACCCGCGACGACGTTGGCACTGACCGACCCGATTTCTGGGGCATCGATCACTTCCATCCGGGGGTTGAAGGATATCGGCGCATGGCCGCCTGCGTGGTCGACCACATTCCCCAAGACTTGATCGATCAGTTGTCTGTGTCTGTGCATTCCTGACTTGAATGCAGCGATTACGCTGAAAGGTTCCTTCTGGTCGCCCTGCCATAGGTCAATAGTCGGCGGTCAAGAGTCAATCGACAGCGGCTGATCCGCAATGAATAATCAACCCAGCTTCATTCCTCGGGAATTCCGGCTTGGTGCGGTCTTGTCTGCGGCGATCCAGAGCCCTGCCGTGTCGGTATCTGTTGCAAGAATAGTAGGGTTTAGCATACATTCATCAAATTTTCGATAGGGAGTAGCCTCTCATGTCGCAGGTCACCGATTTCAGGCAGGCGGGTTTCGACTCGCTTTTCGACGAACTCAAGTGGCGCGGTCTCATTGCCCAGTGCACGGACGAGTCCGAGCTCAGGAAGGTGCTGGCCGACCCCTCGGTGACCTATTATTGCGGATTCGACCCCACGGCCCCCTCACTGCACGTGGGCAATCTGGTCCAGCTGCTCAACATGCGCCACCTGCAGGCGGCCGGTCTGCATCCAATCGCCGTTGTGGGCGGGGCCACCGGGCTGATCGGCGACCCTCGGCAGTCGGGGGAGCGCACCCTGAACCCCAAGCAGACCGTGGCCGAGTGGACCGAGCGCCTGCGTGGCCAGATCGGGCGCTTCCTGGACACCAAAGGTGAGAATCCCGTCCGATTCGTCAATAATTATGAGTGGACCGGCTCTATGAGCACCATCGACTTCCTGCGCGATGTGGGCAAGAACTTCCGCATGGGCACCATGCTGGCCAAGGACACGGTGGCCCGCCGTCTGGACTCCGACGAGGGCATCTCCTTTACCGAGTTCAGCTACCAGGTGCTTCAGGGCAACGACTTCCTGGAGCTCTTCGACCGCTACGGATGCAGTCTGCAGCTGGGCGGCAGCGACCAGTGGGGGAACCTGACCAGCGGCCTGGACCTGATCCGCAAGGTGCGCAATGCCTCCGTCAACGTGATGACCAGCCCATTGATCACCGACTCCCAGGGCAAGAAGTTCGGCAAGTCCGAGGGCAACGCGGTCTGGCTGGATCCCACCATGTTCAGCCCCTACCGCTTCTACCAGTTCTGGTTCAACCAGCCCGACGACCAGGTGGTCAAGCTGCTGAAGACCTTCACCTTCCTGCCCAAGGCCGAGATCGAGCGTCTGGAGGAGAGGACCGCCCAGGATCCGGGCGCGCGCGAGGCCCAGAAGGTTCTGGCCTGGCAGGTGACCTCATATGTGCACGGCGAGCATGCCGCCCAAGGGGCCATCGATGCCTCGGGTGCCCTCTTCGGTCGTGGCAAGACCCTGGAGGAGCTGGACGAGGATGTGCTGGATTCCGCACTCGACGGCCTCAAGGTCGATGATGGACAAGGCGGGCGAGCTCTGCCCGCAGCCAGCGAGGGCCAGCGTCTGGTGGAAGCCGGTGTTGCGGCCGGACTCTTCCGTTCGGTCTCCGAGGCGCGCAAGACTGTGGCATCGGGCGGTTTCTACCTGAATAACCAGCGGGTCGAGGATCCGGATCAGGTTTTGGAGAACAAGGACTTTCTGCATGGGCGCTTCGCCCTGGTTCGCAGAGGAAAGAAGGCCCTGGGCGCACTTGAGCGTCGGGCCGGCAAGTAGGAACGTAGGAATTAAGGACACTGATGGCAGAAGAACACAATCATTCCCGGGGCGATCGCGGACGGGGCCGGGGCGGTTCGCGCCCAGGAGGCTTCCGGTCGGGCGGCCGTCGCTCTTCGGGCTTCCACAAGGGCGGTTCGCATTCGGGCGGATACCGCTCCGGAGGCTACCGTTCGGGAGGTCACCGTTCCGGCAACTTCCACAACCATGACGGCGAGAGCGGCGAAGAGCGTCGCTCCGAGGGCAGGAATGGACAGCGGCCCTTCCGCGGAAGCGGACACGATCGGTTCGATCGCGATAATCGTGGATACAGGCATGATCGTCAGGATGGCCACGGCGGATTCCGTAGGGATTCCGACCGGGATCGCCATTTTGACAGGCGTGATGACCACCACGGCCGTCGGCAGGATGGCGACCGTCCTCGTCGCGACTTCCATGCCAACGGTCATGGTGGATACGGGCATCGTGACCACGACAACGACCGCGGTCGGTCGGGATATGGTTACCAGCGGCATGACCGTGACCGTGATCGTGGTCAGGGCTTCCGTGGCAACCGTCGTCGGGATGACGACCGGAGGTTTGATCGTAGGCAGGGTGAGCGGTCTGGTGGGGATCGCCCATGGAACAACCGCTCCCGTGATGACCGTCCACGCCAGAAGCGTTCACATGGAGATCGTCACTATGGCAACCGTTCCTATGGTGACCGTTCCCGTGACGACCATCGTCAAGGCGGCTATCGGGGCGACCGTTCCCATGGCGACAGATTCCAGGGCCAGCATGGTCGCGATGACCGTCGTCGTGAAGATTATCGCCGTGATGACCGCCGCGGGACTTATCAGCGTGACCGCCAGAATGGCTATGACCGCGGTCGCCGCAACTCAGACGGGACCATTTCCTACCCATCGCAGAACCCCTACACGGATCGTCGGCCTGGCGAGCCCAAGATGCCCAAGGGCCTGGAGTGGTCCATGCTCTCCAAGGATGATCGCCTACGCCTGCGCGGACTGAGCAAGGAGCATGCCGAGAACATTGGTCTGCACATCCTGGCCGCCTACGCGCTGGAGGAGACCGATCCCCAAGGTGCTCTAGCCCACGCCAAGTGGGCTGCCCGGCAGGCTTCGCGGATCGATCTTGCCCGTGAGACTCTGGCCCTGGTGGCCTACCGTCAGGGCGACTACAAGCTGGCCTTGAAGGAGTTCCGCACCGCACACCGTATGAACGGCTATTCTGATTACCTGCCCTTCATCGCCGACTGTGAGCGTGGCCTGGGCAATCCCCGCAAGGCCATTGAGGAGGCCACCTCCGAAGAGGGCAGCCAGCTGCAAGGCGAGTCCAAGGCGGAGATGTTCCTGGTTTATGCCGGAGCACTGGGCGATCTGGGCTTGTGGGACAAGGCCATCGAGACCGTTCAAGCTCTTGTCAAGGCCCGCGGGCTCAGCGGCGACTACCGAATGCGTGCCGTGCAGGCCGAGCAGAACTTCCTTGAGCAGGCTGGTCGCAGCCAGGAGGCTCTGGAGCTGGAACCTCTGCTGGATCGCCTGGAAGCTGAGTATGCCGACGAGGATGAGGACGAGGATGGCCAGAAGGACGGACAGTCTGAGGAAATCCTGATCGACTACGACCTGGAGCACCTGGATCCGGCCATGATGGAGGATCTCTCCATTGACCCGGATGGCGGTGAGGAGGACTCGGATGAGGCTGAAGTTGAGACCGAGGCCGCTGAGTCTGATGTCACTGACGAATCGGTACAGAGTGCCGATGAAAGCCAGGTTGAGGAATCTCCTGAATCAGTAGCTTCGAACGATTCAGCGGACTCGACTGATACAGCTGATTCAGCTGATTCGACTGAGTCAGCTGAATCATCCCCAATGTCCGAATCCGGAATGCAGGAATCGTCAGATGCTGTGAAGCAATCCGAGGGGGAGCCTTCTCGCTTTGATGCGGAAGCTTCGGGGAGTGGCTCTCAAAGTGACCAGACTGACGATGAAATCGACACAACTGTTGCCGATGAACCGGCTGCTGACGATGGTGATCTGTCTGGCAGGGACGCAGAATCCGAAGCCGATACTGCCGATCGTCAGAATGAACAGTCCAAGGATGAGCAGGTCAAGGAGTCGGATACGTCTGATGAAGCCAAGGCCGAATCATGACCGTCTTCCTTAAAGGAACTGAAGACGCCCCGGCAAAGATCTACCGTCTGGCTCTGCTGGATCTGGACGGAGTGGTCTACCGGGGCGCTGACCCTGTCGAGCATGCAGCCGAGGGCATCGACCGCGCTCAGACACTTGGCATGCGCATGGCCTATACCACCAACAACGCATCCCGGTTTCCCCATGTGGTGGCCGATCAGCTGCGAGGATTTGGGCTGACCCTGGACGATGGCCAGGTCATTACTTCCGCCGTCGTCGCCGCACGAATGCTGCGCCGATACCTGCAGGAGGGCGCCCGGGTGCTGGTCATCGGTTCAGACCATTTGCGCGAGCAGATCCGCATCAACGGTATGGTGCCCGTGGACAAGGCTGCCGATCAGCCAGATGCTGTCATTCAGGCTTGGTATCCCGAACTGAGCTGGCAGGACCTGGCCCAGGCCGCATTTGCCATTGAAAACGGTGCACGTTACTTCACCACCAACAAGGATCAGACCCTGCCCCGGGAAGGCGGTATGGCCCCCGGCAATGGGGCCATGCTCCAACCGGTGATTCTGGCTACTGGCAAGCAGCCGGAGGACTCGGCCGGCAAGCCGGAATCGGCCATGTACGACGAGGCCCGGCAGCTCTTGGCCGGCGACCAGAAAAAGATCCTGGACATTGACCGATGCCTGCCTGTGGGCGATCGTCTGGACACCGACATCGAGGCAGCCAACCGGGGCGGATACGACTCTATGCTCGTCCTGACGGGTGTGGCCCGAACACCCGCAATTCTGACTGCACCAGCCAAGTGGCGGCCGACCTATCTGGCTGAAGACCTGCGTGGCCTGGCCAAGTCGCAACCGCAGCCCAGCAAGGAGGCAGATCAGGTCTGGCACTGCGGCGACCAAACCGCAAGGGTGGATGATGACGGGCATGTCACCCTCCGTGCTCTTGAAGGCGGTAGCGACCCCATATCTGATCTGGATGCTGTGCGGGCCTGCGCCTGTGCGATCTGGGAGTATCAGGATCGTGGTGGCGATATGGATTTGCTGGATTTGCCTGCCTTTGTCGTCGGGGCGTAGCGCCCATGTCGAAAGAGGTCAAGTCAGGACAGCTTGGAGCGAGTGAATCTTCGCAAGGTTCCAATGACTATGGGCTGTCTGAGCAGTCCGGCCAGACAGGGCAGCCTGTTGAGTCTGAGGATTCTGGAGGGTCCTCACAGACGGAAGACGAGGATACGACTGCGTCTGCACCCAAAGAGCCCATGGATAAGCAAGCCATGGCCCCTCTTTTGGAGCGTTTCCCTGATTTGGCGAAATTGGACGATCTGGACGATGCCCAACAGGTTGAGATGCTCGGCAAGGTGCTGGCCGGGCTTCAGCAGGATCTGAATCGGGAGGGCAAGTGAACGATGAGGACGCGGTCATCAGCGCTGGAGCCGGTCGGCGAAGAACAGTGGCTCTTGCCCGCGATCGACTTGACCGTATCCTGCCTGCACAGGGGCTGACGGATTCGCGGGCCAGAGCTCAGGCGCTGATTCGGCAGGGCCGGGTTACGGTCAATGATCATTTGGCATCAAGGCCTGCTCAGAGTGTCCAGCCAGGCGATGTGATCCTTCTGGATCCGGGCGATGACTATGCCTCCCGGGGAGCACTGAAGCTGGAGGGTGCTCTGACGACTTTTAAGGCGCAGGGGATGCCCGGCCCGCAGGACAGGCTCTGCCTCGATATCGGGGCGTCTACGGGCGGTTTCACTGATGTTCTGCTCAGGCATGGAGCCAAGCGAGTTATAGCCCTTGATGTGGGCCATGGACAGTTGTTGGGTCGGATTGCCGCTGATCCTAGGGTGATTGACATGAGCGGTGTCAACATACGCGAAGTTCAGCTGGACGATCTGCCTTATCGTCCGGAATATGTTGTCTCGGATGTGTCCTTCATCTCGTTGACCTATGTCATTCCCGTACTGCCTGGGTTGCTGGCGTCAACTGCTAACTGCCTGTTGCTGGTCAAGCCCCAGTTCGAGGTCGGACGTAGCCTGCTTGGCCATCATGGCATTGTGACGGACGAGGACCGCAGGCAAGAGGCTCTGGAGCGCGTCTTGGCCTGTGCGCGCGAGCATGGATTCGCTGTACGTGCCACTATGCCATCGCCCATAACCGGAGCCCATGGCAACGTGGAATATCTGCTCTGGCTGTCTTGGTCACGGTCGGCCTGAAGTCTGTGGTTTCCCGCTTCCTTCGCGACACACCAGACTGGACACAATCCACAATTGCGATAATATAAATGAGTTGTCAAAAACGAGTTCCTCGTCAAGATGACATGCGCCAGTAGCCCAACGGATTAGAGCAGCTGACTACGGATCAGCAGGTTGCAGGTTCGAATCCTGTCTGGCGCACCACACGAAAGCCCTACAGCCACAACGGCTGCGGGGCTTTTCCATTGATCGAGGTATTCGCCTGAAATACGATTTTGTGTGACATCTGTGTGACAAAAGTCTTCGCAAAAGAAAAGCCCCGCCGGAGCGGGGCTGATATGTGGAGATTGGTTACTGGTTGAGATGTTGAACGGCGTAAGCCGCCTCTTCCTGTGTGAACTTCTCTCCGTACTGGCTGGTGAGCTGCTCCTGGATGGCTGCTGGGCTCATGTGCATGGTCTCCTGGTATTCTTTGGCTTTGGCAAGGGCATTGGCGTTGTAATCAGCTTGGAGGTTGTCTGCGGCGTATTGTGCCGCTTGCTGAGAGAATTGCTCTCCGTTCTCGCTTGATAGCTGTTCGCGGATACCTTCCTTAGACATGTGCATTATGCTTGAATAGTCTTGAGCCTTCGATAGAGCGGATTGGTACTCAGCTGGGATTTTTTTCTGCTGAGCGCTGCCCTGCGCATCATTGGATGACGCTTGGTCGGCGTTCCGTTTGATCCTTGCTGCTTGGGGGTGGTCTGGGCAGAAAGCTAGGACCTTGTATCCGTCCTTGGCTGCTTCTGCGTTGGCGAAGGGGTTCTTGTCTGGATCCTTGTTCGTGTCGCTGCGCCCGTCGATTGGGTATCCTGTGGTGCTGGCGCATTCTGCCAGCACGCGTGTGAATCCATCGTCCGCGTCGGAGGCGTCTTCCTTTGTTTGGACCTTGCTCAAGGCTGTTCTCTGTTCCTCGGTGGGGTCTGGTGTTTCTCCTTGGGCCATACAGTCGAGTGGCGACGGGTACTTCCATGAATCCTTGTAATTTTTAATGGTTATGAGCTTGGTCTCGCCTTTATCGTTTTTAACGTCGTTGCCATTGTCGTCTTTTACACTGCATGAGAAGAACAAGGGACGCCGGTCATACAAGGAGTCTGCGGAGTCGCTTGATGGTTTCGGTTTTGCGGTTGTGTTTTTAGGTGCACAACTGGCAAGGCTTGCCATCAAGCCGCAGCACATAATGAAACCAAGAACTCTCTTGCTCATATAACTACCTTAGCTGCTATTGACCTGCCGACCAGCAAGCTGCTTCGCGGGCATGGGAAAAGCCCTGCCGGAGCGGGGCTCATTTTTTGTCTTACTTGAACAGGTCCCAGATGCTGAACGTGGTCTTCCGGAAGATCTTGTTGTACATAGCTTTCCTGGGGTTTCGTATCCATCCCATGCCCTTCCTCCCGTATCCGGGAATCAGGGCCTTCTTCGTCTGCCTCTTCCACTTGCCGGTGGTTCGTGCTTTGAGGGAGCGTCTAGGACTGGGGGTGCGCATGCCGATCTTCATTGCCTTCACTTCTCTTGGTCTTCTATGGTACGCATGATATTTTGCCCGGTAGACGATATGCCTATGCTGTATCCGTTCTTCTCCAGAAATCCGCTGCCGTCGTCTTGCACTTGATCGTTCAGCTCATCAGCGGTAACGCCAACGGTTTTCGTGATGCACGATAGACTGGGCAAAGCCGCAGAGCTTGTGTCCGAGTCCAATTCAGACATGTACAGTATGCTGTTCTCTTTTTTGTTGTACTGAATGGGATGGGATGCTTTGTTGCATTTGGCGTTGAGTCGTTTTACTGCATCGGAGCTCTGTTCTCCGCATGCAGCCTGCGAGACTGATGCGCATATCACCAGGAGCAACGAGGCCAATTTCTTGACCATGTGATTCCTTGCATCGTCTGGGACTATCAGCACTACCAGCAAGATTAGAGCTGTATTCGGATACCCTAAGCGCACGGGAAAGGCCGACCTGTGCAGCCAGGTGGAGGATACCCTTCAGGGTGCACCTAGCGATATCGGCCTCTTGGGACGCAGAGCGCCCCAGCTGCTCGCCAAGCTGACAGTCCGGGTGGGCAGGCTCGCCGACGCTCCAAACGGCGGACGCGACTACCGGCACCTGACCAATGCTCTCCACTGGGTCAGGATGCGCACCACGCCATCGCAGGACCGGATCATCCACGGGCGATGCCTCAACCCCAAGCGCGGAGCGGATATCCTAGGCCCCCTGACGACCAGATGGCCACCTCCCTGTATGTGGCAGCTTGTGGAGCATAACAGCCATCAGACAATCCAGGATGGAGGAGTTCAAAGGCAGGACCATCACCTGCACGCCCAGGGATGCCGTCGACTGGACTCGAGGCAGATCGGGTGAAAAATCAATCGCAAGCAGGTGACCCTGTGGATCAAACACGGGAAACTGCCCTCAGCAGTGAAAACGGAAGAGCCTGGTAAGTGTGTGTTCGACATCGGCGAGCCTACGGTCTGCGCATACGCAACAGGAGTTGACAAAACTGGTCCGTTGACGTGTGATTGCCACGCAGGTTTTTTATTGTAAGGGGCGAGCAGAGATGCCCGGATCTTTCGTATGATGTGGCTGCTTGTAGAAACGTATTTCCGGATTTTGTTGTATTCTTTACCCAGCTAAACTTGTACGAAGGAGTAAGGTTATGGCTGGAAAAAGAAGGACCATATATTTTTACACCGGTGAAGAGACAGATAATAAGGGCAATGTCAAGGAATGGGGTCCAGCTGAGTGGGAGCGATTCTTAAAAGAATATACGAAACCATGGAAGTCATACTTTTTAGGGACAAATTATTATGAAGGAGAAGTTGGCGAAAGCTCAACTCCGGTAGCAGGATATTTTCATCTTTTGAAGCCTAGGTCGCTTCACGATTGGCCGAAAGGCAAAGATGCACGGGGGAATACGAAAAGCCTGGGTGTCCATAGAAAGGCACTCGGGTTGAGCGAGATTGACGAATACACGTATTTGCTGCCGGTGGAAGGCACCAATTATGTGGCAATGTTTCGCTCTTCGGCCGGCCCGACATCCGTAGCAGCCGCTGAAAGGATGACACTTTACTTGAAGCGGAAGCAAAAAGCCGAAGCTTTGTGTTTAAGCCCGTCCCTCGCAAGAATGCCGAGGTAAAACTCCAATCTGCAGTAGGCGTAAGATCCTTGTATGTCCAGTTCGAGGGACAACCGCATGGCAAGTCGGAAAGTCAGATTGAAAAGGGAGTAGCGGTCGCAGCATCGGCAAAAGAATTGTCCGGGAGTGACGACATGAAGATTAATTTAAATATCACTCTCGACCGCACGCAAAAAGGTGGCCGTGCCGTTGATGGGCTACTGAAAGAAACCGGGATACTCGCGAAAGGTGCAAACGGCGGATTACCCGGGGCACACGTTTCGCGGTTAAAGGTCAAGACACTCCAGCCTGGCAAAGATGGCAAAATCAAGGTCGAGCAGGTTGATTTTTTTAAAGAGAGAATGAGAGTGCGAACCGAGTTCGGCTACGCTGATGAAGCCATGGATCCGAACCAGATTATTGCTGGAATGTATGATGCAATTCGTAAATTCCGGAAGAAGTCAGGACAGTAATGATACTGAGTAGGACACAAGCAGGGTGCTAATACGAGTCTTAAACCGAAATCTCTTCTACGGAGAGTTAAAGACCACCCGACAATAGTGAATACCGTATTATAGTCGTACTCCAATTTCGCTTATGCTGACTTATATATCCGCTATATCCGCGACTCCCAATTTTGTGAAAATGATAGGCAACTCCAATACAGGGAATCTATACATAGTCATTCCAACCGTCGCAGCGCCGCCGGTAAGTTTCGCTGACGTAGGGGGTTGTTCCGTCTAGCCTACGAGCTGGAATCTTTCAGGGAATTGAGAGTAAGCGCAGGGGATGCCATGGTTGGCAACCGGCTTTCCATAAGCTACTGCAGGTTCATCAGTGCAGCATCGTCACCGGAGGCATTATCGATTGATATTTTAGGCAACACGAAGCTAGCGCCGTGGTTTTTCGGGCTTTCCGTGCTATCTTGCGCTCACCTAGCCGTCGGACTGCTTTGCTGCTTCTATGTTTGATTAGGATCGTCCAGCATGACGACGTGTACGATGCGCAGCATAAACTCGAACGCAGATGAACTTGGCGTAGCCTGTTAACGTGCGAGGGTCGGAACCCGAAAGAGGCTCCGGCCTCTTCATATACCTGTCCGTAGGTGCTGTTTTCCTGCTTTCGTCTTTCTGGGAGGACGCCCCCCTGCCTGCCGCGCCACAACCCCTACCTCTGGACGTGAGCTAGGCTATACATCCATATCTCAGGAGTGGCTATGCCGAGCAGGCACTGTAGATGGCGACCTCGCGCAGGCGCGACTGGCTGCCCGGCGACTGGCAGAGGATCAGAGCCAAGACCAAAGCCTGGGTAGACGGCAAATGCCAAGCCAAACACCATGCGAAAGGTTGCAACGGAATAGGAACCGATAGCGACCATAGCGTCTCAGGCGACGACAACAGTTGGACAACATCCAATGGCTTTCAAACGCTTGCCATAAAACAAAGACAGAAAGAGAGAAAGCGGCGCGCAATGCATGGTATCGCGAAGTCTGGCTCCATCCCGCCGAAACAAATCCGGGATCGATCCAACCTGTCCATAGTTCGGCGATTCCGGCAAAGGCACGATTTTGTGTGACACTTGGGCGGCAAAAGTCCTAACACGATAAAAGTACCTCTGAAGAGCAAGTCATCATCTACATTACTTGAACGGGTCCCGGAGGTTAATTATGGTCATCCAGTAGATTTTGCTGTAGGTGGTTTTCGTGGAGTTCTGTATCCACCCCATGCTTTTCGTTCCACATCCGCGAGTTAAGGCTTTCTTAGTCTGCCATTTTCGCCGGCTCTGATTCTCGCCTTGGGGGAGGGTCTGGGGTAAACGTGTGGATGCCGAACTTCATTGCAGCGGATACTCCTATCCGTGGCTTTCGTTCATTCGTGGGTAGCAAAGGGTTCAATTTAAGGAAGGTACGTCATATGACCCCGTCCTGCCTTTTATCCTGATTCAATGGGCACGGAAGCCAATTGTTTTCTGCCATGCCGGATTCCGAGGATTGGTGCATCTCGTTACACTGTGTGCCGTCTCTATGGATGAGCTGCCACCGTTTTGCAGCCACGATATTCAAAGAGCTGTCAATATGTCAGGATCGTCATTTTTGGTTCTTGTGGGTTGATGTCGAATTCGGTAAATAGCTGTGTATTGGATGCTCATGTCCTGATCTTGAGCAGGTCGGGTCAAGGAAAATTCTGGACACTATCCAGGATGCAGGATAATTAAGCATCGCTCTAATATGTAAGATTTTCTATTTATCACACGTATCTGTCTATGTCCTGTTTTGCTACGGACGACTGTTTAGTAGTGCGTTGTTGAGGATGATCAATCTGTTTCAGACGAAATATTCCGCACAGAACCGCGATAGACCACCGTTGGTTCGAGAACATGCGTGACAGGCGATTCCAACCAGGTCTTGTTCCTAGCGTCTTTTTGCAATTCAGAGATTCTACGCATCATTTGCGAGGAGCATGTTTTGGCCATTTCGGCGATCCCTTGATCGAAGGTTGTCAGGTTCTGCCCAACCCCTAAATGATTCAAAGTATTATCGTACCCGATGAGAGAACAGTCATCGGGTATTTTCATTCCACGTTCATTTAATCTGTTAACAAAACCAAGAGCCATCAGGTCGTTGCAGCAGAATACGGCGGTTGCACCCTTGTCGATCAGTGAATCCGCTGCTTCATAGCCGCTGCCGAAGCGATAATCTCCATTGACATCGAGCTCTGGATTAATGGGAAACCCTGCTTCTGAAAGACCGTCCAGAAAACCCGCCTTGCGGGCCTCTGAGGTATCGGATTCCCTATCACCGGATATGCATGCTATGCGTGTATGACCGTGACGTACCAGTATTTCAGCAGCTTGTCTTCCACCTGAATAGTTATTTGAACCCACGCTATCGCACCAGTCCATCCCAAGAAGTCTATCGGTGAGGATCACTGGGCAACTCATCCGAGTAACTTCTGCTTTAAGATCAGCGCTATTCCTTACGGATTCTTGAGAGGGGATCAAAAACAGTCCATCGATATCCTGTGAGTCGAGTTGAATTAACAACTCATGCTCGATTTTCTCCTTGTCATCGGAGTTGGCCACTATCAGTGAATATCCATATGACCGGCAGGTGTCTTCAATACGTTTCGCCAGCGAGGCGAAGAAGTAGTTTTCTATATCGGGGACCAGCAGGGCTAACAGCATTGAGGTATTTGTTACAAGACTGCGAGCATTCTGATTAGGAACGTATTTTAACTTCTTTGCAGTCTCAATGATGAGTTTCCGTTTGTTCTTGGACATGCGGATAGGTCTATCATTGAGAACCAAAGACGCGGCGGCCACCGATACGCCAGCAGCCGAAGCAACATCCTTCAACCTCACTCGTATGTTCATAGCCGCTCCTTTTGTTTTATCCAAGTACCGTCTTATAAGACAATTCGTTGTCGACTCTTGCTGTAAACCTACAATAACAAGCAATTCGCTTTTGGACCGGGGCTGCTAAGGGAAGAGTGAACATATGTTGTTCCCCCGAGTGGTAAGGGCCTTATTGCTTTAGAAAAGTGCTTTCTACAGAGGGAAACATTGGTAGGTCATTGGGAAGGCCCGGTGACGAATGTCTTTTGATGATCGCCACCAGGCCTTACTCATTCTGTTTCTTTACAAATATGATTGTCGCCACGATGGGGCTATAAGCTACTGATCATCACCGCTCATTCTGGAGGTCGGTACGAGAGCCATATAGCTTGTGACGAAGGATGAGTACTAGAACGACGCCTACAATCAGGGTACCAACCGAAATGAGAGCTAGGTTGGAGTATGTGGCACCCGTTCCGGTTTTCCCGATCAAGCTGCCTTTCGACAATGCCGGATTGGCCATCAGACTACCGAATACAGAGATTCCGATAGAACCGGTGGTGTTCATAATCAGATCATTCAGGCCAACACCACGTCCGGATTCGTCTTTATGCAGAGTTCCCAGAACCGTATCAACCAAAGGAGAATAAAGGAAGGCCTGGCCGCCGTTGAAGAAGATGGGGGCAATTGCCATGAAAATCGTGTTCTTCTGGGCTAGGAAAGCAACCATCAACATGCCGATGGCCATTGAAGTCGCAGCGCAGATAATTGATGCCCCACGACCGATCTTGTCGACAATGAAGCCGGAGCAGCATCCCACGATGACTGCAACGACAGGTCCCCATACGATGAGCAGGGACACCTTGGCGGAATTGATGGAATAAACATCGCGGCCAATGGCGTTGAGCATGGGCGAGAACCAGTTCGGCGTGAAATCAATGACGAAGACCAACAGGCATCCCAGCAGCCAGGGGACATTACGGAAGAAGCCGGGCGTGATGAAGGGCTCCTCCACCTTGTGGATGTACACCGCAAGGGCTGCAAACAGCAGAATGGAGACGATCAGCATCCACCACGCATTGAATGAGAAGAAGAGCGTGAGGAATGCAGCACCGCCACCGAAGAGTATGAAGCCTGGTACATCAATCTTTTTCCCATTACCGCTATCGCTGGGGAGGTTGTGCATCAGGATCGGGATAAAGAAGATGGTCACCACGGGAATGAGGAAGAGGAATTGCCAATGCAAGGTGGCCAGCCACCCACCTGCCAGAATGCCAATGACGTTGGAAAGCTGGAAGGCTGCAGTGAAGACGCCGAAGAATATGACCTTTAACGACGGTTTCAGATACTTCGTAGCCACCACCAGATAGACGGAGCCAGCGACCTGTTCGCCTGCCGTTTGAACTGAGCGTGCGATTATGACCACCCACAGATTGCCGGTGATGAAAAATGTGGCTAGGAATCCGAGAATCGAACCCGTCAAAAGGAAGGCCATGCCCACCATGACCATCTTTTTCAGCGAAACGAAATCTCCGAGAGATCCGTAAATGAAACAGACAATGCCGAGAATGATACCTGGTATTGCCGTGATTAGCGAGGCATGTGCGGGATCACCCACGTCTTGGCCAACTTGTTCGAAGACCAGATTAAATGCCTGCATGCACAATGTGCCCAGCACGAAGGTAATGAGGAGGGGAATCAAGGCTTTGACGGCAGCCCTGTTCGTAACTTCTGGATCTTGTCTGGGATCGAATTTATCAAGAGCTTCAGTTTGAGTATTTTGTGATGACAAAGTAGTTTCCTAACCAACCAATGCCGGGCGGCTATTGCCCGGCAAAGTTTGACGATTGTTTTCAGCGGCAGGCGGCACTTGTGCGGGACATAAATTCTTTCAGGAACCGGGGAACATCGACCTGTACCGCGACCTCCATGGTCTTTCGTGGATCATTCAAGCGCGTGTTGTCACCGATGGTACGGCCTCGGGTAGGCCCATCCACGTCTACTTGCATGTTCATAGGCAGTGTTTTTACGAAGGTGGGATCAATGGCCACTGCGGCAGCGAGAGGATCATGCAGACCGCATCCATGAAGGTGAGGGTGGAATTTCGCGTAGGCGCCGATGTAGAAATCAGTCATGTCAGCCAGGAATCTGGAGCCAGGAGTATCCATGTCGCGCCATTGCTGAGTTTCCTTCTTGGTCAGCAGCGTCTGGAGGGTGACATCCAGCCCGATCATTTTTGCGGGGATACCAGACCGGAATACTCTGTTTGCCGCTTCCGGATCCTGGGAGATATTTGCTTCCTCCCAAGGATTGACATTGCCGCATACTGTCAAGGCTCCACCCATCAACACCACTTGACCAATTTGGTCAACGATTTCAGGTGCACGCTTAATGGCGGCATCCAAATTGGTCAATGGGCCGGTGGGAACGTAGACCAGATCCTTGCCATAGGTCTTTACGGAATCAATAATGAAATCCACAGCGCTGGTTGTTTCAGGTTCCTTATTGGAGTCGGGAATTACTACTTCGCCGATGCCATTCTTGCCGTGAATATCCGCAGATGGAGTCAGAAACTCGTCTTTGTCGCTTGGGTGGTCAATGCCAGGATAGACCGGGATTTCGGGATGACCTAGCAGACTCAAAACGGCCAGCGAATTCCGCAAGCCCTGCTTGAGCACCACATTTCCGTAAGTGCCTGAGATTCCCAACAAATCAATGTCAGGGCTCCCAAGGGTGTAGCTCAGGGCCAAGGTGTCATCCACGCCTGTGTCCAAATCGAGAATCATCTTTTTCGCCATTGTGAAGCTCCTTCTACTCTGACTGGCTTTAATAGCGATTTCTCAACAAGCTCAGGCTTTCTCCCTGACTTGAACTTGCGTCAAAACACTACATTGTATTGATAAACCGTTATATCAACGCAACAAATTCATGATAAAACGTTAAATCTGACTTGTCAAAGCAACGTCTGTTCGAACATATATTGCGCGATACATTTATTAAATAAAATACGGAGAGCACTCAGCAAAAGAATGCTATAGATCAAGAATGGTGTTTCGTCCAAAAGACAGATCGTGAACCAGTGCTTGCCTGAAGGAGTGTGTAACGGGTAGGGATTTACATAGATGGGTCCATGGCGAAAAGCTGTTCTGGACAGAAAAATACTTGTGAGGACCTACCTGTTCTCACGACTCGATGACCTGCTGATCAAAGACATTGAGAGCAAGAGAATAAGAGTATAGGAACGCTAAGGGCTGGATACTAGAAAGCATGTCTTGTTATTTGGGGCGGAAACATGAACTGGACGGTGTTGCTGTCCTGGATGCCACAGCCAGTTTTCTGGAGCGTTGCTTGTGAAGCCGACCCGAATTGTACCTGTGCCCTGCGATTTCCTCCTGAATCTGACTTCCAGAGGAGGACGCTTCGGCGTAATCTGAGGCATTCGAATATCTGGCAAAAAAATGAAATACGCTGCTGCGATGATCTTGGGACCCAAGGAGCCTGTGCCAGTCAAATAAAACAGTGCCGTTCCCGGTCGGGGTTTCCGAGTGCCACGGTGTTGAGTATCTGGTTGTCCACTCCGAAGCAGCCGTCGATTCTCATCCGCTCCCTGGTCGACTCATAGTGGTTCTGAGCTCACGTATTGTATTGTCTGATGTCGATGTCATTACGCAGTATGCAAGCCACTTACCCTAGCTGCCCTTCTTAGGTTTGCTTTGGCGGATGGCCACCATTTTCAGGAGAAGACGTTTGGAATCTGCGCCGATGGTTATCCATGAACCGGCTCCATTGAGTCTTGGTGCGGAGAATATAGTCGATTTCTGTGCGTGGACCATCTTTGCAGTCTTGATCTCTCGATGTAACTTGCGAATCCTGGGGAGTATGACCGGGTCTTCTCCCACTGGCTACACGTTCTTATCCTTGTATCGCGTAATTGCATGACGATACTCAAGGCTTGGTAATGGGCAATGAGT
This sequence comes from Bifidobacterium mizhiense, assembly GCF_020884755.1. Classification (GTDB taxonomy): domain Bacteria; phylum Actinomycetota; class Actinomycetes; order Actinomycetales; family Bifidobacteriaceae; genus Bombiscardovia; species Bombiscardovia mizhiensis. The sequence goes on along the minus strand of NZ_BPWE01000001.1, from coordinate 172,848 downwards.
TGTGAGCATGTTTGGTGTGTCGCTGATAGTTTGTCCGGAGTGTTTCCCCAACCTACATTTATGCTGAGCCATGCCGATAATCCTTGAAAAATGAGGGTGTCAAAGACTTTTGGCAGGGGAATTTTTGGTGGGCGAGGGGTTGGGTTGATAGCTTGAGAGGGTCGGACTTGCGCAGGTCACGATGATGCAACCACATAGTCATCAACCAACATCGGTTAGCGAACGATGGTCAAGGAAAGCGAGTGGCAGGGGTATGGAACTGGGCAATCAGATTCGACGGTATCGCTCGGAGTGGGGCATGTCCCAGGACGATCTTGCGGGGAAGATATTTGTGTCCCGCCAGACCATATCCAACTGGGAGAACGATCGTACCTACCCGGACGTGCAGAACCTGCTCCTCCTGTCCAACCTCTTCGATGTGACCATAGACCAGCTGATCAAAGGAGACCTCGACATCATGGATAAGAGCATTGATTCGGAAACCAAAAACCTTCGCCGACTCGGCTTGGTCTGTGGAATTCTCACAGTCTTCATGTTTTTGACCCTTATCGTCGGGTTTGCTCTCTATATGAAGTTGAACAAGTCAGATGTGATTCTGTATGCCATGCTCGCCATGGTTCTGATAACGGGCATTTTGGGTATCATAGCTGCCGCGTACATCGAGCAGATTAAAGCCCGCAATGATGTGCAGACCTTTCGGGAGATCAAGGCCTTTCTGTCGGGCGAGGAAGTGGACCGTAGTAAACGAACCCGCTTTGAACGAAAGTGGCTCATGCCCGGAAATCAATACTACAGCCAGGCGTTCAAGTCCCATCCGATTGCGGGGCCGGTCATCAATTTCTGTGTGACTTCAGCCGTTGGATTCTCTCTGGGTGCAGGTATCGTCTGGATTCTGATTCACATCTTTGGCATGACCTGACTTGTATAGGAAAAGCAGATCGCACCGCAGAAATACGCTTTTGTATGACATTTCTTGGGTAGAAGTTGAGGGGGGGGGCTATACAGATATTTTTTACTGCTTCTTGAGGTGAACTGTGGTTGTGGTGCCCATCGCGCTGGCCTTGTAGATGATTTCACCGTTTTCATACTTGAAATCTTTGGTATCGTCCTGTGAGGCGAGCAAGCTCTGCGGCATTTTGTCCTTGTTTCCCTGGCTGGTCCAAGAGTAGCCGCCAGCGGTGGTCGGCGGGGTGAAGCTGCCGGACCAATATAGGCTAGTGGTGTCGGGGCTCACCCAATTGATTTCTATGCTATCAGCGGTCACCGTTGCCTGCTGGTAGTGGTCTTTATCGGAACCGTTTGTCTGCTTCCATGTCCCTGTTAGATCGGCCGGTTGTGGGGCTTTGTTCGTTTTCCTGGGTTTCTCTTGTGAACTGGTCGTTTGCTTTCCTGCATCCGAGCTTGTTGAAGAATTTCCTCCGCAGGATGACAAGCCCATCAACATAACTATTGCGGCAACTGTAGTCGCGATGCCCTTACGCATTTGCGCTTCCTCTCGTCTTCAGTGAACGGCAATAGAATATCATGCAGGCTTAAGCGAGATTGAAGTTGGCATTCATATCAGCCCCCTGTTGGTCACAGAGATGACGGGTTCGCGATGTTAATCGAATGCTGTGGAAAACGGCTCCAAGTTTGGAAAAATTCGCTAGCGTTGCTTTTGTAGATAGCTCCTGTGGACAGGTATTTGATTGGATTGATAAGTTGCATAATAGGGTCCCCTTGCTCGAAAGTTTAAGCGTGATTCGTGCTAATACTTTTGCAGAGCCAATGTGCTGTCAATCTGTCAATTATTTGAAGAGCAGACGATATTGTTGATCAGATGCTTGAATGGGAAAGTCATCAGACGATAGATTGAGTCTTTTTTATCAAAGAGGTGTTTGCGTGGCAGGATTGATATGTCTGCTGTGACATTAAGGTTAAGCCTATTTACCTTAAAGCCCTAGCGTTTCAGGGCGCTTGCTGCTTACTGGGTCAGAATATACGAAAAGTACTGTATTCAGTATGTTTAAGGTTTGATACAGAGTCACGCCGCATTATATATTTCCCTCCACATCTTCTGCTGCAGAAGTTATAGCGGACAGGGAAGCAACGGGAATGTTCAAGAATTTGTTTCAAAGGTAAGTTTGTTTTCAGCGGTCATAGCAAAGACATATAAGCGACGTATCAGTTACTGCCGGTCGATGTTCAGTATCGTCTTGCCGAGTTACTTGATTATGGCATGTCGTGTGTAAGCGAACTTATGCAGAAAGCGATATATCCACACTGGACCTTGCATGAGTCATGCTCTTCGTTCCCTGTAATGGTGTCCGCTGATGTTTACACGCACTGATAGAGGGAATCCGAATAATGTTGATGGGTTTCCAGGCTGCGGTGTAGCTTATCAAGCGTGAGGAAGAGGAAGAATGACAAGGGCACGTTGCTGGGTATTGTCATTCTTGCGTTGCTTGGTGTGATCATCATGCATCCGGTGATCTCAGGAATCATTATTGCGGTTATCGTTCTGTTGGCAGTGCTGTATGCGATGGCGCATAAACAGCAGACTCAAGACCTCGGAAATGAGCATATAAGCCCAACCGCTAAGAAAAGGCATGGTCCGAGAGGAAAACACGCAAAACGGCCTGCTGACGAGCTGGTTCATTTGAACGATAATACGAAACCTGCCGACAACGATGACGGCTTGCCTGTGGATTATGTGGTGCTTGATACCGAGACGACGGGTCTGCGTGCACAGATGGATCAGATCATCGAGATCGGGGCAGTGAAGGTTCGTGGCCGGAGCATTGTCGACAGTTTTGATACCTTGGTCGATCCCGGCAGGAGTTTGGACAGCAGGATTGTCGAATTGACCGGCATTACTGATGCCATGCTGGACGGTCAGCCGAAGATCGGTGATGTGTTGCCTTTGTTCTGGTCCTGGGTAGGAGACGACCCTGTTGTAGGTCATAATTTGCGTTTCGATATGAGGTTTTTCGAAGCTGAGAGTGCACGAGTGGGGTATACCATGCCCGGCCCAGTGTGCATGGATACCTTGCAAATGAGTCGAGCTTTGTTTCCACAGGAGAAGCATCATCGGCTGCAGGATCTTATTCGCAGATTCGGCATCGCAGAGAACGAGGAGCATCGTGCATTGTCTGACGCCGCACAGACTCAAGAGTGCTTTGAATGGATGCGCCGGTATATGAGCGGGCTAGGCGGTGGGTTCACTACTGTCCTCAATTCGTCAGATTCTTCATCCAGTGCTTCTACGCTATTGAAGCAGCCTAGGCAGTCCCGGCGTTTCAAGGGAAGGGGTGTGCATCGCCCATGCAATCAGCGTCCCGATGGTCAGTGCATCGTAGAGGGTATAGATAAGTGGCAGACCGTTGGTGTGTCGGGTGCGGCAAAGCATCAGGATCTGTTTAACCGATTCTCCACCAGTGACGAGGTCTGGGTGAGATTGCTGCATGGATTCATCAAAACAGGTAAGTACAAGGGTTGGCCGACAATCCAAGTCTGGCTTGACGGAGAATATGCGGGATGCCTCACCGTATTGCAGACATCACGCCATTACCGCCAGGTTCCGTCCGAAGGCGGCGTATCGTACGCGCATTTCGGCGCGAGAACTAAAAGGGGAACCTGCCAGTTGCGGGTCTCATTTCCCTATGCCCATGCCGAGATGGAATTGAGCCAATTCGCGCAAACAGCTTCACTGAAGGAAGTTGATATGACTGGTTCGGCGCAGATGAAGTTTGAGATGTAGCCAAATATTCAGATCTGCCTTGATAGTTATCGAACAGAACCGTAAAGAACGGAAGCAAGAAACTTGGCTCAATAGTTCGTATTCCGGGTGAGCTCTGCCTAGGCAGATAGCATTCTGAATAGTCGAGTGCCGATGGCTACCTTGCCGTCAGCCGGGCGGCGGGGGCCGCTATCATGAGAGCCGGAACAGGATCGAGCGGGTCCTTCGGATCGGGGCCCGATGAAGGAATGCGTACATGGCGGATATGGTTGACAATCACAATGACGACGAAGGCCCGGACCTGGGCAGGACCTACCACAGCGGTCCGGTCATTATGCGCGGGCCCATGATTCCTGAGGCGGACGCCAATGCTGGTTTGCTCTCGTCGGGCGGTGACACGGACTGGCTGCATATGGATCCTTGGCGGGTGCTGCGCATCCAGGCCGAGTTCGTCGACGGGTTCGGTGCATTGGCGGAGCTTGGGCCGGCAGCCGCCATCTTTGGTTCGGCTCGGACCGGTAGTGAGGATCCTAACTATGCCGCTGCGCGCAAGATGGGCGGTGACTTGGCCAAGGCTGGTATGGCAGTCATTACCGGGGGAGGGCCTGGCATCATGGAGGCGGCCAACAAGGGTGCCGCTGAGGTCGGTGGCAAGTCCGTCGGCCTGGGCATCGAATTGCCCATGGAGCAGGGGCTGAACCGCTGGGTGAATCTGGGCATCACCTTCCGCTACTTCTTCGTACGCAAGATGATGTTCATGAAATACTCCTCGGGCATCATCGTTTGCCCCGGTGGGTTCGGCACCCTGGATGAGATGTTCGAGGTGCTGACCCTGGTCCAAACCCATAAGGCACCCAGCATGCCCATCGTCCTCTTCGACCGGGCTTACTGGCAGGGGCTCTTTGACTGGATTTCGGACACGGTGAAGCAGCGGGGCATGATTTCTGAGCTGGACCCCGATCTGGTCATCCGCACTGATGATCCTGACGAGGCTGTGCAGGCCATCCTGCGTCACCGTGCCTGAATAATAGGTGCGCGGCAGTCAGTGGGCGCGGGTGGCCATGATCATGCCCGTGCCGATGGGCAGAAGACAGGATTCCCAGGCGTTGTCTTTGCTTATGACCTCCATGATGGTGCGTAAGGTGGTCGTTTTGGCGGATCTATTGGCCGGGTTGAGCACGCCGCCCTTGTCTGGATCGTCCAGCAGGTCAAAGGCATCCGTGAAGATCAGCTGTCCCCGGTCCTTGAGCAGGCGCGGGGCCTGGTCCATAACCTGTTGGTAGTTGTCCCCATTGCCTGAGACGACGATAAGGTCGTAGTCGCTGGGGTTGAGCCTGGGGAAGTAGGTTCGGGCAGCCGCGTTGACCGCCCGCAGTCTCATGCCTGGATGGACTTTCTCCATGCCTGCGAATATTTTTTTGACCAGCGAGGTGCCTTGGGCTGTGGAGTCAACGGCGGTGAACTGGCCATGACCGTGCAGGCCCGTCATCAGGCGCAGGGCTTCGACCACAGAGCCGTTACCTACCAGGATGATGGATGCCGGAGCGTTCCGCCCGGCCAGGAACTGCAGGAAGGCGCCTTGAGACCGGGAGCATTGGGCGAATCCGGCCTCTGTAGCCTTGTCTCGCAAGGTCTGCAACTTGTCGGATTCGACGTTCAGAGCGCTTGCCTCGGCGAATTCCCATCCTCTGGCGATGTTGTTGTACGAGGTTTTGTCCATGCTAACCATGGTAACGACTAGAGGGCACAAGCCTGTCGCCGGCTCTTGCTGCCCCGTGTGGGCATGAGTCTGGCTACTCTTTGACGGCTTCAACCAGCCTCCACATCTCTTCGCCTACGTCGATACCCCGGGGGCAGGGTCGGGTGCATGCTCGTATCGACTGGCAAGCCTGGATTCCGTCCACCTGGTCAATGGCTTCAAGACGTTCCTGCCGATGGCTGTCGCGGGAATCGTTGATGAATCGAGCCGCTGCGATCATGGCTGCCGGTCCGGCGAAGGCCTCACCGCCCACATAAATGGGACAGGCCCCCTGGCAGAGTCCGCAGGCGATGCAGGTGCTGAGCAGCTCATACCGGGCCAGCTCTTCCGGGGTTTGCCGGTATTCCGACGATGGTTCTGCCTTGGCTGCCTTTGCCTGGGCTGCTCGGCTGCTATCAGCAGAGGAATCATTATGGAGCAGATAAGGCTTGAATCGTTGAATCTGCTCAAACATGGCATCGGTGTCCACTATCAGGTCTCTAAGTGGAGTGAAGCCGGGAAGCGGGCGGATCTCTACTACTGAAGATTCTGCATAGCTTGATGTTTCAGTAGAGTGTGGTGTGTCAGTATGGCTTGTAGCTGCTGTAACGGTTGCGGTTTCCGTAGGATTTGTAGCCGAGAAGTCTGTGGCCGTAGAGTCTGGGACTGAATCTGAGTGCGATGCCGACGTGGATAGGGCCGTTGCGGTGGTCGCCGTGCCGGTGCGACGGAAGGCTTGAGACTGTTGAACCTGCGGATTTCCAGTAGCTACCCCGGGTGTGGCGTATGCGTTTGGCATGGTTTTGGATGCGGAAAGGCAGTCGGCGATGGTGGCTGTGCAGAGCAGATCCGGGCGGCCGTTGATGAGCACGGCATCCGATCCGCACATGCCATGTCCGCAGGAGTACCGGAAGTTCAGTGTGGGGTCCACCTCTCGCTTGATCTGCAGAAGGGCGTCCAGAACAGTGCGCTGTGGGGCAATGCGGATCGTGTACTCCTGCGTCCAGCGGCGGCCTCGGGCCCGTCGGTTGCCAGCTGTGGCAAAGGGGTTGCTCTTGGCGAATGGGTTGGTTCGTCCCGGACGCTCTGATTGGGGTCGTGGGGTGAACCGGGCTATTCGGAAGGTCACCGGACGGGGATCGCGGTCCGGTGCTGGTGCCTTGGATCCGTCTGAGCCGGTGGACTGTGATGTCACGGTTGCTCCTGTCCTTGCTCGGGATATGGCCCGATGCCCATTGATATGCGCGGACTCCATCCTAATCCCTGACTGACCTGAATAGGTCTCGATTAGGTGCTCGTCTGACCAGATTGGATTCAGAGTCCATAATCGGGGTCCATCAGTAGTTGCGGCCCTTGGGAGGCATGTCGACGATATGAACAGGCTGCCAGGAGACGTCTTCCTTGGCATCGATCATGGTGTGAGCCAGATAGTGTTCGTCATCACGCTGCGGATAATCGCTGCGATACAGGGCGCCGCGGGATTCCTGACGCTGCAGACTGGCATTCAGCACGGCCCGGGCCAGTGTCAGCAGGTTGTCCACTTCCATGATGGCGGTGACCTCCTGGTTGAGTACTGCTGTCTCACTGTGCGCACTCAGCTGTTTTGCATCAGTTTCCAGTTGATCCAGACCGCGCAAACCCTTTTCAATGCTGCCCTGATCGCATCGGACGGCAACGGCCTCCTCCATCAGCCCTCCCAGTCGGCCCATCAGCGCATAAGGGTTGTTCAGGCTGGCCTCGTCACCGGGGTCGGAGGCTTCGCCTTGGTCGTCAGCCAATGCTGGTTCCGAGGGTTCGCCCTTGCTTGCGCCAGCCAGCAACTCGTCCAGGAAGGCCTGACGCTTTTCCAGAGCTTGTGTGAGCGGAGACGTGTCGATCATATCGTTTGGCTCGTCGGCTTTGGTCATGGCGGCGGCGATGGTCTGCCCGGTCCTGGTGCCAAAGAGGCAGGCGTCCAGCAGGGAGTTGCCGCCCAGTCGGTTGGCTCCGTGAACGCTGACACAGGAGCATTCCCCGGCGGCGAACAGTCCGTCGACGATTCGACGGTGGCCATTCTGCCAGCGATAGACGCGGCCACGATCGGTAATAGGGATGCCTCCCATGGTGTAGTGGGCGGTGGGTTTGACCGGAACCATGTCCACAGTGGGATCCAGGTGGGCGTAGCGATGGATGGTCTCGGTGACCTGGGGGAGTAGGGCAGTCATGCGCTGGCTATCAATACCGGTCATGTCCAGCCAGACACAATCATGAGGCCCGTCCGGGTTCGATGGATCGGCCACCCCACGACCTGCATCGATCTCGGCCATGATGGAACGGCTGACCACATCCCTGGCGGCCAGGTCGCCGTGTCCCGGCGCGTAGTCCTGCATGAAGGCCCGGCCCTGACTGTTCCTGAGCACGCCGCCTTCTGCGCGGGAGGCCTCCGACAGCAGGATGCCGGTGTGGCCCAGGCCGGTGGGATGGAATTGGATGAACTCCACATCCTCCAGTTGCAGACCGGCCTGCAAGGCGAGTGCCATGCCATCACCGGTCAGATCCCAGGAGTTGGAGGTTGTATGGAAGAGTCGGCCGGCCCCGCCCGTGCACAGGACGATATTGTCGGCTTGGATGGCTTGCAGCTTGCCGGCGTGGGTGTCCAGGACGATCAGTCCACGGGCCTGGCCGCCGGTTTCCTCATCAGCAGGCGGATCCACGACCAGATCGGTCACATACCATTCCTCAGCGAACTCGACTCCCAGACGCAGACACTGCTGCCAAAGGGCGTGCAGGATCTGGTGGCCGATACGGTCGGCTGCATAGGCTGCTCTCCTGACTGGGTGGCCGCCATAATCGGCGGTATGGCCGCCAAACTTTCGCTGGGCGATGTGCCCGTCTTCAGTCCTTGAGAAGGCCACCCCGTCATGCTCCAGTTCGATGATGATGCCCGGGGCCTGCTCAGCCAGAATCCGCACGGCATCCTGGTCAGCCAACCAGTCGCTGCCCTTGATGGTGTCGTAGTAGTGCCAGCGCCAGTCGTCCTTTTCCTGGTTGCCCAGGCTGGCCGCGATACCGCCCTCTGCTGAGCCGGTGTGGGATCGCAGAGGCTGCAACTTGGAGACGACCAGGACCTTTGGTGACAAGCTGCTTTCGCTCCTGTCGCTCTCCAGAGCCCTGTACAGTCCCAGAGCGGTTGACAACCCGGCCGCTCCGGCTCCGACGATGACGGCATCATAGCGGCTTCTGACCTTCTGCGGATTCATACCATTGATACTGTCACAACCCGTTGATAGTGGTGGCCCTTCGGGTCCATGTCTGCTAACGCGGGCAGAATGGGTCTTATGACCGAACTTTCCTTCTCCCAGCAGGTTTATCAGGTCGTCAGGCGGATCCCTCGCGGCAAGGTGGCCACCTACGGTCAGGTCGCCTCCCTGACTGGTCACCCACGTAACGCCAGATTCGTGGGTTATGCACTTCACGACAACCCCGAACCCGGGGTGATTCCCTGCCATCGTGTGGTCTTCCGCGATGGTTCTCTGGCGCCGGGATTCGCCTTTGGTGGTCCGGAACGTCAGCGTCAGCTGCTGGAGGATGAGGGCGTTCATTTTGTCCCTCCGCGTAGTGACGAGTTGGCTGGTGCAGACGGCTGGGTGGTGGATTTGGACCGCTGCCGCTGGCAGGCCTGATTCTTCGGGTGCTCAGCTACGACGCATCCGCCCTGCAGACTGATTAGACCGCGAATCTCTAGGGACCCCAGCAGTTGCATCAGATGTCTGACGGAGAGCTCACGTCCTTGATTCGCCAGTTCAGCGCGAAGCTGTCCCGTCATGGGCGGACCATTCCGGCGCTGGCAGGTGCGGATAGCCGCCAGCACTGTTGCCTCTTCTTTTGTTAGACGCTCGTCATCTGCTTTTTTGCATTCACTGTCAGTTCCCGAATTTGATGGCTGGGTTGAGGGTCCGTCTCTATCAGTCCGGGATTGTTTGAGCACGGTTGGGTCCGGTTGACCGCCGTTTATGGTCTGGGCCCGATGATCCGAACCAACCATCGGTGTGCGTCGCGCGTTCTGCCTGTTGATTTGGTTATCACATGATTCGGCGGTACTGACTGAAGCGGAGACATCTTGACGGACGGACTTGCCGGGGTGAACCGGTCCATGGGCAGGGTGGCAAATGTCTCGGATGTCGGATGCAGACAGGAGTAGCTCCGCCTTGCCCTCATGGATGAGCCGGTTGCAGCCGGTGTTTTCCGGTTGATCGATTCTGCCAGGAGCGGCCAGTACTCGACGACCCAACTCGACTCCCCAGTTGGCTGTGTTCAACGCGCCGGATCGGTGACGGGCCTGTGCCACAACGATGTCGGAGGCTAGGGCGGCGATGATCCGGTTGCGCAGCAGGAACCGACGCGCCTCGGGGATGGTTCCGGGCGGCAGTTCGCTGATCAGTGCGCCGCCATCTTCCTCGATGTTTTCGAACAGACGGCTGTTGCGTTTGGGACCCATATGCAGCAAGCCTCCGGCAAAAACGGCGACCGTGCGTCCGCCGCCAGCAGCCAGGGCTCCCCAGTGGGCGGCAGCATCCGTGCCCATGGCCCCGCCGGAGACGACCAGATGGCCTTCGCCAGCGGCCTTCCTGGCTAACTGGTGAGCAGTGGACCGGCCATACTCGTCACATGTCCTTGACCCGACCACGGCCAAGGGTCGGTCACAGCAGATCAATGTTTCGGGATTGCCTTGCCCCCACAGGCAGAGGGGAGGGGCCCAGTCGGAGCGGCGTGCAAGGTCATCCACCTGGCCTGGCCAGCAGGGATCGCTTGGGGTCATCACCCAGAATCGGCCACCGCCAGTCATCATGGTCCGCACCTGATCGGTGTCCATGGCAAGCAAGGGTGTCAGGCGTCTCCGCCAGGAGTTGCTGATCTTGTGGAACCGGGTGAGGTCCTGGGGGTTTGTTTGTCGTCCCCACCGAGCCGTCCCCTTCAGAAAGCGTTCATCCAGTCTCGTGCGAGCAGCATCATGATGGCCGTCAGTCCCTGCCTGGTTCGGCGTTCTCAGTTCGATCAGATTTCGACAAAGATCGGCCGCCTGGTCCGAGCCCAGCAGACAAGCAATCATAAAAGCATCGGGACCATCTGCCGCCAGAGTCAGCACGGTTCTGGCAAGCCAGTCGCTTTCGACCATGGTCATCGGTAGCGGCTGGCCGTCGGGCATGGTCTTCATCATGGGTTGGGCCATCTCAGACGGCCTTTGTTCTGAGCAGGATGCCGGTGGTCACATCGTCGGCACCGGGGCTGGTCCGCCCGTCCAGGTCTGCCAGAGTCCACGCCAGGCGCATGGTGCGGTCGGCCCCGCGCAGGCTGATCCGTTGCCTGCGCAGGGCCTGATCGACGACCGAACGTGCCTTGGCTGATGTGTTCTGACGCAGCCATTCGCCGCTGATCTGAGCGTTACAGGTCCAACCTTGCTTGCGAAAACGCTCTTTTGCCGTGTGGCGGGCGCGGGTCACACGCTGGCGGATCTGAGCGCTGTGCTGGCGTGGACGGTGGTCGTCGAATCCGGGGTCGGTCACCGGGGGGACCGTGGTCTGGATGTCGATGCGGTCCATGATTGGTCCGGACAGCCTGTTCCAGTAGCGGAGACGTTCGCGGGGCGTGCAGGTGCAGCGCTCGCCGGTACCGTATCCGTACCCGCAAGGGCAGGGGTTGGCAGCCATGACCAGCTGGAAACGAGCCGGGAAGGTGGTGCTGCCCTTGGCCCGGGACAGGAAGATTCGCCCGATCTCCAAAGGCTCGCGCAGGGATTGGATCACCCTTGGGGAGAATTCCGGAGCCTCATCCATGAAGAGGACGCCTCGGTGGGCACGGGTGATGGCACCGGGGGTGGCCAGTCCGGCGCCGCCTCCGACCATGGCCGCCATGGAGATCGTATGATGAGGAGCCTCGAAAGGCGGCACATCGGAGATCCCATACTGGCTCAGCGTGCCGCACAGGGATCGGATAGAGGCGACCTCCAGCTGTTGAACAGCGTCCAGGGCGGGCATGATGCTGGGAAGCCGTTCAGCCAGCATGCTTTTGCCGGCTCCTGGAGGGCCGACCATGAGCATGTGGTGACCGCCGGCTGCAGCCACCATCATGGCCCACTTGGTCTCCTCCTGGCCAATCACGTCAGCCATGTCCGGCTTGGGCGGAGATGGGTTGGCATTGGCGGGGGAGTTGTCTTCATGCTGCCCGATTCTGGGATGCGTCTTCGCTATGGCGGTCGATTTGTCGGTGTCTAGGTGGCTGTCTAGCTCAGGGGCGGTGATCCTGCTTCGCCCGCCCAAGGCCTGGATAAGCTGGCCCAAGTGGCGTAGTCCCACGACCTCGATATCGGGTACCAGATGAGCCTCGTCCAGATTGTCTGCAGGGACGAAAGCCCGCGTGATCTCCTGGGATCTGGCCTGCGTCAGGATGGGCAGCAGACCGTTGATGGGCAGAATCGTGCCATCCAGGTTGAGTTCGCCCAGGATGACCGTATGGTCCAGGCCTTCCGTCGGCAGTGCCCCGCCGGCTTCGAGGACGCTGGTCGCAATGGCCAGGTCGTGTGAGGAGCCATGCTTGGGTTTTGAAGCTGGGGACATGTTGACGGTGACCCTGGTCTGCGGCCACCGGAATCCACAGGCCGAGCAGGCGGATTTAACCCGTTCCCTTGATTCCGACAAGGAGGCATCCGGCAGACCGATGATGGAGAAGTAGGGCAGACCTGGGGAGATGAAGGACTGTACGTGGATCAGAAAGGCCTTGAGGCCTATCAATCCCACGGATTCAGCGGATCCAAGACGCATCAGAAGGCCTCCCTGGTGTGCCTGAGGAAGACTGATCCCGGATTCCATCCGCCTCTGCCCGAACAATTGGATCCTGTGGCGGCCTTGGCGGATGCCTGACTGGAAGCCAGGGGATAGGGGTTCTCGGAATGCATGCTTCTACTGGGGTCGGACTTGACTGACAGGCTGATGACATCGAAACGGGTGCCGCGATGCCGTGCGCTGGGATCTCGGTCATGGCTGATCAGCCATTGGACTGCAGCGCGGCGAAGGTGAGTCTGTTTGCGTGGGCCGACAGCCTGTTCTGGGGATCCGAACCGACCGGTGCGTCTGGTTTTGACCTCAACGAATACCAGAGTCGCCTCCGGATCCAGTGCGATGATGTCCAGCTCACCGAACCGGCTTCTCCAATTTCGGGCCAGGATTTTCCAGTTGCGTTGCAGCAGCCACTGGCAGGCGTAGTCCTCGCCCAATCGTCCTAGCTCTCGGCTGTTTATGCTGCTAGCTCTGATCTGTCGTTCAATATCTGCCAGCCCTATGTCGATAGATTCATCGTTGCCTGTATCTGATGTGGTCGTCCAAGATTGATTGATTTCTGGATCATCAGCAGATCCTTTGAAATCGGGCAGAGCGTTTAGGGACTGCGTGATCGATGGATCTGCAATTATATCGTCGGTACCGGTTCTCTCGTTCCTGTCATTGATGACTGTGTGGTGATTAGTTGGTCTGGTCAGTGCTTGTGTGTCCATGTTTCTAGAAGACCACTGGGAGGAAGTCGGCGACAATTCGAACCAGACATGTGGTCGAATGAGCCTGCGATAGCGACAAAGTGGATGAACAAGTGGATTTCCGATGTTGACCTTGTGTCAGTTGCACTCATCCAAGTATTAGTAGGGGCGGCAGAGGCAGAAAGAAGAAAAATGTTGAAATAGAGGTGAAAGCACAAACGAGAGAAAGCAGAAACCAAAGAAACAGAAACCAAAAGCAGAAATCAAGGAAGTAGAAACAAGTAGCCCTTGGAAGAGCGAGTAAGTGAGGGACGCAGGGCAACAGGCAGATAAAGGAATCAGCGAATATGACAAGACAAAAAGAGCCTGTGATGATCTTCGTCGCTGTCTCTCACCCGGATGAGGGGAGTGGGGATCCAAAGAGATCAAAGGAGACCAGGAGGTGCAACCGATGATTTCCTGAGAAGCACTTTCTGGTCTCCTGCTGCTGAATTGCTGTATAGCCTAAATGGCTGATTTGTTAGGTATTAATCGAATTTCTGATTGACGAGGACTAGATGGATGCGACGCAGCCCTCGGGCAACCGCGTCACATCCATATCGGTCCTAGTAGCCTGGCTGAAGGAATCAGGCCGCGGTGACCACATTCATGTCGGCACGGGCGATGGCCTGGTCGAAGTCCCTGGTTCCCTTGAAGACCTCCTGGGTCCAGGGGTTGATGTGCTGACGGCGTGCACGGACCAGGATGTAGCCCAGTGCGAGCACGTTGGCGGCCAGGGAGAGGATGGAGACCGTCAGGTTGACCCCGGCCTTGTTGACCGACTGGGTTGAGAAGACCGAGTAATCCTGGAACATGGGCAGGACCTGAGCGAACATGCACCAGATGGCCAGGGTGTTGGCCCGGTTCTGGATCCAGCCTCCCTTGTTCCAGAGGAAGTTCGCGAAGGTGGGCGCCAGGAGGAGGGCCAGGCCGCAGTACCAGGCGTGGTTGGGCAGGCAGTTGTAGGTGTAGCAGAAGTTCCACAGGTCATAGGAGATGATGAAGACCCAGGTCATGTCGGGCCAGAGCATGTCTCGACGGTCCTTGGAGGCGTAGATGCCGAAGATTCCGGTCATGCAGAAGATGTTGATCAGGCCCGCCACCCCATTGAAGATGTTGTGCCAGCCGCCCATCAGAGTGATGCCCTCGGTGGACACCCAGGTTCCGCCCCACCCGCGCAAGGCGGATTCGAAGTCGGAGACCACGGCGATCAGGATGTTGATGGCGACGATGATGAAGGGGAAGCACTTGAACCAGTGGGATTTGCCGATCTTGCCCCATCCGTACTTGAGGGCCATGAAGCCGATGCAGCCAGCGGTGGCGGCATAGAGCTTGGCATAGTGGAACCAGCTGGTCATATGGACGTAGGTTGGGTTATGAAGCGCCCAGTCGGCCCCGAAGGCCGCCGATACGTAGATGGTCAGGAAGTATGCGGTCAGGGCAGCAGGAATGGCCAGGAAGCAGATGATGCCTCCAGTCTTGCTCCGCCTGGCGATCTCGTTGAGACCGATCAGGCATGCGAAGACCAGAATCCAGCCCAGCCATTGGTAGGGGGCGTTGGCTCCGTAGACTTGGAACAACATGACGATGTCCTTTCTTCTGTTCTGTGTCAGGCGTTCGTTGGTTTGGTTCTTGGCAGCGGAAGTCGGGAAGGACGCCGTCGCTTTACAGGTAGGGCTCCAGGTGGAGCGTCTGGGCGGCCATCCGGATGAAGGTTTCGTCGCTGGTGTCCGGCTGCACTCTAAGGAGGGTGATGAAACCGGAAATCAGAACGATCAGCATTTCACGCACATGGTCGATGGGCAATTGATCCTGGTGGTGTCTGGCGAAGTCCTGAACTGCTGTCCGGCAGAAGTAGTCGGCTATGGCCGTGGAGACTTGGTCCACGAATCGCGTGTAGAGCCCTCCGTTGCCCGAGTGGATCATCTGCTGTCGGAGTGGGCTGTTGTCGGCGATGACCGACCGGGCCACCTGTACGACGGTCTCCAGTGCTCCTTTGACGTCGCCAGGTGTCCGCTTCCTGTTCCATTCCTCCATTCGTGCCAGGACCTGGTTGACGGACTTGTCCACCATGGCCTGGGCCAGGGTCTCCTTGTCGGGAAAGTAGTGGTAGAAGAGGGACCTGGTCATCCCCACCTGCTTGGCGATGTCCTTGATGGTGATGTGAGAGAATCCCTTGCTCCTGCAGATATCGATCACAGCCTGGACGATTTCGTCGCTTTTCCTGGACCTCTTGCGCGAGGGTCGCGGAGCGACAACTGACCCGTCTTCTGTAGCTGATGCCTGCATGGTTACTTCCTGTCCTTCCGGAGTCTGCCGACCCCAGGAACTGAACTTTGACACTTTGTCAACATTGACGATTTAAGTATAAAACCGGCTTTGACAAAGTGTCAATTTCGCATGGATGCCTATCTGTAGGCGGCTACCGAGTTTCACCTCATGGGGGGGGGATATAAGAAGACCCCGAAGCAGGGAATGCTCCGGGGTCCTATGGAAACCTGTGGTCAGTTGATCTATGACGCTATTACCTGAGGTGTAGGTGACCGCCTTACCCGACCAATCCGGTCATCTGCCCCAGGTCCAGCTCGAAGCTGACCCCGCGCTGCTGATAGTCAGGCTGATTGCGCGTGTGCTGCATGGCTGAGCGGACGAATTCGCCGGCGATCCGGGCGGCATCGGCCAGGCCTCGTCCTGCAAAGAGTGCCCCGCAGAGGCTGGAGGCAAAGGCATCGCCGGTTCCGTGGATCATGAATGGCAGCTTGTCGTGGACCAGCTCGGTGCGCTCGCTGACTCCACCATGATCTGCCGAGGCCACGAAGTTGCGCAGCTTGCCGTCCTTCCGGTCGATGCCCTTGATGATGACGTTTTTCGCGCCCATGTCCAGCAGGCGGCCCAGACGCTCGCCAACCTGGGCGTCGTCGAGGTCCTGGCCTTCATAGTCGATGCCGGTCAGCAGACTGACCTCGGTCAAGTTGGGCATGAGCAGGTCGGCCCCATCGACCAGATTGGTCACGGCCCGGCACATTTCCTCGGTGTAGGTGGGGTACATGGATCCGCCGTCGCCCATGACCGGGTCGACCAGCCGCAGGGCCTTGGGGTATTCGCGATACATGCGCTGAATGATGTCGACCTGCTCGGCACTGCCCAGGAACCCGCTGTAGATCCCGTCCAGTTCGACGCCTTCCTTCTGCCAGGCATCCAAGTATCCCGGCAGCATCTCGGTGGTGTCATGGAAGGTGTAGTCCTTGAACATGGTGTGCGCGCTGAACAGGGCGGTGGGCACCGGGCAAACGTCGCATCCGGCCGCCGAAAGGATGGGAATGGCGGCCGTCAGCGAGCACTTGCCATACCCGCACATGTCATGCACAGCGGCGACTCGGGGGATGTACTTGCTGTCGCGCTGGTAGAGCCTGTTCTGATCGTCCGTCTGTCCGGCCATCTTTGAACTCCTTCATGCCTGCTGAGGCTGTTCGCAGCGGAGTCTTCTCCGTCGCTTACTCGACTCTACAGCGGAGGGGTTAAACGGAAACCGCCGCGTGTGCAATGGCGAGATAAAAAAGGCCAGTTTTCAACCTTTTGGAAGCTGTTATAAAAAAGGACGATACCGAAAAGTCCCTTCTGGCTTGAACAGGTGGGCTTGTGCCGCTTATGGTCACATTCAAGAACATGGACGAGGACGCACGTCACCAACAGATAGGAATCGACATGACCGACCAGAACCCGCACAAGTACCATTTCGAGACGCTTCAGCTCCACGTGGGCCAGGAGCAGGCCGACCCAGCCACTGATTCCCGGGCCGTGCCCATCTACGCCACCACCAGCTACGTCTTTCACGACTTCGATCACGCCGAGGCCCGGTTCGCTCTGAAGGACCCGGGCAACATCTATGGCCGCCTGACCAACTCCACCCAGGGGGTCTTCGAGGACAGGATCGCCGCCCTGGAGAACGGCACCGCCGGTTTGGCCGTGGCTTCGGGAGCGGCAGCGGTGGAGTATGCCTTCCGGAACATCACCCAGACCGGGGACCATATCGTGTCCTCCAAGAACATCTACGGCGGCACCTTCAACCTCCTCAAGCACACTCTGCCCCGCGATGGTGTCGAGACCACCTTCGTGGATCCTTCGGACCCGTCCAATTTCGAGTCGGCCATCCAGGACAATACCAAGCTGGTCTTCTTCGAGACCTTCGGCAACCCCAACGCCGACCTGCCCGATTTTGAGGCCATCTCCAAGATCGCTCATGACCATAACCTCCCGGTGATCGTCGACAACACTTTCGCCACTCCTTACCTTTTCCGTCCGCTGGAGCACGGGGCTGACATCGTCGTGGAATCGGCCACCAAGTTCATCGGCGGCCATGGCACCACCCTGGGCGGGGTCGTCGTGGAAGGCGGACAGTTCGACTGGGCGGCAGTGCCCGGCAAGTTCCCCACCCTGACCGAGCCTGACCCCAGCTACCATGGCCTGCGCTTCTACCAGGATCTGGGCGCTGCGGCCTTCGTCACCCGCATTCGCGCCATCCTCCTGCGCGACACCGGTGCCGTCATCTCGCCCTTTGCAGCCTTCCTCCTCCTGCAGGGGACCGAGACGCTCTCGCTGAGGGTTGAGCGTCACGTCGAGAACGCCCTGAAGGTAGTGGATTACCTGCAGACCGTGCCGGAGGTGGAGTCGGTCAGCCATCCGGCCATCGAGGGGCGTCCCGACCACGAGCTCTACAAGCGCTACTTCCCCAACGGCGCTGGTTCCATCTTTACCTTCGATCTGAAGGGCGGCAAGGATGCGGCCAGGGTCTTCATCAACAACCTGCACCTCTTCTCCCTCCTGGCCAACGTGGCTGATGTGAAGTCGTTGGCCATCCATCCGGCATCGACCACCCACTCCCAGGAGACGCCGGAGGAGCTGGAGGATCAGGCCATCCATCCCGGTACCATCAGGCTCTCCATCGGCACGGAGAACATCGAGGACATTCTGGATGACCTCAAGGGTGCCTTCCAGGCATTGAAGGAGTCCGGTCTGGCCAAGTAACCGGCAATCACACTTCCTTCTTGGTGCCATATCTGCGCGATATATGACCGAGAAGGCACAGAAGCAGAAGGTGCCTGTCGAAACCTCATTACGTTTCGATGGGCACCTTTGTATATGCCCTCTCATTCCCTCTCTCCAGTGGCAGAGAGCACCTGACCAGTCAGGCGGAAACGTTCTGGTGGGTAAGATGGGAGTATGAAACATGGAGCAAAGACGAGGGTGTCTTCCGATTCGTCGTCCGGTGCGGGGAAACCGAGGCAGATCGCTCAGGTGGCCATCAAGGCCAAGGGACTGACCAAGGACTATGGGAGTGGGGAGAACCTGGTCCATGCCCTGCGGGGTGTAGATGTCGAATTCGAACGGGGTAGGTTCACGGTCATCATGGGTCCCTCCGGGTCGGGCAAGTCCACCCTCATGCACACCTTGGCGGGCTTGGACACCGTTACCTCCGGACATGTCTACCTGAACGGGACCGATGCCGCCGGTGTGAAGGGCAGGCGGGCCCGTCGTCAAGGAGGGCGGAGGGGCGTGGTCGATCTGACCAAGCTCAACGACAATCAGCTGACCCTCTTGAGGCGCCAGAGTCTGGGCTTCATTTTCCAGAGTTTCAACCTCCTGCCCATGTTTACGGCCAAGCAGAATATCCTCATGCCTCTGATCCTGGATGGGGCCAAGCCAGACACAGCTTGGCTGGAGGTTCTGGCCAAGACCCTGGGCCTGGAGGAGAGGCTGACTCACCGGCCCAGCGAGCTTTCGGGTGGCCAGCAGCAACGTGTGGCCATCGCCAGGGCCCTCATCACCAAACCTTCCATTGTCTTTGCGGACGAACCCACCGGAAACCTGGACACAGCCTCCTCGACCGAGGTGCTCAGCTTCCTGCGGGATTCGGTTCGCGAGCTGGGGCAGACCATCATCATGGTCACGCATGATGTCTTCGCGGCCTCCTTTGCCGATCGGGCTTTGGTGTTTGCGGATGGGCGAATCGTGGCAGATCAGGACAGACCAACCGTGGATTCCATGAACGCTTTGCTCTCCGAGGAAGTCATGGGCTCCGCAGCTACAGCTGACTCGGCTGCTCATCGCTGAGGGGAATGCTCATGTGGTTCGTTGCTAGGAAAATGATGCGGCATGACCTGGGCATGATGATTCCCGCTGGCATCGCCATTGTTGTCGGAACACTGTTTATCGCCATGACCTTCCTCTTCGGCAACACCATGGATGTTTCCATGCGGCGGATGGTCTCATCCGATGCCGCCCAGGCCAACTACGCCATCATCCCAGCGGAAGGCAACCATTCAGAGCAGAAAAGGGTAAAGGACTTCAAAACCGAGGAGCTGGCAAAAGTCCCAGGTGTTCACGCAGTCAGATCAGACACGCAGCTCATGGCGGATGTCCGCGCCGGCAAGGTCAAGAGCGAGAGCGTGATTGCCATTCCTATGGCGGATTCGTCGCTGATGCCGGTCGGTCTGTCCAAGGGATCCTGGCCTAGCGCTGATGACCAGGTGGTCCTACCCGGGCCGACTGTGTCCAGGCTCAAACTCTCTCTGGGCGACAAGGTGAATCTGAACCTCTCGCCTGACATGCTCTATATTTCCGAGGACCTTGGGCCGAAAGGGCAAGCCAGCGCTGACCAGGTTGCGGGCAGGTTCGTATCGAGGCCGCTGACTTTGTCGGGTGTCAGTTCGAACCAGGGCAACGAGGGCGGCAGGTTTGGCGAATCGGGCGGCGCAATCGTGCTGACCCCCAAGACCATAGATGCCTTGATGGCTACAGCAGGTCTTGGCAACATGGGTAACCTGTATGCCCAGAACATCTACCTGAATGTTGCCGGACAGGGCAGCGACCTCGATGGGAGTCTGGCCTCTCTGCGCAAGCTCATGCCTTCCGGCTATTCCCTTGAAAACCGTCACACTATGGAGGACCGACTGGTCAAGACCGCACTCGGCGGCTCCCAAAACCCCGTGACCACTTTCCTTCTGGTCTTTGGCACGCTGGCCATGTTCGTGGCTGCCACCGTCATAGCTAACACCTTCCAGGTCATGGTGGCTCGGCAACGTCGCTACCTGGCCCTCCTGAGGACGATTGGCGCCAATAAGGGGCAGGTCCGGGCCAGCGTCCTGTTGCGCTCCGTCATCCTGGGGGCTGTGGCCTCCCTGATCGGGGTCGGCGCCGCCATCGGCATCATGGCCATTCTGGGTGTAGCCAAGGCTCATACGAGTTCCCTCTACTTCCAATTGAAGCTGACTCCGGCAGTCATCCTGGTGCCTCTCGTTTTCGGCATCGTCGTTACGGTCTTGGCTTCCCTGGGATCTTCATGGGCCGCTACCAGGGTCAGTCCTTTGGAGGCGCTGAGGCCTGCCGATCTTCTGCAGAACAAGCGGACGAGCAGGATACGTCTGTTTGTCAGTGTGGTCATGATTCTGCTGGGCATCACCATGACGGTCTGGTCTCTCTGGCAGGTCAGGCTTAATGTCACGGCAGACAAGGCCAGCAAAGCATCCGGAGACGGGCCGAATATCGTCGCTGCCATGGCTGTCATCGGCATTGTCCTTGCCTTCCTAGGTATCCTTTTCAGCGCCAATCGTTGGATTCCTTTCATGCTCAAGGGAGTCGGTTCCCTGGTTTCGCGGATTGGACCCTCGTCCACAATCGCCGTGGCTAACATAGCTCGGAATCATTCCCGTGTGGCGGCTACGGGTACCGCCCTCCTGATTGGCGTGACGCTGGTCGCCACCCTGACCACAGGCGCCGCCGGCGCTAAGCAGACCATGGCCGACATGCTGGATGAGCACTACTCGGTAGATCTGCAGATTAGTGCCGATGGTCTGGATGACAAGGCTCTGAGCGCCATTCGACGGATCGACGGGGTCGCACAGGCCGAACTGGTGCCCCAGTATGCTGCCATGGTCAAATCAGGCGGCCAGAACGGTGCAGGAATGACTATTTTCGCTCTGGATTCAAACAAGATCGATCGCCTCCTGAATGCCAAGGTCGGCAAGGATCTTTCCGGACAAGATGCCCTTCTGCTTCCCAAAAGCCTCATGGATAAACAGAAGGATTTTCATGACGGCGGAAATCTGGGGCTCAATGTACTCAACCCGATTCAAGGCGACGCTCAAGGCGGATCCGCATCGGTGGCTCAAAGACTCTTTGTGACCAGTGTCTACGCGCCCTTCCAGGGGATTGATGCCAGCGATTTATATGGCCTGACCGACTCATCCTCGCTCAATGGCGTTCAGCCTCAGACCGTGCAGATCTGGGCCAAGGTCGATGGCTCGCCAACAGTCTCGGCGTTCATAGACAAGGTGAAGAGTGCGCTTTCTGGGTATTCGGCTGTTTCCGTGAAGGGCGGGCTGGCTGAGAAGCAACAGTGGGACCGGACCATCGACAACCTGCTCAAGATCATCCTGGCCCTGCTGGCGGTGGCAGTTGCCATCGCCTTGATCGGCGTTGCCAACACGCTTTCCCTTTCGGTGCTGGAACGTCGGCGTGAGTCCGCCACTCTGCGGGCCATCGGGATGACCCGCAAGCAGATCAGACGGTCCCTGGCTGTGGAATCAGGGCTGATAGCCCTGGGGTCGTCCTTGTCTGGCATGGTCCTGGGCCTGCTCTTCGGCTGGGCTGCAGCCTATGAGATCTTCTCCTCTCTGGGGACTGTGGCTTTCCCCATTCCCTGGTCCACTGGACTGGTGATTCTGGTGGTGGCGCTCGTAGCGGCGATCCTGGCAAGCGTCCTGCCAGCAAGACGCGTCAACAGGACTCCACCGGTTGTGGCTCTTGCTGAGGAATGACGGCAAGCAACCTGCGTGCATCATAAGCACAGCCTTTATCTCAGCGCGCCTTGGTCGGCGCCGGAAATGATTGATTTGTCTCCCCAGATGCCGGCTTCACTGCTGCTGCTTGGAAGCGAGCCGGCTTGAGCGAAGGGACCTTGATATTCCCGGAGTCAATCAAGGGGATCGAGGTAACTGTTGCAATCCATTGATCAGATGGTTGCATGTCTTGAGGCTCACGTCTTTTGCGCTGAACATGATGTTCTTCATCTCCCAGATGTCCATCCCCGCCGCCCCGCGTTGATTTGGATGGTGCCAGCCTAACAGGAAGTGTTTTTCAGCGCACTCATCCGTAAGAATGATTATTTTCATCCCTCCTAGGGACCATATCGCGGCAGTTGATAGCCGCATAGGGTCGGAAGCTAACGGGAAAAAGGCTTCCTGGCGGATAAGGAGCACCATGCAGAACAAAGCGGATACTTCACCTTCACAAGGGTTAATCGACAGTGCAGGCCCAGGCGTCGCGGGACCGCCGGCCGTCAGCGCCAGGCAGCTGACCAAGGATTATGGGCAAGGCTCGAATGCTGTCCATGCCCTGCGCGGAATTGACGTGAATTTTGAACGTGGCCGGTTCACGGCCATCATGGGGCCTTCAGGTTCGGGCAAGTCAACGCTCATGCACGTTCTGGCCGGTCTGGATACTGTCACCTCTGGCCATGTCTATATGGCCGCTGATCTTCTGCAGCCGAAGAGCAGACATCGTCATCATTCATCGATCGATCAGGCTGGCCGAGTCGACCTGACACGACTGGACGACCGTCAGCTGACCCTGATCAGGCGGCGACATCTGGGATTCATCTTCCAGAGCTTCAACCTGCTGCCTATGTTTACGGCCAAACAGAACATCCTCATGCCGCTGGTACTGGATGGCGTTCGGCCCGACAACTCGTGGATGAAGCAGCTGGTAGAGACGCTGGGTTTGTCGGAGAGGCTGAACCATCTTCCCGGTGAATTATCCGGGGGACAGCAGCAGCGGGTCGCCATCGCCAGAGCGCTGATAATCAAACCCGGTCTGGTCTTCGCGGATGAACCGACGGGGAACCTGGACCTGGCCGCCAGCACTGGTGTTCTGAAGTTCCTGCGTGATTCCGTATGCGAGCTGAATCAGACCGTCATCATGGTCACTCACGATGCCTATGCCGCATCCTATGCCGACCGTGCATTGGTCTTTGCCGACGGACAGATCGTTGCGGACCGACAGGATCCGACGGTGAAAGCCATGAACGATCTTCTGGCTGAACAAGTTTCGGCTGGCGCTGCTGGCTATTCCCAGGTACAGGACTAGGGGGTGCATTGTGTGGCGGATAACCCGTACGATGATGAAGCGCGATGTGCGAATGATGATGCCGGCTGGTCTGGCCATCGTGATCGGCACCCTCTTTATGTGCCTGACACTTCTTTTTGGCAACGTGGCGAATGCCTCCATGCGCCGCGAGATCAGCATGGGTTCCGGTCAAGCCAACTATGCTGTGACAGCCAGAAGGGATCAGGATAAGCCAATTCTGTTCGACGAGTTCGATAGCAGGGGGTTGTCGAAACTGCAGGGGGTTCGTGGTCTGCGCCCCGATGTCAACCTCATGGTGGATACGGAAGCAAACGGTCGGTCCAGCAAGGGGATTCTGGCCATTATGGGTGCCAGGCAGGAGCTCATGCCTATCGATTTGGATCGGGGACAATGGCCGGATTCAGATGATCAGGTTGTACTCCCACGTTCCGTCGCTGGCAGGCTCCGGGTGGGCCTTGGGGATAAGGTGCGCCTCCATCTGTCCTTGTTGATGCTGCCAGGAAGTGATAGTGCTCAGGATTCTTCAAATAAAGAGAGTCTTGTTCACCAAGGCACTGTGAACTTGACCATCTCAGGTATCAGCAAGAGCCGTGGTGGACAGTACGACGACTTCGGCGGAGCTGTGGTGCTGACGGGTTCTCGGATTGATCGTCTGCTGACTAAGGCGGGAATGGTTGGACCGGCGTCCCCTCCTGTGGAAAACGTCTATCTGCAGGTTGATGGCCAAGGCAAGGAACTTCAGAACACACTGCATGACATCAGTCGATACGTTCCCGACGGATACCGGCTGGAGGACCGTCGCGCCATGGAGGACAGGCTGCTCAGTGAGCAGACCGGCAATGGTGTGAACATCATGACTGTCTTCCTCATGACTTTCGGTGTGCTGGCCATGGTGGTGGCTGCCTTGGTGATTGCCAACACCTTCCAGATCATGGTGGCCAGACAGCGCAGGTATCTGGCCCTGCTGAGGGTTATTGGTGCGGATCGACGGCAAATCAGGTTAGGCGTGCTGCAGCAGGCACTGCTTCTTGGTGTCATATCGTCCTTGATTGGCATCCTGCTGGCCATGGGCTTGATGGGTCTTGCCGATTGCTTTGGTTTGCATTCGGGCACCATGGAGCTTGCACTTCTGCTTACTCCTGCTGCCCTTCTGGTTCCATTTGCGCTTGGCGTTCTGGCAACCTTGGTGGCTGCCTTTGGGTCTACTCGTTCGGCTATCAAAGTCAGACCGCTTGAAGCCCTGCAGCCAGTGGACTATCAGGAGCAAGGAAGCAGGAAACGGACCGGTTTGCTGATCAGCATCCTGTTGGCGGTCATTGGCATAGCGTTCGTGATCTGGTCCTCTTGGCGTGTCAGGGAGCTAGTCAGGACAAACACCGGCGGTACAGTCCAGACCACTAATCAGCAGGAACTCTTGCTAGGTCTCGCGGTATTTGGTGTTTTGCTGATTTTTCTGGGTGCGCTGATAGGTGCGCGTCGGTGGATTCCAGCTCTTCTGCGTTGCCTGGGTAGACCTGTGTCCCGGATTGGACCATCTTGCAGGGTTGGAGTGGCGAATATCGCTCGAAATCCCTCACGAGTCGCTGCCACAGGTGTTGCTCTGCTGATCGGTGTAACCCTGGTCTCCACTCTGGCTACAGGTGCGGTAACCACTAAACGGACCTTGGCAAAGGATATTGATCAGCGTTATTCCTTGGATATTGAAATATCTGGTCAGGGGCTGAATAAGAATAATGTGCGGGCCATTCAGCGTATCAAAGGTGTCGCTGATGCAGAGCTGGTGCAGCGATTCAATGCCAAGGTCGAGTCAGGAGGCCCTTCACAAGATTCCATGACTGTCTATGCCTTGGATGCTTCACGGATCAGGCGTGTGCTTCATGCGGATCTGGGTCCAGGTATGCAAAGGTCGAATGCACTGCTGATGTCGACCAGAACGATTTCCAAGCATTCCGGTTACCGGAACGGAGGTCAGTTGAAGTTGTCAATAGCTGACCCTCAGGCGGATGTTGAACGTGAAAAAGAGGCAGTTGCAAGAAGAACATTGACTGGGGTCCTTGCCGGATTCGGCGGGCTGGATACCAGTGGCGTCTATGCAATCACGGACTCCCAGAATGTCGCTGGGATAAACACCAAGACACATGAAATCTGGATCAGGACGCAGGGAGATCGTGATGCCGCACTGCTCTTGGATGACATACGTCAGGCTGTCGGAGAGCATGACGACATGGCTATCAGCGGGGGGCTGACGCAAAAGAGACTATGGGGCGAAAGAATCGATTCCTTGCTGGCGATCATGGTGGCATTGCTGGGCGTTGCCGTCATTATCGCTCTCATAGGGGTCTCCAACACTTTGATGATGTCGGTGCTGGAACGCCGTCGTGAGACCGCCACGCTCAGAGCAATCGGCATGAGCAGCGTCCAGGTTCGCCGATCCTTGGGAGTCGAAGCCTGCATGATTGCCCTAGGAGCCAGTCTGGCTGGAATCGTTCTAGGAATGCTATTCGGGTGGATAGGAGCCTATCAGGTCTTTGTGCCCTTAGGATCCGTGACCTTCACCGTGCCATGGTCGGCTTTTGCGCTGATACTGCCGGTGGCCTTGCTGGCTGCGGTGGTAGCCAGTGTGCTGCCAGCCAGGGAGGCAGTCAAGGTTTCACCCATTGAAGCGCTCAGTGACGATTGATGCTGACTGATGGCCTGGTTCATACCAGATGGTTTTCGTAAGCGAAGACCACTGCTTGGACACGGTCGCGGGCATTGATTTTCTGAAGAATATGAGTGACATGGGTTTTCACCGTGGGCAGTGAGATTCCCAGATTGTCGGCAATCTCCTGGTTGCTCAGGCCTTGGGCTATGTGAACCAGAACCTGCAGCTCGCGGTCAGTGAGCAGGTCCGCTTCGGGATCGCGATAGGTTGAGCCTGATGGCATGGATCCGGTCCCAGGCATGTCATGAGCCATATGTTCGATCAGTCGTTTTGTAGCCGAAGGGGCGATGATCGCATTGCCTTGGTGAACTGTACGGATGGAGGATAAGAGGGTTTCAGGCTCGGTATCCTTGAGCAGAAATCCTGATGCGCCGGCTTTTATGGCTGCCATGACGTATTCGTCAAGATCGAAGGTGGTCAGCACAATGACCCTGGGCTCCGGACGGTCAGGCGACAGAGCAGTGATCCGGCGGGTGGCTGTCAAACCATCCATGCCGGGCATTCGGACATCCATGAGGATCACGTCAGGCCGCAGGCGTGAAGCCAGGTCCACCGCTTGCTCGCCGTCTGCGCCTTGGCCGACCACGGTCATGTCATCCTGGGAGCCGATGACCATGGCAAAGCCAGCCCGGACCAGATCCTGATCATCCACGATGGCAACGCTGATGGGTTCGGTTCGTTCCATAACTTCGTGCTTCTTTCCGCTAGATGATGGTCAGCGCCACGATCCGATTTTATCTGAGTCGAGCGTGGCTAGGAATTGCGACTGGTTTCAATTTGTAGCCAAGGTAATCGCTGTCTGATTGAGTGTTGTCTAAGCGATGGTTGTCTGAGTGATTGTTACCGAAATAACTGTTGACGGAGCCACTACCAAATGGTGAAGTGAGCCGCTTCGGTTACTGACTCCTGGCCTGAGCTGATCTTCAGGTCCGTGATTCATAGAATGCTCCATTCTTCTGCTGGGCTGATTGTTTGCTGTGTTCGTTTCCTGTGTATCCATTTCCTGTGTGCTCGCCACAGGAGGTGCACATCATCAAGAACGCTCATGTCTGGAGTCCGGTTGGTCCGATTAGACATGCTTTGATTCCTTATCCTGTTGCGAATGTTGCGGAGGGTTGTCAGGCTGATCGTCAAGATCTACTGGCAGGGGTTTGGCTGGGTGAAGAGCCGGCAAAGGTGCGGTCTTGTGGGTGGGATCGACCATATGGTTCCTGTCTGAATTAGGGCTCACGTCCGGGTCATTGGTGGTGTCGATGTCTGAATGCACATCAGTGCTGGAACTGTGACGCAGGACTGTGAGTAGTTGTCGCATGCGAGCCAGGGCCTGGCGTCCTTGGGTTGCAATGTCGCCGAAGGCTTGTGCTACCTGTTCTGGGGGAGGGTCCACCCCCTTGACTCGATAATCGTTCAACTCGGCGATGGCCTTGCCGGTGGATGCAATGACTGTATTCAGTGTGGCGGCCACCTCTACCTGCATGGTGGCGCCGATGAGTTCACGCTCTTGATTGGCTGCCAGAGCCTGGCTTTCCTGCAAGGTCTGGTTTAGCGCGCGCTCGCGCTCCTGCTGGAGAAGCAGGATCGAACCACGAGTGCGTCGGCGTGAGGCAATCAGAATGGTCAGCAGGCAGATCAAGGCCGGAGCGACCATCACTATGAAAAGCGCTAAATGGGATGCAGAAAAAGAGGCTTCTGCTGGTCCTTCTGTCACGTAAGACAAAATGGTGGGACACCCTTGGTTATTGACTGCACATCTGACAGCCCACAAAACCATATCCGTGATGACCGCGAACGGAACCCAGCGCCTGGTGGAGTTTTTACCGTAAACCATCGCCGAATAGACGGCGATCGGGGACAAGACTGCAGCTTCCGGCAGCCAGGGCGAGAAGAGCAACAGCAGGGCGGCGACTGCAGCCACTATGGCGGCGCAAATGTCTGGACGGACTCTGCGCACAATCAGAGGCAAAGTGATAGCTAGTGTGGCAATGATTCTTGCTGGCCGGCCTGGATCATATTGGGGAGTGACAGGTGCTATGGCAAGAGCTTGACCTGGATTTTCTACCAATACGACTCCGATTACCAAACCCAGGTCGGCCGTCAACGGATGGCGTTGGAACCAAACGAAGAGCGTGGAGACAATCGAACGCAGGGACCATTGCGTCTGTCGGTTGGCATGTATTCCTGCTTCAGGGTCGGGTTTTGGCGGAGTAGCAAAAGGAATCCGCGCCTGGAGGTGGTAACCGCCTTCTGGCTTGGGACCAGCTTGAAGGCTGCCACCCAGGGAAGTCAGTCGTTCGCGCATTCCCAAAAGGCCGAAACCTGAATGCTCAGGTCGGTCCATCTGCGGCGGAGAATCTGAATTGGTAGTGGCATGATCGAGCGGTTGGTCGTCAATGGTTAGGCACAGACCGTCTGTGAGCCACTGTTCTTCAATCAGCACATCCGAAGCCGGAGCGGCATGCTTGCGAACGTTGGTCAAGGCTTCTTGGAGGACCCGATAAGCAGTCATGGCGCGGCTGCGATCCAACTTTTCTGGGTGGGGTCGGCCTTTGAGGCGTCGGTTGAATTGAGATTCTGGCTGAGCAAGTTGGGCGGCATCTATCAAGTTTGTCCATGATTCGTAGCTGGTCGGCGGATTGCTTGAAGAGGTGGCACCTGAGGGCCAAATACACGCATTGTCGGCCGTATCAACGTTGGCCTTGGCAGTATTAGCAGCTGGAGTCTCTTTGCTTGTATGAAGATAGTCGCTGGCTTGACTTGGCTGAGTGCGATCTGTTCCGGCTGGATCCGGATCATCAGCGTTCGCGGATTGACAAGGGGAATTCGTTTGGGCAGTTGCTTGAGATTGGTCAAGGGTATGGATGTCGGCAAGGTCCGTTGGTGATGGGGAAGACGGGTGCTGACTGGGAGGGGGATTTGCTGCTTTTTGGCTGGTTTCGGTTGCTGGGTTGGTCGGTGATTTAAGCTTGCCGAAGAGGGAGCTCAGCTCGCGTAGGGCGCGACGGCTCTCTTGATAGATGGTGCGCATGGTCTTGAGGGCCAGGCTCGCATCGGCAGTGGCTGCGTATCTGCCGGCATCCGCCTGCACAATGACGATGGACAATGTGTGGGCGACGACATCGTGCATGTCGCGAGCTATGCGGGCCCGCTCAGCGCTGGCAGACAGGGCGGCGCTCTGTTCTGCCTGCAGGGCCAGGGCGTGATTGCGTCGACGAGCCTCGTCAAGGGCATCTCGCCTGGTCCGCGTCCAGTAGGCTGCGACGATGGCTACGAGCAGTAAAAGCCCTTCGATCAGAAAATTCGATAGGAAGGTGGTCGCCAGTTCTCTGAATGAGATCGGCCACATTGAGGTGCGGTCCGGCTGTGCTCTGCCCGGAGGCAGAAACCTCAAATCGACCAATGTGAAGATAAGGCAAGATAGGGGCGTCATGACCCAGGCCAAGGTCAGGTAGAGTCGACGCAGGGATGGGCGTCCGTAAAGCAGACATGAATAGACCATAACCAGGCAGACTGCATCGGCGGGCATGATGGCTGGCCCCAACAGAAGCTGAGCCAGAGCCATAGCGACGAAGAGCCAGGCTGCCAGGTCGGGGAATCGACGACGGATAACGACAGGGGCTATGAGCAGGACAGTCCACATCAGGGTTAGGTTTTCCTGCAAGGGGATCAGGGCCCCATCTTTGAGATTGGCGGTGGAGCCGCTCAATAGAAGCAACAGAAGGATGGCGAAGAGAGCGTCAGTCAGCAGCGTTCGATTGTTGGACCTGGTGATTGGTCGCTGCGCTGTTTGACTGACTGTGTTCATGGAATCAACACTATTCGAGGGCGGGGGGAGGCGCCATCAGTCCGAGGGATGATGTGGTCAAATGTGGTCCCGGGCTCTCCCAAAGTGGATAAGTCGGAGCAGTCGCGATCGGGAGTGGATGCTGAACGGCGAGTTGGAAGATAGTGAGTCGGAAGATGGCGGCTTTGCAGGTGGCGATTGCCGTTTACCGGTCTAGCCACTTCGGCTTTGGGAGGCCTGATACCGTTCCTTGCCATGGTGCTGTACACGC
Source organism: Bifidobacterium mizhiense (assembly GCF_020884755.1). GTDB lineage: Bacteria > Actinomycetota > Actinomycetes > Actinomycetales > Bifidobacteriaceae > Bombiscardovia > Bombiscardovia mizhiensis. The sequence goes on along the minus strand of NZ_BPWE01000001.1, from coordinate 142,950 downwards.
ATTCTTACTTGGAATGGCTTTCTGCATAGCATGCACGGTCGAGACGTATGCGTACCCCAATGCACGTCCCAACCTTTAGAGGGCTTTACTGGCAATAAACTCGGATTCCGTGCTTGGATTCACCAGGCAGTGAGAGCGGATCGAAGACTTGCGCTCAGTCGGCAATGAGTATGGGTTCCATATGGATTCCACATCTGCGCTCAACCGGCACCGGCAATTGGCAATTGGCAACCGGCAACAAGTATGCATCCCATATCCAACCATCCAGCCTGTATTCCACAGATACCAGTCAGGCCGACGAATCGTCGTGCATTCCGCAACGGTTCGTCGGCCTGACAACGCAGGGGAGGGCACCCAGTCTCAGGAGAAGCGCAGCCGAATCTGCTCGGCCGTGCCGTAGGAGGCCTGCGCCCCCTGCCCGGTGGCGGCGTAGGCGGAGACGTAGGAGGCCAGCTGGGCGGCCTGCACCAGGGTCATGTCGGAGGCCAGGCCGGCAAGCACAGTGCCCATGAAGGCGTCCCCGCAGCCGGTGGTGTCCACAGCGTCCACATGCACGGCGTGAATCCGGTATGTCTGGCCCTGGTCCAGCACCATGGATCCTTCGCCGCCCAGGGTGACGATGGCCCGATGGAAGCCGAAGTCCTGCATGGTCTGGTTGATCCGGTCCCAATCGGCCCCCAGCCAGTCGCCGTCCTCGGGCTCGTCGATGCCCAGCAGCTGGGCCATCTCATGCTCGTTGACCAGGATCAGGTCCGAGTTGGCGATCAGGTCGGCGGGCAGGTCGGCGCGGAAGGGGGAGTCGTTGAGCAGCACGGTCATGCCTGCCTCGTGGCCCATGCGCGCGACCTCGGTGACCGTCTCGATGGGGCTCTCCAGGCACAGCCCCAGCACCTTGGCCGAGGTCAGGGCCTGGCGCGAGCGGTGGGCGTAGTCCACATCCACCTTGCCGTTGGAGCCGGGGGAGTAGACGATGGTGTTCTCGCCGCGCGCATCCACGGTGATGACTGTGGTTCCGCTGGCTCCCGGCACGGTCATCACATGGGAGACGTCCACCCCGGCGTTGCCCAGCTGCCCCAGCAGGAAGTCGGCGTTGGAGTCGGATCCCACGGCCCCGAAGAGCCTGACCTGGGCGCCGATGCGGGCCGCGGTCGCCGCCTGGTTGGCCGACTTGCCCCCGGGCAGCACCTGCAGGGGACCGCCGTTGATGGTCTCGCCGGGCTTGGGCAGCCGGTCGGTGTTGACGGTGTAGTCCGCATTCATGGACCCGACCACCGAGATGGATCCCGTGATGGCATCCAGTCCCTTGAGCACCTGGTCGGGTGCCGCCGCCATATCTTGAATCATGTTTCTCCGTTCCTTGATGAGCTTGTCCGCCTTGATGATCACGCTGTGACAGGTTCAGGGATCCTGGCCGGTGTGCGCGGGCGGGCGACCCACCGAGGCGCAGTGGCGGTAGCTGGTCTGCAGTCGGACCGACCGCACGGGAGAGCCTGCCATCAGAGCCAGGAGCATGTCCACGCAGCGGGTCCCCATGGTGTCGATCTGCTGGGAGATGGTCGACACTGCCGGGGTCAGGATGCGGAAGACGGGCAGGTCGTCGAAGGTGATCATGGACAGGTCCTCGCCGATGCCGATTCCCCGGGACTGGGCCGTTTTGATGGCGCGAATGGCATCCAGGGAGGATCCGAAGAGCACGCCGGTGATGCCCTGCCGGGCCCAGAGGTCGATCATGTCGGGGTCGAAGGTGCCGGGCTCCACCTGGTCGGCCAGAGGGTCGTCCATGCCCTCGATGCCTGCCAGCAGGTCCCGGTAGACGTCCAGGCGTTCCCGGAAGGTGGCCGATTCCCTGAGGGGTCCGGGCACCAGGGTGATGCGTCGGTGGCCCTGGGCGTGCAGATCCTCAAGGGCCTGCCTCAGGCCGGGCTCGGGGTCGGCGTCCACGCAGGGGATGACCCGCCCGTCGCGCCCGGCGGCACCCTCGGCGGCACGGTCCACGCAGACCAGAGGCAGCCCGCGTCTGGTCAGCTCCTCCAGGGTGCGCGAGGAACGCGGCCCGGGCACGATGATGGCTCCGTCGATGTGCTGGCCCAGCAGATTGCGCACCTGGGCCCGGTCCTCGCCGGGGTCGCCCTGGGTGGAGGTGCAGATCAGGGTCTGGAAGCCGTGGTTGAGCAGCTGGCCCTGAATCAGGTAGGCCAGATCCGCGAAGTAGGAGTTGCGAATGTCGGGGATGAGCAGGCCGATGGTGCGCGAGTGTGCGGAGTGCATGGACCGGGCCCGAGAGTCCGGCACATAGTGCAGGTCGTGGATGACCTGGTTGATGCGCTGTCGTGTGGCGGGGGAGATGCGCCCGGAGTCGTTGAGGGCTCGGGAGACCGTCGATACGGAGACACCGGCCCGTTGGGCCACATCCCTGATCGTCGCGTACGCCATCATGGCCTTTCGTCGAAGTGGTCGGCCGCCGGGCCGGACTGCCGACCTCGGCGGTTGCCTGACCGCCGCCATGGGCAGGCGAACGGTTCTGACAGCCTTCAGTTATATCAGTGCGGTAACGATACCGCAACTTTCACAGCATGGCCCGTCGAGGCTTGGCTATGAGTGAAGGCGGTTGAGGCTAAATGTTCGGGGGTGGGGCTGTTGTTTGCGCGATTATGCTGGGGTAGGGAGATGAACAGCGGCCGGGCTGGTCGGAGGCTGTTGAGCCTCTTGGCCGGCCTGGCCGTGTTTCCTCCTCTCCCAGGCGGGGGCAGGGGCGTGCATGCCTGTCCTCGGCTGCTGCCTGCGGAAGTGTGGTGGGGGCGCGGGAGGGAAGTGTCGGCTCTCTTGGGGTTTGAGCCTTCAGTGACACTTTTCCTCCCTGCTCCCCCTATGTAGGGCCGGGGGCGGGGGGATTGATACGCCCCCGGCCGCTCTTACTCGTGCGAAGCATGTGAGAGTTGGTGTTGTTCCCTCCGGTGGCGGCGGGATGCGAGGACCCCGCCCATGCCGGTCATGCCGGTGGCCAGGGCGAGCAGGATGCCTTCCCCGCCTGCCTTGGGGAGCACGCCTGCTGGCAGGTATGTGTACTTCAAGGAGGTGTCCGGCGTTTGGGGTGCGCCGCCCAGCGTGTAGTCCACGCTGACGGTGACCGTGCCCGGCTGGTGTGCGGGCGTGGTCACGGTCACGCTGCTGCCGTCGCCGCGCGTCAGCCCTGATGCGGGGGTCTGGTCGAACCTGACGCCGGTGATCACCAGAGCCAGGTTGAACGACACCGGCACAGGAGTCAGCTTGTTGCTTGCGGTGCCGTCGCCGAGCCGGCCATAGCCGTTCCATCCCCATGCCCAGGCGTTGCCGTCGCTGCCCACGGCCAGCGAATAAGCGCCTCCGGCGCTGACCTGCACGGCTTGCAGTCCTTTGCTCTTGTCGGTGGGGCTGGCGGGGTCGCGCACACGGACAGGAACAATCGAGCCCTTGGTGGTGTTGTCGCCGAGCAGGCCAGCCCCGTTGCTTCCCCATGCCCAGGCGCTCCCATTGCTGCCCAAGGCCAGCGAATGAGCGTATCCGGCGCTGACCTGCACGAAGGTGAAATCCTCTGGCAGGTCCGGGTAGGTCTTGTGGTCGGGCGTCTTCACCCTGACCGGCGTAGTCCGCCTGGTGGTGATTGTCCCGTCGCCGAGCTCGCCATCGTGGTTGTATCCCCAGGCGTAGGCGTTGCCGTCGTTGCCCAGGGCCAGCGAATGCAGCTCTCCGGCGCTGATTTGCACGAAGGTGAAATCCTTGGGCAGGTCCGGGTACGTGTTGCGGTCGGGCGTCCTCACCCTGACCGGCGCAGATCGGACGTTGTTGGAGGCCGTCCCGTCGCCGAGCTGGCCAAAAGTATTGGATCCCCAGGCGTAGGCGTTCCCGTCGCTGCCCAGGGCCAGTGAATACCAGGATCCGGCGCTGACCTGCAGGTAGGTGAAATCCTTGGGCAGGTCCGGGTACGTGTTGCGGTCGGGCGTCTTCACCCTGACTGGCGTATACCGGTCGGTGGTCGTCCCGTCGCCGAGCTGGCCCCGGTTGTTGCTTCCCCATGCGTAGGTGTTGCCGTCGCTGCCCACGGCCAGCGAATGATCGGTTCCGGCGCTGACCTGCAGGTAGGTGAAATCCTTGGGCAGGTCCGGGTACGCCTTGCGGTCGGGCGTCTTCACCCTGACCGGCGTATTCCGGTCGGTGGTCGTCCCGTCGCCGAGCCGACCATTGCTGTTGGATCCCCAGGCATAGGCGTTGCCGTCGCTGCCCAGGGCCAGCGAATGAAAGTGTCCGGCGCTGACCTGCACGTAGGTGAAATCCGTGGGCAGGTCCGGGTACGTGCTGCGGTCGGGCGTCTTCACCCTGACCGGTGAATGCCGCTCGGTGCCCGTCCCGTCGCCGAGCTGGCCCCGGTTGTTGTATCCCCAGGCGTAGGCGTTGCCGTCGCTGCCCACTGCCAAGGAAAAACCATAGGTAGCAGTACTGTCGTATTTTCCTCCGCTGACCTGGCTGAACCTGATGCCCCGGCTGGCGTTGTCTGGCGGGGTGATGGTGGCGGGTTCCCTGCCTAGCTGGCTGCCCTTGTCGGGGCTGATGCTCCACTTGGTGTTCCGGCTTGCCGGCGTCCAGTGGGCGGCCAGGGTCAGGTCCTTGTCGACGGGCCTGCTGAAATCGTAGGCGACATCCCCGGTGAACCATCCGTCGAACAGGAAGCCTTCACGCACAGGGTCGGGTGAGGGGCGCTTCACCCTCCCGTACGGGGAGGAGACATGCTGGTCCGCTGGTATAGGGCTTCCGCCGCCCGTGTCGAAGCGGACCGTGAACGTGGATCGTGGTTCAGCAGCTCGCGCCAGCGGCTGGTCGACCGTGTAGTTGAGGTTTCTGGTGAAGGGCTGGCTGTCCTGCCTGCCGGTGATGGTGATGGCGGCTGGTCCCGGCTTGTGGGCGGGCATCTGCGCCTGCCAGGAGCTGTTGTTCCTGGTGAGTTTGAGCGGCTGGCCGTCCATGCTGGCTGATTTCAGGATGGGCGCCTGTGCGGTGTCGAGCCGGGCTGGCTTGCCGGGCTGGCCCTGCTCGTCTAGGCTCCACCTGTATAGGCTGCCCTGTCTGCTGATGGCGGTGACCCTGCTGCCGGTTGCGGCGGCCTGCACGTATGGCTGATTCCCGTTGTCCGTCCGGGTGGGCTTGCTGCCTGGCTGCCAGGCCCAGATGCGGCCGTCCTTGCCGGTGATCATGGCCAGGCTGTCGTTGGCGGTGATCCTGCTGGCTTTCATGCCTTCCGGCAGGCTGACTGGGGTCATGCTGGCATTGCTGCCAGCCAGGTACCAGGCCTGCACGTCCGTGTCCAGGAGGATGAACCCCTGGCTGAGCGCCTGGGCTTGAATGATGCGCATGTCCGGGTCCAGCTTGATACGTTCGGGTTTGGCTTTCCTGGTGTTGCTTGTGTCCCAGGTCCAGGCCTGCCCGTCCGCGTCCACGATGAGAGTCTGGCTGCCGGAAGCGACGGCGAGGACGGCCTGCGCCTGCCCAGGCAGGCTGGTTGCGGCCTGCTTTGTGAATTTCAGGTTCAGACCCTGACTGTCGGCATCGCTGGCCTGATAGGTGTGGATTCGTCCCTGCTGGTTCACGGCAAGCAGCCGGTCATCGTTCATGCTGATGCTGGTAAATCGGATGTTCCCATCGGCGTTAAGGATGGTGGGTGTGGGCTGTTGGCTGTTCCAAGCGTAGATCTTCTGGTCGGATCCGAGCGCCGCCTGCCATCGGCTGCCGGATGCGGCCTGCAGGTAGTGGAACCCGTCGGGAGCCTGGACGGGAGAAAGTACCTGTTTAGGTGTGCTGTCCTGCGTCCAGGTGTAGATGCGGCCGTCGCCGGTCAGGCCGACTGTCTGCTCGCCTGCAGTGTGAATGCTGGCGAATTGAGGCTCCTGCCGGTTGGGTAGGCTGATGGTCAGCTGCGCGCCGGTGGCGGGCCCATGGTCCGGGTTCAGCGTCCAGTCCGCGGCTTTGGTCCACTTGGCTTTCAGTGTGGTGTTTTGGAGGATGGGGGTCTGGAAGTCGAAAGGCTGGCCGTCAAGCGTCCATCCGTCGAACCGGAAGCCATCACGTTGCGGGTTCTGTTGCGGGGGAGTGGCGAGGGTGCCGGTTTGCACGGTTGACTGGGTAGGCTTGCTGCCGTCGGCGGGGTCGAAGCGCACTACATGCGTGGCTTGATTATCTGTCTTTTTGGCTGATTCAGCCGGAGCGGAGGCCATTCTGTCGGGTGTTCCCGTAGTCGATGACGAGGTGCCCGGACTTGGCGTTGCGGGGTTTAATGGTGTGGTGGTTTGTATTGGTGAGGGTGTGGGTAGTGGTGTGCTGGTTGCGTTGCTGGGGAGGGTGCCGGGGGTTTGCTTAGCTACGCGAGGGGTCTGACGACCCCCCCCCCCCGGTGAGTATGGGAGCATCCGCCGCGTTGGCGGATGCGACGCCCAGGCCTGCCAACAGGCTAATCATGACGACCATCATCGCCATGATGCGACGCAGACGGGAAACCACATGCATGAAACCAAAACCCCTTCACCAAACACCAAACGGAATCAACGCCGCTTGTCTAATAAAGTTCTTCCTGTCGGAAAGCCGTGCTGCCTGTCAATGCCAGCCCTGCATCGGATTACAGGAACCATGGCGCAAGCCAGTCGTCTTCTCGACATCCCCCGCTTTTCACCCTACCACCCAGTCCGCAGACAACACACAAGCCAGAACCAATCGTCCGGCGACAATGAGCGTGGCAATTGGGGAAAAGCGATTGTTTACGAAATTATGAGGTTGTAGGGAATGAACGGCGACTTGCCTGACTGAGTGCTGTAAGCTTCATATGTCGGCCTGTCTGTGTTTCTCTGTTTCTCTCCTTTTCCGAATGTGGGTGTGTATGCCTGCCCTGAACTCCAGCAGATAAAAGTGTGGTGGGGGCGCGGGAGGGAAGTGTCGGGCTCTCTTGGGGTTTGAGCCTTGATTGACACCTTTCCTCCCTGCTCCCCTGTGTAGGCCGGGGGCGGGGGGATTGATACACTGCCCCCGGCCTCTCTTACTCGTGCGAAGCTTGTGACAGTTGGCGTGTTTCCCTCCGATGGCGGCGAGATGCCAGAACCCCACCCATGCCCGTCATGCCGGTGGCCAGGGCCAGCAGAATGCCCTCACCGCCGGCCTGAGGGAGCACGCCTGCAGGTGTGTACGTGTATCTGAGGGACGTGTCGGTCAGTGTGTTTCCCGCGCCGCCCATCGTGTATTCCACGCTGACCGTGACCGTGCCTGGCAGATGTGCAGGCGTGAGCACTGTGACGCTGTTGCTGTTGCTGTTGCTGACAGGAGTCAGATGCGTGCCAGGGCTGGTGTCGAACTTGGCTGCGGCGATCACCGGCTGCGGGTTGAACATCACCGACACGGGAACTAACTTGCCGTTGGTGGTACCGTCGCCGAGCCGACCGTTTCCGTTGTTTCCCCAGGCGTACACGTATCCGTCACTGCCCACGGCCAGCGAATGCCAGTATCCAGCACTGATCTGCGTGGCTTTTAATCCTTTGCTCGTATCAGTAGGGTTGGCGGGGTCACGCACGGGCACAGGAACATACGAATCCGTTTTTGTGTTGTTACCGAGCTGGCCATACCAGTTGTATCCCCAGGCGTATACGTATCCGTCGCTGCCCAGAGCCAGCGAATGCCAGTATCCGGCGCTGACTTGTATAGCTTTCAGTCCTCTGCTCTCATCAGTAGGGCTGCCGGGGTCGCGTACGCGCACAGGAACATGCGAATCCGTTTTCGTGTTATTGCCGAGTTGGCCAGAGCTGTTGTATCCCCAGGCGTATGCGTATCCGTCGCTGCCCAGGGCTATCGAATGCCGGCCTCCGGCGCTGACCTGTACGTAGGTGAAATTCGTTGGCAGGTCTGGATACGTCTTGCGATCAGGTTTCTGAACCATGACCGGCGTATATCTGGAGTTTTTGGCCGTCCCGTCGCCGAGTTGGCCATACGTGTTGTCTCCCCAGGCGTACGCGTTCCCGTCGCTGCCCACAGCCAGGGAGAATGAACCAGTGTTTGAGCTGCTGATCTGGTTGAACTTGATACCGTTTGTATTGGTTGGTGGGGTAATGGTGGTCCTTTCACCGCCGATTTGGCTGCCCGTATCAGGGCTTATTGTCCACTTGTTTGACGACCAATGGGCAGTAAGTCTGAGGTCTTTGGTCACAGGCTTGCTGAAGTCGTAGGCGACGTTGTCGATGAACCATCCGTAGAACTGGTAACCATTGCGCGTCGGGTCGGGGGAGGGCCGCTTCACCCTACCGTAGGGGTAGCCGACTTGCTGGGGTTGGGGTGCCTGGCTTCCTCCTGCTGTATCGAAGGTGATCGTGTGGGTGGAATCCTGTTGAGCATCCCTTAACAGCGGCTGGTCGACGGTGTAATTGAGGCTCTTGGTGAAGGGCTTATCGTCCTGCCTGCCGGTGATGGTGATGACGGCCGGCCCGGGATCGCGGGCGGGGACATCTGCCTGCCAGACATCACCGGTTTTGCTGAGCGGCAATGCTTGGCCGTCCAGGCTGGCTGATTCCAGAGTGGGCGCTGTGGTGGAGTCGATTTTTGCCGGCTTGCCGGGCAGGCCTTGGGCGTCGATGCTCCACTGATATAGGCTGCCCTGCCTGTCTAGGGCGGCGCTTTCGTTGCCGATGCGGACTGCTTGCATGTAGTGCTGGTTCCCGCTGTCTGCGCGCATGGGCGCTTCGCCTGGCTTCCATAACCAGAGGTGCCCGTCCTTGTCTGTGATGATGGCTTGGTCATTGCTGGCGCTGATCCGATTGGCTTTCGTGCTTTCTGGCAGGTTGACGGCTTTGGCGCTGGTCGTGCTGTCGGCCAGGTACCGGGTCAGCCCGTCAGCGTCCAGCAGGAGCAGCCCCTGGTTGAGGGCTGCAGCCTGCATGATGGGTGATGGCTTCGTGTTTCCTGCCTGGCCTGGCTTCCATGCCCAGGCTTGCCCGTCAGCGTCCACGATGAGTGTCCGGCTGGGGGAGGCGACGGCGAGTATCGCCTGAGTTTGCCCGGGCAGGCTGATCGTGGATTGCTCAGTGGGTTTCATGTTCCGGCTGTCGGCCTGGCTGGCCTGGAAATTGTGGACACGGCCCTGCTGGTCCACGGCCAGCAGCCGGTTGCTGCTTGTGCTGATGCTGGTGAACCTGATGTTCAGGTCAGTGTCGAGGATGGTGGGCATGGGCTGTTGGCTGGTCCAGGTGTAGATGTGCTGGTCGGATCCGAGGGCCGTCTGCCATTGGCTGCCGGCTGCGGCCTGCAGGTAGTGGAATCCGTCGGGAGCCTGGGCAGGGAGAGGAACCTGTTTTGGTGTGCCGTCTTGTGTCCAAATGTAGATGTTGCCGTCGCCTGTCAGACCGACAAACTGGCTGTTTGCCGTGTGGATGCTCGTGTAATAGGGTTTTTTCTTGTCGGGCGGACTGACGGTCAGCTGTGTACCTGAGGAGGGTCCGTGGTCCGGGCTCAGAGTCCAGTCCGTGGCCTTGGTCCAACGGGCGGTCAGCGTCGTGTCTTGCAGGATGGGGGTCTGGAAATCGAAGGGCTGGCCATCAAGCGTCCACCCGTCGAACCGGAAGCCCTCACGTTGCGGGTTCTTTTGCGGAGGTGAGGCAAGCGTCCCGGTCCTCACGGTCGCTTGGGTGGGTTTGCTTCCGTCGGCCGGATCGAAGTGCACCGTGTGCGCGGCCTGATCATCTGTCCGCCGGGATGGCCTGGTTGAAGCGGAGTCTGCACTGCTTGGACTATTTGTCGGCGATGACGGGGTGTTTGGGCTTGATGTCGTGGGGCTCAGGGGCGAGGGCGAGGGAAGCGGCGTGCCGGTTGTGCTGCTGGGAAGAGTGGCGGGGGTTTGCTTAGCTACGCGAGGGGTCTGACGACCCCCCCCCCCTCGATCAATATAGATTCAGTACCAGCGTCGGTTTCAGCTTCGGCTCCGACCATGCCCAAGCCTGACAGGAGCAGCAGAAGAATAATTACGAACGACAGCGAACGCAATCGGGAGCTTATACGCATGACTTACAAACCTCTTCCCCAACAACAGGCTTGCCTGCCATCTGTTCTTCCCCAACGGCCGGCCAACACCACTGCTACGTCTTACTTTCAGAAGAGTCTCTCGGCCATTCAAGGCTGATCTGGCGCCAATTGCGCTGATGCAGTCAGAAGACGAAAGACCCCTCAACATCCCCACAAAAATCATACCATTGCAACATGCAGGCATCGGCCAAATCCCCGTCCAGCGGTTGAGAAAGAGCGACTGCTTATAGTAATTATTTGAGATAGAGAAACAAACAGCGGCCGGGCTGGCTGGGGGCTGTTGAGCCTCTTGGCCGGCCTGGCCGTGTTTCCTCCTCTCCCGGGCGGGGGCGGGGGCGTGCATGCCTGCCCCTTGGCTTCCCGCCTGCGGAAGTGTGGTGGGGGCGCGGGAGGGAAGTGTCCGCTCTCTTGGGGTTTGAGCCTTGATTGACACGTTTCCTCCCTGCTCCCCCTAGGTGGGCCGGGGGCGGGGGGATTGATACGCCGCCCGGCCGCTCTTACTCGAGTGAAGCGTGAAGCAGTTGGCGTTGTTCCTTTCGGTGGCGGCGGGATGCAAGGACCCCGCCCATGCCGGTCATGCCCGTGGCGAGGGCGAGCAGGATGCCTTCCCCGCCTGCCTTGGGGAGCACGCCTGCGGGCAGGTACGTGTATCTGAGGGAGGTGTCCGGCGTTTGGGGTGCGCCGCCCAGCGTGTAGTCCACGCTGACGGTGACCGTGCCCGGCTGGTGTGCGGGCGTGAGCACGCTGACGCTGCCGCCGTCGCCGCGCGTCAGGCCTGATACGGCGGTCTGGTCGAATCTGACGCCGGTGATCACCAGCTGCAAGTTGAACGACACCGGCACAGGAGCTGACTTGTCGTTTTTGGTGTCGTCACCGAGCTGGCCACAGCTGTTGTATCCCCAGGCTTTGGTGACTCCATCCGTACCGATAGCAAGTGAATGATACAGTCCGCCGCTAACCTGTACGGCTTGCAGCCCCTGGCTGGTGTCAGTGGGGTTGCTTGGGTCGCGCACGCGCGCAGGAACAAGCTTTTTCTTCGCGGTGCTGTCGTTACCGAGCTGACCATAGTCGTTAGCTCCCCAGGTGTAGACGTATCCATCGCTGCCCACGGCCACCGAATGATAGTCTCCGGCGCTCACCTGTAGGGCTTTCAGTCCTTTGCCTTTGGCGGTGGGGCTGGATGGGTCGCACACGTGGACGGGAATATGGTTCCCGTCGAATTTACTGCTGGTGGTGTTGTTGCCGAGCTGGCCATAGTAGTTGTATCCCCAGGCGTAGGCGTATCCGTCGTTTCCCACGGCTAGCGAATAATCGGTTCCGGCGCTTACCTGTGCGACTTGCAGTCCTTTGCTCGCGTCTGTGGGGCTGGCGGGGTCACGCACGTGGACAGGATAAGTCGAAGAGATGGCGCTGGTGTTGTTGCCGAGCTGGCCAAATGTGTTCCTTCCCCAGGCGTAGGCGTATCCGTCGCTGCCCACGGCCACCGAATGCAGGCCTCCTCCGCTTACCTGTGCGGCTTTCAGTCCTTTGCTCGCGTCTGTGGGGCTGGCGGGGTCACGCACGCGCACGGGGAAAGACAAATTGCTGGTGTTGTTGTTGCCGAGCTGTCCTAAAGTGTTGTATCCCCAAGCGTAGGCGTATCCGTCGCTGCCCACGGCCAACGAATGCCAGTATCCGGCGCTTACCTGTGCGGCTTTGAGACCTTTGCTCGCGTCTGTGGGGCTGGCGGGGTCACGCACGCGCACAGGAACAGAATTCGCATCGGAATCACTGGTGGTGTTGTTGCCGAGCTGGCCATGGTCGTTCCTTCCCCAGGCGTAGGCGTATCCGTCGCTACCCAAGGCCAGCGAATGAAACCATCCGCCGCTGACCTGCACGTAGGTGAAGTCCTCGGGCAGGTCCGGGTACGTCTTGCGGTCAGGCGTCCGCACTTTAACCGGCGTAGTCCGGGTGGTGGTCGTCCCGTCGCCGAGCTGGCCGTACGTGTTGTCTCCCCATGCCCAGACGTTCCCGTCGCTGCCCACGGCCAACGAATGATTGCCTCCGCCGCTGACCTGGCTGAATTTTATGCCGCTTATGCTGTCTGGGGGGGTAATGGTTGTGGATTCCCTGCCCAACTGGCTGCCCTTATCAGGGCTGATGCTCCACTTGTTGTTATGGCTTTCAGTCCACTTGGCGGTGAGGGTGAGGTTCTTGTCGACAGGCTTGCTGAAATCGTAGGCGACCTGCCCGATGAACCATCCGTCGAACAGGAAGCCTTCACGAGCCGGGTCAGGGGAGGGCCGCTTCACCCTGCCGTTTATGGTGGAAAAACTCTGTTCTGCTGGTACGGGGTTTCCCCCACCCGTGTCGAATCGGACCGTGAGCGTGGATCTTGGTTCGGCGCCTCGTGCCAGCGGCTGGTCGACCGTATACGTAAGGCTCCTGGTGAAAGTCTGGCCGTCCTGCCTGCCGTTGATCGTGATGGCGGCTGGCCCCGGCTTGTGGGCGGGCATGTCAGCGTGCCAGGAGCCGTTGTTCTTGGTGAGTTTGAGCGGCTGTCTGTCCATGCTGGCTGATTCCAGGGTGGGCGCCTGTGCGGTGTCGAGTCTAGTTGGCTTACCGCCGGGCTGGCCCTGCCCGTCCAGGCTCCACGCGAACATGTCGCCCTGTCTGTTGATGGCGGTGATCCTGCTGCCGGTTTTGGCGGCCTGCATGTACTGCCGGCTTCCGTTGTCCGTCCGGGTAGGTTTGCTGCCTGGCTGCCAGGCCCAGGTGCGGCCGTCCTTGCCGGTGATGATGGCCAGGCTGTCGTTGGCGGTGATCCTGCTGGCTTTCATGCCGTCCGGCAGGCTGACGGCTGCAGAATCGGCTGTGCTGTCGGCCAGGTACCAGGCTTGTCCGTCCGTGTCCAGGAGGAGGGCTCCTTGGTTGAGGGCTTGGGCTTGGATGATGTGCGTGTGCGGATTCTGCGTAAGGCGTTCGGGTTTAGCGTTTCCGGTGTTGCTTGCGTCCCGGGTCCAGGCTTGCCCGTCGGAGTCCAGGGCGAGGATCCGGCTGCCGGAGGCGACGGCGAGGACGGCCTGCGCCTTCCCGGGCAGGCTGGTTGTGGCCTGCTCCGCGGGTTTCGGGTCTTGGCTGGCCTGGTAGGGGTGGATCTGTCCCTGCTGGTCCACTGCCAGGAGCCGGTTATCGTTCATGCTGAGGCTGGTGAATTGGGTGTTCCGGCCGGTGTCAAGAATTGTGGGTGTCGCTTGCCCCCAGGCCCAGGTGTAGATCTGCTGGTCGGATCCGAGTGCTGACTGCCATCGGCTGCCGGCTGCGGCCTGCAGGTAGTGGAACCCGTCTTCGGCCTGGGTGGGGAAGGGGACCTGTTTGGGTGTGTTGTCTTGCGTCCATGTGTAGATGCGGCCCTCGCCTGTCAGGCCGACAAACTGGTCTCCTGCGGCTTGGATGCTGGTGTAGTAGGGTTCCTGCTTGTTGGGTGGGCTGATGGTCAGTCGGGCGCCGGTGGTGGGCCCGTGGTCCGGGCTCAGCGTCCAGTCAGTTATCTTGGTCCACTGGGCTTTCAGACTCGTGTCCTGCAGGATTGGGGTCTGGAAGTCGAAAGGCTGGCCGTCAAGCGTCCACCCGTCGAACCGGAAGCCCTCACGCTGAGGATTGTGTTGCGGGGGAGCGGCGAGGGTGCCGGTTTTCACGGTTGACTGTGTTGGCTTGCTGCCGTCGTCGGGGTCGAAGCGCACTATGTGCGAGGCTTGGTCATCCTTCTTCTCTATTGACTTAGCCGGAGTGGGGTCTGCGCTCTCGGGTGTTCCCGTCGCCGATGACGGGGTGCCCGATGTGGGGCTTAATGGTGTGGTGGTTTGTATCGGTGATGGTGTGGGAAGTGGGGTATTTGGTGCGTTGCTGGGGAGGGTGCCGGAGGTTTTGTCAGCTACGCGAGGGGTCTGACGACCCCCCCCCCCCGGTGAGTATGGGAGCGTCCGCCTGGGCGGATGCGACGCCCAGGCCTGCCAGCAGGCTGATCAGGACGGTCATCATCGCCAGGATGCGACGCAGACGGGAAACCAGATGCATGAAACCAAAACCCCTTCACCAAACACCAAGCGGAATCAACACCGCCTGCCTAATAAAGTTCTTCCTGTCGGAAAGCCACTCATTGCTCAATGTCAGTCCGTGCAACAGATTGCACGAGCCGGGACAAAAGCCAGTCGTCTTCTCGACATCCCCCGCTTTTCACCCTACCACCCAGCCCGCCAACAACACACAAGCCAGGTCCAACCGCCCGGCGACAATGAACCCGACTGATCTCAAAGAAAGGAGCCAGCGCATGACCAACCAGGGATACTATCTGCCGGGACTCTACGTTCGGGAGGGGTCCATCTCCGTTCCTTTTGACTGGGCGGGCAGTGAACCTGGCGTCTGGCGAGCCGAAGATCATTCGGACCAGGCGGTCATCCGCTGCTTCTACCGTGTGGTCTGCGCCCCCGAGCACATCCACGACGACCTGCCGCTGCTGGTCTACCTGCAGGGCGGACCCGGCTCGGGCGCCCCACGGCCGCTGAACGCCACTGCCGACGGATGGATGGCCGAGGCCCTGCGCCACTTCCGCATTGTCCTGCCCGACCAGCGGGGTACGGGTCGGTCCAGCGCCATCGACGGCTCCACCATGGCCTCCCTGGGCGAGCCCCGGGCCCAGGCCGACTATCTGAAGCATTTTCTGGCGGACTCCATCATCCGGGACTTCGAACACCTGCGTCGCACGGTCTTCGCCGGCCGTCCCTGGGTAACCCTTGGGCAGAGTTTCGGCGGCTTCCTGACCATGGCCTACCTGTCGAACTTCCCCCAGGGGCTGGCTGCGGCTTTCACTACCGGTGGTGTGCCGCACATTCCCACTGATGCCTATGAGCTCTATTCCCATACCTTCACCAAAATGGCCCAGCGGTCCCAGATCTTCTATCAGCGCTATCCAGGGGACCAAGACCGTGTGGCGGCCATTGCCGACCGGCTGGCCCAGGGCGATGTGGTTCTGCCCGGAGGCGACCCCCTGAGCGTGGAGCGGCTGCAGACCCTGGGCGCCGACCTGGGCAAGAGCGGTGGGTTCGAGCGTCTCCACTGGCTGTTGGACACGGCCTTCCTGGACGGCGACGGCAGCCTGCCCGCTTCTGGCTCTAGCAGCTCCCGGGCCACCCTCTCGCAGGCCTTCCTGGAGGGGGTGCGGGCGGCCACTACGGTTACGCCGCTCTACTGGCCCCTGCAGGAGTTCATCTACGCCGATGGGGACTGCGAACCCCTGCGCTGGGCCGGGCAGCGGGTGCGTGATGCCCGTCCTGAATTCGACACTGCTGCCCGCCCGCTCATGTTCACCGGGGAGGCGATCTTCCCCTGGATGTTCGAACAGGAGTCGGCCCTGCGCCCCTTCGGCCCGGCGGTCAGCTTGCTCATGGAGGAGGGCTCCTGGGGCCGCCTGTACGATCCCGACCGTCTGGCCGACAATCAGGTTCCCCTGCAGGCCGCGGTCTATGCCGACGACCTCTATGTGCCCTCGGAGCTCCAGCTGGACACCCTCTCGCGCGTGGGTCACGCCCATGCCTGGGTGACCAACGAGTTCGAGCATGACGGCCTGCACGGGGACAGGGTCTTTGCCCACCTCTACCGGCTGGCCCTGGATCGCGGCGATCTGGAGGGGCTCTTCCCGGCGCGCAGCTAGACTTGAGGGCATGAACACGGACTCATTGACTCTCGGATTCATCGGATACGGCAACATGGCCCAGGCCATGGCCCAGGGGCTTGTCGATGCGGGCGTGCTGCCCGGCGGCCGGATTGTCGCCTGCGCAGCCCACTATGACCGGCTGGTGGAGCGGACGGCCCAGTTGGGGGTGCGGCCCATGCACTCGGGCACCGAGGTGGCTGCGGCCGCCGATCTGGTGATTCTGGCTGTCAAGCCGGAACAAGTGGCCCAGGTCTGCGAGCCCATCCGCCATGAGCTGGCTGACCCGGACCGCATGGTCCTGTCTGTTGTGGGCGGCATGACCCTTGAGGACTATACCGATCTCCTAGAGGAGGGTACCCACCTGATCTGCGCCATCCCCAATACCCCCATTTCAGTAGGGCAGGGGGTTCTGGTCACCCAGGAGGACGATACCCTGACCGACCAGCAGCGGGAGCTCTTCACCCAGGTCTTCGACCCGGTGGCCATGATCGAGCGGCTGCCCCGAGAGCTGGTCTCGGTGGGCACGACCATCGCCGGATGCGCGCCCGCCTACACGGCCATGTACATGGAGGCCTTGGCTGACGCCGGGGTGGAGCATGGGCTGCCCAGGCAGGCGGCCTACCGGCTGGCGGCGCGGATGGTGGAGGGGACCGGAGCCCTCTACCTGGCCACCGGCACCAACCCCGGGGCCATGAAGGACGCGGTCTGCTCGCCGGGCGGAACCACCATCAAGGGCGTTGCATCCCTGGAGAAGCACGGCTTCCGTGGAGCGGTCATCGAGGCCATCGATGCGGTGGAGCGCGGCGACTAGGGGGAGCCACGCCGGGGCAGTCCGGGCAATAGACTGGTGCATATGTCGTTAACCATAGGAATCGTCGGGCTGCCCAACGTCGGCAAGTCCACACTCTTCAACGCCCTCACCCGCAACAACGTTCTGGCGGAGAACTACCCCTTCGCCACCATCGAGCCCAACACCGGCATCGTGCCCCTGCCCGACGACCGGCTGCCCGTCCTGGCCAAGCTGGTTCACACGGACAAGATCGTGCCCGCCACGGTCACCTTCGTGGACATCGCTGGCATCGTCAAGGGGGCCTCGGAGGGGGAGGGGCTGGGCAACCAATTCCTGGCCAACATCCGCGAGGCCGACGCCATCTGCGAGGTGGTTCGCGCCTTCAATGACGACGACATCGTCCACGTCAACGGCAAGGTGGATCCGGCCGACGACATCGACACCATCAATACCGAGCTGATCCTGGCCGACATGCAGACCATCGACAAGGCCCTGCCCAAGCTGGAGAAGGACCAGCGCGGGGGCAAGATCAAGCCCGCCTACCTGGACACGGTTCGTAAGGCCAAGGAGATTCTGGGCCAAGGCCGGACCATCGACCAGGCGGCCCAGGCCGGGGACATCGACAAGGATGAGCTCTACGACCTGCATCTGATGACCGCCAAGCCTTTCATCTACGTCTTCAACGTGGACGACGACGAGCTGCAGAACGAGGACATGGAGAAGCAGCTGACCGACTCCGTGGCTCCCGCGCCCGCCATTTTCTTGAATGCCCAGTTCGAGTCCGAGCTGACCGAGCTGGATGAGGCCGACGCCCGCGAGATGCTGACCGATGCCGGGCTCAAGGAGTCCGGCCTGGACCAGCTGGCCCGGGTGGGCTTCGACATCCTTGGTCTGCAGACCTTCCTGACCGCCGGGGTCAAGGAGGTACGCGCCTGGCAGATTCACAAGGGCTGGACCGCCCCTCAGGCCGCCGGCGTCATCCATACCGACTTCGAAAAGGGCTTCATCAAGGCCGAGGTGGTCTCCTACGACGACTTCGTGGCCGCCGACGGGTCCTACGCCAAGGTGCGCGAGGAGGGCAAGATGCGCCTTGAGGGCAAGGACTACGTCATGCAGGACGGCGACATCGTGGAGTTCAAGACCGGCATTCCCTCCGGTTCGAAGAAGTGAGCGCGAAGCCAGGGTTCGCCATTCGCCGTGGCCATGGGCTGCCGCTGATTTTCGTGCATGGGTCCGGTGTGGACCACCACATCTTCGACGACCTGGATCCCGTATTCGAGCGGGTGTGCGGTTTCGAGCGGATCTATCTGGACCAGCCCGGTTTCGGCCGTACGCCGCCCGACCCGTCCATCCTCGACCTAGACGGTCTGGCCCGGTGGCTGGATGACCAGGTGGACATTTTCAGCGGCGGCGGCCCTTTCGCCTTGGTGGGCAACTCCCTGGGCGGGCTGCTCAGCCGTCATGCCGCCGCCGGTCGACTGGACCGTTGCCGGGGGATGGCTCTGCTCTCCTCGGTGGTCGACCCGGTGACCGCCCACAGGCGTCTGCCCCCGCGTCAGGTGCTGGTCCGGGACGACCAGGGCCTGGCCGATGTGGACGAGTTCACCAGGCATGCCTACCGGCAGATGGCCGTGGTGGAGTCCCGGGAGCATCTTGAGGCCTACCAACGCACCATCATGCCCGGCATTCGTTCGGCCGATGCCGACACGGTGGCGCGAATGGAGGGGCACTACCAGCTGGACCTGGACTTCGACCAGGTTTGGTCCGGGTTCATAGCCCCTGTGCTCTTTGTTTGCGGACGCCAGGACGACCGTGTGGGCTACCTGGACCAGTTCGACCTGGCCTGCCGCTTCCCTCGAGCCTCCTACTCGGTGCTGGATCGGGCCGGCCATAATGTGCAGATCGAGCAGACCGCCCTAGTTTGTGACCTGCTGGAGGACTGGGCCAGGCAGGTGCTGAAAGGCTGAGTCTCTCCCGGTTTCGTCTGCCATTACAATGAACTGTGCATACAGGTTCGTTCAATGGCGACGAAGGGGAAGGACATGGCTGTCTGGGGATTGGATGGCGAACGCCTTAAGCGGCGTGCGCTTGCCATGCTCCGTTGGCTGCTGGACCCTGTCCGCCGCACGCCTGTGGTAGTGACAAGTGCTCTGCTGACGCTGCTGCTGACAGTCCTGATCGTCAATCTGTTCCAGCCGGTGGATGCGGCTCATGCGGAACGAACCACAGCTGCGGGTGCTTCGAGCACATCCACCGTTTCGGTCAGACGATTTCCCAAGGCACATCATCCCAGTAAATCTGCCTCCTCCTCATCGGCCACGAAGGATCAGACAAAGCAGCAGAAGCCAGACCCTGCTGCTACTTCCGCTCATCCTGTCGATTGGCTCAAGCCTTCCCAGCAGGTCGATTACCCGGATCCTGCAGCCCACCCTGGCCTCTCCCTGGAGGTCAGCCTTCAGGACCAGCGGGTCTATGTGCGCGACGGGTCTGAACTGCTCTACACCATGTACGCCTCGACGGGCATGGATGACTCCACGCCCAGGGGCAGCTTCCGCATCCAGGCCGAGCGCGGCGACCACTTCTACAATCCCGGCGAGGGGATGGGCGCCCGCTACTACACCAGTTTTTTGAACCACGGGGTCTTTCTCTTCCACTCGGTCCCCACTGATTCCAAGGGCGGCTACATCAAGGAGGAGGCCGATATGCTGGGCATTCGCCCCGGCTCCCACGGCTGCATCCGACTGACAGTGCCCGACGCTCGATGGATCATGCAGTCCGTACCCGCCGGCACGCCCGTTCTTATTGAATGAGACACATGATTTTGATGTTCAAATTAGTTGCAGTAGCTTGATATGGACTCGATAAAAATATATCCTAAAATTTCTGATCTGCTTTCACTGATTTCCTCAAATTTGAGTAAATGTCCATCTTCGTTATATACAGACTATTGCACTTGTTGATTGTTGTTCAATTAATATTTTGAATATCTCATTTCGTTACTGAAAAGCTACTGTATACATGCTTAACACAAGTAGTGGAGTTGTCGTCCAAATAAATAGGAACTATTTTGCTGGGTAAGTGAGTTCTACATATAAACAGTGGCTGGTGTGCCTATGCTTTACTGGGTTCTAAGCTGCTTTTCCCATTCTTCGATGACTGTATGTACCTTCTTTGCAGAGACTGAGTTGGTAGAAGTATTGTTTTGAAGTACGACTTGATAAGCTGCAACTGAATAGATATTGATAATAATGTCGCCGTCATGTTTAGCAATTTTGTTCATTAGTTTTGCAACGGCAGCTTTGTATGCATCAGCATTGATGAATTGCTGTATAAGCGGCAAATTCATGACATAGTTATCATCGACTTTTTGTGTCAGTGCATCAAGTATGAAGATAACGAAATGTGCCTTATCTACCATGTGAGAGAAAACAGTAAACGCTTCATGCTGGTCATAGTCTTTATTAAATAAAGTTGGAATGCAATTTGCATACAATCTCATGCCTTTGCCTGAAAAAGTTTTTATGTGGGATTTGAACTCCCATTTTTGTAGTCGATCATTGAATTTGGTGCTGAGTATGTTGAGATTATTTTTCCAATCGTCAGATCGAGTGGGAATTCGAATATAAGAAAAATCAGGCAGCTCTAATGACAAATGTTGAACTTTATCGTTAGATTTTTTAGTGCGAGTTTTTTGCGAAAGCTCAGCATGGATTTTATACGAAAGATAAGCGCACAATACCAAGGATAGCGGAGAGTCTGAATCCAAGATTTGTTGAGTCAGCGTATCAAATAGGGCCTCATAGTTCGGATAACTGCAACCTGCTTTCAGGATACTGAGTGTTACATTTAGAGTTATATATCCTTGATTTATCTTGCTGAACTTTTCTTCGAGTTTGAGGCAAAAGTCTATCACTTTTGCAGCTCGATCATTATTGCTATTGCCGAGATACTTACCTGCCTTGTTGGCAAATAGAGTATTTTGGAAGATATCCCAGTGGTGCTTATCTATATCTGCAGAGTTTAGCGGATCATAAAGCAGGAATTCCTTGTATTCGTTTTCATGAATACTATCTTGTTGAATAGATAAGCGGAAATATGCATCAAAATATTCAGGTCTATATATATGGCGATCTGCTCCATAGGGGTTGAGAGATGCTGCAGAAACATATTTCTGACCGTTGTGGCGCAACGTTGACACTTTGGCAAAGGGGAATAGCGCTTTGACAGCTGCGCTATCTTGTCTGCCCGTTTCTCCATTGTTGGAATCCATGACTTTTAGCAGCTCTTCAAGTATATCTGAAAGAGTTTCAATATAAGGGTCTCCGGAAAGGCGGGATGAAAGTGTTGACGAAACATTATGACTGCATAGAAGGTTCTTGTGCTTGATGATCCATCTATAAAGACTCGGTCGAAAAACCTCAAGGCTTGTAATTCCTAGTAAATCTCCTGGTTCAACATCGTCTTTTAAAACCTGATATCGTATTTTGAATTCATTTGTCAAGCGGATTGCGTCTCGTAAATTATTGACAAACGGAGCTATGCAAGTTCGGTTGATATCTACGAATGAAATTGTACTTAAATCCGTACTTGGCTGGGCTATAGGCTCACGTTTTTCTAATTGTATGATGCTTTCTATTTCTGATGTGAGCATTCTTTCTATGACTTCTTTGGACGGCTCCGGTAAGCCGATAGGGACTTGGATGATCTTTTCCAGATACTCATCACCCTTGTTGTGACATTTTTTGTCTAAGGACTTAGTGACAGCTTCACGATCATATAAGAGTACATACGTCACATATGGAAGATCACCCACGGCCTTAACAGCCCGGAGCATTTCGGCTATTTCGCTGTCCGTCAAACGATCTAAATCATCGATAAAGACAATAATTTTAGTTTTAGTTGTGTCAAGCTTTTTCTTGAGCTTTCTTCGTTGTTCAGCAAGCACTTGCATATCTGCGTTATAGGGATTGAGATAATCTCCAATATTGTTAAAGAATGTTGCAATTAGGTTAATACTATAAGAAGAGCTTTGCGACACTAGATTGCATAAAGCTGATAACAGAGAACTCCATCGATTGGAAAATGTAGCTAATCGTAAAGCCAGTCTAGAAACAGAATTGGTTTTGCTGGACAGTGTTTGTGATATTTGTTTGAATAAAAGAGAAACTACCTGACCACTGCCAGAGTACATCCAGGGTTCGAATTCAATGATATGGTATTCGTCTGTGTCCTTAGATGCTTTGAGTGCATTAATAAGCAAATTTTTTAACGATGTTTTGCCTGATCCCCATGGGCCATGAATACCAATAATGAGTCCATGCGGGTCAGTGCTATGAAGAAGAGCGTCTGCAAGATTTTGTGTATATTCTGCTCGTTGATATTTATCCTCGGACTTGTCTGTAATTGGTTCGTCGAAAAGCCACGAAGAAGGCTGCCTTGAATCCTCTTTCATGCTATAAGGATACAATCTAAAGACAGGCGCTTACTGAAGCTTTGATGTTGAGTAGCCTCTTGTGTTTGTATTACGGATCCGATCCATGTTGGTTTGGACATTGATCTCTCTATCTGTGTTCGTGCTTGATGTGCGAATCGAACCTCAACTTTTATTATTTTCTTCGCTTCGAGTTTTGCTACGAGAATTTCCAATGTTGAAAAGTCTGCGAACTGTATCGACCATATTGGCATCTGGAGGACTAAATAGCCTCGTCCAAAATGTGACCATCCGCCGTCGTGCCTGCCCTCGGTTTTCTAACTTTGCCCTACCACAGAGAGAACTATCGAGAGGAAGTGGTCAGGAATCATGCAAAAGGTGCAGCGGTTCAGTGACTGGTTGACTAAGTGGTTCATCCTGGTGGTCCTAGTGTGGGCCGCCATCAACTTCTTTGTCCCGCAGATTAGCATTTGGGCCCGCAGCTACACCAACTACTTCCTGAGCATTATTCTCTTCGGCATGGGGTTGACCCTGAGCCTGGACGACTTCAAGCGAATCCTCAAGATGCCGCTCATGGTCATCGTCGGCACCATAGCCCATTACCTGATCATGCCCCTGCTGGCCGTGCTGCTCTGCCGCATCTTCCGCCTGGACGGCATGATCGCCGTGGGAGTCATCCTGGTGGGCTGCTGCCCCTCGGGGACATCCTCCAACGTCATGTCCTACCTGTCACGAGGAGACGTGGCCCTGGATGTGTCCATAGGTCTGCTTTCCACCTTGTGCGCGCCCTTCATGATCCCCATGCTGATGAACCTGCTGGCCAGCCAGTATGTGGCCATCCCCACCAAGCAGCTCTTCCTGACC
The DNA here is from genome assembly GCF_020884755.1 of Bifidobacterium mizhiense. Taxonomy (GTDB): domain Bacteria; phylum Actinomycetota; class Actinomycetes; order Actinomycetales; family Bifidobacteriaceae; genus Bombiscardovia; species Bombiscardovia mizhiensis. The sequence goes on along the minus strand of NZ_BPWE01000001.1, from coordinate 120,096 downwards.
GCCCTTGAAGTGGTGCTGATCCCCATCGCCCTGGGCCTGGCCGTCCACGCCATATTCAAGGAGAAGGTGCAGAAGGTGACCGTGGCCCTGCCGGCCGTCTCGCAGATCGCCATCCTGGTCATCATCGGCGTGGTCGTCTCCGTTAACCATGCCAAGCTCTTCACCGCCGCCACCGCCCTGGTCCTGCCGGTGGTCATGCTCCACAACCTGTGCGGGTACGGGCTGGGCTTCCTCTTCAGCAGGCTCATGTACCGCCTCTACCCCAAGGGATTCCGCTACGCCCAGCAGAAGGCCATCACCTTCGAGGTGGGCATGCAGGATTCCGGACTGGGGGCGACCCTGGCCCTGCAGGCCTTCGCCGCCGACCCGATCGTGGCCATCCCCTCCACCTTCTTCAGCGTCTGGCACAACATCTCCGGCTCGGTCCTGTCCGCCTGGTGGCGTCGGCATGACGACCGGCTGGGGATTGCCGCCGACTCCGCCCAGGGCCGTCCTGAACCGGCTCGCGCCTGATTCTGGAACGCCTTGATTGCTGGCTGGATCTGCTACATGCCCGGTCCGGCCAGTATGAAACCTAGGGCCGTCAACAGAGGCGGCAGGAGGATCGAAGCTGCTAGATAGCTGAGGGCTGCCAGATGCCTTCTCTGCCGGGCCAGGGCCAGCACCTCGTTGACCGCTGTCGAAAAAGTAGAGAAGCCGCCCAGCAGTCCTGTGGCCAGCAGTAGCCGTCCCCAGTTAGGCAGTCCATGGAAGGCGGCCAGAGCGGCCACCAGCCCTGCGGCCAATCCGGCCAACAGGTTGATGATCATGGTCGACAGGGGCAGGTCCACCTGCCAGCGGGCCTTGACCAGGGTGTCCAGCAGGTAGCGCAGTCCAGCCCCCAGGCCGCCGCACAGGCAGATCAGCAGTGTAAATGTAATGGTCATCGCGCACCTGCTTGGATGTGTGCGGCCAGACGGGCTCCCAGCGCTGCCATAGTCCAGGAGACCAAGAGGCCTCCGGCGAAGGAGACCAGCAAGTAGGCAAGGGTTGCCTGGACTTGACCGCTCGACAAGCCTTGGACCAGTTCCAGCGAGAGGGTGGACATGGTCGACAGCCCTCCGCACAGGCCCATACCCAGACCCTTGTTGGTCAGCTGCCTTCGGCGCTCATGTGCGCTTTGGGGCAGTCCGGCCAGGAAGGCGGTCAGCAGGGCGTAACCTGCGCAGGCGATCAGGTTGGCCAGGAGCGTTCCTGGATGCAGGGGGCTGCTCTGGCCCGGCAGCAGGCTCAGGGCGTACCGGCAACCGGTGCCCAGGGTTCCGCCCAGTATCACCACCAAGGCTGTGGCCATATCAGGTCCGGTAGGTGGTTTGGTCATTGGAGGCTCGGTTCCCGACGGGTCAGCGTCCGCAGGGGCGGGCTGAATGGCATACGCCTGCACCCGGCCCACAGACGGGTCGTCGAATCATGGTGCAGGAACTATCAGCAGTTTGCGGTTCGGGGCTCAAGCCCCGGGCGGGTTCCATCGCCCGAGGCTCATTCTAGGAGCCCAAGAGGACCACAGCCGTCGCAGCTGCGAGACTGCTCACCCGGTGTGGTTCTCCGGATCCAGGGTCAGCCGGTCGTCGTCCGCATCGTAGTCGAAGAGCTCGCCGTAGCGGCCCCAGGTGATGGCCGTGTCGAACTGCTGGACGGCTTCCTTGTCCGAGTGGTGGGCCCGCAGCAGGTCCAGGATCAGGGAGCCATGCAGGCTCTTGTCGTCGCTGTTCTTCAGGGCCCGGTCGATGATGCGGATCAGCGGAACATGATCCATCAGCATCCGTGAGAACATCTCCTTGCTCTCCAGAATGTCGGCGTCGTGCCAGGCACGGCCCTGGTCGGTCAGCCTGACGTGCCCGTTGTCCGCCTGGAAGATGCCCAGCATGAGCCCGGCGTCGATCAGGGGGAAGAGGTCGTCCACCTCGAAGGAGAGCTTGGCGGCCAGGTCGGCCAGATCCATGCCGTTGGGCTGGTTGACCATGACATCGGCCAGACCGGCCAGGCCGCCGGGGGTGGCATCGGGCAGGTTGCGCTCGGCGGTGTCCTCGTCCCGCACCGAGTCCCGCACGGCCTGCCGGTTGCGCACCTTGGTCTGCAGACGGCGGCGGATGTCCTCGCTGTCACGCTGGCCGGTCAGGATGGAGTAGAGGTAGTCCACGCAGGACTGGAAGAGGTCGGACTGCTTGTCCCGAGGCCTGTCCAGGTTGATGGGCACGTTGGCGATGACCCGGCCCGGGTGCGAGTCCAGGACCAGGACCCGGTCGGCCATTTCCACGGCCTCCTCGATGTTGTGGGTGACGATCAGGACCGACTTGACGCTGCCTGCCTCCTCGGACCAGACCTTGAGGACCTCCTGGCGAAGATTCTCGGCAGTCAGCACGTCCAGGGCGGAGAAGGGCTCATCCATGAAGAGGGCGTCCGGCTTGAGGACCAGGGCCCGGGCGATGCCCACGCGCTGGCGCATGCCGCCGGAGAGTTCCTTGGGGTAGGCGCTTTCGAAGCCGTCCAGGCCGATGGCATCGATGGCGGCCAGGGAGAGTTTCTCGCGCTCCTTCTTGGGTACGCCCCGGGCCTGCAGGCCCAGTTCCACGTTGTCCTTGACGGTCAGCCAGGGCATCAGGGCGAAGCTCTGGAAGACCAGGGCCACGCCGGGGTTGGGCCCGTCCAGCTGCTTGCCCCGGTATTCGACGCTGCCCTTGCTGGCCGGAACCAGGCCGGCCAGGATGCGCAGCAGAGTGGACTTGCCGGCGCCTGAGCGGCCCAGGATGGCCACCACCTCGCCCTCGTGCAGGGTGAAGTCGATGTTGTCCAGGACGGTCAGCTCCGCGCCCTTGTCGGACTGGTAGGTTTTGGTCACGTGCTCGGCCGTGATGATCCCGTTGGAATTGATCTTGGTCATTGTCGAACCTCTCAGACTTCTCATGTCAGGGAATAGCGCCGTTGTGCCAGTGATTGCAGGGGAGACCAGAAGAACCGGTCGGCCAGGACCACGAAGATGCTCATGACGGCAACCCCCAGGATGATGCGTGGGGTGTCGCCGGTGGCGGTCACCTGGGCGATGTAGGCGCCCAGGCCCTTGGCCGTCAGTTCGGTTTTGCCGTAGGAGACCACCTCGGAGACGATGGAGGCGTTCCAGGCCCCGCCGGCCGCTGTGATGCCGCCGGTACACCAGGAGCCGAACAGGGCCGGCAGGATCAGGGTCTTCCATCGCTGCCAGCGGTTCTGCCCCAGGCTGCGCGACATCTCCAGCAGGTCGTCGGGGATGGCCGAGGCCCCGGCGATGACGTTGAAGAGGATGTACCACTGGGTGCCCAGGGCCATGAGCAGGATGCTGCCCCAGTTGATGTCGATCCGCCAGATGATGAAGACCATGGTGACGAAGGGGAAGATGAAGTTGGCCGGGAAGGAGGCCAGGATCTGCACTAGGGGCTGCAGGTAGCGGGAGATGCGCGGATTCATGCCGATCAGGGCGCCTATCGGGACCCAGACGATGGTGCAGACCACCATCAGGATCAGCACTCGCAGGAAGGTCAGCAGACCCAGCTGGAAGACGTGCCCGACCTCGCCCAGACCCAGCGGGCGGATGACCAGACGGTCCAGCTGCCAGAGTCCCCACAGGCCTATCAGCGCCAGGAAGACCCACCAGATCAGGTCACTTGCCCGCCGGCGTCCGCCTCCACGGCTCCAGCGCGATCCGGTGCGGCCCAGGGGGCGGGTGATCCGGTCCAGCAGGTCGGCCAGGGGATGGCCCACCAGGCCCAGCAGGTCCTTAACTCCGGACAGGCGGATGATCGTCAGCACCAGGCTGCGCCGGGGCTCGGTGGACTGGCTGCTGGTGTAGCGGAATTTCTCGGCCCAGGCGGTCAACGGCTTCCAGAGCAGGAAGTCAATCAATAGGACCACCACGATCATGGTCAGGATGGCCAGCCCCACCTTGCCCAGGTCCTGCTCGGCGGTGGCCTCCTCCACGAAGGAACCGATGCCGGGCAGGGCCAGGGTCCTGTTGTTGACCGAGATCATCTCGGAGGCGGTCAGGAAGAACCAGCCGCCGCCCATGCTCATCATGCAGTTCCAGAGCAGGGGGATCATGGAGTTGGGCACGTCCAGTTTCCAGAAGCGCTGCCAGCGGGTCAGGCGCATCAGTCTCACCGCCTCGTCCAGGTCGGCGGGCTCGCTGGTCAGGGAGTTATAGAAGGAGAAGGCCATGTTCCAGGCCTGGCTGGTGAAGATGGCGAAGATGGAGGCCGCCTCCACGCCCATGATGGACCCGGGGAAGAGGACCAGCCAGATGGAGATGGTGGCCGACAGGAAGCCCAGGACGGGCACCGACTGCAGGATGTCCAGCAGGGGGATGAGCACGGCGCCCAGGCGGCGGGAGCGCGCGGCGGCCAGTCCGTAGAGGAAGGCGAAGACCAGGGAGATGATCAGGGCTGCGAACATGCGGAAGAGAGAGCGCAGCGCGTAGTAGGGCAGGTTGGACGGGTCGGTGGAGACGTGCGAGGGTACGCCCGCCGGGCCGATGGGTGCGCCCAGGGCCGGCAGCAGATAGGCCAGGGCCCCCAGCAGAACTAGGGCGCCTATGGCTACGGCCAGGCCCGTCCATATGCGGGTGGAGCGCGATGCCTGGCTGCGGTCGTCGTTCAGTGGAGAACGGAGCATTCCTGGCAGTGCGACAGTATTCACGATGGCCTCCCTCCAAGGTGCGGAACATCCCTGTCGGCAGCCTCGAAGACGGCGTGGCGATCGGCCATGAGCCGACCATTGTCATCGTTCAAGCTTCGGCTTCGCATGGTATTTGGCCCTGCATTAGTCCCTGCCTTGATCCGACGGGGACTGTTGACCTGCGCGGGGTGTCTCCACCACTTTGCGGCAGCATGCCTTGTCCATGCGGTAGCTTCACCTACCGACCACCCAATAACATAGATGGGCCCAAGAGCAGTGTCAAGCATTTGCGAAACCAGCGTTGCCAGCCTTGCCGTCCTTGCCAGGACTGACAATGACAAGGGTCTGCACGCAGTCATTGCAGGCGCGAAATGGAATGTAAGGAGTGAATCCCTATGAAGATCGTGGCAGTCACGGCCAACCCCGAACCCAAGAGTCTGACCGATGCGGCGGGCAACGCCCTGCTGGACGGTGCGGCCGAGGGCGGGGCCCGCACCGAGTTGATCGACCTTTGTGCCGAGGGGTTCAATCCCGTCTTCGGCATGGAGGACAGGACCCATTACCTGGGCCAGGGACCCATGCCCGAGGATGTCCAGGCCATGCAGGAGCGCATCAAGGATGCGGACGTGCTGGCCCTGGTCTTCCCCATATATTGGTACAGCATGCCGGCCATCATGAAGGGCTTCATCGACCGGGTCATCTGCAGGGGCTTCGCCTATAACTCTGATGGAACACCTGGAGCCCTGGCCGGGCGCCGGGTGGAGCTGATCATGCTGACCGGCGGAGACAAGGAATGGTACCGGTCCAGTGGCATCGGTGAGGCCTTGGACAACCAGCTGGGCAGGCAGACCTTCCTCAAGTACTGCCAGGTCGCCCAGGTGGAGACCATCTATGTGGACAATCTGGATTCGGGCAACGATGAGCAGGAGGCGCGGGAGGCCGCCGACCGGCACCTGGTGGCCCTGGCCCTCAAGGGTCGTCGGCTGGCCGCAGGCACCGAGCCCGGTGCAGGCCAGGACGCTCAGTGACGCTCAGCATCGGGTTCGTCTTCGATGACACCCTGGATGTGTTTGACGGGGTCCAGCAGCACATTCTGACCCTGGGACGGGAGCTGGGCAGGCGGGGCCACAGGGTTCAGTATTTGGTCGGGCAGACCGCTCATCCGCCGGTTGACGGGGTTCACTCCCTGTCCCGCAACGTCATGGTCTCCTTCAACGGCAACAGGATGCGAATACCCCTGCCAGCGCCCAAGGCGCCCATCCGTCGGGTTCTGGAGGCCGGGCACTTCGACCTGCTGCACGTCCAGGCCCCCTACAGCCCCTTCCTGGCTGGACGGGTCATCCGCGCCGCGAACCCTTCAACGGCCCTGGTGGCCACCTATCACATCGCCCCCACGGGAAACCTGCAGCTGCTGGGCGGTCGGCTGCTGGGGATGATCAACCGCAGGACCCATAGGCGCATCGACAGGGTCATCGCGGTCTCGCCTGTGGCGGCCAGCTATGCCCGGCAGACTGCCGGTGTGCCCAGCAGGGTGGTGGCCAATCCTGTGGATGTGGATGCTCTGCGCCGGGCCCGTCAGGCCGCTGGCGACCAGGAGGTGGCGCGCCTGCACGGCCAGGGGCCGCATCTGGTCTTTCTGGGACGGTTCGTGGCCCGCAAGGGGGCGGGGATCCTGCTTTCAGCCCTCCAGGCAGGGGAGCGGGCCGGCATCCTGCCTGAAGACCTGCATGTGACCATGGCCGGCAAGGGCCCGCTGCTGGAGGACTGCCGTCGAAAGGCTGCAGCCCTGCGCACTCCGGTGGCTTTCCCCGGCTTCGTGGACGAGAAGGACAAGCCCGCCCTGCTGGCCTCATCCGATCTGACCGTCTTTCCCTCCACCGGGGGCGAGTCCTTCGGCATTGTCCTGCTGGAGGCCATCGCCTCGGGCACGGCTCCGGTGCTGGCCGGGGACAATCCCGGCTACCGGTCTACCCTGATGGGCGATGAGCGGGCTCTGGTGACCGTCGACTCGCCCAACACCCCCGAACTGCTGGCCCGGCGAATCGTCCAGGCTCTGGGGGACCCCTCCTGGAGGCGGAATGTGCGCCATGACCAGCTGGCGCTCTTGGACCGCTACGACGTGACCACGGTGGCTGATCAGGTGGAGGAGGTCTACCGGCAAGCCATTCAAGACCGCCGTCTCATGTAGGCTGGGTACATGTCATTCTTTGATTTCTTCGGTTCCATGTTCGACCCTGAGGGCGGTCCAGGCGGACCAGGCCGGCGTCGCAATGACGACGACCCGGTCATCCTGCATGTGCAGACCGATGGGGAGGGTCCCGGCCAAGGGGGCGGCAGCACGCCCCGTTTCCGCTTCGCCGGACCAGGTGACCCCCGGCTGACCTCCCGCAAGAAGGACAGTAACGGACCTTCCCGGGGCATGCGGATTCTGGCCGTGGTTGTCGCTGTCGTCCTGGTCGTCCTCCTGCTCCTGTTCGGGCTCAGCCGCTTCATCACCGATGTCATGTGGTTCTCTCAACTGGGAGCGGCACGGATTGTCTGGACCCAGCTGGGCATCAAGGTGGGCCTGTGGCTGGCCTACGCCCTGCTGCTGGCCGCGGTGACCCTGCTCTCGGCTTTCCTGGCCATCCGCAGCCGTCCCGATTCGCCCGACGGGTCCACCATCAGGGTCAGGGGCGATCTGATCGAGGTCGGCAAGGGGGTCTCTTCACGCAAGGCGCTCAAGGTGGCTGCGGTGGTCTCCCTGGTCGTCGGTGTTTTCTTCGGCTTCCAGTTCAACGCCGATTGGAAGCAGGTGCTCCTGCTCTTCAACGCCCAGTCCTTCGGGGTGCGCGATCCCCAGTTCGGCTTGGATAACGGATTCTATGTCTTCATTCTGCCCGGGCTGCGGCTGCTGGTCTCCTCCCTGCTGATGATGCTGCTGGCGGCCACGGTCTTCAGCCTGGTCACCAACTTCCTCATGGGCGGCATTCGCTTGACCATGCCCGTACAGGGCCGCGGCATTCTGGAGATGACCCGTGCCGCGCGCAGGCAGGTAGCCGTCTGGCTGGTCCTGTTCATGCTGGTCTGGGCCGGCGATACGGCCTTGGGCGTCTTCGGCAGGCTGACTGAGGAGGGCGATCGGATCACCGGCGCCTCCTACACCTCGGTCAAGGCGGCCATTCCCGTCACGCTGATTATGGCCGTGGTCATGGCCCTGCTGGGCATCATTCTGGCTGTCTGGATTCTGAGGTCGCCCACCCTGGAACCCGGCCGTGTCCATGCAGGATCGCTGGGGTCGGCCGTCAAGCAGTGGCGGGTTCCCGTCCTGGCTGTGGCCGTCACTATTGTGCTGTCCCTGCTGCTGACCGTCTTCTGGCCGGCGCTGGTCCAGCGCTTCCGGGTCAACCCCAACGCCCAGGAGATGGAGTCCGCCTACATCCAGCGCAACATCACCGCCACAGCGCAGGCCTATGGGCTGGACAGGCTGAAGACCGAGGCCTATGACGCCACCACCGAGGTCCAGTCGGGTGCCCTTTCCCGGGATGCGGAGACCACCGCGCAGATTCGTCTGCTGGATCCCCAGGTGGTTTCGCCCACCTTCCGGCAGCTGCAGCAGTCCAAGCAGTACTACACCTTCGAGGACACCCTGGCCGTCGACAAGTACGACATCGACGGGGTCAGCCAGGATACGGTCATCGGCGCTCGCGAGCTGGACCTGGAGGGCAACGACAACCGCAACTGGGTCAACGACCACACGGTCTTCACCCACGGCTACGGCATCGTGGCCGCCTACGGCAACAAGGTCACCCCTGACGGGCAGCCCGAATTCTTCGAGCAGGACATCCCCACCAAGGGCAAGCTGACCGACAGCCAGCACTACGAGCCGCGAATCTACTTCTCGCCCAACGCGCCCGAGTACTCCATCGTCGGCGCGCCCCAGGGCTCCTCAGGCTGGGAATTCGACTATCCCACCGGCTCCAAGGGAGCCACCAACACCTTCAAGGGCAACGGCGGCCCCTCGGTGGGCAACTTCCTGGCCCGGGTCCTCTACGCCATCCGATTTGGATCCGACCAGATCCTCTTCTCGGACCGCGTCACCCCCGACTCGCAGATCCTCTACAACCGCTCGCCCAAGGAGCGCGTGGCCCAGATCGCCCCCTATCTGACCCTGGACGGACGCGTCTATCCGGCTGTGGTTGATGGACGGGTCAAGTGGATCGTCGACGGCTACACCACCTCCGACGCCTACCCCTACTCCCAGAAGGTGGACCTGGGTCCCATCACCCAGGACACGACCACCCTGAGCTCGGAGGCCGTCAAGGGCCTGGGCTCCCAGAAGGCCAACTACATCCGCAATTCCGTCAAGGCCACGGTCGATGCCTATGACGGCTCGGTGGACCTGTATGCCTGGGATGCCAAGGATCCGGTGCTCAAGGCCTGGCAGAAGGTCTTCCCCGGCCAGTTCAAGCCGCTCTCGTCCATCTCGGGCGACCTGATGAGCCACATGCGCTACCCGGAGAGCCTGTTCAAGGTGCAGCGCCAGCTCCTGTCCCAGTACCACGTCAACTCGGCCAGCCAGTTCTTCTCCGGCGAGGACTTCTGGCAGACCCCCGTGGATCCGACCGGCACCAGCAAGGAGCAGAAGGCCGGGGTCAAGCAGCCTCCCTACTATCTGACCCTGCAGACGCCGGGGACCGACAAGCCCGCCTTCTCGCTCACCTCCACCTTCATCCCCGCAGGCACCTCCACCAGGGAGATCCTGACCGGGTTCCTGTCCGTGGATTCCGACGCCGGGTCGACCAAGGGGGTGATAGGCCCGGACTACGGGACAATCCGGCTGATGGAGCTGCCCAAGAATTCCAATGTGCCCGGCCCTGGGCAGGCCCAGAACAACTTCAACTCGGATGCTGCGGTCTCCACTGAGCTGAACCTGCTCCAGTCCGGGTCCACCAAGGTCAAACGTGGCAACCTGCTGACCCTGCCCATAGGCGGCGGTCTGATCTACATCCAGCCGGTCTACGTCCAGTCCAGCGGCGCCACTAGCTTCCCCCTGCTCAAGCGGGTTTTGGTGGCCTTTGGAGACAAGGTGTCGTCGTCGGCCACACTGGATGCGGCCCTTGACAAGACCTTCCAGGGCAATTCGGGCGCATCGGCCGGCGATGCCGACAACACCGGACGCACCAAATCTGATGCTGATCAGAGCGACCAATCCGGTAAGGCCCCGGACAAGACCGCCGGCTCCGGCGGGGCGTCGGCCACAGCAGGACAGGCCCTGAAACAGGCCTTGGACAAGGCCAACCAGGCCATGAGCGACGGCGATGCCGCCCTGAAGAAGGGCGACTTCAGCGCCTACGGCGAAGCGCAGAACCGTCTGCGCGAAGCCCTCAAGGAGGCCTCCGACCAGGAGGGCGGTAACAAGTGAGCGCCGCCCCGCGCATTCGGCTCTGCCGCCGCGGGGACCTGGAGGCGGTCACCGCCATCTACAACCAGGCCGTCATGGATGGCGGTTCCACTGCGGATACGGCCCCGGTCAGCCTGGACCAGCGCCTGGAATGGTTACTGGCCCATGATCCGGACCAGGGCCATCCGGTCCTGGTTCTGGAGCAGGAGGGCAAGGTGCTGGCTTTCGGCTCCCTGTCGGCCTACTACGACCGGCCCGGCTATCAGGAGACCTGCGAGCTGAGCTACTACGTGGATCGCGGCAGCCGTGGACGCGGCCTGGGCGCCCTGATGGTCCATTCCCTCCTGGAGCGCGCCCGGCAGGAGGGCATGCGTCTGGCCGTGGCCACCGTCTTCGATGACAATACGGCCTCCAAGGCCCTGCTGCATCGCTTCGGATTCAGCCGCTTCGGCCTCCTGCCCCAGGCCGCCTGGGACCGGTTCGTCCTGCATGACGTCTCCTACTGGAGCCTGTCCCTTGAGCGAAACGGGGTCGGGGAGCCTGTGTAGAATCTCACCGTCCCGTTTGAGAGCAGGAGGTATCACCTACATGGCATCCGATTTCTGGCTGATAGCCGGACTGGGCAACCCGGGTGACGAGTACAAGGGCACCAGGCACAACATGGGCTTCATGTGCGCCGATCTGCTGGCCGAACGCTGGTCGGTCAACCTGCGCGACCACAAGGGTCTGGCCCAGCTGGGCCGTGGCACCCTGGATCTTGACGGACGCCGCACACCCTTCTTCCTGGCCAAGCCGTTGACCTTCATGAACGACTCCGGCGATGCCCTGGCCTCCATCTGCTCTTACTACCACATACCGGTTGGCCGGGTCGTGGTCATCCATGACGACATGGATCTGGAATTCGGCCGGATCAAGGTCAAGGCCGGCGGGTCCTCGGGCGGGCACAACGGCATCCGTTCCATCGACCGCTCCCTGGGCAGCAACGCCTACGCCCGGGTCCGCATGGGCGTGGGGCATGCCCGGAGAGGTCCTGACGCCCACCGCCGCACTGTGGACTGGGTTCTGGGCACCTTTGTCGGCGATCAGCGCAAGCGTCTGCCCGAGTTTCTTGCCGACGGCGCGGATGCCGCAGAAACCGTGATCATCAAGGGCCTCAACCAGGCTCAGGAGCAGTTCAATGGTCGATGAGCAAACCCAGAAGACAGAGCCCCAGGAATCGCTGAACGGGTCCCTGCGTCCTCTTCTGGACGATCTGCAGGCGGATGTTGCCTTCAAGAGGTTGGTCCAAGGAGACTCCGAGCCTGCTGCCGACACCGACACCTCCCTCATGGTGCAGGCTCCCCAGGGGATTAGGCCAGCCCTGGCCGCAGCAGCAGCCGGACGTGCCCCAGTCGTTCTGGTGGTCCCCTCCGAGCGTGACGCCCAGGAGATGACCGGTGCCATCCGCTCTTGGTACGAGGGTGATCCTGGCGATGTGGCCCTGTTGCGCTCCTGGGAGACCCTGCCTCACGAGCGGCTCTCGCCCCGGGCAGACACCGTGGCCTCCCGGATGGCTGTCTTCAGGCGGCTGGCCCATCCGGTCCAGGACGACCCTGACTTCGGACCCATCCGCATCCTGGTCATGCCCGTGCGCTCCCTCTTGCAGCCGGTGGTCAAGGGTCTGCAGGATGTGGAGCCCCTGGTCTTTCTGCGCGGCCAGGAGCTGCCATTGGATCAGGCCGTCGAGGCTCTGGTCCGCAACGCCTACACCCGGGTGGACCTGGTTATGGAACGCGGGCAGTTCGCCGTCCGAGGCGGCATCCTGGATGTCTTCGTCCCTACCATGGCCCATCCGGTGCGCATCGAGTTCTTCGGCGACGAGGTGGATACCATCCGCAGCTTCCACGCCTCCGACCAGCGCACCTACGGCCCCGACCTGGATCGGATCTGGGCGCCGCCCTGCCGTGAGCTGCAGCTGACCGACCAGGTCCGTGCCCGTGCCCGCTCCCTGATCGGGAGCATCCCCAACGCTGACGACATGCTGGAGTCCATCGCCCAGGCCATTCCTGTGGAGGGCATGGAGTCCCTTCTGCCTGCTCTGGTCGACGACCTGGTGCCGGTGGGGTCCATGCTGCCCGAGGGCGCTCTTATTCTGCTGTCGGAGCCGCAGCTGCTGGCCCGCTCCGCCCAGGATCTGGTCAAGACCGCCAATGAGTTCCTAGCCGCCAGCTGGCATGTGGCCGCCTCCGGGCAGGGCTCGGGCGCACCCATCAGCTTCGACAGGGCCAGCTTCCTGGACTACGACGAGGTCATCTCATCCCTGGAGTACCGCAAGGGGGAGGTCTGGAAGCTGACCGATCTGTCGGTGGATCCGGACCGGGAGGGGGCCGAGCGTCTGGATGCCCTGGCCCCGGACCAGTACCGCGGCGACGAGGATCGGGCCGCCTCGGGCATCGCCTCCCTGCTGGAGCGCGGCGACCGGGTTGTGGTGACCGCTCCAGCCCAAGGCACGCTGAGCCGCCTGCGTCGGGCTGTGCAGACCACAGGAATCACCGGATTGGAGTACCACCGCTCCCTGGCTGTGGACGGCTTCGTGGACCAGTCCGCCCATCTGGCCCTGCTGACCGAGCGGGATCTGACCGGACGCACCAGCGTGGCCGCCGGAAGCAAGACCTCCAACCGTCGGCGTAAGGCCATCGACCTGGATGAGCTCAAGCCCGGCGACTACGTGGTCCACGATCAGCACGGCATCGGCCGCTTCCTGGGCATGCGCCAGCGCAGCGTGGGCGTAGGCCCCAGCAAGGGCAGCCGGGAGTATCTGGTCCTGGAGTATGCACCCTCCAAGCGCAACGCCCCGCCCGATAAGCTCTTCGTGCCGGCCGACCAGCTGGACCAGGTCAGCCGCTACATCGGCGCCGAGATCCCCAGACTCAACAAGCTGGGCGGATCCGACTGGTCGGCCACCAAGGCCAAGGCCCGCAAACACGTCCACAAGATCGCCCAGGGCCTGGTCAAGCTTTACTCGGCCCGGCAGCGGACCAAGGGCTTCGCCTTCAGCCCGGACACCCCCTGGCAGAAGGAGCTGGAGGATGCCTTCCCCTACCAGGAGACCCCCGACCAGCTGACCGCCATAGACGAGGTCAAGGCCGACATGGAGAAGCCGGTGCCCATGGACCGCCTAATCTGCGGGGATGTGGGCTTCGGCAAGACCGAAATAGCCATCCGTGCCGCCTTCAAGGCCGTTCAGGACGGTAAGCAGGTGGTGGTCCTGGTGCCCACAACCCTGCTGGTCCAGCAGCACTACCAGACTTTCACCGAGCGCTTCGAGGGCTTCCCGGTGGATGTGGCCGCCATGAGCCGCTTCCAGACTGCCAAGGAGAACCAAGCCACCATGGAGGGCCTGGCCAGCGGGGCTGTGGACGTGGTCATCGGCACCCACAAGCTGCTCAACCCGCGCATCCGCTTCAAGGATCTGGGTCTGATGATCGTGGACGAGGAGCAGCGCTTCGGCGTGGAGGCCAAGGAGACCCTCAAGGCCATGCGGACCAATGTGGACGTCCTGTCCCTGTCGGCCACACCCATTCCGCGCACCCTGGAGATGGCGGTGACCGGCATCCGGGAGATGTCCACTCTGGCCACGCCCCCCGAGGACCGGCTGCCGGTGCTGACCTATGTGGGCGCCTATGAGGATGCCCAGGTGACTGCGGCCATCCGCCGCGAGCTCCTGCGTGGGGGCCAGATCTTCTACATCCACAACCGGGTTGAGGACATCGGCAAGATCTCGGCCAAGGTGCAGACCCTGGTCCCCGAGGCCAAGGTGGGCGTGGCCCACGGCAAGATGGGGGAGAAGCAGCTGGACGGGGTCATCCGCGACTTCTGGCATCGGGACATCGATGTGCTGGTCTGCACGACCATTGTCGAGACCGGCCTGGATATACCCAACGCCAACACACTGATCGTGGACCGGGCCGACCGCTTCGGACTCTCCCAGCTCCACCAGCTGCGTGGCCGGGTGGGACGCGGTCGGGAGCGCGCCTATGCCTACTTCCTCTACGACCCCAGCAAGCCCATGACCCAGACCGCCCACGACCGGCTGGCCACCATCGCCCAGAACACGGCCCTGGGGTCCGGCTACGACGTGGCCATGAAGGACCTGGAGCTGCGCGGCACCGGCAATCTGCTGGGTGACGAGCAGTCCGGCCATATCGAGGGCGTCGGTTTCGATCTCTACGTGCGCATGGTCTCCGAGGCGGTGGAGGAGTACAAGGAGCCTGGACGGACCGAGCCGGTCACCGTCAGCATCGACCTGCCCCTGGAAGCCTCCATTCCAGTGGACTACATCGATTCGGACAAGCTGCGTCTGGAGGCCTACCGCAAGCTGGCCTCGGCCCGCAACGAGCAGGATCTGCGCGATCTGCACGAGGAGCTGACCGACCGCTACGGTCGTCCGCCGGCCCAGTTCGATACCCTCTTTGCTGTAGCCAGGCTGCGGGCCAAGGCTCGCTCCCTGGGCATTGCGGAGATCGCCTCCCAGGGCTCCAGGGTGCGGATCAGGCCCGTGACCATGCCCGACTCCCTGCAGGCCAGGATCGCAAGAATATACAAGGGCAGCCAGTACCGCCCGGTGACGCAGACCCTGCTGATTCCGGCACCCTTCGCCGGCTCCCTGGGCTCTGGTCCCATGGATTCGGCGGCCATGACCGCCTGGGTGGACACCCTGCTGGACGACCTGGCCTGGGGGCTGCCCAAGTCCTCCGACGATGGCACGCCAACGGGTACCGCGCCCGTCCAACAAAACTAGTATCCTGTAAGAGACATCACAACAACTTATTGAAGGAGCAGTTGTGGCAGCAATTGAAAGCGTGTTCGCGCGCGAAATTCTTGATTCCCGTGGCAACCCGACCGTCGAGGTCGTTCTGCAGACCGAGGACGGCGCCGAGGGGCGTGGTCTGGTTCCCTCCGGTGCCTCCACCGGCGAGGCCGAGGCCTGGGAACGTAGGGATGGCGACAAGAAGCGCTATCAGGGCAAGGGTGTGCTGGATGCCGTCAAGGCGGTCAATGAGACCATCGCTCCCAACGTCATCGGTATGGACGCCACCGATCAGCGCGCTCTGGACGAGACCATGATTGATCTGGACGGCACCCCCAACAAGGGCAAGCTGGGCGCCAACGCCATTCTGGGTGTCTCCCTGGCCGCGCTCTATGCGGCTGCTGAGTCCGCCGAACTGCCTCTCTACCGTTACCTGGGTGGCACCAACGGCCACATTCTGCCTGTGCCCAACATGAACATCATGAACGGCGGCGCCCACGCTGACTTCGCCACCGACATCCAGGAGTACATGATCTCCCCCTACGGCTTCGACTCCTACCGGGAGGCCCTGCGCGCCGGCGTCGAGGTCTACCACACCCTCAAGGGCATCCTGAAGAAGGACGGCCACGAGACCGGCTTGGGCGACGAGGGCGGCTTTGCCCCCAAGATGAAGTCCAATGAGGACTCCCTGAAGTACATCGTCGACGCCATTGAAGCTGCCGGCTACGAGCCCGGCAAGCAGATCGGCCTCTGCCTGGACGTGGCCTCCTCGGAGTTCTACAACAAGGACACCGACAAGTACCACTTCGACGGCGAGGACCGTGACGCCGACTACATGCTGGACTACTACCAGGGTCTGGTCGAGCGCTACCCGCTGGTCTCCATCGAGGATCCCTTCGCTGAGGAAGACTGGGGCGCCTGGCAGAAGATCACCGCCGCCATGGGCGACCGCCTGCAGTTCGTGGGCGACGACCTGCTGGTGACCAACCCCAAGAGGCTGCAGAAGGGCATCGACCTGAAGGCTGCCAACTCCCTGCTGGTCAAGCTCAACCAGATCGGCACCGTGACCGAGACCCTGGACGCCATCGAGCTGGCCACCGCCAACGGGTTCACCTCCATGGTTTCCCACCGTTCCGGCGAGACCTCCGACACCACCATCGCCGACCTGGCCGTGGCCAAGAACACTCGCCAGATCAAGACCGGTGCCCCGGCCCGTGGCGAGCGCATCGCCAAGTACAACCGGCTGCTGGAGATCGAGGAGGAGCTGGGCTCCACCGCTGAGTACGCCGGCTACAGCGCCTTCAAGGCCTGCAAGAAGTACACCAAGTAAGGCCTTGCCAGTCAGGTCTTGGCCTCTGCAGGTTTTGACCCGACTGTGAAGTCTTTCACCCGTGGCGGTCCGCGTCGGCTGCCGCGGGTATTTTTATGGGTATGGCCAAGAACAAACGTGACGGCGGCGACCGGCGGACAAGCAGGCGGTCGTCGGGACCCATCACCTTCTTTGTGGCGGTCATCATCGTGGCCCTGGGGCTGATCCAGCTGGTCTCCACCTTCCACGCCTATGCCATCAATCTTTCCGAGCTCAACGGCCTGCGCAACCAGCAGGCACAGTTGGTCGAGCACAAGCGTGACCTGGAGAACCAGATCCGACGCTGGGACGACAAGGCCTATGTGACCGCGCAGGCCCGGGATCGGCTGGGATTCGTCTTCCCCGATGAGGAGGCCATCCGGGTTCTGCATCCGGAGGCGGTCACGGGCAACAAGGACAAGGATCAGGCCGGCAGCAAGGGGGTTCGGGCTCCCAGGAAGAACTCCCTGCCCTGGTATCAGGAGATGGCCTACTCCTTTGCCAAGGCCGACCAGGATCCGGCTGCCAATGGGAGCAAGGGAGCGTCCGGTCCGACCGGCTCTGCCAGTCCGTCCGGTTCAAGTAGTCCAGGTGGCTCTGATAGCCCCTCCCCATCCGAGGGCGGGGGAGCGCAGTGAACTTCGAAGGCACGATTTCGTCGCGCCAATGGTTAATGAACTTAGCAGCAGGGAACAATTAGGAAAGATGAGGACAGCGTGATCAAGGCCCAGGGAAGGCCCCAGGCAGCAGTGGAATCTCAAGCCGCAGACAAGACCCGGGTCGAGTCTACAGTCTCCAGCCTGGTTACTGACCGGGACCTGGCGGCGATAAGAGATCGAGTCCAGGAGCTTCTGGCAACTCCGGCCACACCGGATCAGGTAGCCGTCGTGAACAGGCAGCTGGGCCGGTATCCACGGGGCATGGTGGCTGTGGGCGCCCGTTGTGTCTGCGGCAATCCGCTGGCTGTGGTCACTCGGCCCCAGCTGGAGGATGGCACGCCCTTTCCGACCACCTGCTATCTGACCAGTCCCGAGGCCGTCAAGGCTGTCTCGCGGCTGGAGGCCGACGGCATCATGGCCGATTGGAATACCGAGCTCGGTGCCGATCCGGACCTGGCCAACGCCTATTGCAGGGCCCACGAGCTCTATCTGGCCTTCCGCTCTGCCCTGGCCCAGCGGCTGGGCGACGACGAGGGTCACATTGCCGGAATCTCGGCCGGCGGCATGCCCAGGCGGGTCAAGTGTCTGCATGCTCTGACCGCCCAGTCCCTGGTGATGGGACCCGGGGTCAATCCTCTGGGTGACCGGGTCCTGGATCTGGTAGGCCAGGTATTCGACCCACAGGTCTGCAGGTGCGCCCAGCCTTGGACTGAGACATCAGGGCAAGCGAACCAGCAGGAAAACCAATGAAGGGGGCTTCCATGGATCAGGTAACGGTGGCGGGCGTGGACTGCGGCACCAACTCCATACGTCTGCTGATAGCCCAAGTGGACCAGCAGGGGTTGCATCCGGTGGCTCCCAGGTTGATGCGGGTCATCCGGTTGGGGGAGGGCGTGGACCGCAACCACCGCTTTTCCGACCAAGCTCTGGAGCGCGCCTTTGAGGCCTGCCGGCTCTTCTCCCAGCAGCTGCAGGAGCACCCGGTGGATGGCCTGCGCTTTGTGGCCACTTCGGCCACCAGGGATGCCGACAACCGCGAAAGCTTTGAGGAGGGGGTGCGCTCCATCCTGGGGGTCACGCCTGAGGTCATCAGCGGCTCCCAGGAGGCCTCGCTGAGTTTTCTGGGCGCGGTCAGCGTGCTGGAGCAGCGGGGCAGCGACGATATGCCTCCCGCACCCTACCTGGTGGTCGACCTGGGTGGCGGCTCCACCGAGCTGGTCCTGGGCGGGGACGGAAAGAGCCTGCCTGTGGACCAGGTCAGGGCTTCTTACTCCATGAACATCGGCTCTGTGCGGATGACCGAGCGCCATCTGCTGGATGATCCGCCCACCCAGGAACAGGTTGACCAGGCGCTTGAGGATGTTGACGGCTGGATCGACCGGGCCTTCGATCAGGTGCCTGTAGCAGGGGTAGGCAGTCTGATCGGAGTCTCCGGCACGGTCACCACCATGAGCGCCCTGGCCCTGGGATGCCAGGTCTACGATCGCCAAGCCGTCGATGGCCAGTCCATATCTGTTGAAGCGGCCCGTCGGGTTGACGACCGGGTGCTGCACATGAGCCGGCAGGAACGTCGGGAGCTCAAGGCCATCCATCCCGGGCGCGTGGATGTGATCGGCGGTGGCGCCTTGATTTGGAGCCGTCTGCTTGAGCGACTGGGCCAGGCCAGCCCGAGTGCCTTGGCTTCGGGAACCTATGTGGCCAGCGAGCACGGCCTCCTGGATGGCCTGGTCCTGGACTACGGCAGGACCCTCCTGCGCGAATGATATACTAAGGCGTTATGGGTTAAGGCCCCGGTGGCGAAATGGTATACGCATCGGACTTAAAATCCGCCGCCTTCACCGGCTTGTGGGTTCGATTCCCACCCGGGGCACCACGGCCTCATCGGCTTGGACGGCAGTGTCGCAACTTGTCACCCGGCCGACGAACCGATACTCTGGTACGCAAGAAAACCAAAGGAGTTGTCATGAGTGACCAATCCATGCCCGAGGTGAACGCCGAATTCGGCGCCACGCCGACCATAACCTTCCATGGTCCGGCACCCACCGGGCTGCGCGCCGTGGAGCTGGTCGAGGGGGACGGGCCTGTCGTCCGCAAGGGCGATACTGTCACCGTCAACTATCACGGTGTCGTCTGGGGTTCGGATCAGGTCTTCGACTCCAGCTTCCAGCGCCATCAGCCGGCCAGCTTCGGCATTGGCGTGGGGCAGGTCATTCGCGGCTGGGACCAGACGGTGCCCGGCCACAACGTGGGGTCCAGGTTGGTGGTCTCCATCCCGCCGGAGTATGGATATGGTCGTCAGGGGATGCCCCAGGCGGGCATCGGCGGCGACGATACCCTGGTCTTCGTGATCGACATCATTTCGACACGGTAGACAAGGGTCTCCAGGCGCCGGTGAGGGCCGGCGCCTTTTTCATACCCTTGACTTTGCAGTTCAGGTCGGGCCACGAGACAAGCGCATCAAACAAGGAGGAATCACATGGCTGAGGAAAAGACGATTCTGCTGACACAGGCCGCTTACGACAAGCTGAAGGAGGAGCTTGACCACCGTCAGGGCGAGTACCGCGACGAGATTACCGAACGCATCGCGGCGGCTCGGGCCGAGGGTGATCTGAGCGAGAACGGCGGCTATCAGGCCGCCCGCGAGGAGCAGGGCAAGAACGAGGGGCGGATCAATGAGCTGATCGTCAAGCTTCGCAACGCCAAGATCCTCAAGGCCCCCAAGGCGGGCACGGTGGGCAACGGCTCCCTGGTGACCCTGACCATGGCAGGCAACGAAATGGTCTATGTGCTGGGCTCCAGGGATCTGACCGTGGCCACCGACTACGACGTCATCAGCCCCGAGTCGCCCATCGGTGCGGCTCTCATGGGTGCCAAGAAGGGCCAGACCGTGACCTACAAGGCCCCCAATGGCAAGGACATCTCGGTCACCGTCAAGGATGCCCAGCCCCTCAAGTAGCGGGACGACCCCTCACCGTCCCAGTCCGGCCTGAATGAAGCCGCTCCCCGCCATAGTCGGCAGGGGGCGGCTTCGTCTATGAGCGACCGCCCTGTGAATGACTTCCTGACTCTTAAGGCAGGCCGAATGTTTTTATTGAAAAGGCGATGAGACCAGCGAGCTGCTCAGCGTAGGTTGCAGACCACCAGGTAGATGGCCACGATGTGGCAGGCGTAGCCGATGACCGTGCCGCAGTGGAAGATTTCATGGAAGCCGAAGACGCGTGGCCAGGGGTCCGGCCGGCGCAGGCCGTAGACAATCGCCCCTAGGATGTAGGCCAGGCCGCCGGCCACGATCAGCCAAACTACCGGTGGGCCGGCCATGGGGGAGTCCCAGAAGAGCTTCAGGAAGCCCACACCTGAGACACCGAAGACTACGTAGACCAGGGTGTAGAGCCAGCGGGGGGCCTCGATCCAGAAGACGTGGACGATCATGGCCACCAGGCTGGCCCCCCACATGCCCAGGATGATGATCCGCCGCCAGAAGGGGTCCAGTGCGAAGGAAATGGGTGTGTAGGTGCCGGCGATGAGCAGGAAGATGTTGACGTGGTCCAGGCGGCGCAGCACGTCAGTGGTCCCCGGGGTCCAGTCGCCCAGATGATAGAGGGCGGAGTTGCCGAAGAGGGCCAGCGAGGCCACCATGAAGACCGCACAGGCCAGCTTGAGCCCAGTGCCGTGGGCCAGGCAGATCAGCACAATGCCGGCGGCCAGGGCCAGGGGGGCGGCCACGGCGTGGATCCAGCCGCGCAGGAGGGGCTTGGGACGGCCGTGGACATCCAGTCGGACCTTGCGCTCGATCTCCATGTCGGGGATGCCCTCGATCCGCGAGGCCTTGATCTCGGCCTTGGTGATGATCCGGGCCGCCTTGGCCTTGGCCTTGGCACGCACCGCGTCAGCCTTGGCCTGCAGATGGGCCTCATGGGCCACCTCGGCATCCCGGCGCAGGTAGGTCAGCTCCTGACGGCGTTGCTGACGGCGGCGTTCGAGATCGGGATCGACCTCCTGATCCTCGGACGGTCTGACGTCCTCGCTGGTCCTGGTTGCCATGACCCTCCCTTGGCCCCTTGACTGGTCCGGACCTGTCGGGTTCGGTCGCCGGGGTAAAACATCCGTGAACCACCCTACCCTAGACCTGTGTATGGGACGTGCTGCCATCATCGCCCTTGGCATGACCTGCCTGTCTGCTTGCGCAGGCCCTTTGTATGATGGAGGGCATGGCTGATTTTTCCGAGATTCTGGCATCCTGCGACGACTGCAACGAGGAGGACCGCGAGTGGCTCCACCACCTGGTGGCCGACTGGCAGGTCATCGCCGATCTGAGCTTTGCGGACCTGCTGCTCTTGCTGCGCACCGGCGAGGGGGAGTTCACCGTGGCCGAGCAGTGCCGGCCCTCCACGGTCATGTCCCTGCGCACCGAAGACGTGGTGGGGGAGCACTTCCCGGCTGATCGCCGCGAAGAGCTGGAGGCGGCCATGCAGTCCAAGGGGGTGCTGCGATCCAACAAGCTGCGCACCATCGGCCGCGCCACGGTCTGCGACGTCTATGCTCCTATCAGGCACCAGGGCAGGACCCTGGGTCTGGTGGTTCGCGAAACCAACATGGCCACCCGCGAGTCCAACGGTCGGTACGAGAGCGAGAGCATCAACGCGGGCAAGGAGCTCTTCGAGATGATCACCCGCGGAGAGTTCCCCTACGCGGATTCGGTGCTCAACCAGCGGCACAACGCCAGGGTGGCCGACGGTTTCTTTGTGCTGACGTCAAGTGGCGTGGTGCGTTACGCCTCGCCCAACGCCATCAGCTGCTTCCGCAGGCTGGGCTCAGTCGAGACCATGATCGGCCAGTACCTGAGCGAGATCGGCACCTCCCTGCTCAAGGAGAACGATCCGGTGCCCGACTCCCTGCCGCTGGTCCTGACAGGCAAGGCGGCCGTGGACTCTGAGCTGGACGCCAACGGGTCGGCTGTCTCCATGCGCTCCCTGCCCCTCTATGGCAAGCAGGGCAGGATTGGCGCCATCGTGCTCTGTCGGGATGTGACCGAACTGCGCCGCCGGGAGAAGGAGCTGCAGACCAAGGATGCCACCATCTCCGAGATCCACCACCGGGTCAAGAACAACCTCCAGGCCGTGTCGGCTCTGCTGAGGCTGCAGGCCAGGCGCACCAAGTCCGACGAGGTCCGTAAGGAGCTGGAGGAGGCCCAGCGACGCGTCCAGACCATCGCAGTGGTTCATGAGGGTCTCAGCCAGACCGCCGACGAGATTGTGGACTTCGACAAGGTGATCGCCAACCTGCTGAAGATGAGCGTGGATCTGGCCACCACCAGCGACCAGCACATCACCATCTCCTACGTGGGCAAGTTCGGGATGATGCCCGCCCAGGATGCCACACCCCTGTCCCTGGTGCTGACTGAACTGGTCAACAACGCGGTCGAGCACGGCTTCGAGGGCCGTGACGAGGGGCATATCACCATATCGGTGGGCCGGGGCGGCAACAATCTCAATGTGGTGGTCGAGGATGACGGTAACGGCTACAGCACCGAGTCGGATCAGGGCCAGGCTCGTTCCACCGGATCCGGTCTGGGCACGCAGATCATCAACACCTTCGTCACCAACGACTTCGGCGGTACGGTCAAGTGGGAGCCCCGCCGGGATGGCGGCACCCGGGTGGTCATCAACATCAAGCTGCGCGTGGCCCAGGACGTGTGACGCCAGGTACCTTTGAGAAAAAGAGAGGGGCGACGGCATCAAGCCGTCGTCCCTCTTCTGTTTTGCGCAATCGGGAAGGTGTCAGGACTGCATCTGCATGGCCTGGGACCTACGCGCACGCATGGCCCTGCGCTTCAGAGCCCTGCGTTCGTCCTCGCTCAGTCCGCCCCAGACACCGTAATCCTGGTTGGTGTCCAGCGCGCACTTCAGACAGGCGTCAATGACCTTGCAGGTCCTGCAGACAGCCTTGGCCTCCTCGATCTGCTGATAGGCTGCACCGGTGTTGCCGACGGGGAAGAACAGCTCAGGATCCTTGTCACGGCAAGCAGCCTTGGCGCGCCAATCAAACGCATTACTCATCTACCTAAGCCTCCAAGAAGTTTTTATCGATGCTTTTATCACTACCCTATGCAAGATAAGCACGATGAGTGACTTTTTTCAAGGGTTCATTTGTTTTACGGCTAAAGAGAACACCTGTAGCGGAATGGCGAGACCCGCTTCCAGAACCAGACACCGTCCGGGAATGGCGCTGGCCCGGGTGGGGAGGGTGGCCAGCTGATCGGCGGGGATGCCAGCTGCCAGATCGGCCCCCCGTTCGCCGCAGGGGAACACCAGACGACGGCTGAAACGCTCTGGTCTGCGCAGGGCGCTGGCCGTCTCCACGGCCAGGATCACGGTGGTTCCCTCCTGGCCTAGAGCCTCCTGCAGAAGAGGGGCCAGGGGATCCCGACAAAGCGGATCCAGCAGATCCTGGGCATCGTCAAGAATCCAGACCAATGCATGGCTGCCATCCCGACGGCCTTGAGGCGGTGACGGCACTGGGCCGGGAAAGTCCCGGCTGCTGTAACCATGACCTGTTCGACGCGTGATGCGCAGGTCGAAGCTGGGCTCAGGTCGGGCCCCTGGCTTCATCAGGGTGAGCAGGGAACGAGCCAGCAGCGCCAGCAGGGTGCTTTTGCCCCGTCCTCGAGGTCCGATCAGGGCCGTATGACTGTTGAGCGGCAGGCGATAGAGATGCAGCAGAACCCCGTCGTCCATGTGTCCCAGAGGTATCTGAGGCCATCCCGATTGCCAGAGGACCTGTCCGCAAGCAGGATCATGCTCTGGCAGGGGAGGGGAGAAAAGGGGTGCCGGCGGTCGGCTGCCGCAAAAGCGGCTGGCCTTGACGATCTGTCCCACCAGGGCCTGCGGATCAGCTGCTGGGCAGGTGCGGAAGGCCTGGGGACCCCGGCCCTGCTCCAGGAAGCCCAGACCTGGGCAGGCAGGGTCGATCGCCGTAGCACAGGAGGATCCCAGCAGCTCTCTGGACTGCAGGGGATCCCGCACCCGCAGACAGATGCCCAGGTTCATGTTGGCACGCATCTGGGCGCTGACCTGCCCCATGGTCTGCTGGGTGCAGGCCACCAGGTTCATACCCAGGGATCTGCCCTGAGAGGCCAGAGAGGTCAGCCTGTCCAGGTAGTCAGGCAGAAGTTGGCGCAGGGCCTGGAACTCGTCAATGATCACCACCAGCCGTGCCGGTGGATCGGCCATACGGGCAGTGTCCTCAACCCCCGCTCTGGCGACCAGGCGCTGGCGGCGCTCCAATTCCCGTTGAAGGCCGTTCAGCGCGCGTACAGCCCGGTCCAGATCCAGATTGGTCACGCAGCCCACGGTGTGCGGCAGTCGGGCCAACAGGCCAAAGCCGGCACCACCCTTGAAGTCCAGCAGGACCAGATTGAGCCGGTCTGGCGGCTGACTGGCGGCCAGGGCCAGACACCAGGTCTGCAGAAAGACTGATTTGCCCGAACCTGTGGTGCCTGCCACCAGGGCGTGGGGTCCGTCGTGGGGCAGATCGATGACCAGCGGACCATGATCAGGCCGGATACCGATGAACGCCGGTGCCGACCTTCCTGATGCGGCAAGCCATGCGTGGACGATGCCCTGCCAGGGCAGGCCTTGTGATCCCGAACGCCCTGACCCCAAGAGCCGGGACTCTAGCTGAGGGCCGGGGTTAGAGGCCAGTTGAGCCAGGTCCTGCAAGGTCTCGTTCTCTGTAGTCGTCGAGAGGGATGCACGGTCCGATACTGTGCCGTACTTCAATTGTGCGCCTGCCGGTGGAGTGGACGATGATCGGCGTTGCATTCGCAGCAGGCTCAGAAGCACCATGGCCAGGGTGCCAGTCAAGCTGGGCAGCAAGAGGAGGAGCAACATCCAGCGGCCCTGGCCTACTACGTACCAGATCATGCCCGCCTGGGCCAGGGCCGGAGCCGTCTGTGCAACCAGGGTCAGAATGACCTGGGCGCTTCCCCTTTTGGCCTTCTTCTCTTTGGAGTCGGCAGAGCGCCAATCGCCGTCTGCACCCCCGCTCGGGTCTGTCGACATGGTTGCTGATGAATTGGCCTTGGTCATGCCCTCAGCATGAGCTGCCCGAGGCAGGAGCGCTAGAGCAGGCCTGGCATGTGGTCGAATGTGGACGGGATTGGTGGTGTGTGCAAAGCGGGCGCTACATTCCGCCGACCGTTCCAGCGGCATGGCTGCCCTGGGCCAGTTGGTTGAACAGGTCGGTGTTGCGGGCTTGATCCAGCAGAACGGTGGAACCGATGCCTCCGCCCGGATAGTAGTCGGGATCTGTCCAGTAGACGCTTCCGGTGACCCCATTGCTGCTGCTGGCACTGCGGAAGGCCAAGACCATGCGCACGAGGTCTATGGGGTTGGCCCGCTCATCCACCACCAGGGCATCCAGACCTGCAGAAAGGACCTTGCCGGCCCTCGACGGGTTGAGTATGACCGAGGGCTGCAGGGCCTTGGCGCTGATGGCCGAGATGGCCTGACGCTGGCGTTCGGCACGCCCAAAGTCTCCCTTGGGATCCGAGTAGCGCATGCGGGTGAAGGCCAGGGCCATGCCGCCGTCGGCCTGATGGCATCCGCGAGACCAGACCATGCCGGAGTTGGGGTCGTTGACGTCTGCGTCATAGCAAAGCCTGACGCCGCCCAGGGCGTCGACCACCTTGCTGAGGCCTCCGAAACGGATCAGGGCCACATGATCGACCTTATGACCGGTGATGTCCTCGACCTGGCCGGTCAGGGCCCGGTAGCCCGATGTGTAGGCCACGGCGTTGATCTTCATGTAATCCCCGTCCTGCTTGACCAGGGAGTCGCGGGGGACCGAAATCAGGGAGGCGGCTCCGTGGCGGGGCTTGGTCAGCACCAGGATGGTGTCGGTGCGGAAGCCGGTGATGCTGGCATCCTGTCCGGCACCCGGAGAACCGTCGCGCTGGTCCGATCCCAGCAGGAGCCAGGTAGTGGCCTCTGAGCCAGGGGTATCGGTCAGCATTTTGTCGCGTGTGAGCTTGCCGTTGACCCAGAACCATCCTCCACCTGCCAGTACAACCAGTGCCAGCAGCAGGACCAGCAGCAGAATGATTACGAACTTGCGCACTGGGTGTTTACGGACGAGGGCAGTGCCGTTCCGCATGTTTCGGTTGTTGCTGTTGCCCCAGTCGTTTTTAACAGGTGCCGCCGCAGCCGCCGGCCTGGGTGTGGTTTTCGAGGAGCCACTGGTGCGTCTGGCTTTCTGATGCTCAGTCCCGGAGGAGGGGGAGAAGCTGGGAGGCGTCTGGCTACGGCTGTGTCTGGCCTCGGTGCCTGGAGATCCGGGGTCGGCCGCCGGACGGTGATGCCCGGAGGGCATGAAGCTAGGAGGCTCCTGTCCTTGTCCGCCTTGGTCTGATCCAGTCCGCATACCCTTAACCTCCGTAGCTTTGCCGACTAGGTAAGCAATAGCATGTCAGAACGACTCGGGGGAGCTTAATCGTCTATTTCCGTGCCGGAACCGCACAGACCGTAGCAAACAGGTAGCGGTCCGCCATGCCGATGTACTGTCCGGTGTTCGCATCCCTGATGGTCCCGTCGTCCGGATCGACAGTTCCGCCCGTGTTGGGATCGATCAGGGTCTTGTCGGGCATGGTGATCAGTCCGGTACGGGGATCGGGCTTGGGAAGAGCGGCGGCGGATGCAGAGGAGGATTGGGCGCCGCCCCCTGTGTCAGAGCCGTTGCCAGCCGTCTGAGCGGCACTCTGTGAGTTTTGGGCGCTCTGGGCATCCTGACCATTGCTGGCCTGGTTGCCTGACGAGGAAGCTGACTCTGCGTCCTCATTGGCCTGGGTCAAGGGCTTGCCCTCTCGCAGCAGATGCCAGATGGTTTCGGCCTCGTCCGTCCATACCACCCGGTTGTTGTCCTGGGACCATTCCTCGACAGGTATGGTCCGGGCGTAGATATGTGTGGTGTCTATGTGCTTGAGCGAGTTGCCCAGGCCCAGCAGGGTCTGGAAGTTGCCCAACCCCTCGCTCAGCTGCAGGGTGGACATGGAAGTGGTGGCCAGACGGTAGGCCTTGGGCAGGTCGGAATAGATGTCGACGGTCTTGGCCTCGTTAACCAGGCTCTTGATCAGATACTGCTGGCGGGTGGTGCGCATGATGTCCGACCCATCGGCGGCGGTTCCGTGGCGCATGCGAGCGTACTCGGTGGCCTGGGTGCCGTCCAGATGCTGCAGGCCACGCTTCAGGTTGATGCCGGTATAGCCATCCCAGGTGTCCTTGGGGATGCACACGTCAACCCCGCCCAGGGCGTCGATGATGGACTTGAGGCCGTTGAAGTCAGCCACCACAAACTGCTGAATGTCCAAGCCGGTCAGGGAACGGACCGCTGCCAGGGAGCAGCTGGCGGCCGAATTGGCATCGCCGCCCTGGCTGTAGCCCTCGGCGAAGATGGAGTTGAACATGACCTGGCGGCGGGCCGGGATGGTATCCCCCTTGCTGGTGGTGCAGGCCGGGGCGTTTACGATGGAGTCCCTGGGAATGGAGACCACATTCACATAGGAGCGGTCGGCGGCGATCTGGACCACCATGGCCGTGTCCGACTGGTGGTTCTCCTCCAGGCCGTCGCCGCTGCCGCCCACCTCGGAGTTGCCCTTGCCGTCCCGGGTGTCCTGTCCCAGCACCAGGACGTTCAAAGTCTTCCCCTTGTAGATGTCTTCCGGGGCTTTGTGGGCTTGAGTCAGGCTGACGGGCTCGAGCACGTGCATGTGACCGTTGATGTCGGTCCAGAAGGCCGCCACCGTCGAGGCCAGGAAGCAAAGAACGAAGGTAAGGGCCAGGCAGATGCCCGTGCGCAGACGGTGGCTGCTGCGAAACCCGTCGCTGTGCTGGGGCTTGCCGTTCCTGCCCGCCTTGATGTTGGGCAGACCCATCTTTCTGGTTGGGGACGTCAATGGTATGCCTTCCTCATCGGCTGTCGCTGTAGGGCTCATTCCGGCGGGAAGAACCGGGATGGCGGTGACGCGTGCTTGAACCAGTCATAGTATAGTCTGACCCCCATCCGCAGCTCCTCTTCGGGCGATATGGCTCCCTGCACGTGTTGCTCAGTTGCGCTGGCAGATATTTAGGGGTTGACAGAAGACCCCTGCAGCAGCTGTAATAAAAGTGTGTAAACACACTAGGGACTGGGGGGTCGCTATGAGTGGATTTGTTGACACTCGCTATAGCAGTACAACTAAAAACAGGCTGACGCCGCTGATGCAGTGGTTCGAAGTCAACGTCGGACCATCCTGGCGAAGCGAGGCGCTCTGTGCGCAGACCGACCCGGAAGCATTCTTCCCGGGCAAGGGGGGCTCCACCCAGGAGGCCAAACGGGTCTGCGCCGACTGCACCGTCCGCAAGCAGTGCCTGGACTGGGCGGTCGAGCATGACGAGCGCTTCGGCATCTGGGGTGGCATGAGTGAACGGGAGCGCCGCCGTTACAAGAAGAGGATGCGCGCGCAGCGTCAGGTCTGAATCGCCGCAGGTGCCCAAGCGAGGCATCCGGTGACCTGGTTTGCGTAGACTGGAACGCATGAGTTTCGTCGCGCCTCAAGCCCAGGATGTCCGGCAGGTCCTTTCTTCAGTCATGAACGAATGTTCGCCCGCCGCCAGCCCTCATGTGGAGGATGCCGTGGCGGCGGTGATCACGGTCGAGCATGATCTGACCTATTTGCCGGACACCCTGCGTGCCCTCTTGCGACAGAGCCTCTTGCCACGGGTCCTGGTTATCGCGGACTGTTCGGGGTCCACCACAGAGCCGCTCTATGCGCAGTTTCCGGTGGATGGTCCCGCGCGGGTGGAAGTGCAGGTGGTCCGCGCGCGAGGTGCCTCCTCCTTCGGCGATGCCTTGGACAAGGCGCTTGGCTACGCCCGTCTGCCTGGTCGGATTCGCGCTCTTTGGCTTCTGCACGACGACTGCCGTCCACTGGATAATCATTGCCTGGACGAGCTGGTGGACACCTGGCACAGCAATCCCACTGCCTCCCTGCTGGGTGCCAAGCAGTATGACTGGCAGGGCCAGGGACTCCATGACGTGGGTCGGTATGCCTATCATCACCGAACGGTGAGTCTGGTGGTGGACAGTGAACCCGACCAGCAGCAATATGACGCGCGTCAGGATGTCTTCGCGGTGAGCCTGGCTGGCGCCCTGGTGCCCATGCAGACCATGAAGGACTTGGGCGGACCAGGCGCCTGGGCTGGCACCTTTGGCCAGGCCGACGATCTCTGCCGTCGTATCTGCCTGTCAGGGGGGCGGGTGGTAATCGTACCCGACGCCCGGGTGGCCCATGCCGGCGCCCGTATGAGCGGGTTGCGTGATCGGAATGGGCGGGCGGTGCAGCCCGACCACCCCTTGGATGCCTCCATGGGTCCTATACTGGCCCGGGAACGCTACCTGCTGACTGATTTTGCCCTGCCCTGGTGGCCGCTGGTCTGGCTCTGGCGGGTTCTGGCGGCATTGTGGTTCATGGCGGTTGATCTTATGGGCAAACGGCCCTACAGGGCCCTCTGCCGGCTGTGCGCGCCTTGGCGGATTCTGGCTAACCCTGCATCCTTGTTCACGATGCGTCGCCGTCTGACCTCCGCCTGCCATGGTGGTCCCCGCCGGTTGGACATTCTTCAGGCCAACGGTCAGCAGATCAGGCAGTGGCGGCAGCGCAGGCAGGCCTTCCACGACCAGCAGGAACATCCCATGCTCAGCCACCTGGCCCTGGCTCACCTGCGCCAGCAGTTCCTGCGTCGCCTGGCTTGGGCTTCAGGGATGACCATAGCGGTCTTGGCGGCCCTGGTGGCCACCCACTGGCCACTCTGTCGTGCCATCTTCTCAGGAGGGGCCATCCACGCACCCTCCCTACCATCGTCCGGAGCCGACTGGTCCCAGCTGCTGACGGCGGCCACCACCTCCTGGTCCTGGGCCGGGGGAGTGGGGCAGCCCGCAGTTCCTGCCCCCTTCCTCCTGGTGCTCCTGCCCTTCGCTCTGCTGACCGGCGGTCACGTAGCCCAAGCCATGGCCCTGATGCTCCTGGCGGAGACGGGACTGGCCGCGCTGTCTTTCTGGGCTCTGGCCGGCGTGGTCACCAGGTCCAATCCCATCCGGGTCCTGCTGGGATTGCTCTGGGCTTGTCTGGCATTCGCACTGGGCATCGTGGATGGCCTGCAGCTGCCCATGCTGACGGTCATGGCCTTCATGCCTGCCGCCTTCGCCTTTGTTTTCAAGGCCGTGGGGCTGTATCAGACCGAGGCTCCCGTGCGCCCCAAGGCTTCGGTGCAGCAGGCGGCTCTGGCCTCTATTTGTTTTTTGCCGGTCCTGGCTGCCGAACCTCAGCTCATGCTGGCCATGATCCCGCTCTTCATCATGGCGATCTGCCTGGTACCCTCCCATCGGGTCATGCTGCTTCTGATGCCCCTGCCCTCGGCGCTGGCCCTGGCACCCACCCTGGTCAATTCCTTGCACCATGCCAATCAAGGACTTTTCAGGCAGCTGTTCGCAGATCTTATGATCCCCTCGACGGGCTTGACCGGTCAACCCAGAACCGGGAGCCTGGGGCAACTGCTGGCCCGCCTGCTGGGCTTGGATCTTTCGGCCCTGTGGCCCGTCAGGTGGCGACCTGAGCTCTGGCGTCCGGCTACGCTGGCCTGCTGTCTGCTGGTGGTGGCCCTGCTGGCCTTCATCGCCTTGGTTGTGCCTCGGGCGCTCAAAACTGCCAGGATTCTTTGGAGTACGGTTCTGCTGGGCCTGATCCTGGCGCTGATCTCCCAGGCGGTCTGCACCGGCTTGGACGAGACCGGTCCAGTGGCCGGTTCGGTCCTGCCTGGGGTGATGCTTGCCTTCATGGGGCTGCTGGCCTGTCTGGGCCTCCTGGCTGGCAGGGCCGTCCGTCCCTTCTCGCCGCTTGCTCCTGGGTACGATCAGGTTCCAGAGGGCGATGCTGATCGTCCGCCCCTGCCTCCTGCGCAGTCCTCTTCAACCTCTGCAGCTGCGGTTGATGGCGGGGGACGGATTGTCAGACTCTTGCTGGGCCTGGTCCTGACCCTGGTCACGGCAGGCGTGGCGGCGGCTGGTCTGGCGGCGCCAGTCGGAGGACCCCTGTCTGCTGATGACCGGCAGCTCCCGGCAGTGGCGGTGGACTACCTGAACAAGGATCCATCCCATCGGGTGCTGGTGCTGACCTCGCCCTCCCATGGCAGCGTGGCCTACACGGGTCTGCACACCTCACGAGGGGATCTGATCGATGCCTCGCCTGCCCTGCGTGCCCAGAGGGTGAACGGCGTGCAGATGGCCGGTCAGGATGTCCTCTCGCGTTCGGCGGCGGCTCTGATGGCCAACGCCGACTCCAAGGCTGTAGCGGCTGTATCCGGTATGGGCTTCGGGGGAATCTATGTGCCCGCCGACCGTTCCGGAGCAGCCGGCATGGGATCCACGCCCAACGATGATCTGGTATCCAACATCACCGCCAGCGATGGCGCCCAGCAGGTGGCGACCAATGCCCAGGGAACCTATTTCCGTTTGAGCTCGCAATCCGGCAGGGATGTGGGAGTCAACATGACTGGGGCCCATCAAGCGGCGGCCAGCACCTGGAGGAGGATCTGGCTCTGGACCCTGGGCCTGGTCTTGCTGGGATACTGCTTGGTGGCCCTGCCGCGGCCGGGCAACTTTGGAGGGGAGCAACTATGAGTGTACGAAGCAAGGGATCCCTGGTGGCTGCTCTGGTCACGGCGCCTCTGGTGGCGGTTTTGATCGCTGCTCTCTTGGTATGGACGCCCCCGGCCTCCTTGGCTGATGGGGCCCAGGGCTCGGCAGTCGTTGCCACCCGGGTCAGCCAACGTGAGGTAGCGTCCTACTGCCCGGCTCGAATGACGGTAGCGGATGAGGACAAGGTCGGCGATGACCAGTTCAAAGCCTCGGAGGGCGATCTGAGCGCCCGTGTCACAGCCGCCGCCTTTGGTTCTATCGGCAGTGCCAGCCTGACCCCGCTTGGCGATGGGCGACGCACTACGATGACTGATCCCGATCTCTTGGATGGGCAGAAGACCATGGCCGCCTCGCTCGATCCAGGTGCTTCGGCTACGGCTTTCGATTCCCGGATGCTCAAGTCCCAGCCGGGCACGGGGGCTGCCGTCGGTATGGTCTCCTGGGCCACCAAGGGCGATCTGCGAGGGGTCCAGGCGCTGGCCTGCCCTCGGGCCGTCATGGATGCCGACTTCCTGTTGCCCGCCACCGGTCGAGGTTCCACACAGCGGCTGGTGGCCTACAACCCGTCATCCAAGGCTACGGTGATCAGTCTGGAGATCCAGGGTTCGCATTCCTCCGGCAACCTGTCCTTGGAGACTGGGAACACCATGACTGTGGCGCCTGGCGGCCATGCTTCATACGACCTGTCTGCGGCGGCTCCCGGACAGCAGGCCATCTACGTCCGGGCTCGCAGCTCCCAGGCGCCAGTGGCCATGTCGGTTTCGGTCAATGTCATGGCTGGACTGGATCCGCGCGGGTCGGATCAGGTAACGGCCTTGGCGGCGCCCGGCCGTGATCTGGTTATTCCCGGCCTGCGCGGGGCAGACCAGGCCACCCTGCTTCTGCAGGGTTCCAAGGCCACCGCGGCGGAGCTGTCCTGGATGGATGAAGAAGGTCGGGAATCCTTGCGGCGGGTGGATTTGCAGGGTTCCAGAGCCACTGCGGTGGACTTGGGCGACGTGCCTGACGGCAAGCTGGCTCTGCAGGTGCATGCCGACCAGCCTGTCCGAGCAGTCCTGCAGGTGACCAGTCGGGGCAGCCAGGATCAGTCGCAGTCCGACCTGGCTCTGATTCCTGCGGGTACTGCTGCCGCCTCTTCGGCCCTGACCATATCCCAGCCCGCTCAGGCCGCGCTGACCCTGGTCAACCCATCGACGGATCCGATCAAGGCCGAACTGGTTGGATTCGACGAGAAGGGCAAGAAATTGGATGAGCGCTCGCTGACCGTTGATCCGGGTCGGGCCCATGAGCTTTCAGCCCGCGACCTGGGTGACCAGGTGGCCGCCGTACGGCTGAACGAGGATTCCGGGCACGGTTCCTCCCGGCTGATCTGGAATGCCCGTCTGAGCGTGGACGCGGTCAACCAGGCTGGCCTGGCCGGTCTGGCCGTCATGGCTCCTGACGGGCTCATGCCTGCCACCACGCTGATCCACTCCGGTCCAGACTCCACTGTCCTGCCCTGAACGTCGGCTGTCAGCGTCCCCACATGGGGTCGATTTCCTCCGGGTCCCGCCCGTAAAGGTCTGCCAACTGCAGGACCAGTTCGTCGCGGATAATCAACTCCAGCTCGGTGCGGTCCCGGGTTTTGCTCTGGATGGGCAGCCGGTAAAGGACGATTCTGGCAGGGATGCCGCGGCCTGCCGGGAAACTGCGTGAGAAGAGGTCCGCCCTGTCCTCCCAGGGGGTGGGGTCGGAGGGCGGCACGTCCTCGACTGCGAATTGGACGGGCTTGACCAGCTGGGGCCAGCCGGCTCCCAGACGCCGGATCTGTGCCGCGGTCAGGTCGTCGAAGATCCCGCATCTGGTGCGATAGCGGGGCAGACGGGTGCCGAAGGTAGGCCGACGAATCCCCCGGCCATGACTGTCCCGGTAGACGCTGCGGGACCAAGGCGGCTGATCGTTGATCATGACACTCACCATAGCCCCTCAACTCAGTGACAGTTTCGATTCAGGGTGTCTTGTAGCATAGAGCGATGATCGACAAGCGGATGGGAGCAATCATGGCGGAGGACGGTGCGATGAACGTGGCCTGGTGGGGCAGCCAAGACATAGGGTCCATCTGCGCACAGGCACGAGTGCTGGCCTTCGATCTGGACAATACTCTGGCGCTGTCCAAGACCCGTATGGACCAGACCATGGCCGTTCATTTCGCCGCCCTGACCCGGCTTCGGCCCGTGGCCATCGTCTCTGGCGGGCGGTTCAGCCAGTTCCGCGACCAGGTGCTGGATGCTCTGCCCGACGATACCCGTTTCGACCAGCTGCATCTGATGCCCACCAGCGGCACCCGCTACTACCGCTGGCAGGATGGAAGCTGGAAGTGCGTCTATGCCCACGACCTGAGCGCCCAGGACCGGCAGGCCGCCGAGGCCAGCCTGGAACGCAGGGCCAAGCAGCTGGGCGACTGGGAGGAGCAGGTCTGGGGGCCGCGCATCGAGGATCGCGGCAGCCAGATAACCTTCTCCGCTCTGGGTCAGCAGGCCCCTGTCCAAGCCAAGGAGGCCTGGGATCCGGACAACAGCCGCAAGGATGCCCTGGCCCGGGCCGTGGCCGCCGATCTGCCCAACCTGCAGGTGCGTTCCGGCGGCTCCACCAGCGTGGACATCTCGGCCAAGGGTATTGACAAGGCCTACGCCGTGACCTCCCTGTCTAGGATACTGGGTGTGGATGTCGGCGATATCGCCTTCGTGGGTGACCGGATGGATCCTGACGGCAACGACTATCCGGCGGCCCTGGCGGGGGCCATGGCTCTGCGTGTGCATGATCCTGCCGATGCCCTGGCCCTGATTCAGGCCATGGAGGCTGATCTGGCCTGAATCTGCTGAACCTGTCCGCAGACAATCCTGTGAACGGATAGCCTGTTCATGCACATGGCCCTGATCTGCTTGTCTATCCTCTTTGTTCGAGGGTTGGCTGGGTCATATGCACAATCCTTTATCGGCATCCAGCCGGCTCCGGCAGGCCGCTTGTGCTGTCGCCTCGGCCATGGCGGGCTCGGCCTTGGACCTGTTGGCTCCTCGAGCCTGCGCCGGCTGTGATCGCCCGGATCTGCTGCTCTGTCCCAGCTGCAGATCCCTGCTCTTCCGGCCCCTGTCGGTGCCCGCGCCCGCCTATGCCCTGGGTCTGGCGCTGGCCTGCGCTCCATATCGTGGACCTGTCAGGCGGATCATTCTGTCCTGGAAGGACCATGACAACCGGCCCTTGGACAGGCCACTGGGCCAAGTCATGGCCGATCTGGCTCCAGCCCTGTCCAGGCTGATCGATCCTCTGCTTCGGCCCAAGTCTGCCAGGGCCATTCTGGTGGTTCCTGCCCCCTCTTCCCGCGCCTCCCTGCGAAGGCGGGGGAGGGTTCATCTGGAGCCGATCCTCCTGTCTCTGGTCCAGGCCCTGCAACGGCAGGGTCTGGCTGCCCAGGTGGAACCGGCCCTGATCATGAACTCCGTGAGAACCAAGTCTGTCCAAGCGGGCGGCCGTCGGAACCGTTCGCGTCGGCTGGCAGGCCGGATTGCGGTTGCGGATCCCTCACGACTGGCCGGTCATCCTGTCCTGGTGGTGGACGACATCATCACCACCGGATCCACCATCCGTCAGTGTGCTCGAGCCCTGGAGACTGCAGGTGCCCTGCCGCTGGCTGCCCTGGCTCTGGCGGCCGTTCCTCCAGGCCATGAGGATCTCTAGCGGGCCTGGGCCACGGCCATCTCGTCCCAGCGGGTGGTGGCCCGGGGGGAGAGCATGCCCCGGTTCATGGCCCAGTCGGCCCCCGTATCCTCGTCGCCCCGGCCCTGGCCGCGGATGCCTCCGTAGCCCACGCCCACGCGGAAAGGGCCGAAACGACGGGTGGCATCCTCCAGGACGTCCCCCAGACCATGGGTGTCCCGGGCTGCGTCCAGGCCTTCCAAGGTGTGGAAGTGGTCGGCGTCGGTCAGGTCCAGCAGAACCACTCCGGCCCGGATCCAGCGGGCGTGCGGATCCACTCGGCCCTTGAGCGCCCGGCTGGCTGCGCCGGCGATGACCAGCGGGTCGTCGCTGGGATCCTCCAGGACGACGGTCCGGCCAGCTGAGCAGAACTGCTGGGGCGCATAGGGGCTGGTGGAGCAGAAGACCCGCACTCTGCCACATAAGCCGTGCTGTCGACGCAGGCGGCGGCAGGCCTTCTGGGCGTAGATGCTCAAGGCCTGGGCCAGGGTGGCGTAGCCCTCAATGGGGTGAGAGAACATGCGCGAGCACAGAATCTGATCGGTGCGCACGCCCCTGGCGGCATCCGCCTCGGGTTCGATGCAGGGTCGTCCCCTCAATTCCAGTACGGTGCGCTGCAGCATGACGGAGAACCGATGCCGGATCAGGGAGGGATCGGCATCGCGCAGATCCAGGGCGGTGGTGATGCCCATGCCCATGAGTCTGCCGGTCAGCCGTCGGCCCACTCCCCAGACCTGGTCGACGGGCACGGATGCCAGAGCCTGGTCGCCATACTGGGACTCCACCTGGCTCCAGAGGGTGATTCCCTCGGTCGAGGGATGGTCCTTGGCCCAGTGGTTGGCCACCTTGGCCAGGGTTTTGGTAGGCGCCACGCCCACGCTGACGGGGATGCCGGTGCACCGCAGGACCGCGGCGCGCAGCTCCCGGCAGATCTGGACGGTGCGCTTGTCGTTCCAGATGCTGTCCATGAAGCACTCGTCGATGGAGTAGATCTCCTGGTTGGGCAGGAAATGGGCCATGATGGCCATCATGCGCCTTGAGAGACTGGCGTAGAGCTCATAATTGGAGCTGCGGGCCACCACCCCGTCCTGCAGAGCCCTGTCGCGAATGGTGAACCAAGGTGTGCCATTGGTGATGCCCAAGGCCTTGGCCGGGCGGTTGCGGGCCACTACGCAGCCGTCGTTGTTGGACAGCACAACCACCGGGCGGTCGGCCAGGGAGGGGTCAAAGACGGCCTCACATGAAGCGAAGAAAGAGTTGGCATCAGCCAGGACTACCTGGCCTGTCAGAGCGGTCCCGGATGCCGGCTGGGCCGGTCTCTGCGCACTCATGCCGACCCCCAGCCCGTGGAAGGATAGGCGGGCTTCCGGCCCTGGCTTCCCGTGTGCCTGCGACCGTGCGGGGTATGCCCGGGATAGGTGACCTGGGGCAGGGGAGAGCCGCTCCGAGGTTCGCCCTTGGTGTCCACCCGCTGCCAGTGATAGTTGCCTATGACTACCCCCCAGATGACCAGTTCCTCGCCCTCCTGGGGCAGGAAGTCGGGGTAGGCGGGGTTCTCGGCCCGCAACATGGTCCGTCCCTTGTACCTGGCCAGCCGCTTGACCAGCAGCTCGTCGTCCAGGATGGCGATGACGATGTCCCCCTCGCGCGGCTCCAGGGACCGGTCGACCACCAACAGGTCTCCATCGAAGATGCCGGCTCCGGTCATGGAATCGCCGGCCACATGGATGATGAAGGTGGCATCGGGGTGGACGATGACGTTCTGATCGAAGCTGAAGTCGCCGCTGAAGTAGTCCTGGGCCACGGAGGGGA
Source organism: Bifidobacterium mizhiense (assembly GCF_020884755.1). GTDB lineage: Bacteria > Actinomycetota > Actinomycetes > Actinomycetales > Bifidobacteriaceae > Bombiscardovia > Bombiscardovia mizhiensis. The sequence continues at coordinate 82,963 of NZ_BPWE01000001.1, read as the reverse complement.
AGCCAGCGTGGACGGCCTCCAAGGCCTGGGGGACAGGACTGGGGTGCCCTCGGAAGGGACTCAGGGCATCGACCCGGCACTCCGGCAGGGAAGCAGGGGCCGCCTCCGGCGACCCATGGATGGTAGCGACCATGGCACACCTCGAACTCGATGGCATTCGAACAAATGTTCGATTTCATTATGAGCCGAAGTGCGCCTCCCCGTCAATGCGGCGCGTCGGACCCGTCAGAGTGGTCTCCGTCCCCCTCGTCCTCATCGGGGTCGCGGTGATATCTGGGCAGGGTGATCTCGAAGTCGGCTCCGCGCGGGTCGTCCACCACCTGCACCTGGCCTCCATGCAACTGGGCTGCCCAGCGGGCGATGGACAGCCCCAGCCCGGTGCCGCCCGACTCCGTGCCCGGGCCGGCCTTGCCCTTGACGAAGCGCCGGAAGATGTCGGTGCGGGCCTCGGGGGGTATCTGCGAGCCGAAGTTGACCACGTTGGTGACAATGGTCTCCTGCTGCCGGTCCTCGTGGGCCTGGATCAGCACCGTGGTGCCGTCGGCCGAGTGCTTCAGGGCGTTGCTGATGACGTTGGTGAAAAGCTGACGCAGCCGGTCCTGGTCGCCCTCCATCCTCAGGCCCTTCTCCAGATCCACCTGGATGTCGTGGGCGTGCCCGGCGTCGGCTATGGCCAGGGGCTGGAGGGTCTCGTCAATGAAGTCCCCGAAGTCGAAGTCCTCGATCTGCAGGCTGGCAGCCCCGGCCTCCATCCTCGACAGATCCAGCAGGAAGGCGATCAGGTCGGACAGGCGATGGGTCTGCTCCAGGATCCCCTCCAGGTTGGCTGGCGTGGGCTCGGTCACCCCGTCCGCCATGTTCTCCACCATGGCCTGCAGGGCCGAGACGGGGGTGCGCAGCTCGTGGCTGACATTGGCCACCATGTCCCGGCGCATCTGGTCGGCGTGCTGGAGTTCCTCGGCCATCTCGTTGAAGGACTGGGCCAGGAGCCCCACCTCGTCGTGGCTGGTTGTGGTGGCGTGGACCCGGACCGTATAGTCCCCGTCGGCCATGGCCTCGGCCGCATCCCGCATCTGCCGCAGGGGAGCGGTGAGCCCTCGGGAAAAGAAGTAGGTGATCCCCAGGGCCACCACCAGGGTCAGCGGCATGGCGATCCAGCCGCTCCAGCCCATCTTCAGCAGGAACCAGGCCATGACGAAGGCGATGGCTGTGGAGATGATGATCAGGACGCTCAGCTCCACCTTCAATGAGGCGAAGGATCCAATGGGCCGTTCGCGATCCACACGCGCACTTAGACCGGGCCCCTTGCGCCGGCTTTTGCCGTCCTTGCTCATGGCGTGCATCCGCGGCTGCTACCGCTGGTCCTGTTCCTGATCCTCGGGCGGTTCGAAGGCGTAGCCCACGCCATGCACGGTGCGAATCATCTGCGAGCCCAGCTTGTGCCGCAGGGCCTTGACGTGGGAGTCCACCGTCCTGGTGCCCGAGGCATCCACCCAGTCCCAGACCTCCTCCAGCAGCTTCTCGCGGGTGAGCACGGACTTGGGCCGACGGGCCAGCGTGGCCAGCAGGTCGAATTCGGTGGGGGTCAGGTGGATCTGCTTCCCGCGCAGGGTCACGATGCGCTGGGCCGGGTCGATGACCAGGGATCCGAAGTCCAACACCTTCTCGTTCTCGGAGTTCTTGGCGATGACCTTGGCCCGCTCCACCCGGCGCAGGAGGGCCTTGCAGCGGGCGATCAGCTCGCGCATGGAGAAGGGCTTGGTCATGTAGTCGTCGGCTCCGGCGCCCAGTCCGGTCACCTTGTCGGCCTCGTCGTCCCGGGCGGTCAGAATCAGCACCGGCACCGGCCGCTCGGCCACGATCCGCTTGGTGGCCTCCAGTCCGTCCATGACGGGCAGCATGATGTCCATGATGACCAGGTCGGGCTTGATCTGGGAGGCGGCCTGCACGGCGCTGGCACCGTCCGAGGCCACCCGGGCCGTCCACCCTTCGGCGGTGATGCGCTGGGCTATGGCAGTGGCCAGGGTGGGTTCATCCTCAACCACCAGGATGGTGCTGGGTGTAGTGTAGCGGCTTGTGTTTCTGATCATGCCTACCTCTGTTTTCGATCACTGATCCGCAAAACGATGCTCGTCATGCGGGGTGGAGCCTTGTCGGCATTCGTTCCACCACCGTCGTTTCTTCCAGAATAGTCTTCAGAGCCTCCAGGGGAAGTGTGCTCGCGGAGAATCGCGTCGTCCCCAGGCGCCCGTCAGCAAGTCCATACGCAATGGCATTATTATATGGTATTTTCTCGACTCGTTCTGGAGGGCATATGGGTTACAAGGTCGGTGACATGGTCGTCTATCCGCGTCATGGGGCCGCCAGGGTGGACGCCATCACCGAACGGACCGTCAAGGGCGTCACCCGCAAGTACCTGCAGCTGTCTGTGCTCTCCTCGGACGGACTGGTCATCAACGTCCCCGTGGAGAACGCGGCCAAGGTGGGCGTCAGAGACATCGTCGACGCCAAGGCGGTGGCCAAGGTCTTCGAGATCCTGCGCACCCCGGTGGTCGAGGAGAAGGAGATGAACTGGTCCCGTCGCTACAAGCTGAACGTGGAGAAGATCGCCACCGGCGAGGTCAACAAGATCGCCGAGGTGGTGCGCGACCTCTCCCAGCGCGACGTGGACGAGCACGGGCTGTCGGCGGGCGAGAAGCGGATGCTGATCAAGGCCCGCAAGATCCTGACCTCCGAGATCGCCCTGTCCGAGAAGCTGGACGAGGACGAGGCCCAGCGCCTGCTGGACGTCAACCTGGGTTATGCGGAGCCCATGCCCGGTGACGACAAGCACCATACCAAGTCCCCCAAGGAGCCGGCCTCCAAGACCCTGGCACGGGTGGCCCAGGAGGCTGCCAAGACCAAGGGCAAGGGGAAGACCAAGGCCAAGCGCTGAGTCCGGATTCGGTCATGGGCCATCCAAACATTGGACTGGGCTTTGACGCCCATCGCTTCGACCCGACCGGTGAGCGTCCCCTCTGGTTGGCCTGCCTGTCCTGGGATGACGGAACCCCCGGCCTGCTGGGCGATTCTGACGGCGATGCAGCCGCCCATGCCCTGATCGATGCCATCCTGTCAGCCGCCGACCTGGGCGATATCGGCACCTTGTTCGGCCTGGGATCACAGGCTCTTGGAGCGGGCATGCACGGCGCGGCCATGCTGGAGAAGACCATGGACTGTCTACATGGGCACGGTCGCAGGCTGCTCAACGCCTCCCTGGTCATCGTCGGCCAGCGCCCCAGAATCTCCTCCCGTCGTCACCTGGCCCAGCAGGCCATGAGTCAGGCTGTCGGGGCTCCGGTTAAACTGACCGCCACCACCACTGATGGCATGGGCTTTACCGGCCACGATGAGGGCATCGCCGTCATGGCCACCGCCCTGGTGGACTGAACGGCATCAGGCGCGCAGAGCCGCCCATCCCTTGGCCAGAGCCCAGAAGAAGGTGGACAGGGTCACGATGACGAAGCTGGGAGGGGCCGGCACCATGGCCGAGATCACCAGGCCTCCCCAGATGGAAGCCAGGCAGATCAATCCTGACAGAAGCATGGCCCGTAGGGGAGAGGCCACCAGGATGTTGGCCGTGGCCGCCGGGGTGACGACCAGGGCGAAGATGAGCAGGGTCCCCACTGCAGGTACGGCGATGGTGATGACGCCGGCCATGATGGCCATGAAAGTCAGGTTCATCAGCCCGATGGGCACGCCGCGGGCCTGGGCCACCTGCTCATCCAGGGAACTGAAGAGCAGGGGCCGGTAGATCAGGGCCAGCAGGATCAGCAGGATTACATCAAAGACTATGAAGCCGACGACCTGGCCTCGGGTGATGGTCAGGATGGATCCGAAGAGGATGGCCTGCATCTGCTGGGAGGCCGAGCTGGACATCCTGGCGAAGAAGAGTCCCAGACCGGTGGCGAAGGCCAGGACCGTACCCGTGGCGATCTCCCTTTGGGAGGCCCGTTTGCCCAGGGCTCCGATGACCAGCGCCCCGCCCAGGGCGAATAGGCCCATGCCGGCAGAGACCGGCAGCCCCAGCAGGACGGCCCCTGTGGCACCGGGCAGACCGATGTGGGCCAGGGCGTGGGCGGCGAAGGTGGAGTGTCTGGCAATGGTGAAGTAGCCCATGGCTCCGGCAGCCACGGCGATGCACAGGCCGGCCACCATGGCGTTGCGCATGAAGGGGGCGGCGAGGATCTCGGTCCAATGGGGGTCGAAGACTGGTGTGGTCATGAGTTCCTTTCCCGGTCCGTCCCGTGCAGGCGGGCCACCTGGCTGGGTTGATAGCGATTGTGAACGGGTCCGATCGGCTCGTCCATGTCGGGGGCCACGAACATGTCCCCCTGAGGAGTAGTGACCACCTCCACCTTGGTGCCGTAGAGGTGGGTGAGCAGGTCCGAATCCAGCACGTCGTCCATGCGGGCGTAATGAGGGTGCCCGTCCAGCAGGTAGACCGCCCCGGTCAGCACAGGCAGCAGCATGTTCAGGTCGTGGGCCACCACCTGGATGGACATGCCCAGACGGCTGTTGAGTTGTGCCAGCAGGTGGACGGTGGCGCGCTGCCCGGCCAGATCCAGATTGGCCAGGGGCTCGTCCAGCATGAGCAGATCAGGATCGCAGACCAGGGCCTGGGCGATGGCCACCCGCTGTCGCAGGCCGCCGGAGAGCTGGGACAGGCGCAGGTGGGCCCTGTCATCCACACCGACGAAGCGCATGGCCGCTCTGGCGCGCTCGCGGTCCTGCCGGGTGACGGGGTGAATGCCGAACCGGGTGCCGGTCAGCCCCAGCAAGACGGATTGTTCAGCCGTAAGGTTGGAGTCGATATCCGAGGTGTAGCTCTGTGGTACGTATCCAATGCGGTCGTTGGCCTGGCCGGCCGGCTGCCCCAGGACCCGCAGACTGCCGGCGTCCAGGGGGAGCAGGCCCAGCTCGGCCTGCATCATGCTGGTCTTGCCCGTGCCGTTGGTGCCCACGATGGCGGTCACTGTTCCCGAGGGAATGGTGAAGGTCCCCTCTGACCAGATCAGCCGCCCGGAACGGCGGATGGCGGCATGGTCGAAGACGATGCAGGCCTGCGTGGATGTTCTATCCGTGTCCGTATCCATGACTTCCTTTCCTGCACGGGCTTAAAAGGGTGAACCTGCTCTTATTGAGCATGATTCTCATTATCGCTGGGGAGAGGACAGCGCGCAACTTCAACAGTCGAGTCCTCCCAGACCGGCCATTGGACGCTGGTTCCGTTCGGGGAGGAATCTGCGCTAATCTGGCCCAGACGAATTCGACAAGGGTTTGTGCCCTCTTGGATGATGGAGATGTGTTGACTGCAGTAAAACTGGACGGGAAGGCGGCGGCTGCGGAACTCAAGGAGGATCTACGCGCTCGGGTGGCTAGGCTGACGGCCATGGGACGCACGCCCGGCCTGGGGACCATCCTGGTGGGGGACGATCCGGGTTCGGTTAAATATGTGGAGGGCAAGCACCGGGACTGCAGCCAGGTGGGCATCAGGTCGATCAGGGTTGATCTGCCCGCCGATGCCGGCGAGAAGCGGATTCTTGCTGCCGTGGATCAGCTCAACCAGGATCCTGACTGCACCGGCTACATCGTCCAGCTGCCCCTGCCTGATGGCGTGGATCCTACTGAGATCATCGATCGCATCGATCCGGCCAAGGACGCCGACGGCATGCATCCCTACAGCCTGGGCCAGCTGGTTCTGCATACCGACGGCCAGGTGCGGACCCCCCTGCCCTGCACCCCGCGCGGGATTCTGTACTTGCTGGACCATTACGGGATTGACCTGGCTGGCAAGGATGTCTGTGTGCTGGGCCGGGGATTGACCGTGGGACGCACCATCGGGCTGCTCCTGACCAACCGCGGGGTGGATGCCACCGTGACCCTCTGTCATACCCGCACCAGGGACGTTGACGCCCATCTGCGCAGGGCTGACGTGATCATTTCGGCCGTGGGCCGAGCTGGGCTGGTTGGCCCGGACCAGGTCCGCCAGGGTGCCGTTCTGGTGGATGTTGGCGTCTCCCGGATCTGGGATCAGCAGGAGGGACGCTGGCGGATCAAGGGCGACATCGACCCGGCCGCCAGGCAGTCCGCAACCGCTTATACGCCCAATCCCGGCGGCGTGGGTCCCATGACGCGGGCCATGCTTCTGGTCAATGTGGTCGAATCCGCCGAGCGGGCCGCCGGAATCCCTGTCTGCGACACGCCCGAGGTCTCCCGGCGACAATGACCGCGGTGTCTCCTATCATGGAGAATGTTCGCGCCTGCCGGCGGGAACGCATAACTCAATACGGAAAAATATCCACCAACTATACAAGAAACAATTTAATTAATGGCAGAGAACAAGAAGGAAGTCCCCCAGGTCGCGGTCAATGACATCGGGTCCGAGGAAGACTTCATCAAGGCAGTCGATTCCACCATCAAGAACTTCGACGATGGGGATCTGGTCGAGGGGACGGTCGTTAAGATCGACCATGACGAGGTTCTGCTGGACATCGGCTACAAGACCGAGGGCGTGATTCCCTCCCGCGAGCTTTCCATCAAGAAGGATGTCGATCCCGACGATGTGGTCCAGGTCGGTGACACCATCGAGGCTCTGGTCGTCACCAAGGAGGACAAGGAAGGCCGCCTGATCCTGTCCAAGAAGCGTGCCCAGTACGAGCGCGCCTGGGGCGACATCGAGAAGATCAAGGATGCTGACGGCGTCGTTGAGGGCACCGTCATCGAGGCCGTCAAGGGCGGACTCATCGTCGACATCGGCCTGCGTGGCTTCCTGCCCGCATCCCTGGTCGAGATGCGCCGCGTGCGCGACCTGTCTCCCTACATCGGGCAGAAGATCAAGGCCAAGATTCTGGAGCTGGACAAGAACCGCAACAATGTGGTCCTCTCCCGCCGCCAGTACCTGGAGGAGACCCAGTCCGAGGTGCGCGAGACCTTCATGGCCCAGCTCAAGAAGGGCCAGATCCGCGAGGGTACGGTCAGCTCCATCGTCAACTTCGGCGCCTTCGTCGACCTGGGCGGTGTGGACGGCCTGATCCACGTTTCCGAGCTTTCCTGGAAGCACATCGATCACCCCAGCGAGGTCGTCAAGGTGGGCGACAAGGTCACCGTCGAGGTGCTGGATGTCGATATGGACCGCGAGCGCATCTCGCTGTCCCTCAAGGCCACCCAGGAAGACCCCTGGCAGCGCTTCGCCCGGACCCACGTGCCCGGACAGATCGTCAAGGGCAAGGTCACCAAGATCGTGCAGTTCGGTGTCTTCGTCTCCGTCGAGGACGGCATCGAGGGCCTGGTCCACATCTCCGAGCTGGCCAACCGCCACGTGGAGAACCCCGAGACCGTGGTCAAGCAGGGCGAGGAGATCTTCGTCAAGGTCATCGACGTCGACCTGGATCGCCGCCGCATCTCCCTGTCGCTCAAGCAGGCCGACGACTCCGTCGATCCGACCTCCGAGGACTTCGATCCGGCTATCTACGGCATGCCCGCCGAGTACGACGAGGACGGCAACTACAAGTACCCCGAGGGCTTCGACCCCGAGAGCAACGAGTGGATCGCCGGCTACGAGAAGCAGCGGGAGGAGTGGGAGTCCCAGTATGCGGCCGCCCACGACCTCTGGGAGCAGCACAAGGCCTTCGTGGCCAAGGAGCTGGAGAACGCCGAGGCTTCGGCCGCCGAGGACAGCCGGTCCTCCCAGGCGCCCGCCTCCGGTTCGCGCTCTCGTCGTCAGAACTCCGAGGAGACCACCAACTACAGCTCGGAGTCCAGCTCCGAGGGCACCTTGGCCTCCGACGACCAGCTGGCCGCCCTGCGCGAGCAGCTGCTCAAGGAAAAGAAGTGAGCATTAAGCGGTGAATGGAGGGGTCCGGCCTCGGTCGGGCCCCTCCATTTGTATCTGCTGCCATAAGATCCATAGGGTGTATGCGGGAGGTCGGGATGATACGTGTGGGATTGACCGGCGGAATAGCGGCCGGCAAGAGCACGGTGGCGGCTCGGCTGGCTCAGGACGGGGCCAAGGTCATCGATTACGACCAGCTCTCCCACGAGGTCATCGCTCCGGGCGGATTCGGCGTGGGGCCGGTTTTGGAGCGTTTCGGCTCAGACTGCGGGGACGGCCGGGGGGGAGTGGACAGATCAGCCCTGGCGGCACGGGTCTTCGGCGGGCCGACGGCCGATCGTGATCGTAGGGACCTGGATGACATCATCCATCCGCTGGTCTATGACCTGGCCGCCAAGGCCGAGCAGCCTTGGCTGGAGAGTTCCGAGGTGGTGGTCCATGAGGTGCCCCTGCTGACCGAGGTAGGCTCAGCCATTCCTTTTCATTTCGACAAGGTCCTGTTGGTGGAGACCCCAAGCCAGGTGAGGATTGCGCGTATGGCGAATCAACGGCATATGACCAAAAGCCAGGCTGTTGAACGCATCGGTTCCCAGACCAGCAGCAGTTCGCGACGCGCCCAGGCCGATCTGTTGGTGGACGGGTCCCAGCCTATCGAACAAATGTTCGAGTCTGTTGATAGAATATACGAAGAGCTAAAGACTTTGGCCCAGGGGTCCTCGCACAGCGACTGAGGAGCCTTGGGCGAATGACGCATCCTGGAAGGGAGTTTCATGGGGTTCAACATTGAGCGGACCGACAAGCCCTTCGTGGTCAAGTCTCCCTATAAGCCCTCCGGCGACCAGCCAGAGGCCATCGAGGAACTGGCTACCCGGATCGAGAATGGCGAGAACGATGTGGTGCTCATGGGCGCCACCGGCACCGGCAAGACCGCGACCACGGCCTGGCTGATCGAGCGCCTGCAGCGGCCCACCCTGATTCTGGAACCCAACAAGACCCTGGCCGCCCAGCTCTGCGCCGAGTTCCGCGAGCTCATGCCCGACAATGCGGTCTCGTACTTCGTCTCCTACTACGACTACTACCAGCCTGAGGCCTACATTCCTCAAACAGATACCTACATCGAGAAGGACTCCAACATCAACGACGACGTGGAGCGGCTCCGGCACGCTGCCACAGCCAATCTGCTGACCAGGCGCGACTGCGTGGTGGTGGCCACCGTCTCCTGCATCTACGGCTTGGGCACGCCTGAGGAGTATGCCGGGCGTATGCTCTTCCTGCATGAGGGGGACCGGATCAATCGGGACGACCTGTTGCGCAAGTTCGTGGACATGCAGTACAAGCGCAACGACATCGCCTTCACCCGAGGCACCTTCCGGGTGCGCGGCGACACGGTTGAGATCATCCCCGTCTATGAGGAGCTGGCCGTCCGCATCGAATTCTTCGGCGACGAGATCGACCGCATCTCCACCCTGCACCCGCTGACCGGGGACGAGATAGCCCACGAGACCTCCGTGCACATCTTCCCTGCCTCCCACTATGTGGCCGGTCCCGAACGGATGGAGCGCGCCCTGAAGACCATCAAAGAGGAGCTGGACTGGCGTGTGGGCCAGCTGCGCAAGCAGGGCAAGGAGCTGGAGGCCCAGAGGCTGACCATGCGTACTACCTACGACCTGGAGATGCTCACCCAGATCGGCACCTGCTCGGGAGTGGAGAACTACTCCCGCCACTTCGACGGCCGCGAACCGGGTTCCCCGCCCCACACCCTGCTGGACTTCTTCCCCGACGACTTCCTGCTGGTCATCGACGAATCCCACGTGACCGTTCCCCAGATCGGAGCCATGTACGAGGGGGATGCCAGCCGCAAGCGGACCCTGGTCGAACACGGTTTCCGCCTGCCCTCGGCCATGGACAACCGTCCGCTCAAGTGGCCGGAGTTCCTGGACAAGGTGGGCCAGACCGTCTACCTTTCAGCAACACCGGGCGACTATGAGATGGGCCTGTCCGACGGGGTGGTGGAGCAGGTCATCCGGCCCACTGGCCTGCTGGATCCCGAGGTGGAGGTAAGGCCTGTCAAGGGCCAGGTGGACGACCTCCTGGATGAGATCAAGACACGGGTGGATCGCCACGAGCGGGTTCTGGTGACCACGCTGACCAAGAAGATGGCCGAGGATCTGACCGACTACCTGCTGGAGCGCGACATCAAAGTCGAGTACCTGCACTCTGATGTGGACACCCTGCGGCGCGTGGAGCTCCTGCGGGAGCTGCGCGAGGGCAAGATCGACGTCATCGTAGGTATCAACCTCCTGCGCGAGGGACTGGACCTGCCCGAGGTCTCCCTGGTGGCCATTCTGGATGCGGACAAGGAGGGCTTCCTGCGTTCCTACCGGTCCCTGATACAGACCATCGGCCGCGCAGCTAGGAACGTGTCCGGCAAGGTCATCATGTATGCCGATGAGGTCACTGACTCCATGGACAAGGCCATCAGCGAGACCAACCGTCGCCGGGCCAAGCAGATCGCCTACAACAAGGAGCACGGCGTGGACCCCAAGCCGCTGATCAAGAAGATCAGCGACGTCAACGACATGCTGGCCAAGGAGGATGTGGACACCCAGACCCTGCTGGCGGGCGGCTACCGCAACGCCAACAAGGCTGGCAACTCCCACCTGGGCGTGCCCCTTTATGACAAGGAGGAGGCTGACAAGCGGCATCAGGAGATCCTCCAGGCCGGTCTGCCGGCTCAGGACCTTGCCGACCTGATCCGTCAGCTGAGCGACCAGATGCACACGGCTGCACAACAGCTGCAGTTCGAGCTTGCAGCCCGTCTGCGCGACGAAATCAAGGATCTGAAGAAAGAGCTGCGGCAGATGACCGAGGCTAAAAAGTAAGTAGGCCAAAAGTAGGTTTGGCCTGTGATGCGGAGGCAAGGGCATCTCAGGCCCAACCTGCAGACCGCTGCCTGCGAGAATGCTCTGACAGACAGACGGGGGCGATGAGCACGTCATATCTTGCCGCTAAAATCAGGTGATATGTCCGAGACACCTCTGCCGTTCATGGTTGTGAGCCTGGTTGTGCTGGCCGTCTTCTTCGTGGTCGATCTTCTGGTGATCGGGCGTCGGCCGCACGTCCCCTCGACCGGCGAATGCGTGAGGCACATCGGTTTCTTCGTGGTTATGGCCCTGATTTTTGGTGCGTTGATCTGGAAGGTGGCCGGTTCCAAGCCGGCAATCGAGTTCTACTCAGGCTGGTTGACCGAGTACTCGCTCAGCATCGACAACCTCTTCGTCTTCGTCATCATCATGGGCAATTTCGCCGTGCCCCTGCGGCTTCAGCGCTATGTGCTCAGCGTCGGCATCACCATCGCTCTGCTGCTGCGCGGCGTCTTCATCCTGGCAGGGACGGCGCTGATCACCCGCTTCACCTGGGTCTTCTTCATTTTCGGCTTCTTCCTGCTCTACACCGCCTGGAACATGGTCTCCAGCAGAGGCAAGCAGGAGGAGTACCACGAGAACGGGCTGATCAGGGTCCTGCGCCGGGTCATTCCCATCACCAGCCACTACGACGGTGAGCACTTGCGGACCACCTTCGAGGGCAAGCGCTACTTCACGCCCATGCTGGTGGTCTTCCTGGCCATCGGCACCACTGATGTCATGTTCGCCTTTGACTCCATTCCGGCCATCTTCGGACTGACCAAGGATCCCTTCATCGTCTTCACCTCCAATGTCTTCGCCCTGCTGGGCCTTCAGCAGCTCTACTTCCTGCTGGGATCCCTGCTGGACAAGCTGGAGTATCTGCCCCTGGGGCTGGCTGTGGTCCTGGCCTTCATCGGGGTCAAGCTGATCATGGAGGCTCTGCACGGCAACACGCTGCCCTTCATCAATGGCGGGCAGCCCCTGGAAGCCGTGCCGGACATACCGACCTGGGCGTCCCTGCTGGTCATTGTCCTGGCCGTAGGCATCGCCGCTCTGGCTTCGATACTCAAAAGTCGTCGTCAGTCCCTTGAAACAGCCTCTCAGAGAGAAAAGTGATAAGCAATCCCTTGAACCACAAGGGATGTTAGCGCTAACGGGAAATAGTGGTTCCCATCAGGCTGAGTCTGTACAATAGAACGGTAAACAGGAAAAAGAACAGGCAGGTAGCATATGCGCAAAGCCAAGATCGTCGACACCATCGGGCCGGCTTCGGAGTCTCTGGAGAACATCACCAAGCTGGTCAAGGCCGGCATGGATGTAGCCAGACTCAACCGGTCACACGGCACCCCCGAAGATCACCTCAAGGTTTACAACAACGTCCGTCAGGCCGGCAAGGAGACTGGACGAAATGTGGCGGCCCTGGTCGATCTGCAGGGTCCCAAGATTCGTTGTGGCTGGTTCAAGAAGAACGAGCAGGGCGAAGACAAGGTCAACCTCAAGGAGGGTCAGGAGTTCATCATCACCACCGACGATGTCGAGGGTGACGAGCACATGACCTCCACCACCTTCAAGGGTCTGCCCGGGGACTGCCACCCCGGCGATCCCATCCTGATCGACGACGGCAAGGTCCGCCTGGAGGTCACCAAGGTCGAGGGCAACCAGGTCTACACCAAGGTGGTCGTGGCCGGTCCTGTCTCCTCCCACAAGGGTATCAACCTGCCTGGCGTGGCTGTGAGTCTGCCGGCGCTGACCCCCAAGGACGAGGAGGACCTGCGTTGGGGCATCCGCACCGGCGCTGACATTATCGCCATGTCCTTCGTCCGTTTCGCCACCGACATCGACCGTGCCCACGAGATCATGGACGAGGAGGGTCGCCGCATCCCCATCGTGGCCAAGATTGAGAAGCCCCAGGCTGTTGAGAACCTGGAGGAGATCGTCAAGGCCTTCGACGGCATCATGGTGGCCCGCGGTGATATGGCTGTGGAGATGCCCTTCGAGCAGGTCCCCCTGGTGACCAAACGCTGCATCGAGCTGGCCCGTCAGTACGCCAAGCCAGTCATCGTCGCCACTGAGGTCCTGGGCTCCATGGTCCATTCGCCCATCCCCAGCCGCGCCGAGGCCTCCGACTGCGCCAACGCCGTTCTTGACGGTGCCGATGCCACCATGACCTCCAATGAGACCGCCGTGGGCGAATACCCCGACACCACGGTCTCCACCATGGCCCGGATCTCCGACTACGCCACTACCCACGGCTTCGACCGCATCCCGGCCATGCACAACCTGGACATGTCCAACTCGGGTGCCGTCTCTTCCGCCGCTGTGGATCTGGCCGACAAGATCAATGCCAAGGCCATCGTGGCCTTCACCCAGACGGGCAACACCGTGCACCGGATCTCTCGCGAGCGTCCGGCTGCCCCCATCTATGCACTGACCACCAATGAGCACACCTATCATTGGCTGGCCTTGAGCTGGGGTACCGAGGCGTTCCTCTGCGGGCAGGACTATCATGACTTCACTCGCGCAGACCTGATGAACTTCGTGGACTCCACCCTGAAGAAGCAGGGCAAGGTCTCCGACGGCGACTGCCTGGTGGTGCTCAGCTGCGCCCAGGGCGAGCATGAGCCAGGTAACACCGACTGCATCTACGTCCACACCGTGGGCTCCAACGAGTGATGCTCTGATCTGCCATCTGACTGTCGATTGAGTCAGTCAGGTGGATCCTCAGATTTCCAAGATGCTGATGAAGCAGTGAACCGGTGGTCTTTCCCCTTTATCAATGCAGGGGAAGAGGCCACCGGTTCTTTGTGTGAGGGGTTTCTGCGTCAGTGCAGGTCAGACAGTCCGATTTTGGCCCGCAGGATGGCGATGGTGGTTTTGGCGTCCAGTATGGTTCCTGCAATCACCATGTCATAGGCCTCATCCACGGTGAAGAGTCGCACATTCTGGTGGGGGGTCTCTGGTGCCAGGCTGGCCGGCTGGACCGGGGTCAGGCCTTCAGCATAGAAGAGCGTGGTGTGCTGGGTGGAGAAGCTGGGGGTGTTGATGAACCTCGCGAATTGGTTAAAGGAGGCAGCCTTGTATCCGGCCTCCTCGCGCAACCGCCTGGTGGCCACATCGATGGGGGCTTCCTTGTCATTGAGCGGATGCCCGGCCGGCAGCTCAAGGGTCCAACGGTGGGTGGGCAGACGGTACTGCTCGACCAGGGGTATCCGTCCGTCGTCGGTGATGGCCAGGACGGCGATGGTGTCTCCATGCTTCTCGCTGACGATGCTGCGATCGAAGGTCTGATTGTCGCTGGATTCAAAGGTGACCCTGTCGACGCTGAAGTAGTGGCTGTCCATAATCTGCTTGCGGGCCTTCTCCTGGACGGGGGAGGTGCGCCAAGGATCGAACCGTCGATAGATCTGAGTGGTCATCATGCTCTCCTTCGACTGCTGATGTGCCTGAATACATAACTGTCTTCATTCTAAGGCAGAATCAACACGAATAACCTTGCGTCGTCGCCAAAGTATGGTAGATTCTCTGTGGTGATGAAAAGCCCCCGTATCCCAATTGGTAGAGGAAACGGCCTCAAAATCCGTGCAGTGTGAGTTCGAGTCTCACCGGGGGCACGATAAAGCGAACCCCATCCGTCTCTCATCGGTTTTCGCTGAAGCGCGGATGGACTTTCAGGAAACGAGGTTGAAAGTGGCTTCAGAGAGTAAGAACCGCAGCGATTCCCCCGAAGGGCGGACCGTGGTTGTGGCGGAGGACGAGGCTTTGATCAGGCTCGATACCGTCGAAGCTCTCGAGGATGCCGGCTATGACGTGGTCGGTCAGGCGGCCAGCGGCCAGGAGGCCATTGATCTGACCCGCGAGCTGAGGCCCGATGTAGTCGTGATGGACGTGAAGATGCCCGGCACAGACGGCATTACCGCTGCCACTGAGATCGGCAAGGAGAACCTGGCCCCAGTGGTTATGCTGACGGCTTTCTCCCAGCAAAGCCTGGTCGAGAAGGCGGCTGATGCTGGAGCCATGGCCTACGTGGTCAAGCCCTTCGCTCCGGAAAAGCTGCTGCCGGCCCTTGAGGTGGCTATCTCCCGCTTTGACCAGATCAACGCCCTGAAGGACGAGGTCACCGACATGAAGGCCCGTTTCGAAGCTCGCAAGCGGGTGGATCGGGCCAAGGGTCTGCTCATGGAGAGCATGGGCATGACCGAGTCCGAGGCCTTCCGCTGGATCCAGAAGACCTCCATGGACCGCAGGCTGACCATGCAGGAGGTGGCCGACGTGGTCATCAACAACGTGGCCAACCAGAACGACCGTTAGCCCTCCTATGGAAGACCAGACGAAGAAGCAGGACAAGGACGGCCGCACCCTGCTGGTCGTCGATGGACATTCGCTGGCCTTCCGGGCCTTCTATGCCCTTCCCGTCGAGAGTTTCACCACTTCGACAGGGCAGCCAACCAACGCGGTATGGGGCTTTGCCACCATGCTGGCGGATGTTATGGCCAAGGAGAAGCCCACCCACATGGGTGTGGCCTTTGATGTCAAGGGCGGCACCTTCCGCAATGCCATGCTGCCCCAGTACAAGGGCACTCGTGAGGCCGCCCCCAAGGAACTGCTGAGCCAGTTGCCGCTGATCCAGGACCTGCTCAAGGGACTGGGCATCACCTATATTGAAAAGCCCGGCTATGAAGGCGATGACATCATCGGCACGCTGGCCACCATGGGGGAGCAGGCCGGATTCAAGACCCTGGTCCTGTCGGGCGACAGGGACGCTTTCCAGCTGGTGGACGACGACATCACCGTGCTTTACCCCGGCCACCATTTCAAGAACCTCAAGCACATGACCCCCCAGGCCATCATGGATCGCTACAAGGTGACCCCGGAGCAGTATCCCGATCTGGCCGCCATGCGCGGGGAGGGGGCCGACAACATCCCCGGCGTGCCGGGTGTGGGCGACGGTTATGCCGCCAAGTGGATCAACAAGTACGGATCGCTGGATTCCATTCTGGAGCACGCCGACGAGATCGGTGGCAAAAAGGGCCAGGCCCTGGCGGAGAACGCCGACCAGGTGCGGCTCAACCGGAAGGTCAACGCCCTGGTGCGCGACTTGGACCTGGGTGTGAAGGTGGAGGATCTGCGTTTCGGCACCATCCACACGGATCAGGTTCTGCCCATCTTCGAGCAATTGCAGTTCGGCCCCCAGACCCGCAAAAAGATTCTGCGTGGATTCAACACGGTTGCCGATTACGATTACTCTTCAGCCTCGGCACTGGTCGATGTCAGCAACAAACAGGAGGAGTTCGTCCAGCCCGAGCGCGATAAGGCGGAGTCCGCCGACCAGCTGCGAGATTGGTGCGAGAAGCATCTGCCGGACAAGGCCCTTTGCCAGCGTTCGGCGGACCATGTCAAGGCCATGGCCGATTCCTTGGACAAAATCAAGGACATCGGCGACTCCGACCAGAATGCCATGCGCTGCAGCGAGGCCATGAAGGAGCACTGGGTTCTGCACGCCATCGGCTGGGCCAAGCATGGCGACTATGGCCTGGAGGAGCTGGCCATTCTCTCCATGGACGGGCACGGCCTGGTCCTCATGGCAGAAGACATAGACGAAGATATGCGTGGGGCCATCCAGGAGATGATCGACCAGCGGATCGGCACCTGCGTGGTCCATGGCTACAAGGAGCACCTGCACCTCTTGGAGAGCCAGGGGTTGCACATGCCTCTGCCCCTGTTCGACACCAAGCTGGCAGGCTACCTGGCTGAACCTGATTTTCACGCAGACAACCTGGAGCAGGCCGTTGCCCATTTCCTGGCCATTCCCGTGGAGGAGGAGCCTGAGGCCACCCAGGGGGCCCTGGCTCTGGACGGGCGAGAGGACGAGGACGAACGCCGACGGGGAACCCGGATTCTTCGCCAAGCGCAGTACGTCATGATGGTTTCCGAGCGTCTGCAGGAGTTGATGGACGAGCGTCACCAGTACGGCCTGCTGCGTACCATAGAGTTGCCCACCTCCGCAGTCCTGGCGCAGATGGAGACCGAGGGCGCCAAGGTGGACGATGCCCGCCTGAAGGAGATGCACGACCGGTTCGCCGCCGAGGCCCGCCAGGCCCAGGAAATCGCCTGGGATAGGGCCGGCAGCCGTGTCAACCTGCAGAGCCCCAAGCAGCTGAGCAAGGTGCTCTTCGACGACATGGGCCTGGTGCCCACCCACAGGACCAAGACCGGCTCCTATTCGACCAACGTCTCGGTCCTGCAGGACCTCTACATCAAGTCGGTCAACAACGAGCGTGCCAACGACTTTCTGGGGGCCCTGCTCAAGCACAGGGAGACCAACAAGCTCAAGCAGATCGTGCAGACCCTGCGCGAGGCGGTCAATCCCCGGGATGGACGGCTGCACACCACCTACGAGCAGACTGTGGCCGCCACTGGACGCCTGAGCTCGGTGGATCCCAACCTACAGAACATCCCCAACCGGGATGCCCGGGGCCGCGAGATCCGTTCGGCCTTCGTGCCAGGCAACGGATACGAGGCCTTGCTCTCTTCGGATTACTCTCAGGTGGAGCTGCGGATCATGGCCCACCTTTCCGGGGATCAGGCCCTGATTGACGCCTTCAAGTCTGGCGCGGACTTCCACCGGTATGTGGCCAGCCTGGTCTATGACATCCCCATGGAGGAGGTCACCGGAGACCAGCGCTCCCACGTGAAGGCCATGAGCTATGGGCTGGCCTATGGACTGAGCACCTATGGCCTGGCCCAGCAGCTTAAGATCAGCCCGGCTGCGGCTGACGTGCTGCGTGCCAAGTACTTCGCCACCTTTGGCAAGGTTCATGAGTACCTGGAGTCCCTAGTGGCCGATGCCCGGGAGAAGGGTTACACCGAGACCATGTTCGGGCGGCGACGCTACTTCCCTGGGTTGCGCTCCAAGCGCCGTCCCACCCGCGAGGCCTCCGAGAGGGCCGCCCTGAATGCGCCCATCCAGGGGTCGGCTGCCGACATCATGAAGATCGCCATGATCAAGGCCAGCCGTGCCTTGTCCGATCAGGGGCTGAAGAGTCGCATCTCCTTGCAGATCCACGATGAATTGCTGGTGGAGATCGCTCCCGGCGAGACCGATAAGGCCACCAAACTGGTCAAGGATTCCATGGAACATGCCGTTGAATTGGCCGTGCCCCTGGATGTATCCACCGGCATCGGCCAGGACTGGGAGCTGGCTGCTCACTGACCTGACGTGGGTGGCCTAGGACTAGCCCAGTAGGATCCGAGGAGGGATCGTCATGCCTGATGAACAGGATGAGGTTCAGAGGCCTTCGGTGCCCCTGGGCCAGGTGGTGGATCTGCTGGAGGGGCTCTACCCTCTGGACTATGCGGAGGACTGGGATCATCCGGGTTTGGTGGCAGGGGATCCGTCCTGGCCAGTCAGACGGATCTGGTGCGCTGTGGACCCTCGGCCTGATGTGGTTCAGGAGGCTCTGGACCACAAGGCCGACCTGCTGATCACTCACCATCCGCTTTTCTTCAGATCGGTCCACCAGGTTTCCGGTCTGGACTTCCGCGGGGATATGATAACCAGACTGATCGAGGGCCACTGCGGGCTCTGGGTGGGGCATACCAACGCTGATGCTGCTTACCGTGGTGTGGCCCAAGCCGCTGCCGATGCTCTTGATCTGCAGGAGGCACAACCGCTGTCTCCTCAATCGGTCTCAAACCGCGATCTGCACGCCGATCAGGGGATCCAGGTAGGCCTGGGTCGTTGGGGACGGCTTCCCAAGCCCATGCCATTTGAGGATTTGGTCCATACCGTGGCGGGCCTTTTGCCAAAGACGGCTCTGAGTGTTCAGGCGGTTGGTCCGTCCCTGGCCATGGTCTCCACTGTCGCCCTGCTGCCCGGCTCGGGTGACTCCGAGTTCGACCTGGTTCGGTCTACGGGGGCCGATGTCTACATCACCAGCGATTTGCGCCATCACCCTGCCACGGATGCCTACCAACAGGCCCTCTATGAGGCCCGGATGGCCGGTCGGCCCAGTCAGCCCAGACCTATGCTGATCAACACACCGCATTCGGCAATTGAGAGCCTCTGGTTCCGCTATGCCAAGGGAGACATTGCCAGGGCCCTGGAGACGGCTACCGGTGTTCGCCCGCAGGTGGAGGTCTCATCCATCGTTACCGATCCCTGGACCATGGTGGTGCGTTGACGGCTGAGGGTTGATGGTTGAGGAGGACTGATTTCATGAGCGATGAAGCACAGGATCTGCAGGCACGATTGGCCGCCAGACTGGATGGCCGCGATGGTCAGGGACCCAAGGGTATCGATATGATCCGCGCTCCCGAGCTGATGGATGACAGGGAGGTTTTTCGCGGCCCGATATTCGTTATCGACCAGCAGCAGGTGGTCATGTTCAGGCGTGACGGTTCCAAGGAAACCATCGATCGGCAGCTCATCCGTCACGACCCCTGCGTGGTCATGCTGGTACACGACTGCGCTGCCGATGCCTATCTGCTGACCCGCGAGTACCGGGTGGGTGCCCAGGCCTATGTCTTTGGCCTGCCGGCCGGCTTCATCGACCCGGGGGAGAGCCCCGCCAAGGCCGTCCTGCGCGAGCTGCGTGAGGAAACCGGTCTGGTGCCCGGGCCAGAGGGTGCGCCGGGCTCAGAAAGCCACCTGGATCCGGAGGATGGTTGGATCGATGCCGCTCCCGATGTCTACTCCTCCCTGGGTATGAGCGACGAGCTTGGCCACATCGTGGTCCTGCATCTGCGTCGCTGGCATCAGGGATCCACCGACTTCGACCCGGGCGAGCATGTCCAGTCGGCCTGGGTCTCCTGGCAGGAGCTTTGTGCAGCGGGAGTAGCCGATGCCAAGGCAGTGGTGGCCATTCAGCATGAAGCCATCCGTCGCCTGCAGAAGGATTAAGGTTCAGGCATCAAGGCCTGTGATTGGACGAGCAGAACATACCGGTGGTATGATAAGTTCTTGTCAGGAAAGATGGTCATGTCAGAATGATCAGGCATTGTTGCGCTGACAGGGAGAGGAGCACTGCATGGGCACACCGAAGGATCCCGAAGGACATCGCAATCAGATCCTCGATGTAGCCCAACGGCTCTTCCTGGAAAAGGGTTACGACGGAACCAGCATCCAGGACATCGTCGATGGCCTGGGTGGCATGACCAAGGGAGCGGTCTACTACCATTTCCCATCCAAGACGGCTATTTTCCACGCGGTCACCGAGCGTATGGCCTCGTCCTCATCCCAGGGAGACTGGCTGGGGGACTGGCCTGGCGAGACCGGGTTGGAGAAGCTGCGCAACGAGCTGATTGCCTCCCTGTCGGCATACTCGCGTCTCGATGTCACCTTCTCCGCCAGAACCCTGCTGAAGAGCCCCCGCATGGTGGGACAGATGTACCTGAAATCCATGGACAGGATTGTGGACGTGATCACTCCTTATGTCCGTGAAGGTGTGGAAGACGGCTCCATCGCCCCATGCAATCCTGAGGATCTGGCCCAGGTGCTCTACATCCTGCTCAACATGTGGATAGGGATTCGATTCTCGACCATGACCCGGGACCAGGTGGTCTCCAAGTTCACCCTGTTGGCGGATATGCTCGAGGGAATAGGGGCGCCGGTCATTGATGATCGGGTTATTCGCGCGGCCGTGCATTTGCACGCACATCTGAAGAGCAATCCTTTGACTGCCACCAGCGGGGAGTCCACACAAGAGGAATCTGACAAGAATCAGGATCAAGGGATCTCTTAGAGCCGATAGATTTCTTAAGGCCAAGAGGGCTCCGGCTACTAGCAAGATTCGGGCACTCAACGAGTGATGGTTTTTGTTTCCAACAAACATACCAATGGTATTTTTGAAGGGAGTTTTATGCAGGTGCTGGAGGCGGACGGTATTGTCCAAGTATTTGAAGGCAGGGAGGTGCTGTCCGGACTGGATTTGACCCTGGGGCAGGGCGAGATTCTGGGCTTGCTGGGTGCCAACGGGGCTGGCAAGTCCACGCTGTTGAAGATCCTGACCGGAATGCAGAGGCCTGTCGGCGGTCGGATCCGCTTTCTGGGGAGGCCTCTGAGCGAAGACTACCCGGGCAATCTGGCCAGGATGGGAGCGTCCATCAACGAGCCGGTCTTTTATGAGTCCCTCAGCGCTAGGGAGAATCTTGAGATTGATCTGACCTACCTGGCATTGGCAAACCGGGAGCATAGGGATGACGAGCCCACTGGAATCATTCAACTCTTGGAGAAGGTCGGATTGGCCGCCGATTCAACCACGCCTGTCGGCAGATATTCCATGGGCATGAGGCAGAGGTTGGCCCTGGCCAGGTGCATGGGCCATCATCCTGACCTTTACCTATTGGACGAGCCACTCAACGGACTGGACCCTGTGGCAATCGGACAGCTGCGAAACAGTCTGCGAAGTCTGGCAGCCCAGGGGAGTGCGATTCTCCTTTCCAGCCACATTCTCTCCGAGGTGCTGCGCACAGCCGACCGCGTCATGGTCGTGGCGGACGGCAGAGTCAGCCTGCGGGCCATCGTGCCGGAACTGCTCAATCAGGGCCAGGAGGCCGCCGAGCGAACCCTGATCAAGGCTATGGAAGGCTGATATGAAGACGCTGTTGAAATTGGAACTGAAAAAGACAAGGCTTTGGCCCTGCATCTTCGGAGGACTGGCGGTAGTAGCCGCAGCCTTGGCCTTGGGAGGCATGTTCCTGGCCATTGGCCACACGAGCGGACGGTCTGATCCTAGGCTGTCCAGTCTGGTCTTCGTGCTGCAGATGGCCATGGTCATCCTTCTGGTGGGCTTCTCCCTGGTGGCCATTGCCCTCTGCAACCTGGTCTTCATTGAGCCCTATACGGGGAGGAGCCTGGCGCTCACCCTCTCATGTCCGATATCGCGAGGTCGAATCCTGCTGGCCAAGCTGGTTTTCGTCGGCCTCTTTACGGCGCTCTCCTACTTGGTTGGGACGGCTATCACTCTGACTGTCATCTTGCTGATCGACCGTCTTGTAGGTTCGCTTGGAACGGGCTCGCCAGGCAGTCTGCTCGGACAGGTTCTCCTCATGCTGGTTACTAGCCTTGCCGGACTGGTGGGGTTGGTTGGCATCGCCCTTTCTATAGGCTTCTGGAAGCGCTCGCTGCCCGTCATGTTCGCAGTCCTGCTCCTGCTGGACGCTGTAGTGGGCAACCTGCTCTCCCTATCCCCACTACTGTCTGCTCTGCTGCTTCTGATCATCTTTCTGGCCTCCCTGCCGGCCTGGTGGTTGCTTCATCGGACCCTCATGAAGATCGAACTGCCCTGATCGACGGCTGACCATGCAGGAGCTTCTGAAGAACAAGCCTTTCGTGACTATGGTTCTGGCCAGTCTGTTGAATACGGTCGGAGGCGAGCTCTTCAACATCGTCTTCATCGTCTATGCCCAGACCATGCCCTTTGCCGGACTGGCCGTCTCCATAGCCTCAATGGCCTGGGTGGCTCCAGCCCTGACGGCCATCCTGACCGGATACCTGGCCGACAGGACCGTGCACAAGACACGGATGCAAGTCACAATCAAGTCGGTTCAGGTGTGTATCTATCTGGTTATGGCCATACTGATAGGCAGGTCCAAGAGCCTGCCCGTCTTCCTGCTGCTGGTGGCCATGGACATGGCATCTTCCATGCTCGAGGGGTATGCAGGCAGTCTGTGGATGCCTGTCCTCAAACATCTGGTTCAGCCGGGCCAGCTTCACCAGGCTACTTCGATCACCTCTGCTACCTCCAGCGTTGCGGCTGTCATCAGTGCAGGTGGAGGCGCAGTGTTGATTGCCCTCCTGGGCAACAGATTCGCTATATTTGCGCTGATCAACGCCCTTACCTTCCTCCTGGCGGGGATTCTCGTTGCTGTTGGCTATAGGGAATTCGTCAGGACGGAGGTCTCAGTCAATGGCTCACCTGTGGGCGAGCATGTGGGACTAGCATCCAGCCTCCATGTGACCTTGGGGGAGTTCCGCCACTCCGCCTTTCTGGTTCTGATGGTGGGTTTCGGATGCATGGTCAACCTTCTGGGGACGGCCCTGCAACCCCTGCTCAATCTAGGGCTGATCTCTATGCCCGAAGTCTGGTGGGGAAGCTACGGCACGACCATAGCCTCCGTCAACGGCATCTCCTCTCTGGGACTCATTCTCGGCGCACTCCTTGCCGCGGATCCTCTCAGGCGGTTGCCTATGGCCCACCTGCTGACCGGCGTCATGGCCGCAGCTGCCGTAGTAGGGGTCAATCTGGTCTGGCTGCGCATTCCTGCCCTACTGTTCTTTCCTCTTCTGGCCATGAACTATCTTCTGGGCAAGATCAACCCTCGGTTCATGACCATGCTCATCAGCACGGTGGCCGAGGACCACTTGGCCGCAACTATGGGAGTGGTGCAGACTGTCATGATGATCGGGGCGCCTCTGGGGCAGATGGTCTTTCTGACGCTGGGTAATCTGGTCGGCATCCCCATCACCATGTCTATTTATGCGAGCCTGACGGGCCTTCTTGCTCTGGCGATTTTCCTTACTGGATTACTGGGCATGAATGCCAAGGATCCGACTCCCGAAATGGGACGAAAGCGAAAGTCGGGCTAGCCGGATTTGAACCGGCGACATCCTGCACCCAAAGCAGGCGCGCTACCAAGCTGCGCTATAGCCCGGCGCCCATCGGTATCACCGTATGGGCACAATGTATCAATATAGCACAGGGTCGGGTCCCGGCTGATCCCGCGAGGGTGAGCAGGGAGCGCGAACAGCTCTGCGCCTGTGGTTACCATGGTGACCATGACAGTGGAAGAGACATGGGCGGCGCCGTTGGCGGATGGTCCCTTGGATGCAACGGTGACCATACCGGGGAGCAAGTCCCTCTCGAACAGGTATCTGATTCTGGCGGCCCTGGGAAGTCGTCCGGTCAGGCTGACAGGTTTGCTCAGATCGCGTGATACGGACCTGATGATCGGGGCCCTGAAGGCCCTCGGCGTGGACTGTCGGGTTGATCCGGACGACCCTACGAATGTAATGGTCATTCCACCGTCAGGCGGACGTTTCCGTGGCGGTGCCCGGGTAGACTGCGGACTGGCTGGAACCGTTATGCGCTTCGTGCCGGGCCTGGCCATGCTGGCTGATGGCCCCACGCACTTCGATGGAGACCAGCAGGCCTATCGGCGCCCTATGAGACCCCTCTTGGACGGCCTGACCCAGCTGGGAGCCAAGATCGAGTACCTGGGCCAGGAGGGCTTCCTGCCCTTTGTGCTCACACCCCCGGATCGCCTGGTGGGCAGGGAGGTGACTATAGACTCCTCGGCATCCTCCCAGTTCATTTCCGGCCTCCTGCTGCTGGCTGCCAGGGCTGATGGCACTATGACCATCGTCCACTCTGGTCAGCATCTGCCCAGTCTTCCGCACATCGCCATGACCGTTGACGACCTGCGTCAGGCCGGAGTCCAGGTTCAGGCCAATCCCGATCTCTGCAGGTGGAGCGTTGAAGGCAGGGGATCTGCTGGGACGCAGCTGCCCGATCGGGTCCAGGTGGAGCCCGACCTGTCGAATGCAGCCCCCTTCCTTGGAGCAGCCCTGATAGGAGGCGGGCAAGTCAGTGTGCCCAACTGGCCAGAACGGACCACACAGCCAGGTGGCTTGCTGCCCGAGTATCTGAAAACCATGGGCGCGAAGGTAGACATGGTTCCTGATGGGCAGGGTGGCGCCACCTGCCGGGTGACCGGGGGGGAAGCCATTCATGGACTCGGCGACTTCGACCTGTCCCCAGCAGGGGAGATCGTTCCCTCTATTGCGGCCATCCTGGTCTTTGCCGATGGACCCAGCCGACTGCACGGCATTGGCCACCTGCGTGGTCATGAGACCAACCGGCTGAAAGCACTGGCCACCGAAATCAGCAGAATAGGCGGCCAGGCCCGTGAGCTGGACGATGGCCTGGCCATCGAGCCCGTGCCTGTGCACAGTATGCACGGGGCCGTCATGGAGACCTATGCCGATC
Organism: Bifidobacterium mizhiense; assembly: GCF_020884755.1. Classification (GTDB taxonomy): domain Bacteria; phylum Actinomycetota; class Actinomycetes; order Actinomycetales; family Bifidobacteriaceae; genus Bombiscardovia; species Bombiscardovia mizhiensis. Next base: position 58,199 of record NZ_BPWE01000001.1, on the reverse strand, counting down.
ATCGCATGGCCACCTTTGCCGCCATGATCGGGCTCAGAGTACCTGGTATTCGGGTGCGAAATATCGGCACCACTGCCAAGACCATGCCCGACTTCCCGGGTATGTGGAAGCGAATGCTGGCAGGCGAGGGCCAAGGCTGAACCATAGCGATTCGAGCGAAAGGAGCCGTGTTATGAGCATCGAGGTTGATAGACAGACCTGGCAGGAGGATCTGGACCTGGCCATCGCCATGGCTGACCAGGCGGATCAGGTCACCGTGGGCTACTTCAAGTCGCCGGATCTTAAGGTGGAACGCAAGGCGGACAATACTCCGGTTACCCAGGCCGACAAAGAGGCGGAGGCAGTGATTCGTCGCGTTCTGGCCCAGGCAAGGCCGAACGATACCATCTATGCCGAGGAGCTGGGAAAGCAGGAGTCCAACGGCAGGCGGTGGATCATTGATCCCATTGACGGGACAAAGAACTATGTGCGCGGAGTACCCGTCTGGGCGACCCTGATCGGCTTGGAGGTAGACCATCAGATGGTGGTCGGCGCGGTATCGGCCCCCATGTTGGGCACCCGCTGGTACGCTGCGCAGGGTCAGGGAGCCTACATGGCGCGCCAGGGTGAAGCTCCCCAGGCCATCCACGTATCAAGAGTGGACCGGATGGAAGACGCCTCCATGTCCTTGTCGTCGCTGACTGGGTGGAAGGCCATAGGCCGACGGGAGAGACTTCTGGACTTGACCGATCGGATCTGGCGGCTGCGCGGATTCGGGGACTTTTGGCAGTACATGCTTCTGGCCCAGGGTGCCATCGACCTGGCGGCCGAACCGGAACTTGACCTCTATGACATGGGTGCCCTGGTCCCCATTGTGACCGAAGCCGGTGGCAGCTTTACTGACCTGGCGGGCAACCCGGGTCCATGGGGTGGCAATGGCCTTGCCAGCAACGGTCTTCTGCACAAGGAAGCCCTGGCGGCCTTGGGTGATTGAAACATATGACATATAGAAGAAGGCCGGTGACCACATGCATTGCTGTGGTCACCAGCCTTCTTGGTTCTCAGGACCAAGTTCTGAGGACCGAACCCTTATCTCAATCATCCCTCATTCGACCATCAGTCGGGTTGAGGGGGCAGGTCCGGTCAGCGGTCAGGCCTGGAACTTGTTGCCGTAGGCATCGCCCTGGCTGGCGACGACCTCGGCCTGACGGGCGATGGAGAGCTCCTCGTTGGTGGGGATGACGCAGACGGCGACCGTGCTGTCGGGGGTGGAGATGATCCGTGCCTCCTTGGAGCGCTGGTCGTTCTTCTCCTGGTCCAGCTTTACGCCGAAGGGCTTCAGCTGCTCGATGACCTGGCGACGCACGATCTCGTCGTTTTCGCCCACGCCAGCCGTGAAGGTGATGGCGTCCAGGCCGCCCATCTGGGCCGTGTAGTTGCCGATGTAGCCGACGATGCGGTGGACGTAGATGTCCAGTGCCAGCTTGGCATCCTCGTCGCCCTCGGCGATCAGCTTGTGGACTTCGCGCATATCGCCGTGGCCGGTCAGGCCGGTCATGCCGGAGCGCTTGTTGAATAGGGTGTCCAGTTCATCCACGCTCATGTGGGCGTTGCGGATCAGGTGGAAGACAACGGCAGGGTCAATGTCGCCGGTGCGGCCGCCCATGACCAGGCCCTCCAGGGGGGTCAGGCCCATGGAGGTCTCGACGGGATGTCCGGAGACCTGTGCTGACGCGGAAGCCCCGTTGCCGATGTGCAGGACGATCTGCCGCAGACCTTCTGCAGGCTTGCCCAGCAGGCCGGGAACCAGCTGGCCCACATACTGGTGGCTGGTGCCGTGGGCGCCGTAGCGACGGATGTGGTACTGCTTGGCGATGTCCTTGTTGAGGGCGTAGGTGGAGGCCTTCTTGGGCAGTTCGAAGAAGAAGGAGGAATCGAAGACGAAGACCTGCGGGGTCTGCGGCATCAGCCGGCTCATGACCTCGGCGCCCTCAGCCTCGGGTCCGTTGTGCAGGGGGGCCAGCACGGCCAGATCCTTGACCTGGCTCAGGGTCTTCTTGGTCAGGAGGGCAGGCTTGGGGAAGATGGCTCCACCCTGGACGACACGGTGACCAACGGCGATGATGCCGGCCTTGTCCAGATCAGGGCCATACTCCTTGAAGAAGCCCAGGACGCGCTTGAGTCCGGTCTCATGGTCGTGGATGGGCTCCTCAAGCTCATGCTTCTCGCCATTGACCTCGTGCTTGTAGTGGCCGTCGGTGGGCTCGCCGATCTTCTCGACCAGACCCGAGGCCAGGCTCTGGCTGGTCTCCAGATCGACCAGCTGGTACTTGATCGAGCTTGAACCCGAATTGATGACTAGGACGGTTTTCGCCATTGGGGCATCCTCCTGATGTGCTTGTATAGAGCCTGCGCTCCTCGATCAGTCTTCAAGATTACTCGTCGGCCCTTACAAGCCGCGGTATATAGCCAGGCCGACATGGTTTTGGGGCTGCTACCGGACCCTTCTTGAAAATAGGTTCCAGCAGCAGCCCCAGAGGTTCATATAGACCTTATAGGGACGGCGATCAGTCCTGGGCCTCGACGGCGGTCAGAGCCACGGTGTTGATGATGTCGGCCACCAGAGCGCCGCGCGAGAGGTCGTTGACCGGCTTGTTCAGCCCCTGCAGGACCGGTCCGATGGCCAAAGCTCCCGAGGTGCGCTGTACGGCCTTGTAACCGATGTTGCCGGCGCTCAGGCTGGGGAAGACGAAGACATTGACCTTTCCGGCAACCGGATCACCCTTGGCCTTGGTGGCTGCCACGGTGGGCGACCAGGCCGCGTCGAACTGGATGGGGCCCACGATGGGCAGGTCCGGCGCCTTCTCCTTGGCCAGGCGGGTGGCCTCTTCAACCAGGTCGACATCCGGGCCCTTGCCTGAGCCCAGGGTGGAGTAGGAGAGCATGCCCACGCGCGGATCCACGCCGAAGGAGCGAGCGGTTTGGGCCGACTGGATGGCGATGTCGGCCAGTTGCTCGGACGACGGGTTGAGGTTGATGGCGCAGTCGGCGAAGACCGCCACATGGTCGGGGAAGCACATGAGGAAGGCTCCGGAGACCAGCGAAGCGCCCGGCTTGGTCTTGATCACCTGCAGGGCTGGACGGACCGTGTTGGCTGTGGAGTTGATGGAGCCGGACACCAGGCCGTCGGCCTTGCCCAGCACTACCAGCATGGTGCCGAAGTAGGAGGGGTCGGCCAGCTGCTTGCGCGCCTGCTCCGGAGTCATGCCCTTCTTGGCACGCAGTTGGCAGAGACGATCAACCATGGGTGCCAGCACCTGCTCGTCGTCCATGGGCTGGAATGAAGCCTTGGCCAGGTTGTCGAGGCCAAGCTCCTTCCCGCGGGCCAGAATGGAATCCTTGTCGCCCACGATGATCAGGTCGACGATGTTCCGCGCCAGCAGGTAGTCGGCCGCCTTGATAATGCGGTCCTCGCCGCCCTCGGGCAGGACAATGGTCTTCTTGTTGGCCTTGGCCTTGGCCAGCAGATCGTTCTGGAATGCTACAGGAGTGGTGGCCTTGGGGCTGGCGGCGTCGGCGGCCTTCAGCACCTGGTCGACATCCACCTCCTGCTGGAATGTCTGGCTGGTGGCCTGGCGGGCCTGATCGGCGGACGGATCCGTGTCGAAGTCCATCTTGGAGACGGTCCAGGTCGGCAGATCGTATTCCTGGAAGGCCTGGGTAAGTGGCGCTTTCTGTTCAGGCTGGCATCCGGTGATGAAGACACCGGCGAGCACGGCTCCCTGCGCCTCGATGGTTCGCCGGCAGGCGGCCACGGTCTTTATGACCTGACCGGGTTCCCTGCCGATGGTGCAGACGGCCAGCATGACCGGGGACCTCAGGTCGGCGGCGATCTGCGCGTTCAGGGCAAACAGGCCGGGGTCGAAGAGCTTTGAGGCATCGCTGCCCACGATCAGGACGCGCTCGGGATGGGTGGCCTCCACCAGCCCGTCATAGGCATTGAGGACATCGGCCCGGGTCTGCATGGGATCCTCAGTGGCGTGCCCGGGGCACTTGCCACGGCAGATCTCTGGATCCGTGTCGGGGAATGAGCTGGCTGCAACCAGTTCCGGGGTCAATGGGTGCTTCCTGCAGGCGATTGGCCTGAATACGGCCGTTTTAGTTTTGGCGCTCAGGGCCTTGGTCAGGCCGTAGGCCACGACATTGCGGCCGTTGGCGGCTTCTGGGCTGATGATGGTGATGCTTGCAAGACTCACTGTGTCTTCTCCTGTCCGGACGTGGTTGCCTTGATGACTGCTTTGTTCACAACCTTGTCCAGTATACAGAAACCGCCCGCCATGCGGGCTGCGCATGACGGGCGGTTCCAGAGTCGGATCAGCGTATCACTCGTTGTCTCCGGCGGTCGCGGCGGTGGCGGAGATGGTCTCCTGGCCGGCGCGGTTGGCATCGGGCCAGACCCAATCGGTGTAATCGGGGTGGTCGTAGCCCTTGTCCACTGCGAACTGGAAGGCCTCGTCGCGGAACTTGGTCCACTTGTCGATCTGGTCGGCGTACTTGCCGGCGTCCACCAGCTTCAGGGCGGAGGCGGCCAGGCACCAGCGGTCCATGTTGTTGACGCGCACCATGTCGAACGGCGTGGTGGTGGAGCCCTGCTCCTCGTAGCCGTGCACGGAGAAGTTGTCGTGGTTGGGACGTCCGTGGATCAGGCGGTAGATGGAGCCGGGGTAGGCGTGGAAGGCGAACAGGACCGGCTTGTCCTTGCTGAAGAGCTTGGTGAACTCCTCGTCGGACAGGGCCTGATCGTTCTCCTCGGTGTCCTGGATCTTCAGCAGGTCGACCACGTTGACGAACTGGACCTTGAGGCCCAGCTTCTGCAGCATGTCGTCGGCGGCCAGGGCCTCCTGGGTGGGGATGTCGCCTGCGGTGGCGATGACGACATCAGCATCCTCGGCATCCTTGGCGTTGGAGGCCCAATCCCAGCGGGCGGCCCCCTTCTCCAGCTCGGCGGCGGCCTCGTCCACGCTCTGGTAGGTGGCGGCAGGCTGCTTGCCGGCGAAGATGGCGTTGATGCAGTTGGTCGACTTGTAGCAACGCTCGCCCACGTTCAGCAGCATGTTGGCGTCGGCGGGGAAGTAGATGTTGACCACGTGATCGTTGTTGAAGTTCTTGTTCAGCAGGATGTCGACGAAGCCGGGATCCTGGTGGGAGAACCCGTTGTGGTCCTGACGCCAGACGTGCGAGGTGACCAGGAGGTTCAGGCCGGCGATGGGCTTGCGCCACGGGATCTCGCGGACGGTGGCCTCCAGCCACTTGGCGTGCTGGTTGATCATGGAGTCGATGACGTGCACGAAGGACTCGTAGGAGCTCCAGATGCCGTGGCGTCCGGTCAGCAGGTAGCCCTCCAGGAAGCCTTCCATCTGGTGCTCGGAGAGCTGCTCGATGACCTGGCCGGTATGGGCCATGTGCTCGTCGGTCAGCTCCGACAGGTAGTCGGCATCCCACTGCTTGTTGGTCACTTCGTAGGCGGCAGCCAGACGGTTGGAGGCCGTCTCGTCAGGCCCGAAGATACGGAAATCGGTGGGGTTCTTGGCCAGCACGTCGCGGGTGTAGTAACCCAGGACGCGGGTGGCCTCGGTGGCGCCCCAGCCATGGCCGTGCTTCTTGACGTCGATCTCGTAGTCGTGGATGTCAGGCAGCTCCAGCGGCTTGAGCAGACGCCCGCCGTTGGCGTTGGGGTTCTCGCCGATGCGCAGGTCGCCCTTGGGCATGAAGCTGGTGACCTCGGGACGCAGGGCGCCCTTCTCGTCGAAAAGCTCCTGGGGCTTGTAGGAGGCCAGCCAGTTCTTGAGGACCTGGAAGTGAGCCTCGGTGTCGCGGGCGGAGGTCAGCGGCACCTGGTGGGCGCGCCAGGATCCCTCGGTCTTCTTGCCGTCGATGAACTTGGGGCAGGTCCAGCCCTTGGGGGTGCGGAAGATGATCATGGGGTAGAAGGGACGAGTCATGTCGTCGGTTTCGGCCCGGGCCTTGATGTCGCAGATCTTGTCGAAGACGGTCTCCAGCATGTCGGCGAAGCGACGGTGGATGGACAGATGATCCTCGTCGTCGAATCCGGCAACGAACTCGAAGGGCTCATAACCCATGCCATGGAAGTACTCATGCAGCTCTTCGTCGGAGATGCGCGAGAGAATGGTCGGGTTGGCGATCTTGTAGCCGTTCAGGTGCAGGATGGGCAGGACGATGCCGTCGGTGCGGGGGTTGACCAGCTTGTTGGACTGCCAGCCGGTGGCCAGGGGGCCGGTCTCGGCTTCGCCGTCGCCCACGATGCAGGGCACGAAGAGGCTGGGGTTGTTCATGATGGCGCCATAAGCGTGGGAGAGGGCATAGCCCAGCTCGCCGCCCTCGTGGATGGACCCGGGGGTCTCAGGCGCGAAGTGGGAGGGGATGCCGCCCGGGTAGGAGAACTGGCGGAAGAACTTCTGCAGGCCAGCCTCATCGTTGGTGATCTTGGGGTAGTACTCGCTGTAGGTGCCATCCAGGTAGGACTGCGAGGTGCCGGCGGGGCCGCCGTGGCCGGGGCCCATGATGATCACGGTGTTCTGCTGATGGTCGGCGATCAGACGGTTGATATGGCCCAGCAGGAAGTTCAGGCCGGGGGTGGTGCCCCAGTGGCCGACCAGACGATGCTTGACATCCTCCCGAGTGAAGGGCTCCTTCATCAGGGGGTTGCTGCGAAGATAAATCTGTCCGATGGAAAGATAGTTGGCCGCCCGCCAATACTTGTCGACGGCCTCGAGGGTCTCCTCGGCGATTGGGGTCTCCAGCTTCGCCCAAGGGGTGCCGATAACAGGATTCGTCATGTGTACTCCTGCACTTTAGTGCGATTGTTTATTTACCTCGGTTACGGGCTTGTACAGTGTCATTCCAGGCATCTGTCGGGTCCGTACCCAATGCCTACATGGTACGTGAACGAGCAGACTTTTCTGAACGTTTTCTTGCAGTGTGTGTTCGCTCTTGTGAGAAAATGCGAGGGAATTGTCTGCTTGCAGACATGAACTTCCATTGGGGCTGCCGATCTGGGCTCAATGACGGTAGCATTGTCGAAAACTGCAACCATACTGGACTTGTTCGAGGGCCTCGAATCGTCGCTCCCGGGCATCCATGGCAGATACAGCATACATATATAAGGAGTCTTATGGCACAGGGTCCCGTCCTGGTGGTCGATTTCGGTGCGCAGTACGCCCAGCTGATCGCTCGTCGAGTCAGGGAGGCGGGGGTCTACTCCGAGCTGGTGCCTCATTCGATGAGTCTGGACCAGATGCTGGCCAAGGATCCCAAGGCGGTCATCCTTTCCGGCGGACCTGCATCCGTCTACGTGGACGGGGCACCCACCATAGACAAGAGGATTTTCGAGGCGGGGGTGCCCGTGCTGGGCATCTGCTACGGCTTCCAGGTCATGGCTCATGAGCTGGGCGGCGAGGTGGACAAGGCGGCCCTGGGGGAGTACGGCAAAACCGAGGCCTTCATCGACAGCGCCAAGGGAATACTGCAGGATTCACCCGCCCGGCAGGATGTGTGGATGAGCCATGGCGTCGCCGTCAATCGTGCGCCTGAAGGCTTTGAGGTTCTGGCGCATACCGAGGGTGCTCCGGTGGCGGCCATGCAGGATCCCTCCCGGGGGCTGTACGGGGTCCAGTGGCATCCCGAGGTGACCAACACCCCTCTGGGGCAGGACCTGATCGACCGCTTCCTGCACCAGTGCGCGGGACTGCCGTCGGACTGGAACGCTTCGGGCATCATCGAACAACAGGTGGAGAAGATCCGCCGCACGGTGGGTGATGACCAGGTCATCTGCGGCCTGTCGGGCGGCGTGGATTCAGCTGTGGCGGCCGCTCTGGTCCACAGGGCCGTCGGCGACCAGCTGACTTGCGTCTTTGTGGATCACGGTCTGCTGCGTAAGGGGGAGGCCGAGCAGGTCAAGCATGATTTCGTTGCCGCCACTGGCATCAAGCTAATCGCAGTAGATGCCTCACAGGACTTTCTGACCGCGCTCAAGGGTGTTTCCGAGCCTGAGCGGAAGCGCAAGATCATCGGGGAGAAGTTCATCCGCACCTTTGAAAAGGCCCAGCGGCAGGTGATTGAGGAGGCCGGCAAGACCGGTAAAGAAGTCAAGTTCCTGGTGCAGGGCACGCTCTACCCTGACGTGGTCGAGTCTGGTGGTGGAGATGGAGCGGCCAATATCAAGTCTCACCATAATGTGGGCGGTCTGCCTAAGGACGTCAAGTTCAAGTTGATCGAACCTCTGCGTACCCTCTTCAAGGATGAAGTCCGAGCCATCGGCACCGAACTGGGCCTGCCTGACCAGATCGTCTGGCGTCAGCCCTTCCCGGGCCCTGGTCTGGGCATCCGCATCATCGGCGAGATCACCCAGGAACGTTTGGAGACCCTGCGTGAGGCCGATGCCATCGCCCGCGAAGAGCTGTCCAAGGCTGGGCTGGATCGGCAGATCTGGCAGTGCCCGGTGGTGCTGCTGGCCAATGTGCATTCAGTAGGCGTGCAGGGCGACGAGCGCACCTATGGCTCGCCGATCGTGTTGCGTCCTGTTTCCTCTGAGGATGCCATGACCGCCGACTGGACGCGTCTGCCCTATGATGTGCTGTCTACTATTTCCACGCGGATTACCAACGAGTGCCCGGGCATCAACCGCGTGGTCCTGGACTGCACCTCCAAGCCGCCGGCAACCATCGAGTGGGAGTAAGGCATCTGGGCTGATAAGCCGTATGGCAATGCATCATATGGCTTATCAGCCCATTCAGCTGGTTTCTAACCACTTGAGCGCCGAGAGCTAATAGAAGAGTTCAGGTGCTGTAATTCCTCGTTTACTTTTCGATGATGGCCGCGTTGATCCGGTCAACCAGCTCACGGGGATGTTCTACCCCGAGCACCAGTCGGTCATAGCGCTCACCCTTGAGTTGGATGACAATGGGACTTTCCGGTCTGGTGACATTCCAGAATGTCTTTTCCCCGTGCTCAATGTATGTGCCGGCCCATTTACCGGGAACATGAAGGCCGGGCGCACGCAGGCCTTTGGCATCATCAAGAATGCCCGGATCCTCGCTCGCACCCAGAACATGCTCAAGCGGCACGGCCAGTTTCCCCTTGAACGACCACATCTTATCCAAGCCCTGCGGTTCAACTTCCAGCGTCCGCCCGACAATTGCCACCTTGTTGTTCATGACTCGCTTCTTTCATCATCAGACTGCAACCGAATATGTGCACGCTGCAGTAGCGTCTCGCCAAGGAGCGTGGCGATATCAAGGGCCACAGCGTTGGTATCGTCAGATCCCGAGCTGGACAGCTTCGCAAGGTAATCCCTGACCAGCCCACGAACCTCAAGATCATGATCTGACAGCTCCATGAGTGCCACCAATACCAGATTGAGCACTCCTGAATCGCCCGACCCAGAATCCGTTGCATCACGGAGCGCAGCCACGAACATGCCACGCTTGCTGCCGAAGGCACCGTAGAGACTGCCCCGGAGCAGACCCGTGGCCTTGACGAGAGCATCAATCGACGTTCCCTCATAGCCATGCTCCAGGAAAACCTCGCGGGCGCGGGCAAGTACCTCATCATCATCGAAACTTCTCTTGCGACCCATGCCCGTCAAGATAGCATTAGTTGACTAATCGGTCAAGAATGATAAGCGGTCATTTGATGGGCGCCTTCAATGAATGTTCGTATTCCTGCAGCCATTCCTTAGTCACTGGTTCGATTCGTGTTCCGCCCTTGCCATCCGGATTGGCCATGAGTATGCGTATCGGCTCGCCCTTCTGGGCTGTGCAGAAGGTGAATTCCACGTTGGTGGCGACCCCCCATTCTCCTCTTGCGTTGAGTGCGATCATGGAGATCTCGCCGACCTTGCCGTAGCGGTTCCTCAGGAGGTCGTCAAATCCGTAGACTGCAGTATCGCAGGCCTCCTGAGGGGTCAATCCACTTCCCATAAGGGCAACGATCCGATAGGAGAGGCACCCTTTCATGATGTCTTCTCCCAGCCCGGTGGCGGCCGCCCCTCCGATGGTGCTGTCCACATAAAAGCCCGAGCCGGGTAGGGGAGAATCGCCTACTCTGCCAGGTTCCTTCATGAAGAGCCCCGATGTTGATGTACCGGCAGCCATCGAACCGTGTGCATCCAAGGAGATGGCCCCGACCGTATCGTGCCCTCGATAGGGGCCGGCAGACTCCGGTGTCGTGGTCTTGGCGGCTTCCAACTCCCAACGCTTTCTGGCCCTGTCCGTCAGCATATTGCGCATTTCGAACCCGCTGACCTGGGCGTAACGGGTCGCCCCCTGCCCGACCAGAAAGCTGCTGGTATGGCGTCGGCTCAGCCGTCTGGCCACGGATATGGGGTGGAGCACATGCTGGATGCCGGCCACAGCGCCCATTGCCATGCTGTTCCCGTCCATGAAGGCGGCGTCCATCTCCATCTCACCTTCCCGGTTGGGCAAAGCTCCATAACCGACGGAGGTGTAATCGGGGTTGGCTTCAACCTCTCGGATCAGCGCCTCGACAGCATCACCCGCCTGGCCACCCTCCTCAAGACCGGAACTTGACTTGACCATCCCTTCATAGGCCATCCGCCATGTAGCAATGGATGCCCAGGTGGACTGATCGTGGCTGACTATCTGTGGGGATGAATCACTCATTTCCTTGGTTCTTTCTGTCGGTGCGGTCGTTGACTGCTCTTGGGTGGAGCACAGAAACTGTTTTAAAGCAGAAGAGCAGGCGAGACCTCAGCCGGTCGATGAATGATCGAGCTGATGGACCCTGCTCCTGAGGGGACAGCCGTCAGTAGCGGGCTTACCTCGCCCGCATGCAGACAGCAACGATGTCCTCTGCCTTATCTCTTCTGTCAATGATAATTAATAAAGATACTTTTGTTTCGGAATGTCTTGCCAGCGTTCCAATTGCTTTATCGGCGTTAGCTTTTGCGTACATCCCTTAAGGCTGACATAAAAGGCCGAGTTTCAACAATTCGTTTGGTGATCGCTGTATGGCAGATCCGGCCGATTCGGCCTGACGCACCATCTTCGGCATGTACAGTTTCCAATTTGATATATACTATTAACAAACTATTATCTATTGAAATAGTTCGGGACCAAGATGGTCCATTGAATCAAGTTGTTTGCAGTACATGAGTGAATCAATCACTCGCCATCGTAAATGCGAATGCGATGACAGTTCCGAGGAAGGGACTTTCATGGAGTCAAAAGAGAAACAGGTGAACACCAGCTCACCGATTTTGATGTTGGGCATCTTGTCCATATCGTTCCTGATGTCGGTTTCCAATGCCGTATCAGGGACAATCCCGTTGATGAAGCAGTACTTTTCCAACATCTCGGAGGCCAACGTCGAGCTGTTGGTCGTCATTCCCACGGGAGGCGTCCTGCTGGGAACTGTGGTCAGCGGCCTGATATCCAACAAGCTGGGCAAGAAGTACACGGTCCTTCTGGGATTGATAGTCTCCTTGGTCTTCGGAGTCATCCCCGCCTTCTTCTACAACTACCCGGCCATTTTCCTGTCGAGAGCCATGTTCGGCGTGGGCATGGGCATCTTCACCCCGCTGAGCGTCTCCTACATCACTGATGTCTTCCCTGAGAAAATAAGGAACAGGCTCCTGGGTTGGAGGAACTCCGTCGGTGCCATCGGCGATTCGATCATGCTCTTCATTGCAGGATTCCTGATCAACATCTCCTGGCATGCCACTTACCTGGTCTTCCTCTTCCTGATCGTGCCAATCGTCCTCGTCTCCCTTTTCGTCCCCAAGCGGCTTGACCGAGTCATCGTGGAGGACGGCAAGGAGGTCGAGGAGGACACCTCCATCAAGCCGTCCACCAACGGTGGTGTCATCCAGCTGGCTATCCTCTTCCTCTTCGTCTGCCTCTTTTACTCGGCTATCTCCCTGAAACTGGCCAGCCATATGGTCGATTCACACATAGGCTCTGCAGCCGATGCCACCAGGATCTTCGGTTTCCTGGTACTTTGCTCGATTATCTCAGGCATCGCTTTCGAACAGCTCGCCAAGTGGTGCGGACGATACACTGTCTTCATCTTCGAGGTGCTGACGGCAGTGGTCATGATCGCCATGCCCTTCACCAACTCCATTCCGATCTTGCTGGTTCTGGTCCTGGTGGCGGGGTTCTGCAATGGCATCATCAATCCGGCTCTGACTGCCCGCATGGTGGCCTATTCGCCCAAGGGCTCCATGAATCTGACCACTTCGATCATCCTCATCGGCATCAACGTCGGCTCCCTGGTGGCTCCCTACTTCTTCCAAGCTTTGGGCGGGGTGCTTGGCAATAAAGACCCAGGTTTCATGATCATGTGTGCAGGAATCTGCTACGTGATTCTGGCCCTTTACGATGCCTTCGTCGTCAAGAAGGACAAGCTGACCATCTGAGAGTGGTCATTGCAACTCGTGTCAATCAACAGAAACAGAGGTAAATAATGAGCGATACCGTGGCATGGTTCAAGCAGGCCAAGTACGGAATGATGATTCACTGGGGTCTCTATTCACTCCTGGGAGGGGAGTACCAGGGGAAGTCGTCTAGCAACTATGCGGAATGGATCCAATCCAAGCTCCAGATCCCCAACAAGGAGTACGAACGCCTGACCCAGGCCTTCAACCCCATTTATTTCGACGCGGATGCCATAGTTGATCTGGCCAAGCGCTGCGGCATGCAGTACCTGGTCGTCACCACAAAGCACCATGACGGCTTTGCCATGTACCGGTCGCTGGTGGATCCTTACAATGTCTACGACGCGACGCCCTTCCACAGGGATGTGATCGGCGAGCTGTCTTTGGCCTGCCGCAAGGCTGGCCTGCGATTTGGTCTCTACTATTCGCAGGACCTGGACTGGCATGAACCGGATGGCGGCGGATACCTCTCGAACGACATCGAGACGGCGGGCACCACCTGGGACAACAGCTGGGACTTCACAGGGGAGAAGAACTACGACCGGGCGTTCGAGCATAAGATCATGCCGCAGATCGAAGAGATCATGAGCAACTATGGAGAGATCTCGGTTGCCTGGTTTGATGTTCCCATGACCCTCAGCGACGTGCAGAGCCAGACCATTTACGATACGGTCAAACGCCTGCAGCCCGACTGCCTGATCAATTCCAGGCTGGGCAACGGCCGCTACGACTATGTCTCTTTGGGGGACAACGAGATTCCAGAAGACTCGGACGCCAGCGACAAGGCCGCTTCGGATGGGAATGTCGATTACAACTCGATCGAAGGATTCAAGCCCTCAAAGCTTGGTCTTTACGAGACCGCTGGTACCATCAACGATTCTTGGGGATTCTCCTATCATGACCAAAATTGGAAGAGCCCGCAGACCATTCACGATTACAAGGCCCATCTGAATAAGTACGGCATCAACTACCTGCTCAACGTCGGTCTGGATGGATTGGGACGAGTTCCCATGGCTGCTGAGCAGGCACTCCTGGGAGCGCGAGCTCTGGAGGCTTGAGGATTTAGCATCAAGACAATTAGCAAGGGATACTGTTGTAACTATGTTGCTTCTGCGCCGCAGCATCCTTTGCCGGCTGTCCTTTTCACTCTGCAGGGCTTGGCGAGTCTTGATTTCTTCGAATCCAAACCTATTTGCAAGCATTCAGCTGCTATGGAGTATTGTTCTGATACCTTGTTTATCGTCTAAAGGTCTTTGGCATGAATCATCAAGTAGTCCCAGGCACGGGTGGGAAGCAGGGCATGAAGGGCGACTAGGGGTTTGGCGCCGAAGCCCAGTAGATAGCGTGGATGGGGATGGCGTACCGTCGAGGCTCGGACGATGGCCTTGGCAATGGTCGATGGTGGGGTCAAATGCCTGCTGGAATATAGCTTGTGCAACCCGGCAGCAGCTCGGGATCCTGACTGTTGATAGGCGCTCTTGCGGGTTACCTTCTGAAGATGGTCGGCGGCTATTGCGCCCCAGTTGGTGGCAATGACTCCGGGCTCGATCAGGACCACATCGATGCCGAAGGGTCGGGTTTCCATACGCAGAGCGTCGCTGAAGGCTTCAAGAGCATACTTGGTGGCATGGTACCAGGCACCCATATAGGTGACCATTCGGCCTGCCATGGATGAGGTGTTCACGATGCGGCCGCGTCTGGCTTGGCGCATGGCAGGCAGCACCAGCTGGGTCAATCGGGCGAGGCCGAATAGGTTGACTTCGAATTGCCGACGGACCTCGTCAATGGAGACCTGCTCGACCGGTCCATAGGAGCCGTAGCCGGCGTTGTTGACCAGCAGATCGACCCGCTTTTCCTTTTCCAGAATTCGTGTGACGGCCCTCTCAATGGATGCAGAATCGGTCAGGTCCATCTGCACGGCTGTCACGCCCTTGTCGGCCAGTGGCTTCAGTCGTTCGACTCGTCGTCCTGCAGCATATACCTTGTATCCATGATCGGCGAGCATTCGAGCTGTTTCAAACCCTATGCCGCTTGTTGCTCCGGTGACCAGCGCCACCCGATTGGTCATATTGATCACTCCTTCTGGCTGGTGTCTGTGAATCGTGACTCCTGCCTCTCTTTGAGGCACAGTATATGACAGCATTTTGCTGCAAGGACATAAAAAGCCAGACGCGGGCGGTCTACCCGTCCACATCTGGCAATGCGACCATGGTGAAAATCTTATACCTGCACCCTTTCCTGCAGCAGGTCGTTCAGCTCGGCGGTTGTTGGATAAGCCTTCTGGGTACCGCGGCGTGTGACGCTGATTGCAGCGTATCTGTTGGCGTGGCCCAGAGCTGTTGGCACATCCTCGCCCTGCGTGTAGTAGTGGGTGAACGAGCCGATGAAGGCATCGCCGGCGCCAGTGGTATCCACAGCTTCAACCGTGACCGCAGGCACCAGCAGCTCCTGGTCGGCGCTGACCCAGAGGGCGCCCTTGCCGCCCATGGTGACAATCAGGTTGCCTACCCCACGCTTAACCAAGTTCCGTGCTGCGGCTTTGATCTCGTCCAGTGTCTCTGTGGGCATTCCGGTGAGTGTGGCCAGTTCGGTCTCATTTGGTGCAAAGAAGGCCACTCTGGAGACATAGTCGATGTTCAGATCATCATTGGCTGGCGCAGGGTTCAGCAGGACAGGCACGCCGTAATCCTCTGCCAGTTCAATCGCATGGTAGTTGGTCTCCAGGGCGATCTCCTGTTGGAGAACGACCAGTTTCGACCCCTTGATCAGGTCTTTTTTACTGTCCAAGGCGGCAGGGGTCAGCTGCTTGTTGGCGCCTTTGACGATCAGGATCCGATTGTCGCCGCTGGTGTCCACAAAGATAGGCGCCACGCCGCTGCTCCCATCAGCGATGCCGATCCCATCGGATCTGATGCCGTTGCTGCGATAATTCTCCAGCTGCTGTCTGCCGAACTCGTCCTTGCCGACCATGGTGATGAAGTTGACCTGTGAACCCAAGCGGGCGGCGGCGATGGCCTGGTTGGCCCCCTTGCCGCCGAATCCCATCTCGAATTCAGGAGCTTCTACAGTCTCTCCTTCCACCGGCATGCGATCGACAAAGGTGGTCAGCTCGTACATATTGGAACCGATGACAGTGATGTCAGCCATATTGTTCTTTACCTTTCCAGGCCGGTGGTTACCAGGAATGAACGTGTTTCCTGAGGCTTCAGATGGATCAGGGTGCCCGCCTTCTCAGCGGCGGCACGGCCCTCGGGCGTGCTGGTGCCGGGCAAAGCGAAGGCCGCCACCTGCTGGTCGGCGTTGTACAGGATCCAGCGGGTGACGATGGGGAATTGCTTCGTGCTGAATCGCGTCAGGAAGTTGTGCTCGGCATTCAGATGAAGCCGGAACTCGGCCATATCCGTAAAGTGGGTCAAGTTCTGGGAGAAGAAGACGATCTCAGGATCGTAGTGGCTTTCATCGTTCAGGTCGTTGATCAGCTCGCCGCTGGCCTTGAGCTCTTCGTTGTAGGCCAGCCATTGTGGGGTGGGATGTACGTGGGCGGGAACGGTCTGGCGCAGACGGAAAGCCTCGTCAGGAACGTTCTGTTCCATATGCCCGTCATGCACATAGGCGTAGTTCATATGGCACATGTATTGCAGAGGCATGGCCTGGTAGTTGGAGAGGTTGGTGACCTCCAGGCCGATGTCGAAGAGTCCGGAATCCGCATGCAATGTTACGGACGGCCGACTCAGGTAGTGGTCGCCGAACCCTTTGACATATTCGAATTGTCCATGTATTGACATGGTTCCTTCTTCGAATCCCAGCCAGGCGCTGTCCATACGGCTGGTCGGAGCCTCGCCGTGAAGCTGATAGTCGTCCTCCGGGGCTGGTGTCCCTCCGCCGAGGAGTCCCGATGTGAACTGGAAGCAGCCGTAGGTATCGGCTATGGCGGTGCCGGGCAGGGGCTGCGAGAACATGTCTTTCATCTTCAGGCTGATGGAGTCGAAGACCGCATCCCAGATGATCAGGCCCATGTAGGGCAGGACGGTGAGCTGGCCGCGCGAGTTCTCCATGCGGACCGCTTCAACTCCTGATGGGTAGGTGAAGGTGACGGCTTTGAAATCATCGTCCTCATAGAGGGTGAATTCGGCCGGGCCGAACATGTCATGATTGAGATGAACTTGCTGCATGATTGGTTTTCCTTTCATTAGTTTTCTCGAGCGCCTTCAGCCTTGAAAGCGCGCATTTTTGCTGTGGAATAAACGCAGACGACCGCGAAGCAGATCACATCGACCAGGAAGGACAGGGACATGTTCGAGATGTCCGCGACGAATCCTTGCGCTACTGGGATGAAGGCCCCGCCCACAATGGACATGACGATGATGGCTCCCGCTGTTTCCGTGTGGCGTTTGTCGGTCACCGTATCCAAGGTCTGGGAGTAGATGGTGGCCCAGCAGGGTCCGAACAGGCCCGAGACGATGATGGCCGCATAGACGGCGCTCATGTTGCGCAGCAGGAGGATGTAGACCAAGGCAGCCAGTCCGAATGCCGAGAACCACTGCAGGACCCGGGCGGGGTGCATGGACTTCATCATGAAGTTGGCAATAACCTTGCCTATGAAGAAAGCGGCGTAGCTGTAGACCATGAAGGTCGATGCCGAGCGTTCGTTGATCGAGGAATTGAGCTCCATGGCCAACCTGATGGTGAAGGACCACACGGCCGTCTGCATGCCCACATACATGAACTCGGTGAAAATGCCCCAAAGGAAGCGGCGGTTATGCGCGAGATAGACCAGTGTCTCACCGATGCGCGCCTGAGGCTGCTGTTTGGTCGGATCCACCTTGGGCTTGCCTGAGGGGAATTACGTCAGCGCAAAAAGCACCAGGGCGACCAAGAGGACGAAGATGATGTATTTGTAAGGCAGCAGCGTATGCTGAAGGGCGCGCTCGCCGAAGGCGATGCGGGCCTGTCCGTGAAGTCCCTTCATCTGCCTTTCCAGGCTTTGGCCGGCACCGAAGATCAGATATTTGCCCAGTAGTATGCCGGCTATGGCACCCAACGGGTAAAAGGTTTCAGAGATGTTCAACCGCAGGGTGGAATACTTCTTCGGGCCCATCAGTGAGCTGAAGGTGTTGGCCGAGGTCTCCAGGAAGCTCAAGCCGCAGGCCAAGGCGAACAGGGCAATCAGGAAGAATCCATAGGTGGCCATGCGCGAGGCTGGGAAGAAGATTGAGCATCCGATGGTGTACAGCGAAAGGCCGATCATGATGGCGACCTTGTATGAGGTCTTCTTGATGATGAGCGAAGCCGGTATGGCAATCAGAAAATAGCCAAGATAGAAGGCCGTCTGCACAAAGGCGCTGGCAACATTGGACAGCGTGAAGATGGTTTTGAATTGGGTTATGAGTATGTCATTGAGACTGGCGGCTGCTCCCCAAAGGGGAAATAGGCAGGAGAGGAGGATGTACTGGAGCATTGGCGTCCTGTCCAGGTATCCATCATCCAATTCCTGTGCGTGCAGTTTGAACAGATGAAAGGTTGGCGATTGCATAACCCCTCCTTGGGTTTGCATTCGGCGGCCGCTGCGCTGCGCCCGCCGAGAATATAAGAATCGGCCCGGGGGTTGGCCCCCGGATGCCGAAGTCAGGCCTTGCCGATGATGGCCATGCTGGAGCTGGTGCCCAGGCGTTCGGCACCTGCGTTGATCAGAGCATCGGCCTCCTGCCGGGTGTGAATGCCGCCGGCGGCCTTAATGTGGATTCTTCCCTTGACTGCTTCTTTAATGATTTCGATGTCGTGCACGCTGGCGCCGCGGCTGGTAAATCCGGTGGACGTTTTGACGAAGTCGGCGCCCGCATCGGCCACCAGCACGCTGGCCCTTGCGATCTGCTCATCGCTAAGCAGGGCGGTCTCGATGATGACCTTGACCACTTTTCCTGCCTGATGGACCGCCTCGACGACAGCACGAATGTCCTTGGTAACCAGGTCTTCCCGGCCACCTGCCATTTCGCCGATGTTGATCACCATATCCAGTTCATCGGCTCCGTTCGCGATGGCTTCCTGGGTTTCGGCGACCTTGTTTGCTGTGGTGTTGGCGCCCAGGGGGAAGCCGATGACGCAGGCAGTCAGGACATCCGACCCCTTGACCCGCTCATGGACGTGGGAAACCCAGTAGGGATTGACCATGACCGAATAGAAATGATTGTTCAGGGCTTCGTCGATGACCTGGTCGATCTGTGCCAGCGTTGCGTCCGGTTTGAGCAGTGTGTGATCGATGAGGCGATTGATCTGCATGGTTGTTACCTCCTTGTGGGCCTCACTGTAACAGTGAATGCACAGAAGTAAAATGCTATAATGAACATATGTTCAAAAAGGAGAGCTCAATCACCAGCTGGCCATGAACCTCTTTTGCATGTTGGCTCCGCACAACCGGGAGAAGGGAAGGTTTCATGATCGACGATGAACAGCACAGGAATCAAGCTGTCACAGTCTGCCATTGGTATTACGAGGAGGGCTTAGGCCAGAGCGCCATCGCCCGCAGACTGAACGTTTCCCGTCCCACGGTTTCGCGTCTTCTGGCATTCGCCAGGCAGGAGGGGCTGGTCCGCGTACTCATAACTGATCCTCAGGCTGATTTGGAGTCCCTGGCCAGAAGGCTCAAAGTGGCTTTCGGCCTGCGCGAGGTCAAACTCACCTATGACTCGACCGGTGACGAAGACGCCATCAGGGACAAACTGGGCACGGTTACAGCAGATTACCTGGCCGAGATTGTCGGCGATCACGACCGTTTGGGAATCAGCTGGGGGAGGACCCTCAAGGCCGTAGCCGATCATCTGCGGCCCAATGAGCACAAGGATGTATCGGTGGTGCAGTTGAAGGGGAGTGTCTCCGCGTCCGATTTCAACAACTATGCTGCGGATATCGCCCTGAAATTCGGCATGGCCTTCGGCACCACCACCACAGTGCTGCCCTTGCCGGTCATTTTCGACAATGCCTTGACTCGGGATATTGTGCTCAAGGATCGTTTCATCGACGAGATTGTTCGTCAGGGGGAACGGACCGATATCGCCGTGTTCACCTGCGGAACCGTTCGTGATGATGCCATGCTTTTCAAACTGGGATATCTCTCCCGCAGAGAGATCACCATGCTGCAGCATAAGGCTGTCGGCGATGTGCTTTCACGATTTATAGCTCCGGACGGCTCCATTGCGGATGATGGCATTAACGCGAGAACGGTGGGGATACAGCTTGATCGGTTGCGCAAGAAGCCATGTTCCATATTGGTGGCGGGAGGGCCTTCCAAGATAGCATCCATGCGTGCGGCGCTTCTGGGCGGCTATGCCAATGTGCTGATTACGGATTCCCAAGCTGCCATGCGTCTGTTAGAGGAATAGGCGAACCTCTGCAATCGAGGGAATTGCACTGCTTGCCAGTACACAAGCGTTTGGTCAAATAATGGTCGCGCTCGTATGATTGTTGAAACACCGCTGTACGCTTACTATCAATGCTGATTGTAGATTCCGCAGGAGGTTTCAGCATGCAGGGCACACGATTTACCTATTGGTGGCACGGATTCGATCTGTGACGCCGCGTGCCTTGTAGGAACGGTTGCACGGATCGGAACCCACCGGCCCTGCAGTCGTCGACAGCATTTCCCGTGCATCGTCATCGCATAGTCGGTAGGGCAGCACCAGCGACAATGGTTGTAATAACCGCATGGGAAAGGACAAGCCAATGACATTGGCGGATCATATGAATGCCAGAGTCAAAGCTCTGGCGCCGAGCGACATTCTTGAGTTCAACAAGGAGATCGCCGGAATAGACGGCATCGTGAAGCTGACTCTTGGGGAGCCGGACTTCTTTACTCCTGAGCACGTCAAGCAGGCGGGCATTCAGGCCATCCAGGACAACCACAGTCATTACACCGAGAGTCGCGGTATGCCCAGTCTGCGCAAGGCGGCAGCCGATTATCTACACGCCAAGTACGGGCTGGACTACGACCCCGACACCCAAATGGTGATTACGGCCGGGGCCACCGGGGGCATCTTCTCGGGTCTTACCGCCATGATCAACCCGGGCGACACGGTCATCCTGCCCACACCCATCTTCCCTCTCTATATTCCCATCGCCCAGCTGAGCGGCGCCAAGACCGTCTTTGTCGACACCTCCGATGACGGCTTCATTCTCAAGCCGGACAAGCTGGAAGCCGCCATCGAAAACAGTGATGGTCCGGTCAAGGCCCTGGTGCTCAACTATCCGACCAACCCCACCGGCGTGACCTATGCCCGAGAGGATCTGGAGGCTCTGGCCCAGGTGGCGCGCAAGCACGGCTTCTTCGTGCTCAGCGATGAGATCTACGCCGAATTGACCTACCAGGGCACCCATGTATCCATGGGCACCATCCTGCCCGAACAGACGGTCGTGCTTGGCGGGGTCTCGAAATCCCATGCCATGACTGGATGGCGGGTCGGCATCGCCGCTGGCCCCGCCGACGTTATTGACCAGATCAGCAAGGTCAACGAATTCACCATCACTTCGGTAACCACCAACGCCCAGTATGCGGCCCAGGAGGCTCTGACCAAGGGCATGAATGACACGGATCCGATGCGCGAGGCCTACCGCAAGCGGCGGGACTATCTGGTCAAGGCCCTGCCCGAGGTCGGTCTGGACGTCATTGATCCCAAGGGCGCCTTCTACATCTTCGCCCGACTGCCCGAGGGCATGCGCGACAGCTGGAGCTTCGTCTACGACCTGGCTCGCAAGGCCAAGGTGGCGGTAATCCCCGGAGCAAGCTTCGGACCTGGGGGAGAAGGCTACGTCCGCATTTCCTACGCAGCCTCCATGGAGGATCTGCATACCGCCGTGGAGCGGATTGGCGACTACATGCGTGAAAATCGCGGCTGATTTCCCTGACGATTCAAATTACACCCATCAACGAAGACAGTTACCAAGGACTAGAAAATGACCAGTATTCTCATGTATTCAGTACGCCCCGACGAGCAGGAGGCCATTCAGGCCTGGGCGCAAGCCAATGATATCCAAGTGGATACCACAGACCGCGATCTGGGAATGAAGACCGTGGACATGATCAAGGGCTACGACGGCATCGTCATCCAGCAGCATGCGGCCCTGTCCGAGCCCGAACTCTACCAACGGCTCAAGGAGTATGGCCTCAAGCAGCTGACCCTGCGGATCACGGGCTATGACATCGTCAACCTGCAGGCCGCTCGGGAGAACGGGCTGGTCGTCACCAACGTGCCTGCTTACTCGCCCCGGTCGGTCTCCGAACTGGTCCTGGCCCAGGTCATGCGCCTGGTCCGGCATCTGGGGGAGGCCAGCGTTCGCGAGGCCAATGACGACTACACCTGGGATGGACTTCAGGCCCACGAGATCCACAACCTGACTGTAGGGATCATCGGAGCCGGTAAGATTGGATCCGCTGTGGCCAGGATCTTCCGGGCCCTGGGCTCCACCGTCATCGCCAACGATCCGGTTCACCGCCCCGAGCTGGCGGACACCCTGGACTATGTGGATCTGCCCACCCTTTTGAAGAGGGCCGACATTGTCACCGTTCATACGCCGCTGGACGAGACCACCCATCATCTGATCAGCGCTCAGGCCCTGGAAGCCATGAAGCCCTCGGCCTTCCTGATCAACGCAGCCCGCGGCCCCATTGTGGACACCCCGGCCCTGATTGAGGCACTGCAGACCAAATCCATCGCGGGTGCCGCCATCGACACCATCGAGGGGGAGGCGGGCATCTTCGAAAAGGATCTGAGCGGAACCAAGGTCGACAACCAGGCCCTGGAGACCCTCAAGGCCATGCCCAACGTAGAGGTTTCGCCCCACATCGGCTTCTACACCGATGCCGCCGTGACCGCCATGGTCAACATCTCCCTGAACGATGTAAAAACCATCCTTGAGGGCGGCACCAGCGAGCATCAGGTGGACTGACCCTATTATCTCCGCGACCCGGACCGGGCTCCGACCGGCTCAGTCGGTATTCTGAGCAAAGGTGATGGTGCCCTGGTCCGGGTCCATGCTTTCCACGATGGCCAGGGACTTGAGGTTGTAACCCTCTTTGCGCAGGGTTCGGCCCCCCTCCTGGAAGCCCTTCTCCACGGCGATGCCGATGCCCTCGATGACGACCTTGGCATCATGGCAGATGTCGATCAGACCGTGCAGGGCGTTGCCCTTGGCCAGAAAGTCGTCAAGAATCAGTACATGCTCGCCTTCCTTGAGGAAGCGCTTAGCCACGATGACGGGGTACTCCCGCTGCTTGGTGAAGGAGTAGATGCGGGCCGTGTACTGGTCGCCGTCAAGGTTGATGGACTGGGTCTTCTTGGCGAAGACCACCGGCACGTCGCCGAAGTGGCGGGCAGCCAGGCAGGCGATGCCGATGCCGGATGCCTCGATGGTCAGAATCTTGTCGATCCGGTGACCGGCAAACAGGCGGGCCCATTCAGCGCCCATGTGGTCAAAGAGTCGCACGTCGCACTGATGGTTGAGGAAGGCGTCCACCTTGAGTACGTTGCCTGGCTTGACCGTGCCCTGGCGGCGGATTCGCTCCTCAAGTTCCTGCATGTCATCATCCTTGTCGTCATGAAAGCGGGGCCCCTACGGTCCCGACGGATAGACACCAAGATAACCCGGTTCTGAGACTGTAGCCAGACCGCCCTGATCCGCCAGGTTTCACCTCCAGCGGATTGGAGTGTCTTCCTGGCGTGTCAGCCCGTCAATCCGCGGATCCAAGGCCCTGACTGTTACAGTGAAAATTGACCGCAATGGTCACGCATCGTAGCGGTGCGTTCAAGGACCTAAGGAGGACCATATGGGGATTCTGGATGATGCAAAGGATGCCATGAAGTCTGCCGGCGAGAAGATTTCCGACGTCGCAGGCGATGTAAAAGACACGGTTATGGACAAGGCATCCGATGCCAAGGACGCCGTTGCCGACAAGATGGGTGACGCCAAGGACGCTGCCCAGGACAAGCTGGGTGACGTCAAGGACGCCGCCTCCGACAAGATGGACCAGGCCAAGGCCGATGCCAAGGTCGGCAAGGCCAAGGCTGAGCAGGGCGCTACCGAGGCTGTCAACAACGCCAAGGATCAAATGCGCAACTGACTGGGTCATCTCGACTTCCCCGATTTACCCCGTTCGCTTTCCTTATCAAAGCGGACGGGGTCTTTTATGTCTGCTGGCTAACCGGTGAGCCAGGGTCGATGACACCGCTTTGTGGTAGAAATAGTTGGTTGCCGGGTGTGCGCCATCCGGCCTGTGACGGTGACCGAGACCAGATGGCAAGAGGTGGCTTGTGAACGAGGAACCGGACTTGATCCAGCGCAGCGCCAAGGAGCTGCTCAAGGGGCTCAACGATCGGCAGGCCGAGGCAGTACAATACCAGGGGCCGGCCCTGCTGATCGGCGCAGGCGCAGGTTCGGGCAAGACCAGGGTGCTTACCCGCAGGATTGCCTGGATTCTCAGCCAGTTCGGCGCCTGGCCCAGCCAGATTCTGGCCATCACCTTCACCAACAAGGCGGCTTCCGAGATGCGCGAACGTCTGCGCCGGCTGATCGGGCCCGTGGCCGACCGCATGTGGGTGTCCACCTTCCACTCGGCTTGCGTGCGCATTCTGAGGCGGGACGGCAAGGAAATCGGCCTGCGGTCGGGCTTCACCATCTATGACACAGCCGATTCCGAGCGCCTGATCAAGCTGATCGGCAAGGATCTCAACATCGATCTGAAGCGCTACACACCCAGAAACATTCTGAGCCACATATCCGACTACAAGAACAACCTGCAGGATTGGCGCACACAGTTGCAGGAGTACGCCCCCGACTACCGGCCCGGGCAGCGTGGCCAGCAGATCACCGCTCGCTTCGGCAACGAGGAGGAGCTCTACTCCGTGATCTACGCCGAGTACGAGCACCGGCTGGCTCAGGCCAATGCCGTCGACTTCGACGATCTGATCGTGCGCACGGTCCAGCTGCTTCAGCAGTCCCCGATGGTGGCCCAGTATTACCACCATCGCTTCCGGTACGTGCTGGTGGACGAGTACCAGGACACCAACCATGCCCAGTACGTGCTCATGCGTGAGCTGGCCGGCGCCGATGCTGGCAAGCAGGACCAGGCCTGGATCACCGTGGTGGGGGATTCGGACCAGTCCATCTATGCCTTCCGAGGGGCTGACATCAGCAACATCAGGGACTTCGAAAAGGATTTCCCCGGAGCCCGGACCATCCTCCTTGAGCAGAACTACCGTTCCACCCAGACCATACTGGATGCAGCCAATGCCATCATCGTCAAGAACGAGGGCCGTAAGCCCAAGAAGCTTTGGACCGCCTTGGGCAAGGGGGAGCCCATCGTGGGCTATGCCGCCGACAACGCCCAGCAGGAGGCTGCCTGGATCGCCACCGAGATCGCCCGGCTGCGCAGCGAGGAGGGCATTCCCTACTCCGACATGGCCATCATGTACCGGGCCAACGCCCAGTCCCGCGCCCTGGAGGAGGGGCTCATCAACGCTGGCCTGCCCTATCAGCTGGTGGGTGGGACCCGCTTCTACGAGCGCAAGGAGATCAAGGACGCCTTGGCCTACCTGCACGCCATCGCCAACCCCCAGGACGATGTGAACATGCGGCGGATATTCAATGTACCCAAGCGGGGCCTGGCCGCACGTGCCGAGGCGGCGGCGACCTCCTATGCGGATCTGCATCAGGTCTCCTTCTGGGAGGGGGTGCAGCATATCGAGGAGGTGCCCGGGGCTTCCACGCTGATGGTCAAGCGGATGAAGGCCTTCAGGGATCTGATTACCTCCCTGACCGACTTTGCCGCAGAACACGATACCAAGCCGTCTCAGATTGTTGAGAAGGTTCTGGAGGAGTCCGGCATGCTGGACGAGCTTCGCAAGTCGGTGGATCCGCAGGATGCCTCCAGGCTTGAGAACCTCGGTCAGTTGCAGTCTGTGGCCGCCGAGTTCGAACAGAAAACTCCCGACGCTACGCTGGCGGGCTTCCTGGAGACCACGGCACTGGTAGCCGACTCGGACCAGCTGCCGGGCCTGGGCGACGACTCGGGCAAGGTAACGCTGATGACCCTGCATACGGCCAAGGGCCTGGAGTATCCGGTGGTCTTCCTGACTGGCATGGAGCAGGGAACCTTCCCTCACTCTCGCTGCCTTGAGGATACCGATGAGATGCAGGAGGAGCGCCGACTGGCCTATGTGGGCGTGACCCGTGCCAAGCGTCGACTCTACCTGACCCGGGCGGCCGTCCGCTCCCAGTGGGGGCAGGTCAATGAGATGCTGCCCAGCCAGTTCCTGGACGACATCCCTGACGATCTGATCGACTGGAAGCGTCGGCAGGCCGGCAATGAGCGGATGCGCGCAGGCTGGGATCTGGGTGACGACGAGGACGAATTCGGCGGTTTCGAGGATGAAAGCGATGGTCGCGCATTCGGTCATCGTTCATTCGGCGGGTTCGGCTCCGGGTCCGGGTTTGGCGCTTCCCGGATTGGGTACGGGCGCTCGCGAACCTCCTCACAGCATTCGTTCGGATCATTAGGGTATGGCTCTCGAGGCTCGTCCTCAAGAAATGGAAGAGTCACGACCAGACGCAGCACAGCAAGCTCATCGTCAACCTCACACGCTGGCAGGGCCTCGGCCCAACCCAAGTCGAATGGCCTGTCCATTCAGGACTTCTCCCTGGGGGACAGGGTGGCCCATGACCAGTATGGCCTGGGCAAGGTGGTCGATATTCAGGACAAGGGGCACAACTCGGTCCTGACCGTAGACTTCGGTTCCGAAGGGACCAAGAGGCTGATGCTGCGCTTGGCGCCGATCGAAAAGCTCTAAAGGATCGAGACTCCAAAAGCTGTATGCTGCTTATGACTCTTGTGAGGACAGCCATTCCACAGCGAGTTGGGTGCGGTTGGCCAGGTTAGTCTTGGCCAGGATGGCGGAGATGTGATTGCGGACGGTGCCTTCACTGAGATAGAGACGCCTGGCGATGGCCTGGTTATCGAGGCCGTCGGCCACCAGAGCGACGATTTCCCGTTCGCGGTCGGTCAGGGTTTGGAAGCGCCGGGGAACAGGCTCAGCTGTATCCTCTGTATCCTTTCGCGCCTGCTCCTCCTGTTCGCCAAGCGATAGGTTGGCAACGGCTTCAGCTCCAAGAACCGTCTGACCGGCCATGACGGCTTGGAGGGCCGGCACCACTGAGGCCACGTCCTGCTTGATCACATAGCCCTTGGCACCCAAGGCCAAAGCACGGGAAATATACTCCTTGTCGGCAAAGGTGGTCAGAAAGAGCACCCGGGCAGTCGAATCCATAGCGAGGATGTGCTCCGCCGCCTCCAGGCCATCCATGCCAGGCATCTGCACATCAAGAAGCAGCACGTCAGGCCTGCCGCCAGCTGTCTGAAAACTCTCGAGGGCTGATTGACCGTCATTGGCGGTCCAGAGCACATCTGCAGTACCGGTTGCCGTCAAAATCGTTGATAGGGACGAGCAGACGATCGGATCGTCATCAGCGATAGCGACTTTCATGCCATGACCTTCTTATCTTCTACATGCTCAGCTGTGCTGCGGTCGGACCAGGGTTCTTTAGGCAAGGATACGAAAACCTTCCATCCTTGTCGGTTGGGACCGCTGTTGGCCGTGCCGCCCAAGGCTCTGGCTCTGGCTTCCATATCGGCCAGCCCCATGCCGCGCTGGAGTTCTGGCTCCTTTGGGTGCGAGCGGTCAGGCTGTAATTGCTGAATGCCGCCGTCGTCCTGCACCACCATCTGCCAGAAGGCCGGGAGGTCGCGCAGAATGACCTGTGCCGACCTGGCTGAAGAATGGCGGACCGTATTGGTAAGGGCCTCGCGGACGATGGTGGCCAGGCAACGACACACTGGTGCGGGAGCCGTCTCGATGCCGTTGTTCAGATCGACCTTTAGCCGCCCCATAGAAGCCTCGGAGCTGGCATCCTCCATCTGGGATGCGAAGTCGGTGCCTGCATCCTCCAAGTCATGCACCGAACGACGGATTGTGGTCATGGCCTCATCCAGGGTCTTGCCGACATCGTTCAGTATCTGTTCGGTACTCTGATCGCCCTTGCTCTGAGCAACCACCCGGCCAGCCTGGATCTGCATGATGGCTCGGGTGAGCAGGTGACCCACATTGTCATGAATATCCCGAGCGATCCGGGTCCGCTCGGATAAGTGCGCCATTCGGGTCGCCTGGGCCCTCTCCTCGTCCAGGTCGTTGATGCGGCCGTGCAGTTGGCGAATCCGGTAGCGCTCGGTGTCTTCAATCTGCCAGACACGACCCTTAGCCACGGCCAAGTGTGCACATGCCAGTCCGCCGCCTTGTGCCAGTGCTGAGGTCAACAAAGCCAGCAGGGCATAGCGCTGGGTGAGGCCTGTAAATAATATGAGGTCGGCCATGGCAGGTATCAGCCAAAAGAATGCCGGCAGCAAGGCCAAGAGCAGCCTGGGCCGGGCCAGCCCGGAGTCCTTGGCCCAGGAATCTTTCATGCCGGCTGATCTGGTAGCAGGAACCATAGCTCCGAGTCCGACCCCCGCCTCGAAGGCCAGGGCTGGCAAGAAGAAAAGCCAGTCTGGAATGAACGTTGCCAAAAGCGACACCAGAGCACCGCCCCAGATGGAACCTGGCGCTGGCAGCAGCCATTCACACAGGGCTCCTGCGGCTACCGAGGCCAGAAGCCCGGCGATCAGGGTTCCTGAAACCCCTGAACCGTACCATGATCCGCACAAGGTCCCCAGACCAAGCAGGATCAGCCAGCCAGCTATCCTGCCCATGAATGTCTCCTCGCCCTGTCGTCCTATTGCCTCAAATAGTAATTCTCGGGCTACCCGTTCCTGAGCCTAGGCACAGGCAGGACCACCCGTGACAAATGTCATAGGTTTGATTTGAGCATCCACAACTTTGATGACGGCTGTCATGGTGTTGGGCCAGCCCTGGCTGGGATGATGGAGTTATGAACAGTTCACGTGAGCAAGAGCCGGCCTTGAAGGTCAGCGGATTGGTGAAGCGCTACGGTGACATGGTGGCCTTGGACCACTTCGACATGGAAGTCAATCGAGGTGAAGTATTCGGACTGCTCGGCCCCAATGGTTCAGGCAAGTCAACCGCCATCAACTGCATACTGGCCCTGCTCAGCTTTGAATCGGGGACGGTTCGGATATTCGGGCAGGAGATGACCCCGACTTCCTACGACTTGAAAAGTCATATCGGCGTGGTTCCACAGAATGTGGCCGTCTTCAACGAACTGAGCGTGCAGGAGAACATCGACTATTTTTGCTCCCTCTATGTGCCTAAGAAGGCCGACCGCAAGGTTCTGGTTGAGCAGGCCATTGACTTCGTGGGGCTGGACGACTTCCGCAAGTTCCGTCCCGGCAAGCTGTCGGGCGGTCTGCTGCGCAGGCTCAACATAGCCTGTGGCATCGCCCATCAGCCCGATCTCATCTTTTTCGACGAGCCCACCGTCGCCGTTGACCCCCAGAGCCGCAACGCCATCCTGGAGGGCATCGAACGGCTGAATGCCCAGGGGGCCACGGTGGTTTACACCAGCCATTACATGGAGGAGGTGGAGCAGATCTGTACACGGATCATGATCATGGACCACGGCCGTCAGATCGCCCTGGGCACTGCCGAGGAGCTCAAGGGCATGGTCCAGGCCGGCGAGCAGGTCACCGTCGAGACCCTGGATCTTCAGGACTCCACTCTGGCCCAGATTCGTGCCCTGTCTCTGGCCCAGTCCGTCGACTATGACGGCAAGGAACTGGTCATCCACTGCCGACAGGGCGAGCACAACCTCCAGGACGTGCTGACGGTCCTGGAATCCACCAAGACCAGCTACGGCCACCTGACCAGCCGTCCGCCATCCCTGAACGACGTGTTCCTGGAACTGACCGGCAAGGAACTGCGCGACTGAGCGCGGTCCCCAGGCTCAATTGCCGTAAGGAGCACCTATCTATGTGGAACTCATTCCTGATCAACGTCAAGACCTCGATACGCAACACCTCCTCCCTATTCTGGGTTCTGGCCTTCCCGGTCATTCTGGCCGCTCTGATGCTGGGCATCATGGGCAACCTGCAAGACAGTTACACTGCCGAGGCACAGCACTTCGCCATAGTCTCGGATGCCAATTGGAAAGCCAGCCCAGGTGCTGACGAACTGGTCTCATCGCTATCGAAGAAGCCCAAGGCTGGGTCTGACGACACTCAACTGCTTATCCCGACGACAGTGGCTTCAAGGGAGGAAGCGAACACGCGTCTGGATAGCCGGAAGGATATCGGCTACCTGTACGCGGGCCCTGACGGACTGGTCAACATGGTCCTGTCCGACCGCGAAGCCGCCAGCATCCAATCCGATGCGACCGCCTCAGAAGGTATAGCGGTCTCCATTCTGTCCGCCTCGCTGGGCAGTTTCAACCAGGCCAACTCCGCAAGGGCAGCCATTGCCTCACCAAGCAATCAAGTTCTGCTGCAATCCGGCGGACAGACCTACACCAAGCAAATCCGCCTGACGCACATCCACCCTTCTATGACCGCGCCCTACTTTTTCGCTGTGCTCGCTATGGCCTGCCTTATCGGTGCCAGCACCGCAGCCGAGATGATAGCCAAGACTCAGCCCAACCTTTCAGCCCTGGGAGCCCGACGGGCCAGCTCTCCCAGTCCCAAGTGGCGGCAGGCAGCGGGCGCCTTTCTGGCCTCATGGTTCTTCTCCGCAGTCAGCCTCCTGGTTGCCTACATCTTCGTCCGCACAGTCTGTGGAGTGCACACCGGTGGTCGTGACCCGATAGCCCTCATAGCTATCGCTGTAGGCACCTTTATGGCTACCGCTTTCGGCTCTATGATGGGCGCGATTCCCAAACTCCCCACCGAAACGAAGGTTGGTCTGGTCATAGGCATCGACTGCACGCTGAGTGCCTTTATCGGCCTCTACGGCAGCCTGGCCATGGACCTGAACAATGCCATCCAGGAACATGCCCCCATCCTTCACCTGCTCAACCCGGTCAAGCAGGTCTCCAACCTCTTTTACGACATCGTCTACTACGACAGCCTGGCACCCTTCGCCCGCACCTGCGGCATTCTGGTCACTATGGCTGCCATCTTCCTGGCCATCTGTGGTCTGCTCCTAAGGAAACAACGGTATGAATACTTGTAAAACAGCACTGCGCGTGATCTGGGCGCATAAGTTCTACCTCCTCCTGTATTTGGTGGGCATGAGCCTGATCATGATTGTCATCGGTTCCACGAACATGCAGGCCGCGGTACGTGCCAATACTTCAAGCTCGGTTGGTCGCTTTGAACCTGCGCAGGCGAAAATAGTCGTCATCAACCGGGACTGCGATAACCAGGCTGGTTGCGCGATGGGCCAAGGTCTGGAGCGGTATCTGGGCAAGTCGGCCCAATTGGTGACAGTCAAAGATGAGCCTCAAGCTCTGCAGGATGCCAATGTGTCCGGTAAAAGCGATTTGACCGTTATCATCCCAGCCGGATATGGCCAACGGTTCCTTGATGCGCTTGAAGACACTGCTGCCCAAGCTCACAGCGACGGTAAGACGCCGAGTTTTCCTAAAGTTGAAACGGCTGCCTCCTATAATTCCAGCCGCGGCAGTCTGGCACAATTGCAGGTGGACAGTTATTTTGATGCTCTTCGTACTGCCTTGCTGACGGGTTTAGGCCAAAAAGGTTCGATGGAGATGCATTCATCTGCAGCGGTCAAGGATGCGGCTGCCTATGCAGTGGCACACTATGCCGGCAACCAGCCACATATGGGCATTCATGCCAGTCCCAAGACTGATAACCATGGAGCTTTGTTGAAAGGCTTCGCTACGACAGTCGGCCTGGCCGCTTTTCCCTTGATGACAGCGCTGACGGTCTGCGTTGCCACGCTCTTCGGGGCCTTCAGTTCTCCCGACCGACATCGACGTCTGCTTGCCTCTCCAGTGCGGTCAAGCAGCCTGAATGGACAGGAGCTCACGGCAGCCCTCATCCTGGCAGGCTTCTCCTGGGTATACTACGTGGTACTCGTTGCCTTCAGCATGGCGGCATCGGGGGTGTCCTTGGCTTCCCTTGGCTGGGGGAGGGTGCTGCTGAGCTTTGTCGTCATGCTGGTATTCGCTGTATCGGCGGCATCCTTTGGATTCATGCTTGCTCAGTTCAATCCTTCTTCTTCGCTCATAAACTCCGTCGGGGTCACCTTCGGCCTGGTGGTTATGTTCACCTCCGGGTCAAGTTCCGGCGGCCCCCTGCCTCCGGTCATGCAGACGATCGGCAAACTGACGCCGGGCTGGTGGTACAACACAGCAGTCCAATCAATCATGGATTCAAGCACAGCAAGTCTGGCCTCCTGGGGTCTTCCGCTGACCGTGGTTGCCCTCTTCGCTCTGGCCTATGCCTGTGTCGGCCTTATGGTCTCACGCCTGACACGCACTCGGGCCACCCTGGTCGCTCCTGTCAGCTCCGACCCCAGTATGATCGGATGATGCCGGATTCGTGGATCATCGCAAATGCGTCCGCCCTGCTGATTGTTTGTCCGGTTTCATGGCCATCCTGGCGATTAGACATGTCAGCAGTGTCACCATGACCACCCCGGTGATGATCAGGGTCATAGGGCAGTGGTCGATCAGCGGCCCGAAGGCGGCCTGTCCCAGCGGAATCGCGCACATGCATAGACTGTTGGTCAGTCCTATTACCTTGCCTATCAGTCTTGCGGGGGTGTGAATCTGTTCATAGGACAGGGAAGTGATGTTGACCGTCTGCACCATTCCCGCAGCCAGAGCCATGCATCCGGTTACCAGTGCGAAGAGGACATGTGTAGGCGAATGCATGAGCAGTCCTGCTGCAATGGGCAGGAGAACCAAGGCGCTGCCCGAGAGCAACATGGGTATCCGTTGCAGATAGAACCAGGCTGGACGGATGGATACGAGAATGGCTCCAAGCAGGCTCCCGCAGGCCAGTATTCCTTCGGCCAGTCCCTGCAGGGCGTTACTTAGACCCAGCGTGCGAGTGACCATATAGGGCAGGGCCACATTGACATAGGATGCAAAGATGAGGTTGGCCGCCAGGCTGAGTCCTATGACCACTTTGAGGTTGCCATGTCTGACCAGAAATTGTGTAGCCTCTTTCGTGTCAGCGACCAGATGGCTCACCAGTGCTCTTAGGCCTTGGAAGTGGCTTTGTGCTGGTTCGGGAATTCTGACGGCGATCCTGATCCAGGCAGCCGACAGAAGGCAGGCCAGGGCGGAAACTCCGACTACCTGCATGATTCCGAAGAATCCCATGACCATGCCAGCCGATACTGGTCCGATCATTCCCACCAGGGAGATCGCCTGGGAAACCAGGGCCGATGCGCGGGTCAGGTCGTTGCTGTCTACCAGGCAGTGAAGGGCTGCTTGCACCGTTGGGCTGTAACAGGCCCTGTAGGCATTCACCAGCATCATGCAGGTCACAGTCAAAAAAACCGGGTCGATCCTGTGGCTGATCAGGATATATAAGAAGGCAGTCAACGCTGACAGAATGTCCAGCACTGCCATGGTGGACTGCTTGTGCAGCCGGTCGGCCAGAGCTCCGCCCAGAGGTGTCAGGAGTATGGATGGAAGGACGGCCATAGCGGAGGCCATGCCATAGAGGGATGCTGATCCTGAGATGTTCAGCAAATGAAGCGGAAGGGCGAAGACCAAGCATGTCTGCCCTAGGCTGGAGAGAATCTCAGTCGTCAGAAGAGCAAGGAATGGCGGTGCCAGCAGTCCTTTGCTTGAGGTTTGGGCCTGATCGGGCGAGCTCATATCCCGGCTTCGCCTTGGGCGTCGGTGCCGAAGGATGCGAGCAGGTCGGAGAATCCCTGATCCTCCAGGGGGATGCCCAGGCCCTGCATGACCGAGAAAAAGCAAGCGGCTCTGGTGCGCAGCTCAGTCTGTGTTCCCCGGCGAAAGAAGGGTAGCAACCACATATTAGCCAGCAGCCGGAAAATCTCTGCAGTTTGTTCGATATGGTCCACATGCATTGAGCCGTCCCGATTCCCCTCTTTGATCAGGCCGACAAAGTCGCTCCGCTCATCCACCAAGGCGGTAAATTCCATGCCGATCATCTTGGGATTGGCCTTTGGGTTGAACTTGCGGAACATCAGGTCCGCGGCCTCCAGTCTCTTGCGCGCTCGCTCAGGGGAGAAGAGCGACTGCAGCTGTTCCAATGCCGTGCCTTGCTTTGACCCGGCATGGGCCTTGTTGGTCTCTTCGCTCATGGTGTTCATCAACCTGTCGGCCACAGCATCAAAAAGGTCTTCCTTGGACCGAAAATGGTGGTAGACGGCCCCTTTGCTCAAGCCGTCGGTCGCATCGATGATGTCCTGCATGCTGGTTTTGTCGTAGCCCTGGCTGGTGAAGAGTTCGGTGGCGGCTTCGATGATTCTCTCCTGCGTCAGCTCTGGATGTGCGTTGCGGGCCATGGTCGTCTTCCTTTCAGGACGTCGGGTTGGATCTTCATTGATGGGTAGGGGAGTCCAAGCCTTGAATCAATATCATACCGACCGTTGGTATGAATATATCACAACATACATGTACTCCCAGGTCGGGCTCATGTGGTTTAATAAACACTTGGTTTGCGTATTTGTGCGCGAACCTATCTGGAGTCTCAGCCCATCAATGGGTCGGCGGCCACAAGGTCGTTCGTGCTTGGCACGGTGAAGCATTGGAGAGGCCTGACTCGACGGTTTCGGCCGTCTTCGTTCAGATAACGACAGAAGCAAGTAAGGATTGCATCAATGACTAACATTCAGCGTGCGCGTCGCCAGGTCCGCCTGTCCCGCGCTCTGGGCATCGCCCTGACGCCCAAGGCCCAGCGCCTGTTCGAGAAGCGCCCCTATGGCCCCGGTGAGCACGGCCGTAGCCGCCGTCGCACCGAGTCCGACTACGCCGTCCGTCTGCGGGAGAAGCAGAGGCTGCGCGCCCAGTACGGCGTCTCCGAGAAGCAGCTGCGCGCCGCCTATGAGCGGGGTACCCACGAGTCCGGCCAGACCGGTGCCGCCATGCTTCGCGAGCTGGAGTGCCGCCTGGACAACCTGGTTCTGCGCGCCGGCATCGCCCGCACCACCGCCCAGGCCCGTCAGTACGTGGTTCACCGCCACATCCTGGTCGATGGCAACATCGTGGATCGTCCCTCCTACAGGGTCAAGCCCGGCCAGACCATCCAGGTCAAGCCCAAGAGCCAGACCATGGTACCCTTCCAGATTGCCGCCGAAGGCGTCCACCGGGATGTGCTGCCCGCAGTTCCCGGCTACCTGGACGTGGACCTGGCTTCTCTGAAGGCCAGCCTGGTCCGCAAGCCTGAGCCGGAGGAGATCCCGGTTCAGATCAACATTCAGTACGTGGTCGAGTTCTACGCTCGCTGACCACCAAGAACTTTGGGGCCCCGGTTCGTCCGGGGCCCTTTGCGTGTCAGGATCTGCGACTCCTTCCGAGGTATGGGTGGGATAATAGGGACATGTTGCTCCATCTGTATGCCGTCCGCCATGGGCAGACCTATTTCAATCGTTACAACCGTCTCCAGGGCTGGTCCAACTCACCTTTGACCTCATCGGGGCTGGAGGATGCCGACCGTGCGGGCCAGAAATTGAGCAAGGTGAGTTTTGCGGCAGCCTACTGCTCGGACACCACACGCGCCCAGGAGACAGTCCGCAGGATCCTGGCCCAGAACCAGTCGGAGAAGAAGCCCGAACCGGTCAGCGACAGTCACTTCCGCGAGCAGTTCTATGGCTACTTCGAGGGACAGGACATGGCCATGGCCTGGTGGGCTGCAGGCGCGCCCCATGGAGCAGGCACCTACCAGCAGATCGTGGACCAGTTCGGTCTGGCCGCCACCAGGGACTTCCTCAAGCAGGCCGATCCCTTTGGCGATGCCGAGTCCGACAGCGAGTACTGGACTCGCATTGCCGCCGGATTCGCCCTGATTGCCGCCGACCAGCATGTAAAGAATGGCGACCGCGTCCTGCTGATCTCGCACGGCAACACCTTGCTCAGTCTGGTCAACCGCTTCGGCGGCGGGCGTTACGACACCAGCAGTCGCCCAAGCAATGGAAGTGTCACCATATTCGACTTCGATACGGAGGCTCCTTTTGAGCGGGCCCTCCAGGTTCGGTCCTTCAATCAATGAACCGGCTTCAATAGGCCAGTCATGGCCTGAACTGATAGACGGCGCGTGCTAGCGTTGTCCCCAGTATCGTACCAATGGAAGAGAGGTAGCAGATGGACGTAGGACAGATTGCCGGCCTGATAGCGGCCATTGCCTTCGCTATCCTGGCGGGGTTTCTGATCTATCCCCTGATTCGTCTGGGGAAGCTCTTCGATCAGCTGGCGCAGACCATCAAGCAGGCGGGCGACCATGTGGTGCCCACCCTGGACGAGTCCACCAGCACGGTCACCCAGCTCAACCAGACTCTGACTGACGTCAATCGCATCTCCGCAGCGGCTTCGACCACGGCAGGCAACGTTGGCGCCCTGACCGACCTGTATGGATCAATGCTGGGAAAGCCGGTCATCAAAGTGGCGGCCTTCTTCTACGCCCTGCGCAAGACGATCTCGTCATTCCTTTCAGGAGGCCGCAACAGCGCCGAATCCAAGCCCTCCACCGCACCAAAGACCACCGCACAAAAGGCCAATGAGGGCCAAGGGAACGAGGGGAGGACCCGCTGATGTTCAAACGGATCTTCTGGATGGGGCTGGGCGTCACGGCAGGCGTGGTCCTGGTGACCAAGGCCGAGGCCTATGTGAGGGCCAATACCCCCAAGCGCGCAAGGGAATTCGTGCTGGGCGAGGATCAGGACCAGGTGGCTTCACGGACCCTGTCCGGCCTGGTGCGCCAGTTCACCCAGACGATGCACCAGCGGCAGGACGAGCTGGACCGCCGCTATCTGGACCGTTTCCAGGGCTGAGCCTGGGGCGGACAGGCCGGGACAGATGGGCCTGGCCGGTGTAAAATCACCATATTCAGCTATGAGTCCGGAGTGCGGGCGACTTGTTCGCGCCCTGGGCAACCGAGTCATTTGGACAACCCGTAATCCCCTCGGCATTCAACGGGTCTGAAGGAGCAGAAGCAGCATGCGCACATCGGAAATCGCCAAGCGTTTCCTCGATTATTTCCAGGGCAAGGATCATCTGGTGGTTCCCTCCGCCTCCCTGATCTCGCCCAATCCCACCACGCTCTTCACCATCGCTGGCATGGTTCCCTTCATCCCCTACCTGCTGGGGGAACAGACCCCGCCCAAGAGCCGGATGGCCAGCAACCAGAAGTGCGTGCGCACCCTGGACATCGACGAGGTTGGCAAGACCACCCGTCACGGCACCTTCTTCCAGATGCTGGGCAACTTCTCCTTCGGGGACTACTTCAAGGAGGAGGCCATCCACTACGCCTGGGACCTGCTGACTAAGCCCCAGGACCAGGGCGGCTATGGCTTCGATCCCGAAACGATCTGGGTGACCACCTACACCGACGATGAGGAGGCCCGCTCCCTCTGGAAGAACGAGGGCTTCGACCCCGAACACATGGAAATCCTGGGGATGGAGGACAACTTCTGGACCACTGGCGGCCCTGGACCCGGTGGCCCCTGCTCCGAAATCTATGTGGACCGCGGCCCCGCTTATGGCAAGGAGGGCGGTCCCTCGGCAGACGAGAACCGATACATCGAGATCTGGGATCTGGTCTTCGAAAACTACGAGGTGGACAACGTCCGATCCAAGACCGACCTGCACATCGTAGGCGAGCTGGAACACAAGAACATCGACACCGGCGCCGGACTGGAGCGCCTGGCCTACCTGCTCCAGGGCAAGCAGAATATCTATGAGACCGACGAGGTCTACCCCGTTATCCAGGCGGCCGAGGGTCTGTCTGGCCGGCACTACGGTGACAATGCCCAGGATGACGTGCGCTTCCGTGTGGTGGCGGATCACGTGCGCTCGGCCCTGATGATCATGAGCGACGGCGTCCGCCCCAGCAACGTCGGCCGCGGCTATGTGCTGCGTCGTCTGCTGCGCCGGACCATCCGCTCCATGAAGATGCTGGGCGTGGACCAGGAGGTTCTGCCCCAGCTCTTCCCGGTCTCCAAGGAGGCCATGGCCCCCAGCTACCCAGAGCTCAACGACACCTTCTCCGATGTTGCCGAATCCGCCTACGGCGAGGAGCTGGCCTTCCGCCGGACCCTGGACAAGGGGACCACCATTCTGGATACGGCCGTCAACAAGGCCAAGAGCGGGAAGGGTGAGCCCGAGGTCTCCGGCAAGGATGCCTTCACCCTGCATGACACTTATGGGTTCCCCATCGAGCTGACCCTGGAGATGGCTGCCGAACAGGGCGTCAAGGTCGATCAGGACGAGTTCCGAAAGCTGATGAATGAGCAGAAGTCCAGGGCCCGCGCCGATGCCATGAAGAAGCGGCACAACGTGGACTTGAGCGTCTACGACGATATGCGCAAGAGCCTGGACGAGCCTCAGGTCTTCCTGGGCTACACCGACTTCTCCAGCCGCTCGACCGTCCTGGGCATCATCCAGGAGGGCAAGGGAGCGGTCCCGGCCGTCAAGGCACCTGCCCAGGTTGAGGTGATTCTGGATCGCTCGCCCTTCTACGCCGAGGCCGGTGGTCAGTTGGCCGACCAGGGTGAGATTCTGACCGACGATGGGGCCGTGCTAGAGGTGGACGACGTGCAGAAGCCCATCAAGGGTCTGACTGTTCACCGTTGCCGGCTGACCGAGGGGACGCTGATGCTGC
This sequence comes from Bifidobacterium mizhiense, assembly GCF_020884755.1. GTDB lineage: Bacteria > Actinomycetota > Actinomycetes > Actinomycetales > Bifidobacteriaceae > Bombiscardovia > Bombiscardovia mizhiensis. The sequence goes on along the minus strand of NZ_BPWE01000001.1, from coordinate 19,998 downwards.
AGGCCAAGGTCACGGCCACCATCGACCGAAACCGGCGTGGAGCCATCGCCCGTTCGCACACGGCCACGCACATGGTCCACAAGGCCCTGCGCGAGGAGCTGGGCCCCCAGGCCACCCAGCGCGGCTCCGAGGATGCGCCCAACAGACTGCGCTTTGACTTCCAGTGGTCGCAAGCCCCCAGCCGTCAGGCCATGGATGCGGTGGAAGCCCGTGTCAACGACCGGCTGCGTGACAACTTGGCCGTCACCACCCAAGAGATGAAGTATGACGATGCCATCGCCCTGGGTGCCATGCATCTGTTCGGAGAGAAGTACGGCGACGTGGTACGTGTGGTCTCCATAGGCGAGGACGGCTGGAGCCGGGAGCTCTGCGGGGGAACCCATGTGGATCACGTGGGCAAGATCGGCGCGGTCTCCATCATGTCCGAGGCCTCGGTGGGCACCGGTGTTCGCCGCGTTGATGCTGTAGTGGGCCAGGGGGCCTACGAGTACAACGCTCGTGAGCATGCCCTGGTCTCACAGCTCTCAGACAAGCTCAACGCCCGCCCTGACGAGCTGGAGTCCAGAATCTCGGCCCTGCTGGCCAAGCTCAAGGAGTCTGACCGCCGACTGGCGGCCACCTATGAGCAGCAGATGGCCCAGGCTGTGCCCGAACTGGCCAACCAGGCCCTGCATGCCCCGGAAGATGTCAAGATCGCATCCCGGAATATGGGCCGTTTCGGTTCTGTGGATGCCCTCCGCAAGACGGTGACCGACCTGCGGGCCCGCATGGGCGAGGAATACCCGGTTGTGGTCGCCTTGGCCGGTGTCAGCGAGGATGAGAAGCCTGTCATCTTCGTAGCCACCAACCAGGCGGCCCGTGATCGCGGTCTCAGGGCTGGCGACCTGGTCAGGACAGCCTCCAAGGTCCTGGGAGGCGGCGGAGGAGGCAAGCCTGACTTCGCCCAGGGTGGCGGTCAGGATGCCTCGGCCATTGACCGGGCCTTGAAGGCCCTGAGTGATCAGGTCCGAGAGGGCTGAGCTTCTCGTGCGATCACATACAGCCGTATGGCTGGGGGTGGATCTTGGGGAAGCCAGGGTGGGTCTGGCCCTGTCGGACCCGGAGCTGACCCTGGCCTTTCCTGCTGGCAACATCAGGGTTCAGGGCGACTACTTTCAGGCTCTGGACCAGGTGGAAGACCTGATTATGGATAAATGTGTGTCCAAGGTCGTAGTCGGATACCCTCTGCTGCTGAGCGGCCAGGCTGGTCGCAGCGCCAAAAAGGCGACCCGTTGGGTGCGTGCCCTGACCGGTCGCCTGCAGGAGGCTGCGCAAGATTCCGGCGTTGCCCCTGAGCAGCAGCCCAGTATAGTATTGCGAGACGAACGACTGACGACCGTCAGCGCCCATCGTCAGCTATACGATGCCCGCGTGGACGGGCGAAGACATCGTCCTGTGGTCGATCAGCAGTCCGCTGTTGTGCTGCTGCAGTCGGCCCTGGACAACCAACGTGCCGACAAGGAGTGGTAATTGGCCGACGACATGCAGGAATTCTTCCAGGATAAGGTCCAGTGGGTGGCCGATGGGCAAGCCCCGGTCTCCGCCATGCCGCCACGTCCTCCTCGTTCGCGTCGTGAGATGCGTCGTCGGCGTGAACGCCGCAAGCGCCGTCAGCGGATTATGGTCCTTCTCATCGCTTTGGCCGTGGTGGTTGCTGCCTCCTGCGTGGTGATTCTGGTGGGTGGGCTACGCCATGGAACTCCCAGGATCGTAGCCACCAAGGAGGTCGCCCCTGATTATCCCGGCCCTGGTGGAGCGCCGGTGGAGTTCACGGTCGAGAGCGGCCAGGGGGCTGATCAGGTCGGTGCCAACTTGGTCAAGGCTGGAGTGGTCAAGTCCACGGAGGCCTTCTTGCACGCCATCACCAGCGCCCAGTCCGAGTCCAGGCTGGTGCCTGGCACCTTCGATCTGCGTCTGCGGATGAAAGCCTCCGATGTCGTGACCATTCTGACTGACCGGAACAAGGCCGGGGGCTTCCTGCAGGTGCGGGCCGGCGAGCGGGTGCGTGATGTGATTGCCAGGGCCGCTCAGCTCTCTGGGGTGCCGCAGAGCGAATTCGATGCCTTGGTTCAAGCCAAGGGGGATGGGATTCTGCCCCAGGAGGCCCAGGGAGACTTTGAAGGCTGGCTGCAACCCGGGGAGTACGATGTGCGCAAGGCCGGGTCGGCCAAGGCCATCCTGACCAACCTGGTCTCCAAGCGTATTGAGCATCTGGATCAGCTGGGCGTACCCGGAGGTCAGGAACGGCAGACCATCCTGAATACAGCCTCGATTACCGAAGCCGAGGTCAACAAATCGGAATACTACGGCAAGGTGGCAAGGGTTATCGACAACCGCTTGGCCAAGGGAATGCCCTTGGGCATGGACAGCACGGTGGCCTACTCCAACAACGTCTCGGCCTTGAAGCTGACCGATGCCATGCTGCAGAATGCCGACGACCCCTACAACACCAGGGTCCACCAGGGCCTGCCTCCAGGCCCCATCGGCAGCCCGGGAGACGAGGCCATCCAGGCGGCCATGCACCCGGAGTCGGGCAACTGGCTCTATTTCGTGACCGTCAACATGGACACTGGGGAGACCAGGTTCAGCGACAACCAGGATCAGTTCAACCGAGATGTCAAGGAATACAAGGCCTGGGAATCCAAGCACAACGAGCAGAACAATTAGCACATTTTCCTTGGATTTGAGGATCCCAACCCCGGTCAGGTGCTTGTCGGTTCTAGATGGCATCAATGGCCAGGGCCACTGCCGCTGCTGCGAGGATGACCGGGACATAGGCCAGCGAGAGGGGGTTGTTTGGTCTGGCTGGTCCGCTGCGGTGACGGGCCAACCAGGCCAGGGCCAGGGCAACCAACCCCAGCAGTCCCATCATCACCCACCAGACCAGGATCGTTGTCCATCCCAGAACCGACAGGCTCAGGGCCACCAGACCTGTGGCCGTCACGTCGCCCAGCCCCAGGGCACCGGGTCGGATCAGGGCTAGCATGAGCTGAAGGCCTGCAGAGGCCAGAGTCAGCAGCAGGCACTGCACCAGCAGCATCGGTTGCGCTTGGATCAGTGAAAAGACCAGCAGGGTCACGGTCTGCAGCACCAGCCCCAAGAGCACTAGAAGACGTGGGACTCGCCGGGAGCGGATGTCGATCAGGGCCAGGAGGAGGGCGGTCAGCAGTCCCGGCGCTGGGATGAGGTAGACCATCTTCTAAGATAATCATACGTAGCCCTAACCTGGCAAACGAGGAACAAACGAGGAGCTTGAATATGTTGCGCTGGCAGACGGCAGGGGAATCCCATGGAGAGGCCCTGGTGGCCATGATGGAGGGTCTGCCCGCAGGGGTCGCCGTGTCCACCAAGGATATTGAATCGGCCTTGGCCCGTCGTCGGCTGGGCTATGGTCGTGGGGCCAGGATGGGCTTTGAACAGGACAAGGTTCGGCTGCTGACCGGGGTCAGGCATGGACGGACGCTCGGTTCTCCGGTGGCTATCGAGATCGGCAACACGGAGTGGCCCAAGTGGCAGCAGGTCATGAGCGTGGACGAGCTGCCTGCCGACCAGGAGCCCCCGGCGACCGGTCGCAACGCCCCACTGACCCGGCCCAGGCCCGGCCATGCCGATCTCACCGGTATGCGCAAGTACGGGTTTACCGATGCACGTCCAGTCCTCGAACGCTCTTCGGCCAGGGAGACCGCATCCCGGGTGGCCCTGGGATCGGTAGCGGCTGACTTCCTGCAGCAGGCTTTAGGAATACGGACCGTCTCCCATGTCATCTCCATAGCCGGGGTCGGCCTGGAGGGTCATGAAGTCACGCCCGGCCCCGAAGACGGACCTGCACTGGACGCTTCGCCGGTCAGGACCCTGGATAAGGACGCCGAGAAGCGGATGATGGCCAGAATTGACCAGATCAAGAAGGATGGCGACACTGCCGGCGGGGTCTTCGAGGTTATCGCCTATGGTGTGCCGGCAGGTCTGGGCACCTATATGGAGGACGACCGACGTCTGGATGCTGCCCTGGCCAGTGCCTTCATGGGTATTCAGGCCATCAAGGGCGTGGAGATCGGTGATGGTTTCCGCGAGGCTGATCGCCCCGGTTCACAGGCCCATGACGAGATGGAGCCCGGTCCGGACGGCACCATCCGCAGACTCAGCAACCATGCTGGCGGCCTGGAGGGTGGCACCTCCAACGGCCAGCCCATCAGGGTGAGGGCCGCCATGAAGCCCATCTCCTCGGTGCCTCGGGCCCTGCGCACGGTGGATGTGGCCACCGGCCAGCCTGCCCAGGCCATCCATCAGCGTTCCGACGTGACCGCCGTGCCTGCCGCCGCAGTGATCGGCGAAGCCATGATGAATCTGACCCTGGCACGGTTTTCCTTGGAGAAGTTCGGCGGTGACTCGCTTGAGGAGGTTCGGCGCAACGCTCAGGCCTACCTCCAGTCCTGGCCCGAGCATCTACGGTGAGGGGCGGACTTGCATGATTGAAAGCAGCAGCATGCCCAAGGCTGTCGTGATTGGCATGCCCGGTGCGGGCAAGACCCGTCTGGGCAGGGAGACGGCCGCCCTGATCAAGACGCCCTTCCGGGATACGGACCAGTGCATCGAGGAGGAAGCAGGCCAATCGGTCAGCGAGATCTTCGACACTCAAGGTGAGCAGGCCTTCCGCGATATGGAGACCAGGGCGGTCCTGGACCTCTTGAAGGACTTTTCCGGCGGTATCCTGTCCCTGGGAGGAGGCGCTCCCATGAGCACCGAGGTCTTCCAGGCCTTGCAGGACTATCGGCGGGCAGGTGGCGCTGTGGTCTACCTGCAGGTCGACCCCGAGGAGGGGGTCAGCCGAGCAGCTCGGTCGGATCATCGTCCCTTACTCCGCGGCGGCGCATCGGAGCGCTGGATGGCTCTCTACCGTGAGCGTCGCAGCGTCTACCAGGAGCTGGCCACCATCACCCTTAAATCCAGGAACACCACCCCCCGAGCCCTGGCCAGACGGCTGGCGGATGCCTTGACTGAGCGGGTGGTTCACGTCAGCGGTCCCGACCCCTACGATGTGAGGATCGGTGCAGGCGTGACCGGGCGGCTGCATGAGCTGCTTGGCGACCAGACCATGCGTGTGGCCCTGATTCACACCCAGCCGGTTCAGCGTCATTCCGACCATGCCCGGGCCCTGCTTCGACAAGCCGGTTACCAGGTAGTGGATCTGACCATTCCCGACGCGGAGGCCGGCAAGACCGTCAAGGTCAGCCAGGGTATCTGGGAGCGCCTGGCCACCGAGGGCTTCACCCGTTCCGACGCGGTTGTGGGACTGGGCGGGGGAGCGGCCACAGATCAGGCCGGATTCATCGCCGCCACCTGGATGAGGGGCATCCGTTATGTGAACTGCCCCACCTCCCTGCTGGCCATGGTCGACGCCTCCACCGGAGGCAAAACCGGCATCAATCTGGAGCAGGGCAAGAATCTGGTCGGCAGCTTCTATACCCCTGTCGGCGTCCTGGCTGATCTGCGGACCCTGCGGACCCTGCCCAATGAGATCTTTGTGGAGGGCCTGGGCGAGGTGGCCAAGTCCGGCTTCATCATGGACGGGGGCATCCTGCGCGAGCTGGAGGAGCGGGCTGAGTCTCTTCGTTCCTTTGACGGACAGGAGTCCGACCAGTGGCTGGGCACGGTGGTCCAGGATCTGATCGAACGCACCGTCGAGGTCAAGGCCCGGCACGTCTCGGTGGACCTCAAGGAGTCCGGCTTGCGGGAGTTCCTCAACTATGGCCACACCCTGGGCCATGCCATCGAAAAGATCGAACACTTCACCTGGCGGCATGGTCAGGCCGTGTCCGTGGGCATGGTCTTTGCAGCCGAGCTGGCAAGGATCACCGGTCACCTGGATCAGGAGGCGGTCGACTATCATCGGCAGCTTCTGTCCTCCCTGGGTCTGAGGACCTGGTGGAACGGGGGCGACTTCGACCAGGTGCTGGCCCTCATGCATCGGGACAAAAAGGCCCGTGGCAACAAGTTGCGGTTTATCATTCTTGATGGTTTGGGCAAACCCACCCACCTGGACGACCCACCGGTCTCGGCGATCAAGGAGGCCTTCCAGGCCATACGCAAGGAGGAATGACAGATGGCGGATGCCGACAAGGGCAGGCAGACGGTTCTGGTGGTCAACGGACCCAACCTGGGTCGGCTGGGTGTGCGCGACCCTGATGTCTACGGTCGTCAGGATCTGGCGACTCTGACCCGGGACTGCGAAGACTGGGGCCAGCAGCTGGGTCTGGATGTTCAGGTGCTGCAGTCGGACGACGAGGGCCAGGTCATTCGCTGGATGCACCAGGCGGTGGATCAGCGCAGTGCAGTGGTGCTCAACCCCGCCGCCTTCACCCACTACAGTTACGGGCTTTCCGATGCCGCCGTCCAAGTCACGCAGGCAGGGCTGCCGCTGATGGAGGTCCATATTTCCAATCCGGCATCCAGGGAGGCCTTCCGTCGACGTAGCGTCATCTCGCCGGTGGCCACAGGCACCATCACCGGCATGGGCTTCTACGGCTACCGGCTGGCCCTGGAAGCAGTGGCCCACCTGCTGGAGAACGCATGAGCGACAGCGGGGAGACCGGCAAAAACCTCTCCGCACCGCCCAAGGCCATCCTTGTCCGCGGCGCCAGGGTCCACAACCTGCGCAACCTGGATGTAGACATTCCTCTCAATCGCTTGGTAGGCATCGCCGGGGTCTCTGGTTCCGGCAAGTCCTCCCTGGCTCTGGGGGTCCTCTATGCCGAGGGGTCCCGGCGTTACCTGGAATCCCTGTCCACCTACACCAGGAGGCGGATGACCCAGGCCCAGCGTCCCCAGGTGGAGTCGGTGCGTTTCCTGCCTCCTGCCCTGGCCCTGCGTCAGCGGCCGGGCGTGGGCGGCATGCGCTCCACCTTCGGCACCGCCACCGAGCTGCTCAACGTGCTCAGGTTGATGTTCTCCCGGCTGGCCAGCCATGTCTGCCCCAATGGTCATCGACAGGAGCCCACTCTGGCTGTGGCAGCCGAGATGCCCATCACTTGCCCCACCTGCGGTGCTAAAGTCGAGCCTCCCAGCGCTGAGGAGCTGGCCTTCAACTCCTTGGGAGCCTGCCCCACCTGCCAGGGGACCGGGACCGTGCGCGAGGTGGACGATGCCACCCTGGTTCCCGATGACAGCCTGACCATCGACCAGGGGGCCGTGGTGCCCTGGCGGACCTTCGGCTTCAATGTCCAGCCCGACATCGTGCGCGAGTTCGGAGTCCGCACTGACGTGCCCTGGCGGGATCTGACCGATCGGGAGCGGAAGATCGTCTTCGAGGGGCCTGCCGAGAAGAAGCACATCACCATTACTTCGATCAAGGGTGTCCACGAGCTGGACTTCACCTTCCGCAACGCACGGCTGACCGTGACCGAGGAGCTCAAGAGGGCCAACGACGACAAGCGTCTGGCCAAGGTGGCCAAGTTCCTGACCGAGCGGACCTGCCCGGACTGCAAGGGCACCCGGCTCAACCAACGAGCCCGTCTGCCCCGAATCAACGGGGACAATCTGGCCGAGGTCACCTCCTGGCCCCTGGATAAGGTGCTGGACTGGGGCCGGAAGCTGCCACCCACGCTGCCTGAACCCATGCAGCCCATGGCCTCGGCCCTCTGCAAGACCTTGGACGAAATGGGTAGGCGGTTGATCCAACTGGGACTGAGCTACCTGACCCTGGATCGTTCCAGCGCCTCTCTGTCCACAGGCGAGCGGCAGCGGGCCCAGTTGGCCAGGGCTGTCCGCAATGAGACCACAGGCGTGCTCTATGTGCTGGACGAGCCTTCGACCGGTCTGCATCCCGCCAACCTGGAGGGGCTGATAGGGGTCATGCGCGACCTGCTGGCCGACGGCAATTCCGTGGTTTTCGTCGATCATGACGTCAAGGTTTTGCAATCAGCCGACTATCTAATCGAAATGGGTCCCGGAGCAGGGGAGCGTGGCGGCAGGATTCTGGCCCAGGGAGCCCCTGAGCGGATCGCTGCAGACCCGGACTCGCGCATTGCAGGTTTTCTGGATGGACGCGAGCCTGTTCTGGTACGAGACCGCCACCCTATGCCTGCAGAGGATGAATGGATCCGCATGCAGTCAGGACCCATTCACACGGTCCACCCGCTGGATCTGGCCATTCCTCGGGGATGCATGACGGCGGTGACCGGCGTATCCGGCTCGGGCAAGACCACCATGATCCTGGAGTCCCTGGTCCCGGCCCTGCAGGCCCAAATTCAAGGCGACCCCATGCCCAAGCATGTGCACAGTCTGGACCCGGCGGGCATCGACAGGGTTCGCCTGGTGGACTCCTCGCCCATAGGCATCAACGTGCGTTCCACAGTGGCCACCTACTCGGGGCTGATGGACCGGCTGCGCCGACTCTTCGCGGCCACTGACCAGGCGGAAAAAGACAAGCTGGGCATCTCCGCATTCTCCTACAACACAGGATCGCTGCGCTGTCCCCAATGCGACGGCACCGGCCAGATCAGTCTGGATGTGCAGTTCCTGCCGGACATCCCCATTACCTGCCCCAGCTGCCAGGGTCGTCGATACCGCCCGGAAACCGAGCAGTACCGTCTGTCCACGCCGGCCCACCCGGAGCCGCTGAGCCTACCCGATCTGCTGGCCATGGAGGTGGGCCGAGCCCTGGAGGTCTTCGCGCAGGGCCGGGAGTACACGGCCATCCGCCGAGGCCTGCAGACACTGAAGGATCTGGGCCTGGACTACCTGACCCTGGGGGAGGACACCCCATCCCTGTCTGGCGGGGAGGCCCAGCGGCTGAAGTTGTCCAACGAATTGGGCCGCAGACAGAATGGCTCCATGTTCGTCCTGGACGAACCCACCACCGGCCTGCATCCCTTGGATGTGCGCGTCCTGATCGGGGTGCTGGAGCGCCTGGTCAGCAAGGGGGCCACGGTGGTCTTCATCGAGCATGATCTGGACATGATCGCCAACGCAGACCATGTGGTCGATATGGGCCCGGGGGGTGGTGACCGAGGCGGAAGGATCGTGGCCCAGGGCGACCCTGAATCAGTGGCCCGTAACCCTGATTCGGTGACCGGCCGCTACCTGGCCGACCATCTGCATCTGAGCCGTCCCTGAATCGGTCTGTCCTCCTCGTGTGTTGGCCGGTTTCTGGTCGCTCCTGCCTGATAGGCTGAAGTTCCATGGTCAGAGAACATGGAAATTCGCAAGGGCATATCACCAAACACATTTTCGTCACCGGCGGCGTGGTCTCTTCACTGGGCAAGGGACTGACCGCATCCTCTCTGGGCCGACTGCTGAGAAGCCGCGGAATTCGCGTTCTTCAACAGAAGCTGGATCCCTACATCAACGTCGATCCGGGGACCATGAATCCCTTCCAACACGGCGAGGTCTACGTGACCGAGGATGGGGCCGAGACCGATCTGGACATCGGCCACTATGAGCGCTTCACTGACGTCTTCCTCTCCCAGAAGGCCAACGTGACCACGGGCCAGATCTACCAGTCTGTTCTGCGCAAGGAGCGGGCGGGGGAGTACCTGGGCCAGTGCGTCCAGGTCATTCCCCACGTGACCAACGAGATCAAGAGCCGCATGCGGGCCCAGGCCAGCGACGACGTGGACGTGATCATCACCGAGATCGGCGGGACTGTGGGCGACATCGAGTCCCAGCCCTTCATGGAGGCCGCCCGTGAGGTTCGTCGGGACATCGGCCCGGACAACTGCATGTTCGTCCATGTCTCCCTGGTACCCTACGTGGCCGCCGCCCACGAGCTCAAGACCAAGCCCACCCAGCACTCGGTCATGGCCCTGCGCCAGCTGGGCATCGCTCCCGACGCCCTGGTGCTGCGCTCCGACCGGCCGCTCAACCAGGCCATCAAGGACAAGATCTCCCTGATGTGTGACGTGGATGCCGAGGGCGTGGTCAACTGCGTGGATGCGCCCAGCATCTACGACGTGCCCAAGATCCTCTACAAGGAGGGTCTGGATGCCTACGTGGTGCGCAAGCTGGGACTGCCCTTCCACGACGTCGACTGGAACGAGTGGGAGGATCTGCTGGACCGGGTCCACAACCCCCGCACCAAGGTGGCCATCGCTATCGTTGGCAAGTACATCGACCTGCCTGACGCCTACCTGTCGGTCATCGAGGCGCTGAAGGCCGGCGGCTTTGCCAACCGGTCCCAGGTTCAGGTCAAGCTGGTGGCTGCTGACACCTGCGAGACCATGGACGGTGCACGCAAGGCCTTGGAGGGTGTCGACGGCATCGTGGTTCCCGGAGGCTTCGGCATCCGCGGCATCGAGGGCAAGATCGGCGCCCTGCGTTACGCCCGCGAGACCGGCCTGCCCGCCCTAGGACTCTGCTTGGGCCTGCAGTCCATGGTCATCGAGTTCGCCCGTCACGTCCTGGGGCTGGAGGATGCCAACTCCTCGGAGTTCGAGCCTGACTGCGAGAACCCGGTCATCGCCACCATGGAGGAGCAGAAGGACATCGTGGCCGGCCATGGCGACATGGGCCACACCATGCGGCTGGGTGCCTACCCGGCAGTGCTCAAGCCCGACTCCCTTGTGGCCAAGCTCTACGGTTCCACCGAGATTTCGGAGCGTCACCGCCACCGCTACGAGGTCAATGTGGCCTACAAGGAGCGGCTGGACAAGGCCGGTCTGCACATTTCGGGCACCAGCCCTGATGGGCAGCTGACCGAGTTCGTGGAGCTCTCCCAGGACCAGCACCCCTTCTATGTGGGCACCCAGGCCCACCCGGAGTTCAAGTCCCGCCCCACCAAGCCGCATCCCCTCTTCGCCGGTCTGGTCAAGGCCAGCCTGGAGCACGGAGGCCAGGAGGCGGCCTGAGCGGCTGATCCTTTTCAGGCATTTCGGTATGATCGCTCGTTTCCCTTCTGCAGGGAGGCGGGCGATTGTCCGTATCAACGACTTTGTCAAGAGTACCGGCTGGATTCCTTAGAGAGCGTAAGCCCGGGTCTGGCGGTTTACTGCCGTCCTGGTTATTCTGTAATGGTGTGATCGGCCGCATATGGCGGCCGTGCGTGTGTTAGGAGGTCTCAGCTCGTGGACAGCACCTCGCAGCGGACAGACACATCGCGGGATGTGGAAATGAGCCAGTACGTGGCCGACCGCTCCCGCGTCAATGAAGAAAAAATCAAAAAAGACGACCAGATCATCTCCGAGTTCGGCGACTATACCTATGGTTGGCACGACTCCGACGATGCCGGGCGCAATGCCCACAAGGGCATTGACGAGGACGTGGTCAGGGCCATCTCGGCCGACAAGGGCGAGCCTGACTGGATGCTGCAGATGCGTCTCAAGGGCTACCGGGCCTTCATGGAGAAGCCCATGCCCAAGTGGGGCGTGGATTTAAGCGGGTTCGATGCCGACGACTTCAAGTACTACGTCAAGCCCTTGAAGGAGCAGGCCAAGGACTGGAAGGACCTGCCCGACGACATCCGCACCACCTATGACCGGCTGGGCATTCCCGAGGCCGAGAAGAAGCGGCTGGTCTCCGGCGTGGCTGCCCAGTACGAGTCCGAGGTCATTTACAACTCCATCCGTGAGGATCTGCGCAAGCAGGGGGTCATCTTCCTGGATACGGACACGGCCCTCAAGGAGTACCCGGACCTCTTCCGCAAGTACTTCGCCACGGTCATTCCGCCGGACGACAACAAGTTCGCCGCCCTGAACACGGCGGCCTGGTCGGGCGGTTCCTTCGTCTACGTGCCCAAGGGGGTCCATGTGGACATCCCCCTGCAGGCCTACTTCCGCATCAACACGCCCAACATGGGCCAATTTGAGCGCACGCTGATCATCGCCGACGAGGGTTCCTACGTCCATTACGTGGAGGGCTGCACAGCCCCCATCTACTCCACAGACTCCCTGCATGCGGCCAATGTGGAGATCGTGGTCGAGCCTCACGCCCGTGTGCGCTACACCACGGTCCAGAACTGGTCCAACAACGTCTACAACCTGGTTACCCAGCGTGCCTATGTGCGCGAGGGCGGCACCATGGAATGGGTGGACGGCAATATCGGGTCCAAGGCCACCATGAAGTACCCGGCCTGCATTCTGGCCGAGCCCTACGCCAAGGCCGAGACCCTCTCCCTGGGCTTCGCCGGCAAGGGCCAGTATCAGGACACGGGCGCCAAGATGATTCATCTGGCACCCCACACCTCCTCCACCATCGTCTCCAAGTCCATCTCCCGCAACGGAGGAAGGGCTGCATACCGGGGCCTGGTCAAAATCATCAAGGGAGCTGAGAAGTCCTCCTCCTCGGTGGTCTGCGACGCCCTGCTGGTGGACGACTACTCCCGTTCGGATACCTACCCGCACGTGGACGTTCGCGAGGACGACGTCTCCATGGCCCACGAGGCCACCGTCTCCAAGGTCTCCGAGGACCAGCTCTTCTATCTGATGAGCCGTGGCCTGGAGGAGAAGGAGGCCATGGGCATGATCGTGCGCGGGTTCGTGGAGCCCATCTCCCGGCAGCTGCCCATGGAGTACGCGTTGGAGCTCAACCGCTTGGTCGAATTGCAGATGGAGGGCTCGGTAGGCTGATGTCACAAAACAGCGAAATAACCATTCCGCATGCGGATCCCAAGGATCCCTATGCTTTCCCGGCTACCATGCCGTCCAGCGCCGACAAGGAGCCCCGCTCCTTCAATCCTGACGACTTCCCCATGCCTACCCGAAAGCAGGATGACTGGCGGTTCACCCCCATCGACCGGATGGAGGAGTTCTTCACCGTCTTCCAGCCCAGCGGCCTGACCAAGGTCTCGGTCACCATGATCGACGGATCCGAACCGCCCGCAGATCAGGTCAGCTTCAGCCGGATTCCCATGGATCAGGCCCCCTGCGGCACGGTCCTCAAGCCCAGTGACCGAGCGGCCGCTGTGGAGTGGGCCAGCGGCAAGCAGGCGACTGTGGTCAACCTCAAGGGCACCCTGGATCAGCCTGTGCTGGTTCGCGTCAACGGCGGTGGCCCTGAGCTGGATGCATTCCATCTGGTCATCAAGGCCGAGGCGGGCACCAAGGCCGATCTGGTGGTCGAACACCAGGGCCAGGCACGTCTGGCCGAGGGCGTTGAAATCGATATCGGTGACAATTCGCAGATGTCGACCACCTTCATCCAGGAGTGGGACAAGGGCAGCAAGCATGTAGGCAACCACCGCATTCACCTAGGAGCCGAGGCTTCTCTGCGTCACTCGGTGGTCAGTCTGGGCGGCGATGTCGTACGGCTGCGCATGGACCAGGACTTCGGCGGCGAGCAGGGCAACCTGAACATGCTGGGCATCTACTTCGTCGATCCCGGCCAGCACATGGAGCACCGGACCATGGTGGTGCACAACCATCCCAACTGCAAGTCCCGTGTGGTCTACAAGGGGGCCTTGGACGGCATTGGCGCGCACACCACCTGGGTGGGCAACGCGCTCATTCAGCCCACCGCGCCTGGAACCGACTCCTACGAGCTCAACCGGAACCTGGTGCTGACCCCTGGGGCCATAGCCGACTCGGAGCCCAACCTGGAGATCGAGAACGGCGACATCATCGGTGCCGGGCATGCAAGCTCGGTCGGCCGCTTCGACGACGAGGAGCTCTTCTACCTGCAGTCTCGCGGCATTCCCGAACAGGAGGCCCGCAAGCTGGTGGTTCGAGGCTTCTTCGGCGAACTGGTGGAGGAGATTGACGTCCCCAGCGTCTCCGGGCACCTGATGGGGGTCATCGACCGCAGGCTGGCGGCCGGCGAGGATCAAGAGATGCAGCACGTTTTGGAGGAGAACTGACATGTCCACATTGGAAATCAAGGATCTGCACGTCTCAGTGGAGACCAAGGAGGGTCGCAAGCAGATCCTCAAGGGGGCCACGCTGACCGTCCACTCCGGCGAGACCCACGCCATCATGGGGCCCAACGGGTCGGGCAAGTCCACCCTGGCATACACCCTGGCCGGCCATCCCAAGTACGAGGTGGATTCGGGCCAGGCCCTGCTGGATGGGCAGGATCTGCTCAAGATGACCCCTGACGAGCGGGCTAAGGCAGGGCTCTTCCTGGCCATGCAGTACCCGGTCGAGGTGCCCGGCGTGTCCATGACCAACTTCCTGCGTACAGCCAAGACCGAGGTTGACGGCAAGGCCCCGGCCATCCGCCAGTGGACCAAGGACCTGAACGATGCCATGAAGCGGCTGCGCATGGATCCCAAGTTCGCTCGGCGTTCGGTCAACGAGGGCTTCTCCGGAGGCGAGAAGAAGCGTGCCGAGGTCCTGCAGCTGGAACTGCTCAAGCCCAAGTTCGCCATCCTGGACGAAACCGACTCCGGTCTGGACGTGGACGCCCTGCGCATCGTCTCCGAGGGTGTCAACAGGGCCAAGGAGAACACCGGTATGGGTGTGCTCATGGTCACCCACTACACCAGGATCCTCAAGTACATCAAGCCCGACATCGTCCACGTCTTCGCCGATGGCCGCTTTGTGAAGACCGGCGGCCCCGAGCTGGCCGACACCCTGGAGGAGACCGGGTACGACCAGTACCTGCCCGAGGGTGCTGACTCCGAATCGGCTCTGGCCTGAGGATAAGAGAAGGGGTCCGCAATGGTCATTGATGACAGCATTCGGCAGCAGTTTCCGATTCTGGACCAGCAGGTGCATGGCCACCCCCTGGTCTATCTGGATTCGGCCGCCACTGCCCAGAAGCCCCTGGCGGTCATCGATGCCGTTCGGGACTTCTATCTTAAGGACAACGCCGGGGTGCACCGGGGCGCCCACGAGTTGGCCGCCCGCAGCACCATGGCTTTCGAGCATGCACGTTCACGCGTGGCCGCCCTTGTCGGCGCAGAGGGCCAGGAGGGTGGCGAGGAAATCGTGGTCACCGCCGGGGCCACGGCTGCTCTGAACCTGCTCGCCACCGCCTTCGGCAATGCCAGCCTGGGTCGCGGAGGCAAGGCGGCACAGCGATTCGCCCTGAAGCCTGGGGATGAGGTCGTGGTCAGCAAGGCCGAGCACCACTCGGTCCTCCTGCCCTTCCAGGAGCTCTGCTACCGGACCGGAGCAGTGCTCAAGTACTTCGATCTGGATCAGGAGGGTCGTGTTCTGGCCGATACTGCCGACCAGGTCATCACCGAGCGGACCAAGGTGGTCGCCGTCACCCACGTCAGCAACGTGACCGGTGCCATCACAGACATCAAGCCCATAGTTCGCCGTGCCCACCAGGTGGGCGCCCTGGTGGTGTTGGATGTTTGCCAGTCGGTGCCTCATCTGCCTGTGGACCTGCACGCCATGGACGTGGACTTCGCCGCCTGGAGTGCCCACAAGATGTATGGCCCCACGGGCGTGGGCTTCCTCTATGGCCGCCGAGAGCTGCTGGAGGCCCTGCCTCCTGCTTCGTTCGGCGGATCCATGGTGGAGCTGGCCTATCTGGACCGTCCAGCCAGCTACATGGATCCTCCTGCCAGGTTTGAGGCCGGCACACAGCCGGTGGCACAGATGATCGGGGCTGGTGCGGCTGCCGATTGGCTGATGAATTTGGGCATGGAGAATGTGGCCGAACACGAGAAGGCCATCACCATCGGTCTGTTGAGGCTGGGGGAGTTGGACGGAGTACGCATCCTAGGGCCGACTACTCCAGAGGGCCGAATCGGTACGGTCGCCTTCGATGTCCAAGGTGTCCATCCTCATGACGTTGGCCAGTATGTGGATTCGCGCGGCATTGCCATCCGCGTAGGGCACCACTGCGCCCAACCGGTGCATCGTCACTTTGGCTTGATGGCATCCAACCGGGCCTCGACCGGCGTTTACAACACCGTGGCCGACACGGATGCCCTGCTGGATGCCGTCTCTGGAGTCCGCAGGTTCTTCCAAGTGGCCTGAGGGCATTCACCGGCAGCGCATAGACGGATTTAGCAAAGACATACTGGTAGGTTTAAGGACATGGCGGATTTCGGGATGGATGACGAGGAACTGGAGCAGATGTACCAGGAGGTGATCCTGGACGCCGCCCGGAAACCTCACGGACGTGTAGGAGATCAGGCTGATGCGGCGGAGGACCCGGATGGCGACGGCGTGACCATCAGGGTGGAGCACGAGGCCTGCCTGGCAGCCGAGTCCCATCAGTTCAATCCGACCTGCGGAGATCAGGCCACCATCCATGTGGAAGTGGCGCCTGGCGAGCAGGGCGGCCCCGATCTCATCCAGCGAATCGTCTGGCAGGGTTCAGGCTGCTCCATCAGCCAAGCCAGCCTATCCATCATGGTGGATCTGGTCCAGGGGCAGACCGTTGACCATGCCATGGATCTGGCTGCCGACTTCCGCAAGCTTATGGAATCGCGCGGAGCTGGCATCGAGGACGAGCAGGCGCAGGATGCTCTCGGTGATGCCATGGTCTTCCAGGGCGTGTCCAAGTACCCCATGCGAATCAAGTGCGCACTGTTGGGCTGGGAGGGCATGAAGGCTTCGGTGGCCCAGGCTCTGTCGGCTGGGCAAGAGGGCGACAAAGGTGAGAAGGAGGAGCAGGTATGAGCGGCAATACGAATCTGGTGCCCGAACCCCAGGACTCCATCCTGGCCTCGGTGGGCAGAGCCATCAGCGATCCAGGTACGGCACAGGCCTTGGCCAGCAATCCCCTGGGCGCGGAAACGGTTTTGAAATCGGCCGAGGGTGGTTCCATGCGTCAGGTTGATGGCCAGGCAGGCAGGAAGTCCGATTCGGCTAAGTCCGACGATCAGCCTGCCGACCACGGTGCCCCTGACGCTTCCGCTGAAAGTTCAGCGACGGCTCAGGGCTCGAATGATGAATCCTCGACTAGTGCCTCAGCCGCCAATGGCGAGAAGGCTGCGGATCAAAATGCAGCTGATGCCGAGGCTGCCGCTGAGGAAGCCATCCCTCTGAAGGCCGTCGACGACATAGGCCGGGCCACCGCTGAGGATGTCAGGGAGGCCCTGCACCAGGTCATCGATCCCGAGCTGGGCATCGATGTGGTCGACCTAGGGCTGGTCTATGGTATAGAAATCGACGAATTGGGACGAGCCATCATCACCATGACCCTGACCACGCCGGCCTGCCCGCTGACTGATCTGATTGAGGACCAGTGCGCCAGCGTCCTGGCGGGTCTGGTCGAGGAGTTCCGCATCGATTGGACCTGGTCGCCGCGCTGGACTCTGGACATGATCACTCCTGAAGGGCGCGAGCAGCTGGCCGCCATCGGCTTCAACTTCGATAACATGCCGACCTATCAGTGAGACCATCCTCCCGGTAGACTATCCCGGGTCCTCCCATGTGAATATACTGATGTTTCCGGTCCGCCGTGACCGGCACGGCGCATGAGAGAAAGCACAGTGAAATGGCATTGTCCATGGGCTGGAAACTGCATGGGGACGGGAAAACATTGGCTCCGGGCGAAGTGGTGGAACCCGATGAGCGACTCACATGGCCACGTACGGCGGGAATCGGTGCCCAGCATGTCATCGCCATGTTCGGCTCCACATTCCTGGTTCCCATTCTGACCGGCTTCGACCCCTCTACAACCCTCTTCTTCACGGCCATGTCCACGGCCCTATTTCTGCTGATCAACCGTAACCGTCTGCCCTCTTACCTGGGCAGCTCCTTCGGCTTCATCGCCCCGGTTCTGGCGGTGACCACCGCCCACAAGGGTCTGGCTGTGGCCTCCTTCGGAATCATGGTCACCGGCGCCCTGCTCTTCCTGATCGGCCTGATCGTCCACTTTGCCGGCTCGCGATGGATCGATATGATCATGCCGCCGGTGGTCAACGGTGCCATTGTGGCCATCATCGGCTTCAACCTGGCTCCCTCGGCATGGAAGAACTTCAAGTCGGCCCCGCTGACCGCCCTGGTCACCCTGGTGGCCGTCATGCTGATAGCAGTCCTCTTCAAGGGTCTGATCGGCCGTCTCAACATCCTTCTAGGTGTCATCGTCGGCTACATCTTCGCGGTCACCCAGGGGCAGGTCGACTTCGCGGCTGTGGAAAAGGCCGCCTGGTTCGGTCTGCCTCACTTCCACACACCTCAGGCGGACCCATCCGTCCTGGCCATGTTCATCCCCGTGGTGCTGGTCCTGGTGGCCGAGAACATCGGTCACGTCAAGTCGGTGGCCCTGATGACCGGCCGCGATTATGACGATCAGATCGGCACCGCCCTGATGGCCGACGGACTGGGCACCACGCTGGCCGGACTGGGCGGAGGCTCGGGAACCACCACCTATGCAGAGAACATCGGCGTCATGGCCGCCACCAAGGTCTACTCCACGGCCGCCTACTGGTGCGCCGCCATTTTCGCTTTCCTGCTCTCCCTCTGCCCCAAGTTCGGAGCCATCATCAACACCATCCCCACCGGCGTTCTGGGCGGGGTCACCACCATGCTCTACGGCATGATCGGCATGCTGGGCATCCGTATCTGGGTGGAGAACAAGGTGGACTTCGGCAAGTCCGTCAACATGACCGTGGGTGCCGTCGTCATGATCGTGGGCATAGCCGACTTCACCTTTGCGGTTGCCGGGGTCAGTTTCAACGGCATCGCCATCGGCTCTGTGGCTACGCTGGTCATGTACCACGGTCTCAAGGCCATCGGCCGCTGGCGGGGAACCATCGACCC
The DNA here is from genome assembly GCF_020884755.1 of Bifidobacterium mizhiense. Lineage (GTDB taxonomy): Bacteria > Actinomycetota > Actinomycetes > Actinomycetales > Bifidobacteriaceae > Bombiscardovia > Bombiscardovia mizhiensis. Next base: position 1,363 of record NZ_BPWE01000001.1, on the reverse strand, counting down.
TGACGACTACATTCATGAGGATTCGCAGGCCGTCTCCCATCAGAGCTGATTGCGCCTGAGTTGCCAACCTTCCTTGGTTACTTGACACGCGAACTTTGGTCTGTTGCCAAGTATTGCCTGATGTTAATGGTTACCCGATATTGAGCCATGAAGTGAATAGACTCAGGTCAGCAGGAATTAGCTACGCAGCAGAGGGCTCAGTTGGCTGGTTGGTGCAGTCAGCCGGCAAGGCTCAGCTACCATGCTGGGGTCTGGTTGCGTAGAAGGCTACGGCGCTTGAGGCGGCCACATTCAGGCTGTCCACCTCGTGGCTCATGGGGATGCGCACGGTCAGGTCCGCTCGGGCAATGGTCCTGTGGCTTAGCCCATCGCCTTCGGTACCGAATATTAAAGCCAGGCGATCAATCTGGTCGGACCCAGGCCCCAGCCGTTCCGCCAGTTCATCCAGGCTGATGGCATCCCGGTTCAGGGCCATGGCTGCCGTGGTGAAGCCCAAATCGTGTAGTTGGCGCATGCCCTGGTCGGGCCAGGCGTGGACGTCGTCGCCACCAATCCTGGTCCAGGGAACCTGAAAGACAGTGCCCATGGAGACCCTTGCAGCCCTGCGGTAGAGAGGGTCAGAGCAGGAAGGGGTTACCAGTACCGCATCCACCTGTAGGGCTGCCGCAGAACGCATCAGTGCGCCGATGTTGGTGTGATCAACAATGTTCTCCATGACGGCCACCCGCCTTGCCGAGCGGCAAACCTGCTCCACAGTGGGCAGAGGCCAGCGTCTCATGGCGGCTAGTGCGCCCCGATGCAGCCGGTAGCCGGTGATGGCTTTGAGCTGTGCTGGGCTGGCGACGTAGACGGGAATGTCGGGTCCGAAGGTTGCGTCCACCTGGTCGAACATGGAATGCATCCCCTCCAGCCAGGGCTCTTCCACCAGGAAGGAGATAGGCTCAACCCCGGCATCCAGGGCGCGGGCGATGACCTTGGGGGATTCGGCGATAAACAGGCCCTTAGCGGGTTCCAGGCGGTTGCGCAGCTGAGGTTCGGTCAGCCTGGTGTAGGCCTCGATTCTGTCATCCTCGATGGAGTCGATTCTCACCTTGAGCACGCCTTCCGTTCCTCCTTCTGGTCCTGGTTACAGCATAGGCGGCGCGACTGAAAACCGAGCATGAGACATTTTCGATGGAGAGCTCGAATAATAGGTCAGAAAGAGCCGTACCGATCAGGGCTATAGGAACTAAACGCGTTGTTTATGTTGGGGGTTTGGCCTTGTGGCTGTAAGCGTGTTGGGTGGTTGTTAATAGGTCGGGTTGTTAATAGGGGTCTTGCAGGGGTGCCCGTTCCTGTTCGATTGGGGAATGAGAACCAGATC